>NZ_JAQSJE010000015.1 GCF_028649535.1 Mannheimia cairinae | reverse complement strand
AGCCAGCCAGCCAGCCAGCAGTTGCGGTTATTACTCGAACAACGGGGCGTCCTGAATTAGCTCGCTCTATTTTGAGTGTGCAAAACCAAACTTATCTTTGCAAACACTACATTTTTGTTGATAGCGAACAGTATCATCAGCAAGCGGATGAAATTTTAATAAAATTTGCAACACCCATCGTCACTTATTTACCTGAAAGTACGTTATCAGAGTCTAGTATTGATGAGATTATTTCAAATTTAATACACGAAGAGGTCATTTGCTTTCTAAATGAAGATTGTTGGTTTGAGCCAAATCATATCGAAAAGGGAGTAAAAGCATTATCTGAAAGCCAAAAAGACTATGCTTATGCCTTACGTAATTTTTATGATCAAGAAGGTCAATTTCTTTGTATTGATACCATCAAATCGTTAGGCGATTATAGAAGCGAACAAGAACCCTTAAAATGTGCGTATAAATTAGGGGGAGTAGATGGCATTATTCAATTTACTATAGATAACACTCCTTATATCAATATAAACAGTTGTTTTCTCTATCAAGATATAGTCAAAGAGCTTAATCATTACCAATATTGGCAATACGATCACAATATTTATCCTCCATTATCTAGTTTAGGTAAAAGGAGAATTTGCACAAAAACGGTAAGTTTAAATAGCACCTTTAACCCGAGTGCATTCTATTCTTCCGCTTTTAATCATTTACTTTCAGAACCCTTTTCTTTAACCCCTAAAGAAGCATATGAATTTGCCTGTGAAATAATAGTATTTCAAGCAGAAGAAAGTTTTGATAACTGGGGAGGACGCTTTATTTGGGATAAGGATGATAATCTTTAGATAAAAAACCAATAAAATTAATGAGTTACGTAATCGTTTGCTTGTGATATTGTTCACAAAATGAAAGTTTAATATTAGAACAGTATGTCGAAGAGGATTAAAATAGCAGCCCGATCAGTCATAATAAAAGGAGACATACTATGAAATTGACGATTAAAACAGCTGCAGCAGCAATATTAGCCTCTCTAATTGCTCTTTCTGCTCAAGCTGGAGGGCCTAAGGTTCCTTATAGCCAAAAAGGGATCGATATGCGAACCAATGAAGCTCAACAAGCACCGATTCATTGGGTTTCAATCGACCAAATTAAAGAGAGTATCAAAGATTTACCGCCAATGGCAATCAGTTTTGATATTGATGATACAGTTGCAGCTTCTAGTGGTTGCTTCCACTATGGTAAACAAAAATACTCGCCTAATGATTACAGCTATTTAAAAAACCAAGATTTTTGGGATGAAATTAATGCAGGTTGTGATAAATATTCCCTACCAAAACAAGTTGCTATCGATCTGATTAAAATGCATCAAGAGCGAGGTGACCAAGTCTATTTAATTACTGGTCGTACAGCTGGAAAAGATGATCAAGTAACCGCAATTATGGAAAAAAACTTAGGCATTAAAAATATGCAACCCGTAAACTTTATGGGTGGAAAAGAACACTCTACTAAATACGATAAAACACCAGCAATTATTCAGCACAAAGTACAAATTCATTATGGCGATAGTGACGATGATATTTTAGCGGCACGAGAAGCGGGTATTCGAGGTATTCGTATATTACGAGCGGCGAATTCCAACTATACACCATTCCCACAAGCAGGTGGCTATGGCGAAGAAGTTGTAATCAATTCAAGTTACTAATTTAGTTTCTTTTTACAAGCGGTTCATTTTTCTGGAAAATTTGCAAAAAAATCAGAAAAATGGGCCGCTTGCTTTTTTTACTGATTGTCTTGCTCCATACGGAACCGTTTGCCTTTGATCTGCTTCACAAAATTGAGAATTGATTGCAAAAAAACATCGTAAATCAACCGCTTGCTAGGGTAGAATGATTTCGTATTCAGTTTACGAATTAAATTAAAGGAGATAATAAAATGTCTGAGGTATTTCATTTAGGCTTAACTAAAGCGATGTTAAAAGGGGCTAAAATTGCGATTGTTCCGGGTGATCCGGCACGTTCCGAGCGTATTGCAAAAAAAATGGATAACCCTGAATTTTTAGCTTCAACACGTGAATTCACGTCTTGGTTAGGTTATGTAGATGGTGAGCCAGTGGTTGTTTGCTCAACAGGGATTGGTGGCCCATCGGTTTCGATTTGTGTGGAAGAGCTAGCTCAATTAGGCGTTCGTACTTTCTTACGTATTGGCACAACAGGGGCAATTCAAGAACACATTAACGTAGGTGATATTTTAATTACGACAGGTGCCGTACGTTTAGATGGTGCAAGCCAACATTTTGCACCAATGGAATATCCTGCGGTAGCAAACTTTGAGTGTACTAATGCCCTTTATGCAGCTGCAACAGAAGCAGGTGTGAAACCTTATGTTGGTATTACCGCCTCTTCTGATACATTCTACCCAGGTCAAGAACGTTACGACACATTCACTGGCAAAATTTATCGCAAATTCCAAGGTTCATTAAAACAGTGGCAAGATCTTAATGTTATGAACTTTGAAATGGAATCAGCCACATTATTTACAATGTGTGCGGCTCTCGGTTTACGTGCCGGTATGGTTGCTGGTGTGATTGTAAACCGCACTCAGCAAGAAATTCCAAATGAGGAAACAATGCACGATACAGAACACAAAGCGGTGTCTGTGGTGGTTGAGGCAGCAAGAAAATTAATTAAAAAATAATCTTTAATATTGAATAAAAAAGGGATAAATTGTCATCAACAATTTATCCTTTTTATTTTTGAAGATGCGACAAGCGGTCGAAAATCGTCAAATTTTTGCAAAAATAACAATGAATAATCCTTATTTTAAATATCGTAAAATCTTCTTAGAATCGGCTTGGTTCTCAAATGCCGAACCGCTTTCAGTTTCTCAACAAGAATGGTTACTACATAGCGGTTCTCTAACACAAAAATTATGTGAAGTGGCGAGCCATTTTAATGTGGAAGTCATTCAAGAAAAATGGATTGCAAAAAATTCAGAAAAAACAACCGCTTGCAGTGAAGAAATGTGGTTGAGAGAAGTGTTGTTAAAAGACGGAGATACACCTTGGATTTTTGCTCAAACATTGGTGCCAAAATCGAGTATTGAAAATATTGCGAATAACGTGCTGGAACTTGGCAATCAACCGATTGGTTTGTGGTTATTTTCACAAAATCCTGCCAGAATAAAACAAGAATGGACACAATCTGAAAATGGGCTTTTTGCTCGCCGTGGTGTTTATGAAATAAATGGCTACTCGCTTGAAATTAAAGAACTATTTTTAGATTCATTTCCTTATTTATAAAAAATAGGTTGGCATTCACACCAACCTATTTTTGTTTTTATTTCGCTAAGAACTGATAAATCGCAGCCATATCAACTTCGCTTAAACCTGAATCATTTGCTTGATTATAAGTTTTAGTTGCTTGCTCAATTAATGGGAAAGATTTACCTAATTTTGCAATCTCTTCACTCGCCAAATTAAAATCTTTGGTCATATGCTTCATCATAAAAGCCGGTGGGAAGTTATTTTCCAAATACATAGGTACTTTTGCTTGGAAAATAGGGCTATTCATAAATGAGCCAGAAATCATCTCAATCACTTGCTCTTTTGGAATACCATATTGATCGGCAAAGTTTAATGCTTCGCCATAGGCTTGAATGAAAATACCTAATAACGAGTTAATCATTAATTTAATGCCACCCGCTTTACCTACCTCGCCATAATAGAATGTTGTGGTGCTAAAAGCAGCAAAAAGCGGTTTAAGTTGCTCGATAATTTCTTCTTTACCAGCAGAAAGCACTAATAATTTGCCGGCTTCTGCTACCTTGCTTGATCCCGAAACAGGAGCTTCTACAAATTCAGCCCCGTGTTGAGCTAAAAGTGCCTCAACTGCTTGGTTTTGGCTTGGCGAGATGGTACTCATATTTACCACAACCTTACCTTTTAACTCAGTAAGAACCTCAGGGCTTAAAACTTGCTGAACAGCGGCATAGTCGGCAATCATTAAAAAAATCACCTCGTGAGCCTTCACTAACTCCAAAACGGAAGCATAAGATTTCGCACCCGCAGAGACAATTTTTTCTGCTTTTGCAGGGCTACGGTTATAAACCCCTACCTTCACTCCACTATTTAGCAAGTGAGTCGCCATTGGCTCCCCCATTTGCCCTAAACCAATCCAACCAATTTCTTGAGTGTTAAATTTTTGCATTTTTGTTCTCCTTACTGTAATAAATTAGTTTGATTATTAACGATTTTAGTAAATGAAGTCAAATGTATAGATCGCTTGAATACCAGAAGATAAAAGAGTAGCATTTTGCTAAATTATTTCTTTTATATATAACAATGAAACCAACAATTCTTTTATATGATTCGGGAATGGGGGGCTTAACGATTTATGATGAAATTCGTAAAGTATTGCCTAATGCCCATTACCTTTACTGCTTTGATAATGCTTACTTTCCATATTCGGAAAAATCTGAAGCAACCTTAATTGAGCGAGCAATTAAGATTGTGCAAAAAATTGCAGAAAAACAACCGCTTGATATGGTGGTTGTTGCTTGTAATACTGCGAGTACAGTAGTTCTTCCTGCATTAAGAGAGGCTTTTGATTTTCCGATAGTGGGGACTGTCCCTGCTATTAAACCAGCAGCTGTTATTTCTCAAACAAAAACAATAGGGTTATTAGCAACAAAAGGGACGGTTGCTCGCCCTTATGTAAAAGAACTTGTTGAAAAATATGCAAAAGATTGCACAATTGAAATGATAGGCACCACAGACTTAGTGGAGATAGTAGAAGAAAAGCAACGCACTGGTACGGTTGATTTACTTCGTTTACAAGAGGTTGTAAAGGCTTGGGTTAATCACCCAACACTTGATACCGTTATTTTAGGTTGTACGCATTTTCCATTAGTGAAAGAGGAGTTGAAACAGCTTTTACCATCTGTTAAATATTTTGTTGATCCTGGAATTGGCATTGCAAAACGAGTAACAAGTCTCTTAAATGAAAGAGATAAATACAAAGTAAGCCATAATTTAGAAAATAGGGCTTTTTGCACGACAACGTCACAAGATTTAGAGTTTAAACAAAGTATTATGAAAAAATGGGGTTTTAGTGAGCTGATTGTGATTGAGGTTTAGGCTTTTTTTGATGTTTTGATGAAAAAAAACTCATTTAATAAAAACTTTAAAAAAAGTACTTGCACGGATTTAAAAAATCTCTATAATGCACCCCACACAACGACGCACTGTTGTGAATAAGTTTAAATACGGTGCGTCGTTCTTTTTTGTTCTTTAACAATTTATCAGACAATCTGTGTGGGCACTTGTTGATTGACTTTGTTTAAAAATATTTTTAAAACTTGAAGTCTT
>NZ_JAQSJE010000014.1 GCF_028649535.1 Mannheimia cairinae | reverse complement strand
CCTATCTACGTCGTAGTCTCCAACAACCCTTACAGTCTTATAGACTGGGAGAACTCATCTTAAGGCAAGTTTCGTGCTTAGATGCTTTCAGCACTTATCTCTTCCGCATTTAGCTACCCAGCAGTGCCTCTGGCGAGACAACTGGTACACCAGTGATGCGTCCACTCCGGTCCTCTCGTACTAGGAGCAGCCCCTCTCAATTCTCCAACGCCCACGGCAGATAGGGACCGAACTGTCTCACGACGTTCTAAACCCAGCTCGCGTACCACTTTAAATGGCGAACAGCCATACCCTTGGGACCTACTTCAGCCCCAGGATGTGATGAGCCGACATCGAGGTGCCAAACACCGCCGTCGATATGAACTCTTGGGCGGTATCAGCCTGTTATCCCCGGAGTACCTTTTATCCGTTGAGCGATGGCCCTTCCATTCAGAACCACCGGATCACTATGACCTGCTTTCGCACCTGCTCGACTTGTCTGTCTCGCAGTTAAGCTTGCTTATACCATTGCACTAACCTCACGATGTCCGACCGTGATTAGCAAACCTTCGTGCTCCTCCGTTACTCTTTGGGAGGAGACCGCCCCAGTCAAACTACCCACCAGACACTGTCCGAAATCCCGATTAGGGACCCTCGTTAGAACATCAAACGTTAAAGGGTGGTATTTCAAGGATGGCTCCACAATGACTGGCGTCACTGCTTCAAAGCCTCCCACCTATCCTACACATCAAAATTCAATGTTCAGTGTCAAGCTATAGTAAAGGTTCACGGGGTCTTTCCGTCTAGCCGCGGGTACACCGCATCTTCACGGCGATTTCAATTTCACTGAGTCTCGGGTGGAGACAGCCTGGCCATCATTATGCCATTCGTGCAGGTCGGAACTTACCCGACAAGGAATTTCGCTACCTTAGGACCGTTATAGTTACGGCCGCCGTTTACTGGGGCTTCGATCAGGAGCTTCTCTTGCGATAACACCATCAATTAACCTTCCAGCACCGGGCAGGCATCACACCCTATACGTCCACTTTCGTGTTTGCAGAGTGCTGTGTTTTTAATAAACAGTTGCAGCCAGCTGGTATCTTCGACCGGTTCAACCTTCGAGAGTGAATCTCTACAATCTACGCCGGCGCACCTTCTCCCGAAGTTACGGTGCTATTTTGCCTAGTTCCTTCACCCGAGTTCTCTCAAGCGCCTGAGTATTCTCTACCTGACCACCTGTGTCGGTTTATAGTACGGTTCAATATAATCTGAAGCTTAGTGGCTTTTCCTGGAAGCGTGGTATCGGTTACTTCAGCTCCGTAGAGCCTCGTCATCACTTCTCGGTGTTAAGAGCATCCGGATTTGCCTAAATGCTCCACCTACCGGCTTAAACAGGGATATCCAACACCCTGATAACCTAACCTTCTCCGTCCCCACATCGCAATTATATCAAGTACGGGAATATTAACCCGTTTCCCATCGACTACGCTTTTCAGCCTCGCCTTAGGGGCCGACTCACCCTGCCCCGATTAACGTTGGACAGGAACCCTTGGTCTTCCGGCGAACGAGTTTTTCACTCGTTTTATCGTTACTTATGTCAGCATTCGCACTTCTGATACGTCCAGCAAGCCTCTCGACTCACCTTCATCCGCTTACAGAACGCTCCCCTACCCAACAATGTTTCCATTGATGCCGCAGCTTCGGTGACTAGTTTTAGCCCCGTTACATCTTCCGCGCAGGCCGACTCGACTAGTGAGCTATTACGCTTTCTTTAAATGATGGCTGCTTCTAAGCCAACATCCTAGCTGTCTAAGCCTTCCCACTTCGTTTCCCACTTAACTAGTACTTTGGGACCTTAGCTGGCGGTCTGGGTTGTTTCCCTCTCCACGATGGACGTTAGCACCCACCGTGTGTCTCCTATACATTACTCTTCGGTATTCGCAGTTTGCATCGAGTTGGTAAACCGGGATGGCCCCCTAGTCGAAACAGTGCTCTACCCCCGAAGGTATTCATATAAGGCTCTACCTAAATAGATTTCGGGGAGAACCAGCTATCTCCCGGTTTGATTGGCCTTTCACCCCCAGCCACAAGTCATCCGCTAATTTTTCAACATTAGTCGGTTCGGTCCTCCAATTAGTGTTACCCAATCTTCAACCTGCCCATGGCTAGATCACCGGGTTTCGGGTCTATACCTTGCAACTAAAACGCCCAGTTAAGACTCGGTTTCCCTTCGGCTCCCTTATTCAGTTAACCTTGCTACAAAATATAAGTCGCTGACCCATTATACAAAAGGTACGCAGTCACCCNNGGGCTCCCACTGCTTGTACGCACAAGGTTTCAGGTTCTATTTCACTCCCCTCGCCGGGGTTCTTTTCGCCTTTCCTTCACAGTACTGGTTCACTATCGGTCAATCAGGAGTATTTAGCCTTGGAGGATGGTCCCCCCATCTTCAAACAGGATTTCTCGTGTCCCGCCCTACTTGTTGTTAGCTTAGTACCACAATGATGTTTTCGAGTACGGGATTATCACCCTCTGTGATTGTGCTTCCCAGCACATTCCTCTAACAAAACTGCTATCACTAACAGGCTCCTTCGCGTTCGCTCGCCGCTACTAACGAAATCTCGGTTGATTTCTTTTCCTCGGGGTACTTAGATGTTTCAGTTCTCCCGGTTTGCCTCAACAAGCTATGTATTCACTTGTTGATAGTAGATTCTTCATCTACTGGGTTTCCCCATTCGGATATCTTGGATTAAACGCTTCTTATCAACTCATCCAAGCTTTTCGCAGATTAGCACGTCCTTCATCGCCTCTGATTGCCAAGGCATCCACCTTGTGCGCTTAGTCACTTAACTATACAACCTCAAATGTTTTCTATATTGAATCACTTCAATACTGAATCACTTTAAGGCCTTCATTATTCAACTAAACACTTGAGTGCTTTTGTTCACTCAAGATTCTTTTTGAACTACTCAGACTTTTCATTTCTCTCA
>NZ_JAQSJE010000013.1 GCF_028649535.1 Mannheimia cairinae | reverse complement strand
CCAGTGAAGATTAGACCGTCGTTTAGGGTTGCGACCTCTTCAACAACTGGTTCTTTAGTATCTGGGTCAATAACTGGGTTGCCGTCTTTATCTACAGGTGTGTAAACAATACGGGTTTTGCCATCTTTACCATTCTTACCATCAACGCCATCTGCACCATTCTCTGCTTTAAAGGTTAGACCGTTTTCACCATCTTTACCATTCAAGCCAATAGAGCCGTCTTTACCGTTTAGGACAACTGCTGAACCGTCTTTGCCGTTTACACCAACTTTACCGTCAACACCGTCTTTACCTGGTTGACCATCTTTACCTGGTTCACCTTTCTCGCCAATAGTGATTTCATTGGCTAAACCAAAGTCAATTTCATTGTTACGTACTGTGGTAACGATATTTCCATCTTTAGACGTATAATTAACTGTTTGACCAAGCTCCACCGTATCTTCTTTGATCGCTTTACCTTCAGCATCTGTACCTAGGTCTTTATTATCTGCAGTGATCTTAAAGCCAGTAGTTACAAGATCGTTCGTCGCATTACGTATGTCCTTAATGTTCGCACCATTAGTACCAACTTCTTCTAACTGCTTTTCAGTCAGGTCGTTCACTGAAGCAATTTGTTTACCATCTGCTCCGTTAACACCATCAATACCGCTTTTCACGTTGACGATTTGGTTACCACCGTTGTTTAAACCTTTATCAGTTACTGATACAACGTTGCCATCTTTACCATCTTTACCATCTTTTGGTGTGATGGTGATGCCATTGTTGTTGACAACAGTACTTGGTACATCTTCATTAACAACACTAATAGTATTGCCATCTTCATCTTCTACTTCTTTATACTCAACAAAGTTCGCTGAAGATAGGCCTTGCAAATCTCGGTTCAACTGAATTTCAAGTTGGTCTTTTTCATTTGCAACTACATTGATGTTACCTGAAGCTGACTTGAAGCTTTCTGATGTCGCTTTGTCATTGATGCCTTCTGCTACTTCACCAACAATGTTGACTACACTGTTTAACTTGTGGCGGTTTAGCTTTTCATTATTGCCAGTGAAGATTAGACCGT
>NZ_JAQSJE010000012.1 GCF_028649535.1 Mannheimia cairinae | reverse complement strand
AAAAATATGACCGCTTGTAATGCTCAAAAACCGTCAATTTGGCAACAGATTTTCACGAAAAATATGTTGCTTTGTTTATACACCGGTTTTGCTTCCGGTTTGCCGCTATTTGTGCTGATTCAATTAATGCCGGCCTGGCTGACCTCCGCTCAATTAGATATTAAAACCATTGCTTTCTTTACCCTAACCTCTTTACCTTATACTTGGAAGTTTCTTTGGGCAGCCTTGTTAGACCGATATTTCCCCGCCTTTTTAGGCAGACGCCGTAGTTGGATTTTTATCTCACAAATTTTAATGTTCGTGATTTTAGCAAGTTTCGGCTTATTTGATCCGGTAAAAGATATTTCAACAGTGGCAACGCTTTCGGTATTACTCGCCTTTCTTTCTGCCACGCAAGATATTGTTATTGACGCGTTTCGCCGTGAAATTTTAACTGATAGCGAATTAGGCTTAGGCAATTCATTGCACGTTAATGCTTACCGTGTAGCAGGCCTAATTCCAGGTGGGTTATCACTCTTTTTAGCCGATCACTATGAATGGCATACGGTATTTTTCATTACCGCCAGCTTTTTATTGCCTTGTATTTTAGTTACTTTATTTGCGAAAGAGCCTAATAGTACGCAGGTCGATCGATCTAAACCTTTCTATATGGCATTTGTTGATCCTTTCAAAGAGTTTTTCACTCGTAAAGGGGTTGCCGGTGCCATTGGCTTAATTTTATTTATTTTCTTCTATAAATTAGGTGATTCACTCGCTACCACACTACAAACTAAATTTATTTTAGATATGGGGTTTACCAAATCACATATTGCCGGCATTGTAAAAATGACTTCCCTTTGGTGTAGCATTGGGGGCGGAATTTTAGGCGGTGTGATGATGCTAAGACTTGGGGTAAACCGTGCTTTATGGGTATTCGGTTTGGTGCAGTTAATCACTATTCTAGGCTTTGCTTATTTAGCCAGTTTCGGGCATTTCCCAACCGAAACCATTGGGGCGGCTGAACTATGGAAATTAGGGCTGGTAATGGCAGGCGAATATCTCGGAGTCGGGCTTGGCACTGCCGCCTTTGTTGCCTTTATGGCTCGTGAAACCAACCCTTCTTACACTGCAATGCAATTAGCCATTTTCACTAGCCTTGCAGCTCTGCCAAGTAAAATGCTTGGGGCTTATACTGGGCATTTGGTCGAAATGATGGGCTATTATCAATTCTTTTGGTTATGCTTTTTTATTGGTATTCCTGGGTTACTGATGTTATTTAAAGTCGCCCCTTGGAATCAAAGCGAATAATCAGAACCTTCTTTTTATAACATTTTGTTATAAACAATAGCAAAAGACTTACCGCATTTTTCTAGAAATGCGGTAATTTAATGCTTTTAAACTTAAACGGAAGATCTTATGTCAATTACTATTTTAGACGGCGGTATGAGCCGTGAATTAATGCGTCGCAACGCTCCGTTCCATCAACCGGAATGGTCGGCAGCGGCACTTTATGAAGGCCCACATTTTGTACAAGCAGTACACGAAGACTTTATTGCCCACGGTGCAGAAGTTATCACGACCGATAGCTATGCGGTTGTACCTTTTCACATTGGCGATAAACGTTTCCAAGCTGATGGAAAAATGCTGGCAGATTTAGCAGGTCGTTTAGCTAAAAGTGCAGTTAAAAATAGTGGTGTTTCCACCACACAAATTGCAGGTTCATTACCGCCAATGTTTGGTTCTTACCGTGCCGATCTTATTCAGCCGAATCGTTTTGCCGATATTGCTCAACCGCTAATAGACGGTTTATCGCCTTATGTGGATTTATGGCTTTGCGAAACACAAAGTGCCATTATTGAGCCCGTTTCTATCAAACCTTTATTACCTAAAGATAACCGCCCACTCTGGGTTTCCTTTACATTAACCGATGATGAACCGACTGCTGAGCCACAATTACGTTCTGGCGAAACGGTAAAAGAAACGGTGGAAAAAATGGTAGAACTGGGTGTGCAAGCCATTCTGTTTAACTGTTGCCAGCCAGAGGTAATTGGGGAAGCCTTAACCGTAACTCAACAAACCTTAAAAGCCTTAAATGCCACGAATATTCAAACTGGTGCCTATGCCAATGCTTTTGCTCCACAACCCAAAGATGCAACCGCAAATGACGGTTTAGATGAAGTACGAAAAGATCTCGACCCACAATCCTATCTCACTTGGGCAAGAAAATGGACGGAACAAGGGGCAACCATTATCGGTGGTTGTTGCGGAATCGGGGTGGAATATATCGAAACCTTAGCTAAAAATTTAAAATAACTCTAAATAGGAAACACAATGTCAAACAAAAAAATTGGATTACTCTCTCTTACCGCATTGGTATTAAGCTCAATGATTGGCTCGGGTATTTTCAGCCTACCGCAAAATATGGCAGAAGTTGCCGGAGCTGAAGCTATCACTATCGGTTGGCTAATTACCGGTGTAGGTATTATCTTCTTAGGTCTCTCTTTCTTCTTTATTTCTCGCCTTCGCCCTGAACTAGACGGTGGTATTTACACCTACGCACGAGAAGGTTTTGGCGAACTAATGGGCTTTATGTCCGCTTGGGGATATTGGCTTTGTGCCACTATCGGTATTGTGGGTTACTTAACTGTTGCCTTTGAAGGTTTAGGTGTGTTTACTGATAGTGAAAGCACCGTGATTTTCGGACAAGGCAATACCCTTGCTGCCTTTATCGGTTCTTCTATTATTGTTTGGTTAGTACACGCCTTGATTGCAGGCGGTATTAAAGAAGCTGCCTTTGTTAATTTAATTGCCACTTTTGTGAAAGTTGCCCCACTTATTCTCTTTATTTTACTAGGTATCTGGTTCTTTGATATCGATGTGTTTAATTCAGATGTAAAAGCGACTTCATTAAATAACAGTATCAGCGACCAAGTCAAAAGTACAATGCTAATCACCCTTTGGGTATTTACTGGTGTGGAAGGAGCTTCTGTTCTCTCTGCTCACGCTAAAAAACGTTCTGATGTCGGTTTGGCAACAGTATTAGGTATTTTAATCGCCCTTGCTTTATATGTAGCAATCACCATTTTAGCTCTAGGGATTTTACCACGTGAAACTATTGCCGCTATGCCAAATCCATCAATGGGGCCATTACTCGATGCAATGATGGGACCAACAGGCAAAGTGATTATTACTGCCTGCTTAATTGTTTCCGTATTGGCATCTTACATCAGCTGGACAATGTACTCTGCCGAAATCCCATACCGTGGTTCAAAAAACGGAGCATTTCCGAAAATTTTAGACAAGCTAAACGATAACGATACGCCAATCAACTCGCTTTGGTTTACCGGCTTTGTGGTGCAATTCTGCTTGGTTTTAGTCTTTGTTTTCGAGCAAAGTTATAACACGTTGTTGTTGATCTCAACCTCGATGATTTTAATTCCTTATTTCTTGGTTGGTGCTTACCTATTCAAATTAGCCATTCAAACAAATGCGGCTTGGTATATCAAGCTAACTGGCTTTATGGCGGCAGCTTATGGCTTATGGATTGTTTATGCGGCAGGCTTACAGTATTTACTGCTTTCAGTCGTATTATACGTACCTGGGATTTTATTATTCCTCTACTCAAACTATAAATTTAACGGCAGGTTAAAACTTGGCAAGGTTGAAAAAATTATCTTAGCCATTCTGCTAGCCATTTTCTGCTATGCGGTAGTAGAACTGCCTGCATTATTGGCAGAATAATCACTAAAACAGCTATTAACTAATAAGAAGCCAGATCCTTTGATCTGGCTTTTTTTATTCCTACTACCCTATTTTTATAAAAAACAAATTGAAATCGCAGATTAAAAAATAATCAATTTGAATTAAAGCGGTTCAATTTTCATAAAAATTTACAAATTTTAGAAAAAATTCAACCGCTTAGTAACAGTTTGATTTGTTTAGTAATTTAGTCAATTATTCCTAATTACATATTAATTACGCCTAAAAACATTACGCAAATGATATTGACTTGCATTTATAATTTACATATATTTACGGAACTTTTGCTAAAAAGTGTTTTTTCATTTCATTCTTAAATAAATATAGGGTCATTATCAAATGACATTCACAAAATCAAAACTTGCGGTCGCAGTGCTAGTAGCAACAAGCTCACTAGCTTATGCTAATGAAGAAGTTGCACAACTTGGTGTAATTGATGTAGTTGCTGAAAATGCAGGTGCAAAAAATAAAACAAATGTGGTTACACTTGCTGATAAAGATAAACGTACAGAAACCGACTTACGCGGTTTGCTAAAAGAAGAACCGTCAATTAATTTTGGTGGTGGTAACGGTACATCACAATGGCTAACTATTCGTGGAATGGGGCAAGATCAGGTTGATTTACGTATTGATGGAGCGAGCTCAGATACTCAGGTATTCCACCATCAGGGTCGTTTTATGTTTGATCCAAGTATTGTGAAAATTGTAAGCGTGCAAAAAGGTGCAGGCTCTGCAAGTGCTGGTATTGGTGCAACAAGTGGCTCTATTGTGGCAAAAACGCTTGATGCTAAAGATTTATTAAAAGATGGAAGACAATTCGGCTTTAAAGTAAATGCTGGATACAGTTCTAATGAAGGACATTCTAAAGGCGCAACAGCTTTTGGAAAAGCACAAAACGTAGATTTCTTAACATCTCTTCACTTCACTAATGAAGAGAATTTCAAAGCTGGTAAAGGTTACCAAGCAACTGATGGTTCAAACGTTGTAAAAAATTCAGCTTTAGGGCAACGTGCTTTATTAGCTAAACTAGGGTTTGATATTAATGATGACCACCGTGTGGTAGTTAGCCATCGTCAAGAACGTAACTACGGTGAACGTGCATTACGTGAAGAGTTTGATTTTTCACAAAGTTGGACTGTAGTCAATAATCCCGGACAAAGACAAAGCTGGATAGCACAAGGATATAGTTTTAATAAGATTGGAAATGACTATTATTTAGTAGATCAAAATGGAGATTTAGTTTCTTATACAGATAATAACTCCCCCTCTTATCGTGTAACAACTACAGATACGACTAACCTAGAATATACTGGAAAAAATATCGGCTTTATTAATAACATTGATGCTAATGTATATCGAACTTTAGTTAATCGTGAAACAACAAGCGATAATTCTCGCACACGCGTTATTACAAATGGTGCAAACTTAAACCTAGATACTTATATTGGAGAAAGCCATGCAATCAAATACGGGGTTAACTGGCGTAACCAAGAAGGCAGACCTAATACTCTTCTTAGTGGTTTAAACTATCAGAAAAAAGATGAGTTAGGTGCTTATGTTGAAGGTATCTGGGGCATAAAGAATTTCACATTAACTACTGGATTACGATATGACCATTTTGATTTTAAAGCAATGGATGGTAAAAAAATCAGTAGCGATAACTTTAACCCTAGCCTTGGCTTAATCTATGAAGTAACTAACGACTTCAGCTTAAATGCAAACTGGAACTACGCAACTCGTAGCCCACGTTTATATGAGCCAATGATCGCAGGTGGTGAAGGACGTCGTGGACGCAGTATTATCAGCGTATCTAAAGATTTAAAAGCAGAAAAAGCACGTGATGTAGAAGTTGGTTTTAACTATAACCTAAATGATATGCTTGCTATAAACGGTAGTTATTTCTGGAAGAAAATCAAAGATGTTCACGCTTTAACTGATGCCGATGCAACTGGCTATCGTGAAATCTACAATGGTGGTGTATTAAATAATAAAGGTTATGAGCTTGGCGCAACATTCAGATATGCGGGTTTTACTGCTAGAGCAGGTGTTGCAGATAGCAAACCTGAATTAGAAGGCTCAGCACTTGATATTAACACTCTTGCAGTATTAATTGGACGTACTTGGACAGCAAGCCTTGCATACCAATTTGAAAATCCAAATATTGAACTTGGCTGGAGAGGTCGTTTTGTTGAAAGTGAAAAAGGTACTCCTAGCCGTGGTTCTAGCAATTCTGAGTCAGAAATTAACCGCCCTGGATATGGTGTAAATGATTTATTTGCAACTTGGAAGCCAACTAAAGACTTAAATGTTAATTTTGCAGTGAATAATGTATTTAATAAATACTATAAGAGCCATAGCCAACGTACTGGTGCTAACTCATTACCAGGTGTAGGTCGTGACTTCCGTGTAAATGTAAACTACACATTCTAATTTGCAAAAATTAGGCTAAATTTAACCGCTTGTAATTTGGTTTTACAAGCGGTTTTATTTCATAAAAAATTTGCAATTTTAGGCAGTAATCGGTAAGGTTACTGCCTAAGTGATTTATTACTCTTTTTCAATTTTATTGAGGTTCTTAAAATGAAAGTTATTCTGTTAGGTGCACCAGGTGCAGGTAAAGGCACACAAGCTCAGTTTATTATGAACAAATTCGGTATTCCACAAATCTCAACAGGCGATATGTTCCGTGCTGCCATTAAAGAAGGAACAGAGTTAGGTAAACAAGCTAAAGCCTTAATGGATGAAGGTAAATTAGTACCAGATGAATTAACGGTTGCATTAGTAAAAGATCGTATTGCTCAGCCCGATTGTGCAAATGGTTTCTTATTAGACGGTTTCCCTCGTACAATTCCGCAAGCCGATGCATTAAAAGATTCAGGTGTAAAAATTGATTTAGTATTAGAATTTGATGTTGCAGATGAAGTGATTGTTGAGCGTATGAGCGGCCGCCGTGTTCATCAGCCTTCTGGCCGTACTTATCACGTCGTTTACAACCCACCAAAAGTGGAAGGCAAAGATGATGTTACCGGCGAAGATTTAATTATCCGCCCAGATGATAAGCCTGAAACCGTATTAGATCGTTTAGCGATTTATCATAAACAAACTAAGCCATTAATTGCTTACTACACGGCTGAAGCTGAAGCAGGTAATACACGTTATGAACGTTTAGATGGTACTAAACCTGTTGAAGAAGTAAGTGCGGAATTAGCGAAAATCTTAGCTTAATTTTTACTATTTAATTAAGAAGCAAGCGGTAAAATTTTTAACAAATTTTACTGCTTGTGTGTTTAGATTAGCTGTAATCTTTTGAAAGCATTAAAATATCATCATAAATAGGCGAAATAAACACTTCTGGATTTTCAATCGTTAGCACTTTTTCTTCCTCTTTATTTTCTGTATTATTTTCCACTTTATTCGCCTGCTCGACTTGTGTTGATGTTTCTGCGTTTATAATACCTTCATTTGTTTTCTCTGAAGGTTCTGTATCAGATTTCACGACCTCATTTGCATTTGCATTTGCATTTGCATTTGCATTTGCATTTGCAGTTTGAGTTTCAACCTCAACATTCTTTTCGACTTTATCAATAACCTGATCTGATGTATTTTGCTCTGCAGTAGAAATTTGCTGTGCTTCTGCCTCTTTCTGAGCTTTTAAAGCTTCCTCTTGCTCAATCGCAGCTTGTTGCTCTTCAAATAGTTGTTGCTCTACCGGCTTTTCAACCGATTGTGGATCTGGCTTATAAGATGGATCTAATAGTTGACGACTAATGTCCATTTTGGGGTGGAGCCAAATTGCAGCAATGGCATCACTAAACTCTTTAGTAAACTCATCTGAAACGACTCTATCATTTAAAATAAAATAGCCTCTATCTTCTAATGCAATATAATGTAACGTATCTTCAGGCTTAATGTCAGGAAATGTTCTTCTCAGATGATTAATAATCGTATCCGCTTCTTTAGAAGGAAGATTTATGCCTAGATTTTTCCACGCTCTTGCTAAAGAGACAGCAAAATCTCGCCCTTCCCACGGTTTTTTATATTGTAACGTGAGCATTAAAGGACGAACATTTTCACTATATTGCCCTGTTTCAGTAAAAAGCGTAATGTGGTAAATATTAAACGGCCCCCACGTATAATCAACATCACTTACCTTTACCCAATTTGCATTTGCCGTTCCCAAAAATAAAGAGAACAATATTAAAAAGACCGCTTTATAACGCATTATTCTTGTGTCCTTAAAAATAAAATTTTAGCTCGCTATTATAGCGTTAAACATCATTATCACACATTATATTTTTCGATATAAATTTTGTGATCAAGTTCAAAAAATTCAAAAGATTTAACTGCAAATACGCTTTAAAGTGCTAGTATTTAATTTATAAAAAGGTTTTTCAAACAACCAAATAGGAGTAAATATGTTTCCTGAATTTCGTGATTTAATCACACAATTAAAACAAGACGATGCTCATTTCGCTCGCTTGTTTGATAAGCATAATGAACTCGACCAACGCATTAAAAATATGGAGGCAAATATTGAGCTTGCTACTCACGAAGAAGTTGAGGCACTCAAAAAAGAAAAATTGCATTTAAAAGATCAACTATATGCCATACTAAAACAAAAATCCGCATAAGTTGGCTAAATTAATCAGATAAAGCAAAGTCCGGAATTTCCGGACTTTTTTATCACTATAATTTTTCTAAATTTGCCATTTTCGCAATTAACCACTTAATGCCGTTCCCCACAAAAGCAACTTGCAATCGAGTTGCTTCGCCCGAGCCTTCCACATTGATAATAGTTCCTTGCCCAAATTTAGCGTGATTGACTTTCTGCCCCATTTTCCAGCTACTATCATTTAAAATGGAAGCGGTCGTTTTTTGCGGTTGTTTTGCAAAATGGTTGCTTTGATTAAAACTCGCTGCTCGGTTAATCGAACCTCTTAATCGCACCTCACGGATATGCTCTTCCGGCAATTCGGCAATAAAACGAGAGGGAACGTGGCGTTCTTCTTTGCCATATAAACGACGTAGTTCCGCATAACTAATAGTCAGCTTTTTCTTCGCTCGAGTAATGCCCACATAGGCTAAACGTCGTTCTTCTTGTAATCTACCTTCATCAAAGCTCATTCCGCTTGGGAAAATACCTTCTTCTACCCCGACCATAAACACTCGAGGGAATTCTAAGCCTTTGGCTGAGTGAAGGGTCATTAACTCGACATAATCTTCGTGCTGTGAGGCTTGAGCTTCGCCAGCCTCCAACGATGCGTGAGTTAAAAAGGCGGTTAAGTCAGTTAAATCTTCTGCCTCATCAGGCTTGCTAAATTGTTTAGTGGCAGTAACAAGCTCTTCTAAGTTTTCGATCCGAACTTCGCCTTTCTCACCTTTTTCTTGCTTATACATTTCATATAAGCCCGATTTTTTAATCACAAAATCCGTTTGCTCCGCCAGCGACATTTGCTCGGTTTCTTGATCAAGTGCGTTAATCAATTCGACAAAACGTAATAATGCAGAAGCCGATCGCCCAGAAAGTTGTTCTTCTTGCACTGCCACTTGCACCGCTTGCCATAAAGTAATTTGGCGGTTTCGGGTAATTTGACGAATAATTTCAAGCGTGCGATCGCCAATGCCTCGAGTCGGTGTATTGATTACACGCTCAAAGGCGGCATCATCTTGGCGATTTGCAATTAAACGCAAATATGCCAAAGCATCTTTAATTTCTTGACGCTCAAAGAATCGCATTCCGCCATAAATGCGGTAAGGGATATTTGCCTGAATTAACGCTTCTTCAATCACACGAGATTGGCTGTTACTGCGATAAAGCACCGCACATTCAGATAAATCGCCCTCATCTTCTTTCCACTGCTTAATTTGCGAGGCGACAAAACGGGCTTCATCTAATTCATTAAAGGCACAATAAATTTCAACCGGATCGCCATCGCCACTGTCTGTCCATAAATTTTTGCCTAAACGGTTGTCATTATTGGCAATCAGCTCATTCGCACAGGTTAAAATATGCCCTGTCGAACGGTAATTTTGTTCCAAGCGAATGGTTTGAGCATTATCGTAATCACTCAAAAAGCGTTGAATATTTTCAACTTGAGCCCCTCGCCAACCGTAAATGGATTGGTCATCATCGCCAACAATCATTACTTTGCCGACATTGCCTGCCAATAAGCGGATTAAGTCGTATTGAATATTGTTGGTATCTTGGAATTCATCAATTAAGATTTGTTGAAAACGTTGCTGATAACGTTGCAAAATCGCCGGTTTACGCTTGAATAATTCATAAGCCCGAATCAGTAATTCTGCAAAATCAAGCAAACCTGCACGGTCGCACGCATCTTGGTAAATTTGGTAGATCTCGACTAATTTTTTTTCATTAGGATCGTTATGGTGCTCAATATCTTTTGCTCGTTTGCCTTTGTCTTTTTGAGCGTTGATATACCAAGCAACGTGCTTTGGTGGGAAGTGTTTTTCATCAATATTATGCAATTTCAGCAAGCGTTTAAGTAAACGTTGCTGATCTTCGCTATCCATAATTTGGAAATCTTGAGGAAGATCCGCATCTAAATAATGCGAACGAAGTAAACGGTTAGCAATGCTGTGGAAAGTACCCACCCACATTCCAAACAAGCGGTTATCGCTTGATTGCGAAAGGGTATGTTCAATACGATGACGCATTTCTGCCGCCGCTTTATTGGTAAAAGTAACGGCAAGAATATTGGATTCTGGCACATTTTCCACCCCAATCAGCCAAGCAATGCGGTGAGTTAAAACCCGGGTTTTACCCGAGCCAGCCCCAGCTAACACCAAATAGTTGCCGATTGGAGCCGCAACCGCCTCACGCTGATTATCATTTAAACCGTCTAATAATAATGAAAAATCCATAACACACCTTTTAATATGTTCTTTTATACAGCATTATAGACTATTTAGCGGTTTAAGAAAATGTTCTCCGTCAAAATAGGATCTTGGAATTGGAAGCATGCCGCTAATAATTTTTCCGGCACAATGGCTTGGTTATCTAGCAATAAACAAGCTCGTTCGCCCAGTATCAGTTTTAAGGCAAATGCGGGGGCAGCAAAAATGGCAGGGCGGTTTACGGCTGTAGCAAAAATTTGATTAAATTCAGCATTCGTCACCGGATTTGGTGCCACAAAATTAAAAGCCCCTGAACATTTTGCATTTTTGAGTAAAAAAATAACCGCTTGTATATGATCTCGTAAACTAATCCAGCCCCAATACTGCTTGCCGGAACCTAACTTCCCTGCTAAACCACATTGGTAAAGCGGTAACATTTTTTTCAAAGCACCACCTTTTGTGGATAACACTGTTCCTGTACGAATAAGACAAACTCTCGTTTGCTCACTTTTTGCTTGAAGGGCGGCTTCTTCCCATTTTTGGCACAGTGTTGAAGCAAAGTGATTCCCCTTACAAGCGGTCGATTCTGTATAAAATTTTGCAGAGGGTGGTAAATCGCCATAAATACCGATGGCTGAGCCCGAAAGGAAGGTATGGGGCGGATTCTCACTTTTATTGATTAACTCACTAAGTTGAGCCGTGATTTCTACCCGACTTTTTATCAGTTTTTCTTTTTGCTCATCCGTCCAACGCTTATCAAAAATAGGCTCGCCGGCTAAATTGATGACCGCATCAATATCATTAAAGTCGGTAAAATCTGCTAAGGAATAGCAATACTCGATCTGTGAATCATCACTTTTTAATTCTCGGTTTCGAGTAAGAAGAGTTAAGTGATGGTTTTCAGATTTTAAATGCTTTACTAATTCTGAACCAATAAAGCCTGTGCCACCTGTAATAAAAATTCTCATATGCTCTCCTTATCTAAACAAAAGGAGGGCAAGCCCTCCTCTCTTTAAAAACTATAATGATGTTTCAAACAACTCTGTAACCGTTTTGATTAAATGTTGAGTCGATACATTTTGAACGGGGGTAATGAAAATAGTATCATCACCTGCAATCGTTCCCAAAATTCCTTCCGATTTACCAATAGAATCAAGCAAACGAGCAATTAATTGTGCTGCCCCTGGGCTTGTTTTAACCACAATTAAAGCATCATTACAATCAATATCAACCACTAAATTTTTTAATGGGCTTGAAGTAGTTGGCACACTGAGCTCTGCTGGTAATTGATAAACCATTTCCATTTTGGTATTACGAATTCTAACTGCACCAAATTTTGATAACATACGTGAAACTTTAGATTGGTTGATATTCTCAAATCCCATCTCTTGTAATGCGGTTACAATCTCACTTTGTGAGCTAAATTTTTCTTCTTTTAGCAGTGATTTAAAGGCTTCTGATAATTTATCCACTCTAATTCTCTTATTCATTTATTTATAAAAAATATTCATAATTTTTGCTTATTTATGCAAAAAAAGCAATCAACTAATAAAAATTAAAACAAAAATTTGCTCTATGTCTCAAAAATAAGAATTCATATTTGAATCTAACCACAATTTCTCATACACTATATTCGTTTAAATTTCTATAACTTTTTAGGAGAATTTTTATGTATAAAAAAGTTGCACTTTTAGGGGCTGCAGGTGGTATTGGGCAATCTTTAGCATTATCGCTAAAACTACACTTACCAGAACATACTGAACTCTCTCTTTATGATATTGCACCTGTTACACCAGGTATTGCGGTGGATTTAAGCCACATTCCTACTCACGTTAAAGTAACTGGCTATGCGGGTGACGATCTAGCTCCTGCACTTGAAAATGCTGATTTAGTTATCATCTCTGCTGGTGTAGCTCGTAAACCAGGTATGACTCGTGCAGATCTATTCAATACAAATGCAAGCATTGTCTATAACTTAGTTGAAAAAGCTGCTCAAGTTTGCCCAAATGCGTGTATTGCTATTATCACTAACCCTGTTAATACTTTAATTCCTATTGCGGCAGAGGTGTTAAAAAAAGCAGGTGTTTACGATAAGCGTAAATTATTCGGTATTACAACATTAGATGTTGTTCGTGCAAAAACATTCGTTGCCGAAGCAAAAAATGAAAATGTGAAATATGTAAGTGTGCCTGTGATTGGTGGACATTCAGCTACAACGATTCTACCGCTACTTTCTCAAGCAACACTTAACGGCTTAAAACTAGAATTTAGCCAAGAAGAAATCGAACACTTAACTCACCGTATCCAAAATGCTGGTACGGAAGTTGTTGAAGCAAAAGCTGGCGGTGGTTCTGCAACGTTATCTATGGCAGAAGCTGGTGCTCGTTTCTCTATCGGTGTAGTACGTGCATTACTCGGAGAAGATATTATTCGCTACGCTTATGTTGATAGCAGTGATGACCCTCGTTACACTAAATTCTTTGCTTATCCAATCCGCTTCGGTTGCCACGGTGTAGAGGAAATTTTACCTATTGGCTCATTAAGCGAATATGAGCAGAAACAGTTAGAACAATTAATTCCTATTTTAAATGATGAAATTGAACTCGGTGAGAACTTCAAAATCAATAGTTAAATTTTAACTTAGTATTTAGCAATTTCTAATCTGCATCTAAATATCTTGTTAATAAGATTATGAAGGTGCAGATTTTTTTATTTCTTCATAAATTATTTTCTAAGCATCCGCTTAAGTAACCACCATATAAAAAATTAGGGCGTGTGAGTTTCAAATGAAACTATGACACGCCCTATATAGCTTAAGAATTAAATTATAATACGTTTACACAATTTAAATCTTCGAAAGATTGCTCTAAGCGTTTAGACATAGACTCTTCCATTTTACGTAACCAAACACGTGGGTCGTAGTATTTTTTATTTGGTGCATCAGGACCTGTCGGGTTACCTAACTGGCCTTGTAAGTATGCTTCGTTTGCTTTGTAGAATTGAAGAATACCGTCCCAAGCAGCCCATTGAGTATCTGTGTCGATGTTCATTTTGATTGCACCGTAGCCGATAGCTTCACGGATTTCTTCACGGCTTGAACCTGAACCGCCGTGGAATACGAAGTCTAATGATTTAGCCGGTAAGCCACGTTCTTTAGAAACGAATTCTTGAGAAGCACCTAAAATAGATGGTTTTAATTTTACATTACCCGGTTTGTAAACACCGTGTACGTTACCGAATGCCGCAGCGATTGTGAAGCGTTTGCTAATTGGGCTTAATTGGTCGTAAACATATAATACTTCTGAAGGTTGAGTGTAAAGTTTAGACTCATCAACATCTGTATTATCAACACCATCTTCTTCACCACCGGTTACACCGATTTCAATTTCAAGCGTCATACCTAATTTATCCATACGAGCTAAGTACTCGCGACAGATTTCCATATTTTCTTCGATTGGCTCTTCAGATAAGTCAATCATATGTGAAGAGAATAATGGGCGACCTGTTTCAGCAAAGTGTTTTTCGCCTGCTTCAAGTAAACCGTCAATCCAAGGTAATAAGTTTTTAGCCGCGTGGTCTGTATGAAGAATTACCGGCACACCATATTCAACCGCTAATTGATGAACGTGTTTAGCACCAGCAATGGCACCTAAAACATCTGGGCGAGCACCTGATGCTGGTTTGATACCTTTACCTGCATAGAATTGTGCACCACCGTTTGAGAATTGAACGATAACAGGTGATTTTACACGAGCTGCTGTTTCTAACACTGCATTTACAGAGTCTGAACCAACACAGTTTACCGCAGGAATTGCGAAGTTGTGTTCTTTAGCATAAGCGAAAACTTTTTGTACGTCGTCGCCTGTTACGACACCTGGTTTTACGATGTTTAATAATGACATTTTTTGCTTCCTATTATATGAAGTGTGAGTAACACACGGTGAAAAATAAATCATCAAGTCGGTAAGATTTGTAAATTTATTCTGAAATCCTACCGCTTGCAGGGCATTTTACACCTTATTAAAAATTAGCCCTTTGCTCTTTTTTCTAAGATCTCAACAGCAGGTAATACTTTACCTTCAACGAATTCTAAGAATGCACCGCCACCTGTTGAGATATAAGAAATTTTATCTTTGATGCCGAATAAATCAATCGCTGCTAATGTATCGCCACCGCCAGCAATAGAGAATGCACCATTTGCCGTTGCTTCTGCAATCGCATTAGAAATGACTTCTGTACCTTTGCGGAAGTTAGGGAATTCAAATACACCTACTGGACCATTCCAAAGAATTGTTTTTGAATTACGGATAATTTCAGCTAATTGTTCTGCTGATTTATCGCCAATATCGAAAATAGATTCATCTGCTTGCACTTCTGTTACTGCTTTTTCAGTTGCTGCTGCAGTTTCAGAGAACTCTAAACCAACACGTACATCAACCGGTACTGGGATATTAGTCGCTTGAGCTAAGCGTTTTGCTTCAGGGATTAAATCTTCTTCGTATAAAGATTTACCTACAGGATGACCTTCTGCTGCGATGAAAGTATTTGCGATACCGCCACCAACAATAATTTGGTCTGCGATTTTTGAAAGTGAGTCTAGAACAGTTAATTTAGTCGAAACTTTTGAACCACCAACAATCGCTAACATTGGGCGTTGTGGTTCTTTTAATGCTTTACCTAAAGCATCTAATTCTGCTGCTAATAATGGGCCTGCACAAGCAACTGGAGCATATTCTGCTACACCGTGTGTTGAAGCCTGAGCGCGGTGAGCAGTACCAAAGGCATCCATTACAAATACATCACATAATGCTGCGTATTTTTTACCTAATTCAGGGTCGTTTTTCTTTTCACCTTTGTTGATACGTACATTTTCAAGTACAACAACTTCGTTTTCATTAACTTCAACACCATCTAAGTAATCACGCACTAAACGTACAGGAACACCTAAATCTGAAGCATTTAAGTAATCTACAACAGGTTGTAATGAGTTAGCTTCTTCAAAAACACCTTCTGTCGGACGACCTAAGTGAGAAGTTACCATCACTTTAGCACCTTTTTGTAATGCTAATTTTAAAGTTGGGATAGTTGCCACAATACGAGCATCAGATGTTACTTTGCCATCTTTTACCGGTACGTTAAGGTCAGCACGAATAAATAGACGTTTACCCGCTAAATCAAGGTCAGCCATTTTAATAACAGACATAGTTTGTTCCTCTTTAATGAAAGTTTTAAAAGTGATAACGTTCGGATTATATCAGCTTATAACTAATTTTGGCTAACCTAGATCAAATAAATATGATTTTTTTCATAATTTTAAAAAATATAGTCTATTCACTAATTTAATTTTTCTACTCTTACAATAGCTTCTCTTTAGCCCGCAAGTAAAAAAGCTGTTTGAATTATTATCCAAACAGCTTTATTCCTATTTTTAAAGGCTAAAGAGAATTGAAGAAAATCACTAGAATAATAACTGGAATTACAAAACGAACATAATTAAACCAGATATTTGTGAACGTTTTTCCTGCACCTAACTCTTCTTTTGCTTCATCTTTTAATACAAAACCAACAAAAACTGCACTTCCCAATGCGGTTAAAATAAAGAGTATGTTTCCACTGATATAATCGAAAGCATCAAAGATACTTTTCCCCATAATTTGCACTTCTTTTAGGGCATTATGGCTTAATGCAGAAGGAATATTTCCAAGCACGAAAATTGTTGCCAATGTAATAAAAATAGCTTTTTTACGACTAATCTTCGCCTTTTCTTGCAATGAGGTAATAATTACTTCATAAATTGTCAGTGATGTTGTCAATGCAGCAACAACCAATAAGCTAAAGAAGATGATTGCAAATACTGTCCCCCCCCACATATTCGAGAATACAATCGGTAAGCTCTGGAATACTAAAGTCGGGCCTGAATTTGGGGCAACACCAAAACTAAAGAGAGAAGGAAAAATCATAAACCCAGCAAGCACTGCAATGAGTGTATTCATTACACCGGTAATAGCTGCTGTTTTGACTAAATTCTCACTTTTATCTAAGTAACTTGAAAGTGTAATCAACACCCCAAAGCCAAGACTTAACGCAAAGAAAACTTGTCCTAATACAAATACAAACAGTTTAGGTGTAATTTTTGAAAAATCCGGCATTAAATAAAATGCAATTCCGTCTGTAGCACCTGGTAAGGTCACATTACGAATAACCATTATAATTAGGAAAATAAATAAAATGGGCATTAAATATTTTACCGAACGCTCAATTCCATCTACGATTCCTTTTGCTAAAATAAAATAATTTACTAAGACAAAAAGAGCGGTATAACAAATAATTGCACTTGGATTATCAAAAATACTGGTTTGGAAAAATTGTGATGTCGTTTCTACCGTAATAGGTACGGAAAGATCTAGACCACCCGTGATTAAACTAGCAATATAGTTTAACACCCAACCACCTAGCACCATATAGTAAGCAAGAATCCCAAAGGCACCTAGTAACCCCATATAGCCCAAAATTTTCCAGCCTGTTGCGATTTTTTTACCATTCGCATTACCACCAAAAGCATCTATAACATTCACTCTCATTCGGCGACCTATTACATTTTCTACCAAAATCATTGGAATACCGATAACAATCATCGCTATACAAAATAAGAAAACGTAAGCACCACCGCCATTTTCTCCCACTAAATATGGAAAACGCCAAGTTGCACCAAAACCAACTGTTGCCCCTGCAACTGTCATAATATATGCCAAACGATTAGACCAAGATTGGCGTTCTTCTTTTTGATATGCCATTTAATACTCCAGTGGCTCAATAAAACTAAACTCGCATCATAACAAGCGGTTATATTTTTAGAAAAATTTGCAAATAATTAGATAAAAAGTGCGAATAGCTCGCTGACTTTAACTCGAGAATCTGATTTTTGCCCGATAGATCGTTGTACCTGAATACTTTGCAGTTTTGCGGATTGGTAGATTTGTCGAGTAAATTCTGTATCGTGGTTTGAGATCAATACCGGAATTCCTCTCTCTTTCATTTCTATTGCTAATTGAGCTAACCGCTCTTGCTGCAATAAACTAAATCCGCCACCGGCATACTGAGTAAAATTCGTCTCTTGCTTTAACGGTGCATAAGGCGGATCGCAATAGATCACATAATCATCTATATTTTGATTTTGCTTAATCTGCTCAAAGACTTGTTCAAAATCGGCACAAATAAACTGAGCTTTTTGGGCTTTTTGGGCAAAAAAACGGAGTTCTTTTTCAGGAAAGTAGTGGCTTTTATAACGTCCAAAAGGTACATTATAGCCATACTTTTTGTTATAACGACATAATCCATTATAACCAAAACGGTTTAGATAAAGAAAAATAACGGAACGACGAAAGCTATCTTTTGAACGATTAAATTCTGCACGACGAGCTTTATAAAAAGCTTCTGTATTTGCTTTAGGGTGTAGGAAAAGTTCTCTTGATTGCTCAATATATTGATCAATATCTGCTTTTACTACATTGAAAAGATTAATTAAATCAGGATTAACATCTGCCAGTAGATAATGTTCAAAATCAGTATTTAAAAAAACAGAACCAGCACCAACAAAAGGCTCAACTAAGCAAGCCTTTTGGGGTAAATGGGTTCGAATATCTGATATTAAGCGATACTTACCGCCAGCCCATTTTAAAAAGGCTCGATGTTTAGAATGATTCATTGATTTCGCTAAATTAACGTTGTGTAAAACGCTCTATTGAGGCTAATACTTGAGCTTCTGTAGCCTTCGCAGAAACATATGCCTGACCAAGCGATTTTAAAAGAATTAAACGTAATTGACCGCTTAATACTTTTTTATCACGCCACATATAAGGTAGATATTCTGCTGGCTCCATTCCATCTGGGGAAATAGTCGGTAAATTTGCTCGTGCTAATAACTTTTCTAAACGTCCTACATCTTCTGTGCTTAAATCGCCAAGAATATGTGAAAGTGCGGCAGCTTCAAGCATTCCAACTGATACTGCCTCACCGTGTAACCATACACCATATCCCATTCTTGCCTCAATAGCGTGTCCAAAAGTGTGGCCTAAATTTAATAATGCTCTATCACCTTTTTCTGTTTCATCACGGGCAACAACATCGGCTTTTAACTGGCAACAACGCTGAATACAATACTCAAGTTCCTCTTGGCTCAAGCTAACTAAATCATCAATATGGCTCTCTAACCATTCAAAAAAAGCTAAATCAAAAATAGCACCATATTTAATGACTTCCGCTAAGCCAGCACTCACCTCTCGTTTTGCTAATGTTTGCAAAGTATTGGTATCGACAATAACCGAAATAGGTTGATAAAAGGCTCCAATCATATTTTTACCAAGTGGGTGATTAACAGCAGTTTTTCCACCGACTGATGAATCTACTTGAGCAAGTAATGTTGTTGGAATCTGGATAAAACGAATACCTCGTTGATAAGAGGCTGCTGCATAACCTGCGACATCACCAATCACACCACCACCTAAAGCGATTAAGGTAGTGTCTCGATTATGATTCTTCTCTAGCAAAGCAGTAAAAATTAAATTTAGCGACTCTAAAGTTTTATACTTTTCGCCATCAGGAATTAAAACTGAATCCACTTGGCAACCAAGTTCAGTTAAGGTATCGGCTACCGTTGCAAGATAATGGGCGGCAACTGTTGGGTTTGAAACAATCATTACTTTATCACCCGATTTCAATGGGCTATAACTTGCAGGATCGGTTAGTAACCCAGCACCAATAATAATCGGATAACGACGCTCTTTTAATTCCACATTTACTTGCAACATATCTTAGCTCCTATTATTTTTTAAGCTATTGTAAGTTATCAATCATATCGATGATTTGGTTTGCCACCACTTTAGCACTTTGCTCATCTGTATGAATAGTAATATCAGCAATCTCTTCATAAAGCGGATTACGGATTTTTGCCAACTCTTCCAGAATTTTGCGAGGGTCTTCTGTTTTTAACAGAGGGCGTTTTTTATCACGTTGCGTACGCTCAAACTGTTTATCCACAGTGGTCTCTAAATAAATAACGATACCTCGAGCAGATAGCACATTACGATTATCTTTTGAAAGAACAGATCCACCACCTGTTGAAAGTACAATACCGTGATTTTGCGTCAATTCGTTAAGAATACGCTCCTCACGTTTACGGAATCCCTCTTCCCCTTCAACATCAAAGATCCAATCAATTTCAGCACCAGCTCTTTCTTCAATCACACTATCAGAATCAAGGAATTCCATTCCGAGTGTTTGTGCAAGCTGACGACCAATAGTGCTTTTTCCTGCCCCCATCGGCCCTACTAAAAAAATATTACGTTTTTCAGCCATTATTTCTTCTTCTTTTTAAATTTAATAAACATTTGATTTGTGAAATTAATAGAAAAAACGACCGCTTGCAGTAACAAGCGGTCTGGTTTTTTATGAAAATTGCAATAAAATACATTATTGATTAAAGAATATACAAATAATTCACAAATCGCCCAAAATAAAAATTTTTACTATTATCGCAAGAAATAGCCCTAATTTTCAACTTTTAAGCACATAATCATTGCAATAAATTCATTATTAGAACAACTCACCATCTTGAAGCACACCTGGAGGTGGAAGTCCTAAACGTGCAGGAGGTGTTGTTCTTTGTGGTGCTTTTTCAGTATAAGCCCGCTCAACTATATATTTTTTTGTCGGTTCCGTACCTTTAATAAAAAATTCCTTACGGCCATTACCTAAGAATCCTGAATTCGGATCAATATTTACCTCAATAATATTTTTAGGCAAAATTTCCTTTTCAACAGGTTTATCTGCCAATGCTACTTTCATATAGTTGATCCAAGCAGGCAGTGCCGTACTCGAACCTGATGAACCTCTTCTTAAGTTTCTCTTATTATCATCAAAACCCACATAAACAACGGTTGAAATATCAGCACCAAAACCAGCAAACCAAGTTGCTTTAGCATTATTGGTTGTCCCTGTTTTACCGCCAACATCGGCACGTTTAATTGTATTTAACATACGATAACTTGTGCCTCTCCAACCATATTCCGGCTCACCTGTTACCGCACTGGCTAATGCACTACGCATTAAAAATGCTAGCTCACCACTGATAACACGAGGAGCATAGCGTAATCCTTGTATATGATGAGAAGATTCCGCCATTAAACTAGGTGCATTTTTTTCACTGTTATTCGCTTGTAACTCTGGTGCTGTTTCAGAAATACCTTCGTTACCTTCTTCATCTGTATTTTGCTCAGCTAAAGAAACCGCCTCTGTATTTACCTGTGACTCATCGTGAATTTTCACTGATTCAAAATATTCCGGTTCAGGATATACAACCGGATGATCACAGATAGAACAAGCAATCACTGGGTTTGCTTGATAAAGCTCATAACCTTGAGCATCAATAATTCTATCAATAATATACGGTTCAATTAAATAACCACCATTATCGAATACTGCATAAGCTCGAGCCATTTCTAAAGGTGTAAAAGAAGCGGCTCCTAATGCAAGAGATTCTGTTGCCACATACTGATTGCGTTGAAAACCAAAACGCTGTAAATAGTCTGCAACGTAATCAATTCCCGCCATTTGTAACACACGAATGGCAACCATATTTTTCGATCTACCTAAACCTACACGAACTCGTAATGGCGGGCCATAAACTCCATCTGCATTTTTAGGTCGCCAGTCTTTTTGACCTCTCTTTTTAATCACAATTTGTGAATCACTAATTGTTGTTGAAAGGCTTAATCCTTTATTCATTGCGGCAGCATAAACAAACGGTTTAATGGCTGAGCCGACTTGCACTAAAGATTGTGTTGCTCGGTTAAAACGGCTTTGCTCAAAACTAAAGCCCCCCACAACGGCCTCAATAGCACCATTTTCACTGTTAATTGAGACTAATGCTGAATTAACTTCCGGAATTTGCCCTAAAGCCCAATCTTTATTTTTATTTTGGCGAACCCAAATTTGTTGTCCTTCTTTCAGCCCTTTATTAGCAAAAGAGGCATTAGCTCGTTTTAAAATATCACTTTCACCGTTTGCCAATAAAATGGTGTATTTTGCCTTATCTACTTGGGTAACAACTGCCGGTGTAAATGGTTCTGATTTTGGGAGTTTACTTAAATGCTCGATAATTTTTTCATTATCCCAAGCTGCCCCGCTAGACCATAATTCCTCAGCACCACGCCATCCACTACGGCGATCGTAATCAATTAAATTTTCACGTAAAGCATCTTGTGCTGCTTTTTGATCTGTAGAAATCACTGTGGCATAAACTTTTAAGCCTTTATTGTATGCAATATTTTCGCCATAACGTTTTACTATTTCTTGGCGAACCATTTCCGTTACATAATCTGCTCTAAACTCTAAAGACGCTCCATAATAGCTTGCAACAATAGCCTCAGCTTTGGCTTGCTCATACTCTTCTTTGCTAATATCGCCTGTTTCTAACATACGCCCTAATACTACGTTACGGCGATCTTCAGCCCTTTTTAAAGAATACAGAGGATTCATTGTTGAAGGAGCTTTTGGTAAGCCAGCAATAATTGCTATTTCAGATAAAGTTAAATCTTTTAGAGTCTTATTAAAGTAGGTTTTTGCAGCAGCAGCAACCCCGTGCGAACGATACCCCAAATAGATCTTATTTAAATAAAGCTCTAAAATTTCATCTTTCGTTAAAACTTGCTCAATTTCTAATGCCAAAATAGCTTCTTTCGCCTTACGCTCAAGGCTACGCTCTGGTGTTAAAAAGAAATTTTTAGCTAATTGCTGGGTAATGGTACTAGCACCTTGAGTATCTCCTTGGCTTGTTCTCCATATAGCACGGGCAATCCCTTTAGGATCAATCCCTTTATGCTCATAAAAACGAGAATCTTCTGTTGCCAAAATGGCTTTTATCAACATTGGGGGAACATCCGCTAATTTAACAGGAATACGACGCTCTTCCCCTACTTCTCCGATTAATTTACCGTCTAAAGTAAAAATCTGCATAGGTTGCTGTAGCTCAACAGTTTTTAATGTTGTTACATCTGGCAAATCAGATTTGATATGCATATACAGCAAACCACCAATTACTCCACCTAAAATCAGAAGTGAAAGTAAAGCACTAAATATTATTTTTGCGATCCGCATCGAAAAAATCTCTTTTGGTTAATGACGAACTATAAATTTAAAGCCAATATTAAAGCCTAAGTATAAGCGAAAAAACACCATTTGACGTAATTAATTACAAAAATTTACTTATAGATGATAATGAAACGTTTTAAAAAACAAGCTCTAGAAGCTGAAAAGATAATATTAGGCTTAAGTGAAGACAGCCTTACTTACTGTTTAGTCAAAAGAAAATCTGAAGAATTCACAGTATTTTGGCAAAAAAAGCCATATGACTTAGAGCAGTTAATATATCAAGCTATTGCTGAAGATTTAGCACTAGAAAATATATCCTTATTAACGCAGAAAGCTAAACAAGATATATGGCATAAACTCACCTTAATAAGAAGCGTCTCTTACGAATATATTTGGCGAAAAACCGTTTTTTTACCTATAGCCTTAGATAAGGTGCAACTTCATCAAAAAATTATACATATAGTAAAAAATGAGCAACCGCTTGATATTGAATTACTTAATATTGATTACCAAAAATCACCAAGCACCAATAGTAGCCTAGCTAAAGTCAGTATATATGCCTTACGGAAAAGTTATGCTGATAAATTATGCCAATATCCTTGTATATTAGATTGTGAGTTGTATTGCTATCTGCGAGCAATAATTCACTTTAAAAATTTGATACCACAGTCAATAAAGGAATTTCCCCATTTTTATTTTAAAAACAAAGTGATTCAATTTACTGATACAGAAATACATATTTCTCAAGATAGTTCAGAAAGCGTTGTCTATCTGCAAGATATTCCGACATCGGATCCCAGTATCAATTCTGAATCTAAAAAACAGCTTTACCTTCTTGCCCTTGGAGCGACCTTATGGAATGGAAAGGCATTGACCTAGCCGGTAGTAAACAAAGTAAATGGGTACTTACAAGCTACACAACAATCAAGCAATTTGGTCTTATATTACTTTTTATTGTTGGAATAAATTTAATATTTACTTTCTACTATTTGCAAAAAAAGCAAGAAATTTACCCGCTTGCTACACAATTAAATCAGTTAAAAGCTGAAAAATCAGCATTAATACAAAAAATTGCTGACTTAGACAATAATAAAAAAATCCTGCCTTTTATCAAAGGGCACGAAATTGAGCAATCGTTTGAACTTATTAAAAATTTCCCATTAAAAAATGGTGGTATTAATTCGATTCTGTTTTATTTAGATAATAATCTCTATTTAAAAATTACTGGAAAATTATCTTCGCAACAGGATTTTCAAATGTTAGAGCAATTTTTAAGAGAACAAGATTTATTTGAGCTAAAGGTTGATCAAATAAATTTGAATCATAACAACGAAACTCACCTTATCTTTACCGTTAAACACAAAGGGATAAAATGAACTTTATTAATAAAAAATTAAACAATTTATATATCTTGCCAAATAGCTATGGATTTAAGCTTCTATCTTATTTAAACAATACAAAAAGAATGATTTTTGCGACTATTTTTAGTTTGCTTATCGGTTATCAAACTATAACTATAGTTAATACTAGCTTACAGAAAAGAGAAATAATAACAGAAATAACAACTACAAAGCCCCAAGTTTCTCAATTAAAAATTAGCTATACCGAACAGATAAATAAAAATAAAGAGTTGATTAGCCAAGAACACAATATCACCTATATTAATGAAACCATACAAAAAATAATCCAGAAAAATGGTGTAAACATCAGCAAATTAGACTGGCACCTAGAACAAGATAGAAGCGTAGATCTAACAATTATTAATACTAGCAACGCTATATTCAATGTTATTTCTGATCTTAACAAACTTCCTTACTTAAAATTTAATACCTTGATATTAACTAAATCTGAACAAAGTAGGCAGTTAGAACTTAATGCAACATTAGTGCTTATTGAGCATAAGGAATAATATGTATAAATATTTTTTGTCTCTTTTATTACTAAGTTTTAATGTAATGGCAGATCCTTTTTTTGGGGAACAACAGGCTTTGGAAAATGAATATATCTTAGAAACAGACATTGCAAAAAACGCTGAAAATATACCCGCTTGTAAACCGTCAGAAAACGGTTTTTCCCTTAATTTAACGACTGAGTTTGAAAAGCTTAAACTTATCGGGCTAGTAAAAATCAATCATCAATTTAGAGCTTTATTTATTGATGACAAAAATCAGCTCTTTGATCTCAAAGAAAATGAGTTAATTAACGATCATCAAATTGAAATAAAGAATATTAATTTAAGATCTATTACTTATATTAACTGGAAACTAACAAATGATTGCAGTTCGCCTTATGAAGTAATATTAAAACTATAGGAATTTATATGATAAGAATATTAATTGGTTTATTTTTTATCTCATCAAGTGCATTTAGTAATACTATTTCTATTGCAGTAAAAAATGCACCTACTACTGAACTCTTAATTTATCTTGCCGAAGAAACAGAAAAAAATATTGTTTTAACTGAAGACATTGAAACTAGAACCACATTACGATTAGAAAATAAGTCTATTAATGAAATTTTAAAAACTATCACAAAAGTAAATAAACTCTCTCTTAATCAAGAAAAAGATATTGTGTATATTCATAAAGAGAATACTTCTAATAGTTCTGCTCCACCTTATTTGCAAAATAATAGGGAAATAGCACCGCTTGTATCAATACCCAAGCTTGTTACTAAAACCATCAAACTAAACTATGCAAAAGCTTCTGAAGTAATAGAGTCTTTAACAAAAGGAAACGGTAACTTTTTATCGGAAAATGGCTATCTTCATTTTGACGAAAGGAGTAATAGCCTCATAATCAAAGACAGCCATAAATCAATTCAAAACATTGAGCGATTAGTTAAACAATTAGATCATCCAATAGAACAAATTGCGATTGAAGCAAGAATTGTCACAATTAGCAGCGAACATTTACAAGAACTTGGTGTACGCTGGGGAATGTTTTCTTCTAGTGCAGATCATTATAAATTTGGTGGAAAGCTTGAAGGAAATGGATTAAATAATATTAATAATAATTTAAACGTAAATTTTCCCGTTTCTAATGGTGCTTCTGCGGTTTTACAAGTTGCCTCCATCAATAGCCGAGTACTTGATTTAGAATTAAGTGCCTTAGAGCAAGAAAATAGTGTTGAAATTATTGCTAGCCCTCGCTTACTTACCACTAACAAAAAAGCAGCAAGTATTAAGCAAGGCACGGAAATTCCTTATGTAATGTATAACACCAAATCAGAAGCCACTGATGTTGAATTTAAAGAGGCCGTTTTAGGTTTAGAAGTTATTCCCCATCTTTCGACAGAAAACCAAATTTTACTTGATTTAATTGTGACTCAAAACTCGCCTAATTCTCAATCAGGTAGTAGTGGATTAATTACGATTGATAAACAAGAACTGAATACACAAGTGTTTGCTAAACACGGTGAAACTATCGTATTAGGTGGAATTTTTCAGCATTTAACTCAAAAAGGAGAAAATCGTGTGCCTATTTTAGGCTCAATTCCTTTTATTAAACGATTATTTAGCCAAACGAGAGATAGAATTAGTAAGCGTGAATTAGTAATCTTTGTAACCCCCTATATTGTTGAAACAAAAAATAAACCAAAATTAAAATAATACAAATTAAAGCAAAAAAAGGGGAAATGTGATAGAATCAGCCGTCATTTTTTGGTGTTAGAAATTAAGAGGTTTTATGAAAGTTTCACCACGTCGCCGTGCAAGAGAATGTGCGGTACAAGCAATTTATTCTTGGTATATTTCTCAAAATACGGTTGAAGAAGTGGAATTAGCATTTATTGCAGATCAAGATATGAAAGGTGTTGATATGCCTTATTTCCGTAAATTATTCCGTGGCGTTGTCGATAATGTTGAACTTATTGACGAAATCTTACGCCCTTACTTAGATCGTAATGAATCTGATATTGATCCTATCGAGCGTTCAATTTTGCGTTTATCTGGATATGAACTTAAATTTGAACACGATGTGCCTTTCCGTGTTGTAATCAACGAAGGTATTGAAGTTGCAAAAGTTTTTGGCTCAGATGATAGCCATAAATATATCAATGGTATTCTAGATAAGTTAGCACCTGCGTTAGGTAAAAAATAACAATTTCCCCAATTTTGCTTCCAAAATTGGGGTTTTTGACAAAATAAGCTTAAGGATATTCTATGGGTGAATTTGATATTATTGAACGCTATTTTAACGCATCACAACGTCCTCCTCGCAAAGATGTGCTACTTGCGATTGGAGATGATTGTGCCGTAACTTCGTTAAAGCCAAATCAACAACTCGCTATCACAACTGATACTTTAGTTTCTGGCACTCATTTTCTACCAACAATTTCTCCTGCAGATCTAGCCTATAAAAGTGTGGCTGTGAATTTAAGTGATCTTGCATCAATGGGAGCAGAACCTGCTTGGGTCTCTCTAGCCCTAACTCTACCAGAAATAAATCACGACTGGCTTGCCGAATTTAGTGAACATTTCTTTGAAATTCTTGATCACTACAATATTGATTTAATTGGTGGCGATACTACTCGGGGACACCTCTCTCTAACACTCACTGCTCAAGGTATTGTTCCTCAGGATAAAGGACTATTTAGACATAATGCTAAAGTAGGGGATTGGATATATGTTTCTGGCACATTAGGCGATAGTGCCGCAGGCTTACAATTTTTATTAAGCAAAAGTACAGAAAATACGAATTGGAATAAAGAGCAAAGCTATTTGATTCAGCGTCATCTGCGTCCAACTCCTAGAGTTTTACTTGGTTTAAGTATTGCTGCTATTGCCAATGCGGCGATTGATATTTCTGATGGATTACTATCAGATCTTGCCCATATTTTAAAACGTAGCGAATGTGGTGCGGTTTTAAATCTTGAGGATATCCCTCTCTCTGAAGCCTTATTAAATTGCTATAGCCAATCAGAAGCTGAAAAATTTGCACTGACTGGCGGAGAAGATTATGAACTCTGTTTTACTGTACCAAACGATAATAAAAATAAACTAGAAAAAGCATTAGCAAATATTGGCGTACAATATACTTGCATCGGGCAAATTCGTTCTGCAAAAGAAGGATTAACTTTATTACGCCACAACGAACCTGTAACATTACCCTCATCAATAGGTTACGATCACTTTAAAAAATAACATTCAATGAAACAAATTAATCTGAAAAATCCTATCCATTTTTTTGCTTTTGGCTTTGGTTCAGGTTTACTAAAGCCTGCACCAGGTACTTGGGGAACCCTTGCTGGTTTAATTATTGCCATTATGCTTTGGTCTTTAACCCAATCCGTACTATTTTTTGTGCTGCTTACACTTATCTCATTTATTGCAGGCTGTTATATTTGCACTCAAACCAGTAAAGATCTCAACGTACACGACGATGGTAGAATTGTATGGGATGAAATTGTCGCTATTTTTCTAATGTTCTGTTACTTGCCTGAATATAATCTACTTAGTTACCTACTCACATTTATCAGCTTTAGAGTTTTCGATATTTTAAAACCCTATCCTATCCATTACTTTGATAAAAAATTGGAAAGTGGTTTAGGCATTATGTTTGACGATATTCTTGCTGCGATTTATGCATTAATTTCACTTCATATTTTGTACTGCTTCATTTAGGAATAATATGCTTACTATTTTATTTATTCATTTAGCAGGGCTTGCAAGCCCAGGCCCTGACTTTTTCTATGTTGTTAGACAATCAGCAAGCCATTCTATTAAAAGTGGTGTTTTAGCTGCGACCGGCATTGCTCTTGGTATTATTTTCTGGGCTGGATTTGCTATTTTTGGATTAGCTTGGCTAAGTAATAGTATGGGAGAACTTTTCCAATATAGCATTATGCTTATTGGTGGTTGCTATCTTGCTTATATCGGCTCGAAAATGGTAAGAGTAACCGAAAATGTTACTTTTAAAGATGGAAAAACGAATCTCACCCCATTACACAACTGGCAAGAAATCAAAAAAGGCTTACTAATTAATATTTTCAATGCCAAAGCAGGGGTTTATTTTACCAGTGTGGTTTCCGCCTACTTAGGTAACTTTACAAAAACAAGCCAAATGTTTGAGCTACTTTTTTTATTTGTTGCTACTACATTTCTTTATTTCTGTGCAGTTGCTTTACTCTTTTCTCGAAAACCTATTAGACAATTCTACGCAAAATACAGCCGCTATATTGACAATGTATCGGGCATTATCTTTATTATCTTTGGATTAATGCTAATTTACGAAGGTGTTACCCACCTTTTCTAGTTGCAAACAAGCGGTTTAATTTTAGAAAAAGTTTGCAAATATAGCTAGCACTACACAGTGTTATTTTATACAGTTTTCTGCTATGCTACTTCCAAATTTAACTATTAGGTATAAAGATGATCGGACTATTACACGGCAAAATTATTGAAAAACAACCACCTGAAATTTTACTTGATGTGCAAGGAGTTGGTTATGAACTACTCCTACCGATGACAAGCTTTTATAGCTTGCCACAAGTAGGCGATGAAACTACTATTTTCACTCATTTGGTAGTACGTGAAGATGCACACCTACTATTTGGTTTTGCCCAGAAACAAGATAGAACATTATTCCGTGAGCTTATAAAAACCAATGGTATTGGTCCTAAATTAGCACTTGCCATTTTATCTGCAATGTCTGTTTCTCAATTTGCTACAGCTATCGAAAATGAAGAGCTAGCAAAACTAACCAAGATTCCAGGTGTTGGCAAAAAAACTGCAGAACGCTTACTCGTTGAATTAAAAGGTAAATTTAAAGGTATTGCACAAAATGACTTCTTTATGGAAGTTTCACATACACAAATTATGGCAAATAACACTCCAGAACCTGCAACAGAAGCGTTAGATGCCTTAATTGCACTTGGCTACAAACCAGCCGATGCTGAAAAAATGATTAAGAAAGTGAATAAATCAGGTGCAACGAGTGAACAATTAATTCGTGAAGCATTAAAGAATTCTTTATAAGATAAATTATGATTGAAGCAGATAGAATAATTAGTGCCTCACCAAAGCGTGAGGAAGAAGTGATAGACCGTGCAATTCGTCCTAAGCTACTTGCCGATTATATTGGGCAAGCTTCAGTACGAAATCAAATGGAAATCTTCATTAAAGCAGCAAAATTAAGAGAAGAAGCATTAGATCATCTGTTAATTTTTGGCCCTCCTGGTTTAGGTAAAACCACCCTTGCAAATATTGTTGCTAATGAAATGGGAGTGAATATCCGAACCACTTCTGGCCCTGTTTTAGAAAAAGCGGGCGATTTAGCTGCAATGCTAACCAATCTTGAACCTTATGATGTTCTATTTATTGATGAAATTCACAGACTCTCTCCTGCTATTGAGGAGGTTCTATACCCAGCAATGGAAGATTATCAACTCGATATTATGATTGGAGAAGGCCCTGCTGCACGTTCTATTAAATTAGATTTACCACCCTTTACTTTAGTTGGTGCAACTACTCGAGCGGGCTCTTTAACCTCTCCACTAAGAGATCGATTTGGTATTGTGCAACGGTTAGAATTTTACTCCGTTGATGACTTAACCCTTATCGTAAAACGTAGTGCTGATTGTTTAAATCTGAATCTATCTGCTGACGCAGCTTATGAAGTAGCTCGTCGCTCACGAGGAACACCTCGAATCGCTAATCGCTTACTTCGTCGGGTACGAGATTATGCAGATGTACGTAATAATGGAGTAATTACTTCAGATATTGCCAAACAAGCTCTTACTATGCTTGATGTGGATTCTGAAGGCTTTGATTTTATGGATATAAAATTACTACAAGCTATTGTTGAACGCTTTGATGGCGGCCCTGTAGGCTTAGATAACCTCGCTGCTGCAATAGGGGAAGAACGAGATACAATCGAAGATGTGCTTGAACCTTACCTAATTCAGCAAGGTTTCTTACAAAGAACACCAAGAGGCAGAATTGCAACAACACGCACTTATACCCATTTAGGGATAACTAAAACAGCCTAATATCCAATTCAATTAAAATTGATAGAACGTAAAATAGATTAAAGCATATATAAAGCTTTAATCTATTTTTATAACCCATATCCAGAATTACATAAGATATAAGGGTAATTTATATCACTTATCCCTTCATAAGTTCAAAAATTAAGCTTTTTTAAACTAAAAAAACAAAACCCCAAGTATCTCTACTCGGGGTCCATTATTCAATCTGGCGATGTCCTACTCTCACATAGCGAAACACTACACTACCATCGGCGTTACTGCGTTTTACTTCTGAGTTCGGAATGGAGTCAGGTAGCACCA
>NZ_JAQSJE010000011.1 GCF_028649535.1 Mannheimia cairinae | reverse complement strand
ATGTTTTTAGCTTGTTTTTGGATTTTAAATAGGATTTTCCCGACGACCATAGTGCGGTTGTTCCACCTGACTCCATCCCGAACTCAGAAGTGAAAAGCCGTAACGCCGATGGTAGTGTAGTGTTTCGCTATGTGAGAGTAGGACATCGTCGGGTTTTATTTCCTTAGTTTTCTTGATAAAGAGAATTAAGGAAATAAAGGATTTGATTGATAACCATAGTGCTGTGGTGCTACCTGACTCCATCCCGAACTCAGAAGTAAAACGCAGTAACGCCGATGGTAGTGTAGTGTTTCGCTATGTGAGAGTAGGGCATTATCAATCTATAAAATTTGCGGAGCGGTAGTTCAGCTGGTTAGAATACCTGCCTGTCACGCAGGGGGTCGCGGGTTCGAGTCCCGTCCGTTCCGCCACTTATTAAATAGCGAGTTTTAGCTCGCTTTAGTGCTATAAATTTAGGGGCGTAGTTCAATTGGTAGAGCACCGGTCTCCAAAACCGGGTGTTGGGAGTTCGAGCCTCTCCGCCCCTGCCATTCATTATTAAATAATCTCCATTAATATGCGGAGCGGTAGTTCAGCTGGTTAGAATACCTGCCTGTCACGCAGGGGGTCGCGGGTTCGAGTCCCGTCCGTTCCGCCACTTATTCTTATATAAATATTTCTTTATTTTGTCTATTTATAGTAATAAAAATATATTTCTTATTTTAATTTGGAAAATTTTTGGATAGTAGGTAAAATTGTTATTTTATCTCTAATCTCTAATCTCTAATCTCTAATCAATCTAAATTTTAATTACTGAATATATTTAGAGTTCTGCTAGATAGCATAGAGGAATTGCTATTTTATGATTTATCTGCTTAATAGCTCTGACGATTCTAATTCTTATGTGAGTAACTCTTTTCTATATCATTAATTTCTAGATTTATATTCTATTTCTTATATTTTCTTTTCAATAATTCTCTTCTATATAATTATTAATTAATTTATGTTTTTTATTTTAAATCTAAGCTAGAATTATACTTATTATTAATATTAAGTTTTATTTTGGACATTATTACCCATAAAAAAACCTCTAGAAATATTCTAGAGGTTTATCAGTATTTGATGTAATTTATATCTTATAACAAGCCAGGCTGACCTAATGCAGGATCTGTTGCACGAGCTGCAATAGCATCTTCAACAGTCATTCCTAATGCTTTTGCAACACCTTCGCCATAAGCTGGGTCACAAGCATAGCAGTTGCGGATATGACGATATTTAATAAAGTCTAACGCATCGCCCATTGCAGCTGCTGTATTAGTGAATAATGCTTGTTTTTGTTCATCATTCATTAAGTTGAATAATGCTCTTGGTTGGCTAAAGTAGTCAGCATCATCTTCACGATAGTTCCAATGTGCTGCATCACCGTTGATTTTTAATGGTGGCTCAGCATATTGTGCTTGTTCTTGCCATTTGCCAAAGCTGTTTGGTTCATAATGGATTGTACTACCATAGTTACCATCTACACGACCTTGTCCATCACGAGCATTGCTGTGAACAGGGCAACGAGGTGCGTTTACCGGAATTTGGTGATGGTTTACACCTAAACGGTAGCGTTGTGCATCCGCATAGTTGAATAAACGAGCTTGTAACATACGGTCTGGTGATACGCTGATACCAGGAACTAAGTTGCTTGGTGCGAATGCCGATTGTTCAACATCAGCAAAGAAGTTTTCTGGGTTACGATTTAATTCGAATTCACCCACTTCAATTAATGGGTAATCTGATTTTGGCCATACTTTTGTTAAATCAAATGGATGGTATGGTACTTTTTCTGCATCAGCTTCTGGCATAATTTGCACGTACATTTTCCATTTCGGGAAATCGCCACGCTCAATCGCATCGTATAAATCACGTTGATTACTTTCACGATCGTTTGCAATAACAGCAGCTGCCTCTTGATCCGTTAAGTTTTTGATACCTTGTTGAGTACGGAAGTGGAATTTCACCCAGAAACGTTCGTTTTCAGCATTGATAAAGCTATAAGTGTGTGAGCCGAAACCATGCATATGGCGGTAAGATGCCGGAATGCCACGATCACTCATTACAATCGTGACTTGGTGGAATGCTTCAGGTAATAATGTCCAGAAATCCCAGTTGTTCGTTGCAGAACGCATATTTGTACGAGGGTCACGTTTTACCGCTTTGTTTAAATCAGGGAATTTGCGTGGGTCACGTAAGAAGAATACAGGTGTATTGTTACCCACCATATCCCAGTTACCTTCTTCAGTATAGAATTTTAAAGCAAAACCACGGATATCACGCTCAGCATCTGCAGCACCACGTTCACCTGCTACAGTAGTAAAACGAGCAAACATTTCTGTCTGTTTACCCACTTGGTTAAAGATAGCTGCACGTGTGTATTTAGTAATATCATTGGTTACAGTGAAAGTACCAAAAGCACCAGAACCTTTAGCGTGCATACGACGCTCAGGGATCACTTCACGTACAAAGTTAGCTAGTTTTTCGTTTAGCCATAAATCTTGTGCTAATAATGGGCCACGTGGGCCGGCGGTTAAACTATTTTGGTTATCAACAACAGGAGCACCATTGTTCATTGTTAGATGTGTAACAGGGCATTTAGACATAATATTATCCTCAAAATAAAGTTACGGTAAGTAATCAATCCACTATAAAGTATAAGGATTATGCAATCTTTCTCAATCTATTAGTTTGATAAATATCAGCTATTAAATTCCTTCTTTTGATATTTTTTTAATTTACTTAAAAAAATAAAACCCGATAGCAAATGCTACCGGGTTATTTAGAGAAAATGTATAAATTTAGATTTTACTTACCTAAGTTATCAAAGAATTTTTTTACACCATCGAAAAAGCCTTGATGTTTAGGGCGATTACTTTTACCTTCTAAACTCTCTTCAAATTGACGTAATAATGCTTTTTGTTCTTCGTTTAATTTAACAGGGGTTTCAATTACTACTTTGCAGATCAAATCGCCAGCATAGCCACCACGAGGGCTAGTTACACCTTTACCACGCACACGGAATAGTTTTCCTGTTTGAGTTTCTGCCGGGATTTTCAGTTTTAATTTGCCATCTAAAGTAGGTACTTCAATTTCACCACCGAGTGCTGCAAGGGTAAAGCTAATTGGTACTTCGCAGTATAAGTTTGAACCATCACGCTCAAAAATATCGTGCTCTTTCACGTGAATAACTACATATAAATCGCCTGCCGGTGCACCGTTTTCGCCTGCGGCTCCCTCGCCGGATAAACGAAGTTGATTGCCAGTATCGACACCTGCAGGAATCGTTACCGATAGATTTTTCACTTTTTGTACACGGCCATCTCCGTGGCAAGAACGGCAAGGTTTTTCAATACGTTTACCTGTACCGTGACAGCTCGGACAAACAGCCTCGGTTACAAAGAACCCTTGCTGACGGCGGATTCGCCCTGTGCCGTGGCAGTGTGAACAGGTCTCTACTTTACTGCCGGCCTCAGCCCCTGAACCGTGGCAAGTATCGCACTCTGCTAAAGTTTGAATGCGGATATCTTTTTTGCAGCCTTTTACTGCCTCTTCAAGGGTGATTTCAATGTCGTAACGTAAATCATCGCCACGCACGACACGCTGACGGCGTCCGCCACCGCCACCAAAACCACCGCCAAACATTTCACTGAAGATATCTTCAAAACCGCCGAAACCACCGCCGCCAAAGCCACCGAATCCGCCACTACCACCACCGCCTTGTTCAAAGGCTGCGTGTCCGTATTGGTCGTACATCGCTTTTTTCTCGCTATCGGTTAAAACTTCATAGGCTTCAGTAATCTCTTTGAATTTTTCTTCCGACTCTTTGCTACCTTGGTTTTTATCAGGGTGGTATTTTGCCGCCAAACGTTTATAAGCACGTTTGATGTCTTTCTCACTTGCCCCTTTAGAAAGCCCAAGGACTTCGTAATAATCTTTTTTTGCCATAATATTTTGTTTGTAAAATTTTGCGGAAATTTGACCGCTTGCTCCACGCACGGCATAGCCGTACGTGGTTACGATCAGCCTTCGGCTGAGTGAGCTGCTTTGCAACTCTTTCTTTACAGCTCCAAAGGAGCTGAACTTATGCGTAACCTAGTACGGCTTGCCGTGCTAGGTATAGAGCCATTATAACTAAATACACCAAAAGGGCGTGTTTCCACGCCCTTTATTCAAACTTAAAGTCGTGAAATTATTTATTATCCTTCACTTCTTCAAATTCAGCATCTACCACGCCATCATCTTTTGCAGATTGTTTTGGTTGTTCGCCTGCTTGTGCTTTAGCTTGAGCGGCTTGCATTAACGGTTCTGATGCTTTAATTAATGCTTCGGTTTTTGCATCGATTTCGGCTTTATCTTCGCCTTTTGCTGCAGTTTCTAATTCTGCGATAGCGGCTTCGATTTTCGCTTTATCATCTGCATTTAACGCATCGCCTGTTTCTTCAATTTGTTTGCGAGTTGCGTGGGCAATACCATCTGCTTGGTTACGAGCTTGAACTAACTCTTCAAATTTTTTGTCTGCTTCGGCATTTGCTTCCGCATCACGTACCATTTGTTCTACTTCTTCATCGCTTAAGCCTGAAGATGCTTGGATTTTGATTTGTTGTTCTTTACCAGTGTTTTTATCTTTCGCAGACACGTTGATAATACCGTTAGCATCAATATCGAATGTTACTTCAATTTGTGGCATACCACGTGGTGCAGGGTTGATACCTTCAAGGTTGAATTGACCTAAAGATTTATTGTCTGCCGCACGTTTACGCTCACCTTGTAACACGTGAATTGTTACCGCACTTTGGTTATCTTCCGCTGTTGAGAACACTTGTGATTTCTTCGTTGGAATCGTTGTGTTTTTCTCAATTAAGGTCGTCATTACACCACCCATTGTTTCGATACCAAGTGATAATGGAGTAACGTCTAATAATAATACGTCTGTTACATCGCCTGCTAATACACCGCCTTGTACTGCCGCACCGATTGCAACTGCTTCATCTGGGTTTACGTCTTTACGAGGTTCTTTGCCAAAGAAGTCTGCCACTTTTTTCTGTACTAATGGCATACGAGTTTGACCACCCACTAAGATTACATCGTTGATTTCGCTTACTGATAAACCAGCGTCTGCTAATGCAGTTTTTAACGGCTCTAATGAACGGTTTACTAAATCTTCAACTAACGCTTCTAATTTTGCACGCGTTACTTTAATGTTTAAGTGTTTCGGGCCTGTTGCATCTGCTGTAATATACGGAAGATTTACTTCTGTTTCTTGTGCAGAAGAAAGCTCGATTTTCGCTTTTTCAGCCGCTTCTTTCACACGTTGCATTGCCATCGGGTCGTTACGTAAATCAACACCTTGTTCTTTTTGGAACTCTTCTACTAAGTAGTTGATGACACGGTTATCGAAGTCTTCACCACCTAAGTGAGTATCCCCATTGGTTGCACGCACTTCAAAGGTTTGTTCGCCATCAAAGTTATCAATTTCGATAATTGAGATATCGAATGTACCACCACCTAAGTCGTAAACAGCGATAGTTTGGTTCTCTTTCTTAGAATCTAAACCGTATGCAAGAGCAGCAGCAGTTGGCTCGTTGATGATACGTTTAACATCTAAACCAGCGATACGACCCGCATCTTTAGTTGCTTGACGTTGTGCATCATTAAAGTAAGCAGGAACAGTAATTACCGCCTCTGTTACCGTTTCGCCTAAGAAATCTTCTGCGGTTTTCTTCATTTTTTTCAAAATTTCGGCAGAGATTTGTGGTGGTGCTAATTTTTCACCCTTAACAGTTACCCAAGCATCGCCATTGTCTGCTTTACTGATTTCAAATGGCATAATTTCAATATCACGTTGTACTTCGTTATCAGTAAAGCGACGACCGATTAAACGTTTAATTGCAAATAATGTATTTTTCGGGTTGGTAATTGCCTGACGTTTTGCCGGCTGACCCACTAAGATTTCTTTATCTGTATATGCAATGATAGATGGAGTTGTACGTGCACCTTCTGCATTTTCAAGCACACGAGGTTTATCGCCGTCCATTACAGCAACACAAGAGTTTGTTGTACCTAAGTCAATACCAATGATTTTACCCATTTTTGATTCCTCTTTTATAAATTCGATAATGTTGTTGGCTACAAGATGTAGGCTTTTCGCCACATTTCAAGACAAGTTTTGAAATTTTCTTGTAACTTTTTATTCAAAAAGAAACGGGAATTTGCTTTCCCGTTCAGACGAAATCATAAATAGGGGCGAAAATTTTCGGTTCAAGGGCAAAAATGAAAAAATTTGTAAAATTTTTGAAAAAAATAACCGCTTGTAATAGACTTTCATTTATTTTTCGCACATTAAGCCCGAAGGAATAAGGCAACTATGAAATTAATCACTACCATTATCCAACCCTCAAAATTAGAAAGCGTACAAAATGCCTTATCTGATGTGGGGATCCAAGGAATGACGATTACCGAAGTAAAAGGCTTTGGCAGACAATATGGGCATACAGAACAAGAGTTAGCTAAAATTAACACCATTGATTTTCGCCCTAAGATTAAAGTGGAAGTGTTAATTTCAGATTACCAAACAGATGAAGTCATTGATGCGATTTTAAACGCCTCATATTCAGGGCGAGTAGGCGATGGTAAAATTTACGTTTCTAATATTGAGCAGGTTATTCGCACTCGTACTGGCGAAACCGATGATGAAGCGGTCTGATTTTTGCAAAATTTTACCAAAATCAAACCGCCTGCAAATAGCAAATAATTTAAGGATAAATAAATGGCATTACATCGTTGCCCCGAGTGCAGAAAAAAAATTAGTGATAGCGTAGAAAGCTGCCCCCATTGCGGTTTTTCTTTTAAAGAAGCTGATTTAGAAATTTACCGCCAGAAGCTAGAACAACGCAGATTACATAACCAAGAAATAAATCGCAAAAGTGTGAAATTACAGTTGGTTTGGTTGGTTATTTTTGCCTTGGTGATTGGAGTTGCTAGCATTGTTGCGAATTAAAAAAGCCACTTTTAAAAGTGGCATTTTAGAAACAAGCGGTTAAAAATTATAAATTTTTTACAATTCTACCGTTTTCTTACCAAACTGATTACCAATAAGAAAAGCAATCAGCCCAATCAGTAATGCAGGCACAATAGCGTGGAAACTGAAAATAGTGATTTTAAAGCTTGTCATTACCACATAACTAATTAGGCCTGTTAGCATTGAACAAATTGCTCCAGTTGCATTGGCGTTTTTCCAATATAACCCTAACACGATAACCCAAAGGAATGTTGCTTCCAAACCGCCTAAGGATAATAAATTAAGCCAAATTAACATATCAGGCGGATTTAATGCGGCAAATACTAAAAATAGCGTAAAGGTTAGTGTTGTAATAGTGGAAAAGAGCTTAATCTTTTTCTCGTTATTAATAGCATTTGGTTTTATGGCTAAATATAAATCTTTAATTAAGGTTGAAGATGATTGAATCAGCATTGAGTCGATAGAAGACATAATCGCCGCCATCGGTGCAGCAAGGAAAATACCTGCTACTACAGGCGGTAGCACTTGAATCATCAAGGTTGGAATAACCTGATCCGGCACTTTTAAATCTGGCACAACCGCTCTGCCAAGTACACCAGAAAGGTGCATTCCAAACATTAAAATGGCAATGACGATAGTGCCGATAATCATCGCTTTATGTAAGGCATTGCTGTCTTTGTATGCCATACTTCTTACCGCTATATGCGGTAAACCGATTAAGCCAAAGCATACTAATACCCAAAACGATGCCATAAAAGTTAAATCAAGTGGACGTTCCTCAATACCATAAGGGGAAAGAAGCTGCGGATTGATACTTTCAAGGGTATTCATTGCATTTTCCACCCCGCCAGCTGCGTAAATAACCGCAGCGAGTAAAATGGTAGTTCCAACCATCATCACTAAACCTTGAATGGTATCGGTTAAAACCACCGCTCTAAAACCACCAATAAAGGTGTAAAGCCCAACGGTTACAGCAAAAATAATAATCGCAGTTTTATAGGGAATGCCTAAAGTGGTTTCTAGCAAACGTCCTGCCCCAATAAATTGAACCGCCATCATTGCAAAAAAGGAGAGCAATAGAGCGAAACCTGCAATCCAAACTACAAAACCGTTTTGGTAACGGGCAAACAACATATCGTTTATTGTAACGCTATTGTGTTTGCGTGCGAGCAGTGCGAATTTTTTGCCTAACGCACCGAGTGAAAGTAAGACTGCTGGCACTTGAATCATTGCCAGCAATACCCAGCCTAAACCATATTTATAGGCGGCCCCAGGCCCACCGATAAAAGAACTTGCTCCGACATAGGTGGCGGCGGTTGTCATTGCCAGCACAAAGCCAGACATTGAACGTCCACCAATGTAATATTCAGAAATAAAACTACTACCTTGTCTTTTACGATAGGCATAAAAGGCAACACCGAAAACAAAGCAGAGATAGGCAATTAGCGGTAAAATCATTTCGTTATTCATTGGTATTTGCCTCTAAATCGATGTTTTTATAGATTTTTTTAATCACAAGAGTAGCAATGAGAGTAAAGATAATGGGTAATAAAATACAAGATAATTCAAACCAAATTGGAAAGCCGAAAATGCCTCGCCCTTGAGGTGAAAAATAGGCAAAACCTACCCAGCCTAAAATATAAATAAAAGTTAAAAGCAATGCCCAACGAGCTTCTTTTGCTAATTGTTGATACATAAAAAATTCCTATAAAAAGAACCTCGCAAACTGCGAGGTGTTTTTAATATTGCCAGTTATCAGGATCTATACCTAGTTCTCGCATTTTTTGTTTTGCTTCTTCTGGGATCTCATCGTTCCGATCTTTCATTAAATCCTCATCATTTGGTAGAGGTTGCCCTGTAAAAGCGTGCAAAAATGCTTCGCACAGTAATTCACTGTTAGTTGCGTGGCGAAGATTTTTAATTTGGCGACGTGTTCTTTCATTGGTAAGAATTTCTAATACCTTAATTGGAATAGAAACCGTCACTTTTTTGACTTGTTCGCTTTTCTTGCCGTGTTCTGCATAGGGGCTGATATATTCGCCGTTCCAATCTGCCATTGTTAATTACTCCTAAAATTGTGTTTGTATTGTAATCAAAAGCGAAGGATATCTCAATCTAGACGTCTAGATTTCTATAACTAAATTGCTTTTTATTTTGTATTTTGAAGTAACTTCGTTACAATGGCTAAAATTTATCTTTTTTGAAAGGTTCAGTTATGAAATTAGCATCTCTAAAACAGCTTTGTGTTGTATTCAGTGTAGCGGTTTTAACCGCTTGTTCTTCAAGTATTAATCCAGAAACAGGTGTGCGAGATGACCCATTAGAAGGGTTTAACCGTGCAATGTGGAAAGTAAACTACGACTACTTAGATCCTTATGTACTAAAACCAGTGGCAAAAGGGTGGAAAGATTATGTACCTAGCCCGATTAAAACAGGTTTGATTAATGTCGCAAATAACCTTGATGAGCCGGTAAGCTTTGTCAATCGTTTGATTGAAGGCGAGGGACAAAAAGCAATGGTTCATTTTAACCGCTTTTGGATAAACACAGTGTTTGGTTTAGGCGGTTTAATTGACTGGGCAAGCCAAGATGAAGGATTACGTTTAACCAATGGGCAACGTGGCTTAGGCGAAAGCTTAGGTGCAAATGGCGTAGCCTCAGGGGCTTATATTATGGTGCCTGCTTATGGGGCAACCACACCTCGCCAAGCAATCGGTAGCGGGGTAGAAACGGGTTATTCTGTATTAACTTATGTTGGTACACCTTGGTCTATTGCGAAATTTGTGGTTCAAGGGGTAGATTCTCGTTCTAAACTGTTAGATCAAGATGCATTATTACAACAAGCACAAGATCCTTATGTTACCTTCCGTGAAGCGTATTTCCAAAACTTAGAATTTAAAGTAAAAGATGGTAATGTTGAAACAAGCCAACAAGAATTACTTTCTGAAGAAGAACTAAAAGATATTGACTAATCCTTTATAAGCGGTCGTTTTTTACAATTTTTTTGCAAAAAACGACCGCTTGTGTTTATTTAAAATAACGTAAAAAATGAAAAAACATATCCATATTTTAGGTATTTGTGGCACTTTTATGGGCGGTGTGGCAATGATTGCCCGTGAACTAGGCTATAAAGTAACAGGTTCAGATACCAATGTTTACCCGCCGATGAGTACATTTTTAGAGTCTCACGGTATCGATATTATTCCTAACTATGATGTTGCTCAACTGCAACCTGCCCCTGATTTAGTAGTAATCGGCAATGCAATGAGTCGAGGTAATCCTTGTGTCGAATATGTGCTAGATAACCAACTAAATTACACTTCAGGCCCGCAATGGTTACACGACCACCTTTTAAAAGATCGCTGGGTATTAGCGGTTTCTGGCACGCACGGTAAAACAACCACTACCGGAATGCTTGCTTGGATTTTAGATCAAAACGGCATTGATACCGGCTTTTTAATTGGCGGTGTGGCAGGCAATTTTGGCATTTCAGCCCGAGCAGGTAGCAGTAAATTTTTTGTGATTGAGGCTGATGAATATGATTCCGCCTTTTTTGATAAACGTTCTAAATTTGTGCATTACACGCCAAAAACGTTAATTATCAATAATATTGAATTTGATCACGCTGATATTTTTGATGATTTAAAAGCAATTCAAAAACAGTTCCATCATTTAGTGAGAACGATGCCGAAAAGTGGCTGTATTTTATCGGCTATTGCAGATGAAAATGTGCAAGATACCTTAAAAATGGGGAGCTACAGTGAACAGCAATTTATCGGTGAAGAGAAAGAGTGGTTTGCAAAACCGTTGAATGCTGATTGCTCGCAGTTTGCCGTATTCCATCGTGGTGAGAAAAAAGGCGAGGTACATTGGAATGTGATTGGTAAGCATAATATGCACAATGCGTTAATGGCGATTGCCGCCGCTCATCACGCAGGTGTTGATGTAGAAAAAGCTTGCCGAGCATTAGGTTCGTTTATTAACGCTAATCGCCGTTTAGAAGTTAAGGGTGAAGTAAATGGCATTACCGTTTATGATGATTTTGCCCACCACCCAACAGCGATTGAAGCCACTATTGATGCTTTGCGTGGCAAAGTGGGGAATCAGCGTATTTTAGCGGTATTAGAGCCTCGTTCCAATACAATGAAAATGGGGGTACATAAAGAAGAAATCGCCCCAAGCCTGAGTGATGCACAAGCGGTATTTGTTTATCAGCCAGAGACGATTCCGTGGCAAGTGGACGCTATTACTAACGCTTTATCTCAGCCTGCTCTGTGGTCTGCTGATTTAGATGAACTTGTTGATTTGGTCGTTAAAGAAGCAAAACCGGCAGATCATATTTTAGTGATGAGTAATGGTGCTTTTGGCGGTATTCACAATAAGTTATTAGCTAAGCTTGCGAAGTAGGCTTACAGATTTTTAGCTCAAAATAACGGATTTATGCCTAGCACGTTTAGCGTGCTAGGCATAAATGGTATCAGCATTTTATATTGCTATTATTCAGCATTGAGCTAAACCAATCTTGTGTACGTTGATAGATTGTTTGAGCATCCAATTCTTTCGTTTGTGCAAGTATTCGATTGAGGTAATCATCGGTATTTTTATCATTGCTTGCAAGCTCATATAGCTGATTTTCACTCTCTTCAGCCCCTTTTTTCAGATAGGCCTCAATTTTGTCATATACAACAATTTGAGCTTGAGATAGCCCATCTAAATAGCCTTTTACATATACACATAATTGCTTTTCAGCCTCTTCTTTTGAAATTTCTGCAAAGCTTAGAGACTCAACCTTATCCTGCTGGCGGTAGTAGTATTTCACCTTTTTATTCAGCCCTGTAGTAGCACTCAGTAAATGATAAAGCCAAGCTTGGATACGGTCTTTATCACGTAACTTGCCTACTCGCCACAGTATTATTTCATCGGCATAAATATTGGGAATATTGCCGTTTAAGGTTATTTCTCGGCTCTCTAAATAGATTTTATGCTCAACGGTAAAAATCAAGCTTTCCTGTTCTAAATAATCCGCAAGCTCATTTCGCATATCGGTAATTTTACCAACTAAATCCTGCTCGGTTATTTGAGCAAAGTTAGAGGCAGGTAAATTACCTTTTAATCGCTCTTTCTCAAAGAATTCGGCTTGTTCTTCAGGTTTTACCGCAAGTAGCTCTTCTAATAAGAGATAATTGTCTAACCCAGACATTTTAAAGATTTCGCTTTCATCAATGCTATCATCAAAACGTTTGAAAGAAACACCCAACACATTGGTAAAGAAGAATTGCATTGGATTTTGAATAAAACGAATCAGATCCTCTAATTCAATCGTATTTGGCAGACTTTCGATTGGCAATTTTTCTGCCAAGAAGTCTTGATGGTTTGATTCACTATGTAGCACCCACTCAGCGTTATAGGCATAATCTCTTGGGTGGGTAAAATTCTTTTTGCTAAAAACCGTTAAAGGCTGTTTTCTCACTAAGGTTTTGCTTGCTTTGCCTGTTTGTTGCAATTCCGGTACAGAATATTCATCAATCACATCAAGCAACTGAGAAACTACAATAGACGGCAACATCTCTTTACCATCTTTTTGCGATTGCCCGATATAGCTAATATAAAAAACTTTTTGTGCAGAAAGTAAAGCTTCTAAGAACAGATAGCGATCATCATCTCGCTTGGCTCGGTCGCCTTTTTGTGGGGCATATTGCATTAAATCAAAGCTATTTATTTGTTGCTGACGAGGGAAATCCGCCTCATTCATTCCTAACAAACAAACTACCTTAAATGGAATAGCACGCATTGGAAGAAGTGTAGCAAAATTCACTCTGCCGACTAAGAAATGAAGATTCTGCGAATGTTCGTTTAAGTATTGGTTGAACAGTAATTCAATGATATCGATTGAAAGCTCTTCATTAAAAGACGTACAGGAGATCAGTTCTAAAATTTGATCATTTACGTTATGTAATAGCAAAATGGAGGCTGTATTTTCCGCATTTTCTTGATATAGCTGGCTGATTAACTGCTTAATTACTTGATGCCAACTAGCCAAGGATTGAGGTTGCTGAATAAACTTCGTCCAAGCGAGTAAATGCTCAATAAAAGATGATAATGATCCAACCAATTCTGCATTTAAGCCATAGCTATCTGAAAATGCCAGAGTATCTTGCCAAATGCCATTTTCTTCTTTCAAGCTAGAGCCTAGTAATAGTCTATTTAGGGCATTTTCCCAAGAGTTATAGTTTTGCCAATGAGCTTGTTCAATTTGAGTACCAGCTCTTAACCCAGCATTTTTCGCCCAAGTGCGTAAAGTATGGATATGTTCAGGCGTAAAATTAAAACGAGCTTGAATAGCGTTAATTTCAAGTAAATCAAAGAGGGATTCCGCATTAAATTCGCTCTCTTTCATCGCCAATAATTGTAAAAAACTGGCAATAATCGGATCAATCGCCGTAAATGCCTGATCAGATAATGAGAACGGAATATAGCGAGGATCACGCTGACCGGCATAGCGAGAGAATACCGCATCAATATAAGGGGCATATTTATTGATATCCGGAGACATCACAATAATATCTTTTGGCAGTAAACTGCTGTCTTGCTCAAACAGATTAAGTAGTTGATTATGCAGTACTTCTACCTCTCGCATCGGGCTATGGCAAGCGTGAATCTGGATAGAGTTATCTTGAGAAAAATCGCTAATATTTGCTTGATTAGCCGAAATAAAAATCTGTTTTTTGATTTTATTGAGATTTGAATTGTCATCGGGTTCAATAAAGGCATCAATCGTATTTGGCTCGAATTCCATAAGTTGAGCCAAAAAATCTCGCCCTTGTTTGCCCCAAAGGTTAAGTAGTTTATTACTCTGTTCGGCTAATAATGCTTCCAGATCTTCTGACGAGATTTTGTTAGTTAAGGCAAGTTTTTGCCACACCTTATCTTCCACACTATCGCCCCAATATTTTTCACTCGGATTAAGGAAGAAAATGTGCAAATCGCAATGTTCACTCAATTTTTTAAACACGGCTAATTGCAAAGGTGAAAAGGCGGAAATACCAAAAATAAAAATACGTTTAGGTAATTTTGCTTTTTCAGCATCGGTTAGGTTACTGAGCTTTTCAAAATAATTTTGTTGTAAATAAGCACGGTGAGAGGTGGTAAAAATGCTTTCATCAGCATCTGTTTTTAAATCATTAACAATCTGTTTCCATAGCGTACTTTGCCATTGCATATCGGAAAAAATCAGTTCTTGATCTTTATTTTTACCTGAAATTGCAATTTTTATCTCATTTTTGACCGCTTGTAGATTGTCTTCTTCCCAATTTACCAACCAATGTGGGCGATACACTAAATATTGGTCAAATAATTCGGCAATCTTGCTGGAAAGTTGGTAGAGTTTTAATTGATATTGCTCGCCACTTTCAGACAAATAACGTTTTAAAGGGGCAAATTCTGCTTGAGTAAGGCAAATTGGCAATAAACGCATAATTCGCCAAGTCATTGATGAGCGTTCAAAAATATTCTCTTTCGGCAGTTCAGGGAATAGCACGCGGTATTGTTGCCATAGAAAAGTGGTCGGATAAAGAAACTCACAATTCCCCATAATGCCGGTTGATTCGGCAATCTGCATTTGTAACCACTGAGCCATTCCTTGGCTTTGAATTAAAATTTTCTCAGGCTCAAAAGGATCAACAAGGGGGTTCACTTGCTGAACTTTAACTAGCATTTCCGCAAGCAATGAAATTTGATTGGATTGGTAAAGTGTAAACATAATAACGCCTCTCTGAAGTAATTATTCTCTACTAAACTAAGAGGCGATTCAATCATTATTCAGCTCAATTTTACCCAGTGGAAATTGAATACTTAACCGATGTGTTGGGCATTCTATTTGATACCTTATTCCATTTTGCGTGATTTGAGATTCGCAGTCTAAATTAGCCAATTTTAATGCGATTTGATTTTCTAATAATTGTACTGCCTGTTGCTGTTGGAAATGTTTTCTCAAACGATAATTCTGCTCAGATTGCCAACGGCTAAATACAAGCAGAATTAAAGCAAATAGCGTTATTGCGACTAGCAATGAAAAAGTTGTTTCTGCCCGATATTTCTGCATTTATGGATTTCCGATATTATTTTCTGAATTTGGCAAATACTTCCAATAAGAGTATTTATTTTCAAGATTATTAATTACCGCTCGCCTAAAGGTTAAATTACGCTCTTCTCTGGCATTATCGTAGGAAGAGTAAAGCACGCCATACATCTTTTTCCCTCTAATATCAAACAGATAGTCGGTAATCACAATGCCATAAAAATCTTGAGGCAGGTTTTCATCAATATCATTTTGAGCAATGACAATTTTAGGATCGTTTTCGCTACTTGGTGGTAATTCAGATAAAGAGCGAATAAAGTAAATATCCTCTTTTGTTATATTAGATAAATCCAGAAAATCAGATAATTGACTAATCGGGATATATTTATCTCTAGTTGGCTTTTTATCTTTAAATAAACTATAAAATTGGCAGTTAAATTGATATTCCATAAAATAACTATTTTTAGCCGATAAATCCTGCAGAGTAATTAGCTCTTTTTTTAACTGTTGGCAAAGTTCATCCTTATTCTTAGGATAAAAAGAAAGAAAATGTTGCTTATCTAGTAGATATTTCTCTGTATAAAAATGGCTAATACTTTCTTGTTGAATAAATTTATCTTTACTTAAAAATAAAATAGATAAAATGCCACTTATCAATATTAAAGAAACCAATAAGGCACTTGCTTTGTGTTGAATCTGCATTTTATTCCCTATGATTAAGTATAAAAATATAACTTTTTGTTTTATAAGTAATTTGTTTATCTTTTGCAGATTCAAGTTCCATATCAACTTGAACTAACTGATCTTCTTTTTTCCAGCTAAAGGCTAAGTTATTAACTTTAAAATGATGAATAGAGCTAAATTTGCTCCATCTGCCTCCGCAATCATTTAGTAACCTTTGGCACTCTTCTTTTATACAACGATCTAAATTGCCCGAAAATGAATAGATCTCATTATTTTCCAATTTAAATCCAAATATTTCTTTTAATGTTTCTCGTGTATTATTTATATCATTTAACTGGCAGGCACTATTTTTTGTTCTACGAGTACCAATGCAACCATCTTTATTTAAATCATAAAAGAAAATAAGACAATTTGAGGAAAGTATATTTATACTTCGATTATCTTTTAGAAATAAATCAAGATTATTTCCCTCTCTATGCGAACCTTGAAAATTAATATGCTGAATATGTTGTTGAAAATAATTTAATAATTGATTGGCTTCCGATTGTAAATATAACAATTCCCTCTGTTTAGTTTGTGTTCTATAGAAATCGGTATAACTGGCGGAAAATAACAATAATAAAAATGCTCCTAATGCCGTTGATATTAACACTTCTAACAAACTAAAAGCCGGCAAGCTAATCTTTACAGGTACTACGTTTATCTCTTTCTGCAACATATACTCGCCCTAAGGTTTCAAATTGTAAAATATCACTTTCTTGATTTAAGCTGATCTGAATACATTTCGACTCCAACCGCCCACTTACCCCATCAATATTAATAAAAGCATTAGGATATAAACTTTTATTTTTCAATCTTATTTTAGAATGAAATGGGGTATAAATATGATATTCATCTTCAAACTGACAAAACTGTTTATTTAAGCAATCACAGATAATTTGTTTCGTGCTATTTATCGGTTTTCTAACGGCAACCATACACCAGTTATTATCATTTTGAGAAATAGTTAAGGTATAATTCCGCTTGCTATAACGGGCTTTAGTTTGTAATTGATAAATAAAAGATTGGATATTTTCAATTTCACTATTTAATGCCACTCTATCTTGTAAAGTGAAAATAATCGGAGAGATAAAATAAGTAGCAATAACCATAACCACTATCGTAGTTAATATTTCAATAAGTGTCATTGCTTTATACATAAAAATACCCTCGTAATGAGGGCATCTTATAATTTGAAGTATATTTGTAAATAATAGAAATTTAAATTTTCGAGCGAGATCGCAAAATAAATATTTTTATTAGAACGCCGTTGTATCTTGGAATAAACCAACTTTAAGATCAGTTGCGGTATAAATTACTCTGCCATCTACTTCTACCTCACCATCGGCAACACCCATTACAAGCTTACGATTTACAACACGTTTCATATGAATACGGTAAACTACTTTTTTTGCTGTTGGTAAAATTTGTCCGGTGAATTTTACTTCACCCACACCTAATGCACGGCCTTTGCCTTCGCCACCAATCCAGCCTAAATAGAAGCCAACTAATTGCCACATTGCATCTAACCCTAAACAGCCAGGCATTACAGGATCGTTAATAAAATGGCAGTTAAAAAACCATAAATCAGGCTTGATATCAAATTCAGCTTCAATGTAACCTTTTTCAAAATTTCCCTTTTCGGCATTCATCTCAATTATACGATCCATCATTAGCATTGGCGGAGCGGGTAATTGAGGGCCTTTTTCACCAAATAATTCACCTTTACCCGAAAGTAAAAGTTCTTCATATGTATAGCTTGGTTTGATGATTGGTGTACAAGTGTTCATTATTTTTAAGTTCCTGTAATATAGAAAAAAGTCTGTTATATCAATGCCTGAAAAAGCAGGGCGATAGTAACAGACTTTTAATTCAGTGAACAGTTGTAAGTTGACTTGTCGGATCAGTCGAATTTTAATCTTTTATAGATTTTTTTAAAAAATGAAATGCTGATTTCTTCATTATGGCTATCTTCTAATTGCTGATGAATTAATGAGAACAGAGACTCTTTGTCACTCTTATTTAGGTTATTTTCATCATTATAAAAATCACATCCAAATAAAATTTCTACGGCATCAAATACACTTTCAACAGTCCAAATTTTAAATTGATTTTTTTGTACGGCTTCAATCACTTCTGTTTTTAGACTTAAATGGCTGACACAAGCGGCTGGAATGATAACCCCTTGCTTACCTGTTAGTTTGCGAGCTTGGCAGATTTTGAAAAATCCCTCAATTTTTTGATTAACTCCTCCCACACTTAGTACATTACCAAATTGGTCGATAGCCCCTGTAACTGCAATGGCTTGCGGTAAAGCTAGTTTTGATAAAGCACTGACTAATACACTAAAAATAGCAAGTGATGAACTATCGCCATCGATTTCACCATAAGATTGCTCAAAAGCAATAGAAGCAGAAAACGGAAGTTGAGTCGGCAGCTCTAATAAATTGGCCAGGCAAGATTGAGCAATGATGATCCCTTTAGAGTGGATATTTCCACCAAGTTCCACTTTTCGCTCAATATCGGTAATTTCGCCATCACCATATTGCACATTACAGCTAATTCTCAGAGGTTCACCAAAGCTATGAGGAATTCCATCAAAATCAATAACGGATAACCCATTAATTTGCCCGATTTCTTCCCCTTCCGTTTCAATATAAAGCTGATGTGTAAGAATATCTTCAACGGTATAATCATTTAAGACAGCTGATTGATTTTCTAAATAATCAAAGTAGTCTTTTACACTTTCGATTTTTTCTGCATCAGCATAAAAGGTTTGAATACTACGTAAATGCTTTTTCAATAGCGTTGGCGAAATTGAAATCAGATCTTGGCTTTCGCTTTCTCTAATATAAGCTTGCATAAATTGATTCATCGCAATATTTGACAAAGATTTATTAATTGTCTCTTTGGCATAGCTTTGCACGTAATTTGCCCATTGATGAATATTGTGATGAAGAGATAAATAAGATTTAATTTCAGTATATTGCCCTATTTGATATAGCCCATCATCATAGGCCATTAGAGTAGAAATATCGTCTCTCTCGCCAATTAGAATCAATTTAAAAGTTGATTTTTCTTTAGATAAAAAATAGGGAGAATAATTGACCGAATGAGGCTCATATTCGCCAAATAATAAGGCTTGTTTGAGCTTATCCCACTGGGTAATATCTAATAATAAAGAATTAACATTTAAAATTAAAATGCCGTTATCCGCTTCTTGAATTGCCCCTTTTACATACTCAGACTTATGTTCTCTTTCTAAAAAGAGATGATACCCAAATAAGTTATTTTTATTAAAATCCATTTTAGTTACGACCGGGCTATTTGAAGGCAGATAGTCTGTAATTTCATTTAAAAACTCAGGAAAAATCTCTGACTTAATCACTAATAAAGAGCCAAATTTTGCCTGAATAAATTGATCTAAAGCTTGTTTAGCTTGGGGTTGAAAATCGAAAAAGCGAACAGTCTCATTTAAGTTGGAAAAATCCTGTTTTAGTATCAATGCTTGTTCATCTAATAAAGATATTGTCACAAATTTGCCTCGTTATCGAAAATTTGGTTTATTATACAGAATTCCGATATACTTGCTAAACATAGCTTATATTTCCTATAACAATTTACTACTATGCGATACCAAAAACTAATTACTCAAGAGACGACTTGGAAGTGGAAATACCTGCTTAAAAAACACCGAGAAGGTGAAAATATTACCAAGTATGAAGAACAAAGTTTAATCGATTTAAAAGTGCAGTTTCTCTCAACATTGCAAGATTCGCCAGAAGAAGTGGAGAAATGGATTAAGTCGGAAATGACACCCGAGCAACGCAAAAAAATGCGTCAATCGGTAAGGGCAAAAAGAAAGCGTTTTTTCAATGCAGAAAAACAAACAACGAAGAAGAAATCTATCGATTTAGAATATTCTAGCTGGCTAAGGTTGTCTAAATATGCCAAAAGCCAAAATTTAACCCTTTCAGAAGCCATTGTTCAATTAACAGATGAATTAGAAAATAAGCAACTTTATTTAGAACAAGTGGCAAAAATGAAATTGAGCTTGCAAGATTTATTGAAATAACAGCCTAATATTAGAACCGATTAGCAATAGTTAATCGGTTTTGTTTTTTATATGATAAAGTCTGTTAAAATTTGCAAAATTTCCTTTAAATTTAACCGCTTGTATGGCTGAACTAGACCCTATTATCGAACAATTTCTTGATACTTTATGGCAAGAGCACGGTTTATCTGAAAATACCGTTGCCTCTTATCGTTCTGATTTAGAGCGTTTTGCCGATTATTTCTCTGCACCTAAAGCCTTTCTCACTCTTGATCCTATTGATTTACAAGGTTTTTTGGGCGAACGTTTGGAACAGGGTTATAAGGCGACAAGTTCTGCCCGTATGTTAAGTTGTTTACGTAAATTTTTCCGATTTTTGTATCTTGAAAATTATCGAAAAGATGATCCAACGCTCACTTTAACTTCGCCGAGAAAGCCAGCTCATTTACCGAAATCACTCAGCGAAGAGCAAGTGATGGATCTATTAGATTGCCCGAATACGCTAGATCCTATCGAATTGCGAGATAAGGCGATGCTTGAATTATTGTATGCCACGGGGCTTCGAGTAACCGAGTTGGTTTCACTTTCAACAGATAATTTAAGCTTAAAACAAGGTGTGGTAAGAATTATTGGGAAAGGGGATAAAGAGCGATTAGTGCCACTGGGCGAAGAAGCAAATTATTGGATACAGGAGTTTTTCCAATACGGTCGCCCGATTTTGTTGAATAATCAGCAATCTGATGTAGTGTTTCCAAGTCGCCGTGGTCAGCAGATGACAAGGCAAACCTTTTGGCATCGCATTAAACATTATGCGGTGTTGGCCGGTATTGATAGCGATAAACTGTCGCCACATATTTTACGCCACGCTTTTGCAACCCATTTAGTCAATCACGGTGCAGATTTACGAGTGGTGCAGATGTTACTTGGGCATAGCGATTTATCCACTACACAAATTTATACCCAAGTGGCGAAAGCTCGCTTGAAATCGTTACATCAAAAATATCATCCAAGAGGCTAGAAAAAAGTTAATAAGGCAAGCAAGCGACTAACTCTTCTTGCCAAAAAATAAGGGGAGTGCGTTCACGTTCCCATACGGGGATTTGGTACTGTTGCCAAATCTTTTTCATCTCTTCTCGATGTGGCTTGCGGTAAAGTTTGACCTTACCTTTTTGCCCAACTCTAAGCATCAACCTTTGATCTGCAAGCTCAATAGGCAGTTGCAAACGGTCTGTTTTTCCGTCTTTTTTGCAAATAATCTCGTGATTATAACGAATAATATTACCCAGCTGATAAGGCAGTTCAAGCTCTGTTTCCACCGCTAATTGAATCTCAAATGCCGGAATATTTGGTATTTCTTCTGTGATATAAATTGCTTGCTGATAGCGTCTAATAATCTTATCGCCGAGTTTCAGTTGTGGGTTTTTATCCGATTTTGCAAAAATCAGCTCAAAAATAACCGCTTGTAATTGAGCTTGGCTGGGCATCATCAAGCCATTTTTTTCCAGCCATAAACGGAGAAGTTGCTGTTGCTTGGCTTGTGAGAATTGTTCAAAGCCTGCAATAGAGAATTGATTTTTTTCGCCTATTCTATCGGCAAGTTCATCGGCTAATAGCTCTTCAATTAGGTTTTGCTGTTCGGCACAATGTTGAGCGGATCTTGCCACCATTTGGCTAAATCCATTCCAACGCTGATTGAGCGTGGGGAGGATTTCATTTCGAAGGAAATTGCGATCGTAACGACTGTCGGCATTGCTTTCATCTTCAATCCAAGACAACTGATGTTGCTGAGCATAAGATAGTAACTCTGCTTTGCTAAAGGTTAGTAGCGGTCGGAAAAGTGTAAAATTTTGCAAAAAACTGACCGCTTGCATCGCAGATAAGCCTTTAATGCCACTGCCACGTTTTAAAGCAAGAAAGAAGGTTTCCGCTTGGTCGTCTAAATGATGAGCGGTGGCAAGCACTTCGTTTGGTTGCAAATGTTGTCGGAATGCTTGATAGCGGGCGGTTCTTGCTCCGTTTTCAATCCCTTCACGGCTATCAACCACCACTTTTTGCAAAATAAAAGGGATATTCAACCGCTTGCAATATTGTTCACAAAAATCAGCCCAGCTATCGGCATTAGGGCTTAAGCCGTGGTGGATATAAATGGCTCGAATATTTTGCTTTGTGCGAGCAAATAAATGTAACAACACCACGGAATCCACTCCGCCACTTAAGCCGATTAAGAAATCTGTTGTGTTTGGGAGCAGTTGCTTACATTGCATTTGAAAAGCGTGAAACAGAGCCATTTTGCCCTCTTATTTGCCGATACAAAATGAGCTGAAAATATTGCCGAGCAAATCATCGGAGGTAAATTGCCCGGTAATTTCGCTTAACGCATTTTGCACCATTCGCAACTCTTCGGCTAATAATTCGCCGGCGAAGAATTGGGTAAGCTGAATATGTCCACGCTCTAAGTGAGTTGCAGCAGTTTCTAGGGCTTGTAAATGGCGACGACGAGCAAGGAATCCACCTTCAGTTGAGCTTTGATAACCCATTGATTTTTTAAGATGTTCTCTGAGTAAATCCACGCCCACTTTAGTTTGAGCGGAAAGGCGGATCATTGTGAAATCTTCAACCTGAATTAAGCCTTCTGGCTCGCCCGATAAATCCACTTTATTACGAATCACAGTAACAGGAATGTTTTGTGGTAGTTTTGCCAAGAAATCCGCCCATTCTTCCCTAAATTGATCGGCTTGCTGTTCGGTGCTGTCAATCATCAATAACACGTGATCGGCTTGAGCAATTTCATCCCACGCTCGTTGAATTCCAATACGTTCCACTTCATCGCTCGCATCTCTAAGCCCTGCGGTGTCAATAATGTGCAACGGCATTCCGTCAATATGGATATGCTCACGCAACACATCTCGGGTGGTGCCGGCAATATTGGTTACAATCGCCGCCTCTCTGCCCGCTAATGCGTTGAGTAAGCTTGATTTACCTGCATTCGGCTTACCTGCAATCACTACTTTCATTCCTTCACGCAGAATTGAGCCTTGTTTTGCCTCTTTGCGAACGCTGTCTAATTGGGCGATGATTTCGTTTAATTTATTCTCAATTTTACCGTCGGCCAAAAAGTCGATTTCTTCATCAGGGAAGTCGATTGCAGCCTCAACATAGGTGCGTAAATAAATGACGGAATCCACCAGTTCATTGACTTTGTTGGAAAATTCGCCTTGTAGCGATTTCAATGCTGAACGAGCTGCTTGTTCGCTAGTCGCATCAATCAAATCGGCAATCGCCTCGGCTTGGGCTAAGTCCAATTTATCGTTTAAAAATGCTTGTTCGGAAAATTCCCCGGCACGAGCAATACGAATGCCATCAACTTGTAGAATGCGTTTCATCAACAAGTCTAAGATCACTTGTCCGCCGTGTCCTTGTAGTTCAAGCACGTCTTCGCCCGTAAAGGAGTTTGGGGCTTTAAAGAATAGGGCAATGCCTTGGTCTAGCACAGTGCCGTCTTCATCTTTGAAGGGGAGGTAATTTGCAAAGCGAGGTTTTAATTTTTTACCCAATACGGCTTCTGCCACGGTTTCGGCAAGCGGGCCGGAAACACGTAGAATCCCCACACCGCCACGTCCGATAGGGGTGGCTTGGGCGACAATAGTCTCTTTCATTTGTTATCCTTAAATTTGTGCAACAAGCGGTCGTTTTTGATAAATAATTTGCAAAAAATTGCGGAAATCCGACCGCTTTCAATAGTGGCTATGATACCGAAACCAACGGAAAAGGTAAAATAAAAGGCGGTGTGATTGCTCACGATAAGTGGAGAGAGTAGAATATCCCCTTTTATTTATCCCCAATGCCAAAATGCCTTTAGAAAAACTCTTACTCACTCGCCGTTTTGTTTCCACCACTGCATTTTTTTCAATGCAGAGTGTCTTTTTCTTTTATCTCAAAGATAAAGGGCTAGACAACGCTCAAATTGCTTTTTCGCTTTCGTTATTACTGTTTTGTAATCAAGCTTTGGCGATTTTAGCTGGCATTTGGGGCGACCGTTATGGGTTGGCGAAAATGATGTTGCTCGGCTGTTTGTTAGATGTGCTTGCCTATATGCTGTTTTTAGCGGCGGATAACTATATGGTGCTATTGTTAGCAACCACTTGCTTCGGCTTAGGGAGCTGTTTATTCGGTACCAATGCCCGAGCCTGTTTACTCGCCTTAGCCGGCAATGAATATGCCGCAAAAACCCGATTGCAAGGCAAATATTTAAAAGTGACCAGTATGTCGTCAATGCTGGCTCCGCTTATCGTTATCCCTTTTATTAAGTTTGAGCTGATTGAAACGCTGATTTGGATCTGCTTTTTACTTGAGGCGGCACTATTCGCCTTTATGGTAAAACCTTTTTATGGTGTGGAAGGTGTGAGTGAAAAGGTAAAATTCCGTTTTGCTCAAATTAAAGAAATTATCAGTAAAGAGTTTTTATTCGCTCACTTAATGCTATTTGTGCCGTTAAGCGTTGCCTCATCCTATTTTATTATCTTTCCGTACCTATTTGATAAAGTGCTAGGCGTGCCAGAACATTCGCCTATCGCTTTGTTTATTAACGGTATTTTAACGGTCAGTCTTCAGTCTTCCTTCTCCAGACGAATCAATTTAACCAAAACTCAGCTGATTTGGATTTCACCAATTTTAGCCGTTGCAATGATTTTACCTTGGTTTATTACGGTAAAAATTGCCACTTTAACTGCTGCTTACGTTTATACGGTTATTTTTACGGTGGTGGAAGTGTACGCTTTAACCGCAATGGCAAATTTATTAGTGAAGTTTGATAACGGAAAGAACCGAGGTTTTATTTTTGGCTCATCAAGGCTGATTTTATCGATCACCACAATGATTACGATGAATTTAGTGCCTGTTGTTTTTCTCATTTAATAACAGGCAAGGGTTTTTACGGTAACAATTCCGATAACCATAACCTAATTTTTAACCCCCAATAGCTGGTATAGCCTGTCGTGTGGTGTAAAATTTTACTATCTTTAATGATTAAAATCGTTGGTGTGGCTTGAATATTCCAACCTTGAGAAAATTCGCCCATTGGGTCATTTAAGGTTGGGAAAGCGTAGCCATTTTCATCAAGATAATTTTTTACTTCCATATCACTACCAGATTTTAGTGCCACACTTAACACTTCCATTCCTTCATTTGCAAATTGCTGAATATTTGGCGAAACCACTTTGCAGTAATGGCACCAACTTCCCCAAAAATAGAGAAGCATTGGTTTGTTGTGGCTTAATTGAGCAATGATCTTCGGTTGGTTTTGAATATCGTATTGTACTTGTTGCCCAAATTGAGCTGGAGCGGTTGGAGCTCTATACCAATCGACCAGAAAACTCACGATGATAAATAAGCCACCGTATATAAAGATATTTTTGAGAAAGCGAGTGATGAGCGATTTTTTCTTATTCATTGGAAATTCTAAAGCGGGTTAAAGTATTTAAAAAGCCCTGTAAATTGATTTTACAGGGCTTTTTCTATTTATTTTAGATTAAAGAATATCTAATAATTCCACTTCAAAAACTAAAGTAGCAAATGGAGGAATTGATGCACCTGCACCACGTTCGCCATAAGCAAGTTCTTGAGGGATAGTTAAACGCCATTTTGAACCAACAGGCATTAATTGTAATGCTTCTGTCCAACCACGAATTACGCCGTTTACTGGGAATGCTGCCGGCTGCCCACGTTGTACTGAGCTATCAAATACAGTACCGTCAATTAATGAACCTGTGTAGTGAACACGTACTGTTGACGTTGCTGTTGGTTTTTCGCCAGTGCCTTCAGTTAAGATTTCATATTGTAAACCGCTATCTGTTACAACAACACCTTTTGCTTTTTTGTTTTCTTCTAAGAATGCTTTGTTTTCTGCATCAATCGCTTTGAATGCTTCTGCTTGTGCTGCTTCTGCACGTTGGCCTAATTCTTGTAACGCAGCAGTAACTTCGTTAATGTCAACAGCAGGTGGGTTGTTGTTTAATACATCGTAAATACCACGAGCAACCGCTTCAGCACTTACATCCATACCACTACCTAAAAGTTGCTGACCAATTTGTAAACCGATACCGTATCCGCCTTTTGCTTCTACTGATTCTAAAGCCACTGAGTTGAAATCTAATGCCATTATGTGTTCCTTTTGAATTTTGTTAAGTTATGTATTAAAAATGAATACAAGGAAAGTTAATGGGGATGATTTTTATAAATACAAGTGTTGAAATAACTAAGCGGTGATATTTCTTTCAAAATTTACAAAATTGAAGAAAAAACAGACCGCTTGTGCTTACTAAAGATTATTTGAGAGAGGCTATTGCTTTTCAATTTTTTATTGGCTACTATGCAACCTCATCCGTAGTTAGAATACTTAATATGTTAAGTTTTAACTGTTTTTCACTCTAATAAGGATCATTCAATGAATAAACTTATTGCCTCTTTGGTGGCTTCAAGCTGCGCAACAGCTTTTGCCGCACCTGTTCAACAAAACAATTTCCACACTAACACCCATACTTACGAATTTACGCAATCTTATGATTTAGTCGTGCCACAAGGCTCTTCTGGCGTAACCAATTTATGGATTCCGTTGCCTTCTACAACCGAATATCAAGAGATTAAATCTATTGAGTTTGAGGGAAGTTACAAAACTGCCTATATCACAGAAAACAACGCTTATGGTGCCAAAACCTTGTTTGCTAGCTGGGATGCTGATGCCCCAAAACGTGATATGAAAGTGAAGTTGTTGATCGAAACCAAAGATCGTGAGCCAATGGCACAAGGTGCGTTAGATAATTACCAAATGCCGGAAAAAATCATCTATTCGGTTGATGTATTGGAATATTTAAAACCAACCGCACACATTAAAACCGACGGTATCGTAAAAGAGTATGCTGATAAAATTGTTGGCGATGAGAAAAATCCACTGAAAAAAGCCGAACTTATTCACAACTGGATTGTGGATAATATGGAGCGTGATAACTCTGTTATTGGTTGTGGTGATGGTGATGTGGAAAAAATCTTAACCACTAAAGTGCTAAAAGGAAAATGTACCGATATTAACTCTGTGTTTGTCGCCTTAGCCAGAGCGTCTGATATTCCAGCTCGTGAAGTCTTTGGTATCCGTTTAGGTAAAGCGGATAAAATGAGCCAATATTCTAAAACAGCCTTTGGTAGCTCCAAAGATGGTATTGCCAACGAAAGTGGTGGTCAGCACTGCCGTGCAGAGTTCTATTTGGCTGGTTTTGGCTGGGTACCGGTAGATTCAGCAGATGTAGCAAAAATGCGTTTAGCAGAGAAAAAAGAAGTATCAGATGCGGATGTGCAAGCCGTTTCAAAATACCTATTCGGCAACTGGGAAATGAACTGGGTTGGTTTTAACCACGGTCGTGATTTTGATTTATATCCACAACCGGAATTAACCCCATTAAATAACTTTGGTTACCCTTATGCAGAAGTGGGGGGCGATCCATTAAATTACTTTGTTCCGAAAGAATTTGGTTATGAATTCATCTCAAAAGAGCTATAACAGTAAATTCATTACTATGTGTGTGGCCGCAGTAGCCACTGCGGTCGGTTCCACACTCTGTTGTATTGCCCCATTGGTTTATCTTGTATTCGGGATTTCTTCCCCTTGGTTAATGGAGTTAAACCAGTTGGAGTTTTTACAACTACCAATGTTAATTCTTTCACTCATTGCTTTTGGCTACGGTTTTTGGTTACTTAATTTTTCCAATAAAATTATCTGCACCAAATACCTTTCTCGAAAAACGTTAGTGATTTTATATTGGATTGTGTTTGTGGTAGTGATCTTCTTTCTAACCTACCCTTATGTTTTACCTTATATTTTAGAAATGTAAGGCGGAGAATAAAATGAAAAAACTATTACTGATTTTAGGTTTATCTTTAGTAAGCGTTCCTTTCGCTTATGCAGAGGAAAAGCAAGCACCACAAGCAACAGAACAAGCTGAGAAAAATGTTGTTTTAGAAATTCCAGAAATGTACTGCCAGCTTTGTGTTTATTTAGTGAATAAAGAACTCCGTGCAGTCGATGGAGTTATTTCAACTAAAGCCTCAATGAAAGAACGCAAAGTGAATGTGGTTGTAAAACCTAATGTTGAGAATGAAAAATTGATACAAGCGGTCGAAAAATTAAATTATTCTGCAAAAGTACTGTAAATGAATATTTTTCAGAAGCCCAAACAGCAATGTTTGGGCTTTTTTATGTACTAAAAATCACAAAAGCGTGAACTAGATCACATTTTTAAAATTAGCCTCAAAAATTTAATGTGATCTAGTTCACATTTTTAAGAGAAATATTTTTGTAACTTTTCAAAGTGGTGCTAATTTACTCATCAATTTATTCAACCCTAATATTTCTCTCCTTTTTCGAGGTTTTTATGTCTAATTTAAAAGTGAAAGTCCAAGGTTTTGGGCGTTTTCTCTCTAATATGGTAATGCCGAATATCGGTGCCTTTATTGCTTGGGGCTTTATTACCGCACTTTTCATTCCAACAGGTTGGTTACCAAACGAAAGTTTTGCGAAACTCGTTGGCCCGATGATCACTTATTTATTACCACTTTTAATCGGTTATAGCGGTGGTCGTTTAGTCGGCGGCGAGCGTGGTGCTGTTGTTGGTGCAATTACCACAATGGGTATTATTGTTGGTAGCGAAATCCCAATGTTCTTGGGTGCGATGATTGTGGGCCCTCTTGGTGGCTGGGCAATCAAAACTTTTGATAAAGCCATTGAAGGTAAAGTGAAAAGTGGTTTTGAGATGTTGGTAAACAACTTCTCAGCAGGTATTATCGGTATGATTTTAGCGATGTTATCTTTCGCTTTCATTGGTGGTATTGTTACTCAACTTTCTACTTTATTGGGTGCAGGTGTTGGTGCATTAGTTGATGCTGGTTTATTACCATTAACCTCTATTATTGTTGAGCCTGCAAAAATCTTGTTCTTAAACAATGCGATTAACCACGGGGTATTCACACCACTAGGTACGGCACAAGCACAAGAAGTGGGTAAATCTATCCTATTCTTAATTGAAGCGAACCCAGGCCCTGGTTTTGGTATCTTACTTGCATATATGTTCTTTGGTCGTGGTACGGCGAAACAAACGGCTGGTAGTGCTTCTATTATCCACTTCTTAGGTGGTATTCACGAAATTTACTTCCCGTATGTGTTAATGAATCCTCGTTTGATTTTAGCGGTTATTGCTGGTGGTGCAACAGGTGTATTAACTAACTCATTATTAGGCGGTGGGTTAAGTGCTCCGGCATCTCCAGGTTCAATTATTGCGGTATTAGCAATGACACCAGCAGGTGCTCACTTTGCGGTAATTGCATCAGTTGTTCTTTCTTGTGCTGTAACATTTGCGATTGCATCCGTTTTACTAAAAATGCAAAAAGGCGAAGCCTCACTTGAAGATGCACAAGCTCAAACACAAGCAATGAAAGCAGAAAGTAAAGGGGCAACCTCTACTTTAAATGGCAACGTGAGTAAAATCTATGTAGCTTGTGATGCAGGTATGGGCTCAAGTGCAATGGGTGCAAGTATGTTACGTAAAAAAGTACAGGCAGCCGGCTTAAACATTGAAGTACAAAACCTAGCAATTAACGATTTACCGCAAGATGCACAGTTAGTGATTACTCACAAAGACCTAACCGCTCGTGCTCAACAACGTGTAGGTTCAGCACAGCATTTATCTTTAACTAACTTCTTAGACAGTGCATTCTATGATGGTTTAGTCGCAAAATTAGGTCAATCTCAGCCACAACAAGCGGTGCAAAATGTTGAAAATTCTGCAAATACAGAAACTCAGCCAGAAGGTTTAAAATTACAAGCAGCACAAGTATTTTTAGGCTTACAAGCTGAAACTAAAGCAGATGCGATTCGTTTTGCAGGTGAACAATTAGTTAAAGCAGGTTTTGTACAACCAAGTTATGTCGATGCAATGTTTGCCCGTGAAGAAATGGTTTCAACTTACTTAGGCGAAGGTTTAGCTGTTCCGCACGGCACCTCTGATGCTAAAGATAGCGTGTTAAAAACTGGGATTGTGGTTTGCCAATATCCAAACGGTGTACGCTTTACTGATGAAGAAGATGGCGTAGCAAAATTAGTTGTAGGTATTGCCGCAAAAGGTAATGATCACATTCAAATTTTAAGTGCAATTACTAATGCTTTAGATGATGACGAAGCAATGAAAACCCTAACACAAACTACAAATGTAGATGAAGTGTTAGCGTTGTTAGCGAAGTAATCACTTTTTGAGGGTGCAAGCGTTCTCGCTTGTGCCTTTGTTTTTATAAGTTTAAAGTTAAAATAGAAGCTCCAACGTGGGCGTTGGTTGCTATCACTACATTATTTTCGGAGAATAAATTATGAACGCACTTCATTTCGGTGCTGGCAATATTGGTCGTGGCTTTATCGGTAAATTATTAGCGGATTCTGGTGTTTTTGTCACTTTTGCTGACATTAACCAAACGCAAATTGACCAAATCAACCAAAACAAACAATACGGTGTAAAAATTGTAGGCGATGCCAGCCGTGTCGAAACAGTAAAAAATATTGCAGCAATCAACTCGAAAGATGAAACCGCAGTAATTGAACAAGTCAAAACTGTTGATTTAATTACCACTGCAGTTGGCCCAAATGTACTTGGTTTTATCGCTCCGTTATTTGCCAAAGCCTTAGTGGCTCGTGTAGAAAGTGGTAATACCCAACCATTAAACATTATTGCTTGTGAAAATATGGTGCGTGGCACAACTTTCTTTAAAGGTAAAATTTTTGAAAACTTAACGGCAGATCAACAAGCGGCGATTGAAAAAACAGTAGGTTTTGTAGATTCTGCGGTAGATAGAATAGTACCACCGGCAGAGCTTAATCCAGACGATCCGCTTGAGGTAACTGTTGAAGAGTTTAGCGAATGGATTGTGGATAAAACTCAATTCAACGGTACTATTCCAGATATTAAAGGAATGGAATTAACCGATAACTTAATGGCATTTGTTGAGCGTAAACTCTTTACCTTAAATACAGGACATCTGATTTGTGCTTATTTAGGCAAACAAGCTGGTGTGCAATGGATTAAAGAAGCGATTGCGATTGAATCGGTTAAATCTGCCGTTAAAGCGACAATGGAAGAAAGCGGTGCTGTGCTAATTAAACGCTACGGTTTTGACCCTCAAGCTCACGCAGCTTATATCGAAAAAATCTTAAAACGCTTTGCAAATCCGTATTTAAATGATGATGTAAACCGAGTAGGTCGTGAGCCAATCCGTAAATTAAGCCCGAATGACCGCTTAATCAAACCGCTTTCAGGCACATTAGAGTATGGTTTACCTCATACACATTTAGTCAATGGCGTGGTAATGGCATTACAATATCGTAATGAAGATGACCCACAAGCGGTTGAATTAGCAGAATTTATTGCAAATAATGGTGTGGCGGCAGCAGTTGAAAAATATACAGGCTTAACTGACCAAGCTGTTATCGAGAAAGTGGTTACTCTTTATCAATAATAATTAAGCTATTGTGGACTATATAGATAAACTCAGTGAAGAGCCTAGTTTATTAGGCTTTTTCACATTGGCAAATCAACTGTTTACAAAGGATGTTGAACAGTTGATTGAGCGAGTATTTCGTAAAACGGATTTTGCACTAAAATCGGTAGTGGATTCCTTGTTTGAACATCAAGGGCCGCTAGCCGATCTTTCTGTTCGTTTAAAAGTATTACTTGGGCTTGGTGTGATTTCACCTAAAGTGTTTGAAGATATTTCACTTTTTTTAGAAGTGAAACGGCATTTGAAAGATGAAGAGGAAGAATTTACTTTTTCTCATCCTGCGGTAATTCAATTTGCAAAAGATTTACACCACATTGATTTTTTGCCGATTAATGAATTATTGAATGTTAAAACCACAATGGAAAATAAAGATTCTATGTTATTTCAAATGCAACAAATGCGTTTAGAAAAAATCATTCGTTCCAGTCTTATTCTAGCGGTAACAGAAATTGATGAACAACTAAATGTAGAAAGTCCGCTTTAAGCTTAATTTCTGTTGGTTTTTTGACGACTTCGGCTTTTTTCTTTTAGCAAAGAAGTGTAATCTATCCTTAAATTGTTTTAAGGATATGATTATGCAACCTCTCATTTCTTCTCTTCCTAATTTTCTTCAACAACCACTGTTTTGGACAATGGCATTATTAGTCTTTGCTATTTGGCAGTTTATTCAAAACAAACTGCGAATGGATATTGTCGCACTGATTGTAATGCTGTTTTTTAGCATTACGGATATTTTATCTGTGCAAGAAGTCTTAGCGGGGTTGAGTGACCCTAACGTAGTGCTGATAGCTTTGCTTTTTATTGTGGGAGAAGGGCTGGTAAGAACCGGTGTTGCAAATCAAGTTAGTGATTGGTTAATGCGGGTTTCAGGAGCTAATGAAACCAAGGTGCTGATACTTCTTATGCTTTCGATTGCAGGTCTAGGCTCTTTTATGAGTTCAACGGGGATTGTCGCTATTTTTATTCCGGTAGTGCTTGCGATTTGTTCTGGTATGGGCATTTCGCCTCGTCGTTTAATGATGCCATTAAGTGTTGCAGGCTTAATTAGTGGAATGATGACCTTAATTGCAACTCCCCCTAACCTTGTTGCTCATTCTGAATTAGTGAAATCAGGCTTCGAGGGATTTAATTTTTTTAGCTTTACACCCATTGGTTTAATGGTGTTAGTGCTAGGAATTGGCTATATGCTGATTGCTCGCCGTTGGTTAGATAACGGTGAGGAAAGCGAGGCTCAAGGCAAAATACAAGATTTTTCAATGGCAAATTTAATTGAGGAGTATCAGCTAAAGGGTAGAGCCAAAATGGCATTAGTTGAGCCAGATTCTGAATTTGTAGGTAAATCTATTAGTCAGTTAAACCTACGTTTTGAGTATGGCTTAAATATTATTGCTATTCAACGTAATAAACATTTTAGAACAATTACCATCAATGCCTCGGTAAATGAAATTTTTCAGCCGAAAGATATTTTATTGTTAGATACTGCACTTGATGATGAAACCTATCAACAATATTGTGAACAACTGAATCTACGTCAAATTGAATTAAAAGGCGAGTATTTTTCTTCCCATTCTAAATCGGTAGGTATGGCGGAATTATCAGTTATGCCAGAAGCTGAATGTATTGGCAAAACTATTCGTGAACTTCAATTCCGTTCAAAATACCATTTAAGTGTTATTGGCTTAAAACGAGGAGAAGAGGTTATTCAGCAGGATTTATTAGATACACCGCTGAAATTTGGTGATATTTTGTTGATAATGGGCGTATGGCAGCAAATTCATCGTCTAGATAAAGATAATCGAGATTTCTTCTTGCTACGCACCCCTGAGGAAAGCAAAAAAGCTCCGCCGGCATTAAGCCAAGCACCGCACGCACTGTTTTCCGTATTAGTGATGGTGGTGTTGATGATTACAGGCATTGTACCAAATGTAATGGCTGCACTTATTGCTTGTCTATTATTAGGGAAATTTCGCTGTGTGGATATGAAAAGTGCCTATGATTCCATTCATATGCCAAGCATTGTGTTGATTATTGGAATGATGCCGTTTTCTATTGCTTTGCAAAAAACAGGCGGGGTTGATTTAACCGTGCGATTCTTGCTTGATGTAATGCAAGATCTAGACGTACATTTCGTGCTAATGGCTCTGTTTATATTTACTGCGGTTATCAGTGCCTTTATTTCCAATACGGCAACCGCAATTTTAGTAATGCCAATCGCTGTTGCGATTGCAGGCCAACTCGGTTATTCGCCATTACCATTTGTAATGACCGTTGCGGTTTCTGCTTCTGCCGCCTTTATGACCCCGGTTTCTTCTCCAGTGAATACTATGGTGCTGGCTCCAGCAGGTTACAAATTTATGGACTTTATAAAAGTTGGTGTGCCATTTACGGTATTAGTGATGCTACTTTCTGTATTTATGATCCCAATTCTATTCCCACTTTAATCTTCCATTTACAAGCGGTTGTTTTTTGTGAAATTTTTACAAAAAAATAACCGCTTGCTTTTCCCATTTCTTCCTATTTTATTACTGTTCTAAAGTGTGATCTACCTCTCAAATTTACAAAAATGTTTTTAACTATTTGATTTTAAATGGTTTTTATATTTTTGCTTTCATTGACTTTAGTTTGTCTAAAGAGTACCTTATGAAACGTGATTTTACTATTTGAAATAATTTGATTTTTAGAGGTATTTAATTATGACTATTCGAGTTTCTTATGATGATTTAAAAGCACAGTTTAAACGTGTATTACTTTCTCGCAATGTACGTGAAGAGATTGCAGAAGAGTGTGCAACCGTATTTGCTGATACAACCCAAGCAGGTGCTTACTCACACGGCGTAAACCGTTTCCCTCGTTTTATTCAACAATTAGAAAATGGCGATATTGTGCCGGAAGCAGTGCCAACTAAAGTACTTTCATTAGGTGCAATTGAACAATGGGATGCCCACCAAGCAATCGGTAACTTAACTGCGAAAAAAATGATGGACAGAGCAATGGAGCTTGCCTCACAAAACGGTATCGGTGTGGTGGCTTTACGTAATGCAAACCACTGGATGCGTGGTGGTTCTTACGGTTGGCAAGCGGCAGAAAAAGGTTATATCGGCATTTGCTGGACAAACGCTTTAGCAGTTATGCCACCTTGGGGAGCAAAAGAGTGCCGTATCGGGACAAACCCACTTATCGTGGCAGTGCCAACTACACCAATCACAATGGTTGATATGTCTTGCTCAATGTACTCTTACGGAATGCTTGAAATTCATCGCTTACAAGGTCGCCAAACATTTGTTGATGCCGGCTTTGATGATGAAGGGAACCCGACACGTGATCCAGCAACGGTTGAGAAAAACCGTCGCTTAATGCCAATGGGCTTCTGGAAAGGTTCAGGCTTATCAATTGTGTTAGATATGATTGCAACACTATTATCTAACGGTGAATCAACCGCTGCGGTAACAGAAGATAAAGATGATGAATACTGTGTATCACAAGTCTTTATTGCGATTGAAGTGGATCGCTTAATTGACGGCAAAACAAAAGACGAAAAACTTAACCGTATTATGGATTATGTTCGCACAGCAGAGCGTGCAGACCCTGAAGTAGCGGTTCGTTTACCAGGACACGAATTTACTCAAATTCTTGCAGATAACAAAGCGAATGGTATTCCGGTTGATGATACGGTTTGGGCGAAATTGCAGTCTCTATAAAGAAAATACGTTCATACGAGATGTTGAAATTGTAATCAAATCTCCCCTAACCCCTCTTTGCTAAAGAGGGGGATCTGATAGAGCGAATTTTTTATTAACCTGAAAATGCAAGCGGTTAGATTTTCCCCAAATTTTACAAACGGAGCAAGTTATGTTTTTCGGACATATTTCAAATTACAATCCGGCTCAGTATCCAAAGGCAATTCAATTTGCATTAGATTATTTAAAAAATACCGATTTTGATGCAATGGATGCGGGTGTTTATGAGTTAAAAGGTCGTAGCATTTATGTACAAGTATTAGATCTGGAAACAAAAGAAAAATCAGCATTCCAACCTGAGGTTCATCAAAATTACTTAGATGTGCAATATTTGCATAAAGGGGTGGAGTTGATGGCTACTTCCATTGATTTAGGCAATAACCCTGTTGCAGTGGAATACAACCCTGAGCGTGATATTAAATTCTATTCATCTGTTCAAAATGAAAATGAATTCCACTGTGTGGCAGGCAATTTTGCCGTATTTTTCCCTGAAGATGCCCACCGTACAGCAATTTTTGCAGGTGAGAAAATGATTCGCAAAATTGTTGTCAAAATTGCAATGAGTGAGATTAAGGAGTCTTTATGAAAGCCTTTGCTCAACTAGTAGGAAAAATTTTAGAAGCATTGGCGGTGCTTATTTTATCGGCAATGTCTATTTTGGTTTTTCTAAACGTAGTATTGCGATATGGTTTTAATAGCAGTATTAACGTAACAGAAGAAATTTCTCGTTTTATGTTTGTTTGGTTAGCTTTTTTAGGAGCGGTATTAGCTTTTAGTGAAAATCAGCACGTTAGAGTAACCATTCTGACAGATAAACTTTCGCCATTTGTAGCTAAAGTGTTAAGTGTTTTGACTGATTTGGCAATGTTGTTCTGTTGCTATTTAATTGTAGATGGTAGTTGGACGCAATTTAACTTAAATATTAATAACCTTGCACCGATCTCAGGTTTGCCACAAGGAATTACCTTTCTTGCAAGCACTATTGCCGGTGCATTAATTGGTGTATTAATCATTGCTCGTGTTGTTGCAACTATTGGTGTGATTGCGAAAGGAGAAGCTAAATGACAGTTGTAATTTTTCTTTCCGTATTACTCGGTTCTATCTTATTAGGTATTCCCGTTGCATTCTCGCTATTAGTTTGTGGTGTGGCATTAATGGTACATTTGGATCTATTCGATGCCCAAATTCTTGCTCAACAGATTGTAAGCGGAGCAGATAGCTTTTCGTTAATGGCAATCCCATTTTTCATCTTAGCCGGTGAAATTATGAATGAGGGGGGCTTATCTAAACGTATTATCGATTTGCCGATGAAATTAGTCGGGCATAAATGTGGTGGTTTAGGTTTTGTAGCTATTCTTGCTGCTATGATTATGGCGAGCCTTTCAGGTTCTGCAGTGGCAGATACCGCAGCGGTTGCGGCAATGTTATTGCCGATGATGAAAACGACAGGCTATCCGATTGACCGTTCTGCAGGCTTAATTGGTACAGCTGGTATCATTGCACCAATTATTCCGCCTTCTATTCCGTTTATTGTATTTGGGGTTGCAAGCGGTGTTTCTATTACTAAATTGTTCTTAGCCGGGATTTTCCCTGGCATTATGATGGGTATTTGTTTAGCAACACTTTGGTGGTGGCAAGCAAAACGTTTAGATTTAATGACGTTCTCAAAAGCAACTAAAGAAGAGCTTTGCATCTCATTTAAAAACAGTATTTGGGCATTATTACTTCCAGTTATTATCATTGGTGGGTTCCGTTCAGGAATGTTTACCCCAACAGAAGCAGGGGCGGTTGCAACCTTCTATGCGTTGATTGTTTCATTATTCGTTTATCGTGAATTAAAGCTAAAAGACTTATATAAAGTGGTTCTAGCCGCAGCGAAAACAACCGCAGTAGTAATGTTCTTGGTGGCGGCTGCTAATGTAACGGGTTGGTTAATTACCATTGCGGAACTTCCGATGATGCTGACCGAATTGCTCGAGCCATTAATTGAAAGCCCAACCACATTGTTATTAGTGATTATGTTTGCGGTATTTATTATCGGAATGGTAATGGATTTAACTCCAACCGTCTTGATTTTAACACCGGTATTAATGCCATTAGTACAAGAAGCGGGGATAGACCCAGTTTATTTCGGTGTACTCTTTATTTTAAATACTTCAATCGGCTTAATTACGCCACCTGTAGGTAATGTGTTAAACGTGATTACCGGTGTGTCAAAATTACCGTTTGACCAAGCAGCAAAAGGTGTAATGCCTTATCTGATAATGATGTTTGTATTATTACTCTTATTTGTATTCTTCCCATCGTTGATTTTAGTACCGTTAAGTTGGATGCAATAAAGTAACCTTAACCTCTGAGACAAGCGGTTAAAAATTGTGAAAAGTTTGCAAAAAACGACCGCTTATAAACCATTTTTTATCACAGGAGAACCCTATGAAACTTTTTAATTTAAAAACTTTAGCAGCATTAGTGGCAGGCGTTGCCGTAATGAGTTCTTCGGCAATGGCTGAAATTTCTCTACGTTTTGGTTACGAAGCCCCTCGCTCAGACAGCCAACATATTGCAGCGAAAAAATTTGATGATCTACTTAAAGAAAAAACTAAGGGAGAAATTAAATTAAGATTATTCCCAGATAGTACTTTAGGTAATGCACAAACAATGATTAGTGCGGTACGTGGCGGTACTATTGATATTGAAATGTCAGGTTCGCCAAATTTCACTGGTTTAGAGCCAAAATTAAATGTAATTGATATTCCGTTCATCTTTAAAGATCGTGAACACGTGTACAAAGTATTAGACGGCGAAATCGGTCAAGGCTTATTAAAAGATTTAGAAGCACAAGGCTTAAAAGGCTTAGCATTCTGGGATGTTGGTTTCCGTGCATTCTCTAACTCTAAACATCCAGTTACTAAACCTGAAGATATTAAAGGCTTAAAAGTACGTACAAACCAAAACCCAATGTACATTCAAGCATTTACATTGTTAGGCGGTAACCCAGTGCCAATGCCATTAGCAGAGCTTTACACTGCATTAGAAACTCGTGCAGTAGATGCTCAAGAACACCCAATCGGTATTTTCTGGTCGTCTAAACTTTTTGAAGTACAAAAACATTTAAGTTTAACAAATCACGGCTATACTCCGTTAATCGTAGTAATGAACAAAGCGAAATTCGACGGTTTATCGCCAGAGCTTCAAACTGCATTAGTGGAAGCTGCAAAAGAAGCAGGTCAATTCCAACGTGATTTAAATGTGAAAAATGAAAAAGAGATCATTGAAAAATTACGTAAACAAGGCATTGAAGTGATCGAACAAGTTGATAATGCACCGTTTAAAGCTGCGATTGAGGCAGAAGTTCGTAAAGCATTCGTTGAAAAACACGGTGATGAATTATTAAAACAAGTAGATGCGTTAGCTAACTAATCGTATTTTTTATTAAAGCTCCCTCCTTTTCGGAGGGAGTTTCTACATCAATGTAGGAGAATATTATGAAACTCTTCAATCTCAAAACTGTTGCTGCATTAGTTGCTAGTTTTTCTATTTTTGCCACTGCACATGCTCAAACCTCTTTTCGCTTTGCTTATGAAGCACCTCGCTCTGATACTCAGCATATTGCGGCTAAAAAATTTAATGATTTATTACAAGAAAAATCAGCAAAATCGCTTAAGTTAAGCTTATTTGCAGATAGTACGCTTGGTAATGCTCAAACTGCAATTAGTGGTGTGCGTGGTGGTACTATCGACTTAGCAATGTCGAGTTCTTCAAACTTCACCGGCTTAGTGCCACAACTAAATGTTATTGATATTCCGTTTATTTTTAAAGATCGTGACCATGCTTATGCAGCGTTAGATGGTGAAATTGGACAAGGTTTATTAAAATCGCTTGAGGAACAAGGTTTAAAAGGTTTAGCGTTCTGGGAGGTTGGTTTTAGAGCATTCTCAAATTCTAAACAGCCAATTACTAAACCTGAAGATATTAAAGGGTTAAAAATTCGCACCAATCAAAACCCAATGTATATTCAAGCGTTTTCTATTTTAGGGGCAAACCCTGTGCCAATGCCTCTTTCTGAGCTTTATACAGCCCTTGAAACAAAAGCAGTAGATGCTCAGGAACACCCAATTGGTATTTTCTGGTCGGCAAAATTGTATGAAGTACAGAAATACTTCAGCTTTACTAACCACGGCTACACACCATTAATTGTGGTAATGAATAAAGCTAAATTTGATGCACTTTCAGCGGAACAGCAAAAAGCGATTACAGATGCTGCTGTTGAAGCAGGAAAATATCAACGTCAGCTTAATTTAGAGAATGAGCAAACTATTATTGAATCGCTGAAAAAAGCAGGGATTGAATTTGTAGATAATTTAGATACCACACCATTTAAAAATGCAGTATCGAGTGACACTCGAAAAGCCTTTATTGAGAAAAACGGGGCGGATTTAGTGGATGCGATTGATAAGTTAGCTAAATAATTGATAGATGGTTACTTAATAGGTGTGTGTATACACATCTATTAAGATTGCATTTTTATAATTATTTGCCGAAATATTTCTATATAAGGGGTGAGCAATGTCACAACCCATTTTAAGTTTACAACATATCATCAAACGCTTTGGTAGCCATACTGCGGTGAATGATGTCAGCCTTGATATCCATCCAGGAGAAATAGTTGCACTGCTTGGAGAAAATGGGGCTGGAAAGTCTACTCTTATTAAAATTCTTGCTGGTATTTACGACCGTGATGAAGGTGAGATTTTATTTCATAACCAAAAAATCCAATCAGCTCAGGCCCTTGAGAAAGGGAATAAAAAGCCAATAGCCTTCATTCACCAAGATTTAGGATTGATTGAATGGATGACTATTGCTGAAAATATGGCATTTGTAATGGGCTTTCCCCGTCGGTTCGGGTTAATTGATTGGGCAAAAGTTCGAGAACAATCGCAAAAAGCATTAGATTTTGTTGGTATCAAGCTTTCGGCTGATACGAGAGTTTTCGATTTAAGCCGTACTGAAAAAGCACTACTTGCTATTGCTCGTGCTATTGCTGTTAATGCAGAAATTTTGGTATTAGATGAACCAACTGCCTCTCTTCCAGCTTCTGATGTGGAACACTTATTTACGGTTTTAAATCGTTTACGTGATCAAGGCGTAGGAATGATTTATGTAACGCATCGATTAGATGAAGTTATTGCAATCTCAGACCGTATCCTTGTTATGAGAGATGGATTCCCTGTCGCAGAAGGTCAAACCACGCTCTATGATGTAAAAGGTCTAGTAAAAGCTATTGTTGGGGAAGAAAGTCGTGGAAGACAACGTGTTGATTTACCAACTGGCACGCCAGAAATTCTTTCGTTAGAAAATGTTGTTGTTGGCGATACCGGCCCTGTTCATTTCAAATTACACAAAGGTGAAATGATAGCTCTGGCCGGATTGCGTGGAGCAGGACAAGAGGAAATTGGTCGTTTACTATTTGGTGAGAGGACTTTAGATCAAGGCGAAATTCGTTTAGCTAATCAGCCTTATTCAGCAAAAGATCCACAAGATGCGATTCATAAAGGAATTGCTTTAGTTGCAGGAGATCGTACACGTGAAAGTGTCTTTATGTCGATGACAACTAGCGAAAACTTATTTATCAACCCTGCATTAAGTGGGCATTCTGCATTAAAACGCTATTCTCGCCGTGAGGAATGGGGAGAAAGTTGGTATAAATTCCAATTATTTGATATTCGTCCTAAAAATTTGTTTATTGATGCAAGTGCATTATCAGGAGGGAATCAACAAAAAATTGTGTTGGCACGCTGGATGCATCTTAATACCCCAATACTGATTTTAGAAGATCCGACTGCAGGTGTAGATGTAGGTGCAAGAGCCGAGATTTATGACTTACTTAACAAGGCGCTTGCTGAGGGAATAGCTATTATTGTGATTTCGACAGATTTTGAAGAGATCGCTCATTTATGTAATCGAGCGTTAGTATTCAATAGAGGTGAAATTGCAGGAGAGCTAATAAATGAGGACGTTAGTTTTGCTAACTTACTAGCTCTTGCATCTGATAGTAAATCTAAACAAGGATAATAAGCGAGTCTTTTGTAAAAAATAGATAGCTTGCCTCTGTTGCTTTATAAGTGTGACAGAGAACAATAACATTTAACTGGAGTAATTTATGGCTCAAACAAATATTAAATCTACAGCACTTGAACAGCCTGTTTCTATTGCACGGGATGGCTTTATTGCGTGGTTCTCTCAAATGTCCACTCGTTATGGTTTATTGGGGCTTTGCGTGTTATTGGTGATCATTTTTTCACTGACAACGGAATCGTTTGCTTCGATGCTGACTTTAAATGCAATCTTAGAAAGTAAATCGAAAATAGCACTACTCGCATTAGCGGCAACAACTACAATGATTGTAGGTAAAATTGATTTAAATGTTGGTTTTGGGATTGTGTTATGGCACATCCTTGTGATTACCTTACAGGTGCAATACGGATTCTCTTGGTATATGGCAATCCTGATTGTATTAATCATTGCGGCGCTTTACGGTTTGCTAAACGGCATTTTAGTTGCATTAGCCGATATTGACAGCTTTGTGGCAACCCTTGGTTCAGGAACTGTGCTTTATGCTGTGGCGTTATGGCACTCAGGTGGGCGTCAAATTGTTGGTGATTTACCTGATGAATTTATTGCATTAAATAGCACTGAGGTGTTTGGTGTACCTATCTCCGCATTTTATGTTTTAGCCGTTGCTATTGTAATGTGGTTAGTGACAGAACACACACCAACAGGTCGTGCAATGTATGCTGTAGGTGCAAATCCAACAGCTGCTCGTTTAAATGGTATTAATATTAAAAAATATACTATTGTTCCTTTCATAGTTTCCAGCGTATTAACAGCTTTCACTGGTGTGTTAATTTCTGCTCAGCAAGGTGTTGGTCAGGCAAGTGTAGGTATGGATTACTTACTTCCAGCTTTAGTTGGTGCCTTCTTAGGTAGTACAACCATCCGACCAGGGCGTATTAATGTTTGGGGAACCGTAGTTGGTATTGCGATTTTAGCTATCGGGATTTCAGGTATTCAACAATTTGGTGGAGCGTTCTGGGTTGAGCCATTGTTTAATGGGGCAACATTGCTTCTTTCCATCACTATCGCAGGCTATGCTCAACGCAAACGCTTGTTAAATCAAAAAGCTGTACAGAAAAAATCAACTAACTAACCTTAAATAAGAGGATTTGATTATGAAAAATACCTTTCGTACTACTTTAACTGCTCTTGCAGCATTCACAGCGGTTACTTTCGGTAGCAGTGCTTTTGCGAGCGAAGATCCTTTCGTTCAAGAAGCTAAACAATTTGTTGCTGCAGCAACTGCAAAGCAGGAAAAATGGGATGGCCCAACAACAGGACCTCAATTACAAAAAGAAAAAACAGTTATTTTCATTGCATCTGATATGAAAAATGGTGGTGTCTTAGGTGTTATTGATGGTATGAAAGAAGCTGTTGGTGTAACAGGGTGGAAATTAGACGTATTAGATGGTGCTGGTACAGTAAATAACCAACTTGCAGCATTGAATCAAGCAATCGCTCGTAAGCCTGATGCGATTGTTATTGGTGGTTGGAATCCAAATGTAGCAAGAATTCCATTACAAAAAGCGACTAAAAATGGCATTACATTAGCGGCATGGCATGCGACACCAGAACCAGGTGCGATTGAAAAATATGGCATTTTCTATAATGTAACTTCTGATTCTGATGAAATTGCACGTTTATCGGCAATGCTTGCTGTTGCAGAATCAAATGGTAAAGCAAAAGCGATTATTTTGACCGATTCACTTTATGAAATTGCATTACGTAAAGCAAATGTGATGAAGGAAGTGATTGAAAAATGTAAAGAGTGTAAGGTATTAGAGTTTATTGATACTCCACTTGCTGACACTTCAAGCCGTATGCCGAACTTAACGTTCAATTTATTACAAAAATATGGCGATGACTTAGAATATGCATTAGCGATTAACGATCTCTATTTTGACTTTATGGCACCGTCATTACGTACGGCAAATAAAGATAAACCATTGAGCATTTCTGCAGGCGATGGCTCAGTAACGGCTTACCAACGTATTCGTTCAGGCGATAAACAGTTTGCGACAGTACCAGAGCCACTTAACTTACACGGTTGGCAGTTAGTTGATGAACTTAACCGTGCATTTGCCAATGAAAAAGCATCAGGTTATGTAACTCCTGCACATTTAGTTACTAAAGAGAATGTTGCTTTTGATGGTGGCGATAAGAATCTTTATGATCCACAAAATGGTTATAAAGATGCTTATAAAGCAATTTGGGGCGTGAAGTAACCTTATTACAAGCGGTTAGATTTGGTAAATCCAACTTTTTTGCGAAATCTGACCGCTTGCAAATTCTATTCAATAGAAATTATATAATTTTCTAATTTTATAGTTATAGCAAAACGGAGCCTATAACACATGAGTCATTCATTTATTCCACAAATATCGGATACTCGTTTTAACGAGTTGGTTGGAAGTTTTTTTGAAATTGAAGAGTTGTTTGATGGTGCAATTTGGGCTGAGGGCCCTGCATGGAGTAATGCTCAACAAGCATTGTATTTTAGCGATGTGAAAGGCTGTACAATGTATCGCTGGACGGAAGCAGAAGGTACTCAAGTTTTTCGTCAGCCATCCTATTTTTCTAATGGAAATGCCATTGATGCAGAAGATAATTTAATTACCTGTGAACATGGCAATCGTGGTATTAGTTTAACAACCCCTAATGGAGAGTATCGCTTTTTAGTTGGTCAATTAGATGGAAAACGTTTAAACTCGCCGAATGATGTGGTGGTAAAATCGGATGGCACGATTTGGTTTACCGACCCACCATATGGGATTTTATCTGACAATGAGGGAAAGCAATCACCAAGTGAAATCATTGGTTGCTATGTTTATTGTTTTAACCCAAAAACAGAAAAGTTAAATATTGCCACTTTTAATACGATGCGACCAAACGGCTTAGCATTTTCGCCTGATGAAAAACAACTTTATGTGGCGGATATGTCAAGTGTAGAATTTAATGATGATGGATTGCATCATTTAGTTGTGTTTGATGTAGATGGCTGTAAATTGAAAAATCGCCGAGATGTTACTGAAATTTCGCCAGGTATTCCAGATGGTTTTAGAATTAAACGTAATGGCGTTATTTTCTGTTCTTGCGAAAATGGAATCATTGCATTATTGCCAGATGGTACGGAATTAGGCCGTTTTATACTCGGTAAACCAACGTCAAACTGTGCATTTGGTAATGATGAACAAACACTATTTATTACATGTTCAAATAGTCTTTATCGATTAAAAATGAAATAAAAACAAAGGAAATAATATTATGAACTACACTCTTGGCATTGATTGTGGCGGTACCTTTATTAAAGCTGCTCTTTTTGATGAGCTGGGCAATTTGCATTCCCTTCATCGGGAAAATGTCTCTGTTATTAGTGAAACTGCAGGCTATGCAGAGCGTGATATGCAGCAGCTGTGGGCTATCTGTGCCGAAGTTGTGCGTTTAACCATTGAAAAGAGCCAAATTAAGCCTTCAGCAATTAAAGGTGTAGGAATTTCTGCTCAGGGGAAAGGAGCATTTTTATTAGATAAACAAAATAAGCCTCTTGGAAGAGCAATTTTATCCTCAGATCAACGCTCGCTTGAGATTGTAAAACAGTGGCAATCCGAAGGGATCCCGCAAAAATTATACTCTATTACCCGCCAAACCTTATGGACGGGACACCCTGTTTCTATTCTAAAATGGGTTCAACAAAATGAACCTGAGCGTTATGCTCAAATTGGTTCTGTTTTGATGTCGCACGACTATTTACGTTTTTGTTTAACGGGAGAATTGCATTGCGAAGAATCCAATATTTCGGAATCCAATCTCTATAATATGGCAACAGGAAAATATGATCAGACATTGGCGGATCTACTAGGAATGCCAGATATTCTGGATAAGCTACCTCCTGTGATTGAGCCAAATAAGATCGCAGGCTATGTGACGGAAAATGCTGCAAAACTAACGGGCTTAGCGGTAGGTACCCCAGTTGTTGGAGGACTATTTGATGTGGTTTCCACCGCACGTTGTGCAGGCTTAGAAGATGAAACCAAGCTTAATGCGGTATTAGGTACTTGGTCGGTAGTAAGTGGAATTACAGACTATATCGATCAAACCCAAGAACTCCCTTTTGTGTATGGGCGTTATGCCGAAGCTGGAAAATTTATTGTACACGAAGCCAGCCCCACTTCAGCAGGCAACCTTGAATGGTTTGTGAAACAATGGAGCAATTTAAGTTACCAAGAGATTAATGAAGGCATAGCAACCCTGCCTCCAGCAGGTAGTTCAGTATTGTTTGTCCCTTTCCTTTATGGCTCTAATGCTGGGTTAGGAATGCAAGCAAGCTTTTACGGTATGCAGTCTTATCACACACAAATGCACCTGCTACAAGCTATTTACGAAGGTGTTTTATTTAGCTTAATGACACATTTAAACCGTATGTTTATTCGTTTTCCAAAAACCAATGTATTGCGTGTAACAGGTGGGCCGGTTAAATCAGAGGTTTGGATGCAAATGTTGGCAGACCTAACGGGAATGCGTTTAGAAATTCCACAAGTAGAAGAAACAGGTTGCTTAGGTGCGGCATTAATGGCGATGCAAGGTGTCGGTTTAGATATTAGCCAAGTTCAGGCTTTAAATGCGGAAATGCAAGTGTTTGAACCGAATAAAGCAAATTATGAAGCTTACCAGGCGAAATATCAGCGTTACCAAAAGCTAACAGAAGCACTTAAAGCGATGATTTAATTAGATTTTATATATTTTTCAAGCGGTAATATTTTGTAAGAAATTTGCAAAATAATATCGCTTTTTTATCAATTTAATTTTTTATTTTAATTAAATAATATAAAAATTAAGACTTGACATTAATTTATAGTACAAGTATTTTAAATATGAAACATAAATAATTATGTTTAGCAGTACTTATATTTAATCCAAATAAATAAGGAGATGAGTTATGAGTAAAAGCTTAGATGCAAAACGTGAAGAACTAACAAATGAAATCCGTGATATTTTAAAAAATGCGGAAGAATTGTTTAATGAAACATCGGATTCATCAACTGAAGAGTATAAGAAATTAAAAGATAAATTAGCTAAACAATTTGATGATGTAAAAGATCGTTTTGCTACTTTAAAAGATGATACTGTTGATAACGCAAGAGCAGTCGCCAAGCAGACAGACGCCTTAGTTCACGATAACCCTTATAAAGCAATTACTGTTGCAGGTGTGGTTGGATTATTATTAGGTGTTCTAGTGGCAAGAAGATAATTCTTATAAATTAAGTTTTAATTAGATAATAAGCCATACCAAAATAATTTTGGTTTGGCTTTATTTTTTATAGAATAAGGGAGTAGCAATGCAATGTTAGAGAATATTAAGTCAGGATTTAGAAACAGTATTGTTACGTTGTTAGAGCTTGCTCAAGTTCGTGCAGATATGGCAAGAGTAGAAATTAATGAACAAAAAAATAATTTAATTTCTGTTCTAATATTAGTTTTGTTAGCCTTTATATTTCTATTAGTTTCTTTTATTAGTTTGCTATTTGGTTTAGATAATTATTTATTACCCGAACAAAAAGTAAAAGTGTTTTTTACAATTTCGATTTTAACATTATTATTTGTTGTTATTTGTGGCATTATGATTTTCTTCTCTTTAAGAAAACAGCGTAGTTTTATGCAAAGTACATTAGATGAATTAAAATTAGATATTGCAGCATTTAAAAATGCTTTAATATTTAAGAAAAATGGGGATATGTAAAATGGCAAAAAAACTCACTGAAAAAGAACTTCTCATTTTAAAAGGCAACGCATTAAGAATGCGTTTTAAAGCAGAAACAAACAAAGCAAAAAGTGAAATTATGCAACCTTTTCAGCAGGTAAGAACAACTGGATTATCGTTAGTCACATCGCCCGTAGTCAAAAGTGTAGCATTAAATTTTATGTTAAAACGCTTATTTACCATAAAAGGTATGAGCTATTCTGCTTTAGGACTAGCCGCTTTATTTCTGCTGCAGCAGAATAATAAAGCTAAAAGATAAAAGTAAAAAGCGGTTGTTTTTGTGTAATAAAAAACAACCGCTTTTAGTTGTAGAAGAATAAGTCTGATCTTCTACATTTTAGCTTGTGTTATACCCAATATTTGTCTATTTCGGCACGAATTGCTTCTGCAGTTTGTTTACCTTTTTCACCCACTAATGCACGGCCAGCAATGAAGGCTTTTGCATTTTTGATTTCTTTAAATAAATGAATATCTTCAGGTACGATACCGCCGGTAATAGATAGTTCTAAACCAAGAGCTGAAAGTTGTTTCATCAATTCAACATCTTCTGTCGTCCAACCTTTACCCGCTAATTCTGCATCACGAGAACGATGGTAAATAGCTTGAGTTACCCCTAAATCTACCCACTCTTTTGCATCTTTTTCAACTGTCCAGTTACCATAAATTTCAATTTGGATCTCTTTTTTCACTTTTAACTCAGGGTGAGCTGCGTTGAAATCGTCAGCCACTTTTTTACAAGCAGCTTTAGTTGCTGGGTGTGCGGCTGCTGAAACTGTCAGCCAGTCTGCCCCAGCCTCAAATGCCATTTTTGCTAAAATCGCGCCGCCATCGGTTGTTTTTAAATCGCATACAATGATGTGATTTGGGTGTAATGCACGTAGAGTTGAAACGGCTTTCATTCCTTCTGCACAAGCTAAAATTGTGCCACATTCAATGATCTCAACAACGCTTTCTGCTTGTTTTGCATCGGCAACGGCTTTTTCAAGTGTTAATGAATCTAATGCAATTTGTAATGCTGGTTTTGACATAATGTATTCCTCTAAATGTGTAAAATAATCATCAAAATTAACCGCTTGTTAGGTCTTAGGGGTAATTAACCATTTAATGCGTTATCAATCATCACATAGACATCATTTGCGGTTTTGCAGGCTAACACTTTTTCTAAATTAACCCCTGTTTCGCTCTCTTCATCATCTAATACTTGTGTGATTTCCATTAAGCCTTGCATATGGCGATCGGAATCGCTACCGGCAAGAGTAACAAGTACTGAAACAGGTTCTTCTTCACCTGCAAAATAAATAGGTTCGGCAAGTGTAACTAAAGCAAAAGAGGTTTTGATTACCCCTTCTTCTGGGCGAGCGTGTGGCATTGCCAGACCTGGAGCCAAAATAATATAAGGGCCCATTTTTTCGATGTTATTGATAATGCTATCGTAGTAACGTGGTTCAATCGCACCTGATTTTTCTAATAAATCAGTTCCTAGTTTGATAGCTGCTTTCCAATCTGTTGCTTTTTGGTTGAGTAGAATTGAATTATTTTCGATAAGAGATTCTTTTAGCATTATTTACTCCTTTGTTTTCAGCCCCCTTCTTCTGTAAAGAGAAGAAGGGGGGAGATTAATTATTGATATTTTTTGATTAACTCTAGTAGTTCATCGCCAAAGGTATTTGGGTTTAGCATATTTTGCACCCCTAATACAGAGATGTTGTCGTTTGCCACAATCTCATCTTGTAAATGTTTGGAACATACGATGATATCGACTGTACCGATTTTACCTTTATAGTCGGTTACCGCACAAGAGTCCATAATATTTGGAATGCCACGTTTATCGAGGTAGCCTTTGATCTTCATTTTCATCATCATAGATGAACCTTGACCAGAACCACATACTGCTAAAATACGAACCGGATTTGCAGAATTTTCTGCATTTTTAACCGCTTGTGGAGCCACTTCTTCTGCTTTTGGTTCTTCAGTTTTCACGTCATCTAAGCCGTAGCCATCAAGTTGTTCAAGTGTTAAACCTTTTGCAGTCGCTTCTGCTTCTTCTGCACGAAGTTGTTTAGATGCAAAGAACATATACACTAATGCCGCCGCCACAATTAAGAAGAAGAATCCAGGAACACTGATAATACCTTGTAAAATTGGTGGGAAGAATAATGCCCAGTCAGCCATACCCATCCAGCCATTGAAGATTGTACCTTGGCTTGCAAGCATTTGAATTACCCATGCAGAACCTAATACTTCAATGATACCCATCACAAAACAGATTTTCATTACCGCTTTCCAGCCACCGAATTGGTTAGCAAATACACCAATAGTTGCGTTAGAGAAGAACATTGGAATGAAGCCAGGAATAATTAATACTGGTGAGCTAAAACCAAGTAAGATACCTACTGCTACAAATTGACCGATTGCACCCCACATAAAGCCGAATACCATTGCATTTGGTGAGAAAGCGTAAATCGCCGCACAGTCAATCGCTAATACAGAGTTTGGAATTAAGCGTTCTGCAATCCCTTTGAAAGCTTCTGAAAGTTCCGCAACGAACATACGTACACCTGTTACGATGATTTGAATCGCTACTGCAAATTTCAAGCCCATTTCAAGAATATACATAAACCAGTTGGTTTTGCCTGCAAGCTCTTTTAAGTTATCTAAACCGAAAGAAAGTAAGATAATACCGAAGAAGATTGTCATTACTAATGCAGTTGCAGAGATACTGTCGTGGAAAATATTTAACCAGTTAGGTAATTTCATTTTATCTACAGTATCATTTTTATCACCAAGTTTTGGTGCAAGTTTTACTGCAATCCAAGAGGCAATTTGTTGTTGGTGACCGATAGAGAAACCCGCACCGCCTGTTACCGCTTGCGTTGGTTTATACATAATATTAGAAGAGATACCCCAGTAAAGTGCCATTAATACCGATGTATAAATGATAGTTTCCCACATTGAAGCACCGATAATCATATAGAACACCGCAACAAGACCTGCTTGTTGGAACATAATATGGCCTGTTAGCATAATGGTACGAATACCAGTGATACGGCGGAAAAGCACTAATAAGATATTTAATAATAATGCACCGATAACTGCATAACCTACCCAAGCATAATTATCGCCCATTGTTTGAATGGTTGATTGCATACTGGTATATGGGTCGATAACCGCACCGGCTAATTGGTGGTATTTTGCAAGCCCGTCAATAACAGGTTTAAAGTTTGACACTAAGAAACCGGAACCCGCTTGTACAATCATAAAACCAACAATAGTTTTAATCGTACCTTTAAGAATTGTTGTTGTATCTTTTTTAAGAAGGATATAGCCCAAGCAAGCTACAATACCTAGTAAGAATGGTGCTTTATTTAACACCTGATCCTTTAAGAAAAGGAGAATTTCAGTTAAAAAGTCCATAGTGAGCCTCTATGTTTGAGAGAATAAATAGAACTAAAAAAACTTCAATGAAGTTATCACAATAATGATAAATGCTTAAAAAAGATTGTAAAAGATTATTTTTTATTATTTGTGAGCAAGATCACATTTTATTTTATTAATTTTGATTTTTATTCCAATGTTTTTTGCCGATACAATTAATAAACTTGCTAGAAAGTTCTTATAACATAGCTATTTCAATAGCTTTTAGTCACATTGCTTAAATATAGTTTGGTAATATAAGAGGCTATATTCAAATAAAAAAAGCCTCACTTCTCAGCTTAAATATCAACCTTAGAAGATGTAAAAGGTGTAGTAATTTAAAATTAAAGAAAAAATTAGACAATGATCACATTTTTAAATAAAAGTGTTGTATAAATTGTTTTGATTGTTTATGATTGTTTTTGATTAAAGTTTTATTTTATTAGCCTAATTAGGAGTCTATTATTATGAGCAAAATTTCTGAAATCACCCGTGAAAGCTGGATCCTTTCAACATTTCCAGAATGGGGTACTTGGTTAAATGAAGAAATCGAAGAAGAAGTGGTACCAGAGGGTAACTTTGCAATGTGGTGGCTCGGCTGCGTAGGTGTATGGATTAAAACCCCTGCAGGTGCAAACATCTGTATGGACTTATGGTGTAGCCGTGGTAAATCAACTAAGAAAGTAAAAGATATGGTGCGTGGTCACCAAATGGCAAATATGGCGGGGGTACGTAAACTACAACCAAACTTACGTGCACAACCAATGGTACTAGACCCATTTGCAATCAACGAAGTGGATTTTATTCTGGCTTCTCACTATCATAGTGACCATATCGATGTGAATGTTGCCGCTGCAATTTGTAATAACCCGAAATTAGATCACGTGAAATTTGTTGGCCCTTGGCATTGTGCAGAACTATGGAAAAAATGGGGTGTGCCAGAAGAACGTATTATTATTGTTAAACCGGGCGATGTTGTAAAAATTAAAGATGTTGAAATTCACGCTTTAGACTCTTTCGACCGTACTTGCTTAGTGACTCTACCTGTTGAAGGTGCTGATGAACAAGGTGGCGAATTAGCGGGTCTTTGCCCATCAGATGAAGAAATGGGACGCAAAGCAGTAAACTATGTATTTAAAACACCAGGCGGTAATATCTATCACGGTGCGGATTCACACTATTCAATCCAATTTGCAAAACACGGTAAACAGTTTGATATTGATGTAGCATTAAATAATTATGGTGAAAATCCAGTAGGTATTGCTGATAAAATGACTTCTATTGATCTGCTACGTATGGCAGAATGTTTACGTGCAAAAGTAATCATTCCTGTTCACCACGATATTTGGACAAACTTTATGGCAAGCACGCAAGAAATCATTGATTTATGGCGTATGCGTAAAGATCGTTTACAATATCAATTCCATCCATTTATTTGGGAAGTGGGCGGCAAATACGTTTATCCTCGTGATAAAGACTTAATTGAATATCATCACCCACGTGGATTCGATGATTGCTTCGAGCAGGAGCCAAATATTCAATTTAAATCAATGTTATAAGTGAGCAAAAGCCACTCTCACTTAGAGTGGCTTTCTTTTAATCTTGTTCATTATGACAAAATGAAGATAATCAATGGAATATAATAATGAACGAAAGCTATCGACACAAAGAACTATTACAGCTATTGGAAGAGCGAAAAGCTCTTTCAACAGCGGATATTATGCAGTTATTAGATGTTTCTCCTGCAACCGCTCGCCGTGATATTAGTAAACTCGATGAGCAAGGGAAATTAAAAAAGGTGCGAAACGGTGCAGAAGCGGTTGTTTCATCTAAAAATATAAAAGCACCGAAAAAAACCAATAATGCGGAAGAAAAAAAGCGTATTGCAGAAGCTGCCAGTCGCCTATGCAAAGAAGGCGAAAGCCTTATTTTAACTTGTGGCTCAACAATGGAAATGCTAGGCAACGCATTGTGTGGTAAAAAATTGCAAATTATTACCAATTATCTACCGCTTGCAAATCAGCTTATTGAAGGTTCTCATGATGATGTAGTTATTATGGGGGGGCAATATAATAAAAATAAAAAAGTGATGCTCTCACTTAATACCCAAAATGAGATCATCTATGCTGCAACCACAATGTTTACCAGTGGTAAAGGATTAACAACCGAAGGTTTATTTAAAACCGATATGATTATTGCCAATGCAGAACAACAAATGGCAATGCAAGCTGAGCGTTATGTGGTATTACTAGATAGCACAAAGCTCGGCAAAAAAGTCGGTATGTTATTTAAAGAATTAGATAAAATTGATTTACTGATTACAGGTAAAGAAGCCGATCCTGATATTATTCAGGAATTGCGTGAGAACGGGTTAGATATTATTTTGGCTTAGCCAACAAGCGGTTATATTTTCATTGCATTTTGCAAAACACTATCCCCAAGGAATGATTATGAGAAAACACAAACTCGGTATTTATGAAAAAGCCTTGCCAAAAAATATCTCTTGGCAAGACAGATTGTCTATCGCAAAAACTTGCGGTTTTGACTTTGTGGAAATGTCAGTTGATGAAACGGACGAACGTTTAGCACGCTTAGATTGGACAAAAGAGCAACGCTTAGAGTTAGTGAAAGCGATTGTTACTACAGGTGTGACGATTCCGTCAATGTGTTTATCTGGGCATCGCCGTTTTCCGTTTGGCTCACGTGATGAAGCGACTCGCCAAAAAGCCTATGAAATTATGGAAAAAGCGATCCAATTTGCGGTAGATACGGGGATTCGCACCATTCAATTAGCTGGCTACGATGTCTATTACGAAGAACAAGACGAAGGCACTATTCAACGTTTCCAAGAAGGTTTAGAATGGGCGACTGAGCTTGCTGCAAGCAATCAAGTCACCATTGCGGTAGAAATTATGGATACCAAGTTTATGAGTTCTATCAGCCGTTGGAAAAAATGGGACGAAATCATTAAATCGCCTTGGTTTACTGTTTACCCTGATGTGGGCAACCTATCCGCTTGGAATGACAATGTGGAAGAAGAATTAACCTTAGGTATGGATAAAATCTCGGCTATTCACTTAAAAGATACCTACAAAGTAACCGATACCTGCAAAGGTCAATTCCGTGACGTACCATTTGGCAACGGTTGTGTAGATTTCGCAAATGTGTTCCGTGTATTACAAAAATTAAACTACCGTGGTGCATTCTTAATTGAAATGTGGACGGAAAAAGCAGAAGAACCAATCGCCGAGATCATCAATGCTCGCCGTTGGATTGAACAAAAAATGAAAGAAGGGGGCTTCACACTATGAGTCAATTAACCGAATTAACACCTGCATTACAAGCATTAAGAGAACGTGTATTAAAAGCAAACTTAGAACTGCCTAAATATGGTTTAGTAACATTCACTTGGGGTAATGTGAGTGAAATTGACCGTGAAACAGGGTTAGTCGCAATCAAACCTTCTGGCGTAGAGTATGATGTAATGACCGTAGAAGATATTGTGATTATGGACTTAGACGGCAACCGTGTTTACGGGAACAAAAAACCTTCTTCAGACACACCGACGCATTTAGAGTTATATCGCCAATTCCCTGATATTGGCGGTGTGGTTCACACACACTCTCGCCACGCAGTAGGCTGGGCACAAGCAGGCGAAGATATTTTGGCATTAGGTACAACGCAAGGCGACTATTTCTATGGTTCTGTACCTTGTACCCGCCGTATGACCCCCGCAGAAATTGCCGGCGAATACGAATTAGAAACAGGTAAAGTGATTGTAGAAACCTTCCGTAAACGTGAAATCGACCCGAATATGGTGCCGGGTGTGCTGGTTCACTCACACGGCCCGTTCACGTGGGGTAAAAACGGACACGATGCCGTACACAATTCTGTGGTATTAGAAGAAGTGGCTTATATGAATTTCATCAGCCACCAAATTCGCCCACAAATTAACTCTATGCAACAAGAGTTGTTAGATAAGCACTATTTACGCAAACACGGTGCGAATGCTTATTACGGGCAGTAATAAAATATTTAAGAAATCAGCACTTTTTAGTGCTGATTTTTTTATAACTAATTACTATAAAAAAGTATTTCTAATTCTTTCCTTTCTTATTTTACTTTCTGCAAAATAGTTGCCATTCTCCCAAAATATTTATTTTTTATATGAATTGGTCTTATATTATTGACAGTATCCCCAAATTTGTTGATGCTACTTGGCTTACCCTACAACTCTCCTTTTGGGGAATCCTTCTCTCATTAATGTTTGGTTTGTTGATTGCAGTGATTACTACCTACAAAGTTCGCCCGCTTTATACCCTTACCAGAGGTTACATTGAGCTTTCTCGCAACACGCCATTATTAATTCAACTTTTCTTTTTATATTATGGGCTGCCTAAAATAGGCATTAAGTGGGATGGTTTTACGTGTGGCATTATCGCTTTAGTATTTTTAGGTTCAAGCTATATGGCAGAAAGCCTGCGTGCTGGTTTACAAGCTATTCCCAAAGGGCAGGTTGAGGCTGCTAAATCTATCGGACTAAGCTCTTTTCAGATTTTTCGCTATGTTATTTTCCCGCAAGCGTGGGCGGTATCTATTCCGGCTATTGGAGCGAATATTTTGTTTTTAATGAAAGAAACTTCGGTTATTAGTGCGGTGGCAGTCGCTGAATTAATGTTTGTAACCAAAGATATTATCGGAATGGATTACAAAACTAACGAAGCTCTATTTATGCTGTTTGTTGCTTATTTGGTCATTTTATTGCCTGTTTCACTTCTGGCACGTCATTTTGAAAATAGAGTAAGGAAAGCAAAATATGGGATTTGATTGGTTATGGGAAGGGCAGAATGCTGCTCGCTTAGTTCAAGGATTGTGGCTTACGGCTAAAATTTCATTTATTTCTGTTGGGTTTTCGCTGATTTTTGGCACGCTCTTTGGTTTAATTATGCGTTCCAATAATGTAGTTGTGCGTGCTTTATCTCGTTTCTATTTAGAAACAATCCGCATTGTACCTATTTTGGTTTGGTTATTTATGCTCTATTTCGGTTTATCCACGTGGTTTAACATTCATATTAGTGGACTTTGGGTGTGCATTTGGGTCTTTACATTATGGGGAACCGCAGAAATGGGCGATTTGGTACGTGGAGCACTCGCCTCTATTGAAAAGCATCAAGTTGAATCAGCAAAAGCAATCGGGCTAAATCGCTGGCAAATTTTCCGTTATATTGAATTACCACAAGGCACTCGTCGAGTGTTGCCAAGCACGATTAACTTATTTACCCGAATGATTAAAACCAGCTCGCTTGCTGCCTTAATTGGTGTGATTGAGGTAGTAAAAGTTGGGCAACAGATTATTGAAAACTCATTGCTTACCAACCCAAGTGCATCTTTTTTTGTATATGGATTAATCTTTGTGCTTTATTTTATGATTTGTTACCCGCTTTCACTCTGGGCAAATCGATTAGAACATAAATGGGAAAGTTAATATTAGAAAAGGGCATATCAAAAATCAATATGCCCTATCATTTAGAATAAAACTATGGTTGAGGTTGGTAATCAACTAATAGATAGTGTTTTGCAACCTCAAGGAATTGTGCAACTTGCTGTTGTTGCCATACCTCATCTTTATTAAGTTCTTGTGCCATAATTGCGGCAACTTTGGTTGCACTATCAATAGCGGCTCTTGCATCTAAGAATAATAATCTAACACGACGAGCTAATACATCTTCTACCGTTTGTGCCATTTCGTGACGAACGGCCCAAATAACCTCCGCAACGGTATGTTCCAGTCTTGGATGAAGTTTTTCTGCATATTCTGGGTGGCTTGTCATTAATTCCTGTAATTTTGGAATATCTGAGCCATATACATAAAGATGATCTTGTAAATTCACTTTTTCTGCAGGAATATTGCCGTGAATAGGTAAGTTCACTGTGATACAAGCTTTTTTATCAAGTTCTGAATGTAATTTTAACGCTTCTTCTACGGTATCTTCAGCCATTTGGCGATAAGTTGTCCATTTGCCTCCTGTGATCGTAATTAAACCGCTTGTTGCATCGGTTAATACCTTATGGCTACGAGATACTTCTTTTGTACTTTGCCCCTCTTTTTCCGGTGCAGCTAATGGGCGTTGCCCTGCAAATACAGCTTTAACATCATCACGAGTCGGTTTTTGGGTTAGATATTGTGCAGCTGTATCTAAAATAAAGTTAATTTCTTGTTCTAGTGGAATTGGCTCGTAAGATGGGTTTTCAATTAATGTATCTGTTGTTCCTACCACTAAAACATTATGCCAAGGTACTGCAAAAAGGACTCGTCCATCTGACGTTTTCGGAATCATTAAGGCATCATTGCTTGGTAAGAACGATTGATCTAATACTAAGTGAATGCCTTGGCTTGGCACTACAAATTTTTTCTGACTACCGTGATCCATACTTAAAATATCATTCATAAATACACCGGTAGCATTAATGATTGCAGTGCCAAATACAAGGTGTTCTTGCTGGTTAAGTTCATCAAAGAATGTTACACCATCAATTTTACCGGCTTCGGTTTTATGTAAAGCGGTTACTTTTGCGTGATTAATTACTACACCGCCGTGTTCTACAACGGTTTGGGCCATATTAATAGCTAGGCGAGCATCATCAAATTGCCCATCTTGATATACTGTTCCAGTGCGTAAACCCGTATCCTTTAAGGTAGGTAGGCGTTTTTTAGCCTCAGATTTACTAATGTTTTCTGTTCTCCCTAAACTTAAATTGCCAGAAAGTAGATCATATAAACCTAAACCTACACGGTACATTACACAGTCTTTAAATTTATAGTTTGGAATAATAAAGCTTTGATTTTTAAATAAATGTGCTGCATTTTTTGCTAAGCGTCCTCGCTCACGTAATGCTTCTCTCACTAAGGCTACATCACCATTTGCTAAATAACGAACACCGCCGTGTACTAATTTTGTACTACGGCTTGATGTTCCTTTGGCAAAATCGTGACTTTCTAATAATAATGTTTTATATCCACGAGAGGCTGCATCTACTGCAATTCCTAAGCCACTTGCACCTCCACCAATGATAATAAAATCCCATTTTGAAGTTTGTTGTAGCTGAGCGAGTTGTTCATTTCTTTGCATCTCTTTCTCCTTTTTGCTCGAATTAGAGTTTTTATTGAGTTTTGTTAGCATAAACGAAAATTAAAATCCTTCAAAGAAAATTGTTTAAAAATTAGAGTTATGTCACAAAATTTTAATAACATATTATTTTATAATTATTTTATTTGTAACTAAAAGGTTTTGGGATTAATTCTAAGTTGAGGGGTTTCTGTAGCTTTCTTTCTTTTTCGCTAGTTTTTTGTGCTTTTAAGTAAATGTTTTGTGAAATGAATCACATTTTTATAAAAAAATACTTTGCAGTTTTTAATTTTATTTTATTATTACCTCCCCTAACTGGGAAATTATTCTGGGGTTTTTACTAAGTTATATTGGAGAATATTATGTTTGGTCCATTTAAACCCGCTCCGCATATTGCAGAGCTACCAGCGGACAAAGTTGATGCAAGATATAAATTCTTACGTTGGCAAGTATTTGCTGGGATTTTCTTCGGCTATGCCGCTTATTATTTTGTACGTGCTAACTTCGATTTAGCACAAAAAGGTTTGATTGAAGCTGGAATGTACACGAAAACTGATCTTGGTGTAATTGGTACAGCTGCTGGTCTTGCTTATGGATTATCTAAGTTTGTAATGGCTGGTATGTCAGACCGCTCCAATCCGAAAGTATTCTTACCATTTGGTTTATTGCTTTCTGGTTTATGTATGACCTTAATGGGATTAATGCCGTGGGCGACATCGAGCATTTTAGTAATGTGGGTAATGATCTTCCTAAATGGTTGGTTCCAAGGTATGGGATGGCCTCCTTGCGGTAGAACAATGGTACACTGGTGGTCAAAATCTGAGCGTGGTACTATCGTTTCTATTTGGAATACTGCACATAACTTAGGTGGTATGGTGCCAGGTGCGATGGTTCTTCTTGCAAGTGCACTTTACTTTAGTGAATTTGGAGTGGAAGCTCACGCAAAAGATATTTGGCAACAAGCATTATATTTCCCTGGTATCGCTGCGATGGTGGCTGCAATTCCTATCTACTTAGTAATGAAAGATACACCACAATCTTGTGGTTTACCGCCTGTTGAAAAATGGCGTAATGATTACCCAGATGATTATAATGAAAAAACATATGAACACGATTTAAGCACGAAAGAGATCTTTGTGACTTATGTGTTAAAAAATAAATTATTATGGTATATCGCTATTGCTAACGTATTCGTATATTTAATTCGCTATGGCGTATTAAAATGGTCTCCAGTTTATTTAGGTGAAGTAAAACATTTCAATATTAAAGGAACTGCGTGGGCATATACAATCTATGAACTTGCTGCTATTCCTGGCACATTACTTTGTGGTTGGGTATCAGATAAATTATTTAAAGGTAAACGTGGTTTAACGGGTTTCATCTTTATGATTTTAACTACTGCGGCAGTTGTAGCATTATGGTTAAATCCGGCAACACCAGAATCTGAAGTTGCGTTATATGAAGGTCACGCTTGGTATGAAAACCCATATCAGTTAATGGACTTTATTTGGATGACGACTATCGGCTTCTTAATTTATGGTCCTGTAATGTTAATCGGTTTACACGCTCTTGAGCTCGCACCGAAAAAAGCAGCAGGTACAGCAGCAGGTTTCACAGGCTTATTTGGCTATCTTGGTGGTACAGTTGCAGCATCAGCAGTTGTTGGTTGGGCAGCAGATACATTTGGCTGGGATGGTGGCTTCTATGTAATGATCGGTGGTGGTGTATTAGCCGTTATCTTAACCTTCATCGTAATGATTGAAGAAGCTAAACATAAAGCTAAAATAGGTGATACCTACGGTAACTAATTCATTGTTTGTTAAAGGAAGAGCATTTTGTTCTTCCTTTTTTATACATACTAAAAGGAGACTATGATGAAGTTTAAAGTTAAAAATCTTATCGCTGCCTTAGCATTATCTGCTGTAGCAATCAGTGCTTATGCTCAACAATCAGATAAGTTAGTTATTGCTCATCGAGGTGCAAGCGGGTACTTACCTGAGCATACTCTTGAATCAAAGGCATTAGCTTTTGGGCAACAAGCGGATTATTTAGAGCAAGATCTTGCAATGACTAAAGATAACCGCTTAATTGTTATTCACGACCATTTTTTAGATGGATTAACTGATGTTGCAAAGAAATTTCCTGAGCGTAAGCGTGAAGATGGTCGTTACTATGTTGCTGATTTTACTTTAGCAGAAATCCGCACACTTGAAATGACAGAAAATTTCAAAATAGAAGATGGTAAACAAGTTCAAGTGTATCCAAATCGTTTCCCATTATGGCAATCGTCATTTAAAATTCATACTTTTGAAGAAGAGATTGAGTTTATTCAAGGGTTAGAAAAATCAACGGGTAAGAAAATTGGGATTTACCCTGAAATTAAAGCTCCTTGGTTACACCATAAAGAAGGCAAAGATATTGCGTTAGAAACATTAAAAGTATTGAAGAAATATGGTTATGATAAAAAAACAGATCGAGTTTATTTACAAACCTTTGACTTTAATGAGCTAAAACGAATTAAAACAGAATTACTGCCAAAATTAGAAATGGATGTGAAATTAGTCCAGTTGATAGCTTATACAGATTGGAATGAAACAGAAGAAAAAGATAGTTCTGGTAAATGGATAAATTATAGCTATGATTGGATGTTTAAAGAAGGAGCTATGGCAGAAGTTGCTAAATATGCTGATGGTGTTGGCCCTGGTTGGTATATGCTAATTGATGATAAAAACTCAAAAACAGGCGATATTAAATATACTCCGTTAGTACAAGAGTTATCTAAATACAAAATGGAAATTCATCCTTACACCGTACGTAAAGATGCTTTAGCTCCATTCTTTGATGATGTAAATCAAATGTACGATGCTTTATTAAATAAAGCAGGAGCCACAGGTGTGTTTACTGATTTTCCTGATACGGCGGTAGAATTTTTAAAGCACCCAAAGTAATGCAATAACTACTCTAAATTACTTGAAAAAATAGGCAAATGATAGATTCATTTGCCTATTTAGGCTTCCTACCTGTAACTAGAATTTTTTTACCCCAGTAATGCGACACCATTCATCATTTTCAGCCACAGGGTCTAGCTCAAACTGTGTAGCATAAGCCTCACATACGGATTCCGCTTGTGTGGTTAGAATACCGGATAATCCTAAATCCCCGTTGGTTTTTACTAAGGTCATAATATTTGGAGCCAACTCTTTTAATGGGCCGGCTAAGATATTTGCCACTACGACATCAGCGGTTAAATTTTGCGGTTGATCTTTGGCTAAAAAGAGTTTTAAACGATCAGCAACACCATTAGCTTCCGCATTATTTTGGCTAGCTAGAATAGCTTGAGGGTCAATATCAATACCAATCGCTTCTTTTGCCCCTAATTTCAGTGCGGCGATAGCAAGAATGCCCGAACCACAACCAAAATCGATTACGGTTTTGCCTTCTAGATCTAAACCGTCTAGCCATTGCAAGCAGAGTGCGGTGGTTGGGTGTGTGCCTGTACCGAATGCTAAACCGGGGTCAAGCATTACATTTACTGCATTTGGGTCTGGTACTTCACGCCAACTTGGGCAGATCCACAAACGTTTACCAAACTGCATTGGGTGGAAGTTATCCATCCATTCACGTTCCCAATCTTTATCTTCAATTTGCTCGATTTTATGAGCAAAATCAGGAGCTACTAATGTGCTGGTAATAAGAGCCTCTACGATCATTTTCATATCGGTTTCAGCATCAAATAAACCAACTACATCGGTATTTCCCCACAGGCGAGTTTCCCCAGGAAGAGGCTCAAAAATCGGCGTATCTTGGCTATCCATAAAGGTAACGGACACCGCCCCAATTTCTTCTAAAAAGTCGCTGATCTGTTCAGCCTGCTGATTTGTGCTGTTTAAACGGATTTGAATCCAAGCCATAGTGTTTTTTCCTTTTATTTTGGAACCCAGCACGGCAAAGCCATACTGGGTTAAGCATAAGTCAGTCCCTTTGGGGCTGTTTAGTATTTTGTTGAAAAATGTATTGTCTATTTTTTCTCAGCACGGCAGAGCCGTACTGGGTTAAGTATGAGTCAGTCCCTTTGGGACTGTTAAATATTTCGTTCAAAGAATTGTTCATCAATGGCTATGCCATTTTCGGACATTAAGAATTTTATTTCGTCCGAGAAGGTTTTGTATTTTTGTTGATGATGTTTCTTTTGGTTTTTGATGTAATTAAGAATTTGTGGTTTATCTCTTTCGCTATAGGTTAAAGCACAATAACCAACAGCCCAAGCAGAAAAAAGCGGAAATTCTGCTTTATGCCTTTCTAACAAAAGATGCGTGGCATTTTTTAACTGCTGAACAAAATCGGCAACGGCAATTTTAGGGTGAAGATCGACTAATAAATGGATATGATCGGGCATACCGTTTATACGATAAAGCACAGATTTTCTTTGCGTAATAAACTTCCAAATAAAGCTATATAAAATAGTCTCGTATTCTTCTGTGATTGCAGGTATCCCCGATTTTGTCCGAAAAATAATATGATAAATAGCTCTCGTATAGCTCATTCTCTCTCCTTGTATCATCAGTCCCAAAGGGACTGACTTATACTTAACCTTGTACGCTCTAGCGTGCAAGGACAATATCTATACTTTTCGAGCAAACTCACATTATTTTCTCTTTTACCCCCTACCACCAACCGTAATTTTATCTAATTTCACTGTTGGTTGCCCTACACCAACTGGCACAGATTGTCCTTCTTTGCCACAAGTGCCGATGCCAGGGTCGAGTTCCATTTTTTTACCAACCATTGAGACTTGTTGCATCGCATCAATACCACTGCCGATAAGGGTAGCCCCTGTTACCGGTTTGGTGATTTTACCTTTTTCAATCAGGTAAGCTTCCGCAGTAGAGAACACAAATTTACCCGAGGTAATATCCACCTGGCCACCGCTAAAGTGGGGAGCGTATAAACCGTACTCAACCGACTCAATCATTTCCTCAAATTCGTGATTGCCTTCGGTTAGATAAGTGTTTGTCATTCGTGGCATAGGTAAATGAGCGTAAGATTCTCGTCTGCCGTTGCCTGTCGGTTCAACTCCCATTAAACGAGCGTTGAGTTTATCTTGAATGTAGCCTTTTAAAACTCCGTTTTCGATTAACACATTGCGTTGAGAAGGCACACCTTCATCATCCACAGTAATTGAGCCACGCATATCAGCCACCGTGCCGTCATCTACAATAGTACAAAGCGGAGAGGTAACTAATTTGCCGATTTTGCCAGTAAATAGAGAGGATTCTTTTCGGTTGAAATCGCCCTCTAAACCGTGTCCGACCGCTTCGTGTAGTAAAATCCCCGGCCAACCGGCACCTAATACAATCGGCATTGTGCCGGCTGGGGCGGCAACAGCGTGCAGATTAACTACCGCTTGGCGAACCGCTTCTTTGGCGAGGTATTCTGCTCGACGATAACCGCTTTCATTCGGCTCTAAAAACCAAGTTAAGCCAAAGCGTCCGCCAGAACCGGCTGAGCCTCGTTCACGTTTGCCGTTTTGTTCCACTAAAACTGAAACAGATAATCGCACTAACGGGCGGATATCGGCAGCAAGTGTGCCGTCTGTTGCGGCAACTAACATCTCTTCATAAACAGCGGATAAATTGGCATTGACCTGAATAACACGAGGGTCTTCCGCTCGAGCGGTTTTATCGACTAAATGAAGTAGCTCGACTTTTTGCTCTCGGCTAATGGTATCGAGCGGATTGATTGCGGCATAACGTGGGCAAGCGGTCGTTTTTTTGAAATTTTTTACCAATAATTGACCGCTTGTTTGGCTAATGGAGCGAGCTGCCATCGCACATTGTTCTAATTGGTTTAGGGTAATTTGATCAGCATAAGCGAAACCTGTTTTTTCGCCTGAAACCGCACGTACACCAAAACCACGGTCAATGTAAAAACCGCCTTCTTTAATAATGCTGTCTTCCAAGCTCCAGCTTTCATCTTGGCTGAGCTGGAAATAGAGATCGCCGTAGTCAATATTGCGAGCTGAGAAATGATCTAACACTTGGTTTAAGTGTGATAAATCAATATCGCTTGGTGTAAGCAAGCTCTCTGAAACTTTATTTAACATTGTTGTTCCTAAAAATAAATTCCCCTCTTTTTCTAAAGAGGGGAGATGAATGCAAACTGCGTTTTAGCCTTTTAAGCCTTCTTGCATTCTTACGTTATCCACACCTTTGTCCGCCTCAACACGTTGCATAAAGGCAGAAAGTTGTTCAAGATGCGAGAAATCTAGCCCCAATAAACGGCACCAGTTCAGCATTGTGTAAAGGTACACATCGGCGACTGAAATTGCCTCGCCAAAGAAAATGTGCTTTTCTAGATGAGCATTCGCAACAGCAAGTTGTTCTAGCACTTGTGTGGCGGCTTGTTGGCGAATAGTTTTACTTAATTCTTCATTACCTTCGGCATAGCTTGGCAGGCGGAAAAGTGGCACAAACGATTTATGCACATCTGCATTGAAAAAGGCTAACCAGCGAGCAGCTTTTGCTTTATCACGAGCGGTTTTACTACCAAAAAGTTTTGCCTCTGGGCAAATTTCGTCTAAGTAGTGCAAAATAGCTTGGTTTTGAGAAAGTACAAGATCGCCATCTACTAGTAACGGCACCGCACCGTTTGGGTTTAACGCTAAAAATTCTTCAGATTTAATAAATTCTCTGCTTACCGCTTGAAACTCATAATCTTGTTGGGTGTGTGCTTTAACCCATTCTAATGCTACGTGGGGAATAAAAGAGCAAGCACCGACTAAACCATATAATTTCATAAGTTATCCTCAATTAAGGTAATAATTTTTCTAAACGCCATAAATCAGCAAATTCGGCACGGGCTTTAATTAAGTGTGCTTGGTTGCCGTCCACCATAATTTCTGCAGCTTGTGGGCGAGAGTTGTAAGTAGAAGACATTGCCGCACCATAGGCACCTGCTGAGTGCATTGCAATTAAATCGCCTTCTGCCACTGCTAGTTCTCTGCCTTTACCTAAGAAATCAGAGGTTTCGCAAATTGGGCCAACTACATCATAAGTGGCTGTTTCACGAGTAAGAGTTTTATCTACCTCGCTGATTCGCATATAGGCTTCATAAAGTGCAGGGCGGATCATATCGTTCATACCAGTATCGACAATCGCAAAATTACGATCTTCATTTTGTTTGAGGTATTCCACTTTAGTCACCAAAATACCTGCATTGGCGGTAATGGCACGCCCCGGCTCAATAATAATTTCTAAATTTTCATAGCCTTTTAATTTATTAAGTAATGCAGTTGCATACTCTGTTGGGTGTGGCGGTTCTTCGCCATTGTAAGGCACACCCAAACCACCGCCTAAATCTAAATGGTGTAGTTCAATACCATCTTCTTTGAGCTGTTCCATTAACACAATTAAGCGATCGGTTGCATCTAAGAACGGTTGTAATTCGGTTAATTGTGAACCGATGTGGCAATCCATTCCTGAAATTTTAATATGCGGTAGCGTTTTGGCTAAACGATACACTTCACGAGCTTGAGTAACGCTCACACCAAATTTATTTTCTTTTAACCCTGTTGAAATGTAAGGGTGGGTATGAGCATCGACATCTGGATTTACACGTAATGAAATCGGGGCGATTTTGTCTAATTGACCTGCGACTTCATTGATGCGAAGTAACTCAGGAATAGACTCTACATTAAAGCAACGAATTCCAACTTCTAATGCACGTTGAATTTCACTGTGCGATTTTGCTACACCCGAGAATACAACTTTAGAGGCATCACCACCTGCTGCAAGTACACGCTCCAATTCTCCCTGCGAAACAATATCAAAACCCGAGCCAAGACGAGCCATTACATTTAATAAGGCAATGTTTGAGTTAGATTTTACCGCAAAGCAAACAAGATGAGGGTGGGTGCCAAAAGCATTATTAAAAGCGTGCCAGTGACGTTCAAGCGTGGCACGAGAGTAAATGTAAGCAGGAGTGCCATATTGTGTGACAATATCTTTCACTGCGACATTTTCAGCAAAAAGTTGATTATTTTTATATTCAAAATGATTCATTGAGATTCCGTTGTGTTTTAGCTTTAATAGCGATCTTACAAGCGGTTAAATTTTTGCCGAATTTTGCAAAATGTTAGTGAAATTCAACCGCTTGTTAATATTATTTCTGTTCGTGTTTAGGTGCTTGTTCTGGGAAGTAAAGCGGGCCTTTTACCCCACACGCACTTAAGCCTAAGGTTGCCACTAAGGCAACTAAAAGTAGTTTTTTCATTGGTTTATCCACCTATCAAAAAGAGAACATCATTCTAAAACAAAATAAACCCCCTATCCATAAAAAATTAATAAGTTACTGAGAACGAAGTAGCCTGCAACCTTAAGCAATTTTGGTTATTAAATAAGAATAATTCTTGTTTTGTTATGCTATTTCTATTAAAGTAAATAATAGTTATTCTTAGTTTAATATTTCAATAGGAGAATTTATGTTCAGCAAAATGAAACTAAATGCGTTGGCACTTTCAACTTTCCTCGCCATTTCAGGCTCAGCATTTGCCGCCCCAGTTGAAATTACCGATGTGATGGATCGCAAGCTTACCGTCGAATTACCAGCAAAACGTGTGGTATTGGCATTTAACTACCAAGACTATATGGCAGTTGGTGGCGAAAACGCATTAGACAATGTAGTCGGTTTCTCAAAAGCGGTGTGGTCAGACTGGGCACCTGCAAGCTGGGCTGAATTTACCAAAGCTGTACCAAAATTAAATGAGCTAGAAGATGTGGGCGAAGTAGAGGTTGGAACATTCTCTGTTGAGAAAGTATTAGCATTAAAACCTGATTATGTATTAATGGCAAAATGGCAGTTTGAAGCTTTAGATTCCGATTTAGCTCCATTAGAAACTGCTGGTATTCCTGTGGTAGTCGTTGATTATTTGGCACAAACGGTAGATAAACACGTTCAATCGACTGAAATTATCGGTAAATTAACTGGGCAAGAAGAGAAAGCAAAACAAATTAACGAAGAATACACCGCACTAGCTAAAGATATTCAAGACCGTGTTGCGAAAGCGAATTTACCAAAACCGAAAGTTTATGTGGAATTTGGGAACAAAGGCCCAGCAGAGCATAGTTTTACCTTTGGTAAAAGTATGTGGGGAGCAATGGTAAATCTTGTTGGCGGCGATAATATTGCCAAAAATGCGGTGGAATTTTATAGCCCGATTAACCCTGAATTAGTGGTAGCGGCAAAACCAGATGTGGTGATTATCAGTGGCCGTGAAACTGAGTTGAAGAAAAACCCAGATGCAATGGTTGCAGGTTTTAATATTGATGAAGCAGAAGCCCGTAAACGCTTAGCTGGTTTTGCAAAACGTCCGGGTTGGTCTGAATTACCAGCAATTAAAAATAACAGATTATACGGAGTTTATCACGCAAACTCTCGCACAGTTTCTGATGGTGCATCTATTCAATTTATCGCAAAAGCGATTTACCCTGAATTATTTAAAGATATTAACCCAACCAAAACCTACGTTGAATTTTATAAAAAATATCTTCCTATTGTACCAGCTGGTACCTTCTACTTAGAGCCTGAGAGCAAATAATGGTAGATTCGGCTGAACAGAAAAAACAAGCTCAAGCCGTAGAAGATATTGTCAGGAACCAACGCTTGCTAGAACGTAAGCGTTGGTTTGTTGTGCTTATATTCTTAGCAATTAGCTTGATTGGTGTTGTCTTTGATATTGCTACAGGGCCTTCAATGTTGCCGTTAGAGGAGGTTGTTTCTACTCTATTTGGGATAGGTGAAGCAGAAACGACAACAAAGGTTATTGTTTACGACTTACGTTTACCGATGGCATTAATGGCATTAGTGGTCGGAGCCGCTCTAGGAGTAGGTGGGGCAGAAATCCAAACTTTGCTAAATAACCCAATGGCAAGCCCTTATACTTTAGGTTTAGCGGCAGCGGCAGGGCTTGGAGCCTCGGCAGTAATTGCGTTTGGCGGTTTTGGGCTTCCTTCCTCCATTTCCGTACCGATTGGGGCATTTGTGATGACAATGATTGCCTCGATCGTGCTTTTTATTTTTGCTTCAATGCGACGTTTTAATTCCGCAATGTTAGTGTTAGTCGGAATTGCCTTACTTTTCTTATTTCAATCCTTACTTTCACTGATTCAATTTATCGCCGCACCTGAAATTTCCCAACAGATTTTATTCTGGCTATTTGGCAGCCTAACCAAAGCCACGTGGGAGAATTTAGCGGTTACAACAGTGGTGACCATTGTTTGCACTACCTTACTTGCAAAAGATGTGTGGAAATTGACCGCTTTACGCTTGGGGGAAGAGCGGGCATTAAGTCTTGGTATTAACTTGCAGTTATTACGTTTAAAAACCTTGATTATTGTGGCAATAATGACCGCCACCGCCATTAGCTTTGTCGGTATTATCGGCTTTATCGGATTAGTAGCACCGCACGTGGCTCGAATGTTATTAGGCGAAGATCAACGCTTTTTCTTACCTGGAGCAATGCTAGTCGGGGCAGCGTTTTTATCCATTTCATCGGTGTTATCGAAAGCGATTATTCCGGGGGCATTATTCCCAGTTGGCATTATTACCTCTTTTGTCGGTGTGCCGTTTTTCTTCTGGATTGTGCTGAGCAAACGGGGCGGATAATGTTAAAACTGGAAAATTTACAGATTAAACGAGGGAGTTTAGTGATTGCCGAAGATTTGTCATTGAACTTAGAACGTGGCAAAATCTATACGATTTTAGGCCCGAACGGAGCAGGAAAATCTTCGCTGATTAAAACAATTTTTGGCGAAGTTCCCTTTACAGGGAATATTCAATTTAATGATAAAACATTAAATAAACACCATTTATTAGCTTGGCGAAAAGCGATTGGCTATATGCCGCAAGATACCCAAGTGGAAGCCTCTTTAACCGCATTGGAAGTGATTTTACTCGGCAGATTAGATGCACTTAATATGCACGTGAGTGATGAACTTTTAACCGAAGCTGCAACCATTATGGCAAAATTGGGCATTGCTCACTTGGCTCATAAAGATATTATGCGGCTTAGTGGTGGGCAACGGCAAATGGTAATGTTTGCACAAGTATTGCTACGAAGTCCGCAAATTTTAATGTTGGACGAACCAGTGAGTGCGTTAGATATGCATCACCAAATCAACCTGCTTGAACACGTTTGCGAGTACACGAAGCAAAACCAACTGATTACGATTATGGTGCTACACGATTTAAGTTTAGCGGCACAATTTTCAGATGATATTATTTTGCTCGGTAACGGCAAATTACAAGGTTTTGGCGAGGCAAAACAAGTTTTGCAGGCAGATTTAATCAGCCGATTGTATAATGTTGAAACCGAAATCTTATACGACCGCACGGGGCAACCTGTGATTCGCCCGTTACGTAAAAAGAAAAACTAAGAATTTAGAGGAAATCATAATGAAAAAATTATTATTAACCGCCCTTGTGGCTTTTTCGGGAACAGCAATGGCTGCCCATCACGAAATTAAAATGTTAGATAATAATGCTGAAGGCGGAATGGTCTTTGAGCCAGGCTATCTAAAAGCGGAAGTGGGTGATACCGTGACATTCGTACCAACTCACAAAGGGCATTGGGTGCAAAGCCGAGCCATTCCGGAAGGGGCGGAGAAATTTTTATCTAAAGAAGATGAAGAATTTACTATTACGCTCACGCACGAAGGTGTCTATGTTTACTATTGCCCACCGCACCGCACAATGAATATGAGCGGTATTATCCAAGTAGGCAACGCAGTAAATCGTGAAGAAGCTCAAAAAGAAGTTGAGAAAATCGAGAAGCGTACTAAAGAAAATAAAGGACGTTTATTCGATTATATGGATTTGGTTGAATAACCATTTACTTTAAATAAAAGCACAGACCTCAATGTTTGTGCTTTTTAAACGCTGTTATCCAAATGAAAACACTTAGGCTCACAACTTGCCTAAAATACCCTCAGCTACCACAAAATTTACAGCCTTTAGTTAATCAACTTAGCAATGATTTCAAGGTGGAAATTACCCCTTGGCAGACTACTGCACAAAGCGATGTGATTTTGCCGCTCTGTGCGTGGGACTATGCCGAGCAACCCGAACTCTTTCAGCAATGGTTGCGTAAAATGTCGGCACAAGGGGCTGTTTTTCTTAATTCCATAGCCTTAATGCAATGGAATATGAATAAGCGTTATTTAGTCGATCTGCAACAGTGGGGCATTGATGTGATTCCTAGCCAAATATTGCCGGCAGATCCGAAAGTTCTACAGCAAACCTTGCTTCAGCAAGGCTGGCAAGATGTGGTAATTAAACCAGTAATCGGGCAAAGCGGTCGTTTTGTGCAAAAAGTTTGCAAAAATCAACCGCTTGTTGAATTAGAGCATTATCAATCAGGTATTATTTTACAGCCTTATATTCCTGAAGTTGCAAGCAATGGTGAAACCAGCCTAATTTTTTTCGGTGGGGAATTTAGTCATAGTATTAAGCGACAACCGGCTGAAAATGAATGGCGGGCGAATTCTGCTTACGGGGTACAGATTTCTGCTCAAAAAGTAAGTGAAAGTATTATCCAACAAGCTCAAAACGTTTTAACTACATTGCCCGAAATGCCGAATTACGTGCGGGTGGACGGCACAATTATTGGCGAGCGTTTTTTGCTGAATGAATTGGAATTAATTGAGCCTGCATTATATTTAGATAAGCAAGATAAGGTTGTACAACACTTCGCTGATATGATTAGAAAAGTAATACAAGCGGTTTAAATTTAAGTAAATTTTGCAATATAATTTTTAAATTTAACCGCTTGTAATAGAGCGAGTTATAGTTGAGCGAACGCTTTATCGGCAGCTGCTAAAGTGGCTTCAATATCAGCATCAGAATGTGCTAGAGACATAAAGCCAGCCTCAAATGCAGATGGTGCAAGATATACACCTTGTTCTAACATTAAATGGAAGAAACGGTTAAATTTAGCCGCATCGCATTTCATCACTTCTTGGAAGTTTGTTACTGCTTTTTGTTCTGTAAAGAATAAACCGAACATTCCTCCAACATATTGCACTGTAAGTGGAACATTATGTTTATCTGCAAGTGTTTTAAAGCCTTCTGCTAAGGTTTTTGTTTTATCGGCTAATGTTTTTTCATTACCTTCGTTTGCTAATTCCGTTAGGCACGCAAGCCCTGCTGCCATTGCAATCGGATTGCCTGAAAGTGTACCAGCTTGGTAAACTGGGCCTGTTGGAGCAATGTGTTCCATAATCTCTTTTTTACCGCCAAAAGCACCAACTGGCATACCGCCACCAATAATTTTACCGAGCGTGGTTAAATCTGGTGTTACGCCATAGTAAGATTGAGCACCGCCTAATGCAACACGGAAGCCTGTCATCACTTCATCAATAATAAAGACTGCACCATATTGAGTACAAAGCTCACGTAAACCTTGCAAGAAACCTTTATGCGGCGGAATACAGTTCATATTACCGGCAACAGGCTCTACAATTAAGCAAGCAATTTCATTTGGGTATTGCTCGAATGCGGCTTTAACAGAATCTAAATCGTTATAAGTACAAGTAAGAGTGTGTTTGGCAAAATCAGCAGGTACGCCCGGACCACTTGGCTGGCCAAGGGTTAATGCACCAGAACCCGCTTTAACTAATAATGAATCAGAATGCCCGTGATAACAACCTTCAAATTTAATGATTTTATCTCTGCCTGTGTAGCCTCGAGCAAGGCGAATTGCCGACATTGTCGCTTCAGTGCCAGAACTTACCATTCTGACCATTTCGATTGAAGGCACTAGTTTGCAAACTAATTCTGCAAGGGTAATTTCAGCAGCAGTAGGTGCACCGAAACTCAATCCATTTGGTACTGCTTTTAGCACCGCATCAATAATTTTCGGGTGGTTATGCCCTAATACCATCGGCCCCCAAGAACCTACATAGTCGATATATTGTTTGCCATCGCTATCTGTAATATAAGCTCCCTTTGCTTTTTCAATGAAAACAGGTGTGCCGCCGACACCTTTAAATGCTCGAACAGGTGAGTTTACTCCACCAGGAATAACTTTTTGAGCTTGTTCAAATAATTTTTCTGAAATAGACATAATGATTCCTTTTGCTTTTACAATCTGTTTACTATTGTACTGAAAAGGGCTAATTTTGGCTAAAAAATTTTACGACTTTGCAGGCTTATGCTATTCTGCAAGCATATTTTTAAGCTTATTTTCGAGATAACCCCACAATGTGGCTTACTTTTTTAACAGTCTTTATTGTTTCTTTTTTAGCCTTGATTGTAATGCGTCCTGTTGCGGAAATGATAGGGTTAGTTGATAAACCAAATTTTCGTAAACGTCATCAAGGTGTTATTCCATTAATTGGTGGTATTGCTTTATTTATTGGTAATCTCACCTTTTATTTTATGCAGTGGCAAGATATGCGATTGCCTGAGCTTTATCTTTCAGCGGTTACCATTTTATTGGTAATTGGTGTGTTAGATGATAGATTCGATATTAGCCCGTTATTACGTGCAGGCATTCAGGCAGGCTTAGCGGGAGCAATGATTTATAGCGGTTTATCACTAGAAAGTTTAGGACAGATTATCGCACCTTTCAGTATTGAACTAGGTTGGCTCGGCGTTGTATTTACTATTTTTATTACCATTGGTGTGATTAATGCCTTTAATATGATTGATGGTATTGATGGTTTATTAGCAGGTCTTTCTAGCGTGAGTTTTGCAGGCCTAGGTGCATTAATGTTTATTAATGGTGAGCCAACATTAGGGTATTGGTGCTTTTCTCTTATTTTCGTCTTATTACCTTATGCCCTATTTAATTTAAGTGTTTTTGGGGCTAAATGGAAAGTATTTATGGGCGATTCAGGAAGCACCTTAATTGGCTTTACCATTATTTGGATTCTGCTTTTAAGTACGCAAGGACAAGGTTCACCAATTAGCCCAATTACAGGTTTATGGCTGATTGCGGTGCCACTTATTGATATGGTGGCAGTGATTATTCGTCGTTTAAAAAAAGGTAAAAGCCCTTTTAAACCCGATCGCTTGCACTTACACCATTTAATGATGAGAGCAGGCTTAACCTCTCGCCAAGCATTATTAGCCATTACATTATGGGCAGGTTTTTGTTCAACCATTGGTGTTTTAGGTGAAGTATATTATTGGAACCAATGGATGATGATGTTGATGTTTATTGGGTTATTCTTGTTATATGCTTATTCTATTACACACGCTTGGCGAGTAACCCGTCTGGTTCGACGCTTAAAACGACGCTCTAAACGTAGTAAACAAATTTAAGATAATTATTTCAAGATGGCACACTTTAATTGAGTGTGCCATTTATCAATTATAAATGGTAAGTTAGTTAAATATGCCTCAAGCAACTTTTAGCACGATTTCTATTTTAGGGTTAGGTTATGTTGGATTGCCCACGGCTGCTATTTTTGCCCGTAGTGGCAAATCAGTTATTGGTGTAGATACTCAACTAGAAAAAGTAACGAATATTAATCAGGGTAGAATAGATATTGTTGAGCCACAACTTCAGCCAATCGTACAACAAGCGGTTGAAAATGGTTTGTTTTTTGCAACAACAACCCCAAAGCCTGCCGATGCATTTATTATTGCCGTACCTACGCCACTAACAAATAATCAACCAGACATTTCTTATATTCAGGCCGCCGCATTGTCTATTGCACCACATTTATCTAAAGGCAATCTTATCGTATTGGAATCAACATCGCCTGTTGGAACCACAGAACAACTCGCTAAATGGCTAAAACAAGCTCGCCCTGATTTACGTTTTCCTTTTGAAGAACAAACCGATATTTATATTGCTTATTGCCCCGAGCGAGTTTTGCCAGGTAAGGCGATGGAAGAGATCGTAAATAACGATCGTGTGATTGGTGGTTTAAGTGAAAAATGCACTGAGCAAGCGGTCGCTTTATATCAAATTTTTGCAAAAGGGCAATGCTTGAAAACGGATGCCCGTACCGCTGAATTGTGTAAGTTGGTAGAGAATAGTTTTAGAGACGTTAATATTGCATTTGCTAATGAACTTTCAATGATTTGCGATGAGTTGAATATTAATATATGGGAGCTAATTGAATTAGCGAATTGCCATCCTCGAGTAAATATTTTACAACCAAGTGCTGGGGTTGGTGGGCATTGTGTTGCAGTTGATCCTTGGTTTATTGTTTCAAGCGTGCCTAAGCTTGCTAAGTTAATTCGCACAGCTCGTGAAATAAATGACAAGAAATCACAATGGGTAGTCGAAAAAGTGAAAATTACCTTAACGGAATGTGCAATTAAAAAAGATTGTAAGTTAAGTGAATTAACTATTGCTTGCTTAGGTTTAACATTTAAAGCAGATATTGATGATTTGCGTGAAAGTGCCGCTTTGCGAATTACTCAACAAATAGCGAGTTGGCACAGTGGTAATGTAGTTGCTGTAGAGCCTAATATTCAATCATTATCATTGAATAATATTGAGTTAGTCGAGTTAGATGACGCTCTGACTCAAGCTGATATTTTAGTATTATTAGTAGATCATTCTGCCTTTAAAAAAGTAGATACTAAACAGATTTCACAACAATATATTATTGATTGCCGAGGAGTCTGGCAAAAATGATCCAACCTGATAAATGGCTTTCTACATTTTTTAATAGAGAGATTGTGCAAGTAAAAGTGAGTGCAACCGATCTAAAACAGGTTGCACAGTTACAAAAACAGAGGTTTAGCTTTGTCGAAGGGGAAATTGAATTTGAGTTAGATCTTACTCAAACGTCATTCTGGAATACAAACCAAGCGGTTAATAATTTAGAGAAATTTGCAATATTTTTAGAAAATCAGACCGCTTGTAAAATAGCACAGCAACACGATCTTGTGGAATTACAAACACTTTTTGGTTCAGCTTTTTTGAAAAGTCGGTTTCGCCCGCCTTATTTTTCATTGGAAGAAAATCAACGCTTTTACCAAACTTGGGTTGCAAATGCAGTCAGTGGGCAGTTTGATGATATTTGCCTGATTAAACGCAGTGAAAAAGGGCAGTTGCAAGGAGGCATTACAGTAAAGCTTGAGCAAAATCAGCACGCAAAAATTGGTTTGTTGGCGGTAGCTCCTTCTTTTCAGCAACAAGGCATTGGGAAAATATTACTAAATGCAGCTGTTATTTGGGCTTTGCAACAAAATAGAACGAAATTGCACATCGCAACCCAAAGTAGCAATATTCACGCAATACGCTTATACCAACATATTGGTGCAAAAATAAAAGCTGTGTATTATTGGTTTTACCCTAAACGTTAAAAATATGATGAATTCGCATTTTATACCTTTTAATCAACCGCCTGTTGTAGGTACTGAGTTAGATTATATACATCAAGCAATCACAACTGGGAGATTATCTGGTGGTGGTAAGTTTTCCAGTCTCTGTGAGCAGTGGCTAGAGCAGAATTTAGAGCATTCTAAGGTATTGCTAGTTCCTTCTTGTACTGCAGCCTTAGAGATGGCCGCAATGTTATTAGATATTCAAGCTGGCGATGAGATAATTATGCCTAGTTATACCTTTGTCTCTTCTGCAAATGCTTTTGTCTTACGAGGGGCAAAAATTGTATTTGTAGATATTCGCCCTGATACAATGAATCTTGATGAAAAACTGCTTGAACAAGCTATTACAACTAAAACTAAAGCAATAGTCCCGGTTCATTATGCAGGGCTGCCCTGCGAAATGAATACGATTATGGCGGTCGCTGAAAAATATGGTTTGTATGTTATAGAAGATGCCGCCCAAGGAGTGATGTCTTTTTATAACGGAAAAGCATTGGGTTCAATAGGGCATATTGGTTGTTATAGCTTTCACGAAACCAAAAATTATAGTGCTGGCGGGGAAGGCGGGGCAATTATTATTAATGATCCTAAATTGATTGAAAGGGCAGAGATAATTCGAGAAAAAGGAACGGATCGTCATCAATTTTTTCGAGGGGAAGTTGATAAATACCGTTGGCAGGACATTGGTTCGAGTTTTTTAATGTCGGAAATTCAAGCAGCTTATTTATATGCACAATTAGATGCGGCTGAGCATATTAATCATACCCGACAAATTCTTTGGCAACGTTATTACCAAGCGTTTAAGCCTTTTGGAACGAGTAATTTTCAACTTCCTTCAATATCAAGTAATTGCTTGCATAATGGACATTTATTCTATTTAAAGTTAAGAGATTTAACAGAAAGAACCGCTTTTATTGAATTTATGAAAGCACGAGATATTTTAACGGTCTTTCATTATATTCCTTTGCATACAAGCCCTGCAGGGAAAAAATATGGGCGTTTTGTGGGAGAAGATAAATGGACAACACGGGAAAGCGAGCGTTTAGTCAGATTACCGCTATTTTATAACTTAACAGAACAAGCTCAGAATAGAGTCATTAAGGCGGTTTGTGAGTTCCTAAAAAAGCAAAACGGTTGAAATTCAACCGTTTTGTTTAGTTAAAAGCAATTAAGCGTAGTAAAGCTCAAATTCTACTGGGTGTGGCGTCATATTCACACGCTCAACTTCTTTACGGCGAATACCGATATAAGCTTCAATAAAGTCTTTAGTAAATACCCCACCTTGAGTTAAGAACTCAAAGTCGTTGCTTAATGCATCAAGAGCAGACTCTAAAGAAGAAGCAACAGTTGGAATATCTTTCAACTCTTCTGGCGGTAAGTCGTAAAGGTTTTTATCCATTGCATCACCTGGGTGAATTTTATTAATTACACCATCAAGACCCGCCATTAATAATGCCGCAAAACATAAGTATGGATTTGCCATCGGATCTGGGAAACGAGCTTCAACACGTGTAGCTTTCGGGCTAGTTACCGCAGGAATACGAATAGAAGCCGAACGGTTACTTGCAGAATAAGCTAACAATACTGGAGCTTCAAAGCCCGGCACTAAACGCTTATAAGAGTTAGTGGTTGGATTGGTAAAAGCATTTAATGCTCTTGCGTGTTTAATGATCCCACCAATATAGTAAAGGGCAGTTTCGGATAAACCTGCATATTTGTCGCCCATAAACACATTTTTGCCTTCTTTGCTTAATGACATATTACAGTGCATACCTGAGCCATTATCGCCTGCGAAAGGTTTCGCCATAAAACAAGCGGTTTTACCGTGTTCAACCGCAACATTTTGAACGATATATTTATAAATTTGGGTTTCGTCTGCTTTTAAGGTTAAGCTGTTAAATTTAGTTGCAATCTCATTTTGCCCTGCAGTGGCAACTTCGTGATGATGAGCCTCAATAACAAGCCCCATTTCTTCCATAAGTAAGCACATTTCAGAACGAATGTCGTGAGCGGTGTCGATTGGTGCAATGGCACAGTATCCGCCTTTTTTTAATGGTCGATACGCATTGTTACCATCTTCAAATTTACGATTAGTATTCCACGCTGCTTCAACATCATCAATTTTATATGACACGTTATTCATTTCTGTACTGAAACGTACATCATCAAATAAGAAGAATTCTGGCTCAGGCCCAAACATTACGCTATCTGCAATGCCGGTTGATTTTAAATAGTTTTCGGCACGTTGAGCAATAGAGCGAGGGTCACGGTCGTAAGACTGCATTGTGTTTGGGTCGTAAATTGAGCAACGGATAGTTAAGGTAGGAATTCTGGCGAAAGGATCAACAACTGCGGTTTCTGCGATTGGCATTAAAAGCATATCAGCTTTATTAATTGCTTTCCAACCTTCAACGGAAGAACCGTCGAACATTTTGCCTTCCTCAAATAAATCTTCAAGATCGTTGGCGACTAAACTGACAGGCAGGGAGACCCCGTGTTCTTTACCTTTAATATCGGTAAATTTTAGTAAGACAAATTTAATGTCATTGTCTTGAATCAGTTTAGACACATTAGCGATGGCGTTTGACATAATAAAAAGAGTCCTCATTAGGAAAATAGATAAATAAAAAGCCCACATATCATAGCACTTTTTAATGAATATGCGATGCTTTTAGTATGGATTGTTTAAAAAGAAGTTGCAGTAATTTTGCAAAATTTTGTTAAAATCTTACCGCTTGTATTCAATTAAGGAAGAGTATGACTGATATTTATCATATTTTAGGTGCGGATATTCCACATCATAATCGCCGATTACTCGAGTTTTTTCGCCAAGATCTATTGCCTGATTTAATGAATCAGGAGCATTTTTTTTATGTTGTAGGAAACAACTCGGTTATTCAGCACTCTTCAGACATTAATATTAGCCTATTTTCTTCTTCATTACGTCTTGCTAAAGCAATAATTAAGCAAGCAAGAAAAAATCCAAATGCTTACTTTATTTTACACGGCCAATTTAACTTTTGGATCTGGCTCGCTATTTTACTAAACCAGCTACCAACTAAGCAGTTAGTTTGGCATATTTGGGGAGCAGATCTATATGAAACGTCAAACTTATGGAAGTTTAAGTTGTTTTACCCTATACGTCGTCTGGCACAGAAGAAAATAAGGAAGATCTGGGCGACTTCGGGGGATCTTGCATATTTCTGGCAGAAGGTTCGGGAAAGATCAAAAGAAGATCGAATTCTTTATTTTCCTACATTGTTGCCAAAGAAAAGCCCTGATGTAAATAAAAAGAGAGACAGAATATTCACAATTTTGCTTGGTAATTCTGGCGATAGCTCGAATAATCATATTGAAGCATTGAATCAAATTCAGCAACAGTTAGGTAATAATGTGCGAATTATTATTCCTATGGGGTATCCTGCCAATAATGAAAAGTATATTTTACAGGTAGAGCAACATTGCAAGCGGTTATTTTCGGCAAATAATTTGCAAATTTTAAAAGAGAAACTCGATTTTGAGGAATATACTACTTTATTAAAACAGTGTGATTTAGGCTATTTCAATTTTGAGCGTCAGCAAGGAATCGGCACAATTTCCTTACTTGTTGAGTATAATATTCCCTGCGTATTACATCCGAATAATCCATTTTGTTTGGATATGCAACAGGAGAAAGTGCCATTTTTACAGCCTGATACAATCACAAAAAGTAATATTCAATTAATAAAACAAGAACTTGAAGCAATGGATAAAGAGCAAATTGCATTTTTTTATCCAGCTTATACTGTACTGTGGCAAGCCCGATTAAATGAGTTAGTAACGCAATGATAGACTATTTTCTACTAGTTAGTTTTTATTTACTGTCTGTTGGCGGAATTTTAACGTTGATATATCAAGAGTATCGACAACATAGATTTTCTTTTCATTTACTATTTAGCTTAATCTATCTCGTTACTTTTTATGCGGGATTCCCATTCTCTTTACTAATGGGATTTGGGTTTGGTTACCAATTACCTGAAATTTCAACCCAATGGAAAGTCTTTATTACCAGTGGTGTGAGCTATGTAATTTACTACTTTTGTTATTTATTTGCTTTTACCAATAGCAAGAGAGAGCTTAATATTAAAACTAATGATCTTGCAAGATTTCAGGCAAAATCAACAGCTTTTATTTTGATTTTATTAGCAACATTAACGTTAGTTTATTTTCTGTATTTAAACGGATTCTTACTCTTTAAGTTAGAAAAATATAGCCAGCTTTTTGCAAAGAATATTGTGGAAGCTGCAGCGTTAAAACGCTTTTTCTATTTCTTCTTACCTGGATTACTAATCTTCTTCTTTATGTATAAGAATAAAACAGCTTGGTGGACATTGTTAATTGCAGGGGCATTATTTGGTGGAATAACCTATTTAGCCGTGGGAGGAACAAGGGCGAATTTAGCACTAGCTTTTATTTTCTTCTTATTTATAGGGCTTTATCAAGGTTATCTATCTTTAAGGGGCGTTATAGTAGCGGGTATTATTAGCCTTGTAGCAATGTTTGCTCTTGCGTTGGCTCGATATAAATTAGACGTTTCAGGTAGCGAAGCAATCTACACTTTCTTATATTTAAGCCGTGATACCTTTTCACCTTGGGAGAATCTAGCTCGCTTATTTAGCCACCCGATTGAATACCAGGGCTTAATGCCGATTATAAGAGATTTTTATGTCTATATTCCTCAATCTATTTGGCCAGAACGTCCTGATATTGCTTGGAATACAGCAAATTATTTCACTAAAATTATTCTAGAAAACCAGTCAGGGCTTGCAATCTCCCCCACAATACTAGGCTCTTTCTACATTATGGGGGGATTTTGGGTAGTCGGAATCGGAATGGTTACGGTCGCTTTTTTTATAAAAGGGCTAGACAAACTCTTTAGCTATGGCGAAGCTTGTTGTTCAGCGGTAATACAAGCCTACTGTTTGGGTAATTTATTTAATTTAATTGTATTAGTAAGAGAAGGGATAGATGCTTTTATCTCTCGCTTTATGTTCTTCAGTTTAGTATTTTTAGCTTGTTGGCTAATTGCTTACTTAATCCCTACAAGACAAGGTAAACGCAATGATTAAAAAAGTATCTATTCGAGGAATAGAAATACAAGCGGTTAAAAATAAAGAATATTTTGCAAATTTCTTGATGAATGAAAATGAAATTAAACAAGGCGGATTAGTTGCCATTAATGCAGAAAAGGTCATTATTTCTGAAAAAAATCCACAGCTAGCACGATTCTTACAAGAATCAGAATTTAACTATGCAGATGGAGTAAGCATTGTTTATTCAATTAGAAAGAAATATCCACAATATCATTTAGACAGAATTGCAGGTGTAGAACTATGGGAAACACTAATGCAAAAAGCAGGACGGCTGAATATTCCTGTTTTTTTGATTGGCAGTAGCGATGAAACCTTAAATAAGGTAGTGGACAAGTTAGCTCAGTGGAATGTAAATATAGTTGGTTTGCAAAATGGCTATTTTAAAGCTGAAGAGGAGCAAACTATAATAAAGCAGATTAAACAAAGTGGAGCTAAATTTATTACTGTTGCAATGGGAACACCAAAGCAAGAATTATTTATGCAAAAGGCGAAGCACCAATATCCTCAAGCTTTATATATGGGAGTAGGGGGAACATATGATGTTTTTGCAGGCAAGATAAAAAGAGCACCAATTTCTTGGCGAAAATATGGATTTGAGTGGCTTTACCGCTTATTACGTCAGCCGACTCGCTGGCAAAGGCAGGTAAACTTAATTAAATATGCCTACTATTACCTAACTAACCGGCTATAAACCAACCAGTAAAAGTAAGGTTTTTGATATTTATTATTCATTTTGAATAAAATAAAACCAAACAATGCGTTTTTTTATATTTTTTTTAAAAAGTGCTAGACAAGCGAGGACGAAGTCTATAATATACGCCTCCGTTGCGACGCATTAAGTTGAATTGATTAAACGAAGCGTTCGTAGCTCAGTTGGATAGAGCGTTGGCCTCCGGAGCCAAAGGTCGCAAGTTCGAATCTTGTCGAGCGCGCCAGTTGTCAATACAGCACTACCAACACAGTGGTGGCTATAGCTCAGTTGGTAGAGCCCTGGATTGTGATTCCAGTTGTCGTGGGTTCGAATCCCATTAGCCACCCCATTCAAATATACTCTTAATGAGTAACAGACGGCGAGTAGCGCAGCTTGGTAGCGCAACTGGTTTGGGACCAGTGGGTCGTAGGTTCAAATCCTATCTCGCCGACCAATTTTATTTCGTTCTTTAACAATTTATCA
>NZ_JAQSJE010000010.1 GCF_028649535.1 Mannheimia cairinae | reverse complement strand
CCCAGTTTTTGTAGTTTTTACCCAGTTTTTGTAGTTTTTATTTTTTGAGAGCCTTGTCGCACAAGGCTTGAAAGGTTGTCTAAACAAGATATAAACAAGGTAAATAATAGAAACAAGATAAAAATAGAGCCTGTCGGCTCTTTTTGGGGCTTTCAGCCCTATTTTTTTGTTTTTCAGAAAGGAAAATGAAAACCCTTGCGAACGTTGCAATTTATTGCAATGCAAGCAAGGGTTGAGCAACCGTAGCCGTCAGGCGTAGGGCGGTAGGCTATAAAAGCCATTTGATTTTATCTTTAAACTTCCGCTTAAATGCTTTGAATGGGTGCTTTTTATCGTATTCAGCCATTCTTTTTTGCATTATCTCGTTTGCTTTATGATTTGCGTATTTTAAATAAGATTGCTCCATCTCTTTTAACATACTATCAATTCGCTTTTTATGTTGCCATTTCAGGTAAACATAAACACTTATAGCAATAAAAGATAATATCAAAACATTGTAAAAAATGATTGTTACTATTTCGCTCACAGTTATTTTTTACCTTTTGCAATTTCTTCATTGATAAATGCACTCAATTCATCAAATTTTTTATCATTATTGATAAATTTTCGTAGCTGTTCAGCCGATACTAAAGGAAATTCGCCACGTTCAACAAAAGAATGTAAAGCGTAAGCACCTAGCAAAACTTTGTAATGTGTAGCTTTCTTACGCTTTTCTGCTTGTTCTTTTGACTTAATCGAACGAATTTTTGCCTTGATTTCGGCTTGCTTCTTTAATAATTCCGCTTGTTGTTGTTCTAGTTTGCTTAATCTTTCGCTTGTCATAATAGCCCCTATTGAGTGGTTGAAATTGTTGCTATTTTAATCAAGTGGTGCTATTGTTTCAAGCGTTCTGTTCATTACGTTATTTTAACGTAATGCCCACTTATCAGTTTCTCTGCGAGAAACTGGTGGGCAAGCGTTCCGCTTGACCGTTTCGCAAGGCTCAATATTATGGCAATCTATCATTTAAACGTTCGCTATTGCAGTAAAAGCAAGGGGCAATCAGCCCAAGCCAAAAACGAATACATCAACCGCAATGATAAATACTCAAAGCGGTTAGATGATTTACAGTTTTCAGGCTTTGGAAATATGCCAAAATTTGCAGAAAATAATCCGCAAAAATTTTGGCAAGCGTCCGATATTTACGAACGAGCAAACGCCCGTGTTTGTACGGAAATTGTGTTTGCTTTACCTAGAGAGTTGCACCTAGAACAACAGCAAGAATTAGTACAATCGTTCATCAATTCAACGGTAAACTCTGAACGCAATAAATTGCCTTATTCGTTCGCCATTCACAACGACAAAGCAAATAATAACCCGCATTGTCATTTAATCTTTTCAGAACGCCAATTAGACGGAATTGAGCGTTCAGAAGAACAATTTTTTAAACGTGCAAATTCAAAAAATGCCGAATTAGGCGGAACGAAAAAAACCGCAGATTTTAGGGATAGAGATTTTATAAAAGCCGTTCGCAAGACGTGGAGCGAACAGGCAAATTTTGCCCTTGAAAAGCACGGGTACGCCGCAAGAATTGACGAGCGTAGCTATCAAGAACAGGGTATTGAAAAAGAGCCGAGAGCAAGGCTTGACCGTGTAACGTGGCAAGAATTGCAACAGCTAGAGCAAACAGCAGGCATTTATGGCGAAGTTATTGAGAGAAAAAGACAGCAAATTGCAGATGAGAAAGCAGAGATCGCTAAAAATGCGTCTAAAAACGTTTTAGAGCCACTTTCTCAAAAAGGCGATACAAAGCACGAGCAAAAGCAAAAAGTCGCTGAAAATCGCAAAGAGAGCGTATCTCAAGCCGAATTTGACCGATTTCTTATCGAGAATTGGCTTGAGCCAAATCAGAAATTTATCAATGCGTGTGAAAAACGGGAAAAAATGCGGAGCGAATGGGAGCAGTACGGGAAGGATTTAGAGCGTATCAATGGCGATTACAAAGCCTTAGACGAGCAAAAACAAGGTTTTTTAGGCTTATGGGAAAGCAAAGAGCAGAAACAAGCTAAACAAGACCTTGAAAATGAGTACAACCGCATAAAAGCGTTACGCAATGAAAAAGCCAAAGAACACGATGAATACAACGACAAAGTGAACCAATACGAAAAAGACACGATTGAGCCACTACGCAAGCAAATCGAAAAATTCAGGGCAGATAATCCAGAACTGAAAATGCGAAATCCTTATCAGCTCCGAAGTATGCAGTTTGAAGGGATTGAACAATGGCATAAAAAGAGCCAACAGCGACAGTTAGAGCTAGAGCGTAACGAGCAAAAACGAACTCAAGAACGGAAGACAAGTCGAGAGCGTGGGTTTAGCCTGTAACTAACGCCCTACGCCTGACGGCTACGGTTGTTAGACTAAAAAAGCCATTGAAAGCAAGTTTCAATGACTTTTTCAGCCCTAAATATAAACAAGAAAGGCAAGGTTTATCCTTGCCTTTCTTGTAAATTAAGTAAGCATTTACGGCAGCTAATCGCCTAAATTCACATAAACAGATATAACAGCTTATGCTATACTATTTAACGGTTGGTCAGGCTCTTGCAGTCTGATTGCCGTCAGACAGCAAAAAGTCTCGATCAATTGGTATCAACCCCAACTGAAAGGAGGCGAGTATGCCAACGTGGTTAAAATGGGTTTTGCTCATTGTAATCATTTTGTTGTTGTCTGGCGACACTGTGCAAGGTATTAGCTAGACAGCAACCAACCTAAAAAGGGGAGCGGAGCAATTCGCTCCCTTTTCCTTTTCCCATTGTATGCCTTATCAGCACATTTTTCAAGGTTGCACTCTCTCGTGTTTCTCTTTAATTTTCACAATGTCAGCAATCAAATTTTCATAATCTAATTCATCGTGATGAGAGCTATAAATACGATCTCTTAGCCGACATAGAAACAATTCATCATCATTCAGGGAATTAGAATTAGGAAATTTACGAGTTAAGAAACCTTGAACTTGAGCGATTGCTTCAATTAGAACATCTTTTTGCATTATGGTTGCCATATTCCACCTACTTAAATTTTAACTAACTCACACTCAACGATTTTATAGCCACGCTTTTTCAACTCATCAGCAAAGATTTTCTTAGTGCCAAGTTTAGATTTATTACTAGCGTTAATGGCTAAAAATATCCAATAGAACAGCAAATCATCATTCGGCACATCTTCGATTTTTTGGTAAAAATCTTCCAAGATTTTTAAACAGTCTCTTGCCCATAAACCATAATCAGCAGAACTCATTTTAGGGTTTTCTCTGTCTAGTTTAACAAAACGTCCATATCTATTCTTGTGTGGAAATCTAGGGCGTTTAGGCTCTTCTTCGGGGATTGCTTTTGATTTATCAAAAATCTTAAATTCAAGCTCGGAAATTGCCCGACCTGTTCGGATTGGTTTAACGCTCACGATTAAATTGGTTTTTGCGTTAATTTCTTTAACGGCTGGTGTTAAAACTCGTTGGCTGAAATTATTATACCGATCATACATACCAACAACATCAAGTAAAATTTTTAACTCATCAAGCTTAATAGATACAAAGCCTTTAAACGCCCAACGACTTAAAATCTCATACAGCTTTAACGAGTATTCGCTTTTTAATGCGCCAAAAGTTTCAAGCAAAATAGATGTGTAATTATTTCTAATTTCTGCGAGATATGGCATTGCTTTCTCGTGAAATTCAATCATAAATCGCCCTTTGCCTTTCGTATAAGAGCGATCTGTTAAAAGGCTTATTTCGGAATAATCATAGCCTGATAGCGGTTCAACTTGAACCCAAATGTTACTTAGTCGTAATACCGCATTTTTCACATTGTCATAAGCATTTTTATGGTCTGAAATACCTGAATTACAATCTAAAAAATCTTGTACAGAAAATTCAAATCTTCGATTTTGTGAAAGTGATCTAGTAGGGTTCAACTTAGATATAGCAAGATTAACAATTCGAATTTCCATACCATTCAATTTTTTGAAAAAGCCCGCATCAATCAGGTTATTGCTCTTTGTTGAAACGGGTTTTGAAGTGTTTTTTGACATAACTAAAAGCCTTTTACAGTAAACTGTAAGAACAATAACACACAAATAAAACTACATCAAACGAAAATGTAGCAAAAAACCCAGTTTTTGTAGTCTTTAACACAACCTTTCACCCAGTTTTTG
>NZ_JAQSJE010000009.1 GCF_028649535.1 Mannheimia cairinae | reverse complement strand
ACGGTCTAATCTTCACTGGTAATAATGAAAAACTAAACCGTCATAAGTTAAATACGATAGTTAAGATTGTAGGTGAAGGAGTAAGCTTAGCAGAGTCTAAATTATTTGAGTCAGCTGCTGGTAATATTAATGTTTTTGCTGATGGCGAAGGGACTTTAGAAATTCAATTATCAAAAGATATTGATTTAACAGATAAAGGTTCTATTACTATTGGTGATACAGTTATTACTGACAATGGTGTGTCTATTGTGAATGGTCCAAGTATCACAAAAGGTGGTATTAATGCTGGTGATAAGAAAATCACTAATGTTGCCGCTGGTACAGATGATACAGATGCAGTTAATGTAAGCCAGTTAAAAGAAGTGAAACAGTTAGCTTCTAAGGGCTTCAATATTACTGCGGATAATGGCGAAGAAGACAATGTAGCACCAGGTGAAACTGTTAAATTTACTAGTACAGATAAAAATATCATTACAACAGTAACGGATAACCAAATTGATTTTGGTTTAGCAGATAACATCTCTGTTGGTGGTAAACCAGGCAAAGATGGAAAACCAGGAAAAGATGGTTCAATCGGTGTGAAAGGAGCCGATGGTCAAGATGGTATCACTATTACCAAAGATGCAGTTGTATTCCACGGTATTGATGGTGTAAACGGTCAAGATGGTGTGGATGGCAAAAATGGTAGTATGACAATGGAGAAAGGAGCTAAAGGCTTAGACGGCAATGATGGTATTGACGGTGAAAGCAAAACACGTATTGTCTATGAGAAGCCAAATGGTGAAAAAGAGCAAGTAGCGACGTTAAATGATGGTTTACGCTTTACAGGTAATGATCCTTCTGTAGAGAACGCTCATAAACTAAATAGTTTAGTGACTATTAAAGGTGAGGGAGTATCTGCAGAAAAATCTAAATCTTTTGAGGGTGCTGAAGGCAACATCAATGTTAAAGCGAACGGTTCTGATACATTAGAGATCCAATTAGCGAAAAACATTAACTTAAAAGATGGTTCTGTAACAGCTGGCGATACAACGGTTAATGATAATGGTTTAACCATTAATAAAGGTCCAAGTGTTACCAAAGATGGCATCAATGCTGCGGGCTCTAAGATCACTAACGTGAAAGATGGTGATGTAAGTGCAACAAGTAAAGATGCAATCAATGGTAGCCAGTTGTATAATGCAATGCAAAATACAGGTTGGGATCTAACAGTTGATGGCAACGTGGCTGAAACTTCAGAGCAAGGAGTTCAACGTGTGAATAATAATGGTAAAGTGACTGTTTCTGGTGGCAAAAACATTAAAGTTTCACGTAAAGGCTCAACTGTTGAAGTGGCAACATCAAATAACCCAGAATTTGATACAGTTAAAGTTGGTGGAACAACCATTAGCTCAACTGTAAATAAAGTAGATGGTGTTAATGAGTTGAATGTTGCAGGTGAAAACGGTGCTCCAACTCGTATCACTAATGTAGCTCCAGGTGTTAAAGATACTGATGCTGTAAATGTGGGTCAATTAAAAGATACGGCAAATGCTCTTAATAATAAGATCAACCGTAACAACCGTGAAGCACGTGCAGGTATCGCTGGTTCTAATGCAGCAGCTGCATTACCACAAGTTTACATTCCAGGTAAATCAATGGTAGCAGCTTCAGCAGGTACTTTCAAAGGTGAAGGTGCATTAGCAGTTGGTTACTCTCGTTCAAGTGACAACGGTAAAGTTATCTTGAAATTACAAGGTAATGCAAATACTCGTGGTGATGTTGGTGCAGGAGTAGGTGTTGGTTACCAATGGTAATATAGTCTAGTAATTAGCTGATAATATAGCCCTCTTCTTTTAGAAGGGGGCTATTTTTTTGTCTATTTTTGGCATAAGCGAACGAATAAAAATAGAAGTTTTTTACGGTGTTAATTAGGGGGAATATTTGTTGTAAATTTAATGAAGTAGAATTGTTTAGGCAAGAAGGGAAGAATAAACTTAGGAGGACTACAGGCTCTAACTATAAAAATCTAATTGGTTTTAAAATGCTTTATCTTTACTATTGTATAGTAGAAATATGTTAATAAAATAAGGCATACTTGTTCAAAATGAGTATGCCTTGCTTGTTATTACCTATCTACATATTTTATTTGGCTATAAATTGATTACTTTGGTGAATCATCTGTAAGAATATTGCGAGTGGTGGTCGGTCACTTTTTTCTAGTTTTCCATTGGCATCAAAATTCTTAAAATGTCCTTTTCTATCTATATGATATTGCTCGCCATTAGGCATAATAGCCACATTCCAATTATGATTTGATGCTAAGATCCAGATCCGTTCATTTGCTGTAGTGAGATCAATTCCTTGAGCATAATCACGTAATGGATTTTTTACTGCAAATAACTGTTGAATAAAGGTTGGCATAATATCTAAATGGCTAGATAAGTAGTGGTATTGTTTACCTTCACCTTGCCAGTAGATCATCATTGGAACTTGAATATGCTTTTTAGCAAAGCTATTTTTATCGGCACTATTAGCAATATCTGATGTAATAACAATAATCGTATTTGCCAGTAACGCATTTTGTGTCAGATGCTGCCAAATTTCATTAAATTGCCAATCTAATAGTTTATATTGCTGTTCTTGATTGTTTGCATTAGGCAATGTTAAATCAAGATAACTAAAAAATGGATTTGTTAAAGGGCGTTGAGTTATCCAATTTTTCCATTGTGTTATGGCTTGTTGATTATTATTTGCTGATGGTAATAAAATGCCAGAAAATAGAGCTTGATGATAAATAGGATCAGCAAAGCCATTATGCGAAAACAATCCTAATTGGTAGTCAGCATCTTTTAGTAGGTGAATAAATGGAGATGCAGTTTTATCCCCTAAAACAGAGTCTAAATATTTACCACTTAAGCTATAAAATAACCCAAGTATGCCTGCAGAGGTATTATCCCCACTACTGTAGTGTTGCATAAAGCGATGAGAATGTTGTCCAATTTCAGTTAATTTTGGCATATTATCTGCATTAATAGCTTGAGGCGATAACCCTGAGAGATTAATAAATAAAATATTCGTTTTGGGTTGTTTTGTCGCAACTAAGTGATGTTTTGGATAATCTAGATAGAAACTATCTAAACGTCCGCTTTCTTCAATTTCTTGATTAAATTCTTCACGATCAATCAGTCCGTGCTTTTCTAAAAAGCTACGAGCGGTCATAGGATATGACAACGGATAATTTGCTTTTTGAGCGGTAATCGGGCGGTAGGCATTCATATCTGCCCAGGCATAAATAAGATGAGTTGCAGTAAAGCTAATAAGGAAAAAGAGTGCAACATATTTCCCCCATTTTTGGCGGCTAAAACTGCGGAGCTTTTGCCAGCACCAACGAGAATAGATCATTTCAGCTAATAAAATGAGTGGCATTGGCACAAATAGTAACTGCCATTTTCGGGTTAATTCGCCTTCTTCCGGATTAACTAATAAATCCCATACAAGCGGTGATAAATGCAGATAAAATCGCTTAAAAACTTCTGTATCTACTAATAAGACTGTTTGTCCAATAGTGGCAAGAATAACCGAAAGCCCTCGGTAGGTTCGGTCGTTTTTAATCAAAAAACCTAAAGGAAAGAGAATAAGCAGAAAGCCAGCAAAAACAACAAAACTGAAATGACCAAATAGGCTAATAAAGAAATAGAGTCTGCCGATAAGTGTATTTGGCCAGTCTGCATTGAATGCATAACGAGAAGAAATTAACAACGCTAACACGATATTAAAGAGTGCAAACCAATGACCCCACGTAATGCGTTGTGAGGTTTCTTCTCGGTATTGGCGAGAGTTAGTTGGTAATAAAGTGTGTAAGCGTTTTAGCATAATATATTATTTTGCTTTTAATGATTGTTTTAATGCATTAGAGAAAGCATCAGCTAAGGCTTCTCTTTGAATAGGGTTTTGAATATTTTCAGATAAAATATTAGTGACTAAATTACCTAATGCCATTAAGGAAAGATCAACTGGTGCTTTGTGTTTTTCAATGGTTACGATTAAATCAGTCATAAGACTATCAAATTGTTTTGTATGATATTTCGATTTTGTTGCCATATCTAAATAAAAATAAGTAGGTTAAATTAAGAGTGAATAGTAGCACAAAAATAAATAGAAAGTCTCTTGTGCAGATTATAGATTGTGTGATTTTTGCAAAGTTTTAGGAAAAAATGACCGCTTGTACGATAAATTAGTTTTTGGCAAGCGTTTTATTCTGTTTTTACACTGAGTTTTTTCTTTCTTTTTTTAGAAAAAAAGTTAAAATGAACGCTTGTTCATTATGAGCTGGGAGATGAAATGTCTAGGCGAATTGAGCCTAAAGAAGATATGGTTAAACGTATCTTGTTGGCAACAGAAGCTCTTATTGTAAAAGAAGGATTGCAAAATCTTTCAATGCGTAATATTGCTAAAGAAGCAGGAATTGCCTCTGGGACATTATACCTTTACTTTAAGACTAAAGATAATTTATTACATTGTTTAGCAGCACAGTTATTGAACTGCTATAACAGTTATATTGATTTTGATTTCAAACCAGAAATTGAATTATTCAATCAATATCAAGAATTAGTAAGAAAAAAATGGTTATTTTTGACAGAGCGTTTGGAGTTAGTAAAACAATTTCAAGCGGTTATTGGTATTGATGAATTGATCCGAGAAACTATTGCAGCTGAAGATTCATTTTGGAATAAACTTGTTTTTGAAGGAAAGAAACAGCAGCTTATAGTTGATCTTCCTAATGAGTTGCTTTATGCGTTAAGTATTGGCACGCTTGTTGATATGAAGTATTTACAACGATTTAGGCAGGATATCAATTTTGAAACCTATTTAAACGAAATTACTTTACGTACTTGGAAAGCGATCACTTTTTAAGTTTATTTTTATTAATCTTATGGAGAAAGTATGACAACTGAAACTCAAAAACCTGGCAAAGGTAAGAAGTTTTTAATTGTACTCACGTTGTTAATTGTGCTCATCGTTTTTGGTGGGGTAGTTGGAATGCAGCAATTTATTGCGGGCAAAAAAGCAGAGGCTGCTGCTAATATGCCAGAATCAGTTAGTGAAATTACTGCAATGCAAGTGACAACACAAGAATGGACCCCAACAATTTCAGCTGTTGGTTATATTCGCCCAAATCAAGGGGCAATGCTAAGTTCTGAAGCATCAGGTGTAGTAAGCAGAGTTCTAGTAACTTCTGGTCAGAAAGTAAATAAAGGCGATTTATTAGTTGAATTTGATAGCAGTGTTGAAATCGCAAATTTAAAGGCCTCAGAAGCACAGTTACCAAATGCGAAAGCTAACTATGATCGTTATCGTCGATTAATTGCTTCAAATAGTGCATCAAAAGCAGAATTAGATAATGCACAAGCAACATATAATCAATTAGTTGCAAATATTGAAGCATTACGTGCAACAATTAAACGTCGTCAGGTTTATGCACCTTTTAGTGGTGTTGCTGGTATTGTGAATGTCAATGTTGGTCAGTACATCACAATGGGAACTGAGATTGTTCGTGTAGAAGATCAATCTTCAATGAAGGTTCGTTTTACACTTCCTCAAACAAATTTAGAGCAAATCTCTGTTGGGCAAAAAGTAACAGCAGAAATTGATGCTCTGCCAGCTCAAACATTCCCTGCTCGAATTATTGCGATTGATCCAGCGGTAGATCGTCTAACTGGCTTAATTAATGTAGAAGCAGTAATTGAAGAAGGTCAAAATAAATTACTTTCAGGTATGTTTGCTCGTTTAAATGTGGCATTACCAACAGAGGTTGGGCAAATTGTTGTGCCTCAAATTGCGGTAGCTTATGCAATGTATGGTGAGACCGTTTATGTTTTACAACCTTTATCTGATGAAGATAAAGAAATGGTTACAAAAATGGCTGAACAAAACCCAAGTTTAGATGTAAATAAAATCTATCGTGCAAAACAAGTTGAGGTTAAAACTGTAGATCGTAGGGGTAACTATTCACAATTAGGTAAAGGCGTTAAGGCTGGCGATTTAATTGTGACCGGTGGTTTACAACGTTTAAGTAATAATGCTTTAGTAAAAGTATCAGATGTTGAAGCTATTGGGATAACAACCCCAGCAACAAACAGTAAACTTTAATGGAGTAGTAAGTGAAATTTACCGACATCTTTATTAAGCGGCCTGTATTAGCGGTTTGTATTAGCTTATTAATTACTATTTTAGGCTTACAATCGATTGATAAATTGCAGGTGCGTGAATATCCTGAGATGACAGTTTCTATTGTAACGGTGAGTGTTAACTATTCTGGTGCTGATGCAAGTTTAATGCAAGCACTTGTAACCTCACAGTTAGAAGAGGCTGTTGCTCAAGCAGATAATATTGACTATATGACTTCATCAAGCTCGCCAAGTACAACAACAGTAACGGCAAAAATGAAGTTAAATACTGATCCGAATGCAGCACTTTCTGATATTTCAGCAAAAGTAAATGCGGTTCGTTCAAATTTACCAAGTGGTATTGATGACCCGTCAATTAGTGTATCAACAGGTTCTAATGATGCGTTAATGTATATTCGTTTTGTATCTGATGAATTAAATACCTCACAGGTAACAGACTATATTAATCGTGTTGTTAAGCCTCAATTTTTTACCGTAAACGGTATTTCTAGTGTTGATGTATATGGTTCTTCATTTGGTTTACGTATTTGGTTAGATCCAGATAAAATGGCAAGTAATAAGTTATCAGGTGCTGCAGTATTATCTGCGTTAAGTGCAAATAACTTACAAACAGCTGCGGGTAACTCAAATGGCTACTATACGGTGTATCGGAATAAAGTATTATCAACAACACCTTCAGTTGAAGAGTTAGAAGAAGTAACGGTGACAACCACACCTGATGGTAGAACAATTAAATTAAAAGATATTGCTACTGTTGAATTAGATAAATATCAAGATGTTGCTCGAGCAACAGTAAGTGGTAAAGAAGCGGTTGTTTTAGCGGTATCTGTTGCAACAACGGCTAACTCATTAACAGTTGCAAAAGATATTTATCCGGTATTTGAGCAGATTGTAAGAAATTTACCGAGCTCTATTGAAGGCGATATTATTTACGATAAAACTATTGCTATTGATAGCTCTATCAGCGAAGTTATTTATACCATCTTCGAAGCAACAATTATCGTATTAGTAGTAATTATCCTATTCTTAGGATCACTGCGAGCAATGATTATTCCGGTTATTACTATTCCGATTTCATTGATTGGTGCTTTATTCTTGCTACAAATGTTTGGTTTTTCTATCAATCTTTTAACATTATTAGCATTAGTACTAGCAATCGGGTTAGTAGTTGATGATGCGATTGTGGTATTAGAAAACGTAGAACGTCACGTTAAAGAAGGAAAATCGCCTTTTGATGCAGCGATTATTGGTACACGTGAAATTGCAGTACCTGTAATTTCGATGACTATCACGCTTGCAGCGGTATATTCTCCAATGGCATTAATGTCTGGTGTAACAGGAACCCTATTTAAAGAGTTCGCTTTAACACTTGCTGGTGCGGTATTTATTTCGGGTATTGCCGCTTTAACACTTTCTCCAATGATGTCGAGTAAAGTATTAAAAGAGCATAAAGAAGGCGAAGAAGGGGCATTTGCACGTTTAGTGAATAAATCACTAGATAAAATGACAAATTGCTATACCAATATGTTACGAGCAGTATTGGCAGTTCGTAGATTTATGTTAGTGTTTGCGATCGCAATTTTTGCAAGCCTTCCATTTTTATTTAATGCACTTTCTAGTGAAGTTGCACCAACCGAAGACCGTGGTTTCGTTGTAGGGATTTCAAATGGTCCATCTAATACAAACTTAGATTACACACAAGAAGCATTAGTGGATTTTGATACTAAAGTCAGTGAATTGCCTGAAGTGTCTTCAATGATGACAGTATCTGGTTTTAATGGTGGAAATAGTGCTTTATCTATTATTTCTTTAAAAGATTGGAATGATCGTTCACGTGAGCGTGCTGAAATTTCAAATGATATTGCTGCTATTGGTAAGCAAGTTGTTGCAATGGATGTGAATGCGATTGCATTCCCTGAAATTTCAACAGGGGAAAGTGGTTTACCATTCTCGCTTGTTATTACCACTGCCGATAGCTATCAAAAACTAGCAGAAGTGGCATCAGATTTCTTGAAAAAAGCACAAACATCGGGTCAGTTCTTCTTTGCGAACCTAGACTTGAAATTTGATACGGCAACAATGAATATGAAGTTTGACCGTGAAAAAATGGGTGCTTATGGTGTAACAATGCAACAGGTAAGTGGCACATTAGGGGCATTCTTATCAGGAGCTATTATTACTCGTGTTGATATAGATTCTCGTGCTTATCCTATTGTATCTCAAGCGGTGCGTAATGATCGTTTAAATCCTGAAGATTTAATGAACTACTTTGTTACAACAGCAAGTGGTGAGTCAATCCCATTAGGTTCATTTGTGACAATGGAACTAACGACATCACCTTCATCATTACCACGAATGAGCCAGTTAAATTCAGCAACTATTTCTGGTGTTGTGGCAGGTTCTATTGGTGATGCGGTAAATTGGGCAAAAGCTGAGTTAGATCGTAGTTTACCTACTGGATATCAATATGACTTCCGTAGCGAATCTCGCCAATTTATTCAAGAAGGTAATGCGATGGCAATGACGTTCGCTTTAGCAGTTGTTATCATCTATTTAGTACTGGCAATTCAATTTGAATCTTGGCGTGATCCAATGGTAATCCTTGTTTCGGTACCATTAGCCGTAAGTGGCTCATTATTAGTAATGAATATATTAGGTATAGCCGGAATAGCGGGTTCAACATTAAACTTATATTCTCAAGTAGGTTTAGTAACCCTTGTAGGACTTATTACCAAGCACGGTATTTTAATGTGCGAAGTAGCGAAAGAAGAGCAGCTTAATCACGGTGTCTCTCGTTATGAGGCGATAGTGTATTCTGCAACGATTCGTTTACGTCCGATTTTAATGACAACAGCAGCAATGGTGGCAGGTCTTATCCCATTACTATTTGCGGTAGGTGCAGGTGCGATTGCTCGCTTTAGTATGAGTATGGTTATCGTAGCAGGTCTTTCAATCGGTACGTTATTTACACTATTCGTACTACCTGTAATTTATACTTTCTTAGGTCAAGAGCATAAACCATTACGTGAATTTGATGAGGAAAAATACTTCCCTACAACAAAAGAAGCGTAATTACACTTAAAAGACAAAACTGCATCTTAATATTCGTTAAGATGCAGTTTTTTTATGCTCAAAATATAGTGTAAACATGGTGGGAATAGCTCGTTTTATGAGCGAAAAGAAAGCTAAATCTATGTTTTGTGAAGAATTTCACAAAATTAATTTCTAATAAACAGTAAAATATTTGTCCTTTATATTATGGAGTATTCGTTATGAAAAAAATGCTTGGCACTTTATTTATGTTATCAGCTGTGAGTGTAGCGGTAGCTAAAGAAGTTAATATTAAATTTTTAGGCACATCAGATATACACGGTCGTATTGTACCTTGGAGTTATGGTGCAGATGTTGAAGATCGTTCTGGCTCATTTGCACAGATATCCACTTATGTAAATCAAGTTCGTCAAGATCCTAATAACAAAAATGTGATTTTGGTGGACATTGGCGATGCTATTCAAGATAACCAAGTTGAAGTCTTTGCAAAAACACCAGAATACTATAATGATAACCCAGTACCAAAAGTATTAAATGCAATGGGATACGATATTTTTATTCTAGGTAACCACGAATTTAACTTTGGTATGCCAGCATTAGATGCGATTGTAAGAGATATTGAGGCTAAAACACTAACGGCTAATTTCTATTATAAAGATGGTCGCCGTTATGTCGATCCTACAATGATTATTGAGCGTGAAGGTGTGAAACTTGGCATTATTGGTTTAACAACACCAATGTCGGAAATTTTTGAGAAAGATACTGGTCATCTAGATGAGATGAAATTTACTTCACCTATTGAAGAGACAAAGCTCCAGATTGCAGATTTAAAAGCTAAAGGTGTAGATGCGATAGTGGTTCTTGCTCATATGGGAATTGAAAATGAAAATAATATTCCTGATACTGGTGTTGCAGATTTAGTTAATGCCGTTGATGGTATTGATGTCATTATTGCAGGTCATATGCACAAAAACATTCCAAGCGAAATCATTAAAGATACTTTGATTACTGAGCCACATCGTTATGGCACGGTTGTTTCTGAAGTTGATTTGAGCTTTGATGTAGCAGATGATGGCAAAGTAACGTTGCTTTCAAAAACAGCTAAAACGGTACCAATGAAAGATCTTGCAAGCGATCCAAAAATTGAAGGAATTTACAAACCTTACCACGATGAGCTACGTCGAATGAATAATGTGGAAATTGGTGAAACTGAAAATGATATGATTCCACAAGGTAAGAACCACGGGGTATCTATCGCATTTTCACAAGATACTGGTATGTCATCTTTCATCACTGATGCTCAATTACACTATAGTAAAGCCGATGTAGTCTCTTTCGCATTTGACTATGAAACAGTGCGTTTAGATAAAGGCCCAATTAAGAAAAAAGATATTATCTATAACTACCGTTATGCTGGTGGTGATGTAACTGTTTATGAATTGACTGGTAAGCAACTTAAACAGTATATGGAATGGTCGGCAGATTATTTTGATACAATCCAACCGGGGGACAAAGAATATCGTTACAATGAAGTTCGTGGCAAATCAAAATACGTAACCTTTGATATTTTTGGTGGTGTAAGCTACAACGTGGATTTACGCAACCCAAGTGGCAGTAAAATTACGGAATTGAAATTAGCCGATGGAAAAGCCATTACCGATGATATGAAATTAAAAGTCGGTATGAATTCGTATCGTTTCGGGCAACTAAGTAAAAAAGGCGGTATTTTTGAAGGCCAAAATATCCCTGTATTATGGGAATCTAAAGTCGCAATGGGCTCAGAAGCTGGCACAATCCAGAATATGATGATTAGTTATCTGACCAATGTTAAAAATGGCAAAATTGAAGGTGTTTCACATAATCGCTGGAGATTAATTGGCTTAGATTAACTATAAAATAAAAGAAGGCTAGAATACGTTAGATTCTAGCCTTCTTTTATCTATTTATTTTTCTCAAAAATCACGAAAACGTTTGCTTGGGAGATTTACAATATTAGACTTTACCTGTATAATCCGCTCGCAATTTTCCAATACAGTTTTTCAATATTAATTACTTTTTAAGGAATTATTGCAATGTTACGTATCAAAACAGAAGCCCTTACATTTGATGATGTTCTTCTCGTTCCTGCACATTCAACTGTGCTTCCTAATACGGCCGATCTTTCAACTCAATTAACAAAAACAATTCGCTTAAATATTCCTATGCTTTCAGCCGCAATGGATACCGTTACTGAAACTAAATTAGCAATTTCGCTTGCTCAAGAAGGTGGAATTGGCTTTATTCATAAGAATATGTCTATTGAACGCCAGGCAGATCGTGTACGTAAAGTGAAAAAATTTGAAAGCGGGATTGTTTCAGAACCGGTTACTGTTTCACCTGATATCACTTTGGCTGAATTAGCAACTTTGGTAAAACAAAATGGTTTTGCAGGGTATCCTGTTGTTGATGTACAACAAAATTTAGTCGGCATTATTACTGGGCGAGATACCCGTTTTGTGAATGATTTAAGCAAAACAGTGCGTGAATTTATGACCCCGAAAGAGCGTTTAGTAACAGTTAAAGAAGGTGCAACTCGTGAAGAAATTTTCAGCTTAATGCACGAACACCGTGTTGAAAAAGTTTTAGTGGTAAATGATGAATTTAAACTTAAAGGGATGATCACACTAAAAGACTATCAAAAAGCAGAAAGTAAACCAAATGCGTGTAAAGATGAATTCGGACGCTTACGTGTTGGAGCGGCAGTAGGGGCTGGCCCTGGTAATGAAGAGCGTATTGAAGCACTAGTGAAAGCAGGTGTTGATGTTTTATTAATTGATTCATCACACGGTCATTCAGAAGGTGTATTGCAACGTGTGCGTGAAACTCGTGCAAAATATCCAGATTTACCGATTATTGCCGGTAATATTGCAACGGCAGAAGGTGCGATTGCACTGGCTGATGCTGGAGCAAGTGCCGTCAAAGTTGGGATTGGACCAGGTTCAATTTGTACTACTCGTATCGTAACAGGTGTAGGTGTACCACAAATTACGGCAATTTCTGAAGCTGCGACAGCACTAGAAGGACGAGGTATTCCTGTTATTGCCGACGGTGGTATTCGCTATTCTGGCGATATTTCAAAAGCGATTGCTGCAGGTGCAAGTTGTGTAATGGTTGGTTCAATGTTTGCAGGTACAGAAGAAGCTCCGGGCGAAATTGAGTTATACCAAGGTCGAGCATTTAAATCTTACCGTGGAATGGGATCATTGGGTGCAATGAGTAAAGGTTCATCAGATCGTTATTTCCAATCAGATAATGCAGCGGATAAACTCGTGCCAGAAGGTATTGAAGGACGTATTCCTTACAAAGGGTACTTAAAAGAAATTATCCACCAACAAATGGGCGGATTACGTTCTTGTATGGGCTTAACAGGTTCAGCAACCATCGAAGATTTACGCACTAAAGCTCAATTTGTTCGTATCAGCGGTGCGGGTATCAAAGAAAGCCACGTGCACGATGTAACGATTACAAAAGAAGCTCCGAACTATCGAATGGGCTAAAAAGGCGCAAGCGGTCAGATTTAGTAAATTTTTTGCAAAATTTGACCGCTTGAATAGAGAAACAAAATGACACTCTCTTTATCAAAACGAATTTATAATAAATTTAATCAAATTGTTCGTAATATAATGAATCGGGCAAGGCGAAAAAAATTACAAAATACGCATTTTTCAGTGCTGTCGCATAATTGCACAGGTGGCTTTATGCTACACGATTTAGGGCTACAATTTCGTTCACCTTTTGTGAATTTATATCTTTCACCTGAAGACTTTATCCGTTATCTGAAAAACATTGAACATTATCGCCAACAATCATTGGAATTTATCAATGAAAAAGATTATCCAGTGGCAAAATTAGATGATTTAACTCTGTATTTTATGCACTATCATTCTGAGCAAGAAGCTGAACAAAAATGGCATGAGCGTACTGCAAGAATTGATATGAATAATTTATTTGTGATAATGACCGAGCGAGACGGTTGCACTTATCAAGATATGCAAGAATTTGATGCACTACCATTTCCAAATAAAGTACTGTTTACTCATCGTACTTATCCAGATATTAAATCTAGCTTTATGATAAAAGGTTTTGAAAATCAAACGGATGTGGGAGATTTATACGAATATACGGGGTTTAATGGTGAGCGTTATTATGATCAGTTTGATTTTGTGAGCTGGTTTAATCAAACCAAATGATAACTCTACAAGCGGTTAAATTTTCCCTTAAGTTTGCAAAATGAGGTTTCTATGCTTCAAGCTATTATTTTTGATATGGATGGTGTCATTGTTGATACTGAATATTTAGAGTTTTCACTCCAGAAGCAGTTTATTGAAAACCTTAAGGAACATGATCGTCCAATTACTTTAGCTGAACAATCAGTGGTTGTTGGAAAATGTTTAAGCAAAATCCCAGTAGTTATTAAAAAACTAGCGGAATCTAGTTTGCCGATTGAAGAAATTCGTAATCGTTATTATGCATTTTTCCACGAAATATTCAGCACTGTTGATTTTAAAACGATTTTTAGGTCTGATATTCAAAAAATACTGCTGTTTGCTAAACAAAATCAGATAAAATTAGCGGTCGCATCGTCCTCTGAAACAGCACATATTAAGAATATTTTAACAGTTTGTGGCATTATTGATGAATTTGATTTAATTGTCAGTGGTGAACAGTTCGAACATAGTAAACCCGATCCAACTATCTATCGCTATACTTGTGAAAAATTAGGGGTTCAGCCACAAAATGCAGTAGCAGTTGAGGATTCTTACTATGGAATGCTTTCTGCTAAAACGGCAGGCTTAGCGGTAATTGGCTATGAAGAAAAACGGATGTTGATTGACCAATCGCTTGCTGATTATATGGGAAAAGATATAGGTGAAATTTTAGAGATCATACAGCAGCTATATTCTAAAAGATTAGCGTTTGAAAATGTTTAATTGAATGATTTCTAGTTATGAATAATCGATTAATAATTGCTATTGTATATATGATATTAGTAGGATTTGCCTTCCCTATTATTCGTTATATGAGTTTGCATTTTGACGTATTAAATAATAATGCGGTAAGACTGTCATCTGCGGCAGTTGTTTTTATATTGTTAGCTATATGGAAATTTAAAGCACAAGTTATTCGTTTATTTCACGAGCCTAAAACATTATGCTATTTATTTCTGATTGCAATAATAATGTTTTTTAATATTTATCTCTCTACTGAAGGATTAAAATATACAACTGCACTGATGGGCAGTATTTTTGGCATTATTATGATGCCTGTTGCCATTATTATTTCGGCTATCTTTTTTAAAGATGAAAGAGCACAACTTAAATCTTGGTATTTTTATATCGGGGCAATCATTGCAATTATTGCGTCTTTTGCTTTTGTACTAAACAATTCGGAGCAAGGGGAAAGTATAGATTTAACTAAAGGTGTTTTATTTCTTACTGGCTGGATTATTGTTCAGCCGATACAAAATCTTATCGCCAAGAAAATAACCAGACAATATCATTCTATTGTTGTGAGTGCATCTACTGCAACATTAGGCGGATTATTGTATTTTTCTGCTGCCACACAAACTGGTGTTATTACACAATTAGCAGATGTGAGTGGGTTTATGTTTATTGCCCTTATGTTGGCAGGAGTCTATTGCTTAACAGCAGGAATGTTTTTTGCATTTTATATTGTAGAAAAGCAAGGTCTAGTTTTCTACAATATTATACAACTGCTAGTACCGGTTTCTACAGCAATTATCGGTTTTCTTATGCTTGGCGAGGCGATTAATATAGAACAGACAGTAGCTATGTTATTTGTTATGCTAGGTTGTTTTATAGCGTTAAAAAAATAAATTTAAATTCTTTATAAATAAAGGTAAACAATGAACAACATTCACAATCATAAAATTTTAATTTTAGACTTCGGTTCACAATATACTCAACTGATCGCCCGTCGTGTGCGTGAGATTGGAGTGTATTGCGAGCTTTGGGCTTGGGACGTAACGGAAGAGCAGATCCGTGAATTTAATCCGACAGGAATTATCCTTTCTGGTGGCCCTGAAAGTACTACCGAAGAAAACAGCCCTCGTGCGCCGGAATATGTGTTTAATGCAGGTGTGCCGGTATTAGGTGTGTGCTACGGTATGCAGACAATGGCAATGCAATTAGGCGGTTTAACTGAAACTTCAGACCACCGTGAATTTGGCTATGCCTCGGTTGAGTTAAAAGCAACTGATAGCCTATTTGCAAAACTTAACGATGATTTAACCGCTAGTACACCGAAATTAGACGTTTGGATGAGCCACGGCGATAAAGTTACTCGTTTACCTGAAGGCTTTAATATTACTGGTGTAACCCCAACTTGCCCGATTGCAGCAATGTCGGACGAAAGTCGTCGTTTCTATGGCGTGCAATTCCACCCAGAAGTAACGCATACTAAAAGTGGTTTAGAGCTTTTAACTAACTTTGTGGTGAATATTTGTGGTTGTGAGCGTAACTGGACACCAGAAAATATTATTGAAGATGCGGTGGCTAGAATCAAAGAGCAAGTCGGTGATGATGAAGTCATTTTAGGTTTATCTGGCGGGGTGGATTCATCAGTAACCGCACTATTATTACATCGTGCTATCGGCAAAAATTTACACTGTGTATTCGTGGACAACGGTTTATTACGTCTAAACGAAGGCGATCAAGTAATGGAGATGTTTGGCGATAAATTCGGTTTAAACATTATTCGAGTAAATGCTGAAGATCGTTTCTTAGATGCACTAAAAGGTATTGATGAACCAGAAGCCAAACGCAAAATGATTGGCAAAGTGTTTGTGGATGTATTTGATGATGAAAGTAAGAAATTAACCTCGGTAAAATGGTTAGCACAAGGCACGATCTACCCAGATGTAATTGAATCAGCTGCAAGCAAAACCGGTAAAGCTCACGTAATCAAATCACACCACAATGTTGGCGGTTTACCGGATTATATGAAATTAGGCTTAGTCGAGCCACTTCGTGAATTGTTTAAAGACGAAGTGCGTAAAATCGGTTTGGCTCTTGGTTTACCAGCAGAAATGCTTAACCGCCATCCATTCCCAGGCCCAGGCTTAGGTGTGCGTGTGTTAGGCGAGATCAAAAAAGAATATTGCGACTTATTACGCAAAGCTGATGCGATCTTTATCGAAGAGTTATACAACAGTGGTTGGTATTACAAAGTTAGCCAAGCATTTACCGTATTCCTGCCGGTTAAATCAGTGGGTGTAATGGGCGACGGACGTAAATATGATTGGGTCGTGTCACTACGAGCGGTTGAAACTATTGACTTTATGACGGCTCATTGGGCTCATTTACCTTATGATTTACTTGGTAAAATTTCTAACCGCATCATCAACGAAGTTAATGGTATTTCTCGTGTAGTATATGATGTTTCTGGTAAACCACCAGCAACTATTGAATGGGAATAAAAAACTGACGTTTCACAACGTTTCATAACATTTCAAAAATCCCTTTAAGCCCCGTATTTTGGGGCTTTATTCATTTCATAACGTTTCATAGTATTTCAATTTATAAGGCTTAATTTGTCAAATAATTCAATAGGTTAATTCTATGTTATACTAAAAAAGAGTTTATAGTAATTCGTTATTGTTTTGTACATTAAAGCAGTATTCGAAAAGTTATTTTCATTTTAAGAAGGAGTAACAGTGGATTATAAAAAAATAGTAATGATTTCTCTAGCGTATGTAGGCGTAGTAACTGGTGCAGGTTTATCTTCTGGTCAGGAGGTTTTTCAATATTTTGTTAGTTTCGGTAAGATGGGATTAGTCGGTGTAGTTGCTGTCGGGATTTTACATACTCTATTTGGAAAAATCATTTTATCTTTTGGTTCTTTTTATCGTTCAAGTGAACATAGTGAGGTACTAAATCGTATAGCCGGCCCATTAGTTAATCGTTTTTTGGATTTTGCATTAATTGTTAGTGGTTTCGTATTAGGGTTTGTAATGATTGCCGGGGCAGGGGCTAATTTGAATCAAGAATTTGGGTTACCAACTTGGTCTGGAGCCTTGATTTGTTCTTTGCTTGTAATTGGTATTAGTATGCTTGATTTTGAACGTGTTACTCAAGCGATCGGTATTTTTACTCCTATTATTGTTGCGGTAATTTTTGCTTTAACTATCTATACTTTCTGGGGTAAATCATATGATTGGGATTTTTTGAATGAGTATGCGTTACAACAGCCAGTATCTTTCCCGAGTGTTTGGATTTCAGTTGTTAATTATTATGCAATCTGCATTATGGGAGCAACTGCAATGGCATTTGTATTAGGCGGTGAAGCAATGTATGTGGGCGAGGCTGGACGTGGTGGAATGCTTGGCGGAGCTATTATTGGCATAATTACCACTTGTACCGCATTTGTTTTATTAGCTCGAGTCGAATTATCTGCCACAGCAGATATTCCTATGCAGGCTTTAGTTGCAGAAATTAATCCTATATTAGGCACACTGATGTCATTTGTGATCTTTGGAATGATTTTTAATACTGCCATAAGCCTATATTATTCTTTAGCGAAACGTTTTTCAAATGGAGATGAAAAACGTTTTAAAATACTGATGATTACCTTAGTTGCTATTGGGTTTGGTTTAAGTTTTGCTGGTTTTAAAACATTGGTATCAATAATGTTCCCTATTTTAGGCTATATTGGTATGGTTTTAATGTTATTGCTAACTATTGCTTGGTTTAAAAATCGTAAGCTTATAGAAGAAGAACGTTTACGTCGCCGACAAATGTTTGATTTAATGCTTAAAAAACACGATGATAATCAAGAGTTTACGAAAAAACATCAGGCCAAACTTAATCAATTAGTTGAGGATTCTGTGATTGATAATAAAGAAATTCGTAGTGATATGCGAGAAATTGTAAAAAACACGCTTGAAAATAATACTCAAGATACCTCTCGCTAATTATTTATGGTCATAATTTTTGTAAGTCCGTCTGTATATGCAGGCGGATTTTTATATTACTAAGAATAATTCCTATCCCAATCTTATTACAAAATAATTTGTTAAAGATATTTTATAGTCTTGTCGCTAATTGTTTATAAAATGTTAGATTCAGGGCTTTTCTGATTCGATCTTTTGTTTTCTGATTTAGTAAATGATAAACTCAATACAATTACCATAATTAGAGACAATAAAATGAGCAGTACGGAGTTATTAGTAAATGTAACGCCAAGTGAAACCCGAGTAGCGTTACTTGAAAATGGTTTATTAAAAGAATTACATATTGAGCGTGAAGCTAAACGTGGTATTGTAGGGAATATCTATAAAGGTCGGGTAACGAGAGTTCTGCCGGGTATGCAATCTGCGTTTGTGGATATTGGGTTAGAAAAAGCGGCATTTTTACACGCATCTGATATTGTTTCTCATACAGAATGTGTTGATGAAAATGAGAAAAAACAATTTGTTGTAAAAGATATTGCAGAACTTGTGCGTGAAGGTCAAGATATTGTTGTCCAGGTTGTTAAAGATCCAATTAGCACAAAAGGTGCTCGTCTAACAACAGATATTACCTTGCCTTCACGTTATTTGGTGTTTATGCCAGAAAATAGCCACGTTGGTGTTTCTCAGCGTATTGAAAGTGAGTCTGAACGAGAACGTTTAAAAGCATTAGTTGAGCCTTATTGTGATGAATTAGGTGGCTTTATTGTGCGCACAGCGGCAGAAGAAGCCTCAGAAGAAAGCTTAAAACAAGATGTGGAATTTTTAAAACGCTTATGGCGAAAAGTATTAGAGCGAAAAGATAAATATCCTGCTAAATCAACGCTTTATGGAGAGCTTGCACTAGCCCAACGAGTATTAAGAGATTTTATCGGTACACATATCAACTCCGTTAGAATTGATTCCAATCTGACCTATGAGCAAGTGAAAGAATTTTTAACCGAATTTATGCCAGAACTCACAGATTGTGTCACACTTTATACGGGAGCCCAAACACTATTTGATGCCTATGGGGTCGAAAAAGCTATTCAAAAAGCGTTAGACAAACGAGTCGATTTAAAATCTGGTGGCTATTTAATTATTGAACAAACGGAAGCAATGACGACTATAGACATTAATACAGGAGCTTTTGTTGGGCATCGTAACCTTTCGCATACAATTTTTAATACAAATATTGAAGCAACTCAGGCGATAGCACATCAACTTCAATTACGTAATTTAGGTGGCATAATCATTATTGATTTTATTGATATGCAAGAAGAAGAACACCGTGAGCGAGTATTGCAATCCTTAAAAGATGCCCTAAAAGGCGATAGAGTGAAAACCAATGTGAATGGTTTTACGCAATTAGGGCTAGTGGAAATGACCCGTAAGCGAACTCGAGAGAGTCTAGAACGTATTCTTTGCTGTGACTGCCCAGCTTGTCAAGGTAGAGGTACGATTAAAACAGTTGAAACGGTTTGTTATGAAATTATGCGAGAGATTGTACGGGTTGATCATCTATTTAAAACGGAAAAAATCCACGTGTATGCAGCTAAAAATGTGGCTGAATATTTAATTAATGAAGAAAGTCACGCATCACTTGCGGAATTACAAGCATTTATTGGCAAGAAAATTGAGATAAAACTTGAACCGTATTATCATCAAGATCAATTTGATGTTGTTGTAATGTAGGGTTGTTTATTATTGAGGCTAAAGTTCTTAGCCTCATTGAAATTTGGAGTAAATTTGTAAATTTTTTAGAAATTCTTACCGCTTGTTTCCTATCCAAAATGCCTAAAATCACGTATAATCGACCAGTTTTATTCATTCAAATTTTATAAATCTAAGGTAGTTCAATGTCTGAAGTAGAAAATCAAGAATTCGATCTAAACGGTGAAATGCTAGCTCGCCGTGAAAAATTAAACAAAATTCGCCAACAGGGTAACGCATTTCCAAATACATTCCGCCGTGATGCATTAGCGAAAGATCTTCATTCTCAATATGATGCAGTAGATGGAGAATCATTAAAAGAGCAGAATATTCAAGTTAAAGTTGCTGGCCGTATTATGCTAAAACGTGTAATGGGGAAAGCATCTTTCTTCACTATTCAAGATGTGAGTGGTTCAATTCAGCTTTATGTTGCTCGTGATAATCTTGCAGAAAATATTTATGCAGAAAAAGTAGGATTATGGGATTTAGGCGACATCATTGGTGTGGAAGGTACATTATTCAAAACAAAAACGGGTGAATTAACGGTTCGCTGTTCTGAAGTTGAATTATTAACTAAAGCATTGCGTCCATTACCAGATAAACATCACGGTTTAACTGATTTAGAAACACGCTATCGCCAACGTTATTTAGATTTAATTTCTAATGAAGAATCTCGCCGCACATTTATGATTCGCTCGCAAGTGGTGTCGGGTATTCGTAAATTCTTCTTAGACAGAAACTTTATTGAAGTTGAAACTCCAATGTTGCAAGTTATTCCTGGTGGTGCAGCAGCAAAACCATTCGTGACGCATCATAATGCGTTAGATGTGGATATGTATTTACGTATTGCCCCAGAGCTTTACCTAAAACGTTTAGTTGTGGGTGGCTTTGAACGAGTGTTTGAGCTAAACCGCAACTTCCGTAACGAAGGTGTTTCAGTTCGCCATAACCCAGAATTTACAATGATTGAATACTATCAGGCTTATGCGGATTATCACGATTTAATGGATAACACCGAAGAATTACTACGCCAGTTAGCTTTAGATATTTTAGGTACAACAGATGTGCCATATGGCGAATATGTATTTGATTTTGGTAAGCCATTTGAACGTATTACGATGCACGATGCGATTGTAAAATATGGCAATGGCATTAGCCGTTCCGATTTAGATAACTTTGAGAAGTCTGTTGAAATTGCAAAAGGTTTAGGTATTGAGATCCAAAAATCTTGGGGCTTAGGTTCAGTTGTGAACGCAATTTTTGAAGAGGTAGCAGAACATCAATTAATTCAACCAACTTTCTTAATGGCACACCCTGCGGAAATTTCGCCATTAGCTCGTCGTAATGATGAAAACCCAGAAGTAACAGATCGTTTTGAATTATTCATCGGCGGACGTGAAATTGGTAATGGTTTCTCAGAATTAAACGATGCGGAAGACCAAGCAGAGCGTTTTGATGCACAAGTAGCAGCAAAAGATGCAGGCGATGATGAAGCGATGTTTAAAGATGATGATTTCATTGTTGCACTTGAGCACGGCTTACCGCCAACAGCTGGTGAAGGTTTAGGGATTGACCGTTTAGCAATGATTTTTGCAAACGCTCCATCTATTCGTGATGTGATCTTATTCCCTGCAATGCGTCAGAAATAAATTGCTATCATAACCTAAGAAACAGAAAAGCACACTTCGGTGTGCTTTTCTGCATTTTGTGAACAAGCGGTTGTATTTTGGTGAAATATTACAAATTTCATTAATTTATTGAATTTATTTAGCCAATCCTTTTTTAATCATTGGTTCAAAAAAATCATAATCAACTAAAAAAGAATCGTGGCCAAAATCAGAATTAAATTCGTGAAATTCTAGATTAACCCCCGCCTGTTCTAATTTTTGTTTGCTTTTGTGTAAATCAACCTGTTTAAATAGCTGATCGCTGGTTACACCAATTAAGGTATAATTTGCCTTAATGCGTTTTAGAGCTTCATCTTCATTTGTATATCCTAATCCCGGATTGTATAAATCGAGAGCTCTTAATAATCTAAGATAAGTATTCGCATCAAATCGCCCTAAGAATTTCATTCCTTGATAGCTTAAATAAGATTCCACTTGGAAGTGATCTCCCCAGATTTTCCCTTGTTGCTTGGTTTCTCTACCAAAGGCTTTTGCTAATTGAATATCGGTGCGGTAGGTTAGCATTCCAAGCATTCTAGCAATTTTTAAGCCATTATCAGGAGCAATGCCATCATAATAATCGCCACCATTAAAATAGGGATCGTTAATAATAGCTTGTCGCATAACGTGGTTAAAACCAATCGCTTCAGCACTTAGAGTTAAAGAAGAGCAAAGATTAATAATATTACGAACTTGTTCAGGATAACTAATTCCCCATTGAGTTGCTTGCATTCCACCAAAAGATCCGCCCACAACGGCGTGAAGCGTTGGAATATTAAGATAATCAAGTAACTCTCGTTGCACCGTGACAATATCTTGCACCGTAATAATAGGAAATTCGCTGCCGTAAGGCTTATTTGTTTTGGGATTAAGTGAGGATGGCCCAGTAGTACCTTTACAGCCACCTAAAACATTACTACAAATAAAAAAGTATTGTTCAATATCAAAAGCAAGCCCTTTACCAATAAAATCTTGCCACCAGCCTTTTTCAGTCGGCGAATCGTAGCTAGGCTCAGCATCGCCAGTGAGTGCGTGACAAAGTAAAACAGCATTGCTTTTTTCAGCGTTTAATTTACCATAAGTTTGGTACGCCACTGTAATAGGGGATAGCTCGCCCCCTAATGCGAGTTGTAAAGGTCTATCCTTAAAAAGTGTGATGTTCTGAGCCATAAAGTCCTTATTTGCAAAATAAAATAGGGTTTTAACCGCTTGTTATTATTATCGTGTTTGTGTAGTAAATTAGCTTTGTTCATTTAAATTGTCAAGAAGTTTTAGACGTCTAAACGTCTAGATTTTTAAACGTCTAAAACTAGATGTGAATAAGAGTGAAAAAAACGAGTAATCTCTCTTAACAAATGAGGCGAAATAGACTAAATTTATTGAACATTTAAACTATTTTATCTGTCAGAAATTGAATAATTAGACGAAATAGGGAGAATATATTTGAGTCAAAAAGAGAAAAAAACAGTATTGCCATTTCTTCTCCAAATTAAATATTGGGGAATAAAATTAGTAAAATTTATTTTAGGTGTAAATTTACTCATTCTTTTAGGGTTATTAGTCATAGATGCACTAACAAGCTATATTATCAGAGATAAAATTTATACTGACATTAAGGCTTTGCCTCAGCGAGAATATGCTCTTGTACTCGGAACTGCAAAGTTTTATTCAAAAGATGTAATTAATGAATATTATAAATATCGTTTAGATACCGCAACCCAGTTAATTAAAAATGATAAAGTAGATAAATTATTAGTCAGTGGGGATAATAAAACACCTTACTATAATGAACCGAAAACAATGACTAATGATTTAAAGAAAATGGGGGTTTCTTCACAAAGGATAAAGCAAGATTATGCTGGTTATACCACCTTTGATTCAATGCTAAGGGCAAAGTTGGTTTATAAATTGCCTCCATTTACGATTGTTTCACAAAAGTTTCATTGTGAGAGAGCATTACTAATTGCAAAGTTTAGAGATATTGATGCCATTTGTTATGCAGCAAAATATCCAGAAGGGGCATATCAAGTTCGCTTACGAGAAATTTTAGCAAGAGGCGGAATGTTATTTAATCTTCTATTTGGCAAAATGCCGGAAACATTGGAAGATGTTCCTTCAAAATAAAATAGCCGGTGATTATGCCGGCTATTTTTGTTATAGAATAATTGTTTTATTTTTATATACGAAAATTTTGTCTGCTAGCACAAGCTCTAATGCCTGACTTAGAACGGTTTTTTCAACATCTCTGCCTGCTTTCATCATTGCTTCTGCGGTATAAGTATGATCAACATTAATGACATTTTGCATAATGATTGGGCCTTCATCTAATTCATCATTTACAAAGTGTGCTGTCGCACCAATGATTTTTACACCACGCTCATAAGCTCTTTGGTAAGGTTTGGCCCCAATAAAAGCGGGCAAGAATGAATGATGAATATTTACCACTCTATTAGGATAACGAGCTACAAATTCAGGATTCAGCACTCGCATATATTTCGCAAGCACAATGTAATCTGGATTATACTCATCAATTTTTTCAGCTAATAATTGATCGTGCTCTACACGAGTCAGATTTTCGTGACTGACTAAATGGAATGGCACTTCAAAACGCTCAACTAATCCTCTTAATGTATCGTGATTACCAATTACTGCCGCAATTTCAACATCTAATCCGCCATAATAGTTTTTCATCAGCAAATCACCTAAACAGTGTGCTTCTTTTGTAACTAAAATTACAATACGTTTTCTCTGTTTCGGAAGTAATTTATAGCTTGAACCTTCAGGAAGGGTAAATTGTAAATCCGCTAGTAATGTTTGATCGTTAAATATACCGTGTAATTCAGTTCGCATAAAAAAACGTTTAGTTTCGTTATCAACAAATTCTGAATTTTTAATAATATTTAATTGATGTTTGTAGCAGATATTAGTAATTTTTGCGACTAAGCCCGTATCATCAGGGCATTCGGTTAATAATATTTTGTGTTCTTGCATTATGTTTCCTGTTATAAAATAAGAGAACTCAAACGAGTTCTCTCTAAATTGGAATGAGAATAACAATTAAATTTCGAAATCTTCTAATTTTTTGCCTTCGTTTAATAATTTTTGTAATGCTTTTGGTGTTCTACCTTGACCAGTCCAAGTTTTTTCATTGCCATTTTCATCAACGAATTTATATTTAGCCGGACGAGGTGCGACTGGCTTGCGAGCTTTACGAGCTTTAATCACTTTATTTGCTAATAATTCTGCAAGTTCATCAATAGTGATACCATCTTGCTTTAACATTTCTTTATATTTATTTAAGTTTTCTAACTGTTTGGCTTGTTCTAATTCTTGCTTTTTAATTTCTTCTTGCTTTTCTGTAATGATAATAGCCAATTTTTCTGAAATTGATTCTAATTGTTCTAGGGTTAAATCTTTTGAAAAGGCTCTTAAACTACGAATATTGAACAATGCTTTTAAATCAGACATTTTTATTCTCCTAAATCTCTTTTAGTTATCATTAAAATAAGGGGGTAAAATAGTTTATTTATCATATAGTAAAAGATATTTTAGGTAAATAAATATAAATAAAAAATAGAGACTTTATATCTTAAGCTATTCGTGTTATCTTTAGCCGTCCTACAAATTGTAGAGGTGCAAATTCAATAAGTATTTTTTCTGAGTGGAAAACGATGAGGGGAAAGGAAAGGTGAATTTGCCGAAATCAATTAAGCGTCATCTTAATTGGTTGGGGTCGTTGTCGAAAGAAACGACACTGTCGTAGTAAATGCTACGGAGTGCTACTGTTAGGGTTGGTTTCAATTTTTACGCTTTTACCTTCCTTTATATTTATTCTAATAAATATCCCAGTAGATCTCTTGTTTGGCTATTATTCTTATTTCATACAAAGTCATTTTAGAGGTTTTATGAATTTAGTTGATTATTCTAATTCACTTTGGTCAGTCTTACCGCCATTAGTTGCTTTAATATTGGCAATTATTACTCGTAAAGTAATTATTTCATTAAGTATCGGGATTATCTTTGGAGCATTTATGCTTACCAATAGTAATTTCCTTGATGCCTTAACTTATATTAAAAATAGTGTTGTTTCATTAGTGTATCAAGGGCCAGAAGAAGGCTTAAATTCTAATAATGTGAACATTATTTTATTTTTAGTATTATTAGGGATTTTAACTTCACTATTAAGTATTTCTGGTAGCAATCAAGCTTTCGCAAATTGGGCTCAAAAGAAAGTAAAAGGCAAACGTGGTGCTAAATTAATGGCAGCAGGGTTAGTTTTCTTTACTTTTATTGATGATTATTTCCATAGCTTAGCTGTTGGTGCTATTGCCCGCCCAGTTACAGATAAATTCCACGTGTCTCGTGCAAAATTAGCTTATATTCTTGACTCAACCGCAGCACCAATGTGCGTATTAATGCCAATTTCAAGTTGGGGAGCTTACATCATCACCCTTATTGCTGGTTTATTAGCGACGCATTCTATTACGGGTTATTCGCCACTTGGTGCATTTATGACAATGAGTGCAATGAATTTCTATGCAATTTTCTCTATGCTAATGGTTTTCTTTGTTGCTTATTTTTCATTTAACATTGGTTCAATGGCTCGTTTTGAACAACAAGCAGCAAAATTAGCTGAGTTTGAAGATGAGCAAATTGAAACTAAAGGGCACGTGCGTGATTTAGTTTTACCTATTATCACATTAATTATTGCAACCGTAGCAATGATGATGAAAACAGGGGCGGATGCTCTAGCAGGAGAAGGATTACCGTTTTCTGTGTTAGGTGCTTTTGAAAATACAACTGTAGGTATTTCTTTAGTTGTAGGTGGTTTATCAGGTTTAATTGTGGCTACTATTTGTATTGTAACAAGCGGTAATATTTCATTGAAAAATTACTTCCGAGCTTATGGCTTAGGGGTAAAAATGATGTCTGGTGCAATTACCATTTTATGTTTTGCTTGGACAATCAATGGTGTAGTAAGTGATATGCAAACCGGTAAATATTTATCTGGTTTAGTTGCAGAAAGCATTGGTGCTGGTTTCTTACCTGCTATTTTATTTGTGCTAGCGGCATTTATGGCATTCTCAACGGGTACAAGCTGGGGAACCTTTGGTATTATGCTTCCAATCGGTGCTGCAATGGCGGTGCATTCTGATCCTGCATTAATTATACCTTGCTTATCAGCAGTAATGGCAGGGGCGGTCTGTGGTGATCACTGCTCACCAGTATCAGATACAACAATTTTGTCTTCAACGGGGGCACAATGTAACCATATGGATCACGTAATTTCGCAATTACCTTATTCTCTATTAGTTGCAACTGCTTCTATTGTTGGTTACCTAGTGGTTGGTTTTACCCAATCTGCATTATTAGGATTTGTGGCTACAGCAGCCGTAATTGTCGTTCTTGTTTTATTATTTAAAGCTAAAAAACAGCAAAATAATGAATAAATTTCTCAAAATGTGAACCATATCACAGTATTAAATTTATTTATCAATTAGAATGCAATTCAAGATATGGATATCTGATGTTGTGTTATATAAATCTTAAAATAAGATCCTCCTATGTATTAGCGTACCTTCGTGGTACGCTTTTTCTTTTTTATCACTATATTTCTCTTGCATAATCCATTGTTTTGTACTACTTTAATAGTACATTTATATTTTTGAGGGCAAACGAATGAAAATCGCATTAGTAACAGGAGCAACCGCAGGTTTTGGTTTAGCTATTTGTAAATTGTTAATTCAATCAGGTTATAAAGTGATTGGCACAGGCAGAAGGAAAGAGCGTTTAGATGAACTGCATTTGCAATTTGGTGATAATTTTCTACCGCTTGCATTTGATATTCAAGACCCAAAAGCCGTAGAACAAGCTTTAAATAACCGTCCTCAAGGCTGGCAGCATATTGATCTATTAGTAAATAATGCAGGCTTGGCTTTAGGCTTAGAGCCAGCTTATAAAGTGGATTTGGCTGATTGGCACCAAATGATCGATACCAATATTAAAGGCTTAGTAACAGTTACTCGTCTGATATTACCCGAAATGGTAGAGCGTAATTCAGGGCATATTATCAATATTGGCTCCATTGCTGGTACTTACCCTTACCCAGGCGGGAATGTTTACGGCGGAACAAAGGCATTTGTAAAACAGTTTAGCTTAAATTTACGAGCAGATTTAGCAGGGACTAAGATCCGTGTTTCGAATGTAGAGCCTGGCTTATGTGGTGGTACAGAATTTTCAAATGTTCGCTTTAAAGGCGATGATGAAAAAGCAGCAAAAGTTTATGAAAATGTAGAATTTGTTCGACCAGAAGATATTGCTGAGATTGTGTTATGGCTTAATCAGCAACCAGAGCATGTCAATATTAACCGCATTGAAGTAATGCCGGTTGCTCAATCTTCATCGGCACTAAATGTGGTAAAAAATCATTAAAATAAAAAAGAATAATCAAAGGAAAAAATATGTCAGATACTCTTCTTAATCCTTATTTTGGTGAATTTGGGGGAATGTATGTTCCTGAAATTCTCGTTCCGGTCTTAAAACAACTAGAACAAGCTTTTGTTGAGGCACAAAATTCACCAGAATTCCAAGTAGAATTTACCGATTTACTCAAAAACTATGCAGGTCGCCCGACGGCATTAACCCTTTGCCGTAATTTAACCAAAGGTACAAAAACAAAATTATATTTAAAACGTGAAGACTTATTACACGGTGGGGCCCACAAAACAAACCAAGTATTAGGGCAAATTTTATTGGCAAAACGTATGGGAAAAACTCGCATTATTGCTGAAACCGGAGCAGGGCAACATGGCGTTGCTACCGCGCTTGCCTGTGCAATGCTCGGTATGCCTTGTATTGTGTATATGGGAGCAAAAGATGTAGAACGTCAGTCACCAAACGTATTCCGTATGCGTTTAATGGGAGCAGAAGTGATTCCGGTAGAAAAAGGCTCTTGTTCGCTAAAAGATGCTTGCTGTGAAGCAATGCGTGATTGGGCTGCAAATTATGAAACAACTCACTATTTAATTGGTACAGCAGCTGGCCCGCATCCATTCCCAACAATGGTCAGAGAATTCCAAAAAATGATTGGCGAAGAAACTAAACACCAAATTTTAGAAAAAGAAGACCGCTTGCCAGATGCCGTTATTGCCGCAGTTGGCGGTGGTTCGAATGCGATTGGAATGTTTGCTGATTTTATTGATGAAACATCAGTTAAATTAATTGGTGTGGAACCAGCAGGCAAAGGCATTGAAACAGGCGAACACGGAGCCCCATTAAAACACGGCACAACAGGAATTTATTTCGGAATGAAATCGCCGATTATGCAAGATAAAGACGGGCAGATTGAAGAATCTTACTCTATTTCTGCAGGCTTAGATTTCCCATCGGTTGGGCCGCAACACGCACACCTAAATGCAACGGGGAGAGCGGATTATGTCTCAATAACCGATCAAGAAGCCTTAGATGCCTTCCAAGCATTAGCGAAAAATGAAGGCATTATTCCGGCATTGGAATCTTCACACGCATTAGCTTATGCGTTAAAACTGATTAAGCAAGATCCTGAAAAAGAGCAGTTATTAGTGGTAAATCTATCTGGACGTGGCGATAAAGATATTTTCACGGTAGATAAAATTTTAAATGGAGAAAATTAAAATGAGCCGTTTTGATACTTTATTTACAGAACTAAAAGCGAAAAAAGAAGGGGCTTTTGTACCTTTTGTTACGCTATGTGACCCTGATTTTGAACGCTCGTTTGAAATTATTGAAACAATGATTGCTAATGGGGCAGATGCTTTAGAGTTAGGTTTTCCGTTTTCTGATCCGCTTCTTGATGGCCCCGTTATTCAAGCCGCCAATAAGCGAGCTTTAGATGGCGACTATAGCACGGATGCTTGCTTTAAAATGATTGAACAAATCCGAGCAAAATATCCTAATATTCCAATCGGTTTACTACTATGTGCAAATTTGATTTTTGTACCTACAGCAGATGTATTTTTCCAACGTTGCCAACAAACTGGTGTGGATGCGGTTTTAATTGCTGATGTGCCGGTGCTTGCTGCAGAAGAATTTAGTATTACTGCTAAAAAATACGGTGTTCAATCTGTATTTATTTGCCCACCAAATGCAGATCAAGAGACGATTGAACGTATTGCCCAATTAACAGAAGGTTACACCTATCTAGTTTCTCGTGCAGGTGTAACCAGTGCAGAAAATCAATCTCACGCCAGTAATTTAGATAATTTAGTGGAACGTTTAAAACAAGCAAAATCCGCTCCGATTTTGCAAGGCTTTGGTATTGCAAAACCTACACAGGTTAAAGAAGCACTACAGTTAGGTGCAGATGGTGCGATTTCAGGTTCAGCAATTGTGAAAATTATCGAAAGTAATTTGGGCAATCAAGCGAATTTAGTTAAAGAAATGGCTGAGTTTGTCAAATCAATGAAAGCTGCAACGAAAGCTTAATCTTACAAGCGGTTATATTTTCCAAATAATTTGCAAACGCTTTTAACGAAAGGTTAAAAGCGTTTTTTATAGGAAAAACGGCGAATTAAGAAAATATCTCAAGTTAATAGTTGAACAGATAAGAAAAAGTGGTAATCTACTCAGATACTTATCATTCTTAACATTCTATTTACAACGTAAGGAAAAATATGAAATTAACTAAAATTGCCACTTCAGTGGTTGCGGTTATTGGTGCAGTAGCCGTTGGCGGAAGCTGGTACACAGGTAAACAAGTTGAAGAAAAATATCATCAATTAGTTGAGCAGGCAAATAGCCAATTAAATGTAATTAATGCTCAGTATGGTAGCAATATTGCCATTAAAGATGTTCAAATCCAGCGTCATTTCTTTAGTTCAGATGCAACATATAGTTTAGACATTGAGATTGCTGATGAAAAACTGACTTTTATCGGTAATGATAAAATCCATCACGGCCCCCTGCCATTAAATCGCTTAGCTAAATTTAATTTATCGCCTGTATTAATGAGTGTGGAAAATAATGTACAAGCACCAGAACAGCTAAAAAAAATACTGGGTGAGCAATTAGGCACTGGTATTACTAATATTCACTATTCTGGCAAAGCTGATGGAGAGTTTACATTATCTTCAATTAATTTTAGTGATGAGACTGCAGCAGTAGAGGTTACACCACTTAAAGTAGAATATAGTTACGATCAAGGGACGAAAAATACAGAGGGTACAGTTTATTTAGATAATCTAAAATTCATCTCAGAAGAAGGATTTTTGCAACTACAAGGAATGTCTTATGATATCCAGACGGGAAAACAACAGGGATATGAAAATTTAGGATTAGGTAAAGGTAGTGCGAAGATTAAATCTGTTGAATTCCAATTCCAAGAAGCTGAACAACAAAATGCCAAATTATCACAAATTAAAGATATTGTGATTCACGGTGAGAATGCGTTAAAAGGCGATCGTTTTATTTCTAATGGTAAATTAGATGCAAGCTCTTTCAGTATAGAAGGTGTGGAGCTAGGCAAGTGGAAAATGGATATGGCTTATGATTTTGATGCCAAATTAGCAAATGATCTTATTCCTGCATTTTCAGAGCCAGACGCTTTAGAAAATAGTGAAACAGGCGAAATGCTTTTACAATTATTAGCCAAATCATTCAAATTCGATATTAATAATTTCTCTTTTGAAAAAGATAACGGTAAATTTGATTTAGCATTGCTCTTAAATGTTGCGTCATTCGACCTTCAAAACCTGAGTAATTATGATGAAATAATTAAAACGCTCTCACCGAGTAAATTTACATCTAATGTAAATCGTGAGTATGCAGAAGATATTATTCGCCAAATTGCGATGGTGAAAGAAAAATTAAGCGAAGATGAAGCCAAAGCAAGAGCTAAACAAGAAGTGGATACTGCTTTTGCAAATGCAGAGTTTAGCGGATTAAGAAACGTTGATGGTAAAAGTATTGGCATAGAACTTATTGCTGAAAATGGCAAGCTGCTATTAAATGGCCGTGAATTGACTGAAAATGAAATTCAACTCGCATTATTTGCAATTATGATGGGTGTTGGCGGTTCATTCTAAGAATTATCTTAAGCTAATAGAGCGTATTTCGGCAATGGCAGAAATACGCTTTTTTTATCCTTTTATGCCCTTAATCTTGTATAATAAAGCCAATATTTTATTGATAATAAAGAGATTTTTATGGCAACAATCGCACAAAATCCCCTCGTTCTTGTGGACGGTTCTTCTTATTTATATCGTGCATTTCACGCATTTCCTCCGCTAACTAATCGTAGTGGCGAGCCAACAGGGGCGATGTATGGTGTACTCAATATGCTAAAAAGCCTGATTTCACAAGTTGAACCAAGCCATATTGCGGTGGTGTTTGATGCAAAAGGCAAAACCTTCCGAGATGAACTATTCGAGCAATACAAATCGCACCGTCCGCCAATGCCTGATGAGCTACGTTCGCAAATTCAACCGCTTCATAAAATTATTAAAGCCTTAGGTATTCCACTTATTTCGATTGAAGGGGTTGAGGCTGATGATGTTATCGGCACCCTTGCAGTACAAGCTGCAAAAGATGGCAAAGATGTGTTAATCAGCACCGGCGATAAAGATATGGCACAACTGGTGAACGATCACATTATGTTGATTAACACAATGAACAATACCTTGTTAGACCGTCAAGGTGTAATTGAAAAATATGGTATTCCACCAGAATTGATTATCGATTTCTTAGCATTAATGGGCGACTCATCAGACAATATCCCCGGTGTGAAAGGGGTGGGGGAGAAAACTGCACTCGCCTTATTGCAAGGCATCGGTTCACTAAAACAGATTTATGAAAATTTAGACCAAATTGCTACCCTCTCTTTCCGTGGGGCAAAAACATTCGCTCCTAAATTAGAGGCTGAAAAAGCCAATGCAGATTTATCTTATCTGCTTGCTACCATTAAAACCGATGTAGAATTAGAGGTTACGCACGATCAACTTTTAACTCAGCCACAAAATCGAGCGGAATTAGCCACACTATTTGAACATTACGAATTTAAACGTTGGCTAAATGAAGTGAATCAAAATGCTAATCCATTAACACAAGTAGCAGCAGAAAAAGTTCCGAATAACTACCAAGCGACACAAGCGGTCAAAAAAGACGAAAAATTTGCAACTGCCACGCAAATTGAGATCGACCGTAGTCAATATGAAACGGTAGATACGGAGGCAAAATTTGCGGAATGGCTTAAAAAGTTACAATCGGCAAGTGTTTTTGCCATTGATACTGAAACCGACAGTCTTGATGCAATATCCGCTAATCTAGTTGGGATCTCATTAGGCTTAGAAAATGGCGAGGCTTGCTATATTCCGCTTGGGCATAAACAAAAAGCTCAGCCTCAGCAAGCGGATATGTTTGCAGAAGCAGAAGATGATAATGCAGAAACAGGCGAAGAATTGGTAAAAAATCAGCTAAATTTAACCTCTTGTTTAAACAAATTAAAACCGATTTTAGAAAACGCAGATATTAAAAAAATCGGGCAAAATATTAAATATGATCTAACCATTTTTGCCAATTACGGTATTGAACTGCAAGGTGTGGCATTTGATACGATGATTGAATCTTACACTCTAAATAGTACAGGTCGCCATAATATGGATGATTTGGCATATCGCTATTTAGGGCATAAAACGATTCCATTTGAGGAGATTGCCGGCAAAGGCAAAAATCAACTTACTTTTGACAAAATTGAGATTGAAAAAGCGGCGGAATATGCGGCAGAAGATGCCGATGTAACAATGAAATTACACCAAGTCTTATGGGAAAATCTAGCCAAAGAGCCAGAATTAGTCAAACTGTTTGATGAAATCGAAATGCCGTTGGTAAGCGTACTTTCTCGTATTGAACGCAATGGGGTATTGATTGACCCGAAAAAATTATTGGCTCAATCGGTAGAAATTGAACAACGCTTAAAAGAGATCGAGCAATTAGTGCATACGGAGGCAGGGCAGAGTTTTAATTTAGCCTCAACCAAACAGTTACAAGAAATTCTGTTTGAAAAATTAGGCTTACCTGTGTTGAAAAAAACACCTAAAGGGGTTCCTTCTACTAATGAGGAAGTATTAGATGAGTTAGCTCAAAAAGGGCATATTGTGCCGAAATTGTTAATGGAACATCGTGGGCTAAGCAAATTAAAATCCACTTATACAGATAAACTACCGCAGCTGATTAATAAAAAAACAGGGCGGGTGCATACCTCTTACAACCAAGCGGTTACAGCAACGGGGCGACTTTCATCAAGCGATCCGAATTTACAAAATATTCCGATCCGCAATGAAGAGGGAAGACGAATTCGCCAAGCCTTTATTGCCCGAGAAGGCTATAAAATTGTGGCGGCGGACTACTCTCAAATTGAGCTACGCATAATGGCACATCTCTCTAATGATGAGGGAATGATCGAGGCTTTCACGGAAGGCAAAGATATTCACCGAGCGACTGCCTCAGAAATTTTTAATGTTGCACTTGATGAAGTAACAAGCGAACAACGTCGTAGTGCTAAGGCGATTAACTTCGGCTTAATTTATGGTATGTCGGCATTTGGATTATCGAACCAACTTGGTATTGGGCGAGCAGAGGCACAAAAATATATGGATCTCTACTTCCAACGCTACCCAGCCGTACAACATTTTATGACCGATATTCGAGAAGTAGCAGCAGAAAAAGGCTATGTTGAAACGCTATTTGGTCGCCGTTTATATCTGCCGGATATTAAATCTAGTAATGCGATTTTACGTAAAGCGGCAGAACGGGTGGCAATCAATGCCCCAATGCAAGGCACAGCGGCAGATATCATCAAAGTGGCAATGATTGGGATTGATAAAGCAATTCGCAACAATGATGAAATCACAATGATTATGCAAGTTCACGATGAATTAGTATTTGAAGTGAAAGCCGATAAAATTGAGCATTACAGCCAGTTGATTAAAACAGAAATGGAAAAATCGATTAAGCTTAACGTCCCGCTAATTGCAGAGGTTGGTGTTGGCGATAATTGGGATGAAGCACATTAATCTATACAACCATATTATTTTATTGTATTGTTGTAGTAGTGCATTAATATGAAACTTTTAGTTATTTCATTGTCAAAGAAGAACCACTTATTCTTCTTTAACAATAAGGAAAACAGATGAAAACATTATTTAAAAAATCGGTATTTAGCTTGGCACTATTAGGTTTAGCAGGGAGTGCTTTGGCGGATGCTCAATCTGTTGCTGAACTACAACGTCGTTTAGAGCAGGTTAGTCAATACAGTGCAGACTTTGACCAAACAGTACGCTCAAGCAAAGGTAAAGAGATCCAAAAAGGTAACGGTAAGTTTCAAGTAAAACGTCCTAATTTATTTAGAATGGATACCAAATCACCACAAGAGAATTTGATTGTTTCTGATGGAAAAGATTTATGGTTTTACGATCCTTTTGTTTCGCAAGTAACGGTAAATACAGTGCAAGATGCGGTAAATAATACGCCTTTTGTGCTTTTAACCAGTAGCGATAAAAGCCATTGGGAGCAATATGATGTAACCCAAAATGCAGATACTTTTGTGCTTAAACCAAAATCGAAAAAAAGTAACTTAAAGCAATTTGATATACGTATTGATCAAGGTGGTTTGTTAAAAGGATTCAGCACGATTGAACGTGATGGACAAAGTAATTTATATATTCTAAGAAACATTACAACAGGCAATGTTTCAAACGAACTATTTAAATTTAGCGTACCAAAAGGTGCCGCTTTAGACGACCAACGTGGTGGTAAAAAAGCGAAGAAATAATAGATAAACAAGCGGTTGTTTTTAAATGATTTTTTGCAAAAAATAGCATTTTTATGACCGCTTGTTTTATTGAGGAAAAGGAATGAAAACACTTTATAACCAAAGAGATGCTAAAGAGTGGGAGCAGTTTTTAGTACTCTTAAAACAGGCTGTTGAAGAAGATAAATTAGAGCCGTTTTTCTCTCTATTTTTAACAGCGGATGAGCGAGGATCATTAGGACTTCGTTTGCAAATTGTACAAGCATTATTAGACGGAAATGAATCACAACGTGAAATTCAACAAAAGCTAAATACCAGTGCAGCGACAATTACACGAGGTTCTAATATGCTTAAAACCTTAGACCAAGATTTTTTACAATGGGTAAATGGTAGGGTAAATGGCAAAGACTAAAAGCAGATGGCTGACTAAATTATTTAAGAAGCTAATGCTTTTTTTTATACCTAAAAAAATATCCTCTAAAAAAGGCTGGCTATGGTTTATTTTTAGTCGAATTATAACTTTTTTTGGAAGCTTCTTTATTATTTTCACACTTTTATTTTCCATTTTTCCTGTGCCTTATTCATCTTATATGGTGCAAAAGAAAATTGAAAATGTGTTACAAGGTAACGATTATCAAATAAAAAAAGAGTGGGTTAATCTTAATAATATAGCTTGGCAAATGCAAATGGCGGTAATTGCTTCCGAAGATCAAAAATTTGAAAGCCATTTTGGGTTGGATCTCAAAGCGATAGAAACGGCATTGTTACATAATTCAAAATCAAAACAAGTACGAGGTGGTTCGACTATCTCACAGCAAACCGCAAAAAATATGTTCTTATGGCACGGTCAAAGTTGGATAAGAAAAGGCATTGAAGTACCTCTTACCATTATACTAGAGAAAATTTGGGGAAAGGAGCGTATTTTAGAAGTTTATCTGAATATTGCAGAATTTGGCGAGGGGATTTTTGGGGTTGAAGCTGCAGCTCAACATTTTTTTAAGAAATCAGCTAAAAATTTAACATTACAAGAATCTGCACTATTGGCGGCTTCCTTACCAAACCCTATTGTTTATAAAGTAGATAAACCAGGTCCATCTATGCGAAAACGGCAAGCTTGGATTATTCGCCAAGTAAATGCATTAGGCGGGAAAAATTATTTGAACAAGCTTTAGGAAATTAGAATGAATAGCAAACCTACCTTAGATACAATATTGTCTCATCGTTCCATTCGAAAATTTACGCAAGAACCTATTTCAGAAGAAATCTTCCAAACATTGATTAATGCAGGAAAAGCGGCATCAACGTCTAATCATTTACAATGTGTTAGCGTTATTCGTATTACAGATAAATCTATTTGTGAGGCATTAAGAGAAATTTCTGGTATGCAATATGTAGCAGATTGCCCAGAGTTTCTTGTGTTTTGTATTGATTTTAATAAACACAAACAGTTAGTACCAGAATCTCAATTAGATTGGGCGGAAGTAAGCCTAATTGGGGCTGTTGATACAGGGATGTTTGCTCAAAATGTATTGTTAGCTGCAGAATCTCTTGGGCTTGGCGGTGTTTATATTGGAGCATTGCGAAATAATATTGAACGGGTATCAAAATTATTAAATTTACCTGAGTATTGTGTGCCATTAGTTGGAATGTGTTTAGGGTATCCAGCACAAGAACCAGGGCTAAAACCTCGTTTACCAACAAGTTTAGTCTGCTACACTAATCAATATCAGCCATTAAATGAGCAAGAATTTGCAAAATATAATGCAAATTTAACCGCTTACTATGAAGCTAGAACAGGGCAACCACAACAATGGCAGGCTGCAATTGATAAAACCTTAAATAAAGCGGTTCGCCCTCATATTTTACCGTTTTTCAATCAAAAAGGTTTATTGAAAAAATGAGATGGCTAATGTTATGCCGTGAGCCACGCTTGTATAGTTGCCAAAAATTTAAAGAGGCTTGCACACGAAAAGGGATTGAATTAGATATTTTAGATCCTAACCGAATGTTATTAGCCTTAGATAATGGACGATTTGAACTTTTTTACCAATATGGTGAGGAGTATGATAAAAATTGTCCTCATCTTCAGAAATTATCCGAATATGATGCGGTATTGCCTCGGTTTGGTACTGCTAGCACTGAAATGGGGTGTTACGTTCTGCGACATTTTGAAGCCAAAGGAACACCCGTACTTAATCGAGCGGATGCCTTTGAACTTGCTCGAAATAAATGGAAAAGCTTACAAAGATTAATGGCTTATCAATTACCAGTGCCAAATACCTCATTATCAGGCAGTTTAGTTTCTGTTTCTGAACAAATAAATCAGTATGATTTTCCAATAATTGCTAAAGTTTTAAATGGATCACAGGGCAAAGGTGTGATGTTGTTTGAAAATCAAATAAATGCAGAAAGTGTGTTATCTACCTTTCATCAGCTTAGCGAATCTTATTTATGCCAACAATTTATTAGAGAATCCAAAGGGCAAGATATTCGAGCTATTGTGATTGGTAATAATATTGTTGCAGCGATGCAGAGAATTAGTGCTAGTAATGAATTTCGAGCTAACCTTCATCAAGGTGGAACAGCTCAACCTATTCAATTAACAGAACAAGAACAAAAAATAGCGATAAAAGCAGCCCAAGCAATAGGCTTAGATATGGCTGGAATCGATCTTCTACGAACACAAGACGAAAGCTTGATTTTAGAAGTAAATGCCAGCCCAGGCTTTGAAGGAATAGAGCAAGTGAATAGTGTTGATATTGCAACAGAAGTTATCAATTATTTATTAGCTAAAATTCTAGCTATACCTAAATTTAGTTAATTTAAGCGGTTGTTTTTAATCATTTTTTTACAAAATCGAATTATTTTTTGTAAAAATGTTAAAAATTAGAGTTTAATCAAAAAAATAAAAATTTTTTGCGGTAGAATACAGCAATTAAAACTTGTGATTACTTAATTAGTTAAAAATATAAGGTATTAAAATGAGCGATTTAAAACAACAAGCCCTTGATTTCCACGAATTTCCTGTTCCTGGAAAAATCTCAGTCACACCAACCAAATCATTAACAACTCAACACGATTTAGCCCTAGCATACTCTCCTGGCGTAGCAGAACCTTGTTTAGAAATTGAAAAAGATCCATCAACAGCACGTCGTTATACGGCAAAAGGCAACTTGGTTGCAGTTATTTCTAATGGTACAGCAGTGTTAGGTTTAGGTAATATTGGTGCTTTAGCCTCTAAACCGGTAATGGAAGGAAAAGGTGTATTATTCAAAAAATTTGCAGGTATTGATGTATTTGATATCGAAATTAATGAAACAGATCCTGAAAAATTAGTGGATATTATTGCTTCATTAGAACCGACATTTGGTGGAATTAATCTTGAAGATATTAAAGCACCAGAATGTTTCTATGTAGAGAAAAAACTACGTGAGCGTATGGGGATTCCAGTATTTCACGACGATCAGCACGGTACCGCAATTATTGTAGGTGCGGCTGCACTTAATGGTTTAAATATTGTAGGTAAAAATATTGAAAATGTACGTTTGGTTGTAAATGGGGCGGGTGCTTCTGCGATTGCTTGTACCAATTTATTACACTCACTAGGCTTCAAAAAAGAAAATATCACAATGTGCGACTCAAAAGGTGTTATTTTCAAAGACCGTGGCGACAAAATGGACGAAACCAAACAATTCTATACAATCGAAGATAATGGTTGGAGAACGTTAGCTGATGCGGTTGCTAATGCAGATGTATTCTTAGGTTGCTCTAAAGGTGGTGCATTAACTCAAGAAATGGTAAAAACGATGGCAAAAGATCCACTCATTCTTGCTTTAGCGAACCCAATTCCTGAAATTACCCCTGATGAAGCAAAAGCGGTTCGCCCAGATGCGATTGTGTGCACCGGTCGCTCAGATTTTAATAACCAAGTAAATAACGTGCTTTGTTTCCCATTCTTATTCCGTGGAGCATTAGATGTTGGTGCAACAACAATTAATGAAGAGATGAAAATGGCTGCAGCAAAAGCGATTGCAGATTTAGCAAAAGAACCAGTTCCGTTTGAAGTTCTTTCAACATATGGCGAATTATCATATGGCCCAGAATATGTAATACCAACACCATTTGACCCACGTTTAATTGTTAATGTTTCTATTGGGGTAGCGAAAGAAGCAATTAGAACAGGTGTTGCCACTCGTCCAATTACAGACTGGAATGCGTATGCAGAACAGCTCAAAAAAATAATTGCTTAATAAGTAAAAGCTGCATTTTGTAAACTACACTTTAAAAGTTGAATACAACTTAACGATTAAAGTGTAGTTTTTTGTATGCGGACTAAAAAACTGGCAAGAGCAAGATTCTTGTTAGGGATAGAGGCTAATTTGCCAGTTTCATTATAAAAGCGGACAATGCCATAAAATTGATCGCTTTTTAGGGGTAATATATGTTTAAAGAAAAAGGTTATGATGAATTTTTAGCAGAGTAAATTCGTGTTGGAATAGAACAACTCAAAGCTGGGCAAGGTATTTCTTTTGATACTGCCAAACAACAAATTAAAAAGCAATTAGAGCAGAAAAAAGAGATGGAGTTAAGCCGAAATAGAGATGTTGTTTATGGCTAATCTTAATACCAAAAGCACGCAATAATATCAATGAAATTTTAGAAAATGTTGTTGAGTTTACCGGCTATGAACAGAGCAGTATTAAACTATATAAGAATATTTTCATCATTACCATTATTCATACTCGCCGACTTTACCCCTGACTATAATCATTAAAGCGACCATAACAGTACTTGTTAAACCCCATCTCAATTCGCAAATCCTCACGCTTTTGAAAAATAATCTCATTTTAAAATTGTTTATAGCCCCAGAATGAATGAAATACTATTCACCTTATCATTATTGCCGAGGTTGATTTAACTAATGTAATCACCCGATAGAATTGCTACAGACTTTTACCGTGGAGCAGAAAAATCTAAAACCTAGTAGGTAAAATAAGTCCAATTAAGTAACTTAGAACGTTGGAATCGGCGGTAATCTGGTAGGAGAAATTAATACGTAAGAGGTAATAAAAACCAAAAGTGCAAGAATAGTGTGGATCCCTATGGGAGCAAGTTATTTGGTGTGCAGTTCGTGTGTGCAAATTTGTGCAAAGGAATATAAATAGAGAGTATAAACAATCAATAAATACTATATTTTATATTAAAAACGTAGGTTTTATAGGAATTATGCTACATTATGGAGATATATTAAATAACAATAAGTGATTGATATTTAAAGTTTTTTAAATAAAAAAGCACGAAAAGTGATTTTCGTGCTTAAAAATAATGGTGCGACTAGCTGGACTCGAACCAGTGACCCCCACCATGTCAAGGTGGTGCTCTAACCAACTGAGCTATAGTCGCAATGTGGGAGGAATTCTAATAGAAAAAGCAGCTGCACGCAAGTGGGTTATAGCCTATTTGCTTATTTTAAACGCATTTGGGTAAAGATTTGTTTGTCTTCCCAGCGTATCATTGTTAAATAGCTTCCCCACGCACAGCCGGTATCTAATGCGTAGATATTAGGGCGAGAGCATTTCCCCATTAAACTTGCCCAATGTCCAAATAAAATATCTGTATTGCTAAATAAAGGATTATCTAATTCAAACCACGGAACAAGCTCTTTTGGAGCCTCTTCGATAGGTGATTTACATAAAAAATCTAACCGCTTGTCAGTGTAGCAAAAACGCATTCGGGTAAAGACGTTAATAATATATCGCCAGCGTTCAATACCTTGCAAGTCGGAGTGCCAACGCTCTGGGTGGTTTTCGTACATTTGAGCAAGATAGTTGGCATAATCTTCACGTTGTAAAATCTGTTCTGCTTCTTTTGCACAGGCTAGCGTAGTTGGAAGATCCCATTCAGGGCTGATTCCTGCGTGAGTGAGTAGGAATTTATGCGTAGGGTGTTGAATAACAAGCGGTTGATTTCTTAGCCAATTTTGCAAATCAGCACGATCTTTCGCTTCAAAAATGGCATCGACTTTATCATTCGGTTTAACTTTTTTTATTCCTAGCAGGGTCGAAAGTAGATGCAAGTCGTGGTTGCCAAGAACGGTTTTCGCATTGTTTGCAGGATCTTTGACGAAGCGTAAGCAAGAAAGAGAATCTTCGCCACGGGCAACGAGATCGCCGGTTAGAAAAAGCTCATCTTGCGTTGGGTCGTATTTTACTTTGTCGAGTAGAAGTTGAAATTCTTTAAAACAGCCGTGTAAATCGCCTACAATATAGGTTGCCATTTTTTCTCCTCAAAATTTAAAACAAGCGGTCAAATTTTATCGAAACTTTGCAAATTTTTGCAAAATAATTCTAAAATTTGACCGCTTGCCATTCAAATAATATTCCCTACAATAGAACGGGTTTCTAAGCGAACTTCGGTTAGTTTTACCTTAACCGCTTGCCCGATTTGGTAGGCCTTTTCGCCTTTGATGTAAAGTGCAAGTTCTTCTTGGCGGTAGTCCATTTCCTCTTTATTATCGTGTAATGTCGAGAATGGGACGAAAATTTGTGCTCCGTTTTTAATCACTTTTGCACGCACACCGCCACGGGAAACATCTGCAATTTCACAGTCAAATTCGACCGCTTGTTCCACCATTGGGAAGAGGTAACGAGCATATAGCCAATCCGCAATATCACGCTCAACTAAACGATTTTGGCGGCGAGCTTCTTGCAAGCGAGTTAATACCGATTCCTCAACCGCATTGATTTGTTTACCTAACAATACTTGTTTGATTAAACGATGGTTTACCATATCGCCATATTTACGGATAGGCGATGTCCAAGTAGCGTAATGGCTGATACCTAAACCAAAATGCGGTGCAACTTCTGCTTTAAATTCTGCAAAAGTTAAATAACGACGTAAACGCAATTCTAAGAATTTTTCAGGAAAATCTTGAATATCTCGTTGCATTTCGCAGTAGCCTTCTAGCGTTGCTAATCTTTCGGCAGAGTAGCGTTCAGAAAGTGCTTCAAGGTTTTCTTCTGTGGCTAACGTTTGCAGTAAGAATGATTTAACTGACTCATAGTTTTTGCTATCAAAGCCTGAGTGGGTGTTAAATACGCCGGTATTGGCATTTGCGGCTAAAAATTTTGCACAGCAAATATTGGCGATAATCATAGACTCTTCAATCATTTGATTCGCAATGCGGCGGTATTCCACGTGAATATCTTTTACCGAACCGTCTTCATTTAATTCAAACGTATAGTCGCCTTGTTCTTTAAATACTAATGCGTTTTTAGCTCGCCATTGAATGCGGGCTTGTGTAAATTGATGTAACCAATCAATTTGTTGTTTGGTTTCAGAAGATGCTGGCTGCCACGCATTTTCAACCTTTTCAAGATAATCAGAAACATCATCATAAGCGAGGCGATCTTTAGATTCTACCCAAGCCGAAGTAAAGGTCGCTTCTTTGGTTAAGTTTCCTTCTAAATCGGTTTCGATAAAGCCAACTAATGCAGGACGTTTTTCATTTGGAACGAGAGAGCAGAGATCGTCTGATAACTCACGGGGCAACATCGGAATGTTAAAACCCGGTAAATAGTTGGTAAAACAGCGTTGGCGGGCGGCTTTTTCAATATTAGAATTTTCAGGAATGTAAGCGGTTGGGTCGGCAATCGCCACCACTAATCGCCAGCCTGTTTGTGAGCCATTTTCTTCAATCGGTTCAATGAATAGAGCATCGTCCATATCTTGCGTGCTAGGGCTGTCGATAGTTGTGAAATATAAGTGTGTTAAATCTTCACGAGGCAGCTCATCGTGCAATTCGTAGCTTTTTTCATTAGCTACTGGTTCACGAGGTTGTTCGTGGCGAGCAAGGGTTACCCACCAAGGAGCAAAGTTGTCATCAGCTTTACAAATAAATTGAGTCACTTGAGAGAAGAAAAAACGGTCATCACGTAATGGGTGTGTTTTAAGTTGTGCCACAACCCAGTCGCCATTTTCTAATTTTTCTGTAACCGATTTGTGGGTATTGGCTGGAATGTTTTGTTTAATACTTGGGTGATCGACCGATAACTGTAATTTACCTTCTTTATTTAAACGCACTTGTGCAATAAAGCGACTTAACATTGGCTCGATTAAAGAGTCGATTTCCACTTGTTCTTTATCGCCTTCACGTTTAACTACGGCTTTTACGGTATCGCCGTGCATTACTTTTTTCATTTCCATTGGTGGAATGAAATAGCTTTTTTTATCACATTCTAAAAAGCCGAATGCTTTATCAGAGGCTTTCACATAGCCTTCTACATATTCTTTATTGGCTTCAATTTGTTGTTTTAGCTGAGCTAAAAGAGGATTGTTTTGAAACATAATACTGATAATCTTATAAAATAAATAAACCCTCTTTCGAGATTACTCCAGAAAGAGGGGGATATTTTGAGGTTAATACGAAAAATTATTCTTCTTCGCCTAATTCGCCCATTGCCATTACGCTGAAACCTGCATCAACGTGTAACACTTCGCCCGTTACACCAGAAGCTAAGTTTGAGCATAAGAATGCAGCTGAATTACCTACATCATCAATAGTCACAGTACGACGTAATGCAGCTGTTTTTTCAAATGCAGATAGCATTTTCTTGAAGTTTTTAATGCCAGAAGCTGCTAATGTACGAATTGGGCCCGCTGAGATTGCATTTACACGAATACCTTGTTTACCTAAATCTGCCGCCATAACACGTGTTGCTGCTTCTAATGATGCTTTCGCTAAACACATTACATTGTAGTTAGGGATTGCACGCTCTGCACCTAAGTAGCTTAATGTTAAGAGTGCTGCATTTTCATTTAAGAATGGGCGAGCTGCTTGTGCCATTGCAACAAAGCTATATGCACTAATATCGTGAGCAATACGGTAGCCTTCACGGGTTGCAGCGTTTACGTAATCGCCGTCTAATTGATCGCCCGGGGCAAATGCGATGGCGTGAACAAAGCCGTCAAATTTTTCCCAATGTTTACTTAATTCAGTAAAACATTCGGTAATGCTTTCATCGGTTGCAACATCTAATGGAAGCACGATATCTGAGCCAAATTCTTTTGCAAATTCTTCAACACGTGGTTTTAATTTATCGTTTAAATAAGTAAATGCTAATTCTGCACCTTGTTGTTTCATTGCATTTGCAATGCCATAAGCAATAGAACGATTGCTTGCTAAACCTGTTACTAAAATACGTTTACCAGTTAAGATACCCATAAAAATTCCTCTAGATTTGGGGGATAAAAATTGTGTCGATTATAGCGGATATGCCACTATGTAGCAAATAAGCTGATGAGCTGATCGGATCAGAAATCCCTTTTCTGATGATTATCAAAAAAGGGATTTAAAATAATGAATAATTAGGCAGTAGTTTGAGCAATAACTTGTTGTTGAGGTTTTATTGCACCAGCAAGTTCAGCTAAGTCTTCCATACTATTGATGATAATATATTTACCTTGTACAGAGATCATTCCACTTTTTTGGAAGCGGCCTAATAGGCGACTAATAGTTTCAATGGTTAAACCAAGATAATTGCCAATATCGCCACGAGTCATTGTTAAGCGGAACTCTCGAGCAGAGAAGCCTCGGGCAGAGTAGCGTTGAGAAAGATTATATAAAAAAGCCGCTAATTTTTCTTCCGCATTCATCTTAGAAAGTAATAAAATCATTTCCTGATCGCTTTTAATTTCATTACTCATTAATCGCATAATTTGATGGCGAATTTTTGGCATTTTTCCTGCCAAGTCATCTAAAATATCAAATGGAATTTCACAGATCATCGAAGTTTCTAATGCTTGAGCATAACCTTCGTGCTTCATATTTGTGATGGCATCAAAACCAATTAAATCGCCAGGCAAATGAAAGCCTGTAATTTGTTCTTCACCACTTTCACTTAAGGTATAAGCTTTCAATGTACCGGAACGGATTGCATAAAGTGAACGAAGTTCATCGCCAGATTTAAAAATAACTTGAGATTTTTGAACAGGTTTTTTACGTTCAATAATATTATCCAACTGTGTTAGCTCAGTTTCATTGAGGGTAAATGGTAAGCATAATTGGCTAATACTGCAGTTTTGGCAATGAATTGTACAAGCTGTGCGTCCATTCGATTTTGATTCAGATACAATTTTCATTCATTCAACCTTAATCAGGAAAAATAGTTTAAATTTGATTTAGAACAAAGTTTACCACTAAAATTTAGCTTAAGCAAAGAGAGATGGAAAAATTAGCAATACTCCGAAATGAGTAATTAAAAAATTCTAAGAAATTTTCTGTTTTGCGATCTACTTCAAGTTTTTATTAAAAAGAGTGTGTTAGTATGCCTCTACAAATTAAGAATAAACCTAAAAACAAGGAGCTTATTATGTACAAACATATTTTAGTTGCAGTCGATCTTTCAGAAGAAAGTCTTGTTTTAGTTCGAAAAGGTGCTGGTTTAGCTGCAAAATGTGGAGCAAAACTTTCACTTATTCACGTTGATGTAAATTTCTCTGATTTATACACAGGACTCATTGATATAAATATGTCTTCAGTACAGGATAGTGTTGTTGAGGAGACCAATACGGCATTAGCGGAGCTAGCCGCTAAGGTAGATTACCCAGTTTCAGATTGCTTAAATGGTACAGGTGATTTTAGCCAAGTCTTACAAGAGGCTGTTGAAAAACATAATGTTGATTTATTGATTACAGGGCATCATCAAGACTTCTGGAGTAAATTTATGTCTTCTACTCGCCAAGTAATGAATAATGTGACTATTGATATGTTAGTAGTGCCACTAACAGAAGAATAATTTTGTTAAATGTTAAATAAAAATAACCGCTTGAGATAAGTTTGTGCATTCTTCAAGCGGTTATTTTTTGAAGAAAATTTACACCGTAGGGTGCTATATCGTATTGATGCTAAAGTCTATCTGCAAATGCAAGTGTTTGGATAAAAAAACGACTAAATTGCTTAAATAAGACAAACATAGCTAACAAAATATAATAAAAAATGTGTAAAATAGTTGCATTATTTTAATGCTTAACTTTTCTTTTTTAAGAGTATTTCACAATGAAAACAACTTCAGATATTAGACAGTCTTTTTTAGAGTTCTTTCAAACTAAAGGTCATACGATTGTACCGAGCAGCTCTTTAGTACCAGAAAATGATCCAACATTATTATTTACTAATGCGGGTATGAATCAATTTAAAGACGTTTTCTTAGGTTTAGAAAAACGTCCATACACAAGGGCAACAACAGCACAACGTTGTGTGCGTGCCGGTGGTAAGCATAACGATTTAGAGAATGTAGGTTACACTGCTCGCCATCATACTTTTTTTGAAATGATGGGTAATTTCAGCTTTGGGGACTATTTCAAACAAGATGCGATTAAATTTGGTTGGGAATTTTTAACTTCTCCACAATGGTTAGGTTTACCAAAAGAAAAACTTTACGTGACGGTGTATGAAACCGATGATGAAGCCTATGATATTTGGCATCAAGAAGTAGGTGTACCGGCAGATCATATTATTCGTATCGGGGATAATAAAGGTGCCGCTTATGCATCAGATAATTTCTGGGCAATGGGAGATACTGGTCCTTGTGGCCCTTGTACTGAGATCTTCTATGATCATGGTCCGGAACATTGGGGCGGTTTACCTGGTACACCAGAGGAAGATGGTGACCGTTACATTGAAGTTTGGAATATTGTATTTATGCAATTTAATCGCCAAGCCGATGGTACGATGGAAAAACTACCTAAGCCTTCTGTTGATACAGGTATGGGCTTAGAGCGTATGACCGCAGTTTTACAACACGTAAACTCTAACTATGAAATTGATATTTTCCAAACATTAATTAAAGAAGTGGCTTCATTACTGAATGTCACAGATTTAGATAATAAATCATTACGTGTAGTTGCTGATCATATCCGAGCTTGTTCTTACCTAATTGCTGATGGAGTCGTTCCTTCAAATGAAGGTCGTGGTTATGTGTTACGTCGCATTATTCGTCGTGCGGTTCGTCACGGTAACCTTTTAGGTGCTAAAGAAGCATTCTTCTATAAATTAGTGCCGACATTAGCTCAAGTAATGGGGCAGGCTGGTGAAGTATTGAGCCAAAAACAAGCACATATCCAAAAGACCTTAAAAGCAGAAGAAGAGCAGTTTGCTCGTACACTTGAACGTGGCTTAGCGTTATTAGAAGATGCTTTAACTAAAGTAGAAAATAAAACCCTTTCAGGTCAAGTCGCATTTAAACTTTATGATACTTATGGTTTCCCATTAGATTTAACAGCTGATGTTTGCCGTGAGCGTGATATTACGATTGATGAAGCAGGCTTTGAAGCTGAAATGACAGCTCAGCGTGAACGTGCTAAAGCAAGCAGTAATTTCGGCACAGATTACAATAATGTAATTAAAGTCGAAGGCAAAACGGAATTTGTAGGACACACCGAAACCGAATTCACAGATGCAAAAATTATTGCCTTATTTAGTAATGGACAAGCCGTTGAATCTATTCAATCAGGCGAAAATGCAGTTGTTATTTTAGATAAAACGCCATTCTATGCTGAAATGGGTGGGCAAATCGGTGATAGCGGTTATATTTCATCAGAAATTTGCAATTTTGATGTGGCAGATACACAAAAATATGGTCAAGTCTTTGGGCATATTGGTCAATTAACCTCAGGCACTCTTTCTGTCGGTGATAAAGTAGCTACCCAAGTAAATAAAGAGCGTCGCCACTCAATTACATTAAATCACAGTGCAACCCACTTATTACATTCTGCATTACGTCAAGTATTAGGTGATCACGTTACCCAAAAAGGTTCTTTGGTTTCAGAAAATGTATTGCGTTTTGATATTTCTCAACCAGAAGCGATTACTAAGGTGCAACTTGAAGAAGTTGAGCGTATAGTAAATACAAAAGTGCGTGAGAATATCAATGTCGTTATCCAAGAAATGGATATTGAATCAGCAAAAGCAAAAGGTGCAATGGCATTATTTGGCGAAAAATACGGTGATGTTGTGCGTGTTGTTGAGATGTCTGAGTTCTCTATTGAGCTTTGTGGTGGTACGCACGTTAAACAAACAGGTGATATTGGTCTATTTAAAATCACCTCAGAAGGTGCAGTTGCTGCAGGTGTTCGCCGTATTGAAGCATTAACTGGTGAAAATGCAATAGCATGGCTACAGAATTTACAACAAGCAATGCAACAAAGTGCAGAATTATTAAAAGCAGATAGCAATTCGTTAGTTGAAAAAATTCTTCAATTACAAGAAAAAGCTAAACGTACAGAAAAAGAACTTCAGCAGCTAAAAGAAAAACAAGCTGCTCAAGCAGGGGCTGATTTAGCAAAACAAGCGACCCAAATTAATGGAGTAAACGTCGTTATTCAACAATTAGAAAATGTTGAGCCAAAAGCATTAAGAACAATGGTTGATGATCTTAAAAATCAATTAGGAAGTGCAATTATTGTTTTTATTGCCAATACAGATGGAAAAGTAAATCTGATTGCAGGTGTGACCAAAGACTTAACGAATAAAGTAAATGCAGGTGAGCTAGTTGGTGCAATGGCTCAGAAAGTTGGTGGGAAAGGAGGCGGTCGTCCTGATATGGCAATGGCTGGAGGTTCAGAACCTGAAAGTATTCCACAAGCTTTAGCATTGGCACAAGATTGGATTACTGCAAAACTTTAAAATAATAACAAGGCAAAAATTAGCCTTGAAGCTTAGCCCTATATTTAAGCAGTAATAGGGCTTTAACCCAGTAGGAGACAATTATGCTTATTCTAACTCGTAAAATTGGGGAGGTTTTACTCGTAGGAGACGATGTTGAGATCACGGTACTCAGCATACGAGGAAACCAAGTTAAATTAGGTGTGAATGCACCTAAAGAGATCTCAGTACACCGTCAAGAGATTTATGACAAGATTAAAGCCTCGGCAGACGAGGATAAATCGGATTAATTCATTAACCTCACAAGGAAAACACTATGGGAAAACTTACTTGTTTTAAAGCTTATGATATTCGTGGCCAATTAGGTACAGAGTTAAATACAGATATTGCATATCGTATTGGTCGAGCATTTGGTCAATATCTTAAGCCAAAATCAATAGTAGTGGGTGGAGACGTTCGTTTAACTAGTAATGAACTTAAAAGTGCTGTTACAAACGGTTTGTTAGATTCAGGTGTAGATGTTATTGATCTGGGTTTAACTGGAACAGAAGAGGTATATTTTGCCACCTCATTCCTAAAAACAGATGGCGGTATTCAAGTAACGGCAAGTCATAATCCGATGGATTATAATGGTATGAAACTGGTGCGAGAAGGTTCTAGACCAATTAGTGCCGACACTGGTTTAGCGGATATTCAACGTTTGGCTGAAGAAAATAATTTTCCAGCTGTTGAAAAACGAGGCACTTATACACAGAAATCAGTGCAAGGTGAGTATGTTGAACATCTTCTTTCATACATTGATTTAAGTAAGCTAACACCGAAAAAATTAGTGATTAATTCTGGAAATGGTGCAGCAGGTCAAATTATTGATGCGATTGAAGCACAATTTAAAGCTCATCAGGTACCTGTTGAATTTATCAAAGTACACAATAATCCAGATGGTAATTTCCCAAATGGTATTCCTAACCCAATTTTGCACGAAAATCGTGAAGACTCTATCCAAGCTGTTTTAGAAACTAAAGCAGATGCTGGTATTGCATTTGATGGCGATTTTGACCGTTGTTTCTTTTTTGATGAAAAAGGTGGCTTTATTGAAGGCTATTATGTGGTAGGTTTATTATCACAAGCATTTTTAGCTAAAAATAAAGGTGCTAAGATCATCTATGACCCTCGCTTAATTTGGAATACCGAAGAACTAGTCAGTGGGGCGGGTGGAGTGCCTGTAATGTCTAAATCAGGGCACTCTTTCATTAAAGAAAAAATGCGTGAAGTTGATGCTATTTATGGTGGTGAAATGTCTGCACATCACTATTTCCGAGACTTCTTCTACTGTGATAGTGGAATGATTCCGTGGTTATTAACATTAGAATTACTCTGCACTACAGGCAAATCATTAAGTGAATTAGTGGGCGAGCGTTTAGATAAATTCCCATCGCCAGGCGAAATTAATAGCAAACTTACCGATGCACAAGCCTCTATTGCTCGGGTGAAAGAAGCTTACAAAGATGGTAAGGTTGAAACACTAGATGGTATTAGTGTAGAGTTTGAGAATTGGCGTTTTAATTTACGTAGCTCTAACACCGAACCAGTCGTTCGCTTAAATTTAGAAACACGTGGCGATAAAGCATTAATGCAACAAAAAACAGATGAAATTTTAGCATTATTACGTCAATAATTGGTAAAATATCAGTGAAATCTAACCGCTTGTTAAACAGACAAGCGGTTAATTTTAAAATAATAAATAATTACTTAAAGGATTTTCAATGAAAGTTATTATTCCTGTAGCTGGTCTTGGCACACGAATGTTGCCTGCAACAAAAGCTATTCCAAAAGAGATGCTAACCCTTGCAGATAAACCGTTAATTCAATATATAGTAAATGAATGTGTTGCTGCAGGGTTTAAGGAAATTGTACTGGTTACACATTCTTCAAAAAATGCGATCGAAAACCATTTTGATACCTCTTTTGAGCTTGAAACAATGCTTGAAAAACGAGTTAAGCGTCAATTACTAGAGGAAGTACGCTCAATAGTACCAAAAGATGTTACCTTAATTCACGTTAGACAAGGGCAAGCAAAAGGGCTTGGACACGCAGTTTTATGTGGACGTTCAGTAATTGGAAATGAACCTTTTGCAGTGGTTTTACCTGATGTATTATTAGGTGACTTTACTGCAAACCAAAAAACAGAAAATCTGGCTGCAATGATTAAACGTTTCAAAGAAACGGGAAATAGCCAGATTATGGTGGCACCAGTACCGATGGAAAATGTCAGTAGTTATGGTGTAGCTGATTGCAATGGAGTAGATATTCCGCTAGGTGATTCAGCACCAATTAGCCGTATGGTAGAAAAGCCAAGTGTAGAAGAGGCACCATCAAATTTAGCGGTTGTGGGACGTTATGTGTTCTCAGCTAATATTTGGGATTTATTGGAAAGAACACCTGTGGGTGTGGGCGATGAAATCCAATTAACGGATGCTATTGATATGTTGATTCAACAAGAAACAGTTGAAGCATTTAATATGACAGGTCGTTCATTTGACTGTGGTGATAAAGTTGGCTATATGAAAGCCTTTGTTGAATATAGTTTGCATCACGATAAATGTGGGACAGAATTCAAAGAATTTATTAAAGATTTAGCAAAAACTTTATAATGATAAATGCCTCTATTGACTCAATAGAGGCATTAATTTTAAAGCTATGTTAGCTTTATTTTTTAGTTGGACGTTTCCAACCTTGAATATGGTGTTGTGGTACTCGGCTAATAACTAATTCATTTTCAGCAATATCTTTAGTTACCGTCGCTCCAGCTCCGATAGTTGAGCCGCTAGCAATAGTAACCGGTGCAACTAATTGGCTGTCTGAACCGACAAAAACATTATCGCCAATAATGGTTTTAAATTTGTTTGCACCATCGTAATTACAGGTGATCACACCTGCACCGATATTACAATCTGTTCCAATTTCTGCATCACCAATATAGGTTAGATGGTTTACCTTAGACCCCTTACCAACAACGGCTTTCTTAATTTCAACAAAGTTACCAATATGTGTTTCTTCTGCTAATTCTGCACCAGGACGCAAGCGTGAAAATGGCCCGATTGCCGATTTTGCTCCAACAACAGCATCTTCAATTACAGAATACGGTTTAATTTCTACATTGTCGCCAATTTCACAATTTTTTAGTACGCAACCAGCACCAATTTTTACATTATTACCTAGTTTGATATTACCTTCTAAAATAACATTAACATCAATATACACATCTTTACCGTGAACAATATTGCCACGAACATCAAAACGGGTTGGATCAATGATAGTAACACCGGCTAATAGTAATTTTTCAGCCTCTCTTTTTTGATAAAAACGTTCTAATGCAGCTAGTTGTAAACGGTTATTAGCACCTTCTACTTCCATAAATTCATCTGCCTGTACCGCTTGAACTTTAAAACCATCTTTATTCGCCATAGCAATAACATCAGTAATATAATACTCGCCTTGAGCATTGTTATTATCTAAATTATTTAACCATTTCTTAAAGCTTGCACCGCTTGCCACCATAACACCAGTATTAACTTCCTGAATTTTTAACTGCTCTGGGGTAGCATCTTTTTGTTCAACAATCGCAACAACTGAACCATTTTCTCGAATAATACGGCCATATCCCGTTGGGTTTGCCAGCTCAACGGTTAAGAGAGCAATACCATTTTCTGGTTTTTCAGCGATTAAACGAGCCAGCGTCTCTTTAGTAATTAAAGGAGCATCACCATAAAGCATTACAATGTTTTCATTATCTGCAAAAAACGGAGCTGCTTGCTGCATTGCGTGACCAGTACCGAGTTGTTCAGCTTGAAAAACCCAATTAACAGGTTCTTCATTTAATCGGGCTTTTAATAAATCAGCACCGTGTCCATAAATAAGATGAATTTGATTAGCTTCTAATTGTTTAGCGGTATCAATTACGTGTTTGACCATCGGTTTTCCAGCAACTGGATGCAATACTTTTGGTAAATCTGAATACATACGAGTACCTTTACCAGCAGCTAAAATAACAACACTAAGTTGAGTCATAATTTTCCCTTATTAAATTTTCTTAAATAAAAAAGCACATTGGGATATATTTTAGCGTGTTTATTAAATGATTTCATCGGTTAGCTCAAAATTTTACTTTTCTGCTATAATATTTCCCTTTTTAGAAAAAGGAGCCATATGTTAGCTATTATTTCCCCAGCAAAAACGTTAGATTTTGAAAGTAAAGTTGACGGTTTTGCATTTTCTCAACCAACTTTGACCGCTTACAGTCAAGAATTGATCAATATTTGTAAACAGCTTTCGCCTGCAGAAGTTGGCAGTTTAATGTCTATCAGTGATAAATTAGCCGCCCTTAATGTTGCTCGATTTACCGAATGGGCATTTGAACATACCGAACAAAATTCAAAAGCTGCATTATTTGCATTTAAAGGTGATGTTTATACGGGGTTAGATGCAAAAAGCTTAACAAAAGAGCAGGTAGAGTACGCACAAACGCATTTACGAATGTTATCTGGCTTATATGGATTATTACGCCCGTTAGATTTAATGCAACCTTATCGTCTTGAAATGGGAACGAAACTGGTGAACCCTAAAGGTAAGAATCTTTATGCCTTTTGGGGTAATACTATTACAGAATATCTTCAACAAGCGATCGATGAACAGCGAGACGGGGTATTGGTAAACCTGGCTTCGGATGAATATTTTAATGCGGTTAAAACACACCATTTAAACGCAACGATTGTTAAACCTATTTTTTTAGATGAAAAAAATGGCAAATATAAAGTTATTAGTTTTTATGCTAAAAAAGCCCGTGGAATGATGGTTCGTTTTATATTAGAAAATCAACCAACTGAAATTGAACAGTTAAAAGCTTTTAATTATGGCGGTTATTGGTTTGATGGAGAAAACTCTACCGAAACAGAATTAGTCTTTAAACGAGAAGAACAGTAATGAACAAAAATGTAGGGGCGTATTACATACGCCTATTGATGAAAAAAGGGCGAATATTATTCGCCCCTATGGCTTTATTGTTATCAAGTTGTGCAAACAATATCTCCCAATTTTCCATACCGGATAAAGTAGAATTTCAAGGGCAACGTTACGTAAAAATAACGGATAATCAACTGGATGATATGCAACATTTGCTCTATTTACCCGAGAATAGCACTAAAAATGCAGAAGATTGGGATAAAGGCATTCTCTTTTTCTTAGATAAAAATAGTAAAGGACAAACCTTAGAACAACGTCTTGCTTTTCGTCAATCTAGCTTTGCGAAACAACCTAATGTAGCCACTGAATTTGGTATTTGGCAAAATGAGTTGCAAAGTCAGATTATATACCCACCAACAGAACGCTTTCAAAATATAATGTTTGAGGTAACACGTGGGCGAGATTTGGCTTGTGGCTATGGGCAACTACAATTTTCAGATAAGCGTGCAGTCAATAAAATTGCAAAAAAATCAGAAAATTTGACCGCTTACACAGATGAGATGATAAAGCTCGCTTTAGCCTTTAACCAAATGCGGTGGCAAATTGAATGTAGATAATAGAAATGAGAGAAGAATACAATAAATTAGTTAAAAGAGCGGCTAATTTAGCCATTATTGTTGCGGTTTCTTTAATAATTATTAAAGCACTTGCTTGGTGGAAAACTGGGTCTATTTCAATTTTAGCCGCAATGACAGATTCCGTTGTCGATTTATTCGCATCATTGACGAATATTTTGGTATTGCGTTTTGCTTTACAGCCTGCAGACGACAATCACGCTTTTGGGCACGGTAAAGCAGAATCTTTAGCAGCTTTAGCACAGAGTGCTTTTATTTCAGGCTCAGCTGTGTTTTTGTTACTTCAAGGCTTTCATAAATTAACAGATCCCGAATTAATTGAACAATCAAATATTGGTGTAATAGTCAGTATTGTGTCAATGGCTGTAACCGCAATATTAGTATTTTACCAGCGTTATGTAGTGAGCATTACCCAAAGCCCTGCGATTGAAGCTGATTCCTTACACTACCAGACAGACTTATTTATGAATGGGGCAATTTTAGTGGCGATGTTGCTAAATGGTGCGGGTTTTATTTATGCTGATGCTTTATTTGCTATTGGTATCGCACTTTATATTGCATTAAATGCCGTAAAAATGTTTTGGGTAGCAGTACAAACATTATTAGATCAAGCTTTACCAGATGAAGAAATAGAATTAATTAAAGATATAGCTTCAAAGCATCCTAATATTTTAGGAATTCACGACATTCTTACTCGTCGAGCAGGGGCAGTCCGTTTTATCCAGTTACATTTAGAGCTTGATGATCATCTTACCTTGTTGGTGGCTCACGAAATTACAGATAGTTTAGAACAAAAATTGTTATCTGCTTTTCCAATGTCAAAAGTAATTATTCATCAAGAGCCAACAACTGTTGTGAAAGAAGAATTTAAAGATATGGCGGAGAGTATTTAGTGTATCAAGTAATTGCACATTTTAGCTATCAGAACTTTGAACAAGACCCTGTCACGCTAATAAGTCAAGTCTTAAATCAGTGGTTATATAATGGACAAGTTATTGGCAGAGAGATGCCGATAACATTTCATCAAACTGAGTTTCAAGTACGAGTTTGCACGTCAGAGCAAGAGAGCTTATTAGCTTGCTACAATAGTGAGGAAGTTAATGAGGCTCTTCAACAAGCAGCTGAGGCAGGTGTTCAATTTAAAGCCTTTGAGATAGTAGGGCAAGACTATCAGGCCGAAGAAACAAGTAAAATTTTGCAACCTGTTTTTCAAATTTTATATACAACGCATTTAGATACCTGTTCGCCTCTTTTCGATGGTGAAAGCTTTGCTCCTATTCCACTTTATCGCCTAAAAAATCAATCACTAAGTGAATCGTTGCTAAATTGGCAACAAAATTGGCAAGCTTGTGATCAGCTACAAATGAAAGGTCAAATTCTTGAATTTGAGGCATTAAATCAGATCAGTAATGAAAATAGCCCTTTGTCTAAAATGGGATTGGAATTATGCAAGCAAATCGAGAAAAAAACAAAAATCCCCACCTTTTATTATCTCTATAGATTAGGTTCAGATTTTAATGAAGAATATAATCGAAAATGCCCATCGTGTAATGGGGACTGGAAATTGCCAGTACCACTGCATAATATTTTTCATTTCAAATGTGAGCGATGTCGGCTTATTTCCAATTTAAGTTGGGAATTGTTATAACTTTTAGTTATAGTAAAGTAACAAATCGTCTTGATTGAGTGTTGTAAGCATATTAGTCTTACGACATTTTTTTATTGGAGGAACAATGCTTATTCTAAACTTAATTGTATTTGCTGCCATTTTATTTTTACTGGCACAAATTTATAAATCTACACAAAAATTAGGGCAAACTGTCTTTATCGGTTTACTGCTAGGGGTGGCAAGCGGTGCTTTTTTACAATCTTTTTACGAAAAAAACACTGTTGATGCAACACTAGATTGGATTAATTTAATCGGCAATGGCTATGTTCGTTTGCTACAAATGATCGTAATGCCGTTAGTTTTTGTCTCTATTTTATCTGCAATTACACGCTTAAAAGAAGCAGGGGCATTAGGTAAAATTAGTTTTAGTGTACTGTCTGTCTTATTAGTGACAACCGCAATTTCAGCAGCTATTGGTATTGCATTAGTTTACCTTTTCGATTTATCAGCAGAAGGATTAGTTGCTGGTAGTCGTGAATTAGCTGCACAAGAGCGAGTAGTTGGGCGAGCAGAGCAAGTAAGTAATTTATCTGTGCCTGCAATGTTGCTTTCATTTATTCCTAGAAATCCATTTTTAGAACTAACGGGTGCGAATCCTACATCAATTATTAGTACCGTTATTTTCTCCGCTTTACTCGGGCTTGCAGCACTCAGTTTAGGTAAAGAAGATAAAGATTTAGGTGAAAGAATTAGCCAAGGGGTTGAAACGCTAAATAAACTCATTATGCGTTTAGTACGTTTTGTTATTCGCTTAACACCTTACGGGGTTTTTGCATTAATGATCAAAATGGCTGCAACATCGCAATGGAGTGATATTGTGAATCTAGGTAGCTTTATTGTGGCTTCTTATATTGCGATTGGTTTAATGTTTGTGGTACACGGTATTTTACTTTTCTTTGCCAAAGTGAACCCATTTGATTATTACAAAAAAGTATTACCAACCTTGAGTTTTGCATTTACCTCTCGTTCAAGTGCGGCGACTATTCCGCTAAATATTGAAACACAGACAAATAAACTAGGTAATAATAATGTGATTGCAAATTTCTCAGCGACATTCGGGGCAACTATTGGTCAAAACGGATGTGCAGGTATTTATCCTGCAATGCTAGCGGTAATGATTGCACCAACAGTAGGTGTCGATCCATTTAGTATTAATTATATTTTAACGCTCATTTTAGTTGTTGCTATTTCATCTTTCGGGATTGCAGGCGTTGGCGGTGGTGCAACATTTGCAGCTATTGTAGTCTTATCAACATTAAATTTACCAATCGAATTGGTTGGTTTATTAATTTCGGTAGAGCCTTTAATTGATATGGGACGTACTGCATTAAATGTAAATGGGGCAATGGTTGCCGGCACATTAACAAATAAATGGAATAAAGAATAGAGCATACAATAATCCGTACTTTTAGGTGCGGATTATTTTTTTATCATAAGGATAAGACTTTTAAGCTCGCACGAATAAAAACATTGATTTTTCAATGAAAATCTTGTATTTATTCATAATCTTAACAACAATTATTTTTTAGGAGCGAACACAATGCAAAATGTAGGTTTTATCGGCTGGCGAGGAATGGTCGGTTCAGTTTTAATGGATCGTATGGTTGAAGAAAATAACTTCGCTAATATCAATCCTATTTTCTTCACAACATCACAAGCAGGCCAAAAAGCACCGGTATTTGGTGGTAAAGATGCTGGTGTATTAAGAGATGCCTTTGATATTGAAGAACTAAAAAAATTAGATATCATTGTAACTTGTCAGGGCGGTGACTACACAACAGAAGTATATCCAAAATTAAAAGAGAGTGGCTGGAATGGTTACTGGATTGATGCAGCTTCAACTTTACGTATGAAAGATGATGCGATTATCGTATTAGATCCAGTAAACCAAAATGTTATTTCTGATGGGCTAAAAAAAGGCATTAAAACATTCGTTGGTGGTAACTGTACCGTAAGCTTAATGTTAATGGCGATTGGTGGTCTATTTGAAAAAGATTTAGTAGAGTGGATCTCTGTTGCAACTTATCAAGCAGCTTCTGGTGCTGGTGCAAAAAATATGCGTGAATTGCTTTCTCAAATGGGCGAATTACGTGATTCGGTTCAAGCTGAGTTAGCAAATCCATCTTCTTCAATTTTAGATATTGAACGTAAAGTAACAGCAAAAATGCGTGCAGAAGATTTCCCAACGGAAAACTTTGGTGCAGCATTAGGTGGCAGCTTAATTCCTTGGATTGATAAATTATTACCAGAAACTGGACAAACTAAAGAAGAGTGGAAAGGTTATGCAGAAACCAATAAAATCTTAGGTTTATCTGATAATCCAATTCCTGTTGATGGTTTATGTGTGCGTATTGGTGCATTACGTTGTCACAGCCAAGCATTTACTATCAAATTGAAAAAAGATATTCCACTAGAAGAAATTGAGCAAATTATTGCGTCACACAATGAATGGGTTAAAGTGATTCCTAATGATAAAGAAACAACATTACGTGAATTAACACCTGCTAAAGTAACAGGTACATTAAGCGTGCCAGTTGGCCGTTTACGTAAACTTGCAATGGGGCCTGAATATTTAGCGGCATTTACCGTGGGTGACCAATTATTATGGGGTGCAGCAGAACCTGTGCGTCGTATTTTAGTGCAATTAACAAAATAATTTAATCTAAATGTAAGCGTTATAAGCGGTCAGGTTTTGTAAAGATTTTGCAAAATTTGACCGCTTTTATTGTTATAATCCCATTCAGTTTTCTATTTTAAGATAAAGTATTATGAAATCTATCTTTCTTGAAATTCGCCATTTACGCACGCTCATAGCTTTAAAAGAAAGTGGAAGTGTATCACTTGCGGCTAAAAGGGTACATTTGACACAATCAGCACTTTCCCATCAAATTAAATTATTGGAAGATCAATATGATCTAACATTATTCGAGCGTAAAAGTTCGCCTATCCGTTTTACTGCTGCTGGAGAAAGGTTGGTTAAGCTCGCCTATGATATATTACCACAAGTTATTGAGGCAGAACTAGATTTAGCTAGAGTAAAGCAAGGTGAAGTAGGCGAGGTAAGAGTTGCGGTAGAATGCCATACTTGTTTTGATTGGCTTATGCCTGCAATGGATACTTTCCGCCAGCATTGGCCATTGGTAGAACTTGATATTGTTTCTGGGTTCCATACTGATACAGTTGGCTTATTGTTAAGCCACAGAGCTGATCTTGCTATTGTCGCAGAAGAGGAAGAAAATGCAGGTATTATATATAAGCCCTTATTTTCATATGAAATGGTGGCAATTTGTTCCAAAGACCATCCATTAGCAACGAAAGAGATTTGGGAAGCTGAGGATTTTAAAGAGGAAACACTTATTACATATCCTGTTCCTGATGATATGTTAGATCTACTACGTAAAGTGTTAAATCCTGCCGGTATTAAAGTAACTCGTCGTAATAGTGAATTAACCATTGCTATTATTCAACTGGTTGCAAGCCGAAGAGGTGTTGCTGCTTTACCATACTGGGCAGTGAAACCTTATTTGGATAGAGGTTATGTTGTGGCTCGAAAAATAACGAAAGAAGGCTTATATAGCAATCTTTATGGTGCAATTCGTGAAACAGATTCGGCACTCGCTTATTTAGATGATTTCCACGATACCGTTAAATCGCAAAGTTTCGCAACTTTACCAGGGTTAATCGTTTTAGAGTAGAAATGAAAGCCACAACAGAAGATTGTGGCTGGGAATTAATCTATTTTCGTTTGAAAAAGAATGAGATGATAGAGACAACCAAAAAGACAAAAAATAGAATTTTAGCAATGCCCGCAGCACTTCCGGCAATGCCTCCAAACCCTAATAAAGCAGCAATAATAGCGATAACAAAGAATACAACTGAATAATGCAACATAATGATCTCCTTATGTTTTGTTATTAACTACCTTGAACTTAACACACTTAGATACATATTGCAAAAAAATATCAATTTTAGTCTTGGTTGATTCTGCTTGAAATGGCACTTTGTTGGTTTTTATATTTAGCGTCTTTGCGTGCGTTATAAGGCTTTTCAGCTTCACCGCTTAGCACTTCAAAGCTTAAGGCACCAATCGCCATATTAGGTCGTAATGCTAATGGTAATTTTCCAGCATTAAAGAATTCTAATACAATTTTGCCTTCCCAACCTGGGTCAATTCGATGAGCGGTCACGTGAACCATCAAACCTAATCTTGCCAGTGATGAACGGCCATCTAACCAACCTACAATATTTGCAGGTAAAGTCACCGATTCAAGTGTTGTAGCTAAAGCAAGTTCACCTGGGTGTAAGAAAAAGGCCTCATTATCTGCAATAATAATTTCTTCACTCATCACATTATTTAATTGAGCGGTTACTTCCTCTCTTGGGCCACTTAAATCAATATAAGGTGTATTATGTTCACGAAATACTCGAAATGAGTTACCCAAACGAACATCAGCAGTCGCACCTGAAATTTTATCGTCAGCGGGACGTGGGCTAATGATGATTTTTCCTTCATCTAAATAACGCTTAATATCAGTATCACATAAACGCATAGGAACTCCTATTTTAATAATTGCTTAATTTGGGCTTTTAAAATATCGATTGCAATACGGTTTTTACCACCTTTTGGCACAATAATATCGGCATATTGTTTTGATGGTTCGATAAATTGTAAGAACATTGGGCGAACAGTTTTGCGATATTGAGTAATAACAGATTCCATTGTTCTTCCACGTTCAACCATATCACGCTGTAAACGACGAATAAAACAAATATCTAATGGTGCATCCACGAAAATAGAGACATTGATTTCATTACGGATATATTCATCTGTTAATAATAAAATACCTTCAAGGATAATAATTTTTTTAGGTTCAAAATGTTTTGTCGTTGTTTTGCGGTTGTGTACAGAGTAGTCATATTCAGGAATTTCTATTGCTTTACCTTGCTTTAATTGGCGTAAATGCTCAACTAATAAATGGTGGTCCATAGAGCTTGGGTGATCGTAATTGGTTTTTATACGCTCATCCATCGAGAGATGAGATTGATCTTTATAGTAAGCGTCTTCAGAAATAATACCGATATTATCAGTTCCTAATTCTGTTTTTAACTCTTTGTAAATGGTTGAGGCAATAAGGCTTTTTCCTGATGCTGAGGCACCAGCAATCGCAATAACAACACAAGATGGATTCTGAATAATATCACTCATAAAAATTTCCTATTAAGTAAAAAGAATATCATTTAAATTATACCGAATTTTTACAAACTTTTCTGTATAATTGACCGCTTAATATGGGGTTTGGAGAAAAAATGGATACTTTTATTCAAGGATTTATAGTTTGTTTTGGCTTAATTGTTTCAATCGGAGCTCAAAATGCTTTTTTATTAAAACAAGGTATTTTAAAACAGCACGTTTTTTGGATAGCTTCGATGTGTTTCTTAGGCGATGTATTTTTAATGACCATTGGTGTGCTTGGCTTAGGAACGCTTATTGCAGAGTTACCTATTCTTAGCTTAGTAATATCGCTATTAGGGGCTATTTTTTTGCTGACTTATGGAAGCCGTTCTTTTATTAGTGTTTTTCGTAGTGAAGGGTACTTAAGTGCAGAAGGAGAAAATGCCTCCACACTAAAAAAAGCATTAATGATTACCTTTGCAATTACTTTTTTAAATCCTCACGTCTATATTGATACTGTCGTGATTGTCGGTAGTATCGGCGGAAAACTCAATTTTGATGAGAAAATGTATTTTTTAGCAGGAGCCTTAATTTGCTCATTTATTTGGTTTTTTGGTGTTGGATATGGTGCAGGTTTGTTGTCGCCTTATTTTGCAAAGCGTAGAACGTGGCAAATTTTAGATGCGATAACAGGTTTTATTATGTATTTTATTGCATTTAGCCTGCTTATTTATGCATATCAGTTAAGTCAGCAAATTTTCTAATACAACTTAAATTTTCATTGCTGAGCAGGGGCTTTTTTTGCTATATTTAACGACAATATTTTCGCACGAAAACGTGCTGATTTAATTGAACAATTTATTTTGACGGATTCTTTTATGTTTAAAAAATTTTTAGGGTTATTTTCAAACGATCTATCTATCGATCTCGGAACAGCAAACACATTAGTATATGTAAAAGGGCAGGGAATTGTTTTAGATGAGCCATCTGTTGTAGCGGTTCGTCAAGACCGTATGGGATCATTAAAAAGTATTGCTGCAGTCGGTTCACACGCAAAATCAATGTTAGGTCGTACACCTAAAAGCATTATGGCAATCCGTCCAATGAAAGATGGTGTTATTGCGGACTTTTTTGTAACTGAAAAAATGCTTCAACATTTTATTAAGCAAGTTCACAGTAATAATTTTATGCGTCCAAGCCCTCGAGTATTAGTTTGTGTGCCAGCAGGAGCAACACAAGTAGAACGCCGAGCAATTAAAGAATCAGCTATTGGTGCAGGTGCACGTGAAGTATATTTAATTGAAGAACCAATGGCAGCTGCTATTGGTGCGGGTTTACCCGTTCACGAAGCAATGGGTTCAATGGTTATTGATATTGGTGGCGGTACAACAGAGGTTGCAGTGCTTTCATTAAATGGTATTGTACATTCAACATCTGTTCGTATTGGTGGCGATAAACTTGATGAAGCAATCATTGCTTATGTTCGCCGTCATTTTGGTTCTGCTATTGGTGAAGCAACAGCAGAACGTATTAAACAAGAAATCGCAAGTGCAAAAATTGAATCTGATGAAGATATTAAAACAATGGAAGTGCACGGTCATAACCTTGCAGAAGGTGCTCCTCGTACATTTGAGCTTAATTCAAAACACGTATTAGAGGCAATAGAACAGCCTCTAAATGGTATTGTGGATGCGGTGAAAGCAGTATTAGAGCAATGCCCACCTGAACTTGCAGCAGATATTTTTGAGCGTGGAATGGTACTAACAGGTGGTGGTGCATTATTACACAATCTTGACCGTTTGCTTTCAGACTCAACAGGGGTTCAGGTTATTGTTGCTGAAGAACCTTTAACTTGCGTAGCTCGTGGTGGTGGTAAGGCATTAGAAATGATCGATATGCACGGCGGCGATGTGTTTAGTAATGATGAATAATTATAGCTTTTAATCAAATATTAAAATGAAGGTTGGCAATGGAGAAACTCTATTGTCAATTTTCATTATATATTCCTAATAAATTTCATATTATATTTCTCTAATGAAACCTATTTTTGCTAAATCGCCTTCGTTAGGCACACGTCTTATTATTGCGATTATACTTTCAATTATACTCATTATATCTGATGGGCGTAGTTCAGCAATGATTCAAGCACGCAATATGATGGAAACTGCAATAAGTGGATTATATTATTTTGCTAATACACCTCGTTCAATCTTAGATGGTGTCAGTGGTAATTTCATTGATAATAATAAATTACAGCTTGAAAATAACTTATTAAAAGAGCAGTTAAGAGAAAAAAATGCAGATTTGCTGTTGCTTGATCAACTCAAAGTAGAAAACCAACGCTTAAGACTCTTACTAAGTTCACCTTTACGTCAAGATGAATATAAGAAAATTGCCGAAGTATTGGCTGCTGAAATGAATGTATATCGCCAACAAGTCATTATTAACCAAGGTAGGCTAGACGGTGCATTTGTTGGACAACCTATTATTGATGAAAAAGGCGTTGTCGGTCAGGTTATTTCTGTTGGTGAAAAATCTAGCAGAGTGTTGCTATTAACAGATGTTACACACGCTATTCCGGTGCAGGTACTGCGTAATGATGTTCGAGGCATTATTAATGGAACAGGAGTAAATAATGAATTAGTTGTTGATAATTTACCTCGCTCAATAGATGTGGTTAAAGGCGATGTTTTAGTTACTTCTGGTCTAGGTGGACGTTTCCCTGAAGGTTACCCTGTAGCAGTAGTTGAAACTGTAGAAAATGATACAAAAAGTCAATTTGCTCGCATTGTTGCTCGACCATTAGCATCTTTTGATCGCTTACGTTACTTACTTCTACTTTGGCCGACTTCGGAAGAAAAAAGTTACACTCAAAGTTTATCGCCAGAGCAAGTTCGAGAAGTGGTAGAAGAACGTCGTAATAGTATGAATCCGTTTGAACGATTAAGACAAATGTCAAATAAGAAAACAGAAGTACAATTAGAATCAAAAGAAGAGATAATTGAAGCTGAGGATCCAACAGAAAATCCTGCAACGCATCCGGATGCGGAAATGAATGAAAGCTACCACATTGAGCAAGGAGCTGAATAATGAGAACAAATCCTATTTTTCAGCTACTTGTGCTAATTGCTATTTTTATGATTTCTTTTGTACTGGAAATTATGCCTTGGCCAATAGGATTTCAAGGGTTGCGTCCAACGTGGGTAGTGCTTGTTTTAATCTACTGGGCTTTGGCATTACCGAATAGGGTTAGTGTTGGCACCGCATTTATTGCAGGCATAGTATGGGATTTAATATTAGGTTCTATTTTAGGCATACACGCACTGGTTCTTTCTCTTGCCATCTATTTTGTTGCAAAATATCACCTTATTTTGCGTAACTTATCACTTTGGTTACAAAGTCTATTGGTAATAGCTTACATTATATTAATTCGTTTCTTAATTTTTGTAGTTGAATATCTACTACATAGTGCAGAATTTAATACTCAAGAAATACTTGGTGCGGTAATAAGCGGTGTATTATGGCCTTGGATTTTCTTATTAATGCGTCAAATTCGCCGTCAATTACGTTTACGTTAAAAAGTCAGCTGGAGATGAAATGAGCAGCCTATCTTTTGATTTTTCTGAAGATTTTCGACCGCTTGCAGCAAGAATGCGACCGCAGAATTTAAATGAATATATCGGTCAAACTCATCTACTTGCTGAAGGCAAACCGCTTCGTAGAGCGATTGAATTAGGCCATAGTCACTCAATGATTTTTTGGGGCCCTCCAGGCACTGGGAAAACAACCTTAGCAGAGATCATCGCTCACCATCTTGATGCAGAAGTAGAACGCATTTCTGCAGTAACCAGTGGAATAAAAGAAATTCGAGAAGCTGTAGAAAAAGCCAAATTAAATCGTCAATCTGGAAGACGAACTTTATTATTTGTTGATGAGGTTCATCGCTTTAACAAAAGCCAACAAGACGCTTTTTTACCTCATATTGAAGATGGCACAATTATTTTCATTGGTGCAACAACAGAAAATCCATCTTTTGAATTAAATAATGCGTTACTCTCACGAGCGAGAATTTATATTCTAAAACCACTGCAATCTATTGAAATAGAAAAAGTATTACAGTCAGCATTAACAGATAACACTCGAGGGTTAGGTAATGAAACACTGATTCTTGAAGATGATGTATTAAAGTTACTTGCCGATTATGTTAATGGCGATGCTAGATTTGCCCTAAACTGCCTAGAATTAATGGTGGATATGGCAGATGCTACAAAGCAAGGGAAAGTGCTTAATAAAGCATTATTGACAGAGGTTTTAGGCGAACGACAAGCTCGGTTTGATAAAGGTGGCGATCGTTATTACGATCTTATTTCAGCACTGCATAAATCCATTCGAGGCTCATCGCCAGATGGGGCATTATATTGGTATGCTCGCATTTTAACTGCAGGTGGCGACCCGCTTTATGTAGCAAGGCGGTTACTGGCAATCGCCTCTGAAGATATTGGTAATGCTGATCCTAGAGCAATGCAAATTGCTATAGCTGCTTGGGACTGTTTTACTAGGGTTGGGGCTTATGAGGGCGAACGAGCCATTGCACAAGCTATCATTTATCTTGCGGTTGCACCGAAGAGTAATGCGGTTTACCAAGCATTTAATGAAGCTAAGCATTTAGCAAAAGAAGCGAAAGATTATGATGTCCCAGAGCATTTACGCAATGCACCGACTAATTTAATGAAATCTCTAGGTTATGGAGAAGAATATCGGTACGCTCATAATGAGCCAAATGCTTATTCGGCAGGGGAGAACTACTTTCCGCCAGAACTCAAAGACACTCGTTTCTATTTCCCAAGTGAGAGAGGAATGGAAAAACAGATTAAAGAAAAAATGGCGTGGCTAACAACCCAAGATGAATTAAGTTCGGTTCAACGCTACAAATAATTTGCACAAGCGGTTAAATGTCACTATTTTTTTGCAAAATTTTCCAGAAAAACAACCGCTTGTTAGTTTAAGGTTAGTAATTTATGTTTGATATTTTATTTCCAGCTTGGTTAGCTGGTGTTTGCCTTGCTTTTATTACAGCTCCGTTAGGGGCTTTTGTTGTATGGCGAAAGATGGCATATTTTGGGGATACACTTTCTCATTCCGCTTTACTTGGTGTTGCACTAGGTATTTTTTTACAAATTGACCCTTATCTTGCCGTTATTGTAATGACAATAGTATTAGCATTGTTATTGGTTTGGCTAGAGCAAAAGACCAGTTACTCGGTTGATACGGTGCTAGGCATTATTGCACACAGTAGCCTCTCTTTAGGGGTAATTACTATCAGTTTGCTAGATAATGTACGAGTAGATCTAATGTCTTATCTTTTTGGCGATTTATTAGCAATTAATTTTAATGATGTGATTTTTATTGCAATAGGTGCAATCGCTATTCTATTTATTTTGACGATATTTTGGAAGCGATTGCTTTCAATGACGATTAGCCCTGAACTTGCTCAAATTGAAGGGCTAAATGTGGCTCGTTTGCGGTTATTATTAATGATTTTAACGGCATTGACTATTGCTCTGAGTATGAAATTTGTTGGTGCTTTAATTATTACTTCGCTTTTGATTATTCCATCAGCAACCGCAAGAAGATTTGCTAAAACACCAGAGAAAATGGTGCTGATTGCAATATTATTTAGTATTATTGCAGTTACGACAGGCTTGCTATTATCGGCTTGGAAAGATACACCAGCAGGGCCTTCTGTGGTGATTTGTTCAGGTGCTTTATTTTTATTATCTTTAATCAAAAAGGAAAATGCCTAAAAATAAAAAAGATATATATTATACAAATAAAGCATAATATTTGATTCAATTCCCATTGAAATTAAATCTCAAACTGTTTAAATTTAATTATTATTTTTTATTACCTCTATTATTTAAGAATTTAAGAAATTACTATGTGTCAATTACTTGGAATGAATTGTAATACTCCAACGGATATTACCTTTTCTTTTGATGGTTTTCGTCGCCGAGCAGGTGTAACAGATCATCATACAGATGGATTTGGAATTGCTTTTTTTGAAGGAAAAGGCGTACGTATTTTTCGAGATAACCGTCCTGGTGCATCATCACCAATGGCGGATTTAGTTGGGCAATATCATATCAAATCGCTCAATGTTATTTCTCATATTCGTAAAGCAACACGAGGCGATGTAAATTTAGAAAATACTCATCCTTTCATTCGTGAATTATGGGGCGAAAATTGGGTTTTTGCACATAATGGTACGGTGGAAGGCATTGAAATCTGTAAAAACTGTCACTATCAACCTATTGGTACAACAGACTCAGAAGCTGCATTTTGCCGTATGGTTTCTGAATTAAAAGCACTGCATCCAACAAAACCAAGTGAAAAAGAAATTTTTGATGCAGTAGTGAAAATTACCTCAAAAATTGCAGAACACGGTGTATTTAATTTTATTTTATCTAACGGGCATTGGATGATCGCACGTTGTACTACAAATTTACATTATGTATGTCGTAAAGCACCCTTTGGTAAAGCATTGCGAGATGATGATGTCTCTATTGATTTTAGCCAATATACGACTATTAACGATAAAGTGACTATCATCACCACCCAACCATTAACCAAAAATGAGAATTGGACGAAAATGAAAAATGGTGGTTATGTTTTCTTCAAAGATGGCGACTTACTATTTGAAATTGAGGGAACGCTACCAGAAGCTAAACCTCACGTATAACTTCCAAATTAAAATACCTAGCATCTGCTAGGTATTTTTTATGGCAGCCTATTTGATAACGAATTGACTGAATTCTTGCATAATATTGCCTAATTCAGTAACTCTCTCCTCAATTTTCAATAAGTCTGGCTTTTCAGCTGTTACTACAATTCGCATTAAGCCGAGAATACGTTCAAATTGTCCATAATGTGTTAGGCTCATTTCTCGTACCGACTTCTCATATTTCGCCCAGTTTTTACCAAAGTTACGAGCCGCTTGTTTGATCTTATCTATCTCTTTTGTTTGAGTTGCAAGATTTAGCTCAACATAAAGCGGTGTCATTTTCTCGATGAATTCTTGCTGTTTTTTCCGATAATCGACAGGGTTTTGCTCTTTTTCAAAAGCATATAAATTTTTAGCAAGCGTTTCTAAATTATCAGCATTGGGAGTTTTTATCGCTTTATCTAATGCTTCTTTAACCAGTACTCCTGCTGTAGAATCATTCTGTTCTATATTCAAAAAACTTTGCTCTAAAGCGGTCAAATTTTGCTGAGATTTTGCAAATTCGCCTTTTTTCATTTCTGCCATTGCATCGGAAAGTTGAATAAATAGTGGGCTAACATCCACTTTGGCAAAAGTGGTTGCTGAAGAAAAGAGTAGCGGAATAAGCCATAATTTTTTTAATTTCATTTTTACCTCACTCAACTAAGTCAAATAATGCCTTACCAAGGTAATCATTTTCATCTTTTACCCCAGCAAAACAAGCAAATAACCCACTGCCGATATGGGTGATGTATTCGTTCATTTTATCAATATTACCTAACGCATTTTGAATTTTAATAAATTGCTCCGGGCTTTGTTGAAATGAAATAAATAACAAGCCGGAATCAAATTGCCCTTTATCATCAATACCGCTGGAATAAGAGAACGAGCGGCGGAGCATTTTAACACCGGTGTTATGGGCTAGATGAGTATGGGAAATTTCCGGCATTATCGGGTTGCCTTTTTCATCTTTTTTAGTGAGATCGAGTTTTTCAAATTCGGTTTTATGCCCAAGCCCGGCTCCCGAATCACGGTATCTACCAAAGGTTTCTTCTTGAGATTGTAAGTGAGTACGATCCCAGGTTTCTAAAAACATTTTAATACGGCGAACGGCTAAATAAGAACCGCCTTTCAGCCAACCGTCTTGCTGAACCCAAACGACATTATCTTGATCTTTCAGGCTATCGGCATTTGCCGTTCCATCTTTAAAGGCAAATAAATTGCGTGGTGTATCATTATTTAAAAAGGAATTAAAGCCCATTTGCGACCATTTCATTTTCACTTCGCCACGGGCAACTCGCACTAAATTTCGTACTGCGTGAAATGCAACTTGCGGGTCATCGGCACAGGCTTGAATACAAATATCGCCACCGGTATATTCAGCTTGAAGTTGATCTCGTGGGAAGTGTGGCAAGTCTTGTAATTCCGTAGGCTTCAAATGTTCAATACCAAGCTTAGTAAAGAAACTTGGGCTAACTCCAAAAGTTAGGGTAAGATCAAAGGCATCTAAACTATCCGCTTCGCCTGTATCAGCAGGGGGAACATAGGCATTTTTACCATAAGGTTTAACATTTTTGCCTAGGGTTAAATTTTTGCTATATGCCGTCCAGTTTTTAAAGGTTTCTTTAATTTTTGAAATATCCGTTGTATCTAAATCAAGCACCAAAAAATAGATATGTTTTTGAGCCGGGGTCGTAATTCCTGTCTGATGTTTACCGTAAAAATCATATTGATTTTGAGATTTAGGTGTGAGTTGGCGTGATTCCAATCCAAAAGCAGGAGCAGACAATAAGCCTGCTCCTACTAATGCGGTATGCTTTAAGAAATCACGGCGAGAAGTTGTTTCTGCCATTGTTCTGCTCCAATCTATTTATCTAAAAGAACACCTAATTGTGCTAATGGTTCACCTAGTTGATTTACCGCTTCTGCTAAGGCTTTAATTTCATCTTTAGATAGTTTGTCGTAACCGATATAATCATAACCTTCTTTTGCTTGGTTGTGCTTATCTAACAACGCATTAACAGCAGCAAAGCGAGAAGCAATTTCTGCAGAAAGTTTTGCATCTACTTTTTCTAATTGAGGCTTAAAGAGCTCATAAATTTTTTCCGCCCCTTCAATATTCGCTTTGAAATCATAAAGGTCTGTTTTAGAGAAAATTTCTTCTTCACCGGTTACTTTAGTGGTGGAAACTTCATTTAATAAATCTACCGCCCCTGTAATCATCAATTCTGGTGTAACTTCAGCCGTTGGAATTTTTGCACGCAGTTCTTTTACATCTTTTAATAATTGGTCAGCAGTTTCTTTTGTGCCTTTGGTGGTATTTTGCTCCCACAATACTTTTTCAATTTTATGGAAGCCGGACCAATCATCTTCGGTTTTACCTTCTTCGGTTAAATCGGCAAGGCGGGCATCAATGCGAGGGTCTAAATCGCCAAAACTTTCGGCAATAGGCTCAGAACGCTCAAAATACATACGTGCAAGCGGGTAAATTTGTTTTGCTTTTTGCACATCGCCAGCTTCTAAATACCCGACAAATTTTTCGGTGTCTGTAACTAATTGGTCAATTTGTTCAACCACAAATTGTTTATAAGCTTCAGTTTCTTTTGTTAAATCTAACGCTGAAACTTGTGCCGCTAAGAAAAGAGAAGAGAGAGTAAAAGCAAGTTTTGTTAAACGCATAGCGATTTCCTTTTATCATAAAAACTGTGAGCAAATAATATTCTTATTGGGAATTGTTCTCAAACGCAATAATTTAATTTTGTGATCTTATTCACATTTTATTTTGCAAAATTCCACTAAAAACCGACCGCTTGCTTGTGCTAGAATGGAGTGATTTTAAAAAATTAGGATTTTATATGAGCAAGCAAGGCAAACCCTTTATTCTTCACAGCCCTTTTAAACCCTCGGGCGATCAACCGTCAGCAATCGCAAAGCTAACCGAAGGCTTAAACGATGGTTTAGCCCATCAAACGCTTTTAGGGGTAACTGGCTCAGGTAAAACTTTTACCATTGCCAATGTGATTGCCGAGCTTAACCGCCCGGCAATGGTGCTTGCCCCGAATAAAACCCTTGCAGCTCAGCTTTATGCGGAAATGAAAGCCTTTTTCCCAGAAAATGCGGTGGAGTATTTCGTCTCTTACTACGATTACTACCAACCCGAGGCTTATGTGCCTGCCAGCGATACCTTTATTGAAAAAGATGCTTCCATTAACGAGCAGATTGAGCAAATGCGACTTTCTGCCACCAAATCTTTCCTAGAACGCAGAGATACCATCGTAGTTGCATCGGTTTCTGCCATTTATGGTTTGGGAGATGTTGATGCCTATATGCAAATGATGTTGCATTTACAAGTAGGAGCAATTATCAACCAGCGAGAAATTCTGGCTCGGCTTGCGGAATTGCAATATACCCGTAACGACCAAGCCTTTCAGCGTTCGACCTTCCGAGTAAGAGGGGAAGTGATTGATATTTTCCCTGCCGAATCGGACGAAATAGCTCTTCGAGTCGAGTTATTTGATGATGAAATTGAAAACCTTTCATTATTCGACCCACTGACAGGGCATAGTTTAGGGCGAGTACCACGTTATACCATTTATCCGAAAACCCACTATGTTACGCCACGTGAGCGAATTTTAGAGGCGATTGAAAATATCAAACAAGAGTTGGTGGAGCGCAGAGAATATTTCATCAAAGAAAATAAATTGTTGGAAGAACAACGTATTACCCAACGAACTCAATTTGATATTGAGATGATGAATGAGCTAGGTTATTGCTCTGGCATTGAAAACTATTCACGCTACCTTTCGGGCAGAAAAGAGGGCGAACCGCCACCGACGTTATTTGACTATATGCCGTCAGACGGTATTTTAGTGATTGATGAAAGTCACGTGACTGTGCCGCAAATCAGAGGAATGTATCGAGGTGACCGAGCCAGAAAAGAAACCCTAGTGCAATATGGTTTCCGCCTGCCATCAGCATTAGATAACCGCCCGTTACGATTTGAAGAATTTGAACGATTAGCTCCGCAAACTATTTATGTTTCGGCCACCCCGGGGGCTTATGAACTAGAGAAAAATCCTGATGTGATAGACCAAGTAGTTCGCCCAACTGGTTTGCTTGACCCGATTATTGAAGTTCGCCCTGTGGCGACGCAAGTGGACGATTTATTATCTGAAATTCACAAACGGGTAGAAGTGAATGAGCGAGTGTTAGTTACCACGCTAACTAAAAAAATGGCGGAAGATCTTACCGATTATCTTGATGAACACGGTGTGCGAGTACGCTATTTGCACAGCGATATTGATACGGTGGAAAGGGTGGAGATTATCCACGATCTACGAATGGGAATGTTTGATGTGCTGGTTGGCATCAACTTATTGCGTGAAGGTTTGGATATGCCGGAAGTTTCACTTGTGGCGATTTTAGATGCCGATAAAGAAGGCTTTTTACGCTCGGAACGCTCACTTATCCAAACAATTGGACGAGCAGCCCGAAATCTAAACGGAAAAGCGATTTTATATGGTGATCGCATTACAAACTCAATGCAAAAAGCGATTCAAGAAACAGAACGTCGCCGTGAAAAGCAGATGGAATACAATCGCCAAAATGGTATTACACCACAAGCCTTAAACAAAAAAGTGGGTGAATTGCTGGATATTGGTCAATCTGATAAGCCAAAACGTGGCAAACAAGCGGTTAAAAAATCGGATAATTTTGCAAACGACTACAAACCGAAATCCCGTAAAGAGCTAGAAAAAGAATTGAAAGTATTAGAACAACAAATGCGAGATTTCGCCAAAGATTTAGAGTTTGAAAAAGCTGCGGCAACAAGGGATAAATTGCAACAACTAAAAGCCATTTTACTGGAAATTTAGTTAGGAAATTGGTTTTGATATAAACTGATGTAGCAAGGACAAGCGGTTATTTTCGTATTGAATTTTGCAAATATTCAAAGAAATATAACCGCTTATTTTTATAATTTACCGAGCTTTTCTTTATAGTGATAACGACAAACAGAGAGGTATCTATCATTGCCACCAATTTGGATCTGTTCTCCATCTTTAATGGCTTCACCTTTTTCATTTAGTCGAACAACGAAAAGAGCTTTCCTGCCACAGTCGCAGATAGTCTTAAGTTCTTCTAGCTCATCTGCCCAAGCGAGCAGGTAACGGCTTCCTTCAAATAATTCGGACTGAAAGTCGGTTCTTAATCCATAACAAAGTACAGGGATTTTTAATTTATCAACCACATCAGTAAGTTGATAAACCTGTGATTTTGTTAAAAATTGAGCTTCATCAATTAAGATACAGTGTAACGTTTTTTCTTTGTGAGCAATTTTTATTTCTTCAAATAAATCAGTTTCAGCATTAAATAAATTCGCTGCTTGAGAAATACCAATACGAGAACTAACTTTACCAACACCAAAGCGATCATCAATCGCTGCGGTATAAACAAGGGTATTCATTCCTCGCTCTTGGTAGTTATAAGAAGATTGAAGCAGAGTAGTGGATTTACCTGCATTCATTGATGAATAGTAAAAATAGAGCTTTGCCATATTTGATTTAAATAAAAACGGCTAAAATAGTTAGCCGTTTATAGTGAAGGGATTAAACGTTGTCGATTTGACCTAAAAGTGAACGTAAACGCTCTTGGAAGTTTTGTTGTTCAACTTTTAATTGTTCGTGTTCTGCACGTAATGTTTCATTTTCTTGACGAGCTGCGTCATTTTTACCTTTTAATTCTTCAACTTCTAATTGAAGTAATTGGATTGTTTCAACAGCTTGTTTAATTTTTTCTTCTAATTGGTCTAACACAGATAAAGACATAGTAAATTACCTCTAAAATAAGTATGAAAGTTGTAACGATTATACCTTAAATCTGACCTACTTTTTATAAAAAAGTTTGGATATTTGTACATTTTTATTCAAATGACTAATTTTTAGTAACGCACAGCTTAAGTTACTGATAAAATAGGGTTCTCTTCTTTTAAAGTTTTTCTTTCAAGAAACTAAGGAACAAAAATGAAACGAACTCTTTCTTTTGAATTTTCTCGGGTTACAGAGGCTGCTGCACTTGCAGCTTATTCTTGGCTTGGTCGTGGCGATAAAAATGCAGCTGACGAGGCTGCAGTAAAAGCAATGCGTTTTATGCTAAATCAGATGGAAATCCGTGGTGAAGTTGTTATTGGCGAAGGCGAGATTGATGAAGCACCAATGCTTTATATTGGCGAAAAAATTGGTTTATCTCGACTAGAAGATGAAGAAATAAGCATTGCGGTTGATCCTATTGACGGCACAAGAATGACGGCAATGGGGCAAGCCAATGCATTATCTGTGCTTGCAGCTGGTGGAAAAGAGACATTCCTAAAAGCACCTGATATGTATATGGAAAAGCTAGTTGTTGGGCCAGAAGGCAAAGGAATGATCGATTTGAATTTGCCATTAGAGCAGAATTTACGTCGGGTAGCGTCTAAAAAAGGAAAATTACTCTCACAATTAACCATCGCAATTCTTGCAAAACCTCGTCATACGCAAATTATTGCTGATGTACAAAAATTAGGAGTAAGAGTAATGGCGATTCCTGATGGCGATGTGGCTGCAGCGGTTCAATGTTGTTTGCCTGATGCCGAATTAGATTTATTGTATGGCATCGGTGGGGCACCAGAAGGTGTTGTTGCAGGTGCTGCCGTTCGTGCTTTAGGTGGAGATATGCAAGCTCGTTTAATTCCACGCAATCAGGTAAAAGGAAATAGCCACGAACATTTAACGGCAACAGAAAAGGAACTTTCTCGTTGCAATGAAATGAATGTACCAGTTAATACGGTACTTAAGCTTGAAGATTTAGTGCGTGATGATAACCTTGTTTTTGTTGCAACAGGTATTACAACAGGGGATTTACTAAAAGGTATTAGCCGTAAAGGAAATATGGCAAGTACAGAAACTTTGGTAATTCGTGGACGTTCTAGAACCATCCGTAAAATTCAATCCTACCATTATATTGATCGTAAAGATAACGAGCTTCTTTCCTTATTGGATTTATAACATTATGAGTTAATCGGGCAAATGCCCGATTTTTTTATATTCAAACTTAAATCAATACACTGTAACGTTAGTTGTTTTGTTGAGTATTTACAACGCATAAATTAAAGCCTAAGGTTTCTGCTACGGTACAAATTGTTTGAAATTTTACTTGGCTTGGATCTTTAAACAAACGTTTGAGAGTAGAAGTCGAAATTCCTGTTTGCATTTCTAGTGTTGCTAATTCAATCCCTAATGTTTTTCTTTGTACATTGAGCTGTTTTCCAAATTCTTCCAAATTATCTAATTTACTTCTTTCAAATAATTTTCGCTCTTCTTGCTCTTGTTTTAGTGCCTGTTTTCTTAATTGATTCAGCTGGTTAATCTGATTTTGTAATTCGACTGAAAGCTTCATATGATTACCTTTGAGCCTTTTGTGATTATTTTTTATTAAAATGGATTATATATAACCCAAATGCAGTGATGTAGGTTATATATAATCTTAGTTGGTTTTATTTTTATAATCAAGATCTCAAATATAAACCTTGTTGAGTTTTGCTTTGAGTAATATTCAAAAATTATCTGTGATAAAATAAATAAACTAAGAATAACTAGAGAGAAAATGAGGAAATTATGGATTTGGCTTATTTGGCTAAAATGCCACAGCAAGAATTTACGAATCGTCGTGAAAGCGTGTTTGAGCAGATGCAAGATAATTCGGCATTGCTTATTTTTACAGAGACAGAAAAACGTCGTAATAGTGACTCTGAGTATTTATTCAGACCAGATAGCCATTTTTGGTATTTAACTGGTTTTGCAGAGCCAAAATCAGCAATGCTTTTAGTGAAAAAAGAGGGGAAAACAGAGAGTATTATTTTTGTCCGTAAAAAAGACCCTCTAATGGAAACTTGGAATGGCAGACGCTTAGGTATTGAAAATGCTCCTAATGCGTTACAGTTTAACGCTGCATTTGATATTGATGATATTCAACATATACTTGCAAAAAAATTAGAAAATTTAACCGCTTGTTATTATGCAAGAGGGCTTCAAAGCTGGGGAGATAATATTCTTTTCTCTACTTTTGATAATATGGTTGAAAATCGCAAAAAAGTACCAAATACTTTAATTGATTGGCAGCCGATGTTATCTGAAATGCGGTTGATTAAATCAGAATTAGAGATTGCGTTGATTCAGCAGGCTTGTCATATTTCATCTATGGCACATATTAGGGCGATGAAACAAACTCGTCCGAATCGCTATGAATTGGAAATTGAAGGCGAAATTCAGTATGAATTCAGCCGTTTTGGAGCAAGATTCCCCGCTTATAATTCGATTGTGGCAGGTGGCGAGAATGCTTGTATTTTACATTACAATGAAAATGATCAACCGTTAAAAGAGGGCGATTTACTGCTTATTGATGCAGGGGCGGAATTTGCCTATTATGCTGGCGATATTACCCGCACTTTCCCGGTTAGTGGTAAATTTTCAACGCCACAAAAAGAGCTATATGACTTAACACTAAAAATGCAAACAGAGGCAATAAAATTATTGGTGCCGAATAGTTCTATTAAAGCAGCGAATGATAAAGCCGTTCAAATCTTAACGGAAGGTTTAGTCGAATTAGGTATTCTAAAGGGAAATGTAGAAGAGTTAATTGAGCAAAAAGCTTATCGCCAATTTTATATGCACGGTTTAGGGCATTGGTTAGGCTTAGATGTTCACGATGTAGGCGATTATGGAAATGAACGGGATAGACCACTACAAATCGGAATGGTATTAACTGTTGAGCCGGGTATTTATATTCCCAAAGATGCCGATGTGCCTGAACAATATAAAGGCATTGGTATTCGTATTGAAGATAATTTGTTAATTACCGAATATGGTAATAAAAATTTAACCAGCGGCTGCCCGAAAGAAATTGAAGATATTGAGCAAATTATGCAATCTGCTTAAGATTCATTAATTCGTAAAATTTTTGTAAAAAATAACCGCTTGTTTTGAATTTTTGCTGAATTTAACGTAAGCTTAGCTAAATTAAACAACATCAAGTTGAGGAGTAAATATGAAAAAAATAATTTTGTTATGTTTTAGCTTTATTTTTTTGAGTGCGTGTAATGAAAAGACACACACAGTTGATGAATTTATGAAAGATGAAAACTTAAGAAATTCATTTTTAGCAAAATGTGATAATGGTGAATTACATAATCAGGATTTAAATTGCCTCAATTCAAGAAAAGCTGAGCAAAATAAAACTATGCTAGACAGTTTAACTGACGATAAACTCTAACTTTATTGATAAAGTTACTTTTATTCATATTTTTATCACACACTAAGGAGTGTTAATATGTATTTTGAAATTTATAAAGATGCTAAAGGTGAATTCCGTTGGCGTTTAAAAGCCGGTAATCACGAGATTATCGCAACCAGCCAAGCTTATACAACAAAGCAAGGTTGCCAAAAAGGTGTTGATGCTGTTAAAAAAGTAACTCCTGAAACAGAAGTAAAAGATTTAACTAAAGTAGAAACATAATCGTTAAGCCCTAATTATTGAAATTAGGGCTTAATTTTGTATTTGGTTAAATAATTATGCATAATAAATGATTATTTATTCAATTAAATGGTTGCTAATTCCAATAAAAAGGATAATATAGAATCAAATTATAACGAGGATATTATGCACAACACAGAATTAGCGTTAGCTCAGTGGTTTAGACAATCTACTCCCTATGTTAATATGCATAGGGGCAAAACCTTTGTCATTATGCTAGATGGCGATGTTATTGAAAGCCCGAATTTTGTCAATATCATCAATGATATCAGTCTATTACATAGCTTAAATATTAAGTTGGTCATTATTTTTGGTGCGAGACCTCAAATTAATCGACTTTTAGCAGATAACCATATTGAGCCTGAATACTATAACCATATTCGTGTAACTAACCAGCAATCATTTGATTATGTCAAACAAGCTGTTGGTAAAGTCCATTATGATTTATTTGCTCGTCTATCGTTACGTTTACCGCATTCAGAAGTGATTAATGTAGTGAGCGGTAATATGATTTTAGCCCAACCGATTGGTGTGGTCGATGGGGTAGATTATGCATTAAGCGGTAGAATCCGCCGTATTAATATTGAAACTATTAAAAAACAGCTTGAACAAAATTCTATTGTTTTGTTAGGCCCTATTGCCCCTTCAGTAACCGGCGAGATGTTCAATTTACCCTTTGAAGATATTGCAACCCAAGTTGCAATTAAACTTCGTGCCGATAAATTAATCGGTTTTTGTGAAGAGCAGGGGATATTAGACGAAAATAGACAGGTTATTTCGGATATTTTACCGCAAGATGCTCAAAAACATCTGAGCACCTTGATTGAAGAGGGAAAATATCATACAGCTAAAGCTCGTTTCCTACAAGCAGCTATTAGTGTATGCCGAGAAGGAATTAAACGAGCTCATTTGCTAAGCTATAAAGAAGATGGCTCATTACTGCAAGAATTATTCTCTCGTGATGGTATTGGTACGCAATTCTCAATGGAAAACTCTGAAAATGTACGCATTGCGAACTCGAGCGATATTCCTGGCTTATTAGATTTAATCCGCCCACTTGAACAACAAGGTATTTTAGTGAAGCGTTCTCGTGAGCAGTTAGAAATGGAAATTACCCACTATACGATTATTGAGCGAGATGGGGTTGTCATTGCTTGTGCTGCATTGAATACTTATGCTGATGAAAAAATGGCGGAAATGGCTTGCGTGGCCGTCCATCCTGATTATCGAGATTCTTCAAGAGGCGACGTGTTACTTGAGAACATCCGTAAACGAGCAGAGCAACTAGGTATGGAAAAACTGTTTGTGCTGACTACTCGTACTACGCAATGGTTCCAAGAAAGAGGCTTTAAACTTGCTGACGCTCAAGATTTACCTCGCTATAAACGAGAAAATTATAATCAACAACGTCGCTCTAAAGTCCTTATTTTACCACTTTAATCCTCTCATTCTCTGTAAGTAGAAAGCTATAAAAAAATCCCTTTAATTAATAAAGGGATTTGCAAAATTTATCAGAAATCTGACCGCTTACAGAATGTTTTTATCGCCACGAGATAAGCTAATTACACCAGAGCGAACAATTTCTACAATGGTTGTTTCTTCTTTTACAGATTCAATAAACGCATTGAGTTTTTCTGTCGAACCAGATAGCTGGATGGTATAAAGTTTCGGTGTTAAATCGACAATTTGCCCACGATAAATATCGACCATACGTTTTAATTCATCACGAGAAGAGCCGGTTGCACGCACCTTAACTAATAAAACCTCACGCTCTACGTGTTCACAAGAGCTTAAATTACTTACTTTAAACACATCAATTAGCTTATGTAATTGCTTTTCAATTTGCTCTAAAACTTGCTCCTCGCCTTGTGCAACAATGGTCATACGAGAAAGGCTAGGATCATCTGTTGGTGCAACGGTTAAACTTTCAATATTAAAGCCACGTTGTGAGAAAAGTGCCACTACACGAGATAACGCACCTGATTCATTTTCTAATAATACGGCTAATGTTCTACGCATCTGTTCTCTCCGTTTTGCTTAGCATCATTTCATTCATCGCACCACCACGTACCTGCATTGGGTAAACATGTTCGGTTTCATCAACAAGAATATCAACGAAAACTAATTTATCTTTAATTGAAAAGGCCTCTGTTAGTTTTGCTTCTAGTTCAGAAGGATGGTCAATTTGGATACCTACGTGTCCATAAGCTTCCGCTAATTTAGCAAAGTTTGGAAGCGAGTTCATATATACCTGTGAATGGCGGCCAGAATAAATAATATCTTGCCACTGTTTTACCATTCCTAAAAAGCGGTTATTAAGGCTTACGATTACAACAGGGGTATCATATTGTTTGGCAGTTGAAAGCTCTTGGATATTCATCTGAATACTGCCATCACCCGTTACACAAACAACAGTAGCATCAGGGTGTGCAAATTTTACCCCCATTGCCGCAGGTAAGCCAAAGCCCATTGTGCCAGCACCACCAGAGTTAATCCAGCGACGAGGTTTATCAAAACCATAATGTAATGCTGCAAACATTTGGTGTTGCCCTACATCAGACGCAACATAAGCATCGCCATTGGTAAGTTTGTGAATCATCTTAATAACTTGTTGAGGTTTAATGACATCATTACTTTCCTCAAATGCAAGGCAATTTCGAGCTTTCCAACCATCAATTTGTTTCCACCAAGCGGTCAAATCTGTTTGGCTTTTTGCAAGATTCTCTTCACTTAATAAAGAAAGAAATTCATCTAATACATTTTTTGCACTACCTACAATAGGAATATATGCAGGAACCGTTTTTGAAATTGAAGCTGGGTCAATATCAATATGGATAACTTTAGCGTGAGGGCAGTACTTAGCTAAATTATTTGTTGTACGATCATCAAAACGAACCCCGATACCTAAAATTAAATCACTTTCGTGCATTGTATTATTCGCTTCAAAAGTACCGTGCATACCAAGCATACCTAAGAATTGCTTATCCGAAGCAGGGTAGGCACCAAGCCCCATTAGTGATGATGTAACCGGAAGATTTAATTTTTGTGCAAACTCAACAACTTCTGCAGAACATTCTGCACTAATTACACCGCCACCAATATAAAGGACTGGACGTTTAGCGGTTAATAAAGCTTTAAGGGCTTTTTTGATCTGACCTTTATGCCCTTGCACCGTTGGATTATATGAACGCATAGAAATATCCGTAGGGTAAGTATAAGGGTATTTATTTAAAGGATTCACAACATCTTTTGGAATATCAATCACTACTGGGCCAGGGCGGCCTGTTGAAGCAATATAGAATGCTTTTTTGATGATTTCTGGAATTTCTTCCGTATTTTTCACCAAAAAACTATGTTTCACTACTGGGCGAGAAATACCAATCATATCGCATTCTTGGAAGGCATCGCTACCAATTAGGCTAGACGGCACTTGACCAGATAAAATAACTAAAGGTACTGAATCGGTATAAGCTGTTAAAATTCCAGTAATGGTATTTGTTGCCCCAGGGCCTGAGGTAACCAGTACGCAACCGACTTTACCTGTAGAGCGTGCATAACCATCAGCCATATGAACGGCTGCTTGTTCGTGACGAACAAGTACGTGATTTAAGCCAAGCGTGTGAATGGCATCATAAATATCAAGTACAGAACCACCAGGATAACCAAAAACGTATTCAACGCCTTCATCCTTTAAGGATTGCACAATCATTTCTGCACCGGAAAGTTTTTTCATTGAATCCTCCAACAAAATAAATGCTATGTTTGCTTTTTAATATAAATGGATTGTGCAGTAAAAAAGAGAGACTGTCTAGATATTATTTGAGGCGTGTTAGTGTAAAAATGTAGTTTTAAATTCTTTTTAATCTTTAAAATGCAAACTTTAATAAAGATAATACTGATCACATCAGTGATTTAAACAATAAAATCTATATTTTATACTTTTTGCAAAATTAAAAACTTTTTTGATGTGAGCGAAAAATGAGAACTAAAAACGGCTATTTTTCATTTTTACTTGCAAAAAGTGAGTCAAAAATAGCCGCTTGTAGCAGTTAATTATTTTCTATAGATTCAAGTTTCTCATTTGCATCTGTCGTAATTTTAGCGATAGCATTTCGGTAAGTAATTTCTAAGGTTTCTTTGCTTGTTGCAATCACTCCTTGATCATTTAAAAAGCCATCTTTAACATCATATACCCAACCGTGTAATGAAAGTTTTTTTCCTCTTTCCCAAGCGGATTTAACAATAGATGAACGACCTAAATTATATACTTGTTCAGCAACATTAAGGCGAGTAAGTACATTTGAGCGTTCTTCGTAGGGTAAATTGCCTAATAAATGGCTATGCTTAAACCAAATATCTCGAATATGTAATAGCCAGTTATTAATTAACCCTAACTCTTTTTGAGCCATTGCTGCATTAATACCACCACAATTTGTGTGGCCACAAATAATGATGTGTTCAATATCTAATACATCGACCGCATATTGCACTACTGATAAACAGTTTAGATCAGTATGAATAACCATATTTGCTACATTTCTATGCACGAATAACTCGCCAGGCCCTAAGCCTGTTAGCTTTTCTGCAGGTACACGACTGTCAGAACAACCAATCCATAAATATGTTGGTTTTTGATGTTCAGCGAGTTCTTTAAAGTAATTGGATTGCTCGTCTTTCATCTTGGTTGCCCAAGCGTGGTTGTTGGCAAATAAGCGTTCAATTTGTTCCATAAATCCTCCTTTTTGATACGGCGATTATATGCTGAAATAACAGAGTAGAATAGTTAAAAATACCACCGTTGCTTAATTAGGCAGGGTTATCAATATCAATAAACTCTACATCTAAGCCATACTCTCGAGCTAGCCATTCGCCTAATGTTTTTATGCCGTCTCGTTCTGTTGCGTGATGCCCGCAAGCAAAATAATAAATGCCTTGTTCACGAGCAGAGTGGGTTGTTTGCTCTGAAATTTCACCTGAAATAAAAGCGTCTAATCCTTTGCTGGCGGCTAAATCAATGTAACCTTGCCCGCCACCTGTGCAGATTCCTATCGTTTTAATAAGCTTTTGTGGGTAAGCAGAGTGGAAGTCTCCGCATAATGTTGGCTTGCGATTTAGCACATTTTGAATTCGCTGAGCAAGTTCTTCTGCAGAAATCGGAGTTTCAAACTCACCATACATAGGAATGGAGTTTGGTTTTTCTTCTAAACCTTGTAGATTAATAATGCCTAGATTTTTAGCTAATTGTGCGTTATTACCAAGTTCTGGATGAATATCCAAGGGTAAGTGGTAACCAAAAAGATTGATATCATTGGTTAATAATTGTTTAATTCTTTTGCCTTTCATTCCTCGAATGCAAGGGTTTTCGCTTTTCCAAAAATAGCCGTGATGAACTAAGATGGCATCGGCATTTTTTTCAATCGCTTGTTCAATAAGAGGCAATGTTGCGGTAACACCAGTGATAATTTTTTGGATCTCTCTTTTGCCTTCGACTTGTAAGCCGTTTGGGGCATAATCGCTAATCGCTTGACTATTGAGCTTCGTATCAATAATTTTTTCTAATTCTAAATTAGTGACTGACATATTGTCTCCTTATTATCTTTTTTAAAGATAAGCGGTAAAATTTAATTAAAAATTTACCGCTTGTAATATTATTTAATTTGAAACATTAGCACTGACTATTATTCTTGGGCTAGAGCTGTAATTGGGTTTAATTTTGAAGCATTTCGAGCAGGAACATACCCAAAAACAATACCAATTAATGTTGAGCAAACTACTGCCACAACAACAGATTCAGGCGATAGTACCATTTTAAAATCTGAACCTAGGGTATTAAATGCGGTAATAATAGCACCTGCTAATAGAATACCGATAAGACCACCAATTAAACAGATGAACATTGCTTCAATCAGAAATTGTTGCAATATATTTCGTTGTTTTGCACCAATGGCCATTCTAACACCAATTTCTTTAGTCCTCTCTGTGACAGAAACAAGCATAATATTCATCACCCCAATGCCACCTACAATAAGAGAAATTAAAGCAATAGAAGAGATGAGTAGCGTCATTGTATTAGTGGTACTGGTTATTGTCTGTTTGATGGTGTCGCTGTTCATAATAAAAAAGTCTTTTTTGCCGTGTCTTGCAATAAGTAACTCGGTAATACTTTTTTCGGCAGTTTGACTTTCTACATTATCTTTAATTTTAACGGTTAAAGCATCAATCTGTTTTGCACCAGAAATACGTTGCATAATAGTGGTATAAGGGGCCCAAAGCGTTAAACTGCTTTGGTTCATATTATTTGATTGTTGGGCAACACCAATAATACGTAGTGGTTTTTTATCGACTAAAATAATTTGCCCTTCAACAGGTTCATTTAAGCCTAAATCTTTTTTGGTATTAGGATCTATGACGATAACCTGAGCTACACGTTTGACTTCTTCATCAGTGAAAAAACGTCCAGAGAGCAATTTTAATCCTTTTACATCTATATATTGCTCCCCCACACCTCGTACAGAAGCCGTTACAGCAGAATTACCGTAAATAAGCGTTGTACTTATATTGCTAGAAGGCGTCGTACTTTCGACATAATTTTGTTGAGCTAGTGCGGCCGCATCGCTAATCGTTAAGTTCTTAGTGAGGTTTGCCCGTCTATCGCCAAAACCAGTACCATTATAAATATCCATTGTATTTGTGCCTAAGCTATTGATATTCGATAAAATACGCTCTTGCGACCCCCGCCCGAGAGCAACGACAGAAATAACCGAGGCAATGCCAATAATAATACCGAGCATTGTCAATATTGCTCGCATTTTGTGATCCATCACGGCACTAATGGCCATTTTAAAAGACTCTATAAGTTGGTCAAAAAAACGGGGTTTTTGATGTGCTGTTTTTGTAAGTTTTAAATCGGTAGAGTAAGCTTTTTGGCGTTCATCACGCACAATTTCGCCATCTTTAATTTCAATAATACGGCTGGCTTTGGCAGCAATATTCGGGTCGTGGGTAACCATAATAATAGTATGACCTTCTTGATGAAGATCTTCTAATATCTCCAGAACAGTATCGCCACTTTTAGAATCTAAAGCCCCGGTTGGTTCATCGGCTAGAATAATTTCGCCACCATTCATTAATGCTCGAGCAATACTGACACGTTGTTGTTGGCCACCAGATAATTCATTTGGTCGATTTGGGGTTTTATCGGCAAGTCCTAGTTTATCGAGTAATTCATCAGCTCGCTTTTTACGTGAAGAACTATCCATTCCTGCATAAATAGCAGGCAAAGCCACATTTTCATTGGCAGATAGAGCAGAAAGCAAGTTATAGCGTTGGAAAATAAAGCCAAATTTTCGTTGGCGTAAATCGGAAAGCTCATCAGCAGTCATTTGTTGCGTTTCTTTACCATCAATGCGACAAATGCCCGAACTTGCCGTATCTAAACAACCAATTATGTTCATTAGGGTAGATTTACCTGAACCAGATGCACCAATAATGGCAACAAAATCACCTTGTTCAATAGTAAGATCAATATCTTTTAAGATATGAGCTCGGTTTTCACCCGAGCCAAAATATTTATTTAGTTTTTCAATTTCAATTAATTTCATAAACAAGAGGTTATTTTCCGTTTTGAATTAAGGCTTCATAAGTTTCAGCAACGTTAGATTATTTCTTGTGTCCAAAGCGGAATACGTAATTCAACTTTTAGTCCACCAAGCTTACTTTTTTCTACGGCAATATTTCCTTTATGTTGCTGAATTGCATTATGTACAATAGCAAGCCCTAGTCCTGTTCCACCTGTTTCTCTCGCTCTTGCTTCATCTAAACGGTAAAAAGGTTTAAAAATATTGTCATATTCCAGTTCAGGAACACCATCTCCATCATCTTCAACGGTCATTATTAATGTTTCATCTTCAAGATTCATTGAAATGTATAATCTTTTTCGTGCATATTTTTGCCCATTGCGAATTAAATTTTCTAATGCACTGGCTAAAGTATCTAAATTACCATTAATAAAATAATTTTCTGGTTCTTTTATATTTTGATTGACGATAAGTAAAATATTTTTTTGAGATGTTTCAAATTTAGCATCATCAATAATATGGCTCCAAATTTCATTAATAGGGAAGATACATTTATTCATCTGGTAACTTAGTTGCTGACGAGAGATAGCAAGAAGATCCTGAATCATTTTATCTAATTTATGCACTTCATTTTCAATGCGTTTTATTTCATTTGTTTCGCCAGTCTTACGACGTAAAAGGGCGAGTGCTAGTTGTAATCTTGCTAAAGGTGTTTTTAATTCGTGCGAAATATCAGAAATCATTCTCTGCTGTTGGCGAGTTAATTCCTGTAAACTTGTTACCATATGGTTAAAGCTTCGGCCTACTTCTCGAATTTCATAAATCCCTTCTGTCTCAAGCTTTGGATTTACTACTAAATTACCTGATGCAATGGTATTTGCGGTAATAGCAAGCTCTCTTACCGGTTTTGTGATTTTAAATGATAGCCAGAATAAAAAGGGAGCACCAATCAACATTAGAAAGGCAATCATTACAAATGAGGAGTCTAGGATCATATTAAGCCATTCTTCCTGTGCATCAACCGCCTTGATAAAGTATTGGTTATAGGTATTATCAGAAGATTTAACCATAAATGGGCCATAGACTTCGCTATTTTCAAAGCGACGTTGTAACGGCTCTTCAGTACCTCTAGATTGATAAATAAAGGTTTGTAATACTCGTAGGTTACTTTGGTTTATTCCGCTTAAAATGCCTGAGTTTTTATCTTCAAGAATAACATCAAAGCCATTAGCTGTTTCGACAGATAAATTTCGCTCAAAGATTTCATCAAGATCTAAAGTCTGTTCGGTTTGTAGGCTTTCATTTTGGAAAAAGATTTGCTCTTTTAACGAAATTGGTGAAAATTCTCTTGCATCAAATTTAGAGAAATTAGAAGCTATTGTTGATAGTAATATCAATAAAAAGCCATAATAAGTAACTAATTTATATGCAAGACGTTTTCGTGGTATTAAGCGTTTTTTGAGTTGATTTGGCATAATTTGTTATTAAAAATATTAAAATCCCTAGTTGTGAGGAAGGGATTTTAATAAAGAGTTATTCTTCTGTGACTAATAAATAGCCCCTACCTCGTAATGTTTTAAACCAAGGTAGATTATCTTCTCTTGGTGGCAGTTTTTTACGAAGGTTTGAGATGTGCATATCAATAGCTCTATCATAAGGTGTTAAATATTTACCTAAGATTTCCATACTTAGACGTTCCCTAGATAATACTTCTCCAGGATGACGCATTAAAATGTGTAATAGAGAAAATTCGGTGCCCGTTAAATCTAATACTTCGCCTTCATAAACAACCTGCTGGCGTCCACTATATAGAGTTAGGCCACTAAATTGTAAGGTTGTTGATAAATTATCTTCAGTTTCTTCATTTTGTGGAGAGAAGCTAGATTCTTCATCTTGTATTAATACGGGCTGAGTAGCGGCTCTACGTAGAATTGCTTTGATTCTAGCGATAAGCTCCCTATCATTAAATGGCTTAGGTAAGTAATCATCTGCACCTAGTTCAAGCCCTAAAATACGGTCAATATGCTCGTCTCTGGCACTTAGCATTAAAACAGGAATAGAATATAGTTCTCTTAATTTTTTTAACGTTTCAGTTCCATTCATAATAGGCATCATTACATCTAATAACACTAAATCATAATGATTTGCCCCTAGCTCGTTTAATCCTTCTTGTCCATTATGGGCTACAGTTATCTGAAACCCTTTTAAAGTAAGTAATTCAGTCAGCAAGTCCGTGAACTCAATATCATCATCTATTAATAAGATTTTTGACATAATAAATTCCTATATAATAAAGTATTGCCGTTTTGAAGTGACATATAAATTTGAATTTTTCGATTATATATCAACCTTAATTCATTATTCTACTGTTTTTATTTGTGCCCAAATAGCATCTAATTCGACAAGGGAACAATCATTTACTGATTTCCCCGCATCTTTAACCGCTTGTTCGACTTTTCTAAAACGTTTCTCAAATTTTAAGTTGGCATTGCGTAAGTTTTCTTCCGCATCGGTTTGGTAATGGCGACATAAATTGACCGTTGCAAACAGCAAATCCCCTAATTCTTCCGCAAGTTCTGCTTTACGTGTAGGATATTGAGCCATTTCTGCTTTCACTTCGTCCAATTCTTCTTCTACTTTTGCTAAGACACCTTCGGGATTATCCCAATCAAAGCCGACTTTTGCACAACGCTTTTGTAATTTATTCGCTCGAGTTAAGGCTGGAAGAGCAAAAGGGAGGTCGTCTAAAATAGAATTGTGCTGTTGATGTTTGGCATCATTCGCTTTTTGGGCTTCCCAACTTTTTAATGCCTCTTCACTATTTTCCGCTTTTACATCGCCAAATACGTGAGGGTGGCGGTAAATGAGTTTATCGTGAATGTCACTGACAACATCATCAAAGGTGAAGGAACCTTCTTCTTTGGCTAATTGGCTTAAAAATGCCACTTGAAGTAATAAATCGCCTAGTTCTTCTCTTAATGCTGAGCGATCTTTCGTATGAATAGCTTCAGCCACTTCATAAGTTTCTTCTAATAAATGCGGTAACATTGAGTCGAAATCTTGTTTTAAATCCCACGGGCAACCGTGTTTGGGGTGGCGAAGTTGGTTCACTACTTCAAGAAATTGTTCAATCGTTGCCATATTTTATCCTTTTACAAGCGGTGATTTTTTGAGGAAATTTTGCAAATTCTAGCATATAAACCGCATTTTGCTTATAATAAGCCGTTTTAATCAAGAAGGTGTGAAAATGGCAGCAGAAAAATTAACCAAAAAACGTTTAATTCAAATTGTGGTAATGTTAGTCATTCTCTTGATTGCATTTTTTTATCGAACATATACACACGCTTAGAGATCTGATATGTCAATAAAACATATCCAAAGCAGGTAAATTATGCTTTAATAGCAAGAATTTGTTATCCCATACTCAATCCCAAAGGAAGAAAAATGAGCTGGTTAGAAAGAATTTTAGGTAGAGATTCATCCTCATCAAGTAGTACAAAATCTAAAGTACCAGAAGGTGTTTGGACAAAATGTACAAGTTGTGAACAAGTATTATATAGTGAAGAATTACAACGCAATCAGTATGTATGTCCAAAATGTGATCATCATATGCGTATTGATGCACGTACTCGTTTATTAAATTTATTGGATAAAGACAGTGCAGTTGAAATTGCCGCAGACTTAGAACCACAAGATGTATTAAAATTTAAAGATCTAAAAAAATATAAGGATCGTTTAAGTGCCGCTCAAAAACAAACGGGCGAGAAAGATTCTTTCATCGTCTTAGCAGGTAAATTATATGATATGCCTGTGGTAACTGCCTCATTTAACTTTGAATTTATGGGCGGTTCTATGGGTTCTGTTGTTGGGGCAAAATTTGTTAAAGCAGCAGAAAAAGCCTTAGCAGAAAAAATTCCATTTATCTGTTTTTCAGCATCTGGCGGGGCTCGTATGCAAGAGGCATTATTCTCACTAATGCAAATGGCAAAAACCAGTGCGGTATTGGCTAAAATGAAAGAGCAGGGTGTGCCGTTTATTTCGGTATTAACAGACCCAACTTTAGGTGGTGTTTCTGCAAGTCTTGCAATGTTAGGCGATATCAATATCGCTGAACCTAAAGCCTTAATCGGTTTTGCCGGCCCTCGTGTTATTGAACAAACCGTACGTGAAAAATTACCGGAAGGCTTCCAGCGAGCCGAATTCTTATTAGAACACGGTGCGATTGATATGATCGTTCCTCGTAAAGAGATGCGTGATACGTTAGCTCGTGTTTGTGCCAAATTAACTAATCAACCAACACCATTTAAAGTTGCAGAGTTAGTGGTTGAAGATGTTGAGCAAACTGAGCAAGCATAATTGAACATCTAATGAATACATTAATTACTCCTAAAGCCACGGATTCTTTGGAAACGTGGCTTTCCTATTTAGAGCAAGCTCATTCAAAGCCTATTGATATGGGCTTAGCACGTATAAAATCTGTTGCAAAAGCGTTAGATTTATTAACTCCTGCACCTTATGTTATTACTGTGGCAGGCACAAACGGTAAAGGCTCAACCTGCCGTTTGCTTGAAGTCGCTTTATTAAAAGCCGGCTTTAGTGTTGGTGTATATTCTTCCCCTCACTTAATTCGTTATAACGAGCGAGTAAGAATTAACGGTGAGTTATTAGAAGATACAGAACACGTAAAATCATTTGCAAAAATTAACGAAAATAAGACCGCTTCTCTCACTTATTTTGAGTTTAGTACGCTTTCTGCTCTCGAATTATTTAAGCAAAATAAGGTTGATATTGCCATTCTTGAAGTCGGTTTAGGTGGGCGACTTGATGCCACAAATATTATCGCCCCAAACCTTGCGATTATTACCTCTATTGATATCGATCACGTTTCGTTTTTAGGCGATAACCGTGAAGAGATAGGGCGAGAAAAAGCAGGCATTTTCCGAGAAAATATCCCTGTGATTATTGGCGAACCTGATTGCCCTAATTCAATAAAAGAAATTGCTAAATCGTTAAATTGTCACGCTTTTTATCGAGGAAAAGAATGGGATATTGAAATTCGTCATAATTTATTGCAATGGCATTCCAACGAACAATCTTTCATTGATCTGCCTATGCCACTTATTCCGATGCCTAATGCTGGCACAGCAATTGCGGCATTATTGCAGTTACCGTTTAAGATAAGTGAAGAGATCATCCGATTTGCTCTAGAAAACGCACAAATGATAGGCCGTTTTCAACAATTAACGGACAAAGATTTTGCAAAATTCAGCCAAAAGCGACCGCTTGCAAAAGTGATTATTGATGTTGGACATAATCCTCACGCTGCACGCTACTTGGCAGATAGGCTAACTGAGTTCAAACAGCCGAATCAGAAAATTTATGCAGTATTTAGTGCGTTAGAAGATAAGGATTTATCAGGCATTGTTGAACCGCTAAATGCTATTATTGATGAATGGTACTGTGCTGGGCTGGATTGCTGGCGAGGGCAAAGTAGCGAAATGGTGTTTGAAAAATTGGTAAAAGTCTTGCCAAATTCAACCGCTTGTTACTACCAAACCGTGCCAGAGGCAAGCCTCACATTGTTTGAAAAAGCAACTTCACAAGATATTGTGCTTGTATTCGGCTCATTCCATACCGTTGCAGATTTTATGCTATGGTTGGAAAAATAAAAAACCTACAAATAAAGATAAAAAATGCCAGCATTTTCGCTGGCATTTTCATACTTGGCTATTTGGAGTTAAAGCACTTTCACAATCGCATCGGCTAATCTTTCGATATTTTCGCTAGTAATACCGGCTACATTGATACGACCTGAACGTACTGCATAAATCGCAAACTCATCTTTTAATCTATCTACTTGCTCTGGGCTTAAACCACTAAATGAGAACATACCGTTTTGTTCGGTAATAAATGAGAAGTCTTGCGTTGCCCCTTTCTCTTTTAATAATTGAACTAGCTGGGTACGCATAGCTTTAATGCGGTTACGCATTTCGTCTAACTCTTCAATCCATTGTGCTTTTAAAGTAGGATCTGCCAAAGCAACGGCAACCGCACTGGCACCGTGAGCCGATGGGTTAGAGTAGAGTACACGAATAATAGATTTAATTTGTGTAAATGCACGGTTTGCATCATCAGCATTGTCTGCAATTAAGGTAAATGCACCAACCCGCTCGTTGTATAAACCAAAGTTTTTAGAGAATGAGCTTGCCACTAATAATTCACGGTTGTTTTTCACAAATGCACGTAAACCGTAAGCATCTTCTTCTAAACCATTTGCAAAACCTTGGTAAGCAAAGTCAAATAATGGTAACCAGCCTTTTTCTGCAGATAATGCCGCTAATTGCTCCCATTGTGCAGGAGTTGGGTCAATCCCTGTTGGGTTATGGCAGCAGCCGTGTAATAACACCACATCGCCGGCTTCTGCTTGGCTTAAATCAGCAATTAAATTATCCCAATCTAATCCGTTAGTTTCTTTATTGTAGTAACGGTAGCCTTTAACATTTACACCAACAGCATCAAAAATACCATTGTGGTTTGGCCACGTTGGGGTAGAAATCCACACATTTTTCGCACTGGTATGACGCTTAATAAATTCAGCAGCAATACGTAATGCCCCTGTTCCGCCTAAACTTTGAGCCGTTTTTGCACGCCCAGAGGTAATCACTTCAGCCCCTTCGCCAAATAATAAGGCTTGTGTTTGAGCATTAAAACTTTGCACACCGTCAATGGTCAAGTAAGTTTTACTCATTTCGCTATCTAATAAGCGTTTCTCAGCCTCTTTTACGGCTTTAACAATAGGGGTTTTACCTTCGTCGGTCATATAAACCCCGATTCCAAGGTTAATTTTACCTGTACGATTATCGGCTTTGAACGCTTCACCTAAACCTAAAATTGGGTCTGCCGGAGCAGCTTGGATATGACTAAACATTGACATCTGTGATCCTCTTAAGTATTAAAAACAAAACAGTGAATTTATACGGCTAAATGAAAAAATTAGCAAGAGCAAAACATAAAAAAATTGATTAAATCAATAAATTATTTTAATGCTTTTGTGTTTTTAGAAATTCTTGAACGATTTTTCGGTATTTTTCAGCTTCCGCTTTTGAAATATTGCTGCTATGAACTTGAAATTCTTCTAAGGAAGAATAAGCAAAATAAAGCCGTTTTAAACTGACATAAACCGCTGAAAATGATCGATTGCCTTCTGCAAAAGCTGTTAGATTGTTTATGTCCCGAGAGCTTAAACAGTATTCCGCAAGCGGTTGAAATTGGCTGAAATGTTGCAATTCATCATAAATTTCCGTGAAAAATGGCTGAAGGGCGAAATCTCTGGCAAAGGCTTGGGTTGCCTGCTGTGCAAATAGCTTTCCTTGCTCCGAAACCGGGTAAAGCATCATTGCACTTTGATAACCGCTACTTGCTTCTTTATTCGGTGTGATTTGCACAAGCCGGAAACCGCAAGATTGCCAAAAGGCGTAGAGTGGAGCAGTTAGCCCAAAGCTCACAGAGATAAAATCAAGCGGTCGTTTTTCTACCGAATTTTGCAAAATAAACTGAGAAATCAACCGCTTGCCAACGCCTTGATGTTGCAATTCAGGCTTAACGGCAATACGAGAAATACGCAGTGAATGTAATTCACAGGCTTGCGGTAAATTGCCTTGGAAACAGAGATATTGAGCGACTAAACTGCCTTGTGGACGCCGTTCGCCTCGCCAGATTGCCTGAGTGAGTTCTGCGTCTAATCCCCCTTCGTACATTGCCCAAATACCACCAATCAGTTGCTTATTTTCATAAGCACGATGTAAAACCTGATTTTCGCCATCAAATAAACGACGTAAATCCGTTGCGGTGGTTTTGTAATGGGCTTGGGCGAGCAGTTGATAAAAATCAGCTATTTCGCTTTTGCTATCGGTTTCAACAAGCAATAAGAGTTTATTTACAAATTGCTCAAGAGGATCGTTTTCTGCCCAACGTAACGGCTTAGTCAGCTGCCATAATTTGTTTGAACGAGTAAGTTGTGGCAAAAATTTAAGGGAAAACCCACGTCCTGTGCCTTCATAATTTTGTGTTGTTGTCGTTAAAACCACTTTATCAAAATAGTGGCAAAGCTGATGTAGCATTGGTAAGGGCAGGCTTGCCGCCTCATCAATAAAAAGCCATTGATGAGGAGAAATAGCCTTGTTTTTCACTTGCTCAATTAAATTATCAGGGGCAAAAAAAGGAATTTCTACTTCTGCCGAACGCCAAAAACTCGGTAAAGCGGATTGAGAACGAGCGGTAATCAATATTTTATGTTGTTTGGCTAGAGTTGTCGCAAGCCAGCCAGCAAGGGTAGATTTGCCACGCCCCCGAGGAGCGGTAATTAAGTGAATATCGGCAGGCTCAAGCGGTAGTTTTTGTAAAATAGTTTGCTGTTGCTCGGTTAAAGTTATTTTGCAAACTTTTTCTTGAATTTGACCGCTTGTAGTAGGTAATTCAGTTAAATTACTCTTAATTTCAAAACCAAATTTTTTCACTAATTGTTTAAAATATTGGTAGAAATGAGGGCTAGAAATCGGTTGATTTGAGTTCCAACGTAACGCATCAAAATCTAGCTCGTTTTCTAAATTATGCCACTGTGGGCAAAGAAGGAATAAAGTGCCATTTTCTTGAATAGTACCAGCCAAAATAGCAAAGGCTTCAAGATTGAAATTTACCCCATTTTCCGCTTGCATATTATAAAGTGCGAACGGGTATTCTCGCCCTAATAGGCTTTTAGCATTAGAAAATGGTATGGCTTTTAGATGATTGTTTTCAGGAATGTAAAAACAGCCTTGTTTTTCAAGGCTGAAGGTATTTGATTGAGTAATAATAGCTAACGAGCGCATCGTAAATTATTCTTTCTCGGAAATATACGGATCTTTATAGCCCAAACTTTGCATAATTTCGGTTTCTAGGCTTTCCATCTCAACCGCTTCATTTTCTTCAATATGGTCGTAGCCGAGCAGGTGCAGTGTTCCGTGAATAGCCAAATGAGCCCAGTGAGATTCCAGAGAAATACCTTGCTCTTGAGCCTCTTTTTCCACGACTTGACGGCAAATAATTAAATCGCCCAACAAAGGTAATTCAATGCCTTCTGGCATTTCAAATGGGAAAGAAAGCACATTGGTTGGTTTATCTTTACCACGATAAGTTAGATTTAATTCGTGACTTTCTGCCTCATCAACAATACGGATTGTGATTTCTGTTTCTGGAAAATCTTCGGTTTGAGCTTCAAGGCTTAATGCTCGTTGTACCCAATGGGTTAATTGTTCAACGGTCGGAAGATTACCTTGCTTTTCACTGGCAATTTGTAAATCAATAATCGGAGCAGTCATTCTATTTCTTCTCTTTTAATCGTTATTACCTAATAAATTCCCCTCCTTAAAAAGAGGGGCTAGGGGAGATTTACTAGATTATTTCCATTTTTGGGCTTCTTGTTGGTCGCTCTCACGCCCTTCAATCCAGCGTTCGCCATCTTGTGTTTGTTCACGCTTCCAAAAAGGAGCTTTGGTTTTTAAATAATCCATAATAAATTCATTTGCGTGGTAGGCATCACCACGGTGGGCAGAACTTACACCCACTAGCACAATTTCATCGCCCGTATTGAGTTGCCCGATGCGATGGATAACGGCAACACGTTGTAAATCCCAGCGGCTACGTGCTTCATCAACAATTTCTTGCAAGGCTTTTTTCGTCATTGCAGGGTAGTGTTCAAGGTATAAGCCCGATACATTATCGCCTAAATTCATTTCACGCACTTTACCGATAAAAAGCGTGGTTGCCCCTACGCTGTGGTGTTCGCTTAACCAGCGGTAAATCTGGTTTTGGTCAAATTCCGCTTCTTGTACTTCAATAACGGTAGAGTTCATTTTAACCCCCAGTTACCGGTGGGAAAAAGGCGACTTCATCGCCATCTTTAATTTCAGTTTCAAGAGGGGAAATTGTTTGATTGATTGCTACCAATAATTTGCCTTTTTCCAGTGCCAGTTGCCATTTTTTACCCTGTTGGCTTAAATGCTCACGCAACTCATCGGCGGTTGCAAATGTTGCCTCTACCTCTAACATATCTGTTGCCACAAGCTCACGCACTTGGGCGAAAAATAATACTTTAATCAACGTTGAAATCTCCTGATTTACCGCCGCTTTTATGCAACAATCTTACATTCTCAATAACCATATCTTTTTGTACAGCCTTACACATATCGTAAATTGTGAGTGCGGCAACGCTGGCTGCCGTTAAAGCTTCCATTTCCACCCCTGTTTTACCTGTGAGTTTACAGAGTGATTCAATACGCACTTGGTTAGTTTCGGGTAATGCCTCAAGTTGAACTTCTACTTTAGAAAGCAGCAAAGGGTGGCAAAGCGGAATAAGCTCCCAGGTTCTTTTCGCTGCTTGAATACCAGCAATGCGAGCAGTGGCAAAGACATCACCTTTGTGATGATTTCCATTAACGATCATTTGCAAGGTTTCTGCATTCATTCTGACAAATGCTTCGGCACGAGCTACTCGTACCGTTTCTTGTTTCATTGAAACATCAACCATATTGGCTTCGCCATTTTGGTTGATGTGGGTGAAGTTGGTCATTGTTTTTTCTCTTTTAATTTTACTAAATTCTTGTTACTTTCTTTGCTTGTGCAAAGAAAGTAACCAAAGAAAGCACACCCTACTTCACCGCTATTCTTCGCTTTATTTGAATTTGCTTAACAAAAAAATTTAAAACTCGCCAACGTTGTTGGCTCAGACACTAAATTTTTTCTACAAATTCAAAGACGCTCAGGCGGTTCAGAAGGGAACCCAATAGGGCAATATCAAGCGGTCATTTTTATTCAAAAATTTGCACAATCTTAAATGATATGCCATTTGCCCCTATTTTCCGCCGTAGTGGTTGCGTAAACTTTTGAGGACAACTTTTCTTGTTTGAGCTTGCATAGCAAGCGAGTTTGAAAAGTTAGTCCCAAAAGTTAGCAACAAACGGAGGAATAAGGAAAATTTGGGGTCGCCTTTCTTTTGGTTACTTTTCTTTGGCGAAGCAAAGAAAAGTAACATAATCAAAACGCTTGGTGGTCGTTTAACCACCAATACTTGCTAAATTATTTCTCACACCACTATCCCCAATATGCAAATAGTGATGCTCACGTTTACCTTGTAAAGCGGATTTTAATCTTGCCTCGAGTTGAAATTGTTGGTCATCTCGCTCAAGTAAATCTCGGATATCAATCCCTTCTTCGCCAAATAAACAAAGATGAAGTTTGCCTAAGGCGGAAACCCGTAGGCGATTACAAGAGGCACAGAAATTCTTTTCATAAGGCATAATTAAGCCGATTTCGCCTTTATAATCTGGGTGTGAAAGCACTTTTGCCGGCCCATCGGATAAAGCTTTCGGCTGTAGTTGCCAGCCTTCTCGGATTAAACGTTCCATCACAGACTGCCCAGAAAGATGTTGAGCTTTAAAAAACTCATCCATTTCGCCTGTTTCCATCAGCTCGATAAAACGCATTTGAATTGGTTTATCTTTAATCCAAGCAAGGAATTTATCTAGCTCTGGGGCGGTGTATTGTTTCATCAATACCGCATTGACTTTTATTTTTTCGTAGCCGATTTCAAAGGCTTTATCAATACCTTTTAGAATAGATTGCAGTTTGTTTTCGCCTGTGATGAGCTGGAATTGGCGAGTATCAAGGCTATCCACACTCACGTTAATATTTGTGATCCCAGCTTGTTGCCAGAGTTCGACATCTCGCTCCATACGGTAGCCATTAGTGGTTAAAGCCACTTTACGAATACCTTGCGTTTGGGAAATGGTATGTGCAATTTCAAGGAAATCTTTACGCAGAGTAGGCTCTCCGCCGGTAATACGGATCTTTTCTGTGCCTAAATTAGCGAATGCTTTAGCAATGCGTTGAATTTCATCAACTTTTAGAAATGTCTGCTTGTGCGAAGGCGGTCGATAGCCATCGGGCAAACAGTAATTACAACGGAAATTACAAACATCGGTAATTGATAATCGTAAATAGGTATATTGACGCTGAAAACGATCAACAAGCCCAGAAACAATATCATCACCCACATTTTTAATTGGGATAATAGATTGCATTTGACACCTTTCTAAACACGAGAGGATAACTCATTTCTAAATTATCCTTTGAACAGTTTATAAAACTGTTACTGGCATAAATTCCATATCGAAAATTTGTCTTTAATTTTTAGAGTTAGGAAATAATGCTCGGAGTCTTAAATAAAAAATTGTTTTTATTCTATTGTGATAAAAATAATAAGGCAAGAGGTATATTAAAATTGTCGCTTATTCTTATAAAATATTCTAATTTCTTCTTCTTTTGATTTATATCATTTAAATAAAGGTTGAATTTTGTTATTTTAAATTACTAATTTCGAGTTAGAGGAAAAAATGATTAATAACAATCAATGGTCTTGTTTGGTGAATAAGCAAGGGGAGGTGTTAGAATGGGAAGATAAAGCGGGGGCAGAATATTTAGCAACACTTCCTCAAATTTGCCTCTATGCTCAATCCTTACTGCATTCTGATAAAAGTGCGTTACAATTTTATTATTGCTTGGAAAACAACCAATGGCTTAAATTGGTTTTAGAATATTATAAAGATTTTGTACTGATTCACGCACAAAAGACAGAATTACCCTTTGAGTTGAGCAAGCGAGAAATTGAATTGCTTACATTGGTCAGTAGTGGGTTAAGTAATGAAGAGATCGCTAATGCACTGAGTATCAGTAAGCGTACTGTTGATAAGCATATCGAAAATATTTTTGCTAAAACCAAAACTGAAAGCCGAACATTATTAGCCATATTTGCTATTACAGAAAATCTAATCTGCTTACCCACACCTGGGCATTTAGAGCACTCTCCTTTAGCTACCTTTAAAATAGAGCAATTAGCAAAACAGCTTGAAACGAAAAAACAAGCGGTTGAATTTACTGAAAAAAATCTATTTTCTATCAATAATAACTACCATAGACCAATTATTATCGGTGTGCCTTATGTTGAACACGGCATTGGAGAAATTGATACTCGAGAATTACTCAATGGTACTCAGCTGGCGGTAGAATGTATAAACCGACAAGGTGGTATTAATGGGCGAGAATTACAAATTGCGACAGCAGGTTTTTGTGTTAAGGATAAAGCAAGTATTCTTAATGCTTATAATGCCTTATTAGATCAAGAAGTAGATGCAATTTCTACCGCTTATGCCTGCTATTTGCCTGAAGTCCACGAGCTGATTGCAACTGAAGGTATTCCTTATTTACATATCGCCACACACAGTGGCTCAAACAAGTTGGCACAAAATTTACCGAATAAACGTATTGAGAATATGTTTCAAGTCTGTGCCAGCGATGTAACCTATGGCTCGGGGGTTTCCCGTTTTCTACAATATTACCGTTATCATTATGCTAATTTTATTCAGAATAAAACGGTAATGGTGGTGTCGGTAAAATGGCAAAAAGTAGATATTGGCATTGAAAATCTAACTTTTAGTTTGCGAGAGCAAGGGTGGAAAGTTGAGCAAGTGGAAATTGCACAAGAGCCTAATATGTATGAAAATTTGATGAAACAAGTACATAACCAATCGCCGTCTATTATTGTGCTGGCTTCTTATTTTGCTGAAGATATCGTGAATTTTCATCAGAATTTTATTCAAAATCCGACTAACGCTATTATTTACAGTATTTATGCTCCTTCTGCATTTTTACCGCACGAACAACTCTGCGAAGGAGTGCTTTGGAGTACCAATAGTGGCTTAAGTGAGAATTTTCTTGGTAAGCAATTTAGCCAGCATTATGAGCAGTTATTTGGCAGACAACCAACTTACTCACAAGCCAGTATTGCTTACGATCAAACCAATATTTTAGCTAATGCGTGGAAGCAAAGTGTTTCGCCTCGCCATTTTAAAGCGGTATCGAATGTTATTCGCTCGCAACCGCATTATGGTGTAAATGGCACTTATTATTTCAATACCGATAGCCAAACAGGGCTTACGTATCCTGATAGTAAAGATTTATCAATTAGCCTGCCACAACTTATTTATCAGATACAAAAAGGCAGAAGTGCCGTAATTGCCCCTGAATTATTTGCTGATTCACAATTTGTATTACCACCTTGGTTTTCTTATAAATAACATTTCATTTTTTAACGCTATAGCGAGGTGAGTTATAGCGTTTTTTGTTATTCATCTCTCAAAATGACTTTAAATTATTTGCTTTAGATCAAACTCAAATCACTCTTTTGGGTTAATACGTATTTTTACTTATTTTAGTACCTCTTAGGAGTTAATAGAATTATCTCGTCTTTAATTTTTAGTATTTTAAGTGGGGGTAGTTTTATGTCGAAGATAAAAAAAACAGCAATAGTTATTGGCATAATGGGATTAGGTGCAGCAGTTTTAGGTGGAACGCAATATGCAATGAAAGCAACAAGTACACCTGAATTTTGTGTAAGCTGCCATTCAATGACACATCCGCAAGCCGAATGGGAAGGAAGTGTTCATTTCTCTAACCGCAAAGGTATTCGTGCGGAATGTTCTGATTGCCACGTTCCACAAGATGGTCTGCATTACGTCAAAGCAAAAGTGATGGCATTAAAAGATGTATGGCATACCTTTGTTACTAATAAATTACCCGATCAAGAAGCTTATGAAGCTCATCGTTTAGAAATGGCTCAACGTGTTTGGGCTGATATGAAAGAAAATGACTCGATGACGTGTAGAAGCTGTCATAGTTTTGAGGCAATGGTAATTTCTGATCAAAAAGAAGCAGCACAAAAAATGCATAAGTTAGCCCAAGAAACTAATCAAACTTGTATTGATTGCCATAAAGGGATTGCACACTTTATGCCAGATATTGAAGTTGATAGTGCTGCAAGTTTGGGGGAATTAACCAAACACGCTGCTGAGTTTAATGCAAATGATAAAACACTCTATTCTTTAGTAATGAATAATGCCCAAATGACAGCAGGTGGTTCAGCACGCTTACTTCCCTTTGCAGAGCTACAAAACTGGCGTGAAGATGGCGATAACATCGTAGCAACTGTTCACGGCTGGCAACAAGCAGGGGCAGAAAGTGTTGTCTATATGGATTTAGGTAAACGTATTATGGTTGCTTTACTTGGCGATGAAGAAAAAGGCAAAGTGAATGTTATGAAGACGGTTTTCGATGAAGTTACCGCTTCTGATTGGAAAGAGATTAATTTTGAAGTCAATCTACCAAAAACGGCAGTAACGGCGAATTTGAAAGCCTTAAATGATTTCGGTAATAACTTAAATGAAAGCCATTGTAGTGGTTGCCACTCGCCAATCGGTGCGGATCACTATACCGCTAACCAGTGGATTGGGGTAGTCAATTCAATGAAAGATAGAACATCAATGAGTGCTGATGATGTACGTGCAGTTACTATCTTCTTACAGCGTAATGCGAAAGATATTAAAGGTAGTTCGCACTAAAAATCGGTGTTAGCCCTTAGGGTTGGCACATCATAATGCGGTTGGTTGCAGAAATTTCATTAAAATCGACCGCTTGAAAATCCAGACACCGAGCTTGTGAGCCTAAGTCTTAGGATATGGTAGCAAGCCGAACAACGAAATTTTCTTTGTTCCAAGGATAATTGGGAAACTGACTATCCTCTCGTATTTAGAAAGGCGTCTTTTGTTAGGGGTTATTATTCTTTTTAACAGCCCCTTAACTTGACTCAAAAAGTGAGGAGACTATGAGTAAACAAGAAAAAATTAACAACAGCCGTCGTGGATTTTTAAAAAATTCATCATTAGGTTTAGCAGCTAGTACTGGCTTTGCTACAGGTACAACAGGTGTAGTTGGTTCATTAGTTTCAACAAGTGCTAAAGCTGAAGGTATGAAAACTGTTGTCACAGCTGCCCACTGGGGGCCTTTAGGTGTAGTTGTTGAAAACGGTAAAGTGGTAAAATCAGATTCTATTTTTGAAGTTTCTGTACCTAATGAATTACAACACGTTGTAGCTGACCAAGTTCACGGCGAAGCTCGTGTGAAATATCCGATGGTTCGTCGTGGTTACTTAGAAGGCAATAAAGATACAACTTTACGTGGGCACGATGAGTGGGTTCGAATTTCTTGGGATAAAGCATTCGAGCTAGTTCACGGCGGTATTAAATCTGCTCGTGATGCTTACGGTGCAACTGGGATCTTCGCCGGTTCTTATGGTTGGTATAGTTCAGGTTCATTACACGCTGCCCGTACTTTATTACACCGCTATATGAACTTAACCGGTGGTTTCGTTGGCGTAAAAGGTGACTACTCAACAGGTGCGGCACAGGTAATTATGCCACACGTACTCGGGACTATTGAGGTATATGAGCAACAAACCAGCTGGGAAGTGGTGCTTGAAAGTAGCGATATTATCGTGCTTTGGTCTGCAAACCCATTGACTACCTTACGTAATGCCTGGACATCATCTGACCAACAAGGTATTGAATATTTCAAAAAATTCAAAGAAACGGGTAAACGCATTATCTGTATCACACCTGAACGCAATGAATCGGCAGAATTCTTAAATGCGGAATGGGTGCCAGTAAATACAGGTACAGACGTTGCGTTAATGCTTGGTATCGCACATACTTTAGTCAGTGAAGGTAAGCACGATAAAGCATTCTTACAAAAATACACTGTAGGCTATGATAAATTTGAAGAATACTTATTAGGTAAAACAGATAATCAAGCAAAAGATGCAGAATGGGCGGCAAAAATTAGTGGTGTGCCAGCCGATAAAATCAAACAATTAGCAGCAGATTTTTCATCAAATCGCACTATGTTAATGGGCGGTTGGGGTATGCAACGCCAACGCCACGGCGAACAAACTCACTGGATGTTAGTGACTCTTGCTTCAATGCTTGGTCAAATCGGCTTACCGGGTGGTGGTTTCGGTTTAAGTTACCACTATGCTAACGGTGGTGTTCCAACAGCAACAGGTGGTATTGTCGGCTCAATTTCAGCAAATGCTGGTGGCGATGTAGGCGAAAAAACGTGGTTAGATGATACATCTAAAGCCTCATTCCCATTGGCCCGTATTTCTGATGCTTTATTGAACCCAGGTAAAACCATTCAATATAATGGTACAGAAATCACTTACCCTGATATTAAAGTGATTTACTGGGCAGGTGGTAACCCATTAGTTCATCACCAAGATACCAATACAATGGTAAAAGCGTGGCAAAAACCAGAGTTAATTGTCGTGAATGAATGTTACTGGACACCAACTGCTCGTATGGCGGATATTGTCTTACCAGCAACAACAAGTTATGAACGTAACGACTTAACAATGTCGGGCGACTATTCAATGATGAATATTTTCCCAATGAAACAAGTGGTTGAGCCGCAATTTGAAGCGAAAAGTGATTACGATATTTTTGCTGAGCTTTCAAAATTAGCGGGTGTGGCAGAAAAATTCACTGAAGGTAAATCTGAAATGGATTGGTTGAAAGGTTTCTATCAATCTGCTTTTGATGCTGCACGTAAAAACCGTGTGATTATGCCTAACTTTGATAAATTCTGGTCAGAAAATAAACCTGTTACTTTCAAAGTAAGTGAAAAAGCGAAAAAATGGGTGCGTTATGAAGAGTTCCGCAACGATCCTCTTCTTAGCCCATTAGGCACACCATCAGGTAAAATTGAGATTTACTCTGATGTAATTGCGAAAATGAACTATGATGACTGTAAAGGTTATCCAAGCTGGATGGAACCAGAAGAGTATGCAGGTAATACAACGGCTGAAGCACCGCTTGCGTTAGTAACACCGCATCCATACTACCGTTTACACAGCCAATTAGCCCATACTTCACTACGTAGTAAATACACCGTAAAAGATCGTGAGCCTATCTTAATTCATAAAGATGATGCAGCGGCTCGTGGCATTGCAGATGGCGATATTGTGCGAGTGTTCAATGGCCGTGGACAAGTGCTTGCCGGTGCGGTGGTAACTGATGGTATTATCAAAGGTACTGTGGCAATTCACGAAGGTGCGTGGTATGACCCTGCAGATCTTGGTCAAAGCGAAAAACCATTATGTAAATTTGGTTGCCCGAACGTATTAACCCGTGATGAAGGCACTTCAAAATTAGCACAAGGTAACTCGCCAAATACCGCTATCGTCCAAGTGGAAAAATTCACTGGCGAAGCACCTGAAGTAACGGTATTTAGTGAACCTAAATATACACAAGCGTAATTAATTTTAATTTAAGATGAAAAAGGCACAGAATTTAATATTTTGTGCCTTTTGTTTATTGCTTATAAGCTATTTACAAGCGGTTAAATTTCTTCAACTTTTTGCAAAATTACTCTTTATCCATTTTTTCAAATGGGCGTTCTGTATAGCCTGTATAAATTTGGCGAGGGCGAACAATTTTGATATTGCCTTGTAGATACATCTCTTTCCAGTGTGCAATCCAGCCGACTGTTCTTGCAAGAGCAAACATTACCGTAAACATAGAGGTTGGAATACCAATGGCTTTCATTACAATGCCTGAATAGAAATCGACATTAGGATAGAGTTTATGCTCAATAAAATATGGATCGCTTAATGCAATACGTTCTAGCTCAATCGCCACATCAAATAATGGGTTATCAATATTTAATTCATTTAATACTTCGTGGCAGATTTTACGCATCACTTTTGCACGCGGGTCGTAATTTTTATAAACACGATGCCCAAAGCCCATTAAACGGAATGGATCGTTTTTGTCTTTCGCTTTAGCAATAAATTCAGGGATTCTATCTACCGTTCCAATTTCTTCGAGCATATTAATACAAGCTTCATTTGCACCGCCGTGTGCTGGCCCCCAAAGTGATGCAATACCTGCCGCAATACAAGCAAATGGGTTAGCACCTGATGAAGCTGCGGTACGTACTGTGGAAGTTGAAGCATTTTGTTCGTGATCAGCGTGTAAAATAAAGATTTTATCTAATGCACGTTCTAAAACCGGATTAACCACATAAGGTTCGCAAGGGGTTGCAAACATCATATAGAGGAAGTTTCCTGCATACGAAAGATTATTCTGAGGGAACATAAAAGGCTGTCCGATAGAATATTTATAACACATTGCAGCAAGGGTTGGGATTTTAGCAAGAAGACGAATAGCGGTAAGTTCTCGGTGGGCTTGATTGTTCACATCAATAGAGTCGTGGTAGAAGGCAGCAAGAGCACCACTTACCCCACACATAACTGCCATTGGGTGAGAATCTCGACGGAAACCGGAGAAGAATTTGGTTAATTGTTCGTGAACCAGAGTATGTTTTTTCACAAGCTGAACAAATTCTTGATATTGTTCCTTGCTTGGACGCTCACCAAATAGAAGGGTATAACCCACTTCTAAATAATCAGCGTTATTGGCTAACTGATCGATAGGGTAGCCACGGTATAATAGTACTCCTTCATCGCCATCTACATAGGTAATATTTGACTGACAAACGGCAGTACAAACTAACCCTGGGTCGTAGGAGAACAATTTATGTTTTGCAAAAGGTTGAATATCGATGGTTTTATAACCTAAACTACCTTTTTGCATACTGAGCTCTAGCTGTTCGCCAGATTCTAGTGTTAATGTTGCTTTTGACATAGGACACTCCTTTATTTTTATATTTACCTCTCAAAATTACCATTATTTAAAGTATAAAAACAACTCTTTTTACGGATAATTTATCAACAAGTTAAAAAAATGTGATCAACTTCATAATATTTTTTCTCTTTATTTACATTTTCTTATTTACTGTTTATAGTTATTTCATTCTTATCTCTTTTCGTCAATTCAGGAGCAAAAAATGCAAACACAAGTCAAAATTCCACAAGGCGAAACAATTCAATTAAATCAAGACAGTTCATTGGTTGTACCTAATAATCCTATTATTCCTTTTATTGAAGGCGACGGCATCGGTGTTGATGTTACCCCAGCTATGCAAGCGGTACTTAATGCAGCCGTTGAAAAAGCCTATCAAGGAAAGCGTAAAATTGCGTGGATGGAAATCTATGCGGGGGAAAAAGCAAATCAAGTATATGGTGAAAATACTTGGTTACCAGATGAAACGCTCGAACTTATTCGCCAATATCACGTGGCGATTAAAGGTCCGCTGATGACCCCGGTGGGTGGCGGTATTCGTTCACTAAATGTGGCGATGCGTCAAGGCTTAGATTTATATAACTGCTTACGCCCAATTCGCTATTATGACGGCACACCAAGCCCAGTAAAATACCCAGAACTTATTGATATGGTTATCTTCCGTGAGAATTCAGAAGATATTTATGCAGGTGTTGAATGGGTTGCAGGATCAGTCGAAGCAAACAAAGTCATTGAATTTTTACAACAAGAGATGGGTGTGAAAAAAATTCGTTTCACTGAAGATTGCGGTATTGGCATTAAACCTGTTTCAAAACAAGGTACACAGCGTTTAGTGCGTGCAGCCTTACAATATGTGATTGATAATAACCGTAAATCACTTACTTTAGTGCATAAAGGTAATATTATGAAATTTACCGAAGGTGCATTTAAAGAATGGGGCTACCAAGTTGCTAAAGAGTTTGGGGCAGAATTAATTGATAATGGCCCTTGGATGCGTTTAACCAATCCGAAAAATGGCGAAGAAATTATTATTAAAGATTGTATTGCTGATGCATTTTTACAAGAAATTCTACTACACCCAACCGATTATGATGTGATTGCAACCCTTAACTTAAATGGCGATTACATTTCTGATGCCTTAGCTGCACAAGTGGGTGGTATCGGCATTTCACCAGGGGCGAATATTGGGGCTGAAGCAGCAATTTTTGAAGCAACACACGGCACTGCACCGAAAATTGCAGGGCAAAATAAAGGCAACCCAGGCTCGTTAATTTTAAGTGGAGAGATGATGTTACGCCATTTAGGTTGGACAGAGGCGGCAGATTTAGTGGTGAATGCAGTTTCTAAAACCATTGCCAATAAAACCGTTACCTTTGATTTTGCTGAAATGCTAGATGGGGCAACATTGCGTTCAACGTCAGAATTTGCGCAAGATATTATTGCAAATATGTAATTTATATTAGTGGGGGATGTCAGCAATGGCAAATTTTATAGAAAACTATCAACAACAAGTTGATGAACGTGCAGAGTTGGGAGTTGTACCAAAACCATTAACTGCGGAGCAGACAGCTCAATTAGTTGAATTATTAAAAAATCCTGAACCGGAACAAGCGGTCTTTTTATTAGATCTTTTTACCAATCGAATTCCGGCAGGGGTTGATGAAGCCGCCTATGTGAAAGCAGCATTTTTAGCTGATATTGCAAAAGGTTCGGCAACCTCGCCTTTAATCTCACCTGTTCATGCCGTAAAACTATTAGGCACGATGCAAGGCGGTTATAATATCGAAACCTTATTAACCGCATTAGATAACCCAGAACTTGCACCAACAGCCGTTGAGGCATTATCAAAAACATTATTAATGTTTGATAATTTCCACGATGTAAAAGAACGAGCGGAGCAAGGCAATCAATTTGCGCAACAAGTTTTAGAATCTTGGGCAAATGCTGAATGGTTTACCTCTCGCCCGAAACTTGCTGAAAAATTAACGGTTACCGTATTTAAAGTAACAGGCGAAACTAATACTGACGATCTCTCTCCAGCACAAGATGCGTGGTCTCGTCCTGATATTCCATTACACGCATTAGCAATGCTAAAAAACGAGCGTGATGGGATTACTCCCGATGAAAATGGGCATACCGGCCCAATTAAGCAATTAGAAGCGTTAAAAGAAAAAGGCTTTCCGCTTGCTTATGTTGGCGATGTTGTCGGCACAGGTTCATCTCGTAAATCAGCAACTAACTCAGTACTTTGGTTTATGGGAGAAGATATTCCTTATATTCCAAATAAACGAGCTGGTGGGGTAGTATTAGGTGGTAAAATTGCCCCGATTTTCTTTAATACGTTAGAAGATGCAGGTTCCCTACCGATTGAAGTTGATGTAACCAATCTTAATATGGGCGATGTGATTGATATTTACCCGCATCAAGGCAAAATTTGTGCTCATAATTCAGATACCGTACTGGCAGAATTTAAACTTAAAACAGACGTATTATTAGATGAGGTGCGAGCAGGTGGTCGTATTCCACTCATTATTGGTAGAGGCTTAACCCATAAAGCGAGAGTTGCTTTAGGCTTGCCAGAAAGTGATGTTTTCTTAAAACCACAAGCTGTTTCTGAAAGTAATAAAGGTTATACGCTTGCACAAAAAATGGTAGGCAGAGCTTGCGGTGTTGAAGGCGTTCGCCCGGGGCAATATTGTGAGCCAAGAATGACGTCTGTCGGTTCACAAGATACCACTGGTCCAATGACAAGAGATGAATTAAAAGATCTCGCTTGTTTAGGTTTCTCGGCAGATTTAGTCATGCAATCTTTCTGCCATACCGCAGCTTATCCGAAACCGGTTGATGTGGTAACACACCATACCTTACCTGATTTTATTATGAACCGTGGCGGTATTTCATTACGTCCTGGCGATGGTGTTATTCACTCTTGGTTAAACCGTATGTTATTGCCTGATACGGTCGGCACAGGGGGGGATTCTCACACCCGTTTCCCTATTGGGATCTCGTTCCCAGCAGGTTCTGGCTTAGTGGCTTTTGCGGCCGCTACAGGCGTAATGCCACTTGATATGCCGGAATCAGTCTTAGTGCGTTTTTCAGGTACTATGCAACCTGGCATTACCTTGCGAGATTTAGTACACGCAATTCCTTATTATGCTATTCAACAAGGTTTACTCACTGTTGAGAAAAAAGGGAAGAAAAATATCTTCTCTGGCCGTATTCTTGAAATTGAAGGCTTAGAAGATCTAAAAATCGAACAAGCATTTGAGTTATCAGACGCATCAGCAGAACGTTCTGCCGCCGCTTGTACGATTAAGCTTAATAAGGAACCGATTATTGAATACCTCAATTCTAATATCACCTTGTTAAAATGGATGATTGCAGAAGGGTATGATGATAAACGCACCCTTGAGCGTCGAATTGCTAATATGCAGGCTTGGTTAGATGATCCTGAATTATTAGAAGCCGATGAAAATGCAGAATATGCAGCCATTATTGAGATTAATTTAGACGAAATCAAAGAGCCAATTGTTTGTGTGCCTAATGACCCAGATGATGCTCGTCTGCTTTCTCAAGTGCAAGGCGATAAAATTGATGAAGTCTTTATCGGCTCTTGTATGACGAATATCGGGCATTTCCGTGCGGCAGGTAAATTACTTAGCCAAGCGAAAGGTGAGTTACCAACTAAACTTTGGATTGCACCACCAACCAAAATGGATGCCGGCTTACTGACAGAAGAAGGTTATTATAGCATTTATGGTAAAAGTGGTGCCCGTGTCGAAATGCCAGGTTGTTCATTATGTATGGGGAACCAAGCTCGTGTCGCCAATAATGCAAATGTGGTTTCAACTTCCACCCGAAACTTCCCAAACCGTTTAGGGCAAGGGGCAAACGTCTATTTAGCCTCGGCGGAATTAGCGGCTGTTTCAGCATTATTAGGTAAGTTACCAACACCAGATGAATATCTCTCTTATGTTGAAAACTTACAAAAAGACAAAGATGATATTTACCGCTATATGAATTTCGATCAGATTAATAGCTATGTTAAAAAAGCAGATAATGTGATTGTGCAAGTAGCCGTATAGCTTTTCTAAATTAGCCCACCTCAATAAAATGAGGTGGGCTTTGTTTTTGCAAAATTTAGTAAAAAAATGACCGCTTGTAGTTGCAACTCGTTCTCCATTCAAGTAAATTCCCTCGCAAAATATCAAATCATAAGGTAATCATTCAAATGGATTTAACACAACAATTAGAAAAAGGGAGATTTGTTTCTCTTGAAAAACCCGCAAACACTATTACTACCGCAGCCCATTGGGGAGCATTAAATGTTACCGTTGAAAATGGCAGAGTCGTTAAATCAGAAGGTAGTCTGCTAAAACAACATCAAAATGAATTACAAGATGTTGTTGCTGATCAGCTTTATAGCCCTGTGCGAGTGAAATACCCAATGGTTCGTAAAGGCTATTTAGAAGGGAATAAAGATACCACCTTACGTGGACGTGATGAATGGGTCAGAATTTCTTGGGATAAAGCCTTCGATTTAGTCGCAAACGAGATGCAACGAGTTCGTCAGCAATATGGTAGCGAGGCAATTTTCGGCGGTTCGTACGGTTGGTATAGTTGCGGATCTCTCCACGCCTCTCGCACGCTATTACAACGCTATTTGAATGTAACGGGCGGTTTTATTAACACTAAAGGCGATTATTCAACAGGTGCGGTGCAAGTAATTATGCCGCACGTGGTGGGGAATATTGAGGTTTATGCTCAACAAACCAGCTGGCATACTATTGTAGAAAGCACCGAATTATTAGTGATTTGGTCGTCCAATCCGCTTAATACACTGCGTATTGCTTGGACATCTGCCGACCCTGAAGGCATTGATTATTTAGCAAAACTTAAAGCAAGTGGTAAACGTATTATCTGTATCGACCCAGTACGTAGCGAAACTTGCCAATTTTTAGAGGCAGAATGGTTGCCGATTCATACCGGCACAGACGTTGCTTTAATGCTGGGCATTGCTCATACCTTAATTAATGAAAACAAGCACGATAAAGCCTTTTTAGCGAATTATACCGTCGGTTTTGAACAATTTGCCGATTATGTGCTAGGTAAAACTGATAATCAGCCTAAAACAGCAGAGTGGGCAAGCCAAATTTGTGGAATCCCAGCAGAGACGATTCAAACCTTGGCAAATGCGTTTGTTGAAAATCGCACTATGTTAATGTCTGGCTGGGGATTACAACGCTTGCAACACGGCGAGCAAAGCCATTGGATGCTTGTTACTTTAGCCGCAATGCTTGGGCAAATCGGCTTACAGGGTGGAGGCTTTGGTTTAAATTATCGCTATTCGACCGATGGTTTAAGTATGCATTCCGGTATTCGCTTAGGGGCAATCAATGCTGGCAAACCTAACCCGAATATGCCGTTCTTCCCCGTAGCTCGTATTGCCGATGCCTTATTAAAACCAAATCAGCCATTTGATTACAACGGGCAAACCTTGCATTACCCTGATATTAAATTAGTTTATTGGGCAGGGGGCAATCCGTTTGCTCATCACCCAGATACTAATTATTTGGTTAAAGCGTGGCAACAACCTGAAACGGTCATTGTGAATGAATGTTATTGGACGCCAACCGCACGAATGGCAGATATTGTATTACCTGCGACCACAAGTTATGAACGTAACGACGTCACGGTTTCTGGTGATTATGTGGTAAAAAATATTATTCCAATGAAACAAGTGGTGGAACCGCAATTTGAAGCCAAAAATGATTACGATATTTTTGCAGAACTAGCCAAACGTGCTAGCAAAGAAGCGGAATTTACTGAAAACAAAAGCGAAATGGAATGGTTGGAAGAGTTCTACCAAATCGCCTTTGAAGCAGCTAAAAAAGCAAATACACCGCTCCCTACTTTTAAAGAATTTTGGACTGAGAATAAAGTCTTAGCCTTTAAAGCAGAACAAGAGCAAGGCAATAGTTTTGTTCGCTATCAGGATTACCGCAAAGACCCCGTTCAGCATAAATTAGCCACCCCGTCGGGCAAAATTGAGATTTTCTCACAAATAGTTGCGAATATGGGGTATGACGATTGCAAAGGACACCCAATGTGGTTGGAGCATCGTGAATATGCAGGCAAAACGACATCAGCCGAGCCATTGGCTTTAGTTACGCCACATATTAAATACCGCTTGCATAGCCAGCTCTCCTATTCTTCGCTACGCCAATATTACGAAGTAAACGGCAGAGAACCTGTGTTAATTCACACCCAAGATGCTGCAGAACGAGGCATTACAAGCGGTGATATTGTGCGAATTTTTAACAAACGAGGGCAAATCTTAGCTGGGGCAGTCGTAACCGACGGCATTATTCAAGGTACAGTCGCTCTTTATGAAGGTGGTTGGTACGACCCGCAAGATTTAGGTTCAACATCGCCCTTATGCAAAAATGGAAACCCAAATGTATTAACTCACAATGAAGGATCTTCTAAGCTAGGGCAGGGGAATGCCCCTAATACGACAACGGTTCAAGTCGAAAAATTTATTGGTGATGCACCAAAAGTCACGGTTTTTGATGAACCAAGCTATATTTAGAGAATAACAAGCGATAATTTTTTACAAAAATTTTACAAAACATTACCGCTTGTAAAATTATATCTTTTGATATTTTTGAATAAAGTAATCCATTACAGCCCTGACATTACGTGGTGCTTTTTGTGGTGTGCCATATATTTTGGCAATAGTATTAGCCGTTAAGCATATTGGAACAGCAACAGTCGCAGTTATTTTTGGACAATTATTAATGAGTTTACTGATTGATAATTTTGGTTGGTTTGGTAATCAAGCGATTAATTTTTCATTTACCCGTCTTATTTCGACTATATGCCTAGCAGTTGCACTATATTTTATTTACTCAAGTAATAAGTCTCGAGCTAAAAATAATTAAAGTGTACCGAGAACCGTTTGGAAAATATTATTTTTCAAGCGGTTTATTTTTATATTATAAACTCATCTAATCTTTCCAAATTTAGAAAAAATCTTTCCAAAAACAGCCATTCTTATATCAAATTTAAAATCATATAATCATTCCACAATTTCATAGATTGAGGATACGATAATGAAAGATTACTTAGATAACTCAAATAAAAAAATGAAACTCGCTTTACAACTCGTTTCTGGATATGGCGGTGAATTCCAATCTTGGCGTTTACCTGACAGTAATGAACGTGCATATACCGATATTGATTTTTATGTAGAAATGGCAAAAACCGCAGAAAAAGGGAAAATTCATACATTATTTATTGCGGATACCCCATCTTTTGGTGGAGCAGGCGGTGGTACAGATATTTCTACCCGTTCACCTGCTTTTCCGCTTGAGCCAATGGTAATGCTATCTGCTGTTGCCTATGCTACGCAAAAAATTGGTATGGTGGCAACGTTTTCTACAACTTACAACCTACCATACAATTTAGCTCGTCAATTAAAAACACTAGACACCTTAAGTAAAGGACGACTGGGTTGGAATGCGGTAACAACTGGCACAAGAGAAACAGCTTATAACTTTGGCGATGCACCTCTCCCAAATACGACGATACGTTATGAAATGGCTCACGAAATGATAGAAGCAGTACAAACGTTGTGGGGAGGCTTTAGTGAAAATGCCTATATTACAGACAAAACTACAGGTATTTTTGCTGATATGAGCAAAATTAAGCCTGCTTTTTACAAAGGTAAGCATTACCAAGTTAAAGGTGCATTACCCATTCCCGCTACACCACAGGGGCAACCCCCTATTTTTCAGGCTGGCCCAAGCCCTGAAGGAATTGAGCTTGCAGGGCGATTTGCAAGTGGAGTGTATGCGAATCCATTTACAATAGATGAAGCTAAAGCTTATCGAAACATATTAAAACAAAGTGCTATTCGATATGGTAGAAATGCTAATGAGATTAATATGTTCTCCGGATTTATGTTTACCATTGGCGATACTTATGAAGAAGCATTAGCAAGACGATATAAGCTTTTAGATTTTATGAGCAAAGAGGAATTTGAAGGACAAATCCGTTATTTATCTGCAATGATTGGGGTAAATCTTCATAAACTAGATGTGAATAAACCTTTGCCTGAATCCTTACAAAATCAAGCAATACCACATCCTCAAGATCCTCGCTCACCTAGAGCTGTAGAGCTTATCAAACAAGGAATGTCTCCTAAAGAAGTGCTAGCAAATGGTGTAATTAACTACCATCCCGTAGTAGTGGGTACCCCAAAAGATGTCGCTGATTTTATGGAAAAATGGTTTAAAGCAGGAGCGACAGATGGCTTTTCGCTTGCTCCAGACAGCCAAAAAGGAGTGAAAGATTTTGTAGAAAAAGTGGTACCAATTTTGCAAGAACGAGGAATTTATCATACTGATTATGAGGGCTCAACTTTACGAGAGCATTTGGGTGTAGCTTATCAATATAGCGTAACAAAAATCCATTAACTAAGGAGAATAAAATGGGGCGATTAGAAAATAAAGTTGCTATTATTACTGGATCTGCTAGTGGTATGGGCGAAATAACAGCACGTGTTTTTGCCAGAGAAGGAGCTAAGGTAGTGATTACAGACGTGCAACAAACTGCTATAGAGAATTTGGTTACAGATCTTCAAAATCAATATGGCGATGTGGCATTAGGTATTGTGCATAATATTGCAGAGCAAGATTCTTGGGAAAATGTCACTAAAGAAGTTATTGATAGATTTGGGAAAATCGACATTTTAGTCAATAATGCTGCCATTGGTGGAGCTGACTGGAAATATGAAGATGCCTCTTTAAGTGAATGGCAAAAAGTAATGAAAGTTAATGCCGATGGTGCTTTTTTAGGCATTTGTGCTGTTGTTCCTTATATGAAACAAAATGACATCAGTGCTATTATTAACATCAATACCTTAGGTGTACACGTAGCAGGAGAGGGTATTGCTGGACTTTCTTACTCTGCCTCTAAAGGTGCTGTTGATGCTTTAACTAGAGCGATGGCTTCACGATTAGGCAAATACAATATCAGAGTAAACTCTGTTTCGCCTGGTCCAATTTTAACACCTATGGCAAAACAATATTCTAGTGAAGAAAAGCTAGCTGAAATAGCAAGCTTTAACCCATTAGGCCGAATGGGAGACCCACTTGATGTTGCTCATACCACACTATTTTTAGCAAGCGATGAAGTCAAATTTATCACAGGTGCAGAAATTCTGGTGGATGGGGGTTTTAAGATTCATAAGCCTCTGTAAATACAGTTAAAATTAAACCTCAAACATCGTTCTAAATGAGCGATGTTTGAGGTTGTCTATCCATATTAATGCCGAACTTTATTGGAACGTACTATTTTTTCATTGCATAAAAACTCCATCACACAATCCGCCCCAAATTCATCTCATTAGCGATACTGCTCGCCCCATTCGTACAAATTATCCAAAGTCGGCATCAAAAATATCCCTTATCTGCATAGATAATTTACAGTTTTTCCTCAAATTACAGCTTTTAATATGAATAATATTTAAGGAATTGGATAATTTTTGTAAAATCAGAAAAAAGGAATGTTTATAATAAATATATCAGTACTCTAAATAGGAAATACCCTATGACGACCTACCGCACCGCTCATTTATTAGCACCTGAATATCGAGATATTTCAGCAAATGAAGTTATTCCTGCCGAATCATTTAATTTAGACAATATTCGTGAAGTGCAAAAACAATTAATCGCACAAGCAGACAAAGATCCTATTCAGCCAGATAGTAAATGGATAGCTCCCGCTAAAGGCAATCAACCAGCAGTAGATATGTATGTGTATTATCCAAAAACGAGACATACATCAACAGCGTTGCCTGTGATTTATTATTCACACGGTGGCGGTTATGTTATGGGGAATGCCAGACTATCTAGCCCAATGTTGTTTGCAATAGCTGAAGAAACGGGGGCTGTTGTTGTGAGTTTGGAATATAGGGTTGCGAGCGAAACACCGTTCCCCGCTCAAATTAACGATGCTTATTATGGCTTATCTTACCTTATTGAAAATGCTGATACTTTAGGGATCAATAGAGATAAAATTGTGCTAATGGGGGAGAGTGGTGGCGGTGGTTTAACTGCTAATTTAAGCCTGATGGTACGAGATAAAAATACCTTTTCTGTGGCAGGTCAAGTACTGATTTATCCGATGTTAGATTGCCGTACTGGTGGTGAGCATTCGTTATATCAAAGCAAATTTACCGGTGAATTTATTTGGACACCCACCCACAACCAAACCGCTTGGCAGATTCTTCGTGGTAGTCAAAATATAGCCCAAAATCAGATTAGCTATTATTCGGCAAGTTTGGCAAGTGATGTCAGCCATTTGCCCCCAACTTGTATTATTACAGCCAGTATGGATTTGTTTGTTAATGAAAATTTGGATTTTGCCAACCGTTTAATTGAGGCTGGCGTGCCAACCGAACTACATATTATCAGCGGTGTTTATCATGGTTTTGATCATCTCGCCCCGAATTTGCCACAAGCACAAAATCTATTTAAGTGGAGAAATGAAGCGATTCAGCGAATGATTGCTTAAATTATTTACCTGAGAAACTATTTCCTTTTAAACTTTTTGCACAATTTCATCGCTTATGAGCATTGAGAATATGCTATAGTAAGCACTTTTATTTAGTTAGAAAACGATCCTTTTATGAAAAATAAATTTGTTGCAATAGCAGCTCTTAGCGGTTTATTTACCGTCGCTTTTGGGGCGATTGCTAGTCACGCATTATCAGCTCAATTATCAATTAAAGCATTGGGCTGGATAGATACCGGTATTAAATATCAAATGTTCCATACGTTGGCTATTCTTGCCTTAGGTTTATTTCAAATTGCAAATTCTGTGCAAAATCCACCCGCTTGTAGAGCAAAAGCCTTCAACTTAATTGGTGGCAGTTGGGCATTAGGTATTCTTTTATTCAGCGGAAATCTTTATTTGCTTGCTTTAAATATACCGACAATTCATTGGTTTACACCGATTGGTGGTTTGAGCTTTATGTTTGGTTGGTGTGTATTACTTTTTGTAAGTTTGAGAGGGCGAAATGTTCAATAAACTAGCTCTATATTGCCGTGCAGGGTTTGAAAAAGAAGTAGCAGGGGAGATTACCGATAAAGCAGCTCAATTAGGCATATTTGGTTTTGCTAACTTAAAAGAAAATAGCGGCTATGTGATTTTTGAGTGTTATCAAGCTGGCGATGCAGATAAGCTTGCAAAAGAATTAAAATTTGAGCAGTTTATTTTTGCTCGCCAAATGATAGTAGTGGGTGATTTACTGCAAAATTTACCTGAAAATGACCGAATTTCGCCGATTTTAGCTCAATTTGCAGAATTTAATCCTCGCAACAGCTCAGATATTTTTGTCGAAACGCCAGATACCAATGAAGCGAAAGAGCTTTTAACATTCTGCCGTAAATTTACCGTGCCACTGCGTTCAGCCCTGAAAAAACAAGGTTGGCTTGGTAAGCCTGAAAGTATGAAAGGGAGTGTAAGTTTGCACATTCTCTTTGTTCGTTCGGGGGCGTGCTATGTCGGCTATGCTTATAATCAGAATAAATCGCCATTTTTTATGGGCATTCCTCGATTGAAATTCCCTGCTGAAGCACCAAGCCGTTCTACTTTAAAATTAGAAGAGGCAATTTTAACTTTTATTCCACAAGCAGAAGAGAAAAAACGTTTTAATGATTCGATGACAGGTGTAGATCTTGGTGCTTGCCCAGGTGGTTGGACGTATCAATTAGTAAAACGTGGTGTGTTTGTTTATGCGGTCGATCACGGTAAAATGGCAGCTAGCTTGCACGAAACAGGCAGAATAGAACATTGCCCTGAAGGCGGTTTTAAATTCCAACCGCCTAAACGTAAGCAAATTGATTGGCTTGTGTGCGATATGGTTGAGCAGCCAATGCGAATTGCTAAACTTATGGCGAAATGGTTAGTAAATGGTTGGTGTAGAGAAACAATTTTCAATTTAAAACTCCCAATGAAAAAGCGTTATCAAGAAGTTCAGCTTTGTTTGCAATATTTGGAAGAAGAGCTAGAAAAACACGGCTTTTGGTTTAACATTCAGGCCAAACATCTCTATCACGACAGAGAAGAGATTACCGTACATATTGCGGTAATGGGGAAAGCAGATAAATAGTCTGCAAGCGGTAAAAAATTCACAAAATTTTGCAAAATTCTTGTAAAATTCAACCGCTTGTAATAATAAACACAACAAAAAAGGAAAGAATATGACATTAAAAATCGGAATCGTCGGTGCCGGCGGTAGAATGGGGCGTAATTTGATCACTGCAGTACAAAATGCTGAGGGAGTAGAGCTAGGTGCGGCTTTTGAGCGTAAAGGTTCAACATTAGTAGGAGCTGACGCAGGCGAGTTAGTCGGTGTTGGCAACTTAGGGATAGCCGTTTCAGATAATGTAGAGCAAAATGTAGATAAATTTGATGTGTTAATTGATTTCACTCGCCCTGAAGGTACATTAGAGCACATTGCTATTTGTGTGAAACACAACAAACAAATGGTTATTGGCACCACAGGTTTTGATGATGCAGGTAAAGAAGCAATTCAATCTGCTTCTGAAAAAATTGGTATTGTATTTGCATCAAACTACAGCGTTGGTGTGAACTTAGTGTTTAAACTGTTAGAAAAAGCAGCTAAAGTGATGGGCGATTATTGTGATATTGAAGTGATTGAAGCCCACCATCGCCATAAAGTTGATGCTCCGTCTGGCACGGCATTATCAATGGGTGAACATATTGCGAAAACCCTTGGCCGTGATTTAAAAACGCACGGTGTATTTGAGCGAAACGGTATTGCTGGCGAGCGTAAACGTGATGAAATCGGCTTTGCCACCATTCGTGCCGGCGATGTGATTGGCGAGCATTCTGTTTGGTTTGCTGATGAAGGTGAACGTGTGGAAATTGCACATAAAGCCTCAAGCCGTATGACTTTTGCCAACGGGGCAGTGCGTGCTGCAAAATGGCTAAACACCAAACAAAGCGGTTTGTTTGATATGACAGACGTTCTGGATTTAAATAATTTATAGACTATTGCTAAGTATCGAGAATCCCTTATTCAAAATAGGGGATATATAAAGGAATAACAATGACAAAATTCAACAACATCGAAACCACCTTAGTACAAATGGGAAACCGTACTGACCCAAGAACTGGGGCAGTCGCCACCCCAATTATTTTATCAACTGCTTATGGTCGTGATGGCTTGGGGGAATCAACCGGTTGGGACTATACTCGCACTAAAAACCCAACTCGAGCCGTGTTAGAGCAGGGAATTGCCGATTTAGAGGGCGGAGACGCAGGGTTTGCAATGTCGTCTGGAATGGCAGCTATTCAACTAATTATGTCTTTATTTAAAGGCACTGATGAATGGATTATTTCAAGTGATGTTTACGGCGGATCTTACCGTTTATTTGATTTCAGCCATAAAAATCACAACACCTTAAAGCCGGTTTATGTCAATACGGCTGATTTAGTAGCGATTGAAGCAGCAATTAACCCAAATACAAAAGCGATTTTTGTTGAAACACCTTCTAACCCTTTAATGGAAGAATGTGATGTTGCAGCGATTTCTAAAATTGCGAAAAAGCATAATCTAATGTTAATTGTGGATAATACATTTTTAACACCAGTATTATTCCGCCCGATTGAACAGGGGGCAGATATTGTTGTTCATAGTGCGACCAAATATCTTTCTGGTCATAATGATGTATTGGCTGGCTTAATCGTTGCGAAAGATTCTGAAGCAACTAAAGTAAATGGTCAAAACTTAACTGAACGCTTATTCTATTTCCAAAATTGTGCTGGTGCGGTACTTTCACCATTTGATTCATACCTTGCGGTTCGAGGCTTAAAAACACTAGCATTACGTATGGAGCGTCACCAATCAAATGCAACAGAATTAGCTAAATTTTTAGCAGAGCAGCCTGAAATTGACAGCGTACTTTATTCAGGAAAAAGTGGAATGTTATCTTTCCGCCTACAAAAAGAAGAATGGGTACCAAAATTCCTTAAAGCAATGAAATTGATTACCTTTGCAGAAAGTTTAGGCGGTACAGAAAGTTTTATCACTTATCCAGCAACGCAAACCCATATGGATATTCCAGAAGCAGAACGTATCGCACGAGGCATTACCAATAATCTATTAAGATTTTCTGTGGGTTTAGAACACGTTGAAGATATTAAGGCTGATTTATTACAAGCATTTAAACAGCTGAAATAATTTGTCTTATTTACCTTTCAAGAAAACCATTTCGTATGAGATGGTTTTTCTTTATACTCTATTTAACATAATCTACGTTATGCGAAAGTTCAACTGGAATTAATAATATTTAAATATGCAGAGATAAAACCTATTTTCTAGATAAATTCCAATATTTATAAAATAAGTTGCAAATACTTTACATTATGATATTTTGTATCAATCATTTAATAGAACTTAAAATGTAAAATATGCATAACTTATCTAATAAAAAAATACGTTCTACAGCTATTCCGTCTTTATTATGTGATTTTTATAAAACATCACACCGAATTCAGTATCCAGAAAACTCACAGTTTTTATATAGTACATTCACCCCTCGTAGTAATGCAAATGCACCATTTCTTACTCAAGTCGTTTCATTTGGATTTCAAGCTTTTATCAAAAAGTATTTAATTCATTATTTTAATGATAATTTCTTTACTCGCTCTCAAAACGAAGTGGTATCGGAATATACAACCTTTATTGCTGATACTTTGCAAATAAGCGATAACGGTGAACATATTGCTCAATTACATCAGTTAGGATACTTACCTATTCGAATTAAAGCGATTCCAGAAGGTAAATCCGTAGCAATTAAAGTACCGATGATGACGATTGAAAACACCCATCCAGATTTTTTCTGGCTTACTAACTATTTAGAAACTTTAATCAATGTTTCTTTATGGCAACCTATTACTTCTGCATCTATTGCATTTGCTTATCGTAAAATTCTAACTGAATTTGCGAAACAAACTTGTGATAATCAAGCTCATATTCCATTTCAATCTCACGATTTCTCTATGCGAGGAATGAGTTCTTTGGAATCGGCGGAAAGTTCGGGAGCTGGGCATTTAACGGCTTTTTTAGGCACAGATACCATTCCTGCAATTTCATATGTTAAGACATATTATGGTGCTACATCACTTATTGGCACTTCTATTCCAGCCTCTGAACATTCAGTAATGAGTTCACACGGTGTTGATGAGCTGCCAACTTTCCGTTATTTAATGAAAAAATACCCTAATAATGCTCTCTCTATTGTCGCTGATACTACAGATTTTTGGCACAATATTACGGTAAATCTCCCCTTGTTAAAAGGTGAAATATTAGCTCGACCTGAAAATGCAAAAGTGATTATCCGTCCTGATAGCGGTGATTTTTTTACCATTATTTGTGGCAATCCAAATGCGAAAACGGAATATGAACGTAAAGGATTGATCGAGTGTTTATGGGATATATTTGGCGGAACCACAAATAATCAAGGTTATAAAGAGCTCGATTCGCATATAGGAGCTATTTACGGAGATGGTGTCACTTATGAAAAAATGATTACTATTTTAGAAGGTTTAAAAGCCAAAGGCTTTGCATCAAGTAATATTGTGTTTGGTGTCGGTGCACAAACCTATCAACGTAATACACGTGATACCCTTGGTTTTGCCATTAAAGCGACATCAATTACTATTGATGGCATTGAAAAGGCAATATTTAAAGCCCCTAAAACGGATTCTGGATTAAAAAAATCGCAAAAAGGACGTGTAAAAGTGACTTCGCTAGACTCTTATGTTGATGGCTTAACTGCCCTTGATGATTTTTCAGATGATCTTTTAGAAGTGATTTTTGAAAATGGTAAATTAATAAAATTAACCAATTTTGATGAAATTCGCCAGAATATAGACAGTCAATTTAACGGGTAAATAACCTTTAAAATCAAGCGGTTAAATTTGCAAAATATTTTACAAATTTAACCGCTTGTTTACTTGTTTCGTTTATGAAATCGTCCTTATTTTGTTAAATCAACTCGATACACTGCAAAACCTATCTCATCATTTTCCACATATTCCATTGGATATTGTGCATTAGTTTGAATAAAGGCTTTTGCTTTTTCTGTTGGCGATGTTTCAAAGCGAATATCTAATTTCACGTTTGATGAAATTGGTGCAATTCGCCAGTTGTTGTCTGCTTTTGGACTTACTTTTCCGTGTGCTTTAGTTTCTGCTGAAATATAGTTTGCTAACACTTGACGGTTTTCATCAGGAGCTGCAAACACAATGTGTTTATCGCCTGTACCCGGGAATTTACCACCATAAGCACGATAGTTATTCGTTGCAATTAAAAACTCTTGTTTTTCATCAACAGGTTTACCGTTAAAAGTCAGATTAACCACACGGTGTGAATCTTTATTAATAAGTTTGCAATCGCCATCGTAACGAGCTGGCTGAGTTAAATCAAATTGATATTCTACCCCATCAATAACATCGTAATTATAGGTACGGAAACCTGTCCAATCTAATAGATATTGCGGTTTATCGCTAGTCACATCAATCTGTTTGAACATACCCGCACTACATTCCAACCATTCTTTTAGTTCTGCTCCTGTTGCTTTTACTACAACTAAAGTATTTGGATATAGATATAAATCAGAGGCATTACGGAATGTTAATTCGCCTTTATCAACTTCTGTATAACCTGTAGGATCGTTTTTACGACCACCGGCTTTAAATGGTGCTCCAGCACTTAAAATAGGTAAGCCTGCAAGTTCAGGTAAACCTTTAACAACATTTTCTACATAAGCTTTTTGAGCTTGGTTTACAATTTGAATAGTCGGGTCATCTTGTACTAATGCGAGGTAGCTATACATATTGTCTGTTGCATTACCAATCGGTTGAGAAACAAAGCTACGTGTTGCTTCGTGAGTTTCTTTTAGTAATGCGACCATTTCAGGGTGATTTTCAACAGTTGCTTGTTTCTTCTCAGCATCATAAATTGGACGTAATGCTGCTCTACCATCTACAACCGCCCATTTACCGTTGTTTTCCGCAAGTGTTAAATCAATCACACTAATATTGTTGCCCCAATAGCCTGCCATACTTTCTGGTACACCTTTCATTGTGCCTTTTTCAATGTCAGCATTTGGTGAGCTTGCAAATTCTTTATTTGGGAATAAGCGATGTGAATGCCCAAATACAACCGCATCAATATCTTTTACGTCAGCTAAATAAAATGCTGAGTTCTCTGCCCCTTCTTTATAAGGTTCATCAGACGGGCCAGTATGAGCAAGTGCAACAACGACATCTGCCCCCTCTGCTTTTACTATAGGCACATATTTTTCTGCCGTTTTAACAATATCTCGGGCTTCTACTTTACCCTCAAGGTTGGCTTTGTCCCAAATCATTACTTGTGGCGGCACAAAGCCGATATAACCAATTTTTACAGTTTGTGTATTACCGTTATTATCTACAATAGATTTTTCTTGAATGAAATAGGGTTGGAAGAAAGGTTCATCTGTGCCTGGTTTAACAATATTTGCATTGATGATTGGGAATTTTGCTTGTTTGATAGCGGTATCTAAATAATCTAAACCGTAGTTGAATTCGTGATTGCCTAGCGTTCCTACTTCATATTGCATTGCATTTAATGCCATAATTGAAGGTTCAGGCTTCCCTTCTTTGGAACCTTTAGTTGATTGGTAATCTGAAATTGGATTGCCCTGAATTAAATCGCCATTATCAACTAATACGCTGTTTTTTACTTCTGCTCTAGCCTGTTTGATTAATGTTGCCGTTCGAGTAAAACCAAATTTTTCTGTTGGAGCATCTTTATAATAATCAAAATCTGTCAAAAAACCGTGAATATCGGTTGTTGCAATAACACGTAAATCTGCCTTACTGGTTTTTGCTCCGGTTGCAAATGCAAATCGATTAGAACCCAACACTAACATTGCACTTGCACCTAATTGAATGAAACGTCTTCTATTAAGCATAATAATTTCCTTTATAATTGTTTATAGGTATAAAATTGGGGGCATATATTTTAATAAAAAGAAGACTCCATTCTCTACTCTTTTTTTGAGAAGTAGATCACAAAAATGATTTTTTATGCAAAAAGTCTTGTTATGTCAAAAAAATGTAACATTTTTTCCAAATAGAATTTATTTTAATACGTTAAAAGTGTATCCTTATCAAGATTGCATATAATGAATTTGTATGCGTAATATATATACTCCTTTCATAAAACACGTAAAAAGGTAATTTGACAATGTCTAAAAACTTAATCTTAATCCTTAACTGCGGTAGCTCATCTCTTAAATTTGCTATTTTAGATCCTGTAACTGGTAACGAGAAATTATCAGGTCTTGCTGAAGCATTTCATTTGGAAGATGCCCGTATTAAATGGAAATTAAACGGTGAGAAAGGTAATGCAGATTTAGGTGCTGGTGCAGCACATAGTGAAGCACTTACATTCATTGCTGAAAAATTATTATCTGATGAATTAAAAGCAAGCATTGGTGCTATTGGTCATCGTATTGTTCACGGTGGCGAAAAATTTACTGCTTCAGCATTGATTACAGATGAAGTTGTTAAAGGTATTGAAGATGCAATTCAATTTGCACCATTGCACAACCCTGCTCATTTAATTGGTATTAAAGAAGCATTCCGTATTTTCCCTGAATTAAAAGATAAAAATGTTGCTGTATTTGATACAGCATTCCACCAAACTATGCCAGAAGAAGCATACTTATATGCTCTTCCATATAACCTATATAAAGAGCAAGGTATCCGTCGCTACGGTGCTCACGGTACTAGCCATTTATTCATTACTTCACAAGTTGCAGAGCTTACAAATAAACCAGTTGAACAAACTAATGTTATCGTGTGCCATTTAGGTAACGGTGGTTCGGTTTCTGTTGTTCGCAATGGTAAATGTATCGATACCTCAATGGGCTTAACACCATTAGAAGGTTTAGTAATGGGTACTCGTTCTGGTGATATTGACCCTGCCATCATTTTCTACCTATACAAAAATTTAGGTATGTCAATGGAACAGATCGAAGATACTTTAGTGAAAAAATCTGGTCTTTTAGGTTTAACTGAAGTAACAAGTGACTGCCGTTATGCGGAAGATAACTATGATGATGCATCAAAACCAGAAGCAAAACGTGCTTTAGATGTATATAGCTATCGCTTAGCTAAATATATTGGTGCATATATGGCTATCTTAGGCGATTCTCACTTAGATGCTATTGCATTTACAGGCGGTATCGGTGAGAACTCAGCTCACGTACGTGAATTAACATTAAATCATTTAAAATTATTCGGTATTAAATTAGATAACGAACGTAATCTTGCTGCTCGCTTTGGTAAAGAAGGAGTTATTACAACTGATGATTCAGCTTTCAAAGCTGTAGTTATTCCAACTAATGAAGAATTAGTTATCGCACAAGATACAGCTAAATTAGCATTATAATTATAGGGGCAGATATTCTGCCCTTTCACTTTATTAAAATCGGAAATTATTATGTCTAGAACTATTATTCTTATTCCTATTTCAACCGGTGTTGGTTTAACAAGTGTAAGCTTAGGTTTAGTCCACGCATTAGAACAAAAAGGTTCTAAAGTTGGTTTTTTAAAACCTATTTCACAGCCTATTAGTGGTGAAGATACATTAGACCGTTCTACAACAATTATTCGTGCCGATCAAACAACAGAAGTGGGTGAACCATTTATGTTAAGTGAAGCGGAAACACTTATTGGTCAAAATCAAACAGATGTTTTATTAGAAAAAATTGTAGAACGTCATCAGAAATTATCTAAAAATAATGAAATTGTTGTTATTGAGGGGTTAATTCCAACCCGTAAAAACTCTTATGCTAATAGCATCAACTATGAAATGGCTCAAGCATTAGATGCTGAGCTTGTATTAGTTGCAGCTCCTGCATCAGATACTCCGGCACAATTAAAAGAACGTATTGAAGCAGCTGCATCCGAGTTTGGTGGCCGCAGTAATCCTAATTTACTTGGTGTAATTATTAATAAATTTAATGCACCTGTTGATGAATCAGGACGTACTCGCCCAGATTTAACTGAAATTTTTGATTCATTCCAACACTCTAGCAATAATGTTGCTGAAGTGGAGAACCTATTTGCAAAAAGTCCAATTAAGCTTTTAGGTTGTGTTGAATGGAAAGCAGATCTTATCGCAACTCGTGCTATTGATGTAGCAAAACACTTAGGTGCTTCTATCTTATATGAAGGTGAAATTAGAACTCGCCGTATTCGTGGTGTAACCTTCTGTGCTCGTAGTCTTCCACATATGGTCGATCATTTTAAAGCGGGTAGCTTATTAGTAACTTCTGCAGATCGTCCAGAGGTTTTAGTTGCAGCATCACTTGCAGTAATGAACGGCGTTAAAATTGGTGCAATCTTATTAACAGGTGGCTATAAAGTTGAATTACCAATTTCAAAACTTTGTCAGCAAGCCTTTGAAACCGGTGTGCCTGTATTCCGCATTGAAGGAAATACTTGGCAAACAGCATTAAGTTTACAAAGCTTTAGCTTAGAAGTGCCTGTAGATGATAAAGAACGTATTGCTGAAATTAAAGAATATATGGCAAGCCAATTTAACGCAGGTTTTGTTGATGAAATTTCAAAAGCAGCAAGCCGTGCACGTCGTTTATCTCCTGCAGCGTTCCGTTATCAATTAACTGAATTTGCACGCCAAGCGAAAAAACGTATTGTATTACCAGAAGGTGATGAGCCTCGTACGGTAAAAGCCGCTGCATTATGTGCTGAACGTGGTATTGCAGAATGTGTACTATTAGCAAATCCAACTGATGTTCAACGTGTTGCTGAAGCACAAGGAGTTAAATTAGGTTCAGGTATTACTATTATCGATCCTGAAACAGTAAGCGAAAACTATGTTGCTCGTTTAGTGGAATTACGTAAAGCAAAAGGTATGACAGAAGTTGTTGCACGTGAGCAATTAACCGATACCGTTGTGTTAGGTACAATGATGCTAGAAGCTGGCGAAGTTGATGGTTTAGTTTCAGGTGCTGTTCATACTACTGCGAACACCATTCGCCCACCAATGCAAATTATTAAAACAGCACCAGGTAGCTCTATTGTTTCATCAATCTTCTTTATGCTATTACCAGATCAAGTATTAGTATATGGTGACTGTGCTGTAAATCCAGATCCAACAGCAGAACAATTAGCAGAAATTGCAATTCAATCTGCAGAATCAGCAAAAGCATTTGGTATTGACCCACGTGTGGCAATGATCTCTTACTCAACAGGTACATCAGGTTCTGGTGCAGATGTTGAGAAAGTAAAAGAAGCAACACGTATTGCTCAAGAAAAACGTCCAGATTTAATTATTGATGGCCCACTACAATATGATGCAGCAGTAATGGAAGATGTGGCTCGCTCTAAAGCTCCAAACTCTCCTGTTGCGGGTAAAGCAACTGTATTTGTATTCCCAGACTTAAATACTGGTAATACCACATATAAAGCAGTACAACGCTCTGCTGATTTAGTCTCAATCGGCCCAATGTTACAAGGTATGAGAAAACCAGTAAATGACTTATCTCGTGGAGCTTTAGTAGATGATATTGTTTATACCATTGCATTAACTGCAATCCAAGCAACACAATAATCACCCACTATAAATATAATGAAATGCCCTTATTTTTAGGGCATTTTTTTATTTACAAAATTTGGCGACTGTGGTTAAAATGGCTTGCCACTTAAGGCAAAACCACCCAAATTGAATAAGGATGATTTTATGAGAATGAAAACAGTATTGGCTATTGCATTAGGTTCTTTACTTGGTATTTCAACATCAGCTATGGCTGCTGAGCAAAATGCAAAAATTGTGGTTAGTGTTCAGCAATTAGATGCAGAAAAAGGTAATAAAGATATTGGTACAGTGGAAATTACAGAATCAGCTTATGGGCTAGTTTTCACACCTAACTTAACGGATTTAACGGAAGGTTTACACGGTTTCCATATCCACGAAAATCCAAGTTGTGATCCTAAAGAAAAAGATGGTAAATTAACGGAAGGTTTAGCTGCTGGGGGCCACTGGGATCCAAATAAAACAGGTAAGCACGGTTTCCCTTGGGCTGATGATGCACACTTAGGTGATTTACCTGCATTAACAGTTCTACACGATGGTACTGCAACCTATCCAGTTTTAGCACCTCGCTTAAAAAAATTAGATGATGTTAAAGGTCGTTCATTAATGATTCACGCTGGTGGCGATAACCACTCAGACCATCCAGTAGCACTTGGTGGCGGTGGTCCTCGTATGGCTTGCGGTGTAATTAAATAAAATTTGATCTAAATTAGTAAAGTGTTGGTTTTAAGCATTATTTCCAACACTTTTTTATTTTTAACGATACAATGAATCACTTCAACTTAATTTAAATAAGGACATTTCTATGACGAATCAGTTATCTTCTAAAAAAGCATCTTGTAAAGTCATTCCTGAGCAAATTTCTTTTTCATCATCATTACCTGTGTATATCCCTCTTTTTTTTGCAGATAAAACTAAAAAGATACAATCCGTATGGGAGTTAGAACTTGAAAATGGTGAACGTGATGCTGGTCCAGTAAAGCGTAATCGTATCCAATTTAGTCGCTTACCTGTAGGTTCTCACAAATTAACCGTTATTATCGGCAAACCGCTGTTAGGGAATGGAACAAAGATTTATCAATGCCTTTTAAATATTGAGCCTTAATTTTCATATGATTTTTTATCCACTACCTATGTAATCATTACATAGGTATAAACTTATTTTTTAGATTGAAAAAGTTAGCATTATCGTGTTGAGTGTTTAATACTCAATATAAAAAGCCCCGCCTTTAAAATCAAAATAATAGGCGATTTTTTGTGAAAATCTCTATATAATAGACAAGTTTTATTTTTTGTATTGAGAGGCGGCTATCAAAAACCCTTTTAAGATTAAGAGTGTTTTTGCTAGTCGCAATTTTAAAAGATAAAACGAAAAATAATTTTATTCGTTAAAAGGAAAACAGAATGAATCCAATTGTAAGACAATTTAAATACGGTCAGCATACCGTAACATTAGAAACAGGTGCGATCGCACGCCAAGCAACTGCTGCCGTAATGGCTAGTATGGACGACACAACCGTTTTTGTAACTGTTGTTGCGAAAAAAGATGTGAAAGAAGGTCAAGATTTCTTCCCATTAACCGTAGATTACCAAGAGCGTACTTATGCAGCCGGTCGTATTCCTGGTGGATTTTTCAAACGTGAAGGCCGCCCTTCTGAAGGCGAAACTTTAGTTGCACGTTTAATTGACCGTCCTGTTCGCCCACTTTTCCCTGAAGGTTTCTTCAATGAAATTCAAGTTATCGCAACCGTGGTTTCTGTAAACCCTCAAATTAGCCCAGATTTAGTTGCAATGATTGGTGCTTCAGCTGCATTATCCTTATCAGGAGTGCCGTTTAACGGCCCAATCGGTGCAGCTCGTGTTGGGTTTATCAATGATCAATTCGTACTTAACCCAACAACATCTGAGCAAAAACTTAGTCGTTTAGATTTAGTGGTTGCAGGGACAGACAAAGCAGTATTAATGGTTGAATCTGAAGCTGATATTTTAACAGAAGAACAAATGCTTTCAGCGGTCGTATTCGGTCATCAACAACAACAAGTTGTTATTGAAAATATTAAAGAATTTGTAAAAGAAGCTGGTAAACCTCGTTGGGATTGGGTGGCTCCAGAGCCAAATACCGATTTAATCAATAAAGTTAAAGCATTAGCAGAAAGTCGTATCGGCGATGCTTACCGCATTGTTGAAAAACAAGTTCGTTACGAGCAAATTGATGCCATTAAAGCAGAGGTAATTGCACAATTAACTGCTGAAGATGAAAATGTATCAGAAGGTGCTATTGTTGATATTATTACCGCATTAGAAAGCCAAATCGTTCGTAGCCGTATTATTGCTGGCGAACCTCGTATTGATGGACGTACAGTTGATACCGTTCGTGCATTAGATATTTGCACAGGTGTATTACCACGTACTCACGGTTCTGCTATTTTCACTCGTGGCGAAACTCAAGCATTGGCAGTAGCAACTTTAGGTACTGAGCGTGATGCACAAATTATTGATGAATTAACAGGTGAAAAATCAGACCGCTTCTTATTCCACTATAACTTTCCTCCATACTCTGTAGGTGAAACTGGTCGTATCGGTTCACCAAAACGTCGTGAAATCGGACACGGTCGTTTAGCTAAACGTGGTGTATTAGCGGTAATGCCAACAGCAGAAGAATTCCCGTATGTTGTACGTGTGGTGTCTGAAATTACTGAATCAAACGGTTCGTCTTCAATGGCTTCTGTATGTGGTGCATCATTAGCATTAATGGATGCTGGTGTGCCAATTAAAGCTGCAGTTGCAGGTATTGCAATGGGCTTAGTGAAAGAAGATGAGAAATTTGTCGTTCTTTCAGATATTTTAGGTGATGAAGACCACTTAGGCGATATGGACTTTAAAGTAGCAGGTACTCGTGAAGGTGTTACTGCTCTTCAAATGGATATTAAAATTGAAGGCATCACACCTGAAATTATGCAAATTGCCCTTAACCAAGCAAAAGGTGCCCGTATGCACATTTTAGGGGTAATGGAACAAGCAATTCCTGCTCCACGTGAAGATATTTCTGACTTTGCTCCACGCATTCACACAATGAAAATTGATCCTAAGAAAATCAAAGATGTCATTGGTAAAGGTGGTGCGGTTATTCGCTCATTAACTGAAGAAACCAATACTTCTATTGATATTGATGATGATGGTACTGTAAAAATTGCAGCAACCGACGGTAATGCAGCAAAAGCAGTAATGGCTCGTATTGAAGAGATTGTTGCTGAAGTTGAAGTTAATGCAGTTTATACTGGTAAAGTAACTCGTGTGGTTGATTTTGGTGCATTCGTTTCAATTTTAGGTGGTAAAGAAGGTTTAGTTCATATTTCACAAATCACTAATGAGCGTGTTGATCGTGTTGCTGATTACTTATCTGTCGGTCAAGAAGTTCAAGTAAAAGTAGTTGAAATTGACCGCCAAAATCGTATTCGCTTAACAATGAAAGATCTCAATAATACTGAGAATACTGTAGAGCCTGTGAGCGAAGAAGTAGTAGCTGAAGAACAAGAAAATAATATCTAGTTCTAAAATAAATCGTGAATAGCGGACATTATGTCCGTTATTCAGTTTTTATGATTAATTACATAAAGGCTATTTAGTAATGGTACAACTGTTTAAGTTGTTTAGAATTCGTTTCTTTTTACTTAACCTTATTTCTATTTTAGTGCTGACAGGTTGTAGTAATCGATATTCTGAATTAATTTCTACAAGAAACTTAGCATTAGCTGAATTAAACCCACAACTCCGTTTTGAACAAGAAGCAATGGTTGTTCGTTTAAGTCAAGTTTTAGAAGAAGCTGAATTAAATCCATCAGAGCAAGCTGACCTCTATTTTGAGAGAGGTGTCATTTATGATAGTTTGGGCCTATGGTCTCTTGCCCGTTATGACTTCGTGCAAGCAATCTCACTAAATCAAAGAATGGCGGCCGCTTATAATTATATGGGGCTATATCTGCTTTTAGAAGGTGATTACGACAGTTCCGTAGATGCATTTAATGCTGTGCTAGAATTAGATAATGAATATAGTTATACCTATCTTAATAGAGGTTTAGCATTTTATTATAGTGGGCGTTATTCAGAAGCTGAACGTGATCTACTGCGTTTTTATGAAGAAGATAAAAAAGACCCGTATCGTGTCTTATGGCTCTATTTTAATGAGCTAGAATTTACACCATTAGAGGCTAAAAATAATTTACAAGAACGTGTAAAACTACTCTCTCCTGATTTTTGGGGAACAAATATTGTGAATTATTTCTTAGGAAATACAAATTTAGCTAAACTTCGTGCTATAATGGATTCTGTGGCTAAAGAAAATAGCTCACAATATGCTGAAATTTTAACTGAAACATATTTTTATTTAGCAAAACAACAACTCAAATTAGATCGTAAAGATGAGGCTATTAGCCTTTTCCGTCTTTCTCTTGCAAATCAAGTGTTTAACTTCGTTGAGTATCGTTTTGCCCTGTTTGAGCTATCACAACTACGTAATATGACTCAAACAACTCCCGTTGTTGGGAACGATTAGGACAATACAAGCGGTTGAATTTACAAATTATTTTGCAAATTCAACCCTTATACTCAGGGGATTGTTAAAGCGTTGATTCTGCTTCGTTATTTCATTTTTTCTTCCTAAAAAAGACTCAACAATATAATTTTTATCGGATAAAACAGAAGATTTTTAAATTTCTTGTGTTTTTATCTCTCATTTTAATGGTTTTTTATGACAACTGAATCTTTAACTTTTGCCGATTTAGGCTTACCTCAACCTATTCTTGATGCTGTAAATGATATGGGATTTGTAACCCCATCACCTATTCAACAAGAATGTATCCCTCATTTATTAGCTGGCCGAGATGTACTTGGTATGGCACAAACAGGAAGCGGAAAAACAGCAGCTTTCTCTTTACCTTTACTTGCTCAAATTGACCCAGCACAACGCCACCCACAAATGTTGGTAATGGCACCAACTCGTGAATTAGCAATTCAAGTTGCCGATGCTTGCGAGCAATTTACTAAGAATATGAAAGGTATTCGTGTTGTTACTGTTTACGGTGGGCAACGCTATGATATTCAATTACGTGCATTAAAAAATGGTTCACAAGTTGTTGTTGGAACACCTGGTCGTATTCTTGACCATATCCGCCGTGGCACATTAGATTTATCAGCTCTTAAATGTATTGTATTAGATGAAGCTGATGAAATGTTACGTATGGGTTTCATTGATGATGTTGAAACAGTAATGGCAGAATTACCTGAAGATCATCAAACAGCATTATTCTCAGCAACAATGCCTGAGCCAATTCGCCGTATTACACGTCGTTTTATGAACGATCCTCAAGAAGTTAAAATTAAAGCGACCGAACGCTCTGCACCAGATATTGACCAAAGCTATTGGTTAGTTAATGGCTTCCGTAAAAATGATGCATTATTACGTTTCTTAGAAGTTGAAGATTTTGATGCAGCAATTATCTTTACACGTACTAAAACAGGTACTATCGACATTACAGAATTATGTGAACGTAATGGCTATCGCACTGCAGCATTAAATGGTGATATGACCCAGCAAGCACGTGAACAAACATTAGAAAAATTACGTTCAGGTCGTCTAGATATTCTTGTAGCAACCGATGTTGCTGCTCGTGGTATTGATATTGAACGTATCAGCCTTGTTGTGAACTATGATATTCCACTTGAAGAAGAATCTTATGTTCACCGTATCGGTCGTACTGGTCGTGCAGGTCGTTCTGGGCGAGCATTATTATTTGTAGAACCTCGTGAACGTCGTTTATTACGTAATATTGAACATTTAATCAAAAAGCCGATTGAAGAAGTTTCAATTCCAAATCACGAAGTTCTAATGGAAAAACGTCGTGAAAAATTTAAAGCACGTATTTCCAAACAATTAGAACACCACGATTTAGAAAAATATCGTGAATTATTAGAAGACTTATTCACTGCAGACCAAGATCACGAAGAGCTTGCTGCAGCAATGATGATGCTATTACAAGAAAAACAAAAACTTATTCTTCCTCCAGACCCTGTTGTACGTGCAGCTCGTGCTGAACGACGTGATCGTAACAACAGAAATGAGCGCCGTGGAGGACGCGAACATCGTGAAAATAACGGTGTTGCAATGGACTTATACCGCATTGAACTTGGTCGAGAAGATGGGGTAGAAGTACGCCATATTGTTGGTGCTATTGCTAATGAAGGCGATATTAGTAGCCGTTATATTGGACATATTAAATTACACGATAAATATTCAACAATTGAACTACCACAAGGTATGCCAAATCACTTAATCCAACACTTCGCACAAAAAGCTCGAGTTTTGAATAAGCAAATGCAGATGTCATTGTTAGGCCCTGCGAATGGCGGTAATAGCCAACCATTTGAAAGCCGTGGACGTGGAGGCGAACGTCGTAACGACCGTAGTGGTCGCCGTGATTTTAAAGATAGTGGATTTAATAAAGATCGCAAAGGTGGTTTTAAAGAAAAACGCTTTAATGATAAAGGTTGTGGCCGTAGAGGCTAATTAATAGAATGCCCCACTTGTTGGGGCTTTTTTCTAGCGGTATAACAAGAGGAATTTTTTACAAATATGTTTATTAAACCCAATCAGACTTTGTGTAACATTAGCATTTCTGAGCAAGATATTGCTTTTATGCAATATGCTCTCGACCTAGCTGATTTAGCAGAAGCTAAAGGCGAAATTCCTGTTGGTGCAGTTTTAGTTGATAAAAATTATAATATTATTGGTAGAGGTTGGAATCAAACTATCCAACTTAATGATCCTTCTGCCCACGCAGAGATGCAGGCTATTCGTCAAGCAGGACAAACTATAGAAAACTATCGTCTGTTAGATTGTACCCTTTATGTTACTCTAGAACCCTGCCCTATGTGTGCTGGTGCTATTTTGCATAGCCGAATTAAGCGATTGGTTTTTGGAGCAAGTGATTATAAAACAGGTGCGGTAGGTTCACGTTATCATTTATTTGAAGATTATAAAATGAATCACTTTTTAGAAATTCAAGGAAATGTATTAGGAACAGAATGTAGTCAGCGAATCAGTCAATTTTTTAAACAACGTCGCTTAGAACAAAAGCAAAACAAAAAAGCATAGTCAGAGCCTTGCCCTTACTATGCTTTTATCTCATTATTTTATTGGCCCACAGCTGATAAAATTCTATCTGCAAATTTACCTACACTAATACCGAAATTATTCGATCTATTCCAATCCATTAGCGTACGGAAATTATTTGAGACTAAGAATACTCTCCCTACCTCTTTATCTGGGCGAATAAGCCAGAGTTTTTTACCATTTAATCTAGCTAACTTAGTTGTTTCTTGAGCATTGGGATAAGCAAGATAGACACCTAAAGCTTGCCATTCTGCTAATGTTTTTGCTTTATTTAGTTCAATACCAGAAAAAGCTAAATCCATAGGGCCTGATAATCGAACCTCTACACCCCAAGGTAATTTATTATCCCAACCGACACTAGAAAGATAATTTGCAATAGAAGCAAAAGCATCATATTCATTATGCCAAATATCTTTTTTACCATCACCATCGCCATCAGCGGCATATTTTAGATAAGAGGTTGGCATAAACTGAGTTTGCCCCATTGCTCCTGCCCAAGAACCTAATAACTCATAGCGTTTAATCACACCATCATCAAGCAGTTTCATTGCATTCACAAACTCTTGAGTAAATAATTTCTCACGACGACCATCAAAAGCTAATGTCGCTAATACAGAAAGAACATCAAAATCGCCTTGGTAACGTCCGAAACTGCTTTCCATACCCCACAATGCCATAATGTACTCTTTTTGCACACCATATTTTTGACTAGCTCGATTAAGTTGTGAACTATAGCGATCCCAATTTTGGGCAGCAATATTTACCTTAGCTTGAGTTAGCACCCGGTTTAAATAATTAGTAACACCATTTGGATTTGGTGGTGGCGGTGGTGTATTTGGATCTCGACGGCGAGCCGCTTGTTGTTGGTCTAACTGAACTGCTCTTGCATTATATTGAATAAAATTTTGTTCTTTTAATGTTTTTGTTGAAACACCTGCCCCAGCTGCTTTTTGCTTAAGGAAGTGAACATAATCATTAAAATTGCTAAAAGTTCGAGATTTAGTATATTTAGACTCTAAATCTAATTTGGTATAAGAGCTACCTTGATCGCTAGAACAACCTGATAGTGCTAATGTTATAATTGTTAAAGGGAGAGTAAAAAGTTTCAATTTCATCTTCTATTCTGTTAAATTAACCATTCTATTTGGGCGAATCACATTATCTTGTGTTAATTCAGCCACACCTAAAAACTGCTCAGTATCAGAGAATAAACGAACTAAACCATAAATCTGATTTGCATTCTCATATTTGATTCTTTGACCAAAACCAACCGCTTTAGTTTGCTCTTGTGTTAAATTTATTTTAACCAAATTTGAAACGGCAGTATCTATTGGTAAGAGATGTTTATCTAATTCTGCAAGCGGTGCTTTTTCAGCTAAATTTTGCAAATCAGCATAGCTCATCATCGCTTCAATAGGATAACTTGAAACAGCTGTTCTACGCAGCATTGTAACATGAGCGCCACAACCTAATACTTCGCCTAAATCATCTACTAAAGTACGAATATAGGTTCCTTTTGAGCAATGCACTTCAAGGGTTAAATATGGAGCTCGGTATTCAATAAAATTTAACTCAAAAATCGTAATCGGACGAGCTTCTCGCTCCACGGTAATACCTGCTCGGGCATATTCATACAAAGGTTTGCCATTATGTTTTAATGCAGAAAACATTGTCGGCACTTGCAAAATATCACCCCGGAATTGCTCTAAAGCCGCTAAAATTTCTGTTTCACTCACATTAACAGCTTTAGTTTCTACTACTTGCCCTTCCGCATCGGAGGTATCGGTTCGCTCGCCTAATTTTGCTGTTACTAAATAACGCTTATCGGAATCTAGCAGAAATTGGGAAAATTTTGTCGCTTCGCCTAAACAAATAGGCAACATTCCTGTCGCCAAAGGATCTAATGCTCCGGTATGCCCTGCTTTGTTGGCTTGGAATAAACGTTTTACCTTTTGCAGAATATCGTTAGAGGACATTCCTTGCGGTTTATCCAATAAGAAAACGCCGTGAATATCACGGCCACGCTTACGAGGTCTAGACACAATTAGTCCTCTTTATGCTTTTCTTCATCATTTTTGATCACATTAGACACAAGATTTGACATACGCATACCTTCTACTAATGATTCATCGTAAACAAAGCGTAGTTCAGGCACAATACGTAAACGCATCGCTTTGCCTAATAAACTACGAATATAAGGGCTTGCTTTTTCTAAACCTTTCATTCCCTGTTTAATCGCTTCAGGATCGTTATCAAATAAGAAAGTAACGAATACTTTCGCATAGGCTAAATCTCTGGATACTTCTACATCAGAAACCGTTGCCATACCAATACGTGGGTCTTTTACCTCACGTTGTAAAATCACCGCAACCTCTTTTTGTAGCTCTTGAGCCACACGGTCACTACGTTTAAATTCTCTAGACATATTCTATTTCCTATAATAGCGGAAAAGGCACGCGTGAAAGCACGCGCGCCATTTTAATCAGCAAGCGGTCGAATTTTGTAAATTTTTTGCAAAAACAGACCGCTTGTTAAGCGATATTAGATTGAACGTTTAATCTCAACTACTTCGAATACTTCGATTTGGTCACCGACTTTTACATCGTTGTAGTTTTTCACGCCGATACCACATTCCATATTGCTACGTACTTCTGATACGTCATCTTTGAAACGGCGGAGAGATTCTAGCTCGCCTTCAAAAATTACAACGTTATCACGTAAAACACGGATTGGGTTGTTACGTTTAACCACACCTTCCGTTACCATACAACCTGCGATTGCACCAAATTTCGGGTGGCGGAATACATCACGCACTTCAGCCAAGCCAATAATTTCTTGTTTGAATTCTGGCTGTAACATACCACTCATCGCTGCTTTCACATCATTTAATAGTTCATAAATGATTGAATAGTAGCGTAGGTCAATGCTTTCGGTTTCAATTACACGACGAGCAGATGCATCGGCACGCACGTTAAAACCAACCATAATCGCATTTGACGCTGCTGCTAAGGTTGCATCTGTTTCAGTAATACCACCTACACCAGAACCAACAATACGGACTTTTACTTCGTCAGTTGAAAGTTCCATTAGTGATTGGCTGATAGCTTCAACAGAACCTTGTACGTCTGCTTTCACGATAATATTCAATTCTGCCACATCGCCTGCTGCCATATTGCTAAACATATTTTCAAGTTTCGCTTTTTGCTGACGAGCAAGTTTCACTTCACGGAATTTACCTTGACGATAAAGGGCAACTTCACGAGCTTTCTTCTCATCACGTACAACAGTTGCTTCATCCCCTGCTGCCGGTACGCCAGATAAGCCTAATACCTCAACTGGAATTGAAGGGCCTGCTGAATTGATATCTTTACCATTTTCATCACGCATTGCACGAACACGGCCATACTCAAAACCACAAAGTACGATATCGCCTTTGTTTAAGGTTCCTGATTGAACAAGAATAGTTGCCACAGGGCCTCGACCTTTATCTAAGTATGATTCAATAACCACACCGCTTGCCATACCTTCTTTAACAGCCGTTAATTCAAGTACTTCCGATTGTAAGATAATCGCTTCAAGTAAGTCATCAATACCCATTCCTTTTTTCGCAGAAACCGGTACGAATTGAACATCACCACCAAATTTCTCAGAAATTACTTCGTGTTGTAGTAATTCTTGCTCAACACGATCAGGGTTGGCTTCTGGTTTATCAATTTTATTTACCGCAACAACTAATGGAGCCCCAGCCGCTTTTGCGTGCTGAATCGCTTCGATTGTTTGTGGCATTACTCCATCATCAGCGGCAACTACAAGTACAACGATATCCGTTGCTTTCGCACCACGTGCACGCATTGAGGTAAATGCTGCGTGTCCCGGAGTATCTAAGAAGGTAATCATTTTGCCTTCATCAGTTTCAACGTGGTATGCACCGATGTGCTGAGTAATACCACCAGCTTCGCCTGCTGCAACTTTCGCTTTACGAATATAGTCAAGCAGTGAGGTTTTACCGTGGTCAACGTGTCCCATAATGGTTACAACAGGAGCACGAGTTACTTTTTCAGCATTAACATCACGATCTTCTAATACTGCTTCTTCTAATTCATTCTCTTTACGAAGAATCACTTTATGACCCAATTCTTCTGCTACTAATTGTGCCGTTTCTTGGTCAATCACTTGGTTGATTGTTACCATCTCGCCCATTTTCATCATCATTTTGATGATTTCTGTTGCTTTGATTGACATTTTGTTTGCCAATTCAGCAACCGTAATGGTTTCACCAATCACGACATCGGCTTTAGCAACTTGAGCGGGTTTAGTGAAAGCTTGCTGAAGTGCTGCACCTTTTTTGCCGTGCTTACCTTTGCCTCTTACTTCTTTTTGGTTGCGACGGTCTGCACTACGCTCATTTTTATCATCTTCACGGCCACCTTTTTTCGATTTAGCAACTCCGTTTTTATTCCCACGTCCACGAGCTGACTCACTACGACGGTCATTATCTCGTTCAGCTTCACGAGCATAAGAAGAAGTAAAACGTTCATCATCAAAATCTTCAGCATTACTATTATCGACAGATTCTTCACGTTCCATTTCTGCTAAGCGACGTGCGTTTTCAGCAGCACGTTTCGCTTCCATTTCAGCTTTTTCACGAGCTAACTCTTCCTGCTTGCGACGTAACTCTGCTTCTTCTTTACGTTTTGCTTCTTTTTCAGGATCTAATGCTTTTTCTTGTTTTACTTGAGGCTGAGCCTTCTTCTCTTCTTTTGCTTTTTTAGCAAGAGCTTCTTTCTCAGCTTTCGCCTTTGCTTCAGCCTCCGCTTTTTCTTTCGCTAATTTTTCAGCAGCTTCTTTTTCCGCTTTTGCTTTTGCTTTTGCAGCAGCTTCTCTTTCAGCTTTTTCTTGTAAAGCTTTTGCATCAATTCTTGGCTTTTTTTCTTTAACTTCAACAGCTTTAACTTTTCCGCCTGTTGTCGTTGCGTTTACTTTACTCGCTTTACGAGCTCCACCAAGTGAAAGTGTTTTTTTCTCTTCTGTCATTTTTTATCCCCTCTAACTTAGCTGAACCAACAAATTTGACGTGCGGCCATAATTAATTCACCTGCTTTCTCTTCAGATAATTCTTCAATATCGGCTAAATCATCAACCCCTTGCTCAGCTAAATCTTCAAGAGTAGTAATTTGTTTTTCAGCTAATCTAAATGCGATATGGCGTTCCATACCTTCAAGTGCTAATAGTTTGTCTTCAATATGAGCAGCTTCTAAGGCTTGCTCTTCTTCTAATGCTTTCTTAGTGATTGCATTTTTAGCACGGCTTTGTAGTTCTTCAACTAAATCTTCATCTTCTAAACCATCAATCGCTGTTAATGCTTCAACAGGAACATAAGCAACCGCTTCTAATGAAGTAAAGCCTTCCTCAATTAATACTTGAGCAAACTCATCATCAATCTCTAAAGCTGAAGTCAGTAAATCAATGACTTTACCATCTTCTTCTTCATTTTTCTTTGTTAGCTCTTCAACAGTCATCACATTTAAAGCCCAACCTGTTAATTGCGTTGCTAAACGAACATTTTGACCGTTACGACCAATAGCTTGTGCTAAATTCTTCCCTTCAACAGCAATATCCATTGAGTGAGCTTCATCATTAATTACAATAGAATTAACATCTGCAGGAGCCATTGCGTTAATCACAAATTGTGCTGGATTATCATCCCATAGAACGATATCTACACGCTCGCCACCTAATTCACTACTAATTGCTTGCACACGAGCACCTCGCATACCAACACAAGCACCAACAGGGTCAATACGTTTATCGTGTGTTTTTACTGCAATTTTTGCACGAGAACCAGGGTCACGAGCAGAACCTTTAATTTCAATAACTTCTTCACCAATTTCTGGCACTTCTAACCTAAATAGCTCTTCAAGCATTACTGGTTTTGCACGGGTAACAAATAATTGTGGTCCTTTTGATTCAGGCTTAATATCGTACAATACACCACGTACACGGTCACCAGGGCGGAAATTTTCACGTGGTAACATATCTTCACGTACAATAATTGCTTCGCCTTTAATATCTTCTGTTTTACCTTGAAGCTCTAAGAAAATATTATCACGTGTTACTTTTTTAACGGTTGCAATAATAATTTTGCCTAAATCAGAACGGAACTCATCAATAATTTTTGTTTTTTCCGCTTCACGAATTTTGGTTTTAACCACTTGTCCAAAAGTCTGAATTGCGACACGACCAAATTCAATCGATTCAACTTCATCTTCAACAAAATCGCCTAATTGCACATTTTGATCTTCAAATTGTGCAGCTTCTAAGCTGATTTCACGAGTCATATTGTTTACATTTTCAACCACTAACCAGCGGCGGAATGTTTTAAAATCACCGGTTTTACGATCAACTACAACACGTACATCAATATCTAAATCACGGCTTTTTTTGGTTGCAATCGCTAATGCGGTTTCTAATGCCTCAAAAATAGCTTCTTTTGGAAGTTGCTTTTCGTTTGATACTGCTTCTGCAGCTAATAAAATCTCTTTACTCATTATAAGTTTGCCTTATTAAAAATCGAAAACTGGGACTAAATTTGCTTTTTGAATATTACCAAATGCGAATTGGCGTTCTTCATTCTCTACAACTAAGGTAATTAAATCGCCATCTACTGCTTTAATCTTACCTTGCCACTTACGGCGATCGAACATCGGAATACGTAGATGAATAACAACTTCTCGATCAATAAAACGTTGATAGTGTGCGGTTGTAAATAGTGGTCTATCTAAACCCGGTGAAGAAACTTCTAAGTTATATTTATCAGTAATTGGGTCTTCAACATCAAAAATTGCACTTACCTGACGGCTAACATCGCTGCAATCATCAATAGTGACACCACCTTCTTTATCAATATATAAACGAACCGTTAAAAAACGCCCCGCTCGTTGGCATTCAATACCAACTAATTCAAAGCCTAATGCCTCAATAGAATCAAGTACTAGCTCTTCTAATTTTTGTTCTAATGTTGCCAAGTTAAAATCTCCAAATATAAAAAAAGCCGGATATACCAGCTTTTGATACGTTAAACCTGTACCAATTTCCGCAAAAAAGCCCCAGACGGTAAACCGTGGGGCTTTAAGCGATTTGTTTTTCTGATGTTAAACCGACAAAACAAGCGGTCTATTTTTTCAAATTTTATGCAAATAAAAATTGAATACATCATATAAAACAAAACTCACAACTTTAACCAAAGCTGTGAGCTTAAAACTGGTTGCGGGGGCCGGATTTGAACCAACGACCTTCGGGTTATGAGCCCGACGAGCTACCAAGCTGCTCCACCCCGCGTCTGATGGAGGTTATTATATGCTTTTTAATAAAGAATGCAAGCATTTTTTAATATTTTTGCGTTAATTCCTCTTTATAGAACATTTTTAACTCTTTTGTTTGCTTTTGATGTTCATTAGCATAAAGCGTATGATAGTAATAATCATAAGCTAGCACATTTTGAACATAGCCTCGAGTTTCATAAAATGGAATAGAGGCAATAAACTCATCCATTTCTAGCGTTCCTTGACTACGAGCAAGCCAGCGTTCGACTCTTCCTGCACCAGCGTTATAGGCTGAAGCAATTAAGATTCGATTATTAGGATATTTTTCATTTAGTTCTGCTAAATGTGTTGTACCTAACATAATATTATTAAATGGCCTAAATAAATCACTCTCGTTTCTAAACGGTAGATTATTATCTTTAGCCGTTTTTGCCGCTGTTGTAGGTAACATCTGCATTAACCCCATCGCATTAGCGTGAGATTTTGCTTGTGCATTCCAAGCACTTTCTTGACGTGCGATAGCTTGAGCAAATGTTTTGCTAATGGCTTTATCTTTTAAATTAAGGTCAAACCAATCGGAATAAGCATTTGGTAAACGTAAATCTATATAATCAAATGCTTTTGCTTGAATAGTTCCCTCAACGGCTAAATCAAACCAATCTTGATCTTTTGCATATGCAATAACGGCTAATTTTTCTGTGTGAGATAACTCTTTTAAAAATGCTATCCATACCGTTTTAGCTTGATTAAAACGCTCTAATTGGCGTAACTCACGAATTCTATCGAATTGAGTTTTATAACTACTATATTGTTCTTGAGTTAATGTTGAATATGCGATCGCTGGTAATTGATAAACCTTACCTAATTGTTGAGACGCTAGCATTGGGTAGAACCCTCGTTCTTCAGATAAAGCTTCCCAAACTGCTTTTCTCTGCTCCTGATTTTTATTAGCCTTCGCTGCCCAGTAACGCCATTCAGCTTTCGCCTTGCCTTCCGTTGAAAGTAACGTTAGCCACTCATTTAAGTCAGATTTTTGCCAAATGGCCATTCGTAAACGACGTTCTGTTAAATTATCTGCTTGTAATTCTTTAATTTGCTCATCACGCCATAGTTGGAATGTCGGTTCTTTATTATCAAACAATCGATTAATAAACGTAATTTTCCACGTTCTAATTTCATCAGCACTCAGTTGATATTTTTCTGCCCATAATTGGTACGGAGCAAACGTTGGGCTTTCTAAATTTTCTGATAATGTACGAATGTATTTTGGAAACAACTGTAAAATAATTGCTTTATTTTCTGCATAAAATGGAGATTCAAGCGGTTGATTTTCGACAAAACTTTGCAGTTCTTTCGCTGAATTGGCAATAGCTGAAATGGAATTTAACCAATTTTTTAGCGTTTCATCCGTAACATTTATTGCTAAATTAGTAATTTCTGCATTTGCATTTTGTTTCACTAATTCAACCGCTTTCAAGCGAACTTTTTCATCTGTCTTTAACCCTTGATCTCGCCAATAATTTTCTAAATTAGCACAATCAGATGTTAGTTTAGGTGTTGTTAGCCAAAAATCATCAAACTCTTTAACTAAAGTTGCCAACTCAGGATTATCATCTTTTACACCCTCTGCTTGGCTAGCCTCAGGATTAATTTGAGCTTGGCTCGCAAGCACCTCATATTGTGCAGAGAAAAGTCTGCATTTATCTGCAACTGAACTTGGCTTTATTTCTTTGGCATATGCTATTAATTCTGCAAATTTTTGCTCTTGGTATAACCGTTCAAAACCAGATTGCTGTAAGCGGCTTTTGTATAACGAATTGGGATATTTTGCTAGAAACATCTGTATATCACTCTCTTTTAGCTGTTTAAGAGAGTTTTTAGCATTGAGCAATGCCCAATCAGCCTCCATTTCTAGTGGGTACCCTGATAAAGTTGATAATAAACGTTGAATAACTTGTTCTGTCTGAAAAGGTAAACTTTTCTGACTAAGTACAATATCAATTAAATTCATTACCTGTTGAAAATTCTGGCGTTGCTTTATCTGTAACTGTTCTGCGTATTGCAACTCTTTTTGATAAATATTTAACCAATCATTTTTTAATTGTTTTAGTTCTGCTTCAGTATAATTTTTACTGCTCTCTAATGTTGTTGCACTAGCATAATTACTTGCTAACACCAATGCTAATAATGTTTTCTTCCACATAGTTTCTCCTCATAATCTTATTTAGGCAGAAAAAATAGATTGAAGTTTCATAAAAAAATAAATTTATCGCTATGCCTTAATGTTAAGAATATCGAAAACTTGAATATGGCGACATCAAACCATAAAAAAATGGCTCTTTTGCCAAAGACAAAAGAGCCATTTAATCACTTAAAATCTGTTCCGAAACTATTTTATAAATAATTGATTTTATTAGCCTAAAAAACTATAAAACCGTAAAAATTTCGGAACAAAAAACAGCGTCAAACCCTTACTAATAAAGGATTAAACACGTTTAAAGTCTAAGTGTACTAATTTTGGTTTAGTTGGGTGACGTTGAATTGCTTGTACTTTAACTTGCTCTTCTTTACCACCAACAACGATAGTTAAAACTTCGTTGTAGAACGCATCGTGTACTTGTGCGTTGTTTACATCATCGTGGTTTAATACGATTGATACAGGCTCTGCACTGCCACCGTAGATGATTGCAGGAACTTGACCATTGTGACGCAGGCGGCGGCTCGCACCCTTACCTTGCGCTAAACGAACTTCAGCTTCAAATTTGAATGACATTGTTTGATTCTCTTAAAGTAAAATTGGGGATTTCCCCGTTAATATAAAAAACAGCAGGCGACCCAGCTGTTTCCGAAAAAACATCGGCATATCTGTTAAGAAATGCCGAGTGCGTATTCTACTTGAATTATTATTAAATGAAAAGCAAAAATAGAGATGTAATACTCTTAGTAAGATTCTTTTACATTACCATTTCTTAATTAATTTAACGTTTATTCGGTAGTTTTTCCCAAGTGACTTCGTTGCGTAAATACACAGGTTCAATATCTAAAGCAGAGAGTGTATTGCCTTTTTGAATTTCTCTTTTTGCGATTCCGATCATATATTGACTTGAAGATAAATGAATATCTGTTATAATAAGCGGTAGATTTTGCTCAGAAAATTGCGAATATGCAGACCAGCCAGTACCGACAACAACAGTATCTTGTTCTAATTGAAATTGGCTAATCGCTTTTTCTGGTGAACAGACTTGCTCAGCAACAACTTCTTTCCACTCATTTTCTTCTCTTTCAAACTGAGCGAAATAGACTTCATTCATTCTGGCATCAATTAAGGCAATAACTTTTTTTGCCCCTAACTTTTGGAATGCTTCTTCCGCCATTGCTTTTAGGTTAGAAATTGCCACAACTGGTAAATTAGCTCCCATTGCCAGCCCTTGAGCAACACTCACACCAACCCTAACACCAGTAAAACTCCCTGGCCCTCTGCCAAAAACTAAAAAATCGACTTGATTGATTGTAATATTGGCTCTAGTTAGCAATTCATCAATCATAGGTAAAATGCGTTGAGTATGGCTTCGTGGACTAATTTCATTTAATGTAGTTACATTATCGTGATGTTGTAACGCAACAGAACAAGCCTCTGTTGCCGTATCTAAAGCAAGAATTGTATAAGTCATAATTATCTATCTAAAAATAACAAAAGGCATACGTTTTAAACGTACGCCATTTATAAAATATATTATCTATTAATTTATGGGTGATGTTGGCGACGCTGTTCTACCGCTTCCGCTAAAGCAAATAATGCTTTTTCGCTATCTTCCCAACCAATACAAGCATCAGTAACACTTTGCCCATAAACTAACGCTTCTAATCCTTTTCCATCAACTAAGTCTTGTCGGCCTTCAACTAAATGGCTTTCAATCATTACCCCAGAAATTAAGTTTGAACCATCTGCAATTTGCTTGCAAACTGTTTCACAAACATCCATTTGACGTTTGAATTGTTTTTGGCTATTAGCGTGACTAAAATCAATCATTACGTGTGGACGCTCACCCGTTTTCTCAATCGCCGCACAAGCTTCTTCGACAGATTTAGCATCATAATTCGTGCCTTTATCTCCGCCACGTAAAATAATATGGCAATCTGGGTTTCCTTGGGTCGAAACAATCGCTGAATGTCCAAATTTGGTTACTGATAAAAAGTGATGAGGTGATTTAGCCGAAGAAATGGCATCTAAAGCAATTTTTACTCCGCCATTTGTGCCATTTTTAAATCCTACTGCACAAGATAATCCTGATGCAAGCTCACGATGGACTTGCGATTCTGTCGTTCTTGCCCCAATCGCTCCCCAGCTCATAAAATCAGCCACATATTGTGGGGTAATCATATCTAAAAATTCACCCGCAGTCGGCACGGTTAAATCATTAATATCCGATAACACTTTACGAGCAATTCGTAATCCATCATTTAAAGCATAGGTTTCATTGAGATATGGGTCATTGATTAACCCTTTCCAACCAACTGTAGTACGAGGCTTTTCAAAATATACTCGCATTACCACTTCTAAATTTTGGTTGATTTTAGGATTAGCTCGCATTGCTTTAATTTTATGTGCATATTCAATCGCAGCTTTAGGGTCGTGAATAGAGCAAGGACCAATAACAACTAATAAGCGATCATCTGCCCCGTGTAAGATCTTATGAATAGCTTTTCGTGCTGCTTCCACCGTTTCCACTGCAACTTCACTCGCAGGGAAGCGTTCAAGCAAGGCTATTGGGGGTAATAGCTCTTCAATATTTGTGATTCGAACATCATCGTTTTTATTATAAGACATTTGCTTTCATTCTCTGAAATAAGGAATAAGTAGAAATAAGTTAAATCAAACTGATTTACTTGTCAATTAAAATTGCACTATTTTAATAGTACAATGATACAGTATTATTTTTTTGATTAAAAAGTATCACACACGGCAGGGTTACCTGATGTTAATCCTTTTTTAAACCACGCTAAACGCTCTGCTGATGAACCGTGCGTAAAGCTATCTGGCACAACATAACCTTGGCTTTGTTGTTGTAATCTGTCATCACCTACTGCTTGTGCCGCATTAAATGCATCTTCAATATCATTATTTGTTAATCTACCTTCTTTAGCGAATTGATGGCCCCAAACACCTGCAAAGCAATCCGCCTGTAATTCAACATTAACTGAAATTTGATTAGCTGCAATTTTTGTACCAGCTCTCATTTGAGCACTTTGCGTTTTAGCGGTAATACCAAGTAGATTTTGGACGTGATGACCAACTTCGTGTGCAATAACATAAGAAAAAGCAAATTCACCAGAGGCTTTTAATTGTTTACGCATATCATCATAAAACGATAAATCGAGATAAACCTTCTGATCAACTGGGCAGTAGAAAGGCCCCATTGCAGATTGCCCTGTCCCACAAGCTGTTGGTGTGATGTTTCTGTACAATACTAATGTTGGGTGCTTATAGCTCATTCCATTTTGCTTAAAATAAGCTCCCCAAATATCTTCTGTACTGGCAAGTACTTTTGAGGAAAGATCTTCTAATTTTGCTTCTTCTTGGCTATTTAGTGATGAGGTGTTATGCTGATAACTATCGCCACCGCCACTCATTAACCCGCTTAAATCAACACCATAGTATGCCCCTACAAGTACAATGATAAAGGTTAAAATCCCCCCTTTCCCTCTACCAACAGAAGGTCCTGATTTTGCTCTTCTATCTTCCACATTTTTACTGCGTCTTAAATCATCTAATTTCATAATACACTCCACCTAATAAGGTATAAATTAGGTTAATTTTAACTGAAACACGAGTATTCTACTATCGTAAAAAACAAGCGGTCAGATTTTTCATTAAATTTGCAAAAATTTACAAAAATCTAACCGCTTATCGTACTTACTATTATCGTGCTAATACTTCTCGTTTTCCGCCTTTCCCTGGCTCAGAAATAATACCTTGAGCTTCCATTTGATCCACAATTCTCGCAGCTCGGTTAAAACCAAGAGAAAAACGACGTTGAAGATGGCTTATAGAGACAGAGCCTGTTTCAATTACATAGGCTACAACTTCATCAAATAACAGATCAACCTCTCCGCCTGCATTTTCATTTTTTGCATCTGCGTTTTCATCTTTGGATTCAACAATACTATCAAGATAGTTTGGCTTGCCTCTCGCTCGCCAGTTGTCCGCTACACGTTGCACTTCATCATCGCTCATAAAGGCTCCGTGAACACGAATAATATCTGGACTACCTGCACCGGAATATAGCATATCCCCTCTGCCTAATAAGGCTTCTGCACCGCCGGCATCTAAAATAGTTCTGGAGTCAATTTGACTTGCCACGGTAAATGCAATTCGGCTTGGAATATTGGCTTTAATAACCCCCGTAATGACATCTGTTGATGGGCGTTGCGTTGCCAAAATTAGGTGAATACCAACAGCTCGTGCTTTTTGTGCAATTCGCATAATGTATTCTTCCACTTCTTTGCCTGCAGACATCATCAAATCGGCAAATTCATCAACAATTAAAACAATATAGCTTAATTTTTGTAATGGCGGTGGTAATTTATCCATTGAATCGCCTGGTCGCCAAGTCGGATCAGGAATCGGGAAATTCATTGCTGCTGCTTGATCAATTTTATCGTTATAGCCTTCAATATTACGCACCTGTAAACTGCTTACCAATAAATAACGACGTTCCATTTCTTCTACCGCCCAACGCAATGCGTTGGCTGCTTTTTTCATATCGGTAACCACTGGTGTTAATAAATGCGGAATATCATTATAAATAGATAATTCTACCACTTTTGGGTCGATCATAATAAAGCGGACTTGTTCAGGGGTAAGCTTAAATAATAAGCTTAAAATCATTGTATTTACCCCGACAGATTTACCGCCACCAGTCTGCCCTGCGACTAATAGATGTGGCATTTTAGCCATATCGACAACCACAGGTTCACCACTAATATCTTTACCTAATGCCATTGGCAAAATCGCTTTAGTTTGGCGGAAAGCCTCACTGTCTAAAACATCACGCAACCAAACAGTTTCTCGATGCTTATTAGGGGTTTCAATCCCCATATAAGGTTTGTTTGGAATTACATCGGTAATACGAATTGCTTTAAACATTAAACCACGTGCAATATCGCTAGCTAAATTGGTGATTTTAGACGCTTTTACCCCTGCCGCAGGTTGAATTTCATACCTTGTTACGACAGGGCCGACAAGCACATCTTCAACTGTAGCTTTTACCCCAAAATTTGCCAATTCTTGCTCTAAACGAGCTGATGTTTCACGAATCTCTTGTTCCGTAATTTGTTGTGTTTGAACTGGGGCTTTATCTAATAAATCCAAAGTTGGTAAAGGAGTCGTTGGTTTTTCTGTACTTACTGTTCGTTGTAAGAACGGATGTATCAAGGTTTCTCCATAGCCTTTCGGATAGGTTGGTTTTTCACTAATATCTTCCATTACTTTTGGATGAGCAACAACAAAATCGGGGGTTACTTCTCGTATGTCATTATGTTCTTTGACGATATTTTCTTTATAAACCTCTTCCTCAAGAAATCCATTCTTTTCTTCTTGAGCTAAAAGATTCTCTCTTGGGCTAAAAGTAACTTCTTCTCTTATTGTTTCAGCTTCTTGTTCTGCTGTTGTATGCAAACGTATTTGAGGTAATTTAACATCATTAGGCACGGATAATGGCTCATCGTAACTAGAATGTTCTGTAACTTCAGCTAATGGGCTTGTATCAAGTTGCAGATTAATGTTCACTGTTGGCAGAACTAAATCACGCTCAGCATTATACATTTCAGCAACACTTTGCTCATCATTAAGTGATTCTGTTTCATTATTAGGATGCTTTAAGCCACTAATATTAGGACGTTTGAATGCTGTAATATCGGTAAATTGTGATTGTAGAGTAGCCTCTTCATTTGTTACCTCAGCTATTTCTTCTACAGGCGGTTGATTTTCAACTTCTTTTTGCACTTTTTTAGTCGAGCCTACTGGCTGAGCGTCAGATTTTGCAGTCACCCAATCATAAAACTGAATGAGAATAGGAAATAAAGAGTGAGCCGAACAAAAATATAAGCCTGCAACAGTACAAAGCATTGCAATAAATAATGCTCCAAATTGCCCTAAGCTTTCGCCAAGCACACTCTGCCAAACCCCACCTATAAAACCACCAGATAAGTAATAAGCACTATTTGAGAATAATACACTAAATAGGCCTGATAACCCTGTCATTAACAACAGAAAACTCATCAATCTTAAGAAGAAAACCTTCCAGCTCATTTCATTAGTTAATCCCATTCCAAGTACATAGATAGAAGAAATAATTAATGAAAAAGGAATTAAGACAACAGTTTTACCAAACATTGCATAAAGCATATCAATGCTCCAAGCTCCAAAACTGCCTGTTTTGTTTAATGTATTTTGTGTAATACTGCTAGATACTGTCCAACCATTATCTAATTGGCTATAACTTGCCCAAGCAATAAGTAGGTATATACCGAAACAGCAATTAAATAATAATATGAGTTTAATAAAATTCTCTTTACTTTTTAGGTGGGGCTTAAGTTGTTCTATCACCTAATTCTCCTTATTTTAATAGTAAATAGTTCGTTTGTTTGACTTCTTCCATTACAACATAAGTTCGAGTATCGTTTACCCCTGGTAGTCGCAATAATGTTGTGCCTAATAGCTTACGATATGCCGCCATATCTGCCACACGGGTTTTCAATAAATAATCAAAATCGCCTGAAACTAAATGGCACTCTTGGATTTCATCAAGCAACTGAATTGCTTTATTAAATTCTTCAAAAACATCTGGCTTACCACGCACTAATGTAATTTCTACAATCACTAATAAGGGGGCCTCCAATAATTCTGGATTAAGTAACGCTTTGTACCCCATAATAACATTGTGCTTTTCTAAACGCTTTACCCTTTCTAAGCAGGGGGTCGGTGACAGCCCTACTCGTTTAGATAATTCAATATTTGAAATTTTTCCGTTACGTTGTAGCTCATTTAGAATTTTGAGATCGATAGCATCTAGTGCTTTAGGTAGTTTTTTATTTTCCATATCAGTTCCTTTTTAAGCTCTTTAATCTATGAGGTTGTGTTTGATGGTTTAAGATAACACGCTTAATAATTGCTCACCAAATGGTTTTCGCCATCCTATCAATAATTCAGGGAGTTTTTCTTGTGGCTGCCCATCAATAAACCATTTAAAAAGCTGATTTAATTGCCGTCTGCTCGCTAATAATTCTGTGGCAAGGTCAAGCGGACGAATTTCATCTAATTTTTGCAACATTGCCTGCAAGTTATATTTATAACCTTGTTCATCAACTAATCGAATAATCGGAGCAGGCTGTGCATCAGGCTCAACCGCTTTTCCTTGCTCGACCAACCACAATATTTTTTTACCGTGAATTCTAACTTCATTGGGGTGCATAAACTCTAAAAGTTGAGATGTATGCTTCGGCTGAATTTTTGCAATTTGCCATAAGCTCGCTTCTTTAACAACAAAGTTAAGTGCTAGATTCCGCTTTTGTGCTTCCTCAATACGCCATTTAGCCAATAGCTGTAAAATAGCTAACTCTTGTGTATTTAATCGCCACGCATTAGTGATGTTTTTGTAAGCTTTATTTTTATCTTCAATAATCTTTCGCTTTCCTAATAAAGCTTCACATTCTTCATTCACAGCTTTTTCCCATCTGCTATTTTCTAATGCTTTTGCTAATTCTTCATAAATAGGCAATAGAAAACATACATCCGCAGCAGCATATTGTAATTGTTCTTCACTTAATGGACGAGCTAACCAATCAGTACGTGAAGCACCTTTGTCTAACTCAATATCTAAATAATGTAAAACTAATTTAGCAAATCCTATTGATGTCCCAACTCCTGCAAAACCTGCCATAATTTGGGTATCTAGCATTGGCTGAGGTAATTGGTTAAATTGATGCTCAAATACTTCTAAATCTTCACTACAAGCGTGCAACACTTTGGTTGTATCAGGATCCGCTAATAAGGCAATAAATGGAGCAAAATCTGTAATGGCACAAGGATCTATCAAACTCACTTGTTTACCATCAAACAACTGGATAAGCCCCAAAATGGGATAATAGGTCCGAGTACGAATAAACTCAGTATCTAATGCAACTACTTTTGCTTTTCTAGCCTCTTCGCATATTGTTGATAACTGACTATTTGTATTTATCCATTGATAGCTAATTAACGATTTCACTACTCTCTTCCTAATTTTTTAAAAAAGTAAAATAATTATGTGATCTATTTCTCATTATAAACAAAAAAAGATTGTTATTTTTTTTATATCAAAAAATAATTACCATTTAAAATGCCAACACAAGGATTTAAAATGTTTTCAGACAATAAAGCTCAGCATTTAGGGAAAATTTATCGCCTCATAGAGCAATTCGAACTTATTTCTCGAACCGACTTAGCTAAATTATCAGGGCTTGCTCCAGCCTCTGTCACAAATTTGACAAAAATTTTAATAGATAAGCACTTTATTCTAGAAAGAACGGTTCAAAATAATTTATCTCGAGGCCGCCCTGCCGTTGGATTAGCAGTATCTAATTTTTTCTGGCAATTACTTTGTATTACGATATCTCCCCAAAAAATTGAAATTTCCCTCTGCCAATTAAATGGTACGCAGGTTTATAAGCAAGATTATACCGTTTCTTTAGAGAATTATCCTAATTTAGAGAATTATATCCTACAAATTGTAAAAGAGTTCTATCAAACCTATGGCATTGACTCTCATCACTTACTTGCAGTATCTGTTAGTGTTGTGGGTAAAATTAATGCGGAAAAAAACAGCATTTCTCAATTAGGTAATCAAACAATTCATTGTAATATTACACAAAAACTACAAGAGTTATTTAATTGCCCAATATTACTGAGTGAACATTTCAAATTGTGGTTGCTAGCTGAATCGACACTTGGTTCTTTAATTAGTAACAATAATGTTATCTTTTTACAGCTAGATGATACCGTCAATCTAAGTGTTTTACTCAATGGCACTCTCTTACATAAACAATCTAAAATGAATGTCGATACAATGCTAATGCCTAGATTTAGTCATTTGAGTGATGACATATTCCCCGAATTAGATAATATTCATCGCTATCAGTTAGCAAATCAAATTACTTTTCCTGCTCTGGTAAAATTAATTGACCGCTACTTGCCAAATGATCTGGCTTCGCAAGAACAAAAAATTTCAATGTTCTGTCAAAAAATTAATGAAAATCAACCGCTTGCATTAGAAATTTTAGAGCATATTAGTGATAATATTGCTTATGCGTTAATGAATTTAGTCAATATCTTTTCAAGTGAACGTATAATGCTGAATTCTCCCTTATTACAAGCGAAAGATCCTTTGTTTGCTCAAATATCCGAAAAATTACACAAAAATCTCTTACAAGAGGGGCTAAAAATTGATTTAGTTACTAGTCAATATGATTGGAATAGTCCATTAATTGCGTGTTCAGCAATAAAACAAGGAGTTTATGACGGAAATTTGATCAAAGACAGTATAAATTAATTTTTTCTTCGTTAAACTACGTGGCATAATTTTTTCTAAAAGGAACCACTTATGCCCTCATTATTTATTACCGGAACAGATACCAACGTAGGGAAAACTGTGGTAACTCGAGCAATTATCCAAACACTTGCCGAACACAATTTCCCTGTTGTTGGTTATAAACCGATTGCCTGTGGTGGCGATGATTCACTACCAACAGAGCCTAATCAGTATGATTATGCTGCTGAAGACAATACAGATGTTTTAACTATTTTAGATAGTTGCCCAACAGATGTCAGTTATCGAGATATTAATAGTTATACCTTTATTCATTCCAGCACCCCTGTATTTGCTGCATTAGATGCTGTTCACCATATTCAAGTTGAAAAACTCAACGCAGATTTAAAACGGTTAGAAGAAAACTACCCTAATGTTATTGTTGAAGGCACTTATGGCTGGCTAACACCTATTAACAAAGATTATAGTTTTGCAGATTGGGTAGAACAAAATAATATGCCGGTTATTTTAGTGGTCGGAATTAAAGAGGGATGTGTAAATCACGCACTTCTTACGGCAAATGAAATTTTACAAAGAGGTATGAAACTAGTAGGTTGGGTAGCTAATCGTATTAATCCAGGATTACGCCATTACCACGAATTAATAGAGCTTTTAAGTAAAAAAATCAATGCTCCATTACTTGGGCAATTTCCTTATATGGGACACCCTGAACGTAAGGAACTCACTGCTTATATTCAAAACCCAGAACCATTGTTTGAGTATTTCACCAAATAACAAGCGGTTAAAAAAAATAATTTTTTTGCAAAAGAAAACCCCATATAAAAAAACTCTTAATGAATACTTTTATATGGGGTTTCGCCTTTGCGATAAGCTGCATTTTTATGTTTTTCGTGTCGGCGATAACTACCTTTGCCTTTACGATTTTTCTCAACTCGGCTTCTAAACAATGGGTCAGTTACAAGTGCTTTTACTGCACTCTCTTTAATTTCCCCTCGAGTATGTGCATAGCTATTATCTCTTTTTGTCATTTTATGTTTCCTCTTATTTTAAAAACGTGGCATATTCTGCCAAAATCCCTCATTGTTGTATATAAGAAAACAAAAAAATTGGGTATAATTATTTAATAAATCCGATACAAGCGGTCTGATTTTTATAAAATTTTGCAAATTCAGAGGTTTTTATGAAAAAAGAAGAAGTTGGCCATAATTTTTTAGCCCGTTTAGGCAAAACTCGTTTACGTCCAGGCGGTAAATTAGCAACCGATTGGCTGATTGCTAATGGTGATTTTAGTAAAGAAAAAAAGGTTCTTGAAGTTGCGTGTAATATGGGAACAACTTCAATTCAATTAGCAAAACAGTTTGAATGTCAAATTACTGGTATTGACTTAGATGAAGAAGCGTTAGAAAAAGCTCGCCAAAACATCAAAGAAAATGAAGTTGAACATTTAGTACAAGTTCAGCGTGCTAACGCCACAAAACTGCCTTTTGAGGATGAAAGCTTTGATATTGTCATTAACGAAGCAATGCTAACAATGTTGCCGATTGAAGCAAAAGAAAAAGCAATTCGAGAATATTTTCGAGTCCTCAAACCAAATGGCTTTTTACTCACCCACGATGTTGTTTTAAACACAGAAGAGGCTGAGCCAATATTAGCAGAGCTACGTGATGCAATTAACGTTAGCGTAACGCCATTAACCAAAGTAGACTGGAAAAATCTATTTCATCAATGCGGATTTCGTAATGTAGATACTTTTTCAGGCGAAATGTCTTTGCTCTCTCCTAAAGGTTTAATTTATGATGAAGGTGTTTTAGGTGCAATGAAAATTATTGGCAATGCCTTAAAACCTGAAAACAGAGAAATCTTCAATAAAATGTATAAAACATTCAATGATCCTGATAAAAAAATGGGGTTCATTGCAGTTTGTAGTCAAAAATAATCATTATCTCGCCCAAGTTATTGGGCGGATAATTATCCTCTCATAAAAGGCAATTCTATATGTTTCAAATGTTACAAGATTGGTATCGAAAAAAGTTTACTGACCCCCAAATTGTAGTTTTGCTTGGAATTTTAATTATTGGCTTTGGCATCATCTATTTTTTTAGCCATTTATTGATGCCACTTTTAGTTGCGATTGTTTTTGCTTATTTACTAGAATGGCCAATCCGCTTTTTATCTGCAAAACTTAAATTCCCTCGCACCTTAAGTGTAATTGTTGTACTTGGGGGCTTTATTACAATTTTATCTTTTTTAGGTGTAGTGTTATTACCTACACTTTGGAATCAGGCGGTAACTTTCATTCAAGATCTTCCTTCAATGTTTAATTTATTGAATGCTTGGTTACAAGCCTTACCTGAACATTATCCAGAACTAGTTGATTATGCTACGCTAGACTCAATGCTCAGTACAATTAAAAGCAATATTCTAAAAATGGGAGAATCATTACTCGCAATTTCTATTAACTCTATTATTAGCTTAGTTGGTTTAGGTATTTATACCTTTTTAGTTCCTTTAATGGTATTTTTCTTATTAAAAGACAAAATGGTGTTAATGCGATCATTTAGTCGATTCTTACCAGAAAACCGTCTCTTAGCTACTCGAGTATGGTTTGAAATGCAACAACAAATTGCTAACTATATTCGAGGTAAATTTTTAGAAATTATTATTGTTGGTGTTGTTACCTACATTATTTTTCTCTTTTTTGGTTTACGTTACCCGTTACTACTCTCTGTTGCTGTCGGTGTTTCGGTATTAGTGCCTTATATCGGTGCGGTATTAGTGAGTATTCCAGTGCTACTGGTTGCGTTATTCCAGTTTGGATTATCTCCTGAGTTCTACTACATAATGCTTGCTTTTGTGATTAGCCAAATTCTTGATGGAAATGTTCTCGTACCTTTCTTATTTTCTGAAGCGGTTAATTTACATCCCCTTACAATTATTATTGCTGTGCTTATCTTTGGTGGCTTATGGGGATTTTGGGGTGTATTTTTTGCAATACCGCTTGCGACTTTAGTTAAAGCTGTTATTAATGCGTTACCATCTAATAATGCAGAAACCATTATTTTAGAAAAATAAAAATGGGAAGGTTTTAATGTCAGAATACAAAAAACCTCGCCATTCTAATCTAAATCAACTAAATTCTGTGGTTGCGTTAGGTGGTGGGCACGGGCTAGGACGTTTGTTGTCTGCCCTTGCCTTTTTAAAAGAGCGTCTAACAGGCATTGTCGCAACAACAGATAATGGAGGCTCAACAGGGCGAATTCGTTCTCAGCAAGGTGGTATTGCGTGGGGAGATTTGCGAAATTGTCTAAATCAGATTATTGCTAAGCCAACAGTTGCCTCTAACCTTTTTGAATATCGTTTTGGAGGTAGCGGAGAATTAGAAGGACATAATCTTGGCAATTTGATTTTAACCGCCTTAGAAAATATGCAGATTAGACCGCTTGAGGGAATAAATCTGGTGCGAGATTTATTACGTGTTAAGTCAAAGCTCATTCCTATGTCTGAAATGCCAGTGCATTTAATTGCACAACTAACATCCGGCAAATCTGTTTTTGGAGAAGTTGCGATTGACGCTCTGAATGAGGTACCCAATAGCTTATTACTAGACACTAATGTGCTGGCAACCCCTGAAGCTATCATTACGCTCCGTGAGGCCGAATTAATTCTATTGGGGCCTGGTAGTTTTTTTACCAGTATTATGCCAAATTTATTGGTTGCAGGAATTGCCCAAGCCATTACTGAAAGCTCAGCTCAGGTTATTTTTATTGATAATATTGGGCAAGAACACGGGCCTGCTGGAGAATTATCGCTTAATCAGCGTATTCAATGGATTGAAAATTGCATTGGTCAATCTCGTGTTAATGCCGTTATTACAACAGATGAAGAACAGGCTATACTACCCGCCAATATCAATGTATTACGACAAAATCTCTCGGCAGAAGATGTTTATTACCGTCACGACCGCAATAAATTAAGCAAAGCGATTGATTCACTCATTATTGTATAAATATAAAAAAACAAGCGGTAACATTTTTAAAAAATCTTACCGCTTGCAATATTCATTACTTAGTTCGTTCTATCCATTTTCCATCAAGGTAATCGACAATCCATTTTGTGGCTTTGCCATTTTTCTCTGAGGTAACATATTGGCGTTTTTCTTTACGACTAAAACGTACTATCGCTTCATTTCCTTCAGGATCTTGCTGTGGAGCATCGGCTAAATACTGTAGTTTTTCTGGTAAACGTTCACGGTATAATGCTAACTCCGCCACTTTCGGTGCTCGGCTTTCCCGCACTTTCGGGAAATTGTGAGCCGACATAAAGACCCCACTTGCTCCGTCACGTAATACAAAATAAGCATCAGCTTTTTCGCATTTTAATTCTGGGAAATGAATTGGATCTTCTTTAGGAGGTGCAACTTCCCCATTTTTCAAAATCTTACGAGTGTTATCACAACTTGTGCACCCCATATATTTGCCGAAACGTCCTAATTTCAAATGCATATCGGCACCGCACTTATCACATTCAACAACCGGGCCATCATAGCCTTTAATTTTAAATGAGCCTTTTTCAATAATATAGCCATCACAATTTGGATTATTTCCACAAACGTGCAATTTACGTTCAGCATCAATTACATAGCTATCCATTGCAGAATCACATTTCGGGCAACGTTTGCGAGCCATTAAGGCTTTAGCTTCTGAATCAGAATCTAAAACATTTAAAAATTCCGCTTCAGGAATCAAATTCATTGTGGTTTTGCAACGTTCTTTTGGCGGTAATGCGTAACCTGTACAACCTAAGAATACACCTGTAGAAGCAGTGCGAATTGCCATTTTTCTGCCACAAGTCGGGCAATCAATATCGGTTGGCACAATGCTATTTGGTTTCATTCCACCTTCAAGCTCATCTAATTCTGCTTGTGTTAGCTCTTCGGAGAAATGTTTAAAGAATGCATTTAATTCCTCTTTCCAATTCTTATTGCCTTCGGCAATTTGGTCGAGGACTTCTTCCATATTGGCGGTGAAATCATAGTTCATTAAATCTTTGAAGGATTCATTTAAACGATCCGTTACTACTTCACCAATTTTTTCTACATAAAAACGTTTATTTTCCGTTCTAACATAACCACGTTCTTGAATGGTTGAAATAATAGAAGCATAAGTCGAAGGGCGACCAATTTTACGCTCTTCCAATTCTGTTACTAATGAAGCTTCATTAAAACGTGCAGGCGGCTTGGTAAAATGTTGGCTTGGCACTACTTCATCTAATGTCAGTTTTTGATTGAGACTAACTGCCGGTAGCTCTTGATCTTCAGGATTTTTACCTTGCACCGGCAACACTTTTGTCCAACCATCAAAACGCATTACACGTCCATTCGCTTTTAATTCATAATCGCCTGCCGAAACCGTTAATGATGTGGAGTCATAACGAGCTGGCAACATTTGACAAGCTAAGAAACGACGCCAAATCAAATCATATAAACGCTCAGCATCTTTATCCATACCTTTTAAATCAGCCATTTTTACATTCACATCAGACGGACGAATCGCCTCGTGAGCTTCTTGTGCGTTATCTTTGCTACGATACATATTCGGTTTTTCAGGCAGATAGTTTGCCCCAAAATTCTCTTGGATATAACCACGAGCCATTCCTAACGCATCTTTGCTTAAGTTCGTTGAGTCGGTACGCATATAAGTGATATAACCTGCTTCATATAAGCGTTGGGCTAACATCATTGTCTTTTTCACACCAAAACCTAAACGGGTGCTTGCGGTACGTTGTAACGATGAAGTGATGAAAGGAGCGGCAGCACGAGAGCTGGTTTCTTTCGCTTCAATATTAGAAATAATGAATTCACTCTGCTCTAATGCTTTAACCGCTGTGTTAGCTTCAGTCTCATTTTGAGCCGAGAATTTCTTGCCTTTATAGTGCGTTAATTCAAGCGGTAGTTTTTTACGGTTAATTTGCGTATTGGCTAAGATTGTCCAAAATTCTTCACTTTGGAACGCCTTGATTTCACGCTCACGCTCCACCAATAATTTTACCGCGACAGATTGCACACGACCGGCTGATAAACCACGGGCGACCTTTTTCCACAGTAATGGCGAAACCATAAAACCCACCACTCTATCTAAAAAGCGACGGGTTTGTTGAGAATTCACTCTGTCGATATTTAATGGTTGTGGAGCTTCAAAGGCTTTTTTGATAGCGTCTTTAGTGATTTCATTAAATACCACTCGGCTAAAACGGCTTTCATCGCCACCAATAATTTCACGCAAATGCCAAGCTATTGCCTCCCCCTCTCTATCCAAGTCGGTTGCCAAATAGATATGGTCTGATTTTTTAGCGAGTGATTTGAGTTCTGAGACAACTTTCTCTTTATCCGGCATTATTTGGTAGTTTGCTTTCCAGCCATTATAAGGGTCGATCCCCATACGCTTAACCAATGCAGTACGTTCTTTTTCGGCTTTTATCTTCGCTTTTTCTTCTGCGCTCATACCTTTGGTTGAAATTGGTTTGGCTTTTTCTGCTTTTTCATCACTACCACTTTTCGGTAGATCACGAATATGCCCGACACTTGATTTCACGACATAATTGCTGCCCAAGTATTGATTAATTTTTTTTGCCTTAGCAGGAGACTCCACAATAACAAGTGATTTGCCCATAATTTATTACCTAATTTTTAATAATTATCTTAAATAACGTGAAATTATTTCTTTTTGAGTTGATTTTTTCACACACTATTTTTACGATAGCAAGCCTACCATCAAATTACAATATAAAGAAGAGAGAAAATGGACAAACTAAACGCAATCAGTTTATTTTGCAAAGTAATAGAGACTCAAAGTTTCACGCAAGCGGCTCAACAAGCCCAAATTTCTCTACCAATGGCAAGTAAACTTGTTGCTCAATTAGAAGAACACCTCAATGTGCGTTTATTACAACGAACAACCCGAAAAATAACACCTACTGAGGCAGGACTCCTTTACTATCAACACTGCTTACCTATATTAAATGAATTAAAAGAAGCAGACGCTAGTGTGAGTAATATCAGCTCGACTTTGCAAGGTAAAATTACAATGTCTGTGCCAATGGATTTCGGCTCTCGCTTTATTGCCCCTTATTTAGGGAGGTTTATGGAAGACTACCCTAACCTAGAGCTCCATATTGAATTTAGTGATCGCCGAGTTGATGTTATTGCGGAAGGTTTTGATTTGGTGCTACGCATTGGAAGCCTTGCCGATAGCTCTATTGTCGCCAAAAAGATTGCCGATTCACATTTAGTACTAGCTGCCTCTCCTACATATTTAAAAAAATTTGGTGAACCTAAAAATTTAGATAAGCTAACCAAAACAGATTGTTTGCTTTATGAAAACCATACCCAATGGAAATTTATGCAAAACGGGCAGAAATATAACGTCAAACCAGAAGGAAAAATTTATAGTAATAATGGTTATGCTTTAGTGCAAATGGCAAAAGCGGGATTTGGGATTATCAATATTCCTAAATTTCTAATAAAAGAAGAACTGAATAGTGGTGAACTGGTGCCAATTATGCCGTTTTTAGAACAGGAAACACTGCAGATCAGCTTACTTTATCCGAACCGCCGCTATCTTTCCCCAAAAGTACGCGTGTTAATTGATTTCTTCTCACAACTGATGCAAGAACAACAACCTTATCTATAACATAAAATAAGGCATTATTTTGGGTTAAATAATGCCTTTATTTGTAATGTTATTCACTTTAACTAACAAGTTTTAATTTTCTTAAAATAAAAATTAATATAATTGCACCTAATACTCCAAAAAAGATGCCAATAACATTAAATTGACCAGCTGCATAGGCAGAGCCAATTCCCATTAGATCACCAAACACCCAACGACCTAAAGAAGAGCCAATAATTCCAATGATAATATTTAAGCATAAGCCAGTATTGCTTTTCATTGCTATTGAAGCAAGCCAACCAATTAATCCACCAATAATAATGGCTGCGATCCATTCCATAATAGACTCCTTACGAGTTTAGGTTATTCACACTATCAATTAAAATTTGATAGGCTTTCACTTTACTATATAAAAATGGATAATACAAATTAGGGTGTGTTGCCGTTTCACTACAAACCTCAACACACCCTATTATTTATACCGTTTTAGAAAGTTTCTTTAGCTTCTTTTAGTAAACTTTCTGGCACGTCAATACCTAACTCTTTTGCTGTTTTGGTATTAATAGATAATTCCATTTGGCTCACTTCTTGAGTTGGAATGCTACCAGCTTTCTCGCCTCTTAACACACGGGCCGCACTTTTACCTGTTGCCACGCCAATATCGTATTGGTTTACCGCATAAGCTGCAACGGCACCACGTTGAACCGTATCTCTATCTGCCGCAATCACTGGGATTTTTGCCTCTAATGCGGCTTTATGTAATGCTTCATAAGCCGAAACCACCGCATTATCTTCTGAAATATAGATGGCCTGCACTTTACCATTTAAGCTACGGGCTGCCGTGCCAATATCTGCACTGCGTTGAACCGCAACTGGCACAACATTTAAGCCTTGTTTTTCAGCTTCTTGTTTTAATTCCTCTAATACGATTGCAGAATTTACTTCACCAGCACTATAAACATAACCAACCGCCTTTAATTCCGGCACTAATTTTTTAATTAGAGCGACTTGTGGTGCGATTGGTTTATGATCTGAAATCCCCATCACATTCGTGCCTGATGGCTCCCAAGATTTCACTAATTTTGCCGCCACAGGGTCTGTTACCCCTGAAAAGACAATCGGAATAGAACGAGTAGCAGCCACAACAGGTTGAGCTGAAGGTGTAGTAATTGGGATAATAATATCTGCTTTATCACCTACAAATTTACGTGCGATCTGAGCAGCTGTCGCAGTACTGCCTTGTGCTGATTGATAGTCAATTTTAATATTTTTGCCATCAACAAAACCTTCTCTTGCTAACTCTTCAATCACCCCTTTACGAATAGAGTCTAATGCAGGGTGCTCAACGATTGCAGTAATGGCAACATTTTGAATTTTATCTTGAGCAAAAGTAGTAATAGAAAAAGCACTTAATAATGTAACTAATAATGTTTGACGAAATTTCATAAATCGCTCCTAAGCCAAAAAGTAAATGTACTATTATAATAGTACAAATTAACTAAAAGATAAGCAATTTATACAAGAAGTGCAAGCAGTATTTTTGATTATTTAAAGAAAAACAAACAAACGGTTAAATTTTGAACAATTTTTGCAAATTATCAAGAAAATTTAACCGCTTGAATGTAATAAGAAAAACTATTTAACTAGCTTTAAAGTAGATGTTTTTTTCACTTTTGCTTTTGCAGATTTTTCTGATGCACCCGTTCGAGCTTGATAAGCCTCTACACTGTAATATTCTTCAGCTTGAAACATAATGCCATCACCTGTTTCTTGAGCATAAATGGCTTCCATTGCCGCAAAAGGAATATAAATATCTCTTAGCATTCCCTGAAAGCGAGCACTAAAACTAATATATTCTTCAGCAACAATATATTGCCCAATAGAACGAGAAGAAATATTTAAAATAATTTTCCCTTCTTTTACGAATTCTGTAGGAACATCTACATCAGGGAATTGTGCATTAACTAAAAGATAAGGTGTATTATCGTTATCAACAATCCAATTATAATAGGCATTGTAAAGATAAGGTCTTAATGGTTTCATTACTCTTTGTCATCCAATAAATGTTTTGGTGCTTCGCCACCAATCGATTGAATAAAACTATCACGTTGAGAAACTCGAGTCATATAAGCATTAATTGGTTTTGCACTAGCTCCACTGAATTTCACACCTAATACTTGCATACGCCACAGTAACGGTGCGATGTAGCAATCTACAAGGCTAAAATCTTCACTCATAAAATAAGGCTTATCTGCAAAAACAGGAGCTAGAGCCAATACATCTTCTTTTAACTGTGCTAATGCTTTTTTACCCTCTACTGACTCAGGATCTTTATTCACTAAATCAATTTGCGAATACCAATCTTGTTCAATACGGTACATATTTAAACGATATTGACCACGAAAAACCGGATAAACAGGCATTAATGGTGGGTGTGGAAAACGCTCATCTAAATATTCCATAATGATACGAGGATTAAATAAAACCAGTTCACGATCAACTAATGTCGGGATATTGCCATAAGGATTTAATTCTAATAAATCTTCAGAAATGCTACCTAGCACAGCGTTCTCAATTTCATAAGGTACTCCTTTTTCGGCTAAAACAATACGTACTTGATGGCTATATATATCATTTTTATCTGAAAAAAGAGTCATTACTGAACGCTTGTTTATACTACTCGTCATTTATATCTCCGATGATTAAATTAAAAAAATAAACTAATTGGTAATTGTATCATATTTTAACCAATAGATAACAGACCTAAATGCTGTTTTATCAAAGATAAATAATAGAAAAGCGTTTCAAATAAAAAAATAAAATTAACACTATACACATAAAGCAAACGTTTGCTTTATGTGTTAAACTACAATTTATTTTACATATCAATAAGAATATAGGAATTAAATATGACTCAACACGTCAATATCGCCATTGTTATGGGGTCTAAAAGTGACTGGGCAACAATGTCTGAAGCAGCTCAAATTTTAGATGAAATGGGATTAGCCTATCACGTAGAAGTCGTTTCGGCTCATCGAACACCGGATAAACTCTTCTCATTTGCCGAAAATGCACAAAAAAACGGATATAAAGTTATTATTGCCGGTGCCGGTGGTGCGGCTCATTTACCTGGTATGATTGCTGCAAAAACAATTGTTCCTGTTTTAGGCGTTCCGGTTAAAAGCTCTATGCTAAGCGGGGTGGATAGTCTATACTCTATTGTGCAAATGCCAAAAGGAATTCCTGTTGGTACACTTGCGATTGGCCCAGCTGGGGCAGCTAATGCAGGCCTATTAGCCGCACAAATTTTAGCGGCATTTAACCCTGAAATTGCAGAAAAATTGCAGGCATTTCGCCAAGCTCAAACCCAGACGGTGTTAGATAACCCAGATCCTCGAATTGAATAATCAGTTTTAAAATGTCTAAAAGTTTATTAATTCTTCACACAGGTGGCACAATTTCGATGAAAGAAGGCGAAAATGGCAAAGTGTCACCTTCAACTGAAAACCCTTTACTTGCAGCGTTAGAACGCTTAAACCCCCCTGCTAAACTTAGCCAAGAATCGTTATTTAATGTGCCTTCGCCACATATTAATATTGAACATTGGAAATTACTAAAAGCAAGAATTGAAACCGCAGTCAATCAAGAAGGCTTTGATGGTATTGTTATTACACACGGTACAGATACGCTCGAAGAAACCTCTTATTTTCTAGATTTGGCTCTACAAGTCAATGTACCCATCGCTATTACCGGAGCTATGCGTTCCAGTAATGAATTAGGTGCAGATGGTTTAATTAACCTGCAAAGTGCAATTTTAGTCGCATTAAGTGAAGAAAGCCGTGATAAAGGTGTGCTAGTTGTAATGAATGATGAAATTCACCACGCTAAATTTGTTACTAAAACTCATACTACTAACGTTGCAACCTTCCAAACACCAACCTTTGGGCCTTGTGGCTTAGTCACAAAAGAATCGGTAATTTTCTTCCAAAAATTAACCGCTTACGAACGTTTTCCAATTAATACTCTTACACAGTCCAATGTTCAACTCATTAAATCTTATGCCGGAATGGACAGTTTTTTACTTGAACAACTGGCACAAGCTCGTTGTGATGGTGTAGTAATTGAAGCTTTAGGGGCTGGCAACCTTCCGCCAAGTTGCTTAGCAGGTGTGGAATCTCTCTTACAAGCCAATATTCCCGTTGTGATTGTTTCACGTGCCTTTAATGGTATTACCCAAGATGTATATGACTACCTCGGCGGCGGAAAACAGCTAAAACAGCAAGGTGCAATTTTTACCAAAGGATTAAGTGGGCAAAAAGCTCGCATTAAATTGATGGTATTGCTCAATCAACAGTTAGAAAAACCATTAGCCGATTATTTTTAATCTTCACTTTGAGAATAGAAAAATGCAAAAAAGTGCAATCTACCCTCCCATTTATGTATTAGGTAACGGACAACTTGGCAGAATGTTACGCTATGCCGGTGCACCGCTTGATATTGAAGTCAAACCACTTGCGTTTGATGCCCCTGTTTTTGATATTGAACCTAACAGCATTATTACCGCTGAAATTGAGCGTTGGGCTGATACCCCATTAACGCAACTACTAGGCAACCATAAAAACTTTGTCAATTTGAATGTATTTGGTAAGTTAGCAGATCGTTTCACGCAAAAATCGCTGCTCGATGAGTTAAATCTTTCTACCTCGCCTTGGCAATTAGTCGAAAATGCAAACCAATGGCAAGATATTTTTCAAAACATTGGCGAAAAAGTGGTGGTAAAACGTCGCACAGGTGGTTATGACGGACGAGGGCAATGGATTGTTACGGCTGATTCAGTCAATCAAATTAGTGATGACCTATTTGGCGAAGTAATTGCAGAAAAATTTATTCCATTTGATGGTGAAATTTCAGTTGTTGGGGCTAGATTCCGTGATGGCTCAACGCGTTTCTACCCAATTTCTCATAATTTACAGCAAAATGGGATTTTGCGTTATTCTGTTTCAGATACAAATTTACCCAACCAAGCTATTTACCAACAACAAGCCGAACAAATGCTAAGTGCGGTAATGCAAAAACTTGAATATGTTGGCGTGATGGCAATGGAATGTTTTATTGTCGGCGACAAGCTACTTATTAACGAACTTGCCCCACGAGTGCATAACAGCGGGCACTGGACACAACTCGGTTGCTCAATTAGCCAATTTGAGCTGCATTTACGTGCGTTACTCGATTTACCAACACCTGAGCTAAAACAAATTGCTCCAAGTGTGATGGTTAATTTAATCGGAATTGAACACTCAAACCAATGGCTAAATGTGCCATTTTCACAACTACATTGGTATGGTAAAGAAGTACGAGCAGGAAGAAAAGTTGGGCATATTAACCTAACACACCCAGATAAAAACACGCTTATCACACTGCTTGAACAATTAAGACCAAACCTCACAGAAGATTTCAATTCAGGCTTAGATTGGGCAATCTATAAATTAAAATAAGCGGTCAAATTTTTAAAAATTTTTGCAAATTTACTGCTTTGCCTAATTTCCTTGTTACGCTGGCACGAGTGCTCCACTCGTGCCAAAAAACTTGTCGGAAATTACACTTTTAGATTATCAATAACTACTCTCAAAGCAGGCGAAATATTGCGATGTGGATAGTACAAATAAAGTGCAGGTAAAGATAAACAAAACGGCTGTAACACGCTAATCAGTTCACCTGTTGCTAATTCACTTTGCACCAAACTTTGGGGCAAATAAGCTAACCCTAATCCCTTTAAACACGCAGTTTTAATGGCATTATCATCATTACATACAAACTGAGCAGACGGTGTAATTTTGACTGTTTGTCCTTTCTCAACTAATTCCCATTCATATAATTTACCTGTACTCATCACATAACCTATGCTTGGAAATCTGCTTAATTCATTTATCGATTTGATAAATCCATAGTGCTCAAATAAAGTAGGCGACCCTACCATACACATTTTTATCGGCTGACTGATTTTTACTGCAATCATCATCTCATTAACATCATCGCCTAATCGTACACCGGCATCAAAACCTTGGCTAATAATATCTACAAACTGATTCTCCGCATGAAACTCAAGCACAATTTCAGGATATTGTTCTTTAAAATGAGCCAACCGAGGAATAAGTATATCTTGGACAATCTGCAAGCCAGCTGTAACCTTAATTTTACCTGTAGGCATCTCACGATAATGAGCGAGACGATCAAGCCCATTATTCAGGTTATCAAAACTTTTTTGAGCAGTGATAAAAAGTTGCTCTCCTGCTTGGGTTAATGCTACGGTACGAGTTGTTCGATTAAAAAGTTGCAATCCAAGCCGTTTTTCAAGCAGGCGAATGGTTTTAGAAAGAGCTGAGGGAGATATTCCTAATTCCTGAGCAGCACGGGTAAAATTCTTTTCTTGAGCAACCAACCAAAAAGCATATAAGTCGTTATAGTTTTCTCTCATTATCTTTCTTTTTTTCTAAACATTGTGAACCTGTGGTTCAAATTCTATCAACTTTTTGCTCTATTATCAGTTTATTTTTGATTTCATATAATAAATATCAAGAATTTGAGATATTTCTACAGGAGTTATATTGATGAAATTAAAAAGCTTATCTACCGCACTTTTAACCACTTTTTTAGGAGTTAATACGATGGCAAATGCATTACCAACATCTGCAACACAGATAAATATTCCAGCACAAACAATTAATCTTACCCAAGAATGGGATAAAATTTTCCCTAAATCCGATTTAGTTGAGCACCGTAAAGTGACCTTTAAAAACCGCTTTGGTATTACTTTGGTCGGTGATCTTTATATACCTAAAAATGCTTCAGGAAATATGCCTGCTATTGCAGTAAGCGGACCTTTTGGAGCAGTGAAAGAACAGGTTTCAGGGCTGTACGCTCAGACATTGGCAGAACGGGGATTTGTTACGCTTGCTTTTGACGGTTCGTATAGCGGCGAAAGTTCAGGCTTACCGAGAAATATGCCTAGCCCTGAAATCTATACCGAAGACTTTTCTGCCGCAGTCGATTTTTTAGGTAATCTTGATAATGCCAATCAAAGCAATATCGGTATTTTAGGTATCTGTGGTTGGGGTGGTTTTGCCTTAAATTCAGCTATTCTAGACACCCGTATTAAAGCGGTTGCAACTAGTACGATGTACGATATGACTCGAGTAACAGCCAACGGTTATAACGATTCATTAGATGCCGATGCTCGCTATAAAATGAAACAGGATATTAATCAGATTCGTTTTTCAGCAGCTCAAAAAGATTATACGGAACTGTTGCCGCCAAATAACCTTCGAGCCAAAGATTTCAAAGCTGATACTCCACAATTTATTAAAGAGTATTCTGATTTTTATACAACCCAACGCGGTTTCCACATAAGATCAGCAAACTCAAACCCTGAAGGCTCTTGGGCAACAACAGGATTTTTGGGATTGATTAATATGCCAATTCTACAATATGCCAAAGAAATGCGTACACCAACCCTGATCGTACACGGCGAAAATGCCCATAGCCGTTATTTCAGTGAAGATGCTTTTAAAGCACTAGGTAATGCTGATAAAGAACTGTATATCGTCCCTGATGCTACTCACGTCGATTTATATGACAATCAAGCGGGCAAAATTCCGTTTGATAAGTTCGAACAGTTTTTTAAAACTAATTTGAAATAGACAAGCTACCGTCTGAACGCATATAACTTTCAGACGGAATTTTTAGCAAATAGCCCTATGAAATATATATTAATTTTAGCCACATTAGCTACGGCAAGCTGTTATGCTATACAAGAACAAAAAACACTGACTATGAATATACAACAGAACATCGTAAAGTTGAGTGTTAATCAACAATCATTTGACTTAATGCTAGAAAATAATGATACTGCCCGAGCCTTCGCTCATTTGCTACCATTAGATTTGACGATGCAAGATCATTTGAAAAATGAAAAATTTTCGACTTTACCCCAAGCTTTACCGAGCAATGACAAACGAGCTGGGTATATAGAAGCAGGCGATGTTATGCTATTCCAAGATAATACATTAGTGATTTTTTATGAAAATTTTAATAGTAATTACTACTACACTAGAATAGGTACAATTACCAAAACAGAACAATTAAAACAGCTTTTAGGCAACGCCCATATTCAAGTGAGAATTGAGAAAGATAATTAAGCTAATACATCATATCTCTCGAGAACTGAAATATCCCCCCCCCCGATAGCGCCAGCGTCCACGCTGGTGCTTGATTAGCTTTAGGCACAAGCGGTTAATTTACTACCAAATTTTGCAAATTATTAAATATAATTTACCGCTTGTAAAACTCTCCCCTGCCTCTATCAGCCATTTTATGCTATCATTCCCGCCATTTTGACAAGATAAACAAAGGATATTTCGTGTTAGTTTCAGACTTTCATTTTGACCTACCTGATGAACTGATTGCTCGTTACCCAACGGCTGAACGTTCTGCAAGCCGTTTGTTGCATTTAAACGGGGAAACAGGAACAATTGCTGACCAACAATTTACCGATTTATATCATCATATCAATGAAGGCGATTTGCTGATTTTTAATAACACCCGTGTGATTCCTGCCCGTTTATATGGCAGAAAACCAAGTGGTGGTAAAGTTGAGGCATTAGTTGAGCGAGTGTTAGATGAGCATCGTTGCCTAGCCCACGTTAAAGCCTCAAAAGCACCTAAAGAAGGAGCTGAATTAATTTTTGGGGAAGATAAACTCGGCGAAGGTAACGGCTTTACGGCAACGATGGTTGCTCGCCACGATACGTTATTTGAATTAGCATTTAATGCCGAGCAATCATTATTCGATTTATTACAACAAGCAGGACATATGCCTCTGCCTCCTTACATTGACCGCCCTGATGAAGATGCCGATCAAGAGCGTTACCAAACCGTTTATAGCAAAGTGCTTGGTGCGGTGGCTGCCCCAACGGCAGGGTTACATTTTGATAATGCCATGTTAGAAAAATTGAAAGCGAAAGGGGTTGATACGGCTTTTGTAACGCTTCACGTTGGGGCTGGCACATTCCAACCTGTGCGTGTTGAAACCATTGAAGATCATAAAATGCACGCAGAATATGCCGAAGTAAGCCAAGAAGTTGTGGATAAAATCTTAGCCACTAAAGCAAAAGGCAAACGTGTAATTGCGGTGGGTACCACTTCTGTTCGTTCAGTTGAAAGTGCGGCTGAGGCAGCTAAAAAAGAAGGAAAATTGATTGCTCCGTTTTTTTCTGACACCTCTATTTTCCTCTACCCCGGCAAAACATTTAATGTAGTAGATGCGTTGGTAACAAACTTCCATCTGCCTGAATCTACTCTCATTATGCTAGTTTCTGCTTTTGCGGGTTATAAAAACACTATGAATGCTTATGCTCACGCTGTGAAAGAGAAATATCGTTTCTTTAGCTATGGCGATGCAATGTTTATCAATAAAAACCCAAATGCGTTAAACGACATCCCATAAATCATTTTGTTTAGAAGGTGAGCAATGCTCGCCTTTTTCTTATCTTCAAATTTTATTAAGAATAATTCTTAATAAAAACAATAAGTTAATTACTACCTAAGAATAAGTAATTCACTTGAACTAAATCAAACTTTTGTGATTTTTACTAAAATCTTCCTTTTTATTCTGTTTTCTAGCTTTTATTATTAGCTCAACTTAAAACCTACTATTTTAGTAGGTTATTGAGAGTTGTTTTTATTTAAATTTAATTTGGAGTGATTTTATGTATTGCGTTCAATGTGAACAAACAATGGTTACCCCAGTGGGCAACGGTTGTAGCTTTTCTCAGGGTATGTGTGGAAAAACAGCGGAAACTTCAGACTTACAAGATCTTCTGATTGCTACTCTTCATAGTTTATCAGCTTGGGCATTAAAGGCTCGTGAATTTAATATTATTAATCTTGAGGCGGACGCATTTGCCCCTCGTGCATTTTTTGCAACTTTAACGAATGTAAACTTTGATTCGGCAAGAATTGTAGGCTATGCACAGCAAGCTCTTGTTTACCGTAACGAATTAATCAAAGCGATTAATGAAGTTACACCAAATACGAATATTGATCATCCACTTGCTCATATTGAGTTAAAAGGCATTTCGATTGACCAATTAGCTGAACAAGCAAAAGAATTTGCCTTAGATGTCGATCGTGCAGAAATTGGCGAAGAAGCTCACGGTGTACGTTTATTATGCTTATACGGCTTAAAAGGTGCAGCCGCTTACCTTGAACACGCTTATGTATTAGATAAATTCGATAGTGAAATCCACACGGAATATCACGAATTTATGTCTTGGTTAGGTACTCAGCCAAGCGATTTAAATGAATTACTTGAAAAAGCATTAGCTATTGGTGCGATGAACTTTAAAGTAATGGCATTATTAGATGCGGGCGAAACAGAACATTTTGGTAACCCGGTGCCAGCTTCGGTAAATATCCGCCCTGTAAAAGGTAAATGTATTTTAATTTCAGGTCACGATTTAAAAGATCTTAAAGAGCTTTTAGAACAAACTGAAGGAAAAGGTATTAACATTTATACTCACGGTGAAATGTTACCGGCTCACGGTTATCCAGAGCTTAAAAAATATAAGCATTTAGTAGGTAACTATGGTTCTGGCTGGCAAAATCAGCAAAAAGAATTTGCCCGCTTCCCTGGCTCTATCATTATGACGTCAAACTGTATGATCGACCCAAATGTTGGGAATTATGCAGATCGTATCTTCACTCGTAATATAGTTGGTTGGCCAGGTGTAACTCATTTAGATGATCACGACTTCTCGCCTGCTATCGAAAAAGCATTAGCTTGTGATGGTTTCCCATATACTGAATTAGAACATTACATTACTGTTGGTTTTGGTCGTAAAACATTAGTTGATGCTTCTGATGCCGTTATTGATTTAGTAAAAGCCGGTAAATTAAGCCATGTGTTCGTAATTGGTGGTTGTGATGGCGATAAAGAAGAACGTCACTACTACACAGACTTAGCTTATGCACTACCGAAAGATACAGCAGTTTTAACCCTTGGTTGTGGTAAATATCGTTTCAATAAATTAGATTTCGGTACTATTGATGGCGGTTTACCTCGCCTATTAGATGCGGGACAATGTAACGATACCTATTCAGCAATTATGCTTGCGGTAACCCTTTCGCAAAAACTGGGTATCGGCTTAAATGAATTACCACTGTCTATCGTGCTTTCTTGGTTTGAACAAAAGGCGATTATCGTATTATTAACTCTGTTAGCATTAGGCGTAAAAAACGTGTATTCAGGCCCAAGTAAACCTGCATTCTTAAATGATAATGTAATGGCTCTATTACACGAAAAATTTGGTTTAAGTGGCTTAACAACACCAGAACAAGATTTTGGGCACATTATCAATAAAAAAGCTTAATCATTAGTTAATAACAAGCGGTTATTTTTGTTTGAAAATTTGCAAAATTTTAACTAAAAACAACCGCTTGCTAGAAGGAATTTTAAAATGGCAAATACAAATAAAAATCCATTATGTATCAATGAATTACAAGTTCATTCAATTATAAAAGAAGCACCAGGTGTGACTACCGTTAATTTTATTGCTCAAGATTTCTACCCTTACCAAGCTGGGCAATATGCATTAGTAAGCATTAAAAACACACCTCACATTACTCGTGCTTATTCATTATCTTCAACACCAGGGCAAAGCCGTTTTGTTACAATTACAGTGCGTGAAATTGAAGGTGGCGTCGGTTCTAGCTGGCTTAATAATGATGTTAAGGTAGGCGATCAAGTTTGGTTTTCTGACCCAATGGGTGAATTTTCTTGCCAACAGGTCATTGCAGACAATTATCTATTAGTGGGTGCGGGCAGTGGTGTTACACCAATTATGTCAATGGCTCGTTGGTTGTTAAATAATCGTCCTGAAACCAATGTGACTGTTATTCACAGTGTACACTCCCCTAATGATGTGATTTTCAAACAAGAATGGGCTGAGCTTAAAGCACAATTCCCTCGTTTAAATCTTGTTATAAATGCTTCTGTTGATGCGACTGAGGGTTTTGAATCAGGTCGTATTAGCCAAGAAATTATTCGCAAAGCGGTGCCCAATATTGCTGACTACACGGTTATGACTTGTGGCCCTCAAGCGTATATGGACGCTTTAAAAGAGATTGTGTTATCACTAGGTGTATCAGAAGATCGTTTCTTTACTGAAGCATTTTTTGATACTGCTTTAGCAAGCGAAATCAGCTCAGATGAAAAAACAACTTTAACTATTAATGGTGTATCTCAAATTAAAGCTGAAGTGCCAGTTGGTATGACGCTACTTTCAGCATTAGAAGCTCAAGAGCAAGCGGTTGTTTCTGGTTGTCGTACCGGTTTATGCGGCTTATGTAAAACACAGGTAACGGGTGGAGAATATGAAGTGGTTAAAACAGGTGATTTAACCCCTGAAGAAATTGCCCAAGGCTACGTATTAGCTTGTAGCTGTCGTGTAAAAGCAGATGTTTCTGTAAATATCTAATTACAAAGAGCTAGCGTAAAACTAGCTCTTTCTTTTTATCAACGCATTCTATAAGTTGTTACTCAATTTGCTTAACTCACCTTACGAGTCAGTCCAATCCAAATACAGAATACAAAACCTATTGCTAATGCGTAAGGTGTTGCGGAATTGATACCCGCTCCTGATGCAGCAATATTAAATTGATGTGCAGCACCGCCACCTAATAACATTCCTAGCACAAAAATAGCGGAATCATTATCGCCTTCGCCAATATGAACTAAATGCTTACCTGGGCAACCGCCGCCTAATGAAAAACATAATCCACAAAGCACCATTCCTAAAAAGCTCCAGAAATGTTGAGTATGAGCGATAGGTTGGCTTTCAAAACCGAATTTAAATTGCCCTAAAACAAGATTGGTTATGGTAGCAAAAACAACGGTTGCAATAACACCATTTAATAAACTCATATCTCGAGATAAAATCACATTACGAAATGCCCCTATAGAACAAAAACGTGATTTTTGCATTACCACACCAATTAGTAACCCTGCCCCTAAAGATAGCCATAAGCTAGCTTGTTGAGAGCCTGGCCCTTTTTCGGAAAAATGAATCGGTAAGCCTTCTCCAAAACTAAATCGGGTAAGTAGCAAAACAAATAAAATAATTGTAATAATAATACCGATTATGCCTACCCCTGTTGATTGTGTTTTTGCTCGCCCTAATGAAAAGCCTTTTTTAACAAAAAAGAGAGAAATAACAATACCAACAAAAAGCCCGACAATCCCAGCTAAACTAGTTAAATCCCCTCCGCCTAAACGTAAATAGGCTCGCCAAGGGCAACCTAAAAATGTTAATGCCCCAAACATCGCAAAAAAGCCGAGCAATAAACGGGTTAATGGGGAAGATCCCCCTCTCGGGCGAAAATCTTTCGTAAAAAAGATTGCACTTAATAATGCACCAAATACCAACCCGATAAGCTCTGGGCGAATATATTGTAATGGTGCAGCAGAATGTAGCCCTACGGCACCTGCCGTATCACGCAAAAAGCAGGCTGCACAAAAGCCCATATTGGCAGGGTTACCATTATAACTAAGTAAAGGGGCAACAATGCCTAACACAGAGCCTGCTAAAACCGGCCAAGAAAGCAGTTTCATACGGACTCCTGTTGATGTTGAGAAAAAGTTGAAAGGTAAAAATAAGGCAGGTCTAGTGATCTTGATGGAGATTCAAGCATCACGCTGACCAGCGCTGATGGTTTGAAAATCATATTAACTCCTTAATAACGGCGAAATGCCATTTTTATTATAGCGAATAATATGCTAATCAACTGTGATTAATGTCACAAAATATGATTTTGATTTTCCATCTTAGTGCTTATAATTTTATATAGTTCTAAAATCAAAACTCCCCCTTTAAATATTTAAGGGGGAGCTTTGATATTGTGATAATGCTATTCAATAATTTCTACTGTAGAATTTATACTCAAGCCTCTTACAAGTTGGGAGCCTTTTCTTGCTCGCTCACCACGGTAATTATCTATATCACTTGGCTTAAGGGTAATTTTACGCTTACCGGAAACAAAAACTAATGAATTCGTTGGCTTAATTACCAATAATCGAGCGAGGTATTCATCACCAGATTTTGCAGCCGCAGCAGAAATATTAATGATTTTATTCCCTTTCCCTTTGGATAATTCAGGAAGTTCACTGACTGGGAATACTAACATTCTACCCACATTACTCATCGCAACCAGCGATAAATCCTCCCCATTTTCAAGTAACTTCGGCGGTAATACTTTTGCATTTTCGGTTAAAGAAATAACCGCTTTCCCTGCTTTATTACGAGAAACCAGATCGTCAAACGTGCAAATAAAACCATAACCAGAATCAGATGCCATTAAGATTTTCGTCTCAGCATTTGCCATTAATACTTGCTGAACCGTTGCTCCTTCCGGTAACGTAATTTTACCTGTTAGCGGTTCGCCTTGCGAACGAGCCGATGGTAGTGTGGTTGGTTCTAAAGCATAAGCTCTACCTGTGCTATCTAAAAACACAACGGGCTGATTACTTCTACCCCGTGCGTGAGCCAGATAACCATCGCCCGCACGGTAACTTAATGCTTCAACATCAATATCGTGCCCTTTTGCACAACGTACCCAACCTTTTTCAGATAGAATTACGGTAACATCTTCTGCTGGTGTTAAATCACTTTCTGAGATTGCTTTTGCCTCTGCTCGTTCAATTAATGGCGAACGACGAGGGCTGGCAAAGGTTTTTGCATCGGCTTGAATTTCTTTCTTAATTAAAGTGTTTAAGCGACGCTCAGAACCTAAAATCAGTTGTAGTTCATCTCGTTCTTTTTCAAGTTCTGATTTTTCTGCCTGTAATTGATGTTCTTCTAATTTGGCTAAATGACGTAAACGTAAATTTAAAATGGCTTCCGCTTGTTGTTCACTTAAATTAAAACGAGCCATTAATTCAGTTTTCGGCTCATCTTCATTACGAATGATCTCAATCACTTCATCAATATTTAAAAAGGCAATCATCAAACCTTCTAAAATATGCAAGCGGTTTAAAATTTTATTCAAACGGTAATTTAAACGACGAGTGACGGTTGTACGACGGAACATCAACCATTCGGTTAAAATAGTATGTAGATTTTTAACCGCAGGCTTGCCATCTAGCCCAATCATATTCATATTGGCACGGTAGCTTTTTTCAAGATCTGTCGTAGCAAATAGATGATCCATTAACGCTTCAAAATCAATACGATTTGAACGAGGTGCAATCACTAAGCGGATTGGATTTTCGTGATCAGATTCATCTCGAATATCATCAACCATTGGCAATTTTTTATTACGCATTTGGGCCGCAATTTGCTCAATAATTTTTGAAGGCGATGCTTGATGTGGAAGTGCAGAAATAACGATCTCCCCTTCTTCTTTCTTCCATACTGCACGCATTTTAATTGAACCACGACCTTGCTCATACATTTTGGCAATATCTGCTTTTGGTGTAACAATTTCTGCCTCAGTCGGATAATCAGGGCCTTGAACCACCGTTAAAATGTCGTCTAAGGTGGCTTTTGGATTATCTAGCAACATAACACTTGCATCAGCTAATTCATTAATATTATGTGGCGGAATATCCGTTGCCATACCGACTGCGATTCCCATTGTACCGTTAAGCAAAATATGAGGAAGTCGAGCAGGCAAATACTTCGGTTCTTCTAATGAGCCATCAAAATTCGGTTGATAATCAACCGTGCCTTGCCCTAGTTCTCCAAGTAACACTTCTGCAATTTTAGACAATTTTGATTCTGTATAACGCATTGCTGCAAAAGATTTCGGATCATCAGGTGCCCCCCAGTTCCCTTGTCCATCAACTAAAGGGTAACGATAAGAGAACGGCTGAGCCATTAAAACCATCGCCTCGTAACAAGCACTGTCGCCGTGAGGGTGGAATTTACCTAAAACATCCCCGACAGTACGAGCAGATTTTTTATATTTGGCAGAGGCATTTAAGCCTAATTCAGACATTGCATAAATAATTCGACGTTGTACCGGTTTCAAGCCATCACCAATAAATGGTAATGCTCTATCCATAATTACATACATTGAATAATTGAGATAAGCATCTTCGGTAAAACGCTTAATTGGCATTTGCTCAATGCCTTCATAATTGATTTCTGTGGTCATTTTATTAAATTTATATAAGTAATTCTTTTATAAAAACAGGCTTATTTTCTACGATTTAGACCATTTAGTCCAGCTTGAAACGTTTTGCTGAATTCATATTAAAATTTGGGGCTAATTTATTTCTCCATTTTTATTTGATTTTTGCTAGAATAGCGAGATTTTTCCGCCCTCAATTAAAGGTAAACAATGTCAGAACAAACTTTTATTACCGGTAAAGATGCTGCACTTGAAGACAGTATTTCTACCTTTCAACACAAATTAAAAACGCTTGGCTTTAATATTGAAGAGGCCTCTTGGTTAAACCCTGTGCCAAACGTGTGGTCTGTGCATATTCGTGATGCAGATTGTCCGCAATGTTTCTCAAACGGTAAAGGTGCGAGCAAAAAAGCGGCTCTTGCCTCTGCTCTTGGGGAATATTTTGAACGTTTATCAACCAACTATTTCTGGGCAGATTTCTATTTAGGTCAAGAATTAGCGAATGCTGACTTTGTTCACTATCCGACTGAAAAATGGTTCCCGATTGAAGATGAAGATATTCCTCCGGCTGAAATGATGGATGAGTTCTTGTGGGAATATTTTGATCCGAATGGCGAACTTACTCCTGAATTATTGGTTGATCTGCAATCAGGTAATTATGATCGTGGTATTGTTACCTTGCCTTACGTTCGCCAATCAGATAACGAAACGGTTTATATTCCACAAAGCATTATCGGTAACTTATTTGTTTCGAACGGAATGTCGGCAGGTAACACGAAAAACGAGGCTCGTGTGCAAGGCTTATCGGAAGTATTCGAGCGTTTTGTGAAAAACCGCATTATTACCGAGGCAATCAGCCTGCCTGAAATTCCGCAAAGTGTGATTGAAGGCTACCCAACCATTAAAGCTTCTATCGAAAAATTAGAGCAAGAAGGCTTTCCAATTCTTTGTTACGATGCCTCATTAGGTGGCGAATTTCCGGTTATTTGTGTGATTTTATTAAATCCGCAAAACGGCACTTGTTTTGCCTCTTTTGGTGCTCACCCGAACTTCCAAGTTGCATTTGAGCGTACCGTAACCGAGCTTTTACAAGGTCGTAGCCTGAAAGATTTAGATGTGTTTGCCCCACCATCATTTAACAATGAGGATGTAGCTGATCACGCCAACCTTGAAACCCACTTTATTGATTCAAGCGGTCTAATTTCTTGGGATCTTTTCAAACGTGATGCTGACTACTCATTTGTTCATTGGGACTTCTCCGGCACAACCGAGCAAGAATTTAATAATATGATGGCGATTTTCAACAAGCATAATCAGCCTGTTTATATTATGGATTACGAACATTTAGGTGTGTATGCTTGCCGTATTTTAGCCCCGGGTATGTCGAATATTTATCCGAGTGATGATTTGATTTACGCAAACAACAATATGGGCTTGGATTGGCGTGAAATTCTGTTAGATTTACCGCATTTCCACCACGACAAAGAAACTTATCAGGAATTATTAGATGAGTTAGATGAACAAGGCATTGACGATTTAACTCGTGTGCGTGAATTTATCGGCGTAGTGGCAGAAAAAGGTTCTGCCTTGCAAACTTTGCGTATCGGCGAACTAAAATCAATGCTCCACTTAGCTTTAGGCAACTTAGAACAAGCACTTGATTGGGCAAACTGGACAGCGAATATGAACGCTAGCGTATTCTCGCCAGAACGTAATAATTATTACCGTTGCTTAATCAGCAGTATTGAATTATTCCTTGATGAAAACCGTGAACCTGCACAATACCGTATGGTATTTGACAAAATGTACGGCAAAGATGCCGTAGAATTTGCGTGGAATGCGGTGCAAGGCGGTAATCCGTTTAATGGCTTAACAGCCTCTGATGAAAGCCTTGAAAATATGGTCGCTCATCAGAAATTACTAAATGCTTATCGTAAACTGCAAAAGGCAAAAGTAAATCCAATTGCGAGATAATGGTTTAGATATACACGATAGCACGTGTCTTCTGATGCGTGCTTTTTTATAAATTTAGATGTTTGTTAAAAAACAGGCATCATCACAAAAATTGACGACAAATGATCGACTTCCGTCCTTTTTATCAACAAATAGCAACCACTCCCCTTTCCGCTTGGTTGGAAACTTTGCCATTGCAATTAAAACAATGGGAAAAATCCACCCATAGCGATTATGCAAAATGGGCAAAAGTTGCAGATTTTTTACCAAATTCGACCGCTTGTATAAACTTGAAAGATAAAGTGGAATCTATTCCGGTTCAGCCTTTATCTGAAGGCGAAACCAAGCAAATTGTGCATCATTTAAAACAGTTAATGCCGTGGCGAAAAGGCCCTTATCACTTACACGGTATTCATATTGATACCGAATGGCGTTCCGATTTTAAATGGGATCGTGTTCTTCCGCATCTAGCCTCACTTGAAAACAGAACTATTTTAGATGTTGGTTGTGGCAGTGGCTATCATATGTGGCGAATGGTGGGCGAAGGGGCAAAAATGGTAGTGGGAATTGATCCAACTGAATTGTTCCTTTGCCAATTTGAGGCAGTCAGAAAATTATTAGGCAACGACCGCCGAGCAAATTTAATTCCACTGGGTATTGAGCAAATGCAACCATTGGCTGCCTTTGACACCGTTTTTTCAATGGGGGTGCTTTATCATCGTAAATCCCCACTTGATCACCTTTCTCAACTCAAAGCTCAGTTAGTTAAAGGCGGAGAATTAGTGTTAGAAACGCTAGTGATTGATGGCGATCTAAATGATGTGCTAGTGCCTGCCAACCGCTATGCTAAAATGAAGAATGTCTATTTTATTCCGTCGGTTAAAGCCTTAATTAATTGGTTGGAAAAAGTTGGCTTTAAAAATGTACGTTGTGTTGATGAGGCGGTTACAACTCTTGAAGAACAACGTAAAACTGATTGGTTAGAAAATGAGAGTTTGGTGGATTTTTTAGATCCAAACGATCATAGCAAAACGATTGAAGGCTACCCAGCTCCAAAACGGGCGGTTATTTTAGCAAATGCTTAATTCAGTATATTTAACCTTAAATAGAGAATATATTGATGCCCGTTCATTAATAAAAAACTCGCAATATCAATCAAGTTATTGCGAGTTTTTGACTTAATTCTTCCTTAGCTTTCGTTATGAATTTCTAAATTAGTCGCTTGTTTATCAGCATTTGCTTTTGCTTTATCATTTCTTGCATTTGCAATCGCATCTAAATAGCATTTATCAATTCCGCCGGTAATGTACTCTCCTGTAAAGACAGAGTCGTCAAAATGATGAATTTCAGGATTTTCTGTTTGTACAGACTGATATAACGCACTTAAATCTTGGAAGATTAATTTATCTACTCCAATCATTTCTGCCACTTCTTCAACTGAGCGGTCAAATGCCACTAGCTCTTCACAAGTTGGCATATCAATACCATACACATTAGGGTAACGAATTTCTGGGGCTGCGGAAGCAAAATAAACTTTTTTTGCACCTGCTGCACGCGCCATTTCTACAATTTGTTCAGAAGTAGTACCACGAACAATAGAATCATCTACTAATAAAACACTCTTGCCTTTAAATTCTGAGGCAATCGCATTTAATTTACGGCGAACAGAACTCTTACGTTGTGCCTGCCCTGGCATAATAAAAGTACGTGCCACATAGCGATTTTTTACAAAGCCTTGGCGATAGGGTTTATCTAATACATTAGCAATACGTACTGCAATATCATTTGATGTTTCTGGAATTGGAATAACTACATCAATATCATCTACAATATTGCCCCATTCACGCTTAATTTTTTCACCTAATAGTTCCCCCATATGCACACGAGCGGCATACACAGACACACCATCAATCACTGAATCAGGGCGGGCAAAATAAACATATTCAAAAATACAAGGATTTAGTTTTGGATTATCAGCACAAATTTGTGAGTGGAGTTGCCCATCAAAGGTAATATAAATTGCTTCACCTGGTAACACATCTCGAACAAATTCAAAGCCAACCACATCTAAAGCAACGCTTTCTGAGGCAAACATATATTCCGTTTTACCTGCTACTTCTCGTTTACCCAGTACAAGTGGGCGAATACCAAAAGGATCTCGAAACGCAACCATACCGTGCCCAATAATCATTGCAATGCAAGCATAAGCCCCTTCAATGCTTTCATTCGTTTTACGTACGGTTTCAAAAATATTTTCAGCGGTAAGCTGTTGAGTTAGGTGAAGATCTAAGTAGTAAGCAAAAATATTAAGAAGTGATTCTGAATCGGAATTGGTATTAACGTGGCGACGAGCTTCATTAAATAAACGCTCTTTTAACTCTGCATTATTGGTTAAATTCCCATTATGCACCAAGGTAATACCAAAAGGTGAATTTACATAAAACGGTTGAGCCTCTGAAACACTAGAACTACCTGCTGTAGGATAACGTACGTGCCCAATCCCCACATTGCCTTGTAAACGTAACATATGTTCTTGGTGGAAAACATCACTGACTAAACCATTTGCCTTACGTAGGCGAAAACGATGTTCATCATCTATTGTTACGATACCTGCGGCATCTTGTCCCCGGTGTTGAAGTAATGTTAAACCATCATAAATCGCCTGATTTACTGGCGAATTTCCAATAATACCGACAATGCCGCACATATAGAAAAACCTCTTTATTTAGTCGAATTTAAAAAACTGGATCCTGTCTGCAACTGCTCAAAGAACCATTTCACAATAAAATCAAAGTGTGGAATTAGTAAAGATGACTTCCATAATTCCGTTTGGCTTGCTTGGGTAAAAGTATCTAAGAAAAATAAGATGGCAGAAACAATTAAAATCCCACGTAATGCACCAAAAGCACCGCCTAGAATTCTATCTGTTACAGAAAGCCCACTTAAATCAATTATTTTGCCTAACAATCCATTAATTACACCACATACAATTAATGTTAAAACAAACAAAATTGCAGCCGCCAAGCCATTGCGTAGAAACTCTGAATTTTGTAGATAGACTGAGTTTATTTGTGTTAAATAACCGCTTAAATATGGATAGAACGAACTTGCAACAAAAAAGGCGATGACCCAGCCAAGTAATGATAAAGCTTCGTTAGTAAACCCTCTCCATAAACTGATAAATACAGAAAAAGCGATGATCCCGATAACAATTAAATCAACCATAAAAATCCTTAAAAGCTTAAAGCTCTCCTATTTTACAAAAAAAGAAAACGTTTGCGTAGCCCTATTTTCCGAAAAATTCCTGTTCTACACATAAAATTAACAAGCGGTTGTTTTTGTAAAAAAATTACAAAATATGACCGCTTGCACAAAAGTTGCTTATTCTACAATATAGCCGACATCATCTAAAGTCGGATTATTTGCCCCGTTTTTTGCCAGTTCATCACAAATTTCATTCTCACGATGACCTGAATGCCCTTTCACCCACATCCATTCAATTTGATGACGCTGAATTTCTTTATCTAAAGCTACCCATAAATCCTTATTTTTAACAGGCTTCTTATCACTGGTTTTCCAATCATTTTTCTTCCAGTTAAAAATCCATTTTTGGATACCATTTTTCATATATTGACTATCGCTATTTAGTTGCACTTTGCAGGGTTCTTTTAGCATTGAAAGTGCCTCAATAACTGCTCGTAATTCCATACGGTTATTTGTTGTTTGAAAATAACCTCGGCTTACGGTTTTCTCATAACCATTATAGCGTAATAAAATCCCAATTCCTCCCTTGCCTGGGTTACCTAAACAAGAGCCATCGGTAAAAATTTCAACTAATTTCATTTGAGTATTCTATATTGAAAACAAAAGCCCCAAAGAGCATTCACTTTGGGGCACTTTTTGATAATTCTAAAAGTTATCAGAATTGAGATCAACTAACTTATTATTTTTTGCCTAATTGTGGTACAACATTATTATTGGCAGATAATAAACCCGTATTCGTATAAACCGCTAATTTCTCACGAGTATCTACAATATCTAGGTTACGCATTGTTAATTGGCCGATACGATCTGCTGGTGTAAATGGTGCATCTTCCACTTTTTCCATACTTAAACGCTCTGCTTCATAAGTTAAGTTTGGCGATTCTGTATTTAAGATAGTGAAGTCGTTACCACGACGTAATTCAAGTGTTACTGTACCCGTAATCGCTTTTGCTACCCAACGTTGTGCAGTTTCACGCAGCATTAATGCTTGTGGATCAAACCAACGACCTTGATATAATAAACGACCTAAACGTAAACCGTTAATACGGTACTGTTCAATCGTATCTTCGTTGTGAATACCTGTTACTAAACGCTCATAAGCAATGTGTAATAATGCCATCCCCGGTGCTTCATAAATACCACGAGACTTTGCTTCAATAATACGGTTTTCAATTTGGTCTGACATTCCTAAACCGTGGCGACCACCAATGCGGTTTGCTTCAAGAATAAGTTCAACAGCATCATCAATACGTTTACCGTTTAATGCCACCGGTACGCCTTCTTCAAAGGTAACTGATACAGTTTCCGGTTTAATTTCAACAGATTCGTCCCAGAATGCCACACCCATAATTGGCTTAACGATATTCATACTCGTATTTAATTCTTCTAAGTCTTTCGCCTCGTGAGTTGCACCTAGCATATTTGAGTCAGTTGAGTAGGCTTTTTCTACCGACATTTTGTAATCAAAACCATTAGCAATCAAGAATTCCGACATTTCGAAACGACCACCTAATTCATCAATGAAAAGCTGATCTAACCAAGGTTTATAGATTTTTAATTTAGGGTTAGTTAATAAGCCATAGCGGTAGAAACGCTCGATATCGTTACCTTTAAAAGTTGAACCGTCGCCCCAGATGTTTACATCATCTTCTTTCATTGCTGCGACTAACATTGTACCTGTTACCGCACGACCAAGAGGGGTAGTATTGAAATAAGGAATACCGCCAGTTGAAATATGGAAGGCTCCACATTGAATTGCGGCGATCCCTTCGTGAGCAAGCTGAGCTCGGCAGTCAATTAAACGTGCATTTTCCGCACCATATTCCATCGCTTTTTTCGGAATTGCGTTGTAATCATCTTCATCTGGCTGACCTAAGTTTGCCGTGTAGGCATAAGGTACCGCACCTTTTTTACGCATCCAAAGTAATGCTGCTGAAGTATCTAATCCACCGGAGAATGCGATACCGACTTTCTGACCTAAAGGTAGAGCTTCTAAAATTGTTGCTGACATACGAATTCCTATAAATTTTGTGTGTAATTTAACATATCAAACGCAAACGCTTGCGTTTACGTTCAAGCAAGATATTTTAGCCGAAACCAGATAAAATTTCATCTAGAATTTGTTAGCTAAAACTGCAAATTTTTAAATAAATTTAACCGCTTGTAGTCTTAAAAGAATAAGCTATTTTTTTAGTAGTTGCTCATATTTAGCACTATATTCATTTGCCATTCTTACTGCTGAAAAGTTATTTTCTTTCAAAAATTGTTGAATATTTTCTGAAAACTTATTAAGTAGATCAGGATTATTTTTTAGTTGTTCTAAATAGAACTGATAGTTTTCAGCAACATTTTCATTTATTAAAAAGCCTGTTTTATTATGTTCAATAATTTCAGGAATCCCTCCTGTGTTGTGAGCAATGACAGCTTTTTGATATTGATAAGCCTCTAAAATTGTCATACCAAGCCCCTCAGAATGCGATGGCACAATAAGAACATCAATATGTTTTAGTACACTTCCAATATAAGGAGTAAATGGAATGAAATGCACGTTTAATAATAATGATGCCTGCTGTCTTAATTCTTTTTCCAGTTCACCAGAACCCACTAAATAAAAAGATAGCTCAGGATTTTTCCTTGCTAACTCAATCGTTAAAGAGAAATTTTTAACTGCCTGAAAATTGCCAATTTGAGCAATTCGTAAAGTATTTTTAGAAGAGGAAAAGTAGGTTTGTTCAAAATCTATATTTTCTTGTAATTGCTTCAAACAGCCATAAATAGTATAGGTATTCGTATTTAATGTTTGTAAAGATGTGGTAATAGTCCTACTTACTCCAATAATAATATCTGCTGTTTTATATGCCACTGTCGAAGATTTTCGCTTAAAAGGAAAATTTACCTGACGAGTGATAATAACAGGATTTTTAAAAAATCGTTTAATGAAGCCAGCAATATGAGCACCTCGTCCATCTAATGCATGAACGATAGCAGAACGATTAAAAACAATTAATTTTAATAGTTGAAAAAATGTTAGAATAGTAACACTTGGCATTACTCTCTTAAGGTGGACGGCTAATTTCCCCGATTTTTTACCAAAAAAATAACATTGATAACCATCTAAATGCGTAATTAGCTGCTCAGTATAGAACTCTCCTCCGCCGAAGCCTTTAGCCATATTAATAAAAATAATTGTTGCTTGTTTTGTATCTTTTTTCATTATTTTGCCTTTCGAGAATTTTGCTTAACCCACAGCATTGCATATTTATTAAAAACAGACTGAGCTGATAAAATCGCCAATAATAATCCGTGCTTACCATCTAAAAAACCCTTCTTAAAGAAATACATTTTAATAAAACTATTGAGGGAATGAGTAAAAGCTTTGAATAAAGAACTTCTTTTTCCTTTATTAAGTTGTTGGTCTGCCCAAGCTGTACCATAACTGGCAGACTTCGTTAAGTAATGGTGTAAACTCTTATAAGTAAAATGTAATAAATCTCCATTCAAGCTTTTTACTACGGTATTTTTAGGATATACCACTTTTTCGTGGACTAAAGAGTCATTATATTGAGCTAAATCTGTCGGATATAAGCGAACCACATAATCCGGATACCAACCTGAATGACGAATTTGTTTACCAAAAACCTCACTTAAACGGCCAAGCTGATAAACTGCATTTTTTTCATTTTTTTCGACCGCTTGTAAAATAGAATCTTTTAACTCTTGCGTAACACGCTCATCGGCATCTAGCCATAAGACATAATCGCTTGTTACATATTGTTGAGCAAGCTGGCGTTGCTTACCAAAACCTTGCCAATCAGTGTTAATATAAAATTTCGCATTATATTCAGCGGCAATTTGTGGGGTTTCATCGGTACTGCCGCTGTCTAAAATCACAATTTCATCTACCCAATCTTTTACAGTATCTAAGCAAGCTCGTAAATCTTGAGCCTCATTTTTAACAATCATCGCAACGCTTAATGTTGGCATAATCTTTCCTTTCTATTTTTGGTTATAAGTTGCATTTTACTTTAAAAATGACTGGTTTTGTGCTATTTTCTACGCCAAATTTTATTAACAAAACCAATTACGGATAAAATAATGTCAATTACATTAACAACCAAACAAAAACAATATTTAAAAGGCTTGGCACATCATTTAAGCCCTGTCGTGATGTTAGGCGGAAACGGCTTAACAGAAGGCGTACTAGCTGAAATTGATAATGCCCTTGAACACCACGAATTAATTAAGGTAAAAGTTGCCGGTGCAGATCGTGAAACTAAACAGTTGATCATTGATGCTATTGTGCGTGAAACTAAAGCTACGGAAGTGCAAACTATCGGGCATATTTTAGTGCTTTATCGCCAAAGCGAAGAGAAAAAAATTACTCTTCCAAAGGCAACAAAAACCATTTAATTTCTAGTTATAGAATAAGGGCTGATTTTGTATATATCAAAATCAGCCCTTTTACTTCTCTAACTCATTAAATATTTAAACGATTACACTAGCTTTTTACACGCTGTTCTAAAATAACGTTAAGTGTTTTTTGTTTTTGTTTTAATGCAGTTTCTGGTTCTGCTCTCACAAGTAAGGTGTAGATTAAATCTAGCACAAATAGTTGAGACATTTTTGTACCAATAGAATCGCCTTGCATATGCCCCTGTCGGTTACCGTTAATTAACACGTAATTAGCTTCTTCTGTTACTGGCGAACGTAAATTGTGAGTAATTGCAACAGTTTTTGCCTTATTTGCACGAGAAAAACGCAGTGATTTAACAATTTCTTCTGAGTAACCTGAATGGCTAATACCAATCACTAAGTCCCCTTCTTTTACTAAAGCAGCTTGCATATACATAAAATGGTTATTCGTTACTGCATCAGTTTGTAAGCCAATACGCATTAATTTATGTTTTGCGTCTTCTGCTGTTAGCCCTGAAGATCCTACACCAAATAAGAAGATCCTTTTTGCTTGTCTGAGTTCTTCAACAACTTTTTCTAATACATCAAAATCTAATAAGTTAATCGTCTCGCTAATTGCACTATCTAAACTGGCTTTTAGCTTACCTGCTATATCCTCTGCAGTATCAAGCTCTGATACATCTGTATCAAGCAAAACTCGATTATCTTGATTTTGAGTAGCAAGTTCTATTGCTAATTCCAATTTAAAATCTGTATAGCCTTTAAAACCAAGTGTTCGACAAAACCGAATAAAGGTTGCTTCACCAACATCTAGTTGTTTAGCCACATCAGATAATGAACATTGGTTGAGTAATTCCGGTTGCGATAAAATCGCTGCTGCAATTTTCTTTTCTGTTTTTGTTAGACTATTTTGAAGTGAGCTGATCGTATTTAAAATTTTTCCACGAGCAGACATAATGGCCTCCTACAACAATTCAACTGGTACTTTTACCACCAGTTTTTTTAATGTCTTATTTTCATTAACTGAATTACCAGGCTTATGTGGCTCATAAGGTAGAAAAATTGCAAACATATTTGGTTTTAGCACAACTTCATTTTTATTATCAATTTCATCTGTTAATTGATAGTCATCTTCATCACGATATTCATCATATTTTGCTAAATCAGGCTGGCTTAGACCATACTCAATCATCTCTTCACCATCAATAAGCAGTTGAATATCAACAAATTTTCTGTGCATTTCTGCTTTTTTACCTTCTGCTGGAGAGGTTTCAAATGTCATCACATTCATTTGAATTCCCTCTTCTAAATCTTGCCATCCTAGCGGTAAATTTGCTAGGTCAAGCGTTTTTAATTTCCCACAAAGACGTGCAAAAACGGGTGGTAGCGATTTTAAACAATCATCTCTTGATAAATCAGCTAATAACATAGGTTCACTCCTAATCTTTATTCATTAAAAATAGACACTCCATAAGATTATTTTTTATGAAGACTTACTCCAATGAGTGTAGCATAATTTGTGGAATCTAGAATCTCAATAAAAAAAATTCAAAAATGCGAACTAGATCAAATTTTATATGCAAACTCTTACAACTTATTAACAAACCGTATTGCAATATTGGTTAGGCAGATTCCTTTCTGTCAGAATAAGTCCCAAATTGGTTTACATTCTTTCGGTAATTCTAAACTTCTACCAAGCTCAATCCAACCAGTTGGATAATGAAAATCAGAGCCTGCCGAGGCATATAAATCAAATTCCTTTGTCCAACGAGTTAATAGTTGTCGTTGATCTGGTGTTTGCCCACAGCCTGAAACTTCAATTCCATCGCCACCTGCTTGTTTGAAATCGGTAATTAAACGACGAATCCAGCGAGATGTCATTTTATAGCGTAGTGGATGAGCAACAGTGATAACTCCTCCAGCGTTATGCGTAATGTTAATAGCCTCGTCTAAACTGCTCCACTTGGGCTTAACATAAGCTGGTTTTCCAACCCCTAAATAGCGTTTGAAAGCGTGTTCAATATTCCGCACATAGCCTTGCTCAAATAAAAAACGTCCATAATGAGCTCGGGTAATTTCACCAGTTGCGAGTGATTTAGCTCCTTCGTAAGCATTAGCAATACCTGTTTTTGCTAATTTTTCGCCAATTTCGACCGCTCGTTCTTCACGCAATCGTGCTTGATTATCTAAAAAATTGACTAATTCTGCATTTTTTTCATCAATATTTAGAGCTGCCAAATGAATGCTTTTTCCTTCCCATAATATAGAAATTTCTACACCTGAAATAAAATCAAGCGGTTGTGTTTGGGCAAATTGTTTTGCCTCAGAAATTCCAGAGATCGTATCGTGATCAGTTAAAGCTAACATTTTCACACCTTGCTCTACTGCTCTTTCTACCAATTCCGTAGGAGAAAGCATTCCATCAGAGGCTGTGCTGTGTGAATGTAAATCATATTTCATTAATTAATCCTGCTTTTATGAAAAATTGGCGATAAGCATCCGTCTTTTTCGCTAAACTTAACGGGTATGCCCGTGAAGTTGAAGGCAAACGATATAAGAAAAGCTCACGAGCTTTAGTATAAGGAAACTCAATCCATTCATTCGTTTTGGGGGCTTTGATTTTTTCTGGCAATAAGTTTAATAATGTCTCTGTTGCCAAACCACCAGTGGTAAAGAGCCATTTAATTTTAGGTAACTGTGTTAATAGCTCGTCCATATCAATAGGATCAACGATTTTTAAATCTTTGTCGGACGCATTACCTTTTAACCGAATCGCTGTTTTTGCCGAAGAACAAAGTGCAATGCCCTTATCTCGTAAGAATGCCTCAATACGAATAGGGTCAAAACGTTTTTCATTATCTACTTGAAAATAATCGGCATCATCATAAAACACTGAACCCATTATTCGCCACATATCGTTTTGATAGTTAGGATAATGAAATTCCATACAACGCTTTTCAGAAGTTGGCGGAAAAGTCCCAATCATCACAACCGTTGCATTTTCAGGCAATATTGGGGGAAATGGATGATGTTCTAAAATTTGTTGTTCCATATTTATTTAATTAATGCCTTTAACATTTTTAATTTTTCCGCTTTATCTAAAGTTTGTTCCGCCACTTTATTTAAGTCATTTACTAGCTTTTCATCATCGTTTCCGCTTTTTACATAAGTTAATGCTTGTTGTTCAGAAATTTGCTCAGCATAAGCGGTTAAATTTTCTAATAATTTTACCTTTTCAGGGTTATCGTGGTGCTGTTGGAATAAATCATCTATTGATTTTGCAAACTGCTCTGCTTTTGCATCAATTTGTTGATTGCAATATTTTTGCCATTTTATCTGTTCAGCACGGTTTAATGTGTGAGGATAATGCCTTGCTCGGTAATGGAATAATAATGCCTCAACCCTTTCATCTTCAAATTTCAAGCCGTGATTTACAAGGCTTTCTGGAGGCAAAGTGCGTAAAATTGCCATATTGTTTTTATCTGCAGTTGAGAAAAACCCCTCATATAGGGTGGTTTCTACATTCGTAGAAGGCTCAAAGGTTCTCTCTTCGCTAAAAATTTCAGTAACCTTTTCACGCACTAACGATTTCTGTGCTTTTAGTGCTTTCAGATTTTCTAAGCATAATGCTCGGTCAATACCTAAACGCTCCGCATTTTCAGGCAATAAGGTTTTTGCTGGGGCTAAAATCGGGCATTTATTGATATGCACTAATTTTAACGGCACAGGATATTCATTTTCGGCTAGCTCATCTCGTTTGGTATATAAACGCTGGCGTAAAGCGTCTGCATTTTCAGTCAATAATCCTTGCATATTACCCGATAAATCACACACAATCACAGCATTCTGATTAGTCGGGTGCCAAGTTATCGGTACAACCCAAGCGGTATTACCACGGTAGTTGCCTAACATTCCCGAAACGTGAACAAGCGGTGTCATTTCTCCTGTATCAATCAATTTTTCCACTTCTTTTTTAGTACGCAAATTAAAAAAGAACTCAAATAATTTCGGCTGTTTTTCTTTAATTAATTTTGCCATTGCAATGGTAGCATACACGTCAGACATTGCATCGTGAGCATTTTCGTGGGCAATACCGTTTGCTTTGGTTAAATTCTCAAGCTTAAAGCTCGGCATACCGTTTTCATCTTTCGGCCATTCAATGCCTTCCGGACGTAATGCGTAACAGGTTCGTACTAAATCTAATAAGTCCCAGCGAGAATTGCCATTTTTCCAACTATATTCATAAGGATCGTAGAAATTACGGAAAAAGGTGTAGCGAGTCATTTCATCATCATAACGAATATTGTTATAACCGATAGTACAAGTGCCCGCCTCACTAAATTCTGCGTGAATACGTGCTGCAAACTCTGGTTCAGACACTCCTTCAACGTTACACTGTTGCGGAGTAATGCCAGTTACTATAACCGCTTCTGGGCTAGGAAGATAATCGGGTGTTTGTTTGCAAAAAATCATTACCGGCTCACCGATGATATTAAAATCTTCATCAGTACGGATTCCAGCAAATTGGGCAGGTCTATCAGAAGATGGACTGATGCCAAAACTTTCATAATCGTAAAAGAAAAAAGTAAGGTTTTTACTCATTATAACTATAATATTAGAAGTAATTAGATGAATTGTAGCATAAATAGCAAGGAAAATAAGAGAATGAAAATAGCGTATTTAATAGAATTGCTTATACCAAACACTTTGCTTAGTTCGCCCTTTCTCAATTTTAAAATGTTGAGCAGAAAATTTCACCTTTATCATTCCAACCTCGGCAATATTCAATACAGTAATCTCTTTTTGTGCTAATCGTTTAATAACTTGATTATTTGGTAATTTCCACGGGTTCCACCGCCCACTAGAAATTATCGCAAACGTAGGTTGTGCAACAGATAATAACGTCTCACTGGTACTACTTTTACTTCCATGATGCCCAACTTGCAGAAAATCCACTTTCCCTAAATTTTGTACAAATTGTCGTTCTTGCTCTACACCAGAATCTCCGGTTAATAGCAGTGTAAAGCGGTTATTTTTTGCAAGAATAATGCAAGAATCCTGATTTTTGGCTCTTTCCACCATCTGTATAGGGTAAATCGCAAAAAGTTGCCATTCTCCAAATTGCCACTGTTTTCCTTTAATGCAGGCTTCTGGTTGAATAGCATTATATATTCTCTTACTAGAGCTAATTAGCCTAGCGTTTGGGTAGGTCTGTAATAAATCTACAATACCGCCAGAATGATCATTATCATCGTGGCTTAAAAAAAGTGCCTCAACTGAAATGCCTCGTCTTTTTAAATAAGGTAATAATTCAATTTGAGCCATTGAGTTCACTTTACCCTCTTTGGATTTCCAACTAGCACCAGTATCGTAAATTACAGCTTTATCATTATCATAAATAAGAGCCATTGCTAACCCTTGTCCCACATCAAAAATTATCCATTCTGTTTTGGCTTGAGAAAATAATTTTGGTAAATAAAAGCTTAAATTAAACAGTACAACAAATAACATTGCCTTCAGCCATCTTAAATAATCGAAACCGTTTAAGTGACAATAAAGCAATAATACAATCAATAAATGAACCGAGAGTAATTGCCATTGTTGCCAATAATTCAGATTAATCCAAGAATGAGAAAGAGGTTCTAATACCCATAAACTAAACTGAGCAAGATATTCTGCTAATTGCCAAGAGGTAAAAAAATCGTTGGTTAATAAACTAAATAAAATGATCGGTACTAGTAAAAAACTGTATAACGGTACAATAATAAGATTTGCGATTAGAGCAAAAATAGAAATACCTTCAAAAAAATAAAGCTGAACAGGCGAAAAAATTAGCCAAATGCCTATTTGTAAATGCAGAAGTGATACAAACAAGCGGTTAAATTTTGCTAACTTTTTACGATGTTCTTGGTAAAAAAAATGCTTTAATGGGAAAAACTGATACCACAAAATTAAGCTAGCAACTGCTAGAATTGAAAGCCAAAAACTATCTGATAACAGTGTTAGCGGATCGAGTATAATGAGTAAGGCTACAATTCGCCACCAATATTGCCAAGCGGTGTAATGCCGACGTAAAAATTGACAAATCAATATAAAACCTATTGCTAATAATGCTCTAACTGTTGGCACAGAAAATCCAGCTAAATAGCTATAACTAAAGGCAATACTCAATCCCACTAATCTAGTAAATAAATAAGAAAATCCGACCGCTTGTAACACATTAATTCGAGAAAATAAGCATATATATTGTAACCCTTTTGCGAAGTAAAACCCCAATGCCATCGCCAAACCAATGTGTAAACCTGAAATAGCAATTAAATGTGCGGTTGCAGTATGCTGAAATCGTTCCCATTGCGAAGAATCAAGCCAAGCCCTCTCACCAAAAGCAAGAGCAAGCAATAAGCCTTGTGAGGATAAACTTTCTGTTTGTTGTTTTACATTTTCAAGCCATCTTGTACGAAAAGGTTTATTTTCGGTTATTAATTTTTCTGCAGTTCTTACCGTTGCCAGCATATTAATATGGTTGGCGAAATACCATTTCTGGCGATCGAAATTACCCATATTTTGACGAGCAGAAATCGGGCGTAAATTTAATTCTGCTTGATATTTCTGATGAAGAATAAGCGGTTGTTTCGCCTGCCAGTTCAGATAAATCCGTTGCCCCGAAGTTAAACGGGCAATAGCAGTTTGGTATTCTGCTTGTTTTAAAATCTTCGTAATTTCAAACTGAACTTTCTGTTTAGTTGTCGTTATATTTTCTGCATTTTTAACCGCTTGTATGACTTGAAAATAACTTATACATAGCAAAACACCAAGTAAAAAAGTGATTTTTTGGTGAGAAAAGATAGAAATAATAAGAAGAAAAAGCCCGATAATAATGCCTAGTATCAGCCCATTTTTCGGTAATAAAAGAATAGGGAGATGTAAAATCACACCTAAAATACAAAAACGATCTAAATTCATAACGCTATTACTCAATTTTTACTTTGAGTATGCCGCTTTATGTTCTATTTTTCAGAAAGTTTTTTAATTTTTTCGAGCAAGATCGCAAAAATAAAGGCAGGCTTATCTACCTGCCTTACTCAATATAAAATAATTCTTACGCTGCTTTTTGATCTTCTGAAAGGCTTACTGCAGCAGTAAATAACACGTCTGTTGATGAGTTTAGTGCTGTTTCAACAGAATCTTGAATAACACCAATAACAAAACCCACACCAATTACTTGGGCAGCAATATCATTTGGAATGTTAAATAAGCTACACGCAAGCGGAATTAATAATAATGAACCGCCCGCTACACCTGATGCACCACAAGCACAGATCGCAGCAACAATACTTAATAATAAAGCAGTGGCGAAATCTGGTTGAATACCTTGTGTGTAAGCTGCTGCTAATGTTAATACTGTTACTGTGATTGCAGCACCAGCCATATTAATACTCGCACCAAGAGGAATTGCAACAGAGGCAATTTCATCACGCACACCTAAACGTTTCGCAAGGTTCATATTCACAGGGATATTTGCAGCCGAGCTACGAGTAAAGAATGCAGTTACACCACTTTCACGTAAACAAGTAAAGGTTAGAGGGTAAGGGTTACGGCGAAGTTTCCAGAATACTAAAATAGGGTTTAACACAAGTGCGACAAATAGCATTGAACCGACTAAGATCATTAATAAACGTGCATAGCCTTCAAATGCATCTAAGCCATTTACGGCTACTGTTTCTGCAACTAAACCAAAAACACCAACAGGTGCAAATGCAATAACTACTTTTACAACGAAAGAAACTGCATTTGCTAAATCATTTAAGAATGCTTTTGAGCTAGCTGAACCGTGGCGGAATGCAATACCTAAGCCAATAGACCAAGCAAGAATACCAATAAAGTTACCATTACTTAATGCCGTTAATGGGTTATCGACTAAATTAAAAATAACTGTTTTTAGAATTTGACCAATACCTTCTGGCGGAGCTAAGCCATCTGGACTTGCTGTTAATTCCAACGTGGTCGGGAAAATAAAGCTGAAAACAACCGCCGTTAAAGCGGCAAAAAATGTACCAAAGATATAAAGCACTAAAATTGGTTTTAATTTACTATCTGAACCGACTTCTTTATTCGCAATAGCTGATAAAACTAATACAAAAACAAGAATAGGAGCAATGGCACGCAATGATTTTACAAAGAATTGTCCTAAAACACCGACATTAGAAGCCCATTCTTTATTGATAGTCGCTAGTAAAATACCTAGCACTAAGCCTATAGCGATACGTAATACTAAATTACCGCCAAGAATTTTTGATGATAATGAATTATTCATAATATTTCACTTCTGTAAAACAACAATAAAGGATAAATAAAATTTATCCACCTAAAAAAATAAGTTTATAAGATTAACGGAAAATGCTTTAATTTGGAATAAATAAGCGGTTATTTTTTTGAGTTTTTTTGCAAAAAACCAAAAGATCCTACAATTTAACTAAAATCTTTACTTATATCTAATTAAGCCTCTTTGCTCAACTGATTTCTTTCAGTAGAATAAGAATCCTTTACTTACTTTATTTTTAATTATGAAGCCAACAAATAAAGCAGACTTTAAACGAGTATTACGAGCAACTCACTATTCAATGAAAGGTTTAAAAGCCGCTTATATTAATGAAGCAGCATTCCGTCAAGAGATGTGGTGTGCCATTATTTTATTCCCTTTAGCCCTTATTTTAGGCGATACTAATATTGAGAAAGCTTTATTAGTCGGTACTATTTTTATTGTGTTAATTACTGAATTACTTAATAGTGCTGTTGAATCTGTTGTTGATCGTATAGGTTCCGATTTTCACGAACTTTCAGGTCGAGCAAAAGATATTGGTTCGGCAGCTGTATTTATGTCAATGATGTTACTTGCTATTACTTGGATATTAGTTTTGTTTTTCTAACCGATTATTTCTAACCTAAACACTTAACGAGGTACTCTATGAAACTAAAAAAAACCTTACTTTCCGCAGCGTTATTAGGTGCTATGACAACCGCAATGGCATACGAAGCAAATAAAACATATGCGTTTACTGTTTTGCATACTAACGATATTCACGGCCATTTTTGGCATAATGATAAAGGCGAGTATGGATTAGCTGCTCAAAAAACATTGGTTGATCAAATTCGTAAAGAAGTTGAAGCGAAAGGCGGTTCAATCGTTGTATTAAATGCTGGCGATGTAAACACTGGCGTACCTGAGTCTGATATGCAAAATGCCCGCCCTGATATTGAAGGTATGAATGCAATCGGCTATGATGCAATGGTTTTAGGTAACCACGAATTCGACTTCCCTCTTCAAATCCTGTCAATGCAAGAACAATGGGCTAATTTCCCATTTATTTCAGCAAATGTTCTCAACAAAAATACCAATAAACCGCTTGTAAAGCCTTATATTATTTTAGAACGTGATGGTTTAAAAATTGCGGTTGTAGGCTTAACAACTGAAGATTCAGCAAAATTAGGTAATCCAGATGTAACAGAAAATGCTATCTTCAAAAATCCGATTGAAAGTGCGAAAGAAACGTTAGCTGAGCTCAATAAAACAGAAAAGCCCGATGTACGTATTGCTTTAACACATATGGGATATTATTTTGATGGCAAACACGGTACCAATGCACCAGGTGATGTAACAATGGCTCGCACCTTAGATAAAGGTGCCTTTGATTTAATTATTGGAGGCCATACTCACGATACAGTTTGTATGGATGATAAAGGCCAGCTTAAAGCAAAATATACACCAGGTGAAGAATGCAAACCAGACTTCCAAAACGGCACTTGGATTGTACAAGCTGGCGAATGGGGTAAATACGTAGGACGTGCTGATTTTGAATTTAAAAATGGAGAAACTAAGTTAGTTAAATATGAATTAATTCCTGTAAATTTGAAAAAAACTATCAAAAAAGAAGATGGTACAAGAGAGTATCAACTTTACCAACCAGAAATTAAAGCAGATGAAGCAACCTATGCATTATTGAAAAAATATCAAGATGAAGGTGACCAAAAATTAGGGATTGAAGTGGGTTCTGTCAAAGGCTTCTTAGATGGAAAACGTGAGAATATTCGTTTCATTCAAACAAACCTTGGGCGTTTAATTGCACAATCACAAATGGAACGTGTGAAAGCAGATGTTGGGATTATGAATTCTGGTGGTATTCGTACCTCTATTGAAGAAGGTGTAGTAACCTATAAAAACCTACTTACCGTTCAACCTTTCGGTAATATGATCGCCACTTTAGATTTAAAAGGTCAAGAGTTCTTAGATACACTCACAGCGATTGCACTAAAAGAAGTTGATACTGGTGGTTATCCTCAATTTGCGGGGATCTCAATGGTTGTAGATCGTAACGCTAAAACTATTTCAGATGTAAAAATTGGTGGCGAAGCCTTTGATGCAAATAAAACCTATAAAATCTCTATTCCTGATTATCTAGCTTCTGGTGGCGATGGTTATCCATTACTGAAAAAACATCCAAGCTATGTAAATACTGGTTTTATTGATGCTGAAATGTTAAAAAATTACTTTGAAGAAAACAAAGTGATTGAAGCGGATAAATACGATCCGAAAGATGATATTATTTTTAAATAAAAAACTAAGGGGAATCATTCGGTTCCCCTTTCTTATTCTAACCACCAGAAAGTTTTACGCTAAAGCCCTTCTGCTCTAAAATCTGCTTAATTAAATCACGATTATCACCCTGAATTTCAATAATTCCGTCTTTAAATGAACCGCCGCAGCCTAATTTACGTTTAAGCTCCGATGCTAATGAATTAAGAGCTTTATCCTCTAAATCTAGGCCTGTAATCACACAAACACCCTTGCCTTTTCTACCGCTTGTTTGACGTTGAATACGGACGACCCCATCTCCTTTAGGACGTTGTTCTTTTACTATTTCTGGCTTAATTCTACCTGTCTCTGTAGAGTAAACTAATGTCATTTGCAAATTTCCTTAAAAATATAACCGCTTGCATAATAAAAGGCGGATAAACCGCCTTATTTTAAGTTAAATATAAATTAACCTTGAATAGATTGGTTAATGGATTTTAATACGGCAAGAGGGTCTGCTGCTTGAGTAATCGGACGACCAATCACTAAAAAATCTGAGCCTGTATCGATTGCTTGTTTTGGTGTCATTACACGACGCTGATCTGCAAAATCAGCACCTTCAGGACGAATACCTGGTGTGATTAATTTAAAATCGTTACCACAATGTGTACGCAATACTTCAACTTCTTGCGGTGAGCATACAACACCATCTAGTCCTGCACGCTGAGCTAAATGTGCTAAACGAATTACCTGTTCCATTGGGGAAGCATTAATTCCAATTTGTAATAAATCTAAATCTTCCATACTGGTTAATACGGTTACAGCAATTAATAATGGAGCATCTTTACCATAAGGCTCTAAGATCTTTTTAGCTTCTTCCATCATTGTTAAGCCACCAGATGCGTGTAAATCCACCATCCATACACCTAAATCTGCGGCTGAGCGCACAGCTCTTGCAACCGTATTTGGAATGTCGTGATATTTTAAATCAAGGAAAACATCAAATTTACGATCGTGTAATTGTTTCAAAAAATTTGTTCCCAGAGTAGTAAACATCTCTTTACCCACTTTTAAGCGACAAAGTGATGGATCCACTAAATCTACAAATTCTAATGCTTCACGCTCTGTTTCATAATCTAAAGCAACAATTACTTTATTGTTCATATTGAACTCCTCAATTAATTTTAAATGATCCCTTCGATACTTTGTACCGGTTTGATTTTTTCCCATTTACGGCAAGACGGACAATACCACATTAATCGATAACCTTGGTAGCCACAATTAATACAACGATATTGAAAACTTTTTTTTATCTGATTACCCACCATATTATGTAGTAATACTAGACTTTCTTTCCCATTTCCTTCTTCGGCAAAATCTGCTTGGTAACGAATAAAACGGTGAAATGTAATTAAATTTGGATAATTACTTAGCTGCTGATATAACTTAGAATGAGCGGCAGTTATTCCATCTTTCTCTTCTATTAATTCTGTTAATGCAATATCAACACTACTATTATGTTTTACTTGATTTGCTTTTATTAAGAATAACTCATAGCTATTTAAATCATTTAATGCAAAATAAGCCTGTCGAATTCTACTTAATACTTCGCTAATATAATCTGGATCTTGCTCTAAAATTTGCTCAAAATAACTTAGTGCTTTTACATAATCTGTCTGCTCTAAGTAAAAATCCCCAAACATTATTGAGGCACGAGTCGATTGTGGATAATACTCCAACGCTTTATTAAGTGAATCAATAAATATATTGTTGTCTTCCAATTTAACTGTTTGAGCAAACTCGCAGTAGAAATGAGAGAGCGGAATTTTATCTGTATCTGGTGATATTTTTAATAATTTCTCAGAAACATTAATTGCTTTTTTCCATTCTCTCGTTTTTTGATAAATAATACTTAATTGTGATAAAGAATGTTTTGCAAATTCAGGCTCATCTACCAGTGTAATATAATAATTTTCAGCACGGTCATAGAACCCTGCCATCATAAAATCTTTCGCTAATTGCTGTTTGGCAAGTAATTTTTGTTCAAATGAATAATCTGGACTGTCCACTAAAGCTTGATGAATACGCAATGCTCTATCCACTTCGCCCCTAGAACGAAATAAATTGCCTAATGTTAATTCAGCTTCAAACTGCGATTCTGTTGAGATTTGATTTTCAGATTCTTGCTTTTGTAACATAGAAAGGAAAAGATCGACCGCCTTTTCCTGTTGATTAGACAAAAGAAAATTTAACCCCGTAACATATTCACGGGAAAATTTATTATTGAGGTTTTCTTGATCTTTTTTTGCACTTCTCTGCCCCATATACCAGCCATATAGTGCGGCAATAGGCAGTAAAAGGAACAATAGTTCAAGCATTGATTATTCAGCCTTTGGCGTTGTTAATTCAGTAATTTGCTGAGCCTGACGTTTTACACGACGATTAAGCGATATATTTTGTACTTTAATTTTTAAGTAGAAAATACCCGTTACTAACCAACCTAGAATTAAGCCTAATCCAAATAAAACAGCAACTAAGCTCGATAAGCGTAGTTCACTTTGAGCAACAATATAATTAAAGGTGATAAGTTGATCATTATTAGCCCCAACTGTAATTGCCACAATAATTACCGCAATTACAATTAAAATACCTAAAATATACTTAACCATATAATCTCCTTTATTACTATGATGTGATATATGAATAGCTTAAATTAAATCTACTCGCTCTTTTAAATCTTTACCTGCTTTAAAATGAGGGACATATTTTGCAGATAAAGAAACACTATCGCCTGTTTTTGGGTTACGGCCTATACGAGGCTGACGATAATGCAAAGAAAAGCTTCCAAAGCCTCTTACTTCTATTCTTTTCCCTTCTTCTAATGTTGATGAAAGATGCTCTAAAATTTCTTTTACACAATCTTCTACCGTTTTCATCTGTAAAGTAGGATTTTTAGAAACTAAATTCTCAATTAATTCAGATTTAGTCATATTTCCCTCATAAAATAACTCTAATTCAATTTTGAATAATCACTAAACATAAAAGTAAATATTCAAAATTGTAATTCTATGTTTAATGGGTATGCTCTGCATACCCATTATTTAACTCGCAATTAGCTAATTATTCACCTTTTGCTGCTTTGAAAGCTTCAGCAAATGCATTAGGAACAACTACTTCTTCTCTGTTTACTTGAGCAAGTGCAGCTGATTCTTCAGCTTCATTTTTTGCACGAACAGATAAGTTTACAACACGTGATTTACGATCTACACCTGTGTATTTCGCTTCGATTGAATCGCCTACAGAAATTACAGATGTGATGTCTTCAACACGCTCAGCTGTTGCTTCGTTTGCACGAATAAACGCTTCAACGCCACCGTCTAATTCAACTTTAACGCCTTTTGCATCTACTTCTACAACTTTACCAGTTAAGATTGCACCTTTTTTCGTGCTATCTACAAAGTTTGTGAACGGATCAGATTCTAATTGTTTGATACCTAAAGAGATACGCTCTTTAACTGCATCAACTTGTAATACAACTGCTTCTACTTCGTCGCCTTTTTTGTAGTTACGAACTGCTTCTTCACCTGAAACATTCCAAGAAATGTCTGATAAGTGAACTAAACCGTCGATACCACCTTCAAGACCGATGAAGATACCGAAATCAGTGATTGATTTGATTTTACCTGATACTTTATCATTTTTGTTGTGAGTCGCTGCAAATTGTTCCCAAGGGTTTGCTTTACATTGTTTTAAACCTAATGAGATACGACGACGCTCTTCATCAACTTCAAGTACCATTACTTCAACAACATCACCTACATTAACCACTTTAGATGGGTGGATGTTTTTGTTAGTCCAATCCATTTCTGAAACGTGAACTAAACCTTCAACACCATCTAAAATTTCAACGAAACAGCCATAGTCTGTTAAGTTAGTCACTTTACCAGTTAATTTGCTATTAACTGGGTGGTTCTGTGCGATAACAACCCAAGGATCTTGACCTAATTGTTTTAAGCCTAATGATACACGAGTTTTTTCTTTGTCAAATTTTAATACTTTAACAGTTACTTCATCACCAACATTAACCACTTCGCTTGGGTGTTTAACACGTTTCCAAGCCATATCAGTGATATGTAATAAACCGTCAACACCACCTAAATCTACGAATGCACCGTAGTCGGTTAAGTTTTTAACTGTACCTTTAACTTCAGAACCTTCAACTAAGCTTGCTAATACAGCATCACGATCTTGGTTGCTTTCTGTTTCGATTACAGCACGACGAGAAACAACTACGTTGTTACGTTTTTGGTCTAATTTGATTACTTTGAATTCGTACTCTTTACCTTCTAAGTTTAAAGAATCACGAACTGGGCGAGTATCAACTAATGAACCTGGTAAGAATGCACGTACACCGTTTAATTCAACAGTGAAACCACCTTTAACTTTACCATTTACAAAACCAACAACTGTAGCTTGCTCTTCGAATGCTTTTTCTAAAGCAATCCAAGCTTCGTTACGTTTTGCATCACCACGTGAAACAACTGTTGCACCGAAACCATCTTCTACAGCTTTAAGAACAACATCAACTTCATCGCCAACTTGAACTTCTAATTCGCCTTGTGCATTTGTGAATTCTGATGCGTCGATTGCTGATTCAGATTTGAAACCTGTATCAACGATAACTAGACCTTTTTGGATAGCAACAACTGTACCTTTAACAACATCACCTAAACGTGGTGTAGCTGCAAATGATTCTTCAAGTAGTTGAGCAAACGATAATTCTGACATAAATAAATCTTCTTTTAAAAATAAACATCCATCTAACATCCTGCTAAACGGGGTTAGTAATAAAAGCTAAACAAATCCTGTGTAAAGCCAACAAAAAATTAATATTTAATATATTGAGCGATATAATCTAATGCTTGGTTGATCACATCATCAATAGATAAATGCGTTGAATCTAAAACCAACGCATCTTTAGCGGGAATAAGGGGGGCGACCTCACGATTTCTATCACGAAAATCACGCTCTTTAATCTCGGCTAAAATCTCGTCAAAGTTAGCATTAAATCCCTTTTCTTGCAACTGTTTTACACGTCTTTTTGCACGTTCTTCTGCACTTGCGTCTAAAAATAGTTTAATTTTAGCATCTGGAAAGACAACTGTCCCCATATCTCGTCCATCGGCAATTAAGCCGTTTTCAGTGCTAAATGCACGCTGACGATCTAACAACGCAGCTCTAACTTTAGGAAACGCTGCAACTTTTGAAGCATTTTGACCCGCTTGTGCAGTACGAATCTGATCGCCGACATTCTCTCCATCAAGAATAACGCTAATTTCACCCTCGTTAGGCAAAAATTGGATATTTAAATCTCGCCCAACCTCTGCTAATTTGTCTTCATCATCTAGTGCAATCCCTTTTTTGACAGCACTTAACGCTGTTATACGGTATAAAGCCCCTGAATCTAAAAAGTCAAAACCTAGCTTTTCTGCCAACGCATAGCATAGTGTTCCTTTACCTGCACCGCTTGGACCATCAACTGTAATAACTATCTTTTCCATTAAATTTACCTATTGCGTTTGTAGTTCAGTAATTGTTACATCAAAATTAAGTATTTGATTTCCTCGCTGAACAACGACTTTTACTGTTGTATAAGGTTCCATATCCGCTAATGCCTCCATCATTTGTGATGGCGATAATGCCTCAACATCCCCTATTTTTAATACTAAATCTCCAGCTTCTATACCTGCTTTTGCGGCCGGGCCACCTCGATTCACATTAGCAATGATAACGCCTTTTGCATAACCTTGTAGTTTAGCTGTATCAATTAAATCTGTACTTACACCAAAATAACCTCGAATGACTCGTCCATCTTTAATAATTTTATTCATTATTTGATTAGCTAGATTAATAGGGATTGCAAAATTTAATCCTTCTGATAACTCATTGGTATTTTTCCCTAAACGCAATGTGTTAATCCCGATTAATTCACCAGCACTATTTATTAAAGCACCACCAGAGTTTCCTTGGTTTATCGAAACATCTGTTTGAATAAAGTTTTGCCTGCCACTATCTGTCAAAGTATTTCGACCTATTGCACTCACAATCCCCTGAGTAATACTTTGCCCTAAATTAAGCGGATTTCCTATTGCTAATACCACATCCCCTACTTCGATTTTTCGTTCGGTATTTTGTGGAATAGTAGGTAAATTCTCAGCATCTATTTTTAGTACCGCTAAATCCGTTAAGGAATCATCTCCAACTAATTTAACATCAGCCGAAATTAATCCATTTTGTAACGCAATAACAATTTGATCTGCATCTTCAATTACGTGCTTATTAGTTAGAATATAACCATCATTGCTCATAATCACACCAGAGCCTAAATTCTTTACCTCAAACATTGCATTTTCTGAACTAAAGTTTCGATTATATACATTCACAACTGCCGGTGATGCGAGCTTTACTGCTGAACTGTAGCTTGCGATATTAGGTTTAGTTAATGCCGAAAAAGAAAATATATTGCCTTTATGTTGCACTAAAGGTGCTACAAACAAGATTAGGATTGCACAAAAAAGTCCAAAAATAACCGCTTGTCCTATTTTTTTCAGCATTGTTTTTCCTCAAATAACGTAAGTTATAAACGACGAGCCTGCCAAAATGTTTTTGACCAATAAGGTGAATTTATGTCGGAATAAATTACACCACCTTTTGTAGATGCGTGAAGAAATTGCCCGTTTTTTACATAAACACCAACGTGCTTACCATTTGGCCCTCTTCCCGTCTTAAAAAACACGAGATCTCCTGTACGCAATTCTTTTTTAGCAATTTTTTTGCCCTTTTTAGCCTGATCATTTGTTGTTCTTGGCAAATCTATACCAAACAAATCTCGAAAAGTAACTTGCATAAAACCGGAACAATCAATACCTGCTTTACTGTTACCTCCTAGCCGATAACGTGTTCCTTTCCATTCATATTGATGCTCACTTAAACGACTGATAGCCATAATAGGATCAGAGAGATCTGAGTGATAAGATGAATGATAAATTTTACTTCCAGTTCTAGTTTTGCCAGATGAATCTGTACTTGAACAAGCCGATAAGATTGACATACTTGTTAATAAAATAGCTAAGGATAATAATTTCGTTAGTTTCATCTAATGCTCCATACTCATAAATGAATTACTTTCATATCCTAATATTACGTAAGCCTGAGAATAAATTACTCATCAGATTGAATATTGAAATTTTCAACTCGTTCACGTAACTTTTGCCCAGCTTTAAATACAACGACTCGGCGAGCAGAAACAGCAACATTCTCACCTGTTTTTGGATTTCGTCCCGGGCGAGATTTTTTTTCTCGAAGTGAAAAATTACCAAACCCAGATAATTTTACACTTTCTCCTTTTTCAAGCGATAAGCGGATTTCTTCAAAGAATAATTCAACAAACTGCTTCGCAACACGTTTTTCTAAACCGAATTTCTCAATAAGATTTTCTGCAATTTCAATTTTAGTAAGAGCCATAACTTATCCTTCATTTATTTTAATAATAGCGGTTGATATTTAATACCAACCGCATTTATTGAGATGATTAATCACGAAGAACCGCATTAAAACGTTTTGCTAATTCATCTAATACAGATTGAATAACTGCATTAATTTCATCTTCTTCTAATGTTTTTTCGTTATCTTGAATAGTTAAGCTAATTGCTAAGCTTTTCTTACCATTTTCGAGGTTGGCACCACGATAAACATCAAATAGATTGACTGCAACTAACTTAGTACCAGCAGATTGACGGCAAGCTTCTAATACATCGCCTGCAGGTACTACTTCATCTACTACTACTGCAATATCACGATTATTCGCAGGGAAACGAGAAATTTCACTTGCTTGTGCAACAAGACGTTCGCTAATCGCAGAGGCAATAATTTCACATACAATCGGTTTGCCTTTGATTCCTAGCTTTTGCACAATAGACGGGTGAACTGTTCCGATAAACCCAATTTCTTTACCATCAAGCATAATTGCTGCTGATTGTCCTGGGTGTAATGCTGGGAATTGTTTTGCTACGAATTGTAAATCGTGACGAATCGCCGTTAATGAGAATACTCGCTCCATATCGCCTTTTAAGTCAAAGAAGTCTGCAGCTTCGCTTTTGTTTTCCCAATGAACAGGACGTTTATCACCAACAATAGCCGCACCAAAAACAAACTCTTGGCGAACACCAGATTCCGCATTGCTATCTGGAATAAAGCGTAACCCTGCTTCAAAAATACGCACTCGATTTTGCTGACGGCTTTGGTTATAAGCAATCGTATCGAGTAAACCAGTTAGCAGAGACACTCGCATTGCCGACATTTCACTTGAAATTGGATTAGGTAAAATTAACGCTTCTTGATTTGGATGTAACAATTCTTGTTTTTTCGGATCGACAAAACTATAAGTTACCACTTCTTGGTAATCGCTATCCACTAATGCCATACGGATACGATTTGCTTCTAACAACCTCTCTGGCGTGCCTTTCATTGTTAAATGAGCAAGTGGCGAATTATTTGGAATACTGTTATAGCCATAAATACGAGCAACTTCTTCAATTAGATCTTCTTCAATCTCAATATCAAAACGCCAGCTTGGTGCAACGGCAGTCCAGCTATCATTTGCAAAAGTCACATTTAAACCTAAACGAGTAAGAATATCTGTAACAGTTGTATCTTCAATATGATGCCCGATCACAGCATCTAATTTACTACGACGTAGCGTGACAGTATTACGTTTTGGCAAGTTTTCTTCACTAACCGCCTCGACAATTTCGCCAGCTTCGCCACCACAAATTTCTAATAATAGTGCCGTTGCACGCTCCATTGCTTGACGAGCAAGTTCTGGATCAACACCACGTTCAAAGCGGTGTGATGCATCGGTATGTAAGCCGTATTGACGAGCACGACCTGTAATTGCAAGCGGTGCAAAAAATGCTGATTCCAGCACAACATCTGTAGTATTTTCATTTACACCACTTGCCTCACCGCCGAAGATACCCGCCATTGCTAATGCACCTTTGTCATCGGCAATCACTAAGGTATTTTCTTGTAATTTTGCGGTTGTTCCATCTAATAAAACTAATTCTTCGCCTGCTTTTGCCATACGCACTTGAATACCACCTTCAATTTTCGCTGCATCGAAAGCGTGCATAGGCTGACCTAATTCTAATAAGCTTAAGTTAGTAATATCTACAATCGGATCGATAGAACGAATACCGCAACGGCGTAATTTTTCTTGCAACCATAATGGCGAAGCTGCTTTTACATTCACATTTTTTACCACACGGGCTAAATAACGTGGGCAAGCCTCTGGAGCTTGTAGCTCTACAGAAATTTTATCGGTAATTGTTGCTGTAACTGGAGTGATAACAGGTGCTTTCACTTCCGCTTGGTTGATTACGCCAACTTCACGGGCAATACCTGCAATGCTTAAACAATCCGCACGGTTTGGGGTTAAGCTAATTTCAATCGCCACATCATTTAGATTTAAATATTCACGGAAATCTGTACCAACAGGGGCATCGGCAGGTAATTCGATAATACCGCTGTGATCTTCTTTAATGCCTAATTCCGAATAAGAACAAAGCATTCCTTCTGATGGCTGGCCACGTAATTTTGTTTTCTTGATTTTGAAATTACCTGGTAAAACTGCCCCTTCAACCGCACAAGCCACTTTTAAACCTTGACGACAGTTTGGTGCACCGCAAACGATATCTAATAAACGCTCTCCACCGACATTCACTTTTGTTACTCGTAATTTATCTGCATCAGGGTGTTGGGCACACTCAACCACCTCGCCAACAACAACCCCTGTAAATTCGCCTGCAACAGGATCTACGCTATCGACTTCTAAACCTAACATTGTAATTTGGTCGCATAATTGCTCTGTATTTACCGCAGGGTTTACCCATTCACGCAACCAAGATTCATTGAATTTCATTATAATTTATCCTTTAATTTGCAAAATTTTGCTTAAATTTGACCGCTTGTATAACGTTTAAATATGATTACTTAAATTGTTTTAAGAAACGTAAATCGTTTTCAAAGAATGAACGTAAATCCGTTACATTGTAGCGAAGCATTGTTAAACGCTCTACGCCCATACCCACAGCAAAACCGCTATATTCTTCAGGGTCAATGCCCACATTACGTAATACATTAGGGTGCACCATACCGCAACCTAACACCTCTAACCATTTTCCGTTTTGACGCATTACATCAACCTCTGCTGAAGGCTCGGTAAATGGGAAGAACGACGGGCGGAAACGCACTTGTAAATCTTCTTCAAAGAATGCTTTTAAGAAATCGTGAATTAAACCTTTTAATTCGGTAAAGTTGGCTTTTTTATCCACATATAATAGTTCGATTTGGTGGAACATTGGTGTGTGGGTTTGGTCGTAATCGTTACGATATACACGCCCTGGTGCCACAATACGGATAGGCGGTTTAACATTTTCCATTGTACGGATTTGTACACCAGAGGTTTGTGTTCTTAATAAACGTTTTGCATCAAACCAGAAAGTATCGTGATCGGCACGAGCCGGGTGATGAGCTGGGATATTTAACGCATCAAAATTATAGTAATCGGTTTCAATTTCTGGGCCATTTGCAACCGTAAAACCTAACTCGGAAAAGAATCTCACCACACGTTCAATCGTAATAGAAACTGGGTGTAAACCACCTAATTCCGTTTTACGCCCAGGTAATGAAACATCAATACTTTCATTTGCTAATTTGGCATTTAATGCTGCCTGCTCCCATTCTTCTTTTTTCGCATTTAGAATATCAAGTACCGCCTGTTTGGCTTCATTGATTTTAGCACCAACTGATGGTCTTTCTTCTGCTGCAATATTACGAAGCTCTTGCATTAATGCCGTAAAATGCCCTTTTTTACCAAAATATTCTACTCGAAACTCTTCTAAAGCATCTAAATTTTGGTCAATTTTATCTAAAGCCTCACGTGCTTTATTTGTTAAATCTTTTAGGTGTTGCATTACCTATCCTCTAAATCTATATTGATGACAAAAAATTTCTTGAATAATAATACTTTATCCTAAAAAAGTAAATTAGCTGATAAGCTAAATTGTTGATTTTCAAGGTAAAGAAATTACAGGTAAGCGGTTAAATTTCCGCATAATTTTGCAAAATTTTATTTACCTTATTTGAAATTCGCTTTATTAGCTAAATCAGGGTATGATTAACCTTATTTTAGCCAAAAACAAAGAGGAAAAACGATGTTTAATATTAACAAACAACAGGTGTTAGACGCATTTAATTTTCGCTCAGCTTGTCGCAAATACGATACAAGCAAAAAAATTAGCAAAGAAGATATGGACTATATTTTAGAGCTAGGCAGACTTTCACCTAGTTCTGTTGGTTCTGAACCGTGGAAATTTTTAGTGCTACAAAACCCTGAAATTCGTGCCAAAATCGCCCCTTTTTGTTGGGGAATTAAACATCCAATGGAAGAAATGAGCCATTTAGTTGTTATTTTAACGAAAAAAAATGTACGTTACGATTCTGACTATTTACGAGACTCTTTAAATAAACGAGGCTTAACTACAGAACAGATTGAAGCTTCTGTGGCTCGTTATAAATCATTCCAAGCTGAAGATATGAAAATTCTAGAGAGCGAACGTACCCTATTTGATTGGAGTACCAAACAAACATATATTGCACTGGGAAATATGATGACAGGAGCAGCCTTAATTGGCATTGATTCTTGCCCGATTGAAGGTTTTCATTATGATACTGTTAATCAAATATTAGCTGATGAAGGATTATTTGACCTAAGTGAATATGGCATTTCTTGTATGGTTACCTTTGGTTATCGTGCACAAGAAATTAAGAAAAAATCTCGTAAACCAACAGAAGAAGTGATTGCGTGGATTGAATAATTAATAGAGTAATATCCCCTATTCACGTGACATTCCCCTTAATACAAGCGGTAAAATTTTGAAGAAATCTTACCGCTCTATTCTGCTATTATAGATTATCAGAACATTCCGTACTCTTTCAAAATTTCATTTTTTGTTGCTTGGAATCAAACCGATACATCAAATACACAATTCTGCTATTTTCTTGCGTTAGCTCAAATTTAATTTCGTCATCTATCAGTAAAATTACCTTTCAATTTTGTTGTATTGTAATTGGATAAGATATGTTACATAAATGGTTCTTAACAAAAAATACCTTTCTTGCCGTCAAACCTTTTAGTGCATTAAAAGATACTTTTCGATCAGGTTATACACAAAAGCATTTAATCAGAGATATTATCTCCGGCTTAACTGTTGGTGTAATTGCTATTCCTCTTTCAATGGCTCTTGCCATCGCCAGTGGCGTTCCGCCCCAACACGGTTTATATACGGCAATTATTGCCGGTATTGTGATTGCTTTAACGGGTGGATCAAGATTTAATATTTCAGGCCCGACTGCTGCTTTTGTCGTGATTCTATACCCTGTTACCCAACAATTTGGGTTAAGCGGGTTACTAATGGCAACCTTGCTTTCAGGTATTATTTTAGTACTGATGGCATTATTGCGATTAGGACGTCTAATTGAATATATTCCATTACCCGTTACCCTTGGTTTTACTTGCGGTATCGGTATTGTGATTGCCACACTGCAAATTAAAGATTTTTTAGGTTTAACCATTGAACATATGCCAGAATCTTATCTTGGTAAAGTGAATGCAATTTTTACGGCACTACCCACAATAAGCTGGGCAGATACCTTAGTTGGTGTAACCACTTTTTTAGTACTGACTCGTTGGCATAAATTACGTTTACCCATTCCTGGACATTTGCCTGCTGTTTTTATTGGTACGATTCTTTCGTTAATCTTAATCCAATTTGGAGAGCAAAATGTTGCAACTATTGGCTCTGCGTTTAGTTACACTTTATCAGACGGTACTATCGGACACGGCATTCCAAGTGTTCTACCCGAGTTAGCATTACCTTGGAATATTCCTAACGCCCAAGGTAACACTATTGATTGGAATATCACAACAATTCAAGCACTATTGCCAGCAGCCTTTTCAATGGCAATGCTTGGGGCGATTGAATCTCTTCTTTGTGCCGTAGTGTGTGATAATATGACTGATACCAAGCACCACTCAAACAATGAACTCTTAGCACAAGGATTAGGTAATATTGTTTCCCCATTTTTTGGTGGAATTACCGCTACCGCAGCTATTGCTCGTTCGGCTGCAAATGTGCGTTCTGGTGCTATTTCGCCTATTTCGAGCGTTATTCACGCACTTTTGGTGCTATTCGCACTGCTCTTTTTTGCTAAAACACTATCTTACCTGCCACTTTCCTCAATGGCGGCATTACTATTAGTCGTTGCGTGGAATATGGCGGATATTCCGCAAATTATCCAATTAAGTCGTCGTTCGGGCAAAAATGAAATTGCGGTACTCCTTACTTGTATCAGCTTGACCGTCTTATTTGATATGGTAATAGCAATTACAGTTGGCGTGTTATTAGCAAGCTTGCTCTTTATCCGCACCATTGCAGAAATGACAAAAACCTTTGAAATGGCACACCCAGCTGATTTAGAAGATGTGTTGGTTTACCGCATCAGTGGCCCTCTATTCTTTGCGGCTGCCGATAACTTATTTGCAGACTTACACGAAAAAACCGTCCATACCGACCACGAAATCAAACACATCGTCTTACAATGCGATGCCGTTACCGTACTCGATGCAGGGGGAATTCACGCACTTACTCGCTTTGTACAACATATGCTACCGCACCAAACGCTCTATATGAGTAATGTCCAATTCCAACCGATGAGAATGTTAGTTCGCTCACAAAAAAGTGTTGCCGAAATTCAAAAAATTCAATTTAGTAGCGATTTGGAATCGACTTTCTCCAAAATTCGAGAAGTCGAACAGGCTCAGCAATAAAAAAACAAGCGGTTATATCTCTCTTTTATTTTGCAAAAATTAAGAAAATATAGCCGCTTGCCATTCAAATAAATTAAAGTGTGCCTTTAATTAGCTTATCAAAATCACTTTCAAAATTTTTATCTTGGATCACTCGATATTTCTCAAATTCGGTTTCGGCATAAAGTTTAGACTCATCAAAACGAATTTTGCCTCTACCCTCTAAAATCGGCAGATCATCTGCGTTCAAAAACAGATCTAATCGTTTTGCCCAATCTTCCATTGTCATTGGAATTTGACGTCTTGCTCGACGTTCGGCTAAATCTAAAAAAGCATTGACGATAGCCCCTAAATCTTTTAATTCTTCGTCATTTAAGTAATTTTTTGCAACAGAGGCATCACTTTTTAGAATTTTGCCATCGGGTGATTTTGCCCAAGTGGTTAGCCCCATATTGGGTTTACTGCTATTTGCACGCTCCATAATCAATTCTGCTGCCGTGTGTTGATGAATTGCATAATGCAGTTTATTTTGTACAGTCGCAAAAAATGTTTTTGTGGTAGGAGCCTCTTTATTGTAATCAATGGCTGTTGTATAAATATCAGTAATTTTCTGATAAAAACGACGTTCAGAAAGGCGAATTTCCCGAATTTCTTCTAACAAACGCTCGAAGTAATCTTCACCTAAGAAAGTTCCGTTTTCCATTCGCTGACGATCTAACACATAACCTTTTTGTGAAAACTCACGTAAAACTTGTGTCGCCCACTGGCGAAATTGCGTTGCACGAACAGAATTAACACGATAGCCAACTGAAATTACCGCATCAAGATTATAATGTTTAGTGTTGTAATTTTTACCGTCTGAGGCAGTTATTCGGAATTTCCGAATAACTGAAAGTTCATTTAATTCATTACTTTCAAAAATATGTTTTAAGTGCTCATTAATTGTTGGCAATGATACCTCAAACAATTCTGAGATTCTTTTTTGGGTCAGCCAAATTTCATTATCCTCATAACGAACCTCAATGCTTTGTTCGCCTGATTGATTAGTAAAAATTAAAAATTCAGCCGTGCTATTGCGGATGAGTTTAGTCATAGATATTCCTTTGTAAAAATTCCAATAAATTCTACCGCTTGTAAAAAGGTTGTCTAATTGAAAAACTTAATTTTTCGATAGAGATCGCAAAATTCCATAAAACAAGCGGTCATATTTCTCTTCCATTTTGCAAAAAGTAGAAAAATATAACCGCTTGTTGCCTTTGATTTATTAGCCTTTGGCTAAAATTTCTTTTAAGAAACGAGCTGTGTGGGATTTTTTGTCTTTCGCCACTTGTTCTGGGGTACCTGTTGCGATAATTTGTCCACCATCGCTACCACCTTCTGGGCCAAGATCAACAATCCAGTCGGCGGTTTTAATCACATCTAAATTATGCTCGATCACCACAATCGTATTGCCTTGATCACGCAATCGGTGTAATACACCAAGTAGCTGTTTAATATCGGCAAAATGTAAGCCTGTAGTTGGTTCATCTAAAATATAGAGCGTTTTTCCAGTATCACGTTTTGATAGTTCGGTAGCTAGTTTCACACGCTGGGCTTCCCCACCAGAAAGCGTAGTCGAAGATTGCCCCAAGCGAATATAAGATAAGCCAACGTCCATCAAGGTTTGTAATTTACGTGCAATTGCTGGAACTGGGGCGAAAAATTCTCTTGCCTCTTCCACCGTCATATCCAGCACTTGATGAATGGTTTTACCTTTGTAACGAATTTCTAAGGTTTCACGGTTGTAGCGTTTGCCTTTACAGTGGTCACACGGTACATAGACATCAGGCAAGAAGTGCATTTCCACCTTAATTACCCCATCACCTTGGCACGCTTCGCAACGTCCACCTCTTACATTAAAACTAAAACGTCCAACGTTATAACCTCTGGCTCTTGCCTCTTGCGTACCGGCAAATAGCTCACGAATTGGGGTAAATAGCCCAGTGTAAGTTGCAGGGTTTGAGCGAGGTGTACGCCCAATTGGGCTTTGGTCGATATCGATTACCTTATCAAAATGAGATAAACCATCAATCGATTTATAAGGTGCAACATCGGTATTTTCCGCACGATTTAATGCATTTTGTGCCAGTGGGAATAAGGTGTCATTAATCAGCGTTGATTTTCCCGAACCAGAAACACCTGTAATACAGGTAAATAACCCGACCGGAATTTCTAATTTCACATCTTTTAAATTGTTACCGCTTGCCCCAGTTAGAGTAAGTAATTTGGAATCGTCATAAGGCACACGTTGAGCTGGAATTTCAATTTTTTGTTTGCCCGATAAGAACTGCCCTGTAATTGATTCCTTAACCTGCATAATCTCTTTTGCCGTGCCTTGAGCAATTACCTGACCGCCGTGTACACCAGCCCCTGCTCCAATATCCACAATATGATCTGCGGCTAAAATCGCATCTTCATCGTGTTCCACCACAATGACGGTGTTGCCTAAATTGCGTAAATGCACAAGGGTATTTAATAAACGTTCGTTATCTCGTTGGTGCAAGCCGATTGAAGGCTCATCTAGCACATACATTACCCCGACTAAGCCCGCTCCAATTTGGCTGGCAAGACGGATACGTTGAGCCTCACCGCCTGAAAGGGTTTCCGCCGAACGAGAAAGCGATAAGTAATTCAAACCAACATTAACTAAAAACTGCAAGCGTTCACGAATTTCTTTTAAGATTTTTTCAGCAATTTTCTCTTTTTGCCCTGAAAGTTTAATCTCTTCAAAGAAGGTTAATGCCTCGCCAATACTTTTTTCAGATACCATTGGTAAGTTAGTTTTATCTAAAAATACATAACGAGCCTCACGGCGTAAACGTGAACCATTACAATCCAAGCAAGGGCGATTATTGATATATTTTGCCAGTTCTTCTCGCACCGAATTGGATTCAGTTTCTTTATAGCGGCGAGCCATATTATTCAGCACACCTTCAAATTTGTGCTTACGCTTAACTTTATCGCCACGGTCATTTACATACACGAATTCAATTTCATCTTTACTACCGTTGAGAATAATAGATTGGTATTTTTTCGGCAGTTGCCCGAAAGGGATTTCGATATCAAAACCATAATGTTCTGCGACAGATTTTAGTAGCCCAAAATAATAGAAACTACGGCGATCCCAGCCTTTAATTGCCCCTGCCGCTAAAGAAACATCTGGGTTTTGAATTACTTTTTTCTCGTCAAAAAACTGCTCTACCCCTAAACCATCACAGGTTGGGCAAGCCCCTGCAGGGTTATTAAATGAGAATAAGCGAGGTTCTAATTCTGATAATGAATAGCCACAATGCGGGCAAGCAAAGCTAGAAGAAAATACTATTTCTTCCACATTCGGATCGTCCATATCAGCAATAATCGCCGTTGAGCCAGATAAATCTAACGCTGTTTCAAAAGACTCTGCTAAACGGGTGGCAATATCGCCTCGTACTTTGAAACGGTCCACCACTACTTCAATGGTATGCTTTTTCTGAAGTTCTAATGCAGGCGGATCGGAAAGATCGCAAATCTCTCCGTCAATTCTGGCTCGGATATAACCGCTAGCGGTCAAATTTTCTAATAATTTTACGTGTTCACCCTTACGATCTTTTACCACAGGGGCAAGCAACATCAAGCGTTTTCCCTCTGGCTCTTCTAATACTCTATCTACCATTTGCGAAATGGTTTGAGCTGCCAGCGGCACATCGTGATCAGGGCAACGAGGCTCGCCCACACGGGCAAATAATAAACGCAGATAATCGTGAATTTCAGTAACGGTACCTACCGTTGAACGAGGGTTATGAGAGGTCGATTTCTGTTCAATAGAAATCGCTGGTGAAAGCCCTTCAATATGATCAACATCTGGTTTTTCCATTAAAGAAAGGAATTGGCGAGCATAAGCAGAAAGTGATTCCACATAGCGACGTTGCCCTTCTGCATAAAGCGTATCAAAGGCTAACGATGATTTGCCAGAGCCTGAAAGTCCCGTAATTACAATAAACTTATCTCGTGGTAACACTAAATTGATATTTTTTAAATTGTGCGTTCTCGCCCCACGAATATCGATATGTTGCATAATATTTTCTCGTAAATTCTTTTTGTTAAATTTTCGAGCATTATCGCATATTTTGATAAAACTGTACAAAATATCAGTTTTCTGGTGTTCAAATTTCTAATTTTCAGGTAGAATAATTCCTAATTTTTTATCTATTTATTTAAAAAAACAGAGGATTTTATGGCCGGTGTAAATAAAGTAATTATTGTTGGACGTTTAGGTAACGATCCTGAAATGCGTACAATGCCAAGCGGCGAGGCTGTGGCAAATATTAGTGTGGCAACATCTGAAACTTGGAATGATAAAATGACGGGGGAACGTCGTGAAGTTACCGAATGGCACCGCTGCGTAGCTTTTCGTAAGACGGCAGAAATTATCGGGCAATACTTGCGTAAAGGTTCACAAGTCTATCTTGAAGGTAAATTAAAAACCCGTAAATGGCAAGATCAGAACGGTCAAGACCGTTATTCAACTGAAATCCAAATCGATAACTTACAAATGCTAGGCGGACGTAACGATAACGCTGGTTTTGGTGGTCAATCACAAGACAGTTGGGGTAATTCTGCACCAGCAGGTAATAATTATAATCAAGGCAATAGCAACTACGGTTACAACCAATCATCAAATACAGCACCACAACAATCTAAACCTGCTCCACAGGCAGAGCCTGCTATGAATAATTTTGATGATGATATTCCGTTCTAAGTTACATATAAATAAGGAATTGTAAATTTCACTTCTCAATACGAGCATTAGCGGTTGAATGGAATAAATTGCTATGGACTGAAATGATTAATACATTTTTCATTGCTATGCCCTCTCTGTTGGATAAATAAAGAGCGGGCATTTTTTACAAACTTTTGGGTAAATCCGACCGCCAGCAGTGAATCATATAGGCAAAATGCCATCTGAAACATCGCTTCCAGATGGTATTTATCAATTACAAATCAAAAGTTTGCACCACATTCACGTGTAAGCGTACATCCACATTACCACGAGTAGCGTTAGAATATGGGCAGGTTGCGTGTGCTTTTTCGATTAATGTTTTTGCATCTTCTAAGCTCAACCCTTCTACTGTAATGGTAATATCAATTTCAAAGCTGAATGCACCGTCCGGTTTTTGACCGATACCCACACCAACGGTTGTTGAATGTTTGGCTGGTTTAATACCTAATGTCGGTGCAATGTGAATGATTGCATTATCAAAGCACGCTGCATAGCCCATTGCAAAAAGTTGTTCGGGGTTGGTGCCGATTTTACCGCTTTCGTTTTGAAAACCAACTAAGTCAAAACCGATAGAGCCATCATCCACTTGGGTACGACCATCTCGACCGCCTGTTGCTGTTGCTGATGTGTGATAAAAAATTTTCATAATGTTGTCCTTTGTCTTATTTAAATTGGAATGCAAGTATTTTAACTGAGTACAATCTCAAAACGGTAGCTTGTTTCTCTAAAATACTTGCCTATTTCTACAAATTTATTTATCGTCTGGAGAAGAAAACCCTGTCCCTACGGTTATTTTTTCAAATTTTGGCAGGCTTCTAACATACTATCTGCCGCATTTGCAAGAAAAACGGTATCTGCACCGACTACTACAAAACTTGCCCCCCAATCAATATAGCGTTTCGCTTCTTCTGGCGAACCCGCAATAGTGCCGACCGGCTTGCCTAATGCTCTAATGCCTTTAATTAGTTTTTCAATAGTCGCCTGCATTTCTTCGCCGGAAAAATCGCCGAAATACCCCATATCCACGGCTAAATCTGCTGGGCCTAAAAATATGGCATCGACACCTTCTGTGGTAGCAATTTCTGCAAAATTCTCTACACCTTTTTTGCTTTCGATTTGCACTGCAAGAAATAGCTCGTCTTCGGCGTGTTTGATATATTCAGGCAATCTCGCCCAACGCCCTGCACGCACAGCCGGAGCACCAAAACCACGTTTACCACGAGACGGATAATACATTGATTCTGCAACATATTTTGCTTGTTCGCCCGATTCCACCATTGGTGCGATAATTGATTGAATACCAGCGTCTAATAACTGTTTGATTAACGCACGGTCGGCTTCCAACGGTCGTACCACCACGTGGCTACCATAAGGAGCAATGGCTCGGGCTTGGTCGATAATCGTTTCTATCGTGTTCGGCCCGTGTTCGCCATCAATCCAAAGGAAGTCATAGCCCGAAGCTGCCACAATTTCCGCATTCACTGCTGAACCTGATACCAAACCGAAACCAATTTGGGTTTGGTGTTGTAAAACTGCTTGTTTGAAAGTGTTATGTAAATATGATTTGTCTAATACTCGCATTGTTCTGTCCCTTCTTACATTTGTTTCATTAAGTAATTTTGATAACCAATTTGTTCGATTAAGCCTAAATGTTCCGCAAGCCAGTTAGTATGTTCTTGCTCATCTACAATAAATTCTTCAATCATACGGCGTGTAATGTAATCATCGGCAAATTCTGCTAACAATGCATTTAATTCAACCATTCCTTTTATGCCTTCACTATAGTCGTATTCTAATTGTTCTCGAATATCGGTTATCACAGGAAAATCGTCCATTGCCACTACAGGTGTTCCGCCAATTTCAATTAAACGGGCATTTACTCGTTGAGCTTCTTGCCATTCGTCTTCAGCTTCTGCTTGTATCTTATCAGCTAATTTTGCAAACCCTTTCTGGCGGATAATCTCAGCGTGAATACTGTGCTGTTGTGAATTACCAAACCACGTTTTAGCCATTGCTTTTAAAATGTCGAATTGTTTGTTATTGCTCATACTATTCTCCTTCAATTACATTAGTAATTATTTTATCTGTTCCCTATTGGAATGGATTTAGTATATTGATTTTGAAAAATATAGGGTATATTATTCCTCCAAAACACTTGCCTATTTATCCAAATAATTATGTTTACAGAACAAATTTTTAAACGCTTATTAAATGTCATTCCCAAAAACCAAACTTTTCAATCGCCAATTCAAGGTTTGACTATTGTTCATTGCGATCACCCTTTTGCTTATGACAGCGTGATCCAAGAGCCAAGTATTTGCATTGTAGTTCGGGGCGAACGGGAGGTTCAACTAGGGGAGCAATGTTATCTGTTCGACAACCAACACTTTATGTTCTGCCCTGTGAATGTGCCAATGTGTGGCAAGATTCGTGAAGCCAGTATGGAAAATCCGTCGGTGATTATGTCGATGAAAATCGATCTGCAAGCAGTGAATAAAATTCTGCTGGAACAAACCGCACTTTTTGCAAATTCTTCAGAAAATTCGACCGCTTTCGGGCGATGGCATTTAGATGAAGAGTTAGAAAATGCTTTTGAACGCTTATTACTCTTGCACGAAAATCCAAATGATGTAGTTTTTCTTGCACCGCTAATTCAGCAGGAAATTTACTATCGCCTGCTCACAGGCGAACAAGGGGGTAAGCTTAAACAGATGGTGAGTTTTGGCTCTAACACGCAAAAAATCGCTAAAGCTACCGAATACCTGAAAGCCCATTATACCGAAACAGTTACTGTTGAAAGCCTTGCGGAATTATGTGGAATGTCATTGTCTGGTTTTCACAGCCATTTCAAAAAGCACACGACACTTTCGCCATTGCAATACCAAAAATCGTTGCGTTTAATGGAAGCTAAGCGGTTGATTTCGGAAGAAAATTTGCCTGTTTCTACTGCAGCCTATCAAGTCGGTTATGAAAGCCCTAGCCAGTTTAGTCGGGAATTTAAGCGTTATTTTGGTAGTGTGCCGAGTGGTAAGATTAAACTATCTGAAAGACAGCTTTTCAAACCACATCGTTAATTGCATTTCCATTTCAGCGTTGTATTATGGATAGTTGAAACACCAACATATTCTTAGATAAATCTTAACCACGGAGATTTCTTATGCAATATACTTCTTTAACAAAAGACCTCTCTTTTAGTCGTATAATTCAAGGTTTTTGGCGACTAGACAAATGGCAACAAACACCACAACAAACGCTCACTTTTATTCATCAATTATTAGAATTGGGCATTACCACCTTTGATCACGCAGCTTGTTACGGTGGTTTTACAACTGAAGGTTGTTTTGGACAAGCTTTAGCGTTAGATAAATCGTTGCGAGAGAAAATGACGCTGGTGTCTAAATGTGGGATTTTATATCCAAACCAAGAATTACCTGAAATAAAAAGCCATTATTATGATAATAGTTATGAGCATATTGTTTGGTCGGCAGAGCGTTCTATCCAACAATTACAATGCGAACAGCTTGATGTTTTGCTGATTCATCGTTTATCCCCTTGTGCCGATCCAGAGCAAATTGCTCGAGCGTTTGAAATTTTACATCAAGCGGGCAAAGTAAGACATTTTGGGGTATCAAATTACACCCCTGCCAAATTCTCAATGCTTCAATCTTATGTGAAACAACCTTTAATCACCAATCAAATTGAAATATCGCCATTACATCTTAATGCTTTTGATGATGGTTCTCTTGATTTTTTACTTGAGAAACGTATTAAACCGATGGCCTGGTCGCCACTTGCTGGAGGGCGTTTATTTGATAAAACGGATAAGCAAGGCATTGCGATTGCCACTCAGTTGCTTGAAATTGGCAAAACTAAAGATGAAGATCGTTTAGATGTGTTGGCACTTGCTTGGCTATTAAGCCACCCTGCCCATATTATGCCGATTCTTGGCTCGGGGAATATTGAACGAGTTCGCAATGCGGCTGATGCACTAAAAATCACATTTACGGAAGAAGAATGGATTAAGGTTTATGTTGCTTCTCAAGGCTTTGATATTCCTTGATTTTTTGTAATACGAAAAACACAAGCGGTCATTTTTCTGAAAAATTTTACTACTAATGCTGATATTTGATGTTGATTTTACCAACAAATCAAAATCACAAGTAAAATTCCAATGAAAAATAACCGCTTGTAAAATACAACTTAAATTAGCCCATTAGCTCATCAATTAAGCCTTTTACACTTTTAATTTTGTGAATTGACGAAATGCCGTTACCAAGTGAAATATAGCCGTTTTCAAAATCGCCTTCGAGCATTCCTAAACGCATTCCTGTGCCTGCATTCATTACTTTGGCAATTTCCGCACGAGTTGCTCCATTTTCACTCATTTCAAAACATTTTTTCGCAAGTTCCGTTGGTAAAGAACGATAGTAGTAAGGCTCTGTACGGAATAATAAAAGATCATTTGCCGTTGCTTGAGTAATCCATTCTTTAACTTTTGCATTTGCACGACATTCTTCAGTGGCAATAAACGCTGTACCAACCCATACACCTTCCGCACCTAATGTGAAAGCTGCTTGCACAGCTTTTCTATCAGCCACGCCACCTGCTAGCATAATAGGTAAATCAACCTTGCCGACAAATTCCGCTAACACAGAAAAACTACCCATTTCTTTCATCGGCAACGTACCGCCTTCATCAAAGCCCGTTAGCACTAAGATATCTGCCCCTAATTCCTGAGCTTTTAAAGCATCTGGCAGATTTGGGTTAGGTAAACGACAGATAATTTTAATGCCTGCCTGTTTGAATTCGGCATAAATTTCAGCATCAAGCGAACCATTATCTAGCACCACCGGCACTTTTTCTTCAATAAACAAATTAACCATATGCGGAATCAGTGAGAAATCGTAAGATAAAATAAATGGCACGCCAAAAGGTTTATCCGTTAAGGCTTTCACCTTACGAATTTCATTACGCATACGCTCAATCACTTCTTCATTCAAATTCGGATTCGTCGTCTGCCCTGCGTGTGGTGCTAAAAATCCTAAGCCACCAGCTTCCGCAACAGCTGCAACAAGACGGGCATCGGTCAGCCAAGACATTGGAGCTTGAACAATCGGGTGTTTGATATTTAAAATTTCAGTAATTCGGTTTTGCATAATTTTCTCCTATAAATTTGATGGGTGAATTTTATTGTATTGAAATTAAAATAAGAACCACCTAAAATGGAAAAATACTTTCCAAAAATGAGAATATTATGAACCTCAATGCCCTTCGCCTTTTTGTTGCCGTCGTACAAGATGGCAGTTTGTCTAAAGCCTCGGAAAAACTGAATGTGCCGATTGCAACCATCAGCCGTCAGATTGCCGAACTGGAAAAATCACTCAATATTCAACTGTTTGATCGTTTTAAATCGGGCGTGAAACCCACAATCGCTGGGCAACGGCTGTATGAACAGGTTTATCTTTCCATTGATAATTTAGTGAATGCCGCCCAAGTGCTAAATGAAGAACAAGCTGAATTAAAAGGTATTTTACGTATTTCTGCCCCACCAAACTGCACACCAGTGCTGGAATGGATTGCCGAATTCCAAAGCCAATTTCCGCATATTCAAATCCAGTGTTCCTTAACTGATAATCTTTTGGATATGACTGCTGACGGCATAGATGTCGCATTTCGTATGGGCGATTTACACGGTGATCAGTTTATTGCCAAAAAAGTATTAGATGTGCAGGCAAAATGGGTAGCTCATCCTGATTTATTAGCCCAATTAGGTATGCCTAAAACAGTGCAGGATCTTGCTAATTTTCCATTGGCTGGCTGGGCAAGAAAAGGCGAAAAAACCTTATCAATCAATATGGGTAAAAAAACGCTTAATTTACCTTATCTATTCGCTAGTAACGAAAGTTTTGCGGTAGAGTTTATGGCAAAACAAGGCAAAGCAGTCTGTTTATTGGCGGATTACTCTGTGGAACATTTAACCCGAGAATATGGTTTGGTACCGATCTTACCCGATTTCGATAGCCCCAAATTTGCTTTAACAATGCTCTATGCGGCACATCGCTATCCGTCGAGTGTGGTAAGGGCGTTTGTGGAGTTTGTGGTGGGAGAAGTGGCTTAAGGCATATATTACAAAGCTTTAAATCACTTGTATAGTACTCTCCGCTACATAAATATTGTACTCAAAATGTTCAACACTAGAATACATAATATCTGGCTTATACAATATTTTTATTATAGCCAATTATTTAGTTATGATAAAAAACATATTGCGATACCTTAAGTTTATTAATCATCCCAATCATCATAACCACCTTTAACATCCATAATTTTAACTGCCCGCCAACCCCATTGATTTTTCTTTTTATCTAAACTTAACAATGCTAAACCTTTTACTTGAGCATCATCAAGAATATTATGAGCAGAAACCAAATTTTTAGGGATGAAAATATCATTATCTGTAAAGCCATTACCGCTAGATACTTCTACAGACTGATCAAATTCTTTCAATAGAGTAGGAACAGGCTTATCTGATAGTTTAACTTGATGAGCTTTAAAACGTTTTTTGCCATCTTTGGTAGTATGAGTAGAAAGGGTAACATCAAGTACATCTAATACATTCACATTACATTTTATTTCAGTAAGCGGAATTGCAAAGTCAAAATTTTTATCGACCAAACAATTAACCATTTTTTTCTCTTGATTAATATAGGTAACAACCGCTTGGTAACTCGGAAAAATCTCACTTTGCTCTAAGCATTCTGCAACGATGTAAAGATGGAAACGACCTTGTTGCATTTCACCTTTGACTTTAATAGCTGTATTGACTTTTTTATTTGCTAAAGTGATTTTATTATCAGGCACTGAAATTTCTAATGGAATCTTATCTAAACTTAAGAATAGCTTACGATTTTTTTTACCATTATTTTCAAAAACATCACCTAATACTGCTTTAACCCAAGGTAAATTTTGATGAAGCAAATTTTCAGCAGTAGGGGCATTTTGAATATAGATATTTTTGTTTGAATCTGTGGCTTGTGTATCATTATACCAAGGTTCCAACATCAAATTTTCAACTGCTTTAGGAATTTTCTCATCTTTACTATTTTTATAATGAATGATTTCATCAAGCTCACATTTCGCTTTCTTATATTCTTTCTGAGCAATAAACAATTTAGCGAGCTTAATTTTTATTTTATACACAAAACCAATATCTTTTTGATTAAGCAGTGCTTTTGCATAGCAGGCTAAAGACATATCTTGCTGTGCCTGATAAAGATCTCCTAAAAAATCCCATAGCCAATATTCATTAGGCTTAATTTTCAATAATTTAACTGTGAGTTCTTGAGAACGCTCATAGTCTCCCAAGAAATGATAGGTTTTAGCAAGATCCCATTTTAGCCAAATCAGATCTGAACAAATTCGGGGACTTTGTTTTTCAATTTCAGGTAAAAGTGCGGCTAATGTCTGTTGATTTTTATGGGCAAGCCCTGATTTGAAAATAGCTCGGAATACATTCAAAGCTAAAGGTGATTTTTCTCTCTTTTCTCCATTTTTATCTTCATAATAGGATGGTTGGTAATCTTCACGAAGTAAATGAGTAATTTTCCATTTCATCATAAAATCCGAAAAATCAATATTTTCTTCATCAGATATTTTTTCCATATTCAATAACTTTAAAGCCAACCATAAATAGCAATGATGTAATGAAGATGGCTTTTCCGTATTTAATCGTAGATATTCATCAAAATAGCGTTTAAAATTTTCAATTTTAATCGGATTTTGTTCTAATGCAAGTTTAGCAAGACGATAGAGATCCCAAGCAAAGCTAGTTTGTAATTCAATATTATCTGGACGCTGTTTTAATAAGCGTAAATATAGATTTACCGATTTATGATATTGATGATTTTTACTTAATTCTTTAGCTTGTTGAATTTGTGGTTGCAGTGGATCGCTTAAATTGAGAGTATATTGTTTTTGCTTGAACAGAATATCATCTGATTGATCAACTTCAATTTGTTCCAGTTGCTCAATATAAATAGGCAACATTTCTGAATGCGTTAATCTCATATCACGTTTGATCAAATCAATTAAAGTCCAAGCATAGGCTTTTTCTGTCCATTCATCATAACCTTGTTTCATTGCTTCAAGAGCCATTTGATAGGCTTGATCAAGATTACCTTTTTTACGTTCTGCAAAAATTTGTTTTGAAACGGACTCTTTTTTTTGTTGTGGTTGATTCACCTGTTGTAAGCTATTTGTTGTCAACCTTCTCAACAGACTCATTACTTAACCTCACTAATCCATTGGATCACTTGCGATAAAAAAGTTTTATCACTTAAATTTGGTTGCGGTTGCACCGTAGTCATTTGCTGCTTACCGTTATACCAAAAATCAATTACAGCTACTTTCCCTTGTTGTTCAAATGAATAACGCTGATTATAAGATTGTTGTTTACAATCAAGAATATTGAACTGATATTTTTCTGCACAACTAGCTATTAATTGATGAAATTCATTTAAGAAATCTTCCATAAAATGAATTTCTTTTACTGCTTCTTTATTTGGGATATGATTTGTAATCAACTGATTTTCCAGAGCAGAAAGTTGTTCCATAATCCATTGTAAACTTTCAGGTACTTTAATTGCGATTACTTTGCTAATTCTTTGTTTTCCATTGTAATGCACTTTAAAACGAGCCATTTCATTGTTGAATTTCACTTGATAAATATCATGATAATAATTAGGTTCAACTTGAGTAATCGTTAAATCAGGTAAAAGTGCAGTAATTTTCTTGAAAATTTGTTTTGATATCCCAGAAAGATTAGCTCCAACATCAGAACAAGCTAAGTTCTCATCTAAATCTTTAAATATTATAGTTTCTAATGGGTTTAAATCTAAAATTTCTTCATTTTCCATTTCACTTTTTTGGTTTGTAATTTCAGTAATAGGAGGTTCAAGCATATCAGGCATACCGATGATTTTCAATTTACTTGTAATTCCAATATTAGGTGGCTCAATTAAATAAAGATTTTTTGCTGTTCGAGTAATCGCAGTATAAATCCAACGGAAATAATCTTGTGTACATTCATTTTTATGAGCCTTGCAGTTTACAAATACTTTATTCCATTCACTACCCTGAGCTTTATGGCAAGTAATTGCGTAGCCAAACTTAAGCTGTAATGCATTAAAGTAAGGATCTCCCATTAAAGCAGATTTAAATTCTTTTGGATTTTTCTTCATACTTAATTCTGGATGACGAATACAGAAATCAATATAAAGTGCTTTATTCTCATCAGAACTTAAAGTTGGCTGAGATGAATAAAGCAAATTTTCAATAATTTTGCGTTGTTCCCAAAGTGTCTTCCCTGTTTCATTTCGAAAGCCAACAGACACATCTCTAAATACTAACTCTACTATCGTTTCTTCAATAGCCCCTTTCTTATTTTTTCGCTTTAATTTGATAGGATGTATTTCAGATTCAGAACTGACCCATTTGACTAAGCCAAAATCGCCATTAGAAATATGATCTTTATTTCGACAAGCCATAACTTTATCACCTGCAGTAATTTTTTTCTGATTAGGAAAAAAGTGCTGGCGAATAGCAAGATTATATTCATTTACTACTCTATTTGAATAGGCTATAACAATAGCTTCATTATTAATTTGATTATTACAGGCTTGTAAATAGGCAGGTAAAACTTGATCAGATTTAATTTCAAAAATATCTTTATTATTAATATCAAATTGAATTTTATTAAAGACTTTTTTCTGTAATGATTTGCGCAAAGGAAGGGTATTTTTTAGAATACCGCTATCTGCTTTTTGACGAACTATATCTGTTAATTCATATTCTGAAATGTTTAAATTGAAATGATTATTCAAATACTCCTGATTTAACGCTGGAGAATAGCTCATTTGTACCGGCGGAAGTTGAGCATCATCGCCAATAAAGATGATTTTTTTATTGTGGTTATTTTGATCGATATTAATAAATTTCAGTAAATCTTTGAGTAAATAGCCGGATCCAAAACGGATAAATTCGCCATCCATATAACTATCTGAAATCATTGAGCTTTCATCAACAATAAAGATGCAATCTGCCGACTTATCATTGACTTTAAAATCCGTATAAAATTTATAAGTATCAGGCTGACTCTCATCTCTGTATTCAACTAATTTATCTACGGAATAAATAGCTTTGTGAATAGTACTTGATTCTTTCCCTGTTTTTGTTCCCAACACTTTAGCGGCTTTCCCAGTTGGAGCAGCAAGCATATAATTTCGCCCAATAATATCAAGATAATCCGTGAAACCTTTGATAATAAAGGTTTTACCTGTACCAGCATAACCTTTTAACAGAAAAGCATCTTTCTGTTTGTCCTGCAAGAATGCTTCTAAATAAGCAACAAGCGTTTTTTGCCCATCTGTGAGCTGATATTCATTATAAGCATCAATTAATTTGAATTGAGAAAGTGTAACTGTAGGCTCAAGATCGGTTTTAGCTGTCGCCTGTTGGTATTTTTCAATTTGGCTTTGACGCACTAACTCAAGCTGGCTTTCTTCGAGTTCAGATTGCAGTTTTTCAGCTTTTAAGGCTAGTTTTTGCTCTGTTTGTTTAAGTTTTTCAATTTCAGCTTGTAGATTTAGGTTGGCTTGCTCTAATTCATCAAGTACTTTTCGATGTTTAATCGGTTTTTCAAAATGTGGATAATCTGCTTCAGGAAAACGACTAATATAAAGCCATTTACCTAACAAATAAGCTTCACGCACCCAACCGATAAGCTCAAACTCATTCACATTATCAGGTATGCTTCCGTGAGCTGCATGGTTACCTTTCATGCGTAATAAATGTAATTTTTGATGAATTTCAATAGGCAAACTTTCTTTGAAATGAGCATTATTCATTCGATCAATAAGAGAGATATTTGCATCATTTTTCAAATGAAGCTGACGATACAAGATCGCAACAAACTTTTCAGAAAAGCAACGAAGTTTTACTAAAGATGACTGAATATCAGAATAAATATAATATTCCGCTCCCTTGCCAAATTCGGCTAATTCAGGCTCAATGTCTGCTAGAAGTTTAAAATTTGAAGTTTGCTTATTATACACGTTAAAACCCATATTACGGCTAAGAATAAGAGAAATGTTATCAAAGAATACTTGCTTTAACAATTTCCCTTTTCAATTATCTTGAAAAAGAATTACACTTTACAGCCAACCTACTTCAATCTTTAAATTCCCTACAATCATAAACTAATGTTTTTTGCAAAAATCTGCGAAAAAACAACCACTTGTAAATAACAATCAAAACGTCCCCTTTACCATCTCTACTCTCTTCTCAATCCCACTTAAAATCGGTTCGGTAATATTTAGTGGAATATGCTCTACCGAAATATCACCCAGCCCACGAACTGAAGCACAAATCTCGTGCAATATTTCCTCTACAATTTGTGCTGATAATCCAGCTAATTTTGCTGTATGAAAAATATGACGAAGCTGGATTTTATCCCATAAATAATGTTTATTTTTTTCTCCGTGCCACGCCATTGCCATTTTGACTTTTTGCTTTTGTAAGCCATTCGGCTTAATCAGCGGATAAGCGGAAATCACATCATAAAATGGAGTAAGTTTAAAGCGGTTATTCGGCTCTAAAAAAATACTGAAATTTTTAGCGTGTCCGTCAATCGCACAAAGCAACCAAAAGAGAATTTGGGCTTTGAAAAAATCTTTTTGATCTTTCATTGCATTCGATGAGCCTTTGAGCAACTGCATAATCGGCAACATGCCAACGCCGCCATCAGCTTCATATTTTCGAGCCGGAGCAATATTGAAGGCTTGACACATATCTTCTTGCGGTAGGCGGATAAGATGAGAACTGTCCTTCGACCAACGGCGATCAAAACGTTCAACAATCAACACTTGCGTTTTTCCGAAGTGAGCTATTTTCGCACTAGGTACTTTCAATCCAAATTTAGCGAGAATTTGCAAGCATAGCCATTCATTTTCACAACTGCCGGAAAGATCAATCTGCCCCTGTCCGACTATGCCGATAGGTAACTTAAAAATATGGGTTGTCGGTGTTGAGGCTAGCGGACGATGCCATTGCTCTTGATGATAAAGCAAAGCGGTTTTTTCCTGTGCGCCGGCAAGTGAGATGCGAAAATCGTCCTGCTCTTTCATTCCCAATGGTAAACTTTGATAATTGAGCAGAGTATGTTCAATCTCTTCCTCTGTCAGTGGTTGGGATAAAATAGATTTAATTGATGAAGGAGATTTGGCGTAAAGCTGAATTGCCCCGACACAATCCTGCCCGATCACAGAAAGCAAATCAAAGGGAGATTTCGTTGTGGTTTGAAAACGCTGTTGAATGCGTGAACGAATTAGCTCGTTATCCGGCAATAAATTATCGAAAAAATTATAGACAACATCACCACGATAAACCTTATTTGATAGCGGTAAAGAAAGCGAAATGGCACGACTGCGAGCAGATTCCAACCAACTAGGATAGTATTGAAACTCTGTTGAACCATCAGCAAATTTCCGCCATTCGCCCACTTCGATACCGTTCATTGCCAGTGTCAAAATCTGATTTACCATACTTCACCTTCATCATCATACTGGATTTCCGAACTTTTCGGACGGGGTTGAATAACTAACTCTAACTCTAAAGCAGTGAGAATATTAAACAGCGTTTCGATTTTTGTACCAGTAGGATCGTTTTCAAATACGGAAATTGTCGCTTGCTTGGTATTCGCAAACTTCGCTACTTCCGTTTGCGATTTTTTCTGCAAGTTACGGTACTCTTTTATTGCGTGAGCCAGCATTTGCGGTGTAGTCACAACCATTGGGAACATTTTAACCTTCCTTATACCATATAGAGGATAAAAACAAGTTTATACCCTAAAAAGGATAAAATCAATAATATCCTTTAAAGGGGATATTTTATAAATATAAAATCCTTCTTGACCCTAAACAAACTTCAACCTTTATAATCCCCACCATCACAAGCGGTCGTTTTTTTGCAAAATTTTGCGGTATTATGTAGCAAATGCACAAAGATTTAATTTTCTGTTTTTGCTACATTTTTCTCACCTATTATAACTTAATTAAGGGTAAGAAAAACCTATGGGACGAACAGTATTAGAAAAAGCGTTAACAGAAGCTATTGCAGAATGTGAAAAAGACGGTGAAGCAATTGAAAAACAAATTACCGCCCTTCAACGACAGTTGAAAGATATCTATCAAAAAATGGCGGATTATCGTACCGCGCTTAGCCATTCGAGAAATACTCACTATTCAACCAGTAAAAAAGCAAGAAATGCTCGTTTTCTTTCTTCTCCTCAACAATTAATTGCCAGTATCTTGAAAAAACACTCGGATAAGTGGTTAAGTACAAATGAAATTGCCCATCAAGCAATGGTATTAGACGGACAAAAGGTAGGGCATACCTTACCGACAGCGCAAATACAGACAATCTACACGGTTTTGCAGTATTTGATGAAGAAAGCGTTAGTTGAAAAATGCTGGAAGGATAAAAAATGTCATTGGCGGTTAAAGGTCAAATAGTACAGAATATGACTATTGGTGTTTCAATCGCCAACGAATATTGACTACATTATATTCAATCCGCTCAACAATCCCTTTATTTAACCAGTGACGTAATGCGCCACGCATTGATACAGTATGTTGAGCTGTTATCGGTTTATCTGTTTGTCCGTCTTTAATTAACACTAAAGTAATCAGTTCATTTACGGTAAAGCTACGGTTTGGCTCTTGCTTCAATACTTCAAGTACCATTTTTCGCAATTTGCCTTTGAAAAGGCGCTTATGGAGCTTATAGGTAAAATTAGCTGTATTGTATTCATTAACAGAATGGGGATGTTGTAATACCTCAAGGGCGTGCTTGAGTTTCTGTAATTTATCATCCACAAGGGCTAAATGTTTTACTACTTGCTCTCGCTCACGCTGTAATAAGCGAATTTTGTTTTCTATTTGATTAATACAGACTAATTTTGCCATTATTGCCAGACGACCTCTTGATGGATAATTTTTCGTTGCCAGTACCCACACCATTCATTATTTTTATTCGTCGTATGCAAACATTTACCCAAGATGTCATTAAACTGCCAACCATTTGATTTTCGTCGGTTATCTTCACGGTAAGCAATTTCATTGGCATAATTGAGTAAATAGGTATTACTCATTTTATGCGTTTGGCCGTAATACATTCGTTTGAAACGGCTAAAGAAACTTTCTGCTTGATTATTGGTTACACCTAAATCACTACGATACATTTCTTTATGATTCACTGTTTGTAAATGGTAGTGTGGCAACAATACTTCATAAGCATGACTTTCATCGGTATTAATACGGCTATTGGCTTTAACAAAACGCGTGGCAAAAGCGTGAATAATGGGTTGAGATTCTGTTTTTGCTACCATGACTAATGACCGTTTTGCTCCGCAATGTAGTACGTTTTCTTGCTTTTCATCGGTAGCATAATGTTCTCTAGCCACAATAATACAACGCTTATCAGGGTTTTGATTTTCAGCTAGACGATAATCTAAGCGGTCACTTTTTTTATTCGCTTTGCGTGGTGCTGGATGAACGTAAGTACCATCCATATCAATTTCCCCAGATAAAGGTTGTAAATCTCTTGTTTCCAATAAAGCTTTACGGATTTTATGAGATAATACAAATGCAGTTCGATAATTTACATCAGCATCACGAGAAAGTTGTAGTGATGAAATGCCTTTAGCAGCATTTACGAACTTAGCTATAATATAAAGGTAAGTTTGTAATGACTTTTTGCGATTAGCGAAAATTGAGCCAGAGGTTATGCTAAACGTGTGATTACAATACTTGCACCGCCATTGCTTTCGAGTAGAAATGAAATAGGCTTTATGAGCTATACCGCATTTAGGACAAACAACATTTTCCTTGCTTCCCCAACGTAACTGGCAAAGTAAATCAAATGCTTCGTCATCAGATAGGCGAGCTATCTTGATAGGAGAAAGCGTTCGGGCTTTGCTAGTTAAAAGGAAGTGTTGAGCCATGATGTTTCTTTGATTTAGTGATTGATTTAATATAAAATAAACCCATTCGGGTATTGTTTATTCTCTAAATTATACTAAAAAGAACATAAAAAGTCAATATGGAATGCTCAAATGAACATAAGTGATAGATTAAAAGCGTTGCTTGACGCTCAATCTTTAACAATTAAAGCCTTTTCAGAATTAACAGAAATTCCTTATCGTTCTGTTCAAAATTACTTACGAGAAGAAAGAGATCCAAATGCAGAGGCTCTTAATAAAATTTGTGAAAAGATGAATGTAAATTTGAATTGGCTGATTACAGGGAATGGTGAGATGTTTATTAATAAAATCGATCATTCCACTTTAACATCTAAAGAATTAGAATTAATTGAGAAAGTAAGAAGTACAACAGATTTAGGTCAGAAAATCATTCATCAAACAGCAACCATGGTTTCAGAAGAGCTAAAATAATTGTTAGAAATGATTGCTATTAGAGGCTAAAATTAGTTGGTGTATGAATAGTAAATTAGCTATTATTAGAGGTAATCGTCTTTAGAAAGGCTATATGAGAGAGTAGCGAAAAGTTTTTCATATAGACGTAAGATATTTGCATCATAGAGATGTTGCAAAATAAAAGCACGCATATAGCGTGCTTTTGTTAGCCTATTTAGTCAAACAGCAAGCCTTGTTTATCATCAATAAGGGTTGATTTTGATTCAATTAAAGATTTTCCATCAAAAATTTTCTTAGCCAAATCATCAAAAAATTCTTGAGTAAAATCCGTAGTACCATCATTGAATTGCCTATAGAATTTCACCCCTACCAATCTTACTCTATCAGATTCCTCTATAATAATATCCTCTCCATTCATCTGCTCGAGCATATTCTCTTTCCATTTATCCTGTAGATAATATGGTTCCCCTTTTGGTTCAAGAATAACCTGATAGAAAGTCTGTTCATTATCATTGCTTAGAATTAAGATAAAGTCTGGCATAAACCCTCTAACACCATCAAATTCAGTTAATTTGAAACTAGATGATCGTTCATCGTTGCGAATGAGATAAACATCTCTATACTTTACTTCAAGCTTCAAGATGACCTCATGCATATCGCTTAACATTTGATGTTCTAGTTGATTTAAGACTGCATTATCATAAACAAACCATTTCTTACCAATCATATTTTTAGCGGTGATTTTTTGAGAAATGTTGTCTGTACTATCTTCTACTTTAATTTCGTAATCTTTAATAATCTCATTAAGAGCTGTACCATAGAACACCTTTGTGCCAGTAGCTTTTTGATAGTTTTTGGTAATATTAATTGCTATCTTAGCTAGTGCTTCTTCTAGTAGATTTAGCCTTTCTTTGGGTGTTAGTTCGCTTAAATTCAATCCTTCTGGAATTGTTACTTGCACTTTTATGCTACTTAAGTAATCTCTGATAAATTCATCAATGCTGTTTAAAATAGGAAAGTATCGTTTTAGGTTACTAAATTGATAAAATTTCAATCGTTGAATAGCTTTTCTAAAATATGATCTTCCAGCTTTTAATGTTTCAACCTTAACTGATTTACTTTTAGAGTTAGCAAGGTTTAAATTTTTGATTTCTGATAATAAACTTTCATCAGCAATCTTATAAGATAAAAATATGTCCTTATCAGTGTAAGAGTGTAATGTTCTTTCTTTTGGGCTAACTGATTTAGTTCTATTACGATATAGTTTTCCTTCTTGATAGGCTAAAGTCTTTTTAAAACTTTCTTTTACTTTCACAGTAAAAACCTGTTCTGAGCCATCAAGACTAGTCAGCAAACGAGTTTGTGTAATTGAGTTATTTAAGTTATTGATATAACTCGTTTCATTAATAGTGTGATAATGCAACTGTTCTAGAATAGCTAATTCAGTATTTTGATTATCAAATCGTCTTTTTCCTAGCTTTTCATTTTTATAAAAGAATGGGAAATATCTTGCTCCACGACCAATTAATTGAGCTTCTTGATTAGTGCTAGCTGAAGTTGAAACAGCTTTTTCACTAATTCTGACAATATCGAACAAGTTTAATACATCCCAACCTTCATTTAGTTTGGCAACAGCAAAGACCACTCGGAAAGGGTTGTTAGCATCTTCTAATGTATTGAGTATTTTAGCATTGCCTTCATCAATCATTTCTTTGCCGTTTGCATTAATGATATTTAATTCATTAAAATCTTTTTTAATACCTAAAAGCACATCTTGCAAATCTAACTCGCCGTAGAATTTTGCTACTTTATGCCAAATGCTTGCTGGCTTATCAGATAATACCTTTTGCTTATCTTGTAAATGATTAGTAATTTGTTCAACAGTCAAATCATTAATAACTTGATTAAACTCTTCATGTTTATCTATTGACACATCAATTTGATTTGATTTAAACATAATCACTGGTTTGAAACTTAAGATGCCATTCTTACTAGCAATTAGCTTGCGATACTGACTAAGCAAAATGGCATCAAGCATTTTAGTTTTATCATCTTGATTGACTTGTAGTAACATTACTTTTTTTGAAAATCCATCTTCCATGAATTTTCTTAAATCGTAGCGTTGCACAATTTTATCTTTATATTTGTTAAATAAATCTTCATTAGATAAATCAATAGTTGCTGTAAACTCCAATAGTCGATTGCAATTATTTATATTGAGCAATTTTTCAATTGTTCTCTCCCATTTGCCAGCATCTTCTTTTTCTTTTTTAGTTGAAGCGGTGGCCGCATTGTAATGGTGCGCTTCATCAGCCAACATAACTAATGGTATATCTTGTAAATCTTCAAAAGTAATAGTATTTTCTTTTTGGTTGTTTAAGTCTAAATGAACCTTATTAATGGTTGCTAGTTTTAAGTAAATTGTATTGTCATTTGGTGTTTTTGGGAAAACATCAACTTGTTCAATTTTTATATCTCTACCATCAATTTCAATGACTGGAGTAAATAAATACTTAGAAGAACCGGAGTTGACTAGGTTATCAATGGTTTTTTGTAGAATCCCGTCAGTATGAACAAAGAACAGGAAATTTTGGAACCCCTTTTCTTTAAACAGATATAACATAGTCGCAGCCATTAACATGGTTTTACCTGCACCTGTTGCTAGATTAAACATTAAGTGGCGGAAATTAAGCTCAGTTTTGCTATTAGATTGACAATCATGGAAGAAAAATAGTGTTTCTTCCTGATATGGGCGTAGTTTATCCTTGAGGTTATTCTGAATATATGAACAGTCCCAACGATCATTATCACCGAATAGGTCTAGATAGTTCCTTTTAAATCGCTGTCTTAATTTTCTAACCAGTAGTTCACTATCATCAATAATTAAAGTCTTTTTCTTAGCCATTTTATATCTCCAACTGATAGAAACTTTGAGTGAACTTTTTGTCCGTATCAGAGATCTTCATCTCCACATCGTCAATTTCTGATAAGTTTACATATAACTGGTTTTTATCTAGCAATGCAATCAGCAATTCTTTTTGTTCAGCAAGAGATAGTTGAGAAAATTCAACTTCATGCTCAACACCATCTACCTCATAGGTTGATTTCAATAGGTTTTCTAGCTCAATTTGGTAATTAAGATAAGCTTCATGTTGCATAACATCAAGAATAGAGTTTAGCTGTTCGGTAGATTCTGCTCTTAATATAGAATCTACATAGCTTTGGTTTAGTTTAGCTAATTCGCAATAGACGAATGAGCCACCACCTTGCCAGTCAATCGCCTTTGATATACCACTATTATCACCTTGTATTACATTTTGTAATCGTTTCACAGCTAGTGTTTCAATATAGTCCATTTGCTCGATTCCGATATATTTCCTACCCGTTTTATGAGCAACAGCTGCGGTTGTGCCACTGCCTAAGTGATAATCCAGTACAATGTCTTTTGGATTAGTTGTTAAGTCAATAATTCGCTTAAGTAATGCTTCTGGTTTTTTGCCAGTTGGAAAGCTCACACCGCCTTCATTTTGGGTATTCTGAAAATCTATATCACTCCAAAAATCACATAGCAACATAGACCAATATTCACCTGAAGATTTATTTACAATTACTGGCTTGAGTCCACTTTTAATTAAAGTAATGACTTGTCCATTGTAATATAAACCTTCTAACTCACCATCAACATAATTCTCATAGATTTTGTCTTGAAATTTATTTCTAGAGATGTTGGCAACTTTTTCATTTTTATGTGACTGCAACCTACAAATATTTTCTTTATGTTTGTTGATGAATTCATTGATTTTTTTATCTGTTGGATTTAGATCTGCAATAGGTATATCAATTCCCTCCTCAATTAGAACATCTTTTAATTTTTTTAATGCCCATTCTCCAGATTCAGTTTTATAGAGATATTCGGTATAATGTTTGTCCCAATTTTGACGAGGAATATATTGCGGATTAAGTGTTACGCTTTTCTTTTTATAAACAAAAATAGTATCTTTTTGCTTAATTATTTTAGTATTCTTATGCGCTGTTTTTGTTCCGCTGGGAGTTGATGAACGAACAGCAATATTTGCTAAGAAATTTTCACTACCAAAAACTTCATCCGACAACACTCTTAAATATCCGTCTTCATTATAATCACACTGTATAACAATAACTCCTTGCTCATTCAATAAATCACGAGCAATTTCCAAACGGTTTTCATGAATGTTAGCCATGTAGAACGGCTAAATTTATCGTTATACATAAACTCATCAGAGCCAGTATTATAAGGGGGATCAATATATATCAGCTTGATTTGTCCTTCATAGCGTTTTTTCAAACTATGCAATGCTAGTAGATTGTTCCCTTTAATAATTAAGTTATCTTCAAGAGTTATTTTTGAAATACCATCTTCTACACCACCAGCAGAGTATCTTTTTGCATTAACTAATACTTTAGGTTGTTTTAGTCTATCAATTTCGTCAGCTGCAATAATTTCATTGTAAAAAACTTCATTTTTCCCGATTTCAGATCTACTCATGCCGCCTTCAAGCATGCAGTCTTTAAAAGGAAAATCTAAAACAATATCACCACTATCAATTAGATAGTTACCGTTAGATGTTAAACCTATTTTGTTTTTATACTTTGTAAAGCTGTCTTTCCAATACTCCTTATATTGAATCAAATTGATTAATTTAGCAAAATCAAATAATAAAATGCCATCAATGTCGGTGCTATACTGCTGTTTTAATTTTTCATTCGATGCTAAAGCTTTTATTATCAATGGTTCTTTGTTCTCTATAGCCGTAATCACTTCGCTTCGTTTCAATGTTTCACCATTCCAATATTGTGGGAAGCCCTTTAAAACAGAGTTAATTTCTTTTAATAGTTGAGTTTGCATACAAAGTTCCTAAAGTATTTTGTTGAAAATCCAATCAATTATAAGGTAAACATGAGGGAGATAAAAGAGTTAATGGTATCAACTTCCCTATTTATGAACTAGGTAAGCTAAATATCACTCCAGAGCATAATATATTAGAATTTATAGGGTTTAGTTTACACAAAATTGCTAAATTCTATTCACTAACTCAAGATGCTTTTAGCGCACAAGTCAAAGTGAAAATAATAGATATGGGAGAAATGAACGAAGAAACAGAAGATAAAATAGAAAATCTTAGCGCTAAATTAGTGAATAAGAATACTATCATTGTTGATAGTAAAAGATATTATCGCTGTCCTTAATACTAATTCCTTTGTTGCCACCCTTTGGGGTGGCTTAATATTAAAATTGCTCATTATTTATCTAATTCATTGAATTAAAACTGATTAAAAATAAAGCAAACAAACTAGGTAAATATCATAAATATTACCCATTATTCCTAAAAAATAATCTTTCTTTATCAAAAACTTAAAATTATTTTGCAATATTTATTAAAAATAACTTGACAAGCATTCTGATTTTTGATTGAAAATTTCGCTTGACATGTCCCCTAATAACTTATATCATTTTCGCCACGGATAATAGTCCCTTTATTACAGTTTTTGATTGTTTTTAAGCCTAAAAAGGCTTGGAAAATCGAGAGTTGTAATAAAGGGACTTTTGTTTTTTATGGCACAGCATTTCCTGTTATCTGCAAAAGCTCGCCGCTTGTCACTGATACAAGTGGCTGGGCTTGCTGATACTGAAATAATGGCTCTACTCAAAAAGGCCCGATGGGGAACAGAAGAAGAGCAAGTTTGCCCTCGCTGCGGTATTCGTCATTCTGCCTACTTCATTAAAACTCGACAACAATGGCAATGTAAGCATTGTCACGCTCGCTTTTCAATTACGACAGGTACTATTTTCCAATCCCATAAATTATCACTAAGGCAAATTCTTATTGCCCTATATCTATTTACTACCGAGAGTAAAGGATTGTCTGCCGTTGCGCTTTCACATAAGCTCAATGTGCAATATAAAACAGCTTGGATTCTTCTGCATAAATTCAGAGAGTCACTTAATCTCACTAAAGATTTAACCGCACTTTCGGGCGAAGTTCATATAGATGGTTGTTATGTGAATTATTATCTTCGCCCAAAGAATTTCAAACATAAACGTATAGATAGACGAGCAAAACGTAATCAACGAAAAGATAAAGCGTGTGTTATGGTATTTCGCCAACGAGCTACTAATCAGAATAGGATTCAAGGTGCGGATAGAAGTATTGTAGCGCTTATTAAGGAAGAAAATACTCAAGATATTCTAGCCCTAACACATAAATTGGTGAAGCCGAATAGTATAATTTGTGCTGATGAAAACTCTGCTTACGACAGCCTTGCTTTGCATTATCAATTAGAACGGGTAAATCACTCACAAGAATATTGTTCAATAGAGGGGATTACAAACAATTTAGCAGAATCCTTTTTTGCTCGGTTACGAAGAATGATTACAGGGATACACCATCGAATGAGTAATCACTACCTTATTCACTATGCGAATGAAACCGCTTGGCGAGAAGATGAACGACGTAAAAGTATTCAAGAGAAATTCAATGAATTACTCAATAAATGCCTAAGTTGTCCGCCATCACGCCATTTCGTCGGCTATTGGCAAGGTAATAAAAGACCGCCCGTTTCCTTTGGGGTATCAAGTCTAAGTGATAATCAACAATACCATATAGCAGCTTAATAGAAAAAGGGAGGTATATTTACTATGAAATCTATCATTGTTATTGATATACAAGATATTCATTTTGATTATGAAATGGATAATACTCACGATTCCGTACAAGATGATACAATTTGGTTAGCATTGGAAAATGAAGAGGGGTTGCCTTGGGATGTTGTTATTGGGCAGTAAGAAGAATCTGATAAACCACGTTACAGTTACCTCTGGTGAGATGTGACAATTTGTAAAAGACAATAAATTAGAAAATGTCAATGTGCCAAAAGAAAGCGATATATTGAAATTTTAGTGAGTAAAGCGCGGTCAAATATCGATAGAATTTAACCGCTATACTGCTTATAATAAATCTTATTAACCTTATCTTAATGTGTTATGATTGCTTCAATTCTTTCCAAGCTTGAAAAATAACCTCTCGTGCCGCTTGAATCGCAAGAAATGCTAATACAAAAGCGACAATTAAATCGGGATATTTTGATTGGGTGAAATAAACGACAGCGCCAGCTAAGATAATCACTACATTACCAATAGCATCATTTCGAGTACAAAGCCAGACACCACGCATATTGCTATCACCTTCTCGAAAATGATAAAGCACCCATGCTGCAGTAAGATTAATCAATAACGCGAGAGAACCAACAAAACTCATTTGGCTATAATTAGGTATATCCCCATAAAACCAACGGTACAATGTGGTGAAAAGAATAAATAATCCAAACCCTCCCATTGTTGTACCTTTAATAAGAGAGGCTTTAGCTCGATAGATTAATGCCATAGGCAAAACATACAGACTTATTAAATAATTTGCACTATCTCCAAAAAAATCAAGGCTATCTGATAACAAGGAAGTAGAACCTGATTCTATTCCCGTCACAATTTCAACAATAAACATGATGAAATTTAGCCCAAACGCAAGCCATAATGCATAACGGTATTGCGAAGAGAAATGAGTAGAATTTGAATGACAATGATTTGAACATGACATGATTATCTCCGTGAGTTTTCATTTAAAATTTAATAAACTATAAACTCCGTAATCATTACAGGGTCAATAGGTAATGAATAAATTTTTTAAAATTAATGAATTAAGTAAAGCGAGTGGGGTCAATTTAGAGACTATTCGTTATTACGAAAAATTAGGATTGATAACTGCGGCTCAACGGCAAAAAAATGGCTACCGTATTTTTAATGAAAAACAGCTGATACAACTCCGCTTTATTAAGACTTGTCGCTCAATTGGCTTTAGTTTAGAAGAAATCAAACAACTTTGTCTATTACAAGAGGATCCAAATAATCAGTGCCAAATTGCAGATGACTTGGCAGAAAAACACTTACAACAGGTTCTATACCAAATTGAACAATTACAACAAGTAAAACAATTTTTGGAACAATTTGTTGGTTGTAAAGAACATGATGTAGCACATTGTCAGGTAATTAAAGCAATTAGAGAGATAAAATAAAAGATTACTCATGATACAAATATAATCTCTTTAACTAACCATTCAATAAGTTGCAAAAATATTATTTTTAGAGGCTGAAGTAGATTAGCACCTAAATTAAAAAGCCTTGAGCTTATCACTACACTCAAGGCTTTTTTACGGTTGATTATTCAGTTTTTGGTTTCTTTGTGCAACTGCTACATAATACCGAAATTTTGCGAAAAAACAACCGCTCTTTTTCACTTCTATAAAGGATAACTATGCAACAAACCGAGATGAAAGGAATGGATAAGCCGATTCCCGCTTTGTTATTGAAATTCGCCCTGCCGAGCATTGTGACAATGCTATTTTTTGGGGTTCAGAACCTGATTGATGCCTTGGTGATCGGCAATGTGCTGGGAGCGACTGCATTGGGTGGAGTAAATATTATTTTGCCATTGTTTAGCTTGGAAATGGTGGTATCGATGATAATCGGGATTGGTATTCAAACGCTGGTTAGTCAGGGCTTGGGCAGTAAAAATCCTGAACAAGTGCAAAATGCACTGAAAACAGGCTTTATTGGCTTAACCGTAGTAAGCCTGATTGCGTCATCACTGCTGTGGATTTTCCGTGAGCCGTTAATTCGGGCAATGGGGGCAGATGATGTATTAATGCCACACGCACTTGCCTATTTCAATGGTTTAGTGCCGTTTATGTTATTGATGTCACTTGCATTTTATTTGGATTTACTAATTAAAGCGTTCGGCAAACCGTTGCTTTCTACGCTGATTATGAGCAGTGTGGTGGTGTTGAACATTGTGCTGAGTTTAACCTTTGTGTTGTGGTTGGATTGGGGCGTGTTCGGGGCAAGTTTTGCTACCAGCATTGCATTTAGTTTGGCATTTGTGGTGGCGTTCTTTTGCCTGCCGAAACCTTATTCGCTGTTTAAGGGCAATTTTTCCCGTCAATTATTGTTTAAAGCGTGCTACAACGGTTCGTCCGAAGGCGTATCGGAATTGTCGTCTGCGATTGCAGTGTTAATTATCAACCGCACCGTAATGGCAATGCTCGGGGCGGACGGTGTGTCGGCATATTCGGCAATCAGCTATATTCAGTTTATCGGCGTGTTGGTCTTTTTAGGGATTTCCGACGGCTTGATTCCGGTAATGGCATACCATTTCGGGGCTGGAAAAACCGAACGCTTACAACAGATTTTCCACTTTACCGCCAAAGTGAATGCCACACTGGGTGTACTGATTTTTACCGCCTTACAACTTTGGGGCAGTTACTTTGTTAGCCTATTTTTCCAAAGTGGCGATCACGCCGTTGTTCAGCTTGCCACCAATAGCCTGAAAATCTTTTCGTGGGTGTTTTTGATGGAAGGCATTACACTACTGATTATCAGTTATTTCACCGCACTAGGGAATGCCTTTGGCTCAATGATTATTGCCGCCCTGCGTGGGGTAATTTTTATCGCTATCGGAATGGCAATTTTGCCACCGTTGTTCGGCACGGACGGCATTTGGTTTACCCTAATCGGCAGTGAATTATTGGGATTGTTGGCAGCAATTTGGTTGGTCAAACGCTATCAAGGTGCAACCTTTTCCAGCTCTACCCAACATTCTTGATAGTCGCATAAGCCATAATCGGGGCGGTAAGTAGCAGTGAGATATTGGCTGATTATCCGTTTTGGACGATAGCCTATTTCATTAGCTAATCTAATGAATTGTTCGCTATTGTCTGAACCGTCCCGTCCGAAACGCAATAAACCGTTTAAATAAGGCATCGGCTGGCAATCCGCAGGGCGGAGAATTTCCCCACTACGGTTTTCCGCCCACATTCCTGCTTGCCAGTGATAAAGATTATCGGTAAGGTGCAAATCGGCAGCTTGAAACGGCACAAGATATTGTTTCACTTCATCGGTATCCTGCAAATCGACCCGATAAATCATCGGCATTTGGCGGTAAACCAATGTGGCTCGGTTTGCTCTAATTCTTTCAAGCGAGCCAATGCCTGCTCTTTCAAATCGATTTTTGCCAAAGTTTGCTCTAATTTAGCGATTTTTCCCTGCAATACCGCTCTATTTTCCGCCAATAATTGCGACAAATCGTTTGTGGTCATTTGCGGAATCTGCTTGATTTTGCCAATCGGCACATCCATTTCCCGATAATCCAACACATCGAGCAATTCCAACAGCGTATTCACCGACACTTGCCGATAATCGTTCTGCCAATTCCGATTAAATGCCACTAGCCCTTCTTTATCCCAATAACGCAGAGTGGAAGTGGGAATATCCAAAATATTGGAAACGGCTTTCAGGCTTAATCCACCTTCCAGCCAATGTTGTTCTTTGCTTTTTTCTGATTTCATTTAGATTAAAATAAAAGCCCGTGACTAGCACGAGCGATTAAATATTTGAACACAAGTTAGTTTAGTAAAAGCTCTCTATTATATGAACAATCCATTAAATAGAGAATTTAACCTATTTTACGTTTTTATTTTTCTTGTTTTTGTACCATTTAAAAGCAAAAAATAAAATAACAACACCTAAAATAGCGAATATGATATGTTGTCCATTTTTTACTTGCTCGTGTAACCAATCAAGGTTGCTTGCACCGTAGTAGCCTAAATACACCCAAATAGGTACAGAAATAACTGCAGCAACAAAATCCACTAAAAGAAATTTAGTAAAGCTTACTTTATGGCTAATTCCCGAAACAAGATAAACAACTGCCCTTAAACCTGGTAAAAAACGTGCCATAAAGAGCAATTTCCAACCTTGTTTTTCAAATCTTTCTTGCACTGCTGCAAAACGTACTGGGGTGGCAATTTTTCTGATTAGTGGGAATCTTAAGATTTTTTTACCATAAATTCGGCCTAGCCAATACATTGTGCTATCGCCAATGAGTACACCAAGCATACTGACTACAAACATCCAATGTACATTCGTATAGCCTAAACCAGAAATTACACCACCAGAGACAAGTGTAATATCTTCAGGAATCGGCACACCAAATCCACAAGCAAGTAAAACCAAAAATACGGCCCAATAGCCATAGCTACTAAAAAATGCAATTAACGTTTCCATATCACTCCTTAATAGTTAAATTTTTTACTGAGCTACGTTTTACAAGTTCAGGGAAAAACTCTAATATTTTCGGTTCTTTTGCTTTTTCATTATCTTCAATACGCTCTAATAATAATTCTAAAGCAGCAGCTCCTAGCCGTGATTTTGATTGATGTACCGTTGTTAATGGTGGTGCATAAAAACGAGAACTATGAATATTATCATACCCGATCACAGAAATATCTTGTGGTACTTTTAGTCCTTTTTCCGTTATTGCCGAAATAGCACCTAATGCCATAACATCATTAAAACAAAATACTGCAGTAGGTAAAGTCTGACCACTTTTCAATAAATTGGTCATACATTCATAACCACCTTCGGGTTCAAAATCCCCTTCTAAAACCCACTCATCTCTTAGGGTTAAATTCGAATCCGCTAGGGCTGTTTTAAACCCCTCAAAACGAGTTTTGGCAATGACTTTATTTAAATTGCCAGTGATCACCGCAATATCTTTATGGCCGTTTTCAATAAGATGTTGGGTTGCTAAATACCCTCCTTCAAAACCGTGATCTAAAATGATATCGCTACGCTCATCACTCATTCCCCAATCCATAATAACTTTTGGAATATTCGTATTCTCAAAAATATCAAATGAATTATCGGTATATTCAGAACACATCACTAAAATGCCATCTACTCGTTTTTTAATTAGCATATCTAAATGATTTTGAATTTTTTCTGGTTCGTTTTGCGTATTACATAAAAAAAGCGAATATCCTTTACGATAGCAAAACTCTTCTACTGCCAATACAATTTCAGCAAAAAAAGGCGATTCACTTGTTGTAATAATCATACCGATAGATTTGGTCGTATTAATTTTTAAACTACGTGCGACCGCACTTGGCGAATAATTTAATTCTTTAATTGCTGCCCAAACTGCTTTAGTCGTGTCTTCTGCAACAAAACGGGTTTTATTAATAACGTGTGAAACCGTTGTTGTTGATACACCAGCATATTTAGCGACATCTTTAATTGTTGCCATAATTGTCCCTTTTAAAATAAATAACGCTGCAATTATAACTGATTCTAAGTCAATTTGCTTGTAAAGAAAAATCGTTTAGATTCAAACGGTTATTTCTGTAAAAAAGTTTGCAAAAATGTAATGAAATATAACCGCTTGTTAAGATTTAATGGCAATCATTGAACCAAAATTAAAGCATTGGAACCAGAGTTCAACTTCCTCAAACCCTGCTTCTTTTAAGCGTTTTTTGTGAGTCTCTATACTATCTGTCAACATCACATTTTCTAACGCATTACGTTTTTGACTAACTTCTAATTCACTGTAACCATTTGCTCTTTTAAAGGTATGATGAAGATCGATTAATAGCTCATTCATTGATTTACTTTCAAAGGTAAACTTCTCTGAGAGAACTAAAATCCCTTTTGAATTTAATCCTTGATAAATTTTCTGCAATAACGCTAATCTATCTGCTCTTGGTAAAAATTGTAGGGTAAAATTTAAAACAACCATTGATGCATTTTGAATATCGACACTGCGAATATCGTCTAACAAAATTTCTACTGGAATATCTGAATGGTAAGCATTTAAATGGGTTTGGCAACGTTCTACCATCGGTTGTGAATTATCGACACCAATAATTTTTACGTTTGTTGCTTTAATATTTCGACGAATGGATAAAATCCCTGCCCCACGAGAACAACCTAGATCATATACGTTTGAAGATGCCGTTACAAAACGCTCCGCTAGCATTCCGATTGCAGTAATAATATTTGAATAGCCTGGAACAGAACGTTGAATCATATCTGGAAACACTTCTGCAACCGATTCATCAAAAGTAAAATCGCCTAATTTCTCGATCGGTGCTGAAAATAAAGTATCTTTTTGCATTTTTATCTCGCTAGTTTTCTAAAAATTTTGTTATTGCTCGTATTACCGCATCTGGTTTTTCGGCGTGAACCCAATGATCTGCATTGGCAACAATAAACGATTTTGCCTGCGGAAATTGTTCTAAAATGGTTTGCGTATGCTCTGCGACGATGTAATCAGACAAAGCACCTTTAATGAAAAGGGTTGGCTTATCTACTTTAACCGCTTTCCAATTCATTAAATTTTGGTAATTTTGATGCAGTGCAGTCAAGTTAAAACGGAAAGATTGCTCACTTTCCGCATCAAAAGATTTCAACATAAATTGTTGAATACCTTCCTCAGGAATATAGGTTGCCATTACCTCTTTTGCTTTTTGGCGAGTCGCCGGTTTCGCCTCTTTTACTGCAAATAATCCTGCGATAATTTGTCTATGCCTGTTTTGGGTATAATTTACCGGGGCAATATCAATAACCACTAATTTTTCGACTAAGTCTGGAGCCAAGTGGGCTAATGCCATCGCACTTTTCCCCCCCATTGAATGACCAACAACAATAGCATTTTGGATATTCAATTCGATAAGTAGATTTTTTAGATCTGTTGCCATCTCGTCATAAGTCATTTTTTCTGATTGAAAAGATCGCCCGTGATTTCTTAGATCTACTGGTAAAATAGCGTAATTTTCCGCAAATGCTTTTGCAATTACTCCTAGGTTATTTAAATCACCAAATAAGCCGTGTAAGAATACCATTGTTTTTGCATTTGGGTTATTGATTGCAGGTTGATAAAGAAAATTTAATTGTGATGCTTTTGTCATATAACTGCCGTATTTTAATACAAATTTTCAGTTGGGAACCTCTATAAAAAGCCTAGAGAAATGCGTATAATGTCGAATACAAATACCCTATGTTTTATGTAAAAAGATAAATGAGGATCCCGATGAAAAAAATCGAAATTGATGATGAATTATATCAGTATATTGCAAGTCGTACACAATCTATTGGTGAAACTGCGTCAGATATTTTACGTCGTTTACTACGCTTGCCACAATCGCCTCAGCCTTTTGTTTTAGTACAAGAACATATGATCAATGAGCTTAAGGATTTAGTAAAAACACCAACTCGTACAAGCCAGAAGAGTGAATCTAATATTGAAAAAATAGTTAGTAAACTAGAAAAAATTTTAGCATCAGAACATTTTATTAATGAAAATAAAAATGTTGTGCGTTTTATTATGTTATTAGCTGCTTTATATCGTTCAAACCCTGATGCGTTTGCAAAAGCTACTGAAAATGTACGAGGTAATGAGCGTATTTATTTTTCAAAAAGTGAAGAAGCTATTTTAGCTACCGGCAGTAGCGTAAAAGCAAAACAGATTCCAGATTCACCTTTTTGGGTTATCACAAACAATAATACTGCACGTAAAGGCTTAATTTTAAAAGCGGTGATGGAATCAATGAAAGTACCTCGTCATCTAATTGAGCGAATTCAATCATTATTTGTATAATTGTCGATGATCAATAGTTTTAATCTTTTTCCTCTATTTCATTGGGCGAAACAAAACCCTAAAATGCTTGCTCTTTGTTGGGAAAAAGATGAGTTAGATTATTTTGCCAAGCTTCCTACCCAACTTACTTGGGAGGAGCTTGAATGCTTATTGCACAATGTTGCAAATTTATTTCATCAAAAAGGGATTCATTCCAATAGCTTAGTCGCTTATAGCGGGACACATCATTTATGCGGGCTTTTAACTTATTGCACTACCATTGCAATGGGGGCAAAAATTTTAATGTTAAACCCCGCTCAAACGGCCATTCAACAGCAAATGGTTTTAGAGAAAAACGGTGTTGATTTTTTCATAAAAGATGAACATTTTGCAAATTTTTCAAAAAAAATCACCGCTTGTCAGTTATTTAAACCGCTAGATTTTTCAAAAGCGGCAACCCTTACCTTAACATCTGGTTCAACAGGTATGCCTAAAGCGGTTGTTCACTCTATTTCAGCACATTTAGCCAGTGCAGAAGGTGTGTGCGAATTAATGAATTTTAACCAAAATAGTTCTTGGTTATTGAGTTTGCCACTCTTCCACGTTTCTGGGCAAGCCATTATTTGGCGTTGGTTATTAAAAGGTGGGAGCCTTTATACTAACCAGCGTAAAGACTCTTTTTTTGAATGGCTAAAAAAAGTAACGCACTCTTCTTTGGTGCCAACTCAATTACAACGTTATTTAGCGAAGTTGAATACCCCTATTTCACAAAAATGTTTACTTGGCGGAACAAATATCCCTGCCGAATTAATAGAACAAGCTCAACAATATGGCATAACGACTTTTTCTGGCTACGGAATGACAGAAATGGCCTCAACCATTTGTGCAGTAAAAAATGAGTTAGATAATGTAGGCGTTCCTTTAACACATCGGGAAGTTAAATTAGAGAATAGTGAAATTTGGGTACGAGGCAAAAATTTAGCTTTAGGCTATTGGCAAAAAAACAATGAAATTCAACCGCTTGTTAATGACTCTGGTTGGTTTCAAACAAAAGATAGAGGTGAATGGAACAGCAAAAAACAGCTTGTGATAAAAGGCCGATTAGATAATATGTTTATTTCTGGTGGCGAAAATATACAACCGGAAGAAATTGAGCAAATTATTTTTCAATCAAATCTAGTTGAGCAGGCTTTTATTTTACCAATAGAAGATAAAGAATTTGGCCGGCGGCCTGTAGCAATATTAGCACTAAAAAACAACGATATTAAAACTGAAACTAATAAATTAAAAATTTGGTTGTCAGACAAGTTAGAGAAATTTAAACAACCTGTTGCATATTACCTGCTAGATGCACAACAATATCAACAGCAAGGAAGCATTAAAATTTCAAGAAACCAATTACAAGAAGATTTAAAGAACCGAATAAATATAAAGGAAATCTATGTTTAACTCCATTTTTAAACTGTTTGTTATTATTTTAGGGATTACGCTTAATGTGTATAGCTATGCCTTAACCGAGCTACCCGCTCCTAAAACCATACAAACAGAGCTTGAAGAAGCAAAAAAATTAGATCAGACTGATGTTAATAATAAAGCCTTAGTTCAAACACTAGAAGAAACGCTTTCATTCTTAACTCAAATTGAAAAGCAAAAAACAGAAAATAAGGAACTCAATCAGTCAATTCAAGATTCACAACAAGCATTAAAAGATAGCCAAGATAATCTGGAAAAGCTGAGAGCAGTATCTATTGCCAAAGTTGAAGAACTTACACAAAAGCCAATCACAGATTTACAAAAAGAATTAACCACTGCACAATCTAAGTTAGAAACGGTGCAGCAAGAGCTATTTGTCATAAATAATAACTTAGTTACTCAAAACGCAGCTCCAGATAAAGCTCAAACCACGCTAACAGAAAGCGTGCAACGCAGACAAGCAATTAATAACTTGCTTTCATCACCAACGCTAAAAAGTGCTGACAGAACAAAACTAAGTGCAGAACTTGAGTTAATTGAAGCAAAAAATACGTATAACCAAACCTTATTAAATGGGAGTGATTACCTTGCGAGGCTTTATTCTGCTCAATTAGATGAAAAAAGACAAGCTCAACAAAACTTACAACAAGAGATTACCAACTTACAAACAGCCATTAACGATAAAATTGTTGAAGAATCCAAAAATAAGGTAGAGCAAGCACAAGCAGTTCAAAATGAACAAAGTAATGCCACTGCTAATCCTGCTATTTTACGTGAGTTGGATATAAACACTCGTGTTACTCAAGAGTTATTAAGACAAACAAAAGAAATGACGCAACTGTCGCAAGACAATTTGCGAATTAAAAGCGTGCTTGATAATTTACAACAAACTCAACGTAATATTGAGGAGCAGATCAGTGCCTTACAGGGTACGCTTGTACTCTCTCGTATTATCAATAAACAAAAGCAATCTTTACCACAAGATGAGATGATCTCAGGGCTATCAAAACAGATCGCAGACTTACGAGTGCGTGTTTTTGATATTACTGAATTTAAAGACTCTTTTTCTGATATTCCCGACTATATTGCAAAACTAGAGCAAGATGATAAAACAAATTTTACAGCTCAAGAAAAAGAACAACTAACCGAAATTTTACAAGAGCGTTCAGAAACATTATCTGAAATGCTTAAATCATTAAACAATCAGCTTAATTTATTAATTAATATTGAACTAAATCAACAACAAGTTCAAACCATTAGCGACACATTGCAACAAAAACTCCAGCAACAAAGTTTCTGGGTAAAAAGTAATAGCCCGATTGATTTAGAATGGTTTAGTAAATTCATCGATCTTGCCCGTTATCAAATAAATGATATAAGCAAAAAATTAAACTTCTCAAACTGGCAAGATAATATGGTATCTGCTGGGATTTTGGTTGCATTTTTATTACTTTTTGCCGCTTTTATTAGCCGACAAAAAGATAAAATTAAGCAGAATCTAACCCAAATTAACAACCGTTTAAAAACAGTTGTAACGGATAGCCAGTGGAATACTCCTCTTGCTATTTTCTGGACATTAGTACTATGCCTACCAAGCACATTAATGCTATTAGCAGCATTTATTACGATTACTTATATTTCGTTTCAAAACCCAATGGAAGTATGGCCTTGGGGCTTGAAAATGGCAGGTTATTGGCTTTATTTTGCCTTTATGATTGCAATGCTTCGCCCTCACGGACTTGGCTATGTGCATTTCAATATGCCACAAAAAAGTAATGAAATATTCCGTAATATTTTAAAACGATCTGTATGTCTAATTGCCCTACTACTAAACACCTCTATTTTCACGAATTTAGAGATGGGGGTGCCCTATGATGTATTGGGCCAGACAATGACTATTTTAGTTCTTGGCTTAATGATTTGGATGGTTGTGCCTGCATTCAGACAAGCGATCTCAACTTACCAAAATGTTGCAGAACAAGAGGAAAGCCCTAGAAACTTCCTGCTTACCGTTGCTAAGTTCATATTATTGATAGCACCTGTTGTACTAATAGTGTTAATTGTCTTAGGTTATTACTATACATCGTTAGTCATTATCGACCACTTAGTCGATTCTTACTTTGCTGTAATTACTTGGATCATTGTTCGCAATATTTTATATCGTGCATTTTCAATCTCGTCTCGCCGTTTAGCTTACCGTCGTTTACAAGAAAAACGAGAAGCGGCAAAAGCCAGAGCCGAACAAAATGCAGAAAGTTCTAGCGAAACAGATATTCCATTTGAGCTAAGAGATGATTCTATTGCTGTCAGTGAAGTTAAAAATCAAATGATGAAACTCACTGATTTTGTGCTTTGGGTTGGATTATTTGTACTTCTTTACTGGGTATGGTCAGATCTTATTACCGTTGCGTTATATCTAGATGGTGTTACGTTATGGCAACAAAGTGTCGCCACAGAATCTGGCACAGTAATGGAGTCGATAACCTTACTAAATTTACTAACGGCTATTATCATTATTGTCGTAGCCGTGGTATTAGTTCGAAATCTAGGCGGTGTGTTGGAAGCTTTAATATTTTCCCATATTAAGCTATCGCAAGGTACACCTTATACTATTACAACATTATTAACCTATATAATCATCGCATTAGGTGCAATGTTTGCTTTTGCAACACTAGGAATGTCTTGGTCTAAACTTCAGTGGCTATTTACCGCACTTTCTGTTGGTTTAGGTTTTGGTATGCAAGAGATCTTTGCAAACTTTGTTTCTGGTATTATTATCTTATTTGAACGTCCTATGCGGATAGGTGATACAATTACTATCGGCTCATTTAGTGGAACAGTATCGAAAATCCGCATTCGTGCCACAACACTAGTTGATTTTGACGGTAAAGAAGTTATTGTGCCAAATAAAGCTTTCGTAACCGAACGCTTAGTAAACTGGGCATTGAGTAGCACGGCAACAAGGATTATTGTTAAAGTTGGGGTTGCTTATGGCTCTGATTTAGAATTGGTTAAACGTTTACTTCTACAAGTTGCAGAAGAAAATTCAACCGTATTAAAAGATCCTACACCACGTGCGTACTTCCTAAACTTTGGAGCAAGTACACTGGATCACGAATTAAGAGCTTATGTAAATGATATTGCAGATCGTAATCCTGCGATTGATTCATTAAACACTCGAATTCATGAGTTATTCAAAGAACATAATATTGAGATTGCCTTTAATCAATTAGATGTGTTTATCAAAAATAATGACACTCAAGAAGAATTAAAAATTGACTCAAAACGCTTTGAATTTGACACAGAAAATAACACAACAAAAGAAAAGGAATAATAATGGCAGGCAACAGCATTGGACAATTATTTAAAGTAACCACCTTTGGCGAATCTCACGGTATTGCTTTAGGTTGTATTATTGATGGTATTCCACCCAATATGGCATTAAGTGAAGCCGATATACAACCTGATTTAGATCGTCGCAAACCTGGTACATCTCGTTATACTACCCCTCGCCGAGAAGACGATGAAGTACAAATTTTATCAGGTGTATTTGAAGGTAAAACGACAGGTACTAGCATTGGCTTAATCATCAAAAATGGCGACCAACGCTCACAAGATTATGGTGATATTGCAGAAAAATATCGCCCAGGACACGCAGACTATACTTATCAACAAAAATACGGTATTCGTGATTACCGAGGTGGCGGTCGTTCTTCTGCTCGTGAAACCGCAATGCGAGTTGCAGCAGGTGCGATTGCCAAAAAATATCTACGTGAGCAATTTGGCATTGAGGTGCGAGGCTATTTATCACAAATCGGTAATGTAAAAATTGATCCTAAAACAGTTAAAAACATTGAACAAATTGACTGGAATGAGGTAAATAGCAATCCATTTTTCTGCCCGGATCCTATTGCTGTCGCAGGCTTCGATGCCCTTATTCGTGATCTAAAAAAAGAAGGCGATTCTATTGGTGCTAAATTAACCGTTATTGCAGAACGTGTACCAGTTGGTTTAGGCGAACCTGTTTTTGACCGTTTAGATGCTGATTTGGCCCACGCATTAATGTCAATAAATGCCGTAAAAGCCGTTGAAATTGGTGATGGTTTTTCGGTAGTTGAACAACGTGGTAGTGAACATCGTGATGAAATGACACCAGAGGGTTTTCTCTCTAACCACGCTGGCGGTATTCTAGGCGGAATTAGCTCGGGGCAACCGATTATTGCCAATATTGCACTAAAACCAACTTCTAGTATCACAGTTCCTGGTAAAAGTGTGAATAAGAATAACGAAGCAGTTGAAGTGGTAACTAAAGGTCGCCACGACCCTTGCGTTGGTATTCGTGCGGTACCAATCGCAGAAGCAATGATGGCGATTGTACTCCTTGATCATCTATTGAGATTTAAAGCTCAATGCCGATAGGGTATAATTGATATTTTTCCGATTGTTCAAGTGGTCAAATAAGCACCTTTAGTTGCAAAAAATCTAAAAAACAACCGCTTGTTCATATTTATTTGTTTTAATTAGGTAAATAATGACATTTTTAAAAACACTTTTTATTTCTAGCTTTGTAGCCGTTGCAGCTTCAGCAAATGCAACACAATGGGAAAAAATTAAAACACCAATACAAGGTAAAGCACAATCTATTGGTGGATATAGCAATGGTTGCATTATTGGTGCACAGCCACTTAATTTAAAAGGAGAAGGCTATCAAGTGATTCGTTCCCTAAGGAATAGATATTACGGGCACCCGCAATTACTTGATTATTTAACAGATTTAGGTAAAAGAGCAAAAGCTTCTGGCATTCCGACAATATTAATTGGCGATATGGGAATGCCAGCAGGTGGCCGTTTTTCATCGGGTCACGCATCACATCAAACAGGCTTAGATGCCGATATTTGGTTACGTTTAGGCCCAATGGATGATGAAACCGCTAAAAACCCTTCAGGTCTTGCGACTATTATGGTAAATCGTGATACTAACCGAGTTTATGAGCGGCTATGGAATCAACACCATACTAATTTGCTTAAGCTTGCCGCAACAGATAGCCGAGTTGATCGCATCTTTGTTAATCCAGCAGTTAAAGTAAAATTATGCCACGATGCAGGTTCTGATCGAGCTTGGCTACAAAAAATTCGCCCTTGGTATGGACACGATGCACACTTCCACGTACGTCTAACCTGCCCTAGCGATGCAACAAGTTGCGAAAATCAAGCCCCAGTTCCAGCAGGTGATGGCTGTGGAGAAGAACTTTACTCTTGGTTTATTCCAAAAACCGCTTCTAACACACCTAAAACTAAAGTTCTACCAACACCACCTGTGCAATGTCAGATGATTTTATCTTCACAAGGTTTAAATTAATCTGCAAAATATTTTACTTTTTTAACCGCTTGAAAAAGCGGTTAATTTTTCTAAATGGTCTATTTTATGCGTTTATTTGTAGCGGAAAAACCGAGCCTTGCCCGAGCAATCGCTGATGTATTACCAAAGCCCCACACTCGTGGAGACGGTTTTATTCAATGTGGCGAAAATAATGTGGTAACGTGGTGTATCGGGCATTTGCTTGAACAAGCAGAGCCTGATGCCTATGATGAACGCTTTAAAATATGGCGAATGGAACATTTACCGATTATTCCTGAACAGTGGAAACTGATCCCTAAAAAAGAAACACTTAAACAATTTAAAGTAGTTGAGCGTTTAGTGAAAAAAGCGGATATTTTAGTGAATGCAGGAGACCCAGATCGTGAAGGGCAATTACTCGTTGATGAAGTCTTCGGCTATCTTAACTTGCCGATAGAATGCCGTGCTAAAATTCAACGTTGTTTAGTAAGCGATCTCAATCCTTCCGCAGTTAAGCGAGCTATCGAAAAATTGCAAAATAATAAAGATTTTGTACCGCTTGCAACTTCCGCCCTTGCCCGAGCCAGAGCCGATTGGCTTTATGGCATCAATATGACTCGAGCTTATACGCTGCAAGGACGTTGGGCTGGCTATAAAGGAGTGCTTTCTGTCGGGCGAGTACAAACTCCTATACTAGGTTTGATCGTCCGTCGTGATCTTGAGATCGAAAATTTTATCCCTAAAGACTATTTTGAAGTACTCGCTCATATTGTTGTGCCAGAAACCCAAGAGAGATTTAAGGCTCAATGGCAACCAAGCAAAGCTTGCGAAGATTATCAAGATGAAGATGGTAGGGTGCTGTCTCGCCCACTTGCTGAAAATGTGGTAAAACGCATTACCAACCAGCCGGCTAATGTGTGCGAATATCAAGATAAAATCGAAAAAGAAACTGCACCACTGCCTTACTCGCTCTCCGTTTTACAAATGGAAGCCGCTGGTAAATATGGGCTTTCTGCTCAAGCAGTGCTAGATATTTGTCAAAAATTATACGAAACGCACAAGCTAATTACTTACCCTCGTTCAGATAATCGCTATTTGCCGACAGAGCACTTTAATGATCGATTTAAAGTGATGGCAGCCATTGCTCATCACTTACCAGAATATCAAGAAAAGCCAGAGGTGGTCGATCCACAGCGTCGAAACCGTTGTTGGAACGATAAAGAAGTTGAGGCACACCACGCAATCATCCCGACAGCCAGACAAGGCACTGTGCATTTGACAGAAAATGAAAAACGTATTTACCAACTGATTGCTCGCCAATATCTATTGCAATTCTGCCCCGATGCAGAATACAGAAAAGGGGAAATCGGTTTAGAAATTGCAGGTGGAAACTTTACGGCTCAAGCTCGTTTTTTAGTTGTAGCAGGTTGGAAAGCTTTGCTCGGTAAAGAAGATAATTTAGATATTTCAGACTCTCCATTGCCGATTGTTAAAAAAGGGCAAGTTCTGCATTGCGAGCAAGGTGAAATCATCAGCAAAAAAACACAACCGCCTCGCTATTTTACGGATCGTAGCTTACTTTCCGCAATGACAGGGATTGCCCGTTTTGTGCAAGATAAACAACTCAAAAAAATCTTGAGGGAAACCGACGGGTTGGGTACAGAAGCCACTCGAGCTGGTATTATTGAATTACTATTTAAACGAGGCTTTTTAATTCGTAAAGGCAAAAATATCCATAGTACAGAAGCAGGTAGAACCTTAATTCAAGCCTTGCCAGAATCAGCTACACAACCCGATATGACGGCTCATTGGGAAATGCAGCTTAATCAAATCAGTAGGAAAGAGGCTAGTTATCAGCAATTTATGTTCGAACTAAATAGCCAATTACCACATTTATTACAAAGCCCTAATCGGCAAATTTTGCAAAATTTGGCAAAAATAACACCGCTTGCAAATCAAACTAAATCTCGTTATTCCAAAAAGAGAACTAAAACTGCTGAAAATTAAGCCAAGCGTTTTAAAATCCTGATTTGCCTCTTGTCAAAGAGGCTTAATTTTTATATTATGTTCGCCATTGCAAATTTCGCATAAAGAATACTTAGAGAATAAATGAATGATTAATGTTCTAACAATTATTTATCTTGTTGTTGCCATTTTACTTATTGCATTCGTATTAATGCAACAAGGTAAAGGTGCAGATGCAGGTGCATCTTTCGGTGCAGGAGCATCGGCAACAGTTTTTGGTTCAACAGGCTCAGCAAACTTTTTATCAAGAACTACAGCATTACTTGCAACTATTTTCTTTGCAATTAGTTTAATTATTGGTAATTTAAGTTCACATACAACCGCTCCAACAAGCCAGTTTGATGACTTAAGTCAAGTTGAACAAAAACAAGCAGAACCTGTAAAAACAGAAAATAACGATATTCCTCAATAATCGTTTAAATAAAAAATAAAAAGCTCTGGTGGTGGAATTGGTAGACACGCCATCTTGAGGGGGTGGTGGCCGTAGGCCGTGCGAGTTCAAGTCTCGCTCAGAGCACCATATATTTAAAAGCAGATTTCCCCCAAATCTGCTTTTAGCTTATTATAAGATTATAAACCTCAATTAAAACAATTCCTTATATAAATTCAAACGCTTCCTTAAAAACCTATTTTCTCCCATATAGAATGTGCATTTATTATTCTTATGATCTATTTTAACATTCCTTTGCACATATATTGCACATAAAATTGCACACATAAAAAATAATGCACACGTATGATAACTATTCTAAAAATTTCAAAATCAATAAAAAGATAGATAAAAAATCATTTCAATTTCAAAACCTATTAAACGCTACTCTACCCGCTTTGAGATCTAACCACGTTTTTTAATGCACTAAAAGCACTGTTGTCAAAAGTTAGAGAGAATAAAAAAAGCCCCAACTATTGGGGCCACTCGGAAAGCAAATTTACGTATTAGGTTGTTAATACAACACTTATTCTTATTTGTTTAAGAGTAAGCGAATTTATCTTGTGTTTCAAATAGATTTTATCGGAAATAGCAGGCAATGTTTAAATTTGTGATCTATGTCATATTTTATAAAAGCTAGCTATGTCATTTTATAAAAAAAGCCCTCATAAATGAGGACTTTTTAGGTATATAGCAAATATTTAACTAGCTATTTAATGCTCTTAAAATATCATCTACACGTTCTTTCGCATCGCCGAATAGCATTTGCGTATTATCTTTGAAGAATAATGGGTTTTGCACACCTGCGTAACCAACCGCCATTGAGCGTTTGAATACGATAACATTTTGTGCTTTCCATACTTCAAGAACTGGCATACCTGCAATCGGGCTAGAAGGGTCGTCTAATGCAGCTGGGTTTACCGTATCGTTTGCACCGATAACTAATACCACATCTGTATCTTCAAAATCATCATTGATTTCATCCATTTCTAACACAACATCGTAAGGTACTTTTGCTTCTGCAAGTAATACATTCATATGCCCTGGTAAACGACCTGCAACAGGGTGAATACCAAAACGTACATTTACACCTCGCTCACGTAATTTTGCAGTAATTTCAGCAACAGGATATTGTGCTTGTGCAACCGCCATACCATAACCTGGAGTGATGATAACAGAGCTTGCATTTTTTAGCATTTCTGCTACTTCTTCTGCGTTAGTTTCACGGTGCTCTCCATACTCCTCATCGCCAGAGCTTGTTTGTACTTCATTACCGAAGCCACCTGCAATTACGCTGATAAATGAACGGTTCATTGCTTTACACATAATGTAAGAAAGGATTGCACCTGAAGAACCTACTAATGCCCCTGTTACGATTAATAAATCGTTACTTAGCATAAAGCCTGCAGCCGCTGCAGCCCAACCTGAGTATGAGTTAAGCATAGAAACCACAACCGGCATATCTGCACCGCCGATAGAAGAAACTAAGTGCCAGCCAAATACTAGGGCAATCGCTGTCATAACTAATACAGGGAAAATATTCTCTGGGTTATTTAAAAATACCACCATTAAGAACACAGAAACCACAATTGCTGCTAAATTCCATTTGTGTTTGTGTGGAATATTTAATGCTGCCGAAGAAACTTTACGGCCAAATAATTTCCCGCTTAATTTACCAAATGCAACTAATGAACCAGAGAAAGTTACCGCACCGATAAAGATACCTAGGAACACTTCTACATTATGAATAGTTGCAAGCGTTGCTTGCTCTGCTAAAAATGCGGCTTGTTCAGCTTCTGTAATTAAATGACCAGGCATTGGCACATCAATATGTAAACCGTAGCTATTAAAGCCAACTAATACCGCTGCTAAACCTACAAAGCTATGTAAGATTGCAACAAGCTCCGGCATTTCCGTCATTTCAACTTTAATTGCTTTTTTATAACCGATAACACCACCGATTGCCATTGCAATTAAGATCCAGATTGTGCCTTGAGATTGCGGACCAAAAATGGTTGCCACTAAAGCAATACCCATACCCACAATACCATACCAACAACCTGCTTTTGCAGTTTCGTGTTTAGAAAGGCCCGCAAGGCTCATAATAAAGAGAATGGCTGCAATAATATATGCTGCCGTAACAAATCCAAATGACATCTCGTTTCTCCTTAACCTTTTCTAAACATTGCAAGCATACGTTGGGTAACTTTAAAGCCACCGAAAATATTAATACTTGCCACTAAAATTGCAATAAATGCGAGAATATCAATAAAGAAATTACCGGTAGGTTGTGCAATTTGCAACACTGCCCCAACAATGATAATCCCTGAAATCGCATTGGTTACCGCCATTAAAGGTGTATGCAATGCGTGGCTTACATTCCACACAACGTAATAACCCACTACACAGGCTAATACAAACACGGTAAAGTGAGATAAAAACGCTGCCGGTGCAACAGACGCTAACCAGAGGAATAACACTGCAGCACCTGCCATTACACCATATTTAACACGAGGATCTGTCGGTTTTTCTTCTTTTTTCTCAACAGGTGCAGCAGCTGCTTTTTGTTGAGGTTGTGCCGAAACTTGAATTGGTGGTGCAGGCCAAGTTAATTCGCCATCACGCACAACGGTTACGCCACGTAATACTACATCTTCAAAGTTAATATCAATTTGACCATCTTTATTCGGTGCTAATAGTTTTAATAAATTAACTAAGTTAGTACCATAAAGTTGTGAAGACTGAGTTGGTAAACGAGCTGGGAAGTCTGTATAACCAATCACTTTTACTTGGTTATCTGTTACCACCACTTCGCCTGCTTTAGTGTAATCACAGTTACCACCAGTTAAAGCGGCTAAATCCACAATCACAGAACCTGGTTTCATTGAATCAACCATTTCTTTGGTGATTAAACGAGGGGCTGGTTTACCCGGAATAGCGGCGGTTGTAATAATAATATCAACCTCTTTCGCTTGTTCTGCGTAAAGCTCCATTGCACGACGATTAAACTCTTCCGACATCACTTTCGCATAGCCATCGCCCGAGCCACCTTCTTCTTCAAAATCAATTTCTAAGAAGTCTGCTCCCATTGATTTTACTTGCTCTTTAACCTCCGGACGAGAGTCAAAAGCACGTACAATCGCACCAAGGCTATTCGCAGCACCGATTGCGGCAAGACCTGCAACCCCTGCACCGATTACCAATACTTTCGCCGGCGGTACCTTACCTGCTGCGGTAATTTGCCCGGTAAAAAAACTACCGAATAAATTAGCGGCTTCAATAACAGCACGGTAACCAGAAATATTTGCCATTGAGCTTAATGCATCTAATGCTTGAGCACGAGAAATACGAGGCACGGCATCCATTGCTAATACATTGATTTTCTTAGCGGTTAATTTTTGCATTAATGCTTCATTTTGTGCAGGCCAAATAAAGCTAACTAAGGTTGCACCTTCTTTCATCAGTGCGATTTCAGCATCGGTTGGTGCATTCACTTTAAAGATAATATCTGAATTCCAAACCTCTTGTTGCGTGCCAACACTTGCACCTGCATTTACAAATGCATTGTCTTCAAAACTCGCTTTAAAACCTGCATCGTGTTCAACGAGCACATCAAAGCCAAGTTTTTTGATCTGTTCAACGGTTTTAGGCGTTGCCGCCACTCGAGTTTCACCGTCTAACAGCTCTCTTGGTACACCAATAAGCATAAAGACTCCTGTATGGTTGATGTTTATATATTTTGACTAAGTAGCCTACTAAAAATTAGGCTAGGCTTAATGTACCACTAAATAACTCAGATTGGTAAAAAAATTGCTTTAAAATAAACCAATTAATTGCAAATTTAATGTTTAAATTAAATCTGATAAAATTCGAGCCAATGAAAATAAGAAAAATGAGATCATAATGAGCATTTTAGAGCAAATCCAAATCGTATTAGTTGAAACCTCTCTCCCCGCCAATATCGGCTCTACAGCACGGGCAATGAAAACAATGGGGCTTACTCAACTAAGATTAGTAAACCCCAAGCAACATACCGATGAACAAGCCCAAGCCCTTTCTGCAGGGGCAAAAGATGTGTTAGAACAAGCACAACTTTTTGAAACCTTTGAGCAAGCCATTGCAGATTGCCAGCTTGTAATCGGCACCAGTGCCAGACTTCGCCACTTACAAAATACCTTAATTGAACCAAGAGATTGTGGCGAATTAGTTGTAAACCGTGCCAAGCAAGGTAAGGTAGCCATCGTATTTGGGCGTGAGCGTGTGGGGCTAACCAATGAAGAGTTGCTAAAATGCCACTACCATTTAAACTTCCCCACAAACCCAGATTACGGCTCGCTTAATTTAGCAATGGCAGTGCAATTAGCCAGTTATGAAATTAGAATGGCATATTTGCAAAATAATCAGCAAAAACAACCGCTTGCAGAAAACAAAAATTACCCAACCTCAGAGGCTTTAGAACATTTCTTTAACCATACCGAGCGTTTATATACAGAATTAGGCTTTATTCGCAACGAAGCGGTTATGCTAAAACTCCGCCGTTTATACCAACGTGCCGAGCTTGAAGAAAATGAATTAAATTTACTACGTGGAATGCTCACCGCCGTTGAAAAAGCAAAATAACAAGCGGTCAAATTTTCATAAAAACTTGCAAAAGTTTTAGAAAAATTAACCGCTTGTAGCCATATTACCCAAGCACACCCGATGGTGCGAGCGTCCTCGCTCGTACCCAAACAAGCGGTCTATTTCCCGCCAAAATTTGCAAACTTACCCAATTACTCTCTCTACTTATTTCGCTAAACGCTTCAATAAGCGGTCTCTCTCCCTAAGGGTAAGAGTTTCAAAAAAATCAGCCCAAAAGGGGCTGACTTATACTTAACCCTGTACGGCTATGCCGTGCAGGGCTACTAGCTCTACCGTACAGGGCTACTCTCTCTGAAAAAATCAGCCCCAATGGGGCTGACTCATACTTAGCCCTGTACGGCTCTGCTGTACTGGGTAACTTGCTCTCTCACTAAATTATTTCTTTAAGTTCAATAATTTATTTGAGCTTTCAAGAATGCTATCAAAAGTAGCATCGCCTTTGAGCTGCTCTTCTGTCATCGGTTCGATTTTCCAGATATTTTGAGCGTAATCTAGCACCGAACGGTCTGATGAGAAGTAGCCCATATTCGCAATATTGATAATGGCTGAACGCACCCACGCTTTTTTGTTGCGGTAGGCTGCCGCTACTCTCTCTTGTGCTTCTACATAGCTGCGGTAGTCGGCACAGGCTTGGTAGTAGTCGCCAGAGTTTAAGATTAAATCTTGATAACGGTACGGGTCTTCCGGTGAGAATTTACCGTTTAAGATTTGCGAAATCGCCTCGTTTAACTCACTGTCTTTTTCATAGTAGTGATATGGCGAATAGCCATTGCGGCGGAGTTCTTCCACTTGTTCCACTTCGTTACCAAAAATAAAGATGTTCTCTTTGCCTACACAATCTAAAATTTCCACATTGGCACCGTCTAATGTACCGATGGTTAATGCACCGTTTAGGGCAAATTTCATATTTGAAGTTCCAGAGGCTTCTGTACCCGCAAGTGAAATTTGTTCAGACACATCAGCTGCCGGAATAATCATTTGTGCAAGCGATACGCTGTAGTTTGGAATAAAGACCACTTTGATTAAATCGTTAATGCGTGGGTCGTTATTCACCACATTCGCCACATCGTTAATTAAGCGAATCACTTTTTTCGCTGCATAGTAAGCACTTGCTGCTTTACCAGCAAAAATAAATACACGCGGTGTCCAATCTGCTGTTGGATTTTTCAAAATGCGGTTATAAAGCGTAATAATATGCAACACGTTCATTTGCTGACGTTTATATTTGTGAATACGCTTAACTTGCACATCAAAAATCGCTTCAGGGTTTAATTTAATACCTTGCGTTTCTTCCACATATTTGGCTAAGCGGCGTTTGTTTTCTGTTTTCACTGCCGCCACTTGCGATTGCACATCGGCATCGTCCACAAATACGTTGAATTTCTCAAGCTCGCTTAAATCGGTCAGCCATTTATTGCCAATCGCTTTATCTAAAATATTCGCAAGCCCTGGGTTGGCAATTTTGATCCAACGGCGAGGTGTTACCCCATTTGTGACATTAGTAAAGCGATTTGGGAAAATACGGGCGAAGTCTGCAAAAATAGATTCCACCATTAAATCTGAGTGGATTTTTGCCACCCCATTAACTTTGCCAGATGCCACTACCGCAAGCCACGCCATACGCACACGGCGGTCGCCTTGTTCATCAATTAATGAAACACGAGAAATTAAATCGTGATCATCAGGGAATTGGCTACGTACTTCTTCTAAGAAATGTTCATTAATATCAAAAATAATCTCTAAATGGCGAGGTAATACACGTGCTAACATTTCTACAGGCCAGGTTTCTAATGCTTCACTCATTAAGGTGTGGTTGGTGTAGAAGAAAATTTTGTGTGTCATTGCCCACGCTTGTTCCCAGCTATAACCTTTTTCATCAATTAAGATACGCATTAGCTCAGGCACCGCAAGAGTTGGGTGAGTATCGTTTAAGTGAATTGCTACTTTGTCAGCTAAATTCACGCAAGATCCAAATTCTGCTTCGTGGCGGCGAATAATATCTTGCACAGAGGCGGAACATAAGAAATATTCTTGACGTAAACGTAATTCACGTCCGTTGTAGGTTGAATCATCTGGGTAAAGCACACGAGAAACATTCTCTGAGCTATTTTGCTTGCTCATTGCTGCAAAATAATCGCCACGGTTGAAGTCTGATAGACCAAAACCTTTACCAGATGCGTGAGCAGACCATAAACGTAAGCTATTGGTTGAAGTAGTTTCAAAACCAGGAATTAGCTGGTCGTGTGCTTGTGCAGTAATTTCTTCTTCAGGTTGCCATACCACTTTTTTGCCTTCTCGCCACGTTTTTCCGCCAAAGCGAACAGGGAATCGCTTACTAGAACGTAAATATGGCCATACAAATTCATTTTCTAACCACTCATCTGGCTGTTCTACTTGTTCGCCATTGCGAATTTCTTGGCGGAACATACCATATTCGTATTGAATACCGTAACCAATGGCAGGAATTTTCATTGTCGCAAGGCTATCCATATAACAAGCGGCTAAACGCCCTAAACCACCGTTACCTAAACCTGGGTCGCCCTCTTCGTTAATAATATCTTCCAGATCTTGACCAAGCTCTTTTAAAGCTGCACTAATTAGTTCATAGACGCCTTCAGAAATCATTGCATTACTGAAGGTTCTTCCCATCAAAAATTCCATTGATAGGTAATAAACACGACGGCTACCATTTGCTACTTGGCTACGGCGAGTTTGAAGCCAATCTTCAGTTGATAAATCACGCACCACACGAAGTGCGGCATTTAACCAGTTTCGTTTACTTGCATCACGAGGCTCTACCCCTAATGCAAAAACCATTTTATGTAAAATGGCATTTTTAACACTTTTAATTGTTTCCGGACTCAATGATTGATTGCCCATTTAATAAGATCTCCTAAACGCTTATGAAATATAACAAGTGATAATATTCACAATATTGTTAATACTATCACTCGCTTAATACTAAAAAATTAAATAATCTCGTGATATAAATTCTGGTATTGCTCTGCCACTTTTGCCCAACCAAAATCCTGAGCTAATGCATTTTGACGTACGCTAGACCATAACTTCTGCTTTTTCCAAAGATTAATTGCTCTCATTGCAGCCTCTAAAAATGCAGGTGCATCAGGATAATCAAAAACAAATCCTGTTGCAGAACGATTTTCAATGCTTTCTTTGTAGCTATCAAATACAGTATCTGCTAATCCACCAGTACGGCGAACTAATGGTAAAGTGCCATATTTCAATCCATAAAGTTGTGTTAAACCACAAGGTTCAAAACGACTTGGTACTAAAATTACATCTCCACCTGCAATAATTTGGTGAGATAGTGCTTCATCATAGCCAATTCTAATACCAATTTGATTTGGGTATTTGTGTTGGAAATAACGTAATGCATTTTCTAAATCTGGCGAACCACTACCTAATACGATAATTTGTACATTGTGCTGCATTAAAGCATCAATGTTTGCCAGTAAGAAATCAGCCCCTTTTTGCTCTGTTAAGCGTGTTACCATTACCATTACTAAGGCATCTTTATTTTCAGGTAAACCAAAAATACGTTGTAATTCCGCTTTATTTTTCGCCTTGCCGTGCATATAACTTGGTCGGTAATTTGCCACAATATTTGGGTCGGTTTCAGGGTTCCAAACCTCTGCATCTACCCCATTTAAAATGCCTCGTAGTTTACCTTGATATTGGCGGGTAGCTAATAAGCCGTGCAAACCAGCCCCTGCAATTTCTTCAGTAATTTCACGGGCATAAGTTGGGCTTACGGTAGTAATACGATCGGCAAAATATAATCCTGCTTTTAGGTAAGAAATCTCACCATAGAACTCTAAACCATCTGTATGGAAAAATTCCCAAGGAAGCCCTAATTCTGCTAAGTGAAATGCATTAAAACGCCCGATATAAGCAATATTATGGATGGTAAAGACTGTTTTTACATTGCTTCCCCAACTCTTTAAATATGCACAAGCAAGCCCTGCTTGCCAGTCGTGAGCGTGTAAAACATCAGAAGCACCCCACCAATGATCTAACCCTTGTGCTAATTGAGCCCCGACATAACCAAGTAGTGAAAAACGTTTATAATTATCAGGGTAATCTTGATAATCATTGTTGTGGTAAGGATTGCCTTCACGCATAAATAGATGAGGGGCATCAATAACGTAAACACCTAGGCCATTAAAATAGGCAAAGCGAATAGTAACAAGCCCTGCAAAGGTGCCAATAGTTGCGACTTCCACTGTTTCACCAAGTGTTTGTGCAACTTTTGGGTAATAAGGGATTAACACTCTGACATCATTGTCAATTTGTTGTTGGGCAAAAGGTAATGCCCCCATAACATCTGCTAGTCCGCCAGTTTTAATTAACGGATACATTTCAGAGCAAACGTGTAAAATTTTCATTTTTAAACCATCAATGTTGTTAATTTGCAAAATTTTGTAAAAATCAAACCGATTGAATAATAAAATATTAATACTACGGATAAAAAATATCCGTAGTATTATATCATTAATATTTAGATTGTATATTTAATATCCATATTAGCTTCTTTGCCAGATAACTTATCTAGCATTTTTTGTGTTACTAATACGATACCTTCTTTACTTACACGGAAGTTTTTCTCATCTTCCTCTTTGTTTACACCAATTTGTAAACCGTCTGGAATCACACAATGGCGATCAATAACTGCACGTTTAATCGTACAGTTTTTACCAATAGTTACCTGCGGAAGTACAACGGTATGTTCAATAACAGACTCAGCTTCTACGTGCACTCGGTTAAATAAAACAGAGTTACTAATTTCTGCATCTGTTATGACACAACCACCGGCAATCAGAGAGTTATCTAAGGTTCTTGCACGAGCGTGGTTATAGAAAAAACGAGCTGGTGCAGTTTGTTGTGGACGTCCGTGAATTGGCCAAGATTCATCATATAAATCTAATTCGGGTTCTTCAGACACTAAATCCATATGTGCAGCCCAATAGCTATCAATAGTTCCTACATCACGCCAGTAAATCGCACCACTTGCGTTACGTCCTTTGCAAGAACGCTCAAATGGGTGGGCATATAACACTCCTTGCTCTACTGCTTTTGGAATAATATCTTTACCAAAGTCGTGTGAAGTACCTGGTGTTGATGCTTCTTTTTCTAACATTTCATATAGATAGTCAGCATCAAATACATAAATCCCCATTGAAGCAAGCGAAGATTCAGGCTTACCAGGCATTGCCGGTGGGTTAGCCGGTTTTTCCACAAACTCTTTGACTTTTAATTTTTCGTTTACCGCCATTACCCCAAATTCTGTTGCTTGCGAGCGTGGTACTTCAATACAGCCCACTGTACATTTTGCCCCTTGATCAACGTGATCTTTTAGCATTTGGGTGTAATCCATTTTATAAATATGGTCTCCCGCTAAAATCACCACATATTTTGGGCGGTAGTGCGATTTCATCATCGCCATATTTTGATAAACCGCATCTGCCGTGCCACGATACCAAGTGTTTTCATCTAATTGTTGGCGAGCAGGTAACATATCAATATATTGGTTACGTTCATAAGGTAAAAATGACCAACCACGTTGTAAATGACGTAACAATGAATGAGCAGCATATTGCGTGATCACACCAATTTTTAATAAATTGGAGTTAATACAGTTAGATAACGCAAAGTCAATAATACGGCGGCTACCACCAAAATAAACCGCAGGTTTTGCACGTTTATCAGTAAGCTCATAAAGGCGAGAGCCTCGTCCTCCTGCTAAAATTAAAACTAATGTTTCATTTGTAAGATCTTGTCTAGCAACTAACGCTGTCGATTCTTGGTTAAGCATGTTGTGTCTCCAATGTTTTAGTGTGAATTACATCACTTTTTTGAAGTACGCATACGCCCATATTATTGAGTGTAACTGCCTGCGTGTCTGTCATCAAAGTACCATTTATTTGCTCCAAAATAACTTTCCAGTTACCTTGTGGCAGAAAAAACTGTTGTTTTTGTCGTTTAGCATTAACTAAAATTAACCACTCGCCTTGTAATAAAATAGCTAATTCTTTTAATTCATTATTATGCCAATCTTCAATTTTTATCGGTTTTGCCAAAGTATTTAGCCATTTGGCAGAAGATTCCGTCCACCATTGATTTGCTTGGGATAAAATTGGAATCTTTTTGCGTAATGCGATTAAATTGCTTACATACTCTATTCTTGCTAGATTGGCATTTTCCCAATCTAGCCACGTTCTTTCATTATCTTGGCAATAACAATTATTATTCCCTTGCTGGCTATGCCCCATTTCATCGCCAGAAAATAGCATTGGTACACCAGCAGAAAGCAAGAGGGTTGCCAGTAATGCACAAGCGGTCGTTTCTCGCTCATTTTTTACCGATTTATCGGTGGTTTGTCCTTCAATACCGTGGTTATAACTGTGATTTTCATTATGCCCATCACGGTTATGTTCGCCATTCGCTAAATTATGTTTATGGTTATAACTCACTAAATCTTGCAGATTAAAACCATCGTGTGCGGTAATAAAATTAATACTTTTTGATGAATCATATTGCGAAAAAAGATCATCACTGCCTGCAAATCGGCGGGCAAATAAACTCAAATCACCTTTATTCTGAAGCCAGAAACAACGAATATCATCACGATAGCGATCACTCCATTGGTAAAACTGTGCGGGAAATGCTCCTAATTGATACCCGTCAGGCCCAATATCCCAAGGTTCTGCAATCAATTTAATATTTGCCAATTTGGAATGGCTTTTTATTGCCGTGAAAAACTCGGCTTTTTCACTAAAACTTGGCGTTCGCCCTAAAACAGTGGCTAAATCAAAGCGAAATCCATCTATATGGCATTCATCAACCCAATAACATAAGCAATCGATTGCCCAACGGAGCATAAAAATATTGCTAAGATTGAGCGTGTTACCGCACCCTGTCCAGTTTTCATATTCTTTCTGCTCATTGAGCCAATAGAAGTTAGCATTATCAATGCCTTTAAAACTCAGCATCGGGCCGTTTTTATCGCTTTCTGCTGTGTGGTTAAACACTACGTCCATAATCACTTCAATATTTGCTTGGTGTAGCGTCTTTACCATTTGTTTAAATTCAGTGAGCGGATTTTCTTTATCTGCTGCAAGCGTTGGATCGACTGCAAAATACCCTAATACGTTATATCCCCAATAATTGGCTAAACCCTGCTTTTGCAAATGGGTTTCATCAATGTGGTAGGTAATTGGCAAAAGCTCTACAGCAGTAACACCTAATTTTTTAAGATAATTTATAGATTCTGGGTGTGCTAATCCCGCAAACGTCCCTGCTATATTTGGGGGAAGATTTGGATTACACTTGCTAAATCCTTTAACGTGCATTTCATAAATGACTGTTTCAGCCCAAGGGGTAAATAATTGGCTATCGTGTTCCCAATTAAATGTGTCATCTACAACAACTGATTTTGGGGCTAAATGAGCGTTATCACGTTTATCGTTCCATCTATACCATTTTGCTGACTCAGCTGTACTCAAATCTGGTGTACCAATTATTGCTTTAGCATAAGGATCAACTAATAATTTATGCTCATTAAAAAGCAATCCTTGTTTTTCATCGGTTTTGCCTTTTACACGATAGCCATATTTTGTACCCGCTTTAATTCCTTCAACAAAAACGTGCCAACTCCCTTGCGAACAATGCATTGGAATACGAGTCTCTTGCTGTTCTTTATCAAAAATACAAAGCACTATAGCGGTTGCATTTTCTGAGAAAATGGCAAAATTTGTGCCAGATTTGTCCGCTTGCACAGTTAAATGACTGCCAAGCGGGAAAGGTTTACCTCTAAAATACTGCATATATACTTATTATTTATATTTATTATTTTGTTTTTTTCTTTACTGCCTTTTTTACGACTTTTGTTTTTGCTCTAGCTTTAGGCTTAGCTTCAATATTTTTAACCTTTGTAATAAAAAGAGTTGATAATGGTGGCAATGTAATATTAAGAGAATAAGCCTTACCGTGTGAGCTAATCTCCTCACTTGCAAATTTTTCTACATTGCTAACATTACTACCGCAATAGCAGGTTAAATCTGAGTTTAGCACTTCTTTATATTCAGCAAATTCATTCACACCAATACGATAATTTTCTCGTACCACAGGTGTAAAGTTACTGACTACAATAATGCTATCGCCGTTTTTTGCCTTGCGTTCAAAGGCAAATACTGAATTATCGTGATCGTCCACCACTAACCATTCAAACCCTTCTGGTGAATAATCTTGCTCAAACAGTGCCGGTGTTTGTGTGTATAAATGATTAAGTGCTTTTACCCAGCCTAATACACCTTTATGCCATTCGCCACCTTCTTCGCCAAGTAGGTACCAATCTAAGCTTTCTTCAAAATTCCACTCTTTGCCTTGAGCAAATTCATTGCCCATAAAGAGTAATTTTTTACCCGGATAACCCCACATATAACCATAATAGGCACGTAAATTAGCAAATTTCTGCCAGCAATCACCCGGCATTTTATTCAGTAGTGAACCTTTTCCGTGTACAACCTCATCGTGAGAAAGTGGAAGCACAAACTGCTCACTGTACTGGTAGGTCATTCCAAAAGTCATCAAATTATGATGATAGCGGCGATGAACAGGATCTTTTTGCATATAGCGTAAAGTATCGTTCATCCACCCCATATTCCACTTATAATTAAAGCCTAACCCACCGTGTTCGGTCGGGTGAGAAACCCCTGCAAATGACGTAGATTCTTCTGCAATGCTTGCCCCACCTTGGCTTTCATCTCGTAAAATATTATTTGTATGACGTAAGAATTCGATAGCTTCTAAATTTTCACGTCCGCCATAACGATTAGGGATCCACTCCCCGTCTGAACGAGAATAATCACGATAAATCATAGAGGCCACTGCATCTACCCTAAGGGCATCAATACCGAAACGTTCGATCCAATATAATGCATTACCTGATAAATAATTATTTACCTCATTTCTACCATAATTAAAAATTAGCGTATTCCAGTCTTTGTGATAACCCTCTTTGGGATCAGAATGTTCATATAAATGGGTACCGTCAAAATAGACTAAGCCGTGTTCATCAACAGGGAAATGCCCCACTACCCAGTCTAAAATCACACCAATACCTTTTTCGTGGGCTTTTTCAATAAAATAGCGTAAACCTTCTGGAGAACCAAAACGACTTGTTGGCGAATAAACACCTGTCGTTTGGTAACCCCAAGAACCATCAAATGGGAATTCAGAAACTGGCAGTAATTCAATATGGGTAAAGCCCATATCTTTTACATAAGGAATAAGTTCATTAGCGAGTTCTTCATAACTTAGCCAATAGTTATTTTCAATATTGCGTCGCCAAGAACCCAAATGCACTTCATAAATCGAAATTGGTTTATCGGCTGCATTAGCATTTCGACACGTTTTTTCTACAGGCACAATGCTTGGCAAGCCTGAAACAATAGAAGCAGTTTCTGGTCGGAATTGAGAGGCGAAAGCATAAGGGTCTGATTTTAAACGTAAAACACCATTTCTATCTAACACTTCAAATTTATAGCAAGCCCCTTTTTTAACATTAGGAATAAAGATATCCCACAAGCCAGAATCAGGGTGAAAGCGCATTGAATGCACTAAACCATTCCAATGGTTAAAATCCCCAACTACTGACACTCGCTGAGCATTCGGTGCCCACACACTAAAATGCACACCTCCCACGTCATTTTGGGTTACTAAATGAGCCCCTAGTTTTTCATACGGGCGAAGCTGTTTACCTTCAGCAAATAACCAATTATCTAATTCTTGAATATGGGTTTTAAAACGATAAGGGTCTTCTATATCTACCGTCGCATCGGCATATTGCACTAACAAGCGGTAAGAAAAATCTGTTTTTTTACCAATCAGCTCTGCAACAAAAAAACCTCTATCATCAATTTTTGTCATTGCTGATATGATTTTTCCTTTTGAATTTATTACTTGGCAAGAAATTGCAGTTGGAAGAAAAGCACGAATAATTACACCGTTTTCAATGGCGTGAATGCCTAAATAGGAGAAAGGATCTTTACAATATCCAGAAGAAAGCTGTTCTATAAAGGTTGAATCTTGTAGGGAATAAGTAGAATCTTGCATATGCTCTCCTAGCCAATATTGCTTAATCTATCTAATACCTTAACTCTACCATTAAATTGGTATAAAAGAAGTGAATTTATACTGTTTTGTGATTTAGATCACAAAAATCTTTTTAACTAAATCGTTTTAGCTTACTTAAAAATAAAAAAACACTTAATTTTGTGAGATAGATCACATTTTTAAAAGTTTTTAACTGAATTTTGCTATAACGATTTAGCAAAAATAGAGTAAACTACGCCTCAGATTTAAAATTTAAACTAACCCTTAATTGAAGGAGCTAAAATGCTTAATTTATCGGCAAAAAACATCCGTTTAAATGGCTCAGCAGGCAATAAAGAAGATGTTATTCGTTTAGTTGCAGCTGAATTAGTAAAAAATGGCAATGTAGCAGCGGGCTATGAGGCTGGAATGCTTGCTCGTGAAACGCAAACCTCAACATTTTTAGGTAATGGCATTGCGATTCCGCACGGTACATTAGATACCCGTGATTTAGTCCAAGAAACTGGTGTGCAAATTATTCAACTTCCGCAAGGTGTTGAATGGGGTGAAGGCAATATTGCGTATGTTGTTATTGGTATTGCAGCTAAATCTGATGAGCATTTAACACTCCTTCGCCAACTTACTACAGTATTAAGTGATGAAGAAGCAGCAGAAACCCTTGCCAAAACACAAGTTCTTGAAGAATTTATTGCTGTGTTAAGCGGTAAAAAAAATCTTCCCCCCCTTTCTGAAGAACTTATCTCCTTAAACGTTGAATCTTCTAGCCTGATTACTCTTTCTGCTATTAACGCAGGTAAATTACAAGAGAAAGGCTATGTTTCTCAAACATTTATCAGCGATGTCGTTGCAAATCAAGCTTTAAACTTAGGCAACAATGTTTTTATTACTGATTCAGCTAAAGGTAATCAAGCAAATGGTGTTGCCATTGCTCGTAATACACAAGGTCAAACACTATTAACGGTTGCAACAACAGATAACAGCTTACAAGTGACTCTAGCTCAATTATTAAAAGCCGATGTAACTAGCCAATTTGCAACAGCATCAGCTACACAATTAGTTGCATTATTAAAAGGCGAAACTGTTGAGTCTTCAGCGACAGTGGCAGCGACAACATCAACGGCAAGTAACCAAGTAATCGGCACCTTTACAATACGTAACGACAACGGTTTACACGCTCGCCCTGCAGCAATGTTAGTACAAACAGCTAAAGCCTTTGAGTCAAAAATCACCGTTGAAAACTTAGATCGTAACACTCCTCCTGCTAGTGCGAAAAGTGCGATGAAAGTTGTTGCTCTTGGTGCAAGCCAAGCTCATCGTTTACGTTTTGTGGCAGAAGGTGAAGATGCACAACAAGCTATCGAAGCATTACAAAAAGCGATTATTGAAGGCTTAGGCGAAAGTGTTTCATTTGTACCAGAAGTTGAAGATAGCATTGAAAGTACTGTTGCAACAGCTACACCTGCAGCCCAAGCTGAAACAAAGGCTGAAGCACCTGTTGCAGGACAAGCAGAAGCTAGCTTTGTAATTAAAAATGAGCACGGTTTACACGCTCGCCCAAGTGCCGTATTAGTCAATGAAGTGAAAAAATTCAGTTCAAAAATTGAAGTGCAAAATGTAGATAAAAACTCACCGCTTGTGAGTGCAAAAAGCTTAATGAAAATTGTGGCTTTAGGCGTAACCAAAGGCACAACCTTACGTTTTGTGGCAACAGGCGATGATGCAGAAGCCGCATTAAACGCTATCGGTAAAGCAATTGAAGCTGGTTTAGGCGAATAACGAGGAATCATTATGCGTATTGCAACAGTAACACTTAATCCTGCATTTGACTTAGTCGGGCGTTTAAAACGAATTGAAATCGGTGAGGTGAATACCGTTGAAACCTTAGGTTTATACCCTGCAGGTAAAGGCATTAACGTAGCCAAAGTTTTAGCTGATTTAGACACTAAGCTTTCTGTTACCGGCTTTTTAGGTTCAGAAAATCAAGGCGATTTTGTCAACGCTTTTGAGCAAAATAAGCTAAAAGATGAATTTTATCGCATTCAAGGCAAAACCCGCATCAATGTAAAAATTACTGAAACCGAAGCTGATGTAACGGATCTTAACTTTTTAGGTTTTGAGATCTCAGAAAACGACTGGGAAAAATTCACTACTCTTTCACAAAAGTGGGAAAGCCAATTTGACCTAGTTGCAGTTTGTGGTTCACTCCCTCGAGGTGTCACGGCTGAGCAATTTGCACTGTGGTTAGAATCTTTACATCAACAAGGTTTAAAAGTGGTGTTAGATAGCTCAAATGCGGCACTTACCGAAGGCTTAAAAGCTCACCCCTGGTTAGTTAAACCGAATCGCCGTGAATTAGAAGTTTGGGCTGGTCGCCCGCTAAATACGCTTGATGAAATCATTGAAGCTGCTCAAGCATTACGTAATCAGGGTATTGAGAATGTAATCATCTCTATGGGCGAAAAAGGCTCACTTTGGCTAAACAATGAAGGGGTTGTACAAGCTCAGCCACCACGTTGTGAAAATGTTGTCAGCACTGTAGGTGCGGGCGATTCAATGGTAGCAGGCTTAATTTATGGTTTCTCACAAGGATGGAATAAAGAAAAAACCTTGCGTTTTGCTTCTGCAACTTCGGCTCTCGCTGTATCACAAAGCAATGTTGGTATTTCTGACCGTGCAGCACTTGATGCTATTTTCGAGCAAACCCAAATTACCGTTATTTCAGAAAATAACTAAGAATCTCGTTTTTTAAACATTAATAATAAAAGGAAAAAATATGAATATTTCTTTTGTATTTCCGCAATCATTGGGTAACGCTCGTCGTTTCTTAGTGAATGAAGTTCTTTCTGCTGCAGCAAAACAACAAGGGCACCAAGTTGTTGATGCAAGTCAAGCCGAATTTGTAGTGTTATTCGATAACGAAATTCCAGCTGAAGCTGCTAGCAAGAAAGGAGCTGTTTTAGATTTAGAACAAGCCTTTGCACAACCTGAAGCGAGCCTTCAACAAGCGGTTGAAAATGCACAAATTTTTGCAAATGCAACTACTTCATCTGTTTCAAGTTCTGGTGTAAAAAATATTGTTGCGGTAACCGCTTGCCCAACAGGGGTAGCTCATACCTTTATGTCTGCTGAAGCGATTGAAAATTATGCTAAAGCACAGGGTTGGAATGTAAAAGTTGAAACTCGTGGTCAAGTAGGCGCAGGTAACCCAATTTCTGCTGAAGAAATTGCAGCTGCAGATTTAGTATTCGTTGCAGCCGATATTGATGTGGATTTAGATAAATTCAAAGGCAAACCGATGTATCGTACATCAACTGGTTTAGCATTGAAGAAAACCGCTCAAGAATTTGAAAAAGCATTTACTCAAGCAACGGTTTACCAAGGCGGCACTACAACTGCTGCAAATGCAGAATCTGCAACTGGCGAGAAAAAAGGTGTATATAAGCACTTAATGACTGGTGTTTCACATATGTTACCTCTCGTTGTTGCTGGTGGTTTATTAATTGCTATCTCTTTTATGTTTGGTATTGAAGCATTTAAAGATGAAACGATCGCTGGTGGCTTACCAAAAGCATTAATGGATATTGGTGGCGGTGCGGCCTTTGCCTTAATGATTGCTGTATTTGCCGGTTATGTGGCATTCTCAATCGCAGACCGTCCGGGTTTAGCAGTCGGTTTAATTGGCGGTATGTTAGCAAGTAATGCGGGAGCTGGTATCTTAGGTGGTATTGTTGCTGGTTTCCTTGCGGGTTACACAGTAAAATTCTTAAACGATAATATTAAATTATCAGCAAGTTTTGCCTCTCTCAAACCAATCTTAATTTTACCGTTATTAGGTTCTGCAATCGTTGGTTTATTGATGGTTTATGTTATCAACCCACCAGTTAAAGCAATTATGGACGCTTTAGTGGAATGGTTAAATACAATGGGGCAAACCAATGCAATTTTCCTTGGTATTATTCTAGGTGCAATGATGTGTACTGATATGGGTGGCCCAATTAATAAAGCTGCTTATACGTTCGGCGTTGGCTTAATTGCATCTCAACAATATTTACCGATGGCAACAGTAATGGCTGCGGGTATGGTACCACCTATCGGTATGGCGATTGCAACTTGGATTGCTCGTAGCAAATTTAACACAAATCAACGTGATGCTGGTAAAGCTTCATTCGTATTAGGTTTATGCTTTATTTCAGAAGGTGCATTACCTTTTGTGGCAGCAGATCCTATTCGTGTCATTGTAAGTTCTATCTTAGGTGGTGCCACTGCAGGGGCTATTTCAATGTCATTTGGTATTGGCTTACAAGCACCACACGGTGGTTTATTCGTTATTCCATTTGTTTCACAACCGTTAGTTTATTTAGCGGCTATTGCAATCGGTTCAGTCGTAACGGGTGTCGTGTATGCGACAATTAAACAAAAAGCAGAATAATATATTCTCATTATGATTATTAAACGGAGCCTATATAATAGCTCCGTTTTTTTATCGCCTAAAAAAGCGATAAGCGGTTATTTTCTTGCAAAATTTTGCAAATTCGCTATACTCCCCTTTGAGTTGGTTAGACAATCGCTGGTTTATTGAAGCCCTTAGTGTCGCAAGGCAAAGCCTGAAATAGGTGATAAGTGGGACAAGTAAACGAGAGGAAAGTCCGAGCTACATAGGGCAGAGTGCCAGATAACGTCTGGGGGGCGTGAGCCTACGACCAGTGCAACAGAGAGCAGACCGCCGATGTACGTAAGTGCAGGTAAGGGTGAAAGGGTGTGGTAAGAGCACACCGCGTGGGTGGTAACATTCCACGGCACGGTAAACTCCACTCGTAGCAAGACCAAATAGGAACTCAATCGGTGGCCCGCCGAGAGTTCGGGTAGGTTGCTTGAGCGTATGTGTGAATATACGCCTAGAGGAATGATTGTCCAAGACAGAACTCGGCTTATCGACCGACTCATCTAATTTTGAAATGGCGAACAGGGTAACTTGTTCGCTTTTTATTTTTATGTGTATGAAAAAATGAAACAACTTAAGATATTTATTACCGCTTTTTCTATTTTATGGTCGATGCAGGCTTTCTCTCATCCACATTCTTTTATAGATTTAAAAAGCAACATTATTTTAGAAGGTACAATATTAAAATCATTTCAAATGGAATGGATGCTTGATGAAATTAGCTCTTCTGAACTAATTTATGAAATGCAAACTAGTAAAAATAAAGCGAAAACGCAAAAAGATATTACTGACGAAATGGTGCAAACTGCAATTCAGAACCACTATTTTAGTACCCTTTACGACAGAGAAAATCAACCAATAAAATTCACGACAAAACCAACAGAAACTCGCTTTGAAATTCAAAAGAATAGAGTAATATTCTATATTACTTTTCATATTAGTCGCCCTTATGAATTAAAACAAAATAAAGCTCGATTCTACACTTATGAACCAAGCTATTACATTTCAATGGAATATAATCGCCAATCCGATGTCAGAATTAACAATAATCAATGTCGGGCAACATTAGTGCAACCTAAAGTAGATACTAAACTGCGTTTATATGCATCAAGTTTAGATAAAAACCAATCTCCTGAAATGGAAGGAAATGAAGATTTCTCTTTAGGTGCCCAATTTGCACAAAAAGTGGAGATTATATGCGAGTAAATACTAAATTAATGGGCGGAATAGCGGTTATTTTTCTGGCTATTTTTGCAATATACCAATGCTACCCTATTATTTTATTTAAGGTAATGGAATGGCAAAAAGTCTTTAATACACATCTTTCAGGGTCATTAAATGAATTAGGTGAAAACCAAAGTAAAGCGGGAGTAACGCTTGTTTTCATCAGTTTTTTATACGGAGTTTTCCACGCAGTAGGGCCAGGACACGGTAAATTTATTCTAACTAGCTATCTCTCTTTAGAAAAAACCAAGTTACCTCAAGCAATGAAAATGACATTTGCCTCTGCCTTAGTTCAAGGTTTAGTTGCAGTTTCATTAGTTACTATTATTGTGGTTATTTTTACACTTTCTCGTCAATATTTTAATCTCACATTAAAATGGGTCGAGCGTGGTAGTTTTTCTATTATGATTTTATTTGGGCTCTATTGGTGCTACCAAGTATTAAAATCAATGCGAAAAACACATAAGCCTACCATTAAATCTATTCGTTTTTCGCAAAATTCCACGCAAAAAATACCGCTTGTCCGCCAGAATATTCCACACGTTCACGATGAAAATTGCGGTTGCGGGCATAAACATTTGCCAACTTCCGAAGAAATGAAAAAAGCGAAAGATTGGAAAGCACAATTAATGATTATTCTAAGCATTGGTGCAAGACCTTGCTCTGGTGCTATTTTAGTTTTATTCCTCTCTTATACCCTTGATCTCTATGTTTGGGGCGTAATTTCTGCATTCGTAATGGCAATAGGTACCGGATTCACACTCAGTTTATTTGCTTATTTAGTTATTGTTGCAAGAAATCGAGCAATCAAGGTTAGCCATTGGTATTTTTCTGCCCAAACTAATCAAAAGTTTATATGGTTTGTTAAATTTGTTGTTGGTATCGCCTTAATTTTACTTGGGATTACATTATTCCACAGTAGTTTTATTGATACGAGTTCAAGCATATTGTTTAAACGTTAAATTAACATAACAAATTTTGATAAAAATCATTAAAAAAACTTTGCAAAAAAGATAAACTACTGGCATTTATTTTTACTAATTAAGAGGTCTTTATGGATTCAATTATTTCTCTCTTTGAAGATATGCTAACGTGGGTTGTTAATACGATTGACGGCCCTCTTTGGGATATTACCATTCTGTTGCTTTTAGGCGTTGGTTTATTTTTCACTATTACCACTGGTTTTGTTCAGTTACGCCTTCTGCCACAAAGTTTAAGAGAAATGTGGGGAGGTCGCTCTACTACTGGCTCATCACTAACCCCCTTCCAAGCATTTACAACCGGTCTTGCTAGCCGTGTAGGTGTAGGGAATATTGGTGGTGTTGCTACTGCGATTGCATTAGGTGGGCCTGGTGCTGTTTTTTGGATGTGGGTAACTGCATTAATGGGAATGAGTTCTGCATTTGCTGAATCTTCTCTTGCACAATTATATAAAACCAGAGATCCGAATGGAATGTTCCGTGGAGGCCCAGCTTATTACATCACCCGAGGATTAAAAATTCCTTCTCTAGCTATTGCCTTTGCCGTCACACTAATATTTACATTTGGTTTTGCTTTTAACGCAGTTCAATCAAATTCTATTGTTGAAGCAACACGTAATGCTTGGAACTGGAACCCCGTTTATGTTGGTACTACCCTTGTTGTTATTACTGGCATTATTATTGCAGGCGGTGTTAAACGTATTGGGCAGGTTTCAGCTAAAATTGTGCCAACAATGGCTCTTTTCTACTTGATCATTGCCGTGATTATTTTAGGTATGAACATTGAACGAGTACCTGGTGTACTGGCTTTAATTATTGATAGTGCTTTTGATTTTTCAGCTGCTGCAGGTGGAATGTTCGGTACTTTAGTGTCAAAAACAATGCTAATGGGGATAAAACGTGGTTTATTCTCAAACGAAGCAGGTATGGGTTCGGCACCAAACTCGGCAGCAACCTCAGATGCAAAACACCCAGCAAGCCAAGGTTTAATTCAAATGCTAGGCGTATTTGTTGATACTCTGGTTGTTTGTACTTGTACCGCCGCAATTATTTTAATGTCTGATAACTACGGTGGTGAAAGCTTAAGAGGTATCTCTCTTACTCAAACTGCCTTACAATTCCACTTAGGTGAGTTTGGCTTACATTTCTTAGCATTTATTATTTTACTCTTTAGCTTTACCTCTATTATCGGTAACTATGCTTATGCAGAAACAAACATTCGCTATATCAAAAATAAAGCGTGGTTTGTTTGGGGATTCAGAGCGATTGTTCTCTTCTTCGTCTATTTTGGTGCAGTAAGAGACGGTGGTATTGTTTGGGCATTTGCGGATACTGTAATGGCATCAATGGCGGTAATTAACCTAATTGCCATTCTAATTTTAGCTCCGTTAGTGTGGATTATTTTAAAAGACTACATCCGCCAAGTAAAAAATGGTCAAGAGCCTGTGTTTAAAATTGAAGAACACGAACATCTTATCCATAAAGGTGTCGATCCATTAGTTTGGAAATCAAAAGAATAATAATTAAAACAAGCGGTTTAATTTGTAAAAAAGTTTGCAAATTAAACCGTTTTTTTATGTATGTTAGCAAAGCTAAAGAAGAGATATATCATATCCAACTTAAACAAAGAGCAGATATTATTTTAAATATAATGGAACTGAGCTTATCAAGATCTTAATTGTTGTTTTAAATTAAAAGTCTCTAAAACAAAAGAAATGAATGAATTTTTATTTGATGTTGATGATTCTTTAGGTTTTATTTATATATGGTTTCGATGTCTGATAGTGATTTGTTAATACTTGGAAACTACAATCTGCCAAATTTAATTTACATATTTAAAACAGGAAAGTTTGATTTTAACTCTAATTTAATATCTGATTTTGGATTGTAATGGATAAAGCAGGATAAGAGTAAATCGAAGATATTTTATGGATAGGCAGTTATCGGAAGTAAATTAACCGCTTGTTTTTGGCACGAGTGAGGACACTCACACCATCGAGTTTGCTCTAAAGAAGATATTTATCTATTATTTTTGAATTCAAAAGAGTAACAGTTATTAATAGTAAAAACCCCCAACAATAAATTGTTAGGGGTTTATTATTAGTAGAAAGGTATCAAGAGATTACCAATATACACGCATACCTACACCGATAGCTTTATCAGTTGTTTTTTCTGAATATGCATAACCTGTTGCAGTTTTATTAAATTCTTTAGTACGAGCATATTTACCTTCAACAAATGCTACAACTTGTTTGTGGAATTTGTAATCTACACCAAGTAAGAAACCGTGGGTTTTTTCTTTGCCAACATCTTTAGTTTTCGCACGCTCATATAAGTAGTTACCATAAACACTAGATGCAGGTGTTACTTGATATGCAAAGTTAGGAGATACATAGAATTTATTTGTTTTAGCTCCTTCATTATTTTCGTGAGCATAACCTGCATCAAAGCTTAATTTTAATGCATCTACAGTATAACCTAATGAACCTAATACTGCGTCTTTACGGTGTTTTTCACTACCAGCTGCAGTTTTATAATTTGTATGGCCGTATGCTGCACGTAAATCCCAGTTATCTACATTATATAATGCACCTACACCATAAGCATTTTGTACTGCTTCTGGTAAAACTTCACCAGTTGCATCACGCTCTTGAGCAAAATTATAGTTAGCACTTAATTGTAGGTTTTCAACACCATTGTAGTCATAACGAACTACTTGGTTACCACTAGTTGGAATGTAATCACCTTTTGGATTGATTCCATACTCATAATCTTTTGATTGGCTTAAATCATCAGCAATTGTTAGTTGGCGACCAAATGTTAATTGACCTAATTTTTGGCTACCAAACCCTGCATAAGCACGTTTTGTATATACATCACCAAAACCATCATTGTCATTCTCGCCTTTATCAAAACGGAATTCTAAACGACCTAATGCATAGAAATCATCAGCTAATTGATGTTTTGCTGTAATACCAAAACGTGAGCCAGCATTACGAAGACGAGTATGAGCATTTGTTTTCTTAACAGATCCATCCTGCTTAGCTACCTTTTTTTCAGCTCTTTCAAGAACTAAACGTAAAGAACCATCTAGATCTACTTTTGTACCTTCAGCTTCATACACTGTTGTTGCTGATGCTGATGCAGCGAATGCAGTTACTGCTAATGCAACTAATGTTTTTTTCATAATTTTCACCTTAGATTTTTTATGTTATAAAATCAGAAATTGCTCTCATTAAGGTGTAAGAACAATTATCCAAATCACAATGTTTCAGCCAAAGACCTAACATTGCCGTCGCAGGCATAATCGCAAAAAGAAAAGTTAATGTCAATAGTTTCAATAGTAAAGAGCAATGTACAATATTCTGTTAAAAATCAATAACTTACATTACCGTTATTTCATTTGGAGGGTTTTTAGCCAATTTTTAGCATTTTATTTAAATTTTTAACTATTTGAAAAATAAGGATTTTTTTATTTCTATTTGATCAAGTTCAACTTTTTCGAAAAGTTCAATTATTTTGTGATCTATGTCACATTTTAAGAATTTTTATTGGAAAACTCCTTATTTTATGAGTTCTTTTTAGTGCAAATGCATCTCTAAATACAAGATTAATCTATCTGCTTTCCCTAAAATTTAGTAGATAAAGCTAACAAATTTGCAAATTTTTACACAAAATTCACCGCTTGTAGCTAAAATTAAACCTGCTTTACATAAATACCTGTCGCTTTTTTGCAAAAACAAATCATATCTTTGTTTTATGTCATTTAATTCAGAAATTTAATTAAATCTATTTGCTATTTTTAGCAATTTTCGGCATATTTACCCTTAGTTTATTTTATGCTTTCTATAGGATTTATTTATGAATCATCAATATTCAACTATTCAACACAACATTCATATGTTAGGGGAATTTTTAGGGGAAACTATTCGTGATGCACAAGGAGATTATATTCTTGAGCTAATTGAAAGTATTCGAGTCCTTTCTAAAAATTCTCGAGCAGGCGATGAAAATGCCAGAGAGCAACTATTAGACAAGTTGGCCAATATTTCTAACGATGATGTCTTGCCTGTTGCCCGAGCATTTAGCCATTTCTTAAATTTAACCAACATTGCTGAACAGTATCAGACTATTTCCCGTCATCATATTGATGAATCATTAGGTAGTCGTTCGTTAGATTCATTATTTGTACGTCTTAAAGCACAGAATATTTCTGTCGAAAAAGTTATCAAAACTATCGAAGGTCTGATGATTGATTTGGTGCTAACAGCACACCCAACTGAAGTTACACGTCGTTCACTCGGGCATAAGCACGTTGAAATTAATAAATGTTTAAATTTATTAGAACACGATGATTTAACAGAAGCAGAGCGTTATAAAATTAAACGTCGCTTAATGCAATTAATTGCTTTAGCTTGGCATACGAATGAAATTAGAACTCAACGCCCGACACCAGTTGATGAAGCAAAAGGTGGTATAGCTGTTATTGAAAACAGTTTATGGAAAGCCGTGCCTGAATTTTGTCGTCAATTAAATTTCTATTTAGAGAAACATTTTGGTGTGCAATATCCTATCAGTTTAGCTCCTGTTAGATTTTCATCTTGGATGGGTGGAGACCGTGATGGCAATCCATTTGTTACCGCCCAAACGACTCGCCGAGTATTAAGAATGAATCGCTGGAAAGCAGCAGAACTATTTTTGCAAGATATTAAAAACTTAGCAGAAGAACTCTCTATTACACAATGTACACCAGCATTTCGAGCAAAATATGGTGAGCATTTAGAACCTTATCGTGTATTACTAAAACAGTTACGTCAAAAACTCATTAATACAGAAACTTATTACGCTGAATTACTCGAAGATAAAATTTCAACTATTGATGAAAATGAAATTCTGACTTCTGATAAGCAATTATGGGAACCGTTATTCGACTGCTATGAGTCATTACAAGCTTGTGGAATGCGAATTATTGCAAATGGGGCATTATTAGATTGCTTACGTCGTATTAGTTGCTTTGGTTTAGGGTTATCTCGTTTAGATATTCGCCAAGAAAGTACTCGCCACGAAATGGCAATCGCAGAAATTACTCGCTATATCGGCTTAGGGGATTATTCCCATTGGACAGAAGATGATAAACAAGCTTTCTTAGTGCGTGAATTAAGTTCTCGCCGCCCATTAATTCCTACAAATTGGACACCAAGCCCAGAAACTCAAGAGATTTTAGACACCTGTAAAGTGGTTGCAGAACAACCTAAAGATGTGATCTCCGCTTATGTTATTTCAATGGCTCGTGAAGCATCCGATGTACTTGCTGTTCACCTCTTACTTAAAGAAGCAGGTTGTAAATTCACAATTCCTGTTGCTCCGCTATTTGAAACCTTAGATGACTTAGATCGTAGCGAAAAAGTAATGACTGACTTATTTAATATTGGGTGGTACCGTGGCGTCATTAATAACTACCAAATGATTATGATTGGTTATTCTGATTCAGCCAAAGATGCGGGAATGCTTGCTGCTAGCTGGGCTCAGTATCGAGCTCAAGAAGCTTTGGTTAATTTGTGTGAAAAATACAATATCGAACTCACTCTTTTCCACGGTCGAGGCGGTACAATCGGACGTGGTGGTGCTCCTGCTCACGCTGCTCTACTCTCTCAACCGCCTCGTTCATTAAAAAATGGGTTACGTGTAACTGAACAAGGGGAAATGATCCGCTTTAAGCTTGGCTTACCTGCAGTTGCGGTAGAAAGCTTAGAGCTTTACGCTAGTGCAATTTTAGAAGCTAATATTTTCCCACCGCCAGAACCGAAACAAGAATGGCGAGATATTTTAGAAAAAGGTGCGAATATTTCCTGCCAGATTTATCGTAATATGGTTCGTGGTGAAGCTGATTTTGTTCCTTATTTCCGTAGTGCAACACCAGAGCAAGAGCTTTCTCGTTTACCACTAGGCTCTCGCCCTGCAAAACGTAAACCAAAAGGTGGCGTTGAAAGTTTACGTGCTATCCCGTGGATTTTTGCTTGGATGCAAAACCGCTTAATGTTGCCAGCTTGGTTAGGTGCAGGACAAGCATTACAACAATTAGTTGATGAAGGTAGCGAGAATCTACTTAAAGATATGTGTAATGAATGGCCATTCTTCTCAACTCGTATTGGTATGCTAGAGATGGTATTTAGCAAAACAGATGGTTGGTTGGCTGAGTATTATGATCAACGTCTTGTTGATCCTGCATTACATCGTTTAGGAAAAACACTACGTAGTCAACTGCAAACCGATATTCAGACTGTATTAGCTCTTGCTCACGATGGGCAATTAATGGCAGATTTACCTTGGATTGCTGAATCAATAGCATTACGTAATATCTATACCGATCCTCTTAACTTATTACAGGTTGAATTACTAGATCGTATTCGTAAACAAGGCGAAAATGCAGATCCTGAATTAGAGCAAGCGTTAATGATTACGATCACAGGGATTGCAGCAGGTATGCGTAATACAGGATAATTTGTACTAAGGCTTATTGTCTCAAGGTTATCTCCGCAACAAGCGGTCAAAAAAGGCGAAAATTTTACTTTTCGTCTTTTGTTTTCTTAACTACCCTTTTAATATCTTATTGGGCTCTTTCGCAATTTCTCTTGCCAATTTGGGCACAAGATAGCCTGAAGTAATGCGTTGCAATTCCCGATAAATTTCAATAGCTTTCTCATCTTCAATATAAAAATGGCTTGCCCCTGCTACCTTATCAAACAAATGGATATAGTAAGGTAAAATTCCCACTTCAAATAATTTATCGCTCAACGCTTTTAGTGTTTGAGCATTATCATTCACACCTTTTAGCATTACTGATTGATTGAGCAATACTACGCCTGCTTTTTTAAGTAATGCCATTTTTTCAGCAAAAATAACATCAATTTCATTAGCGTGGTTAATATGGGTAACCAACACTATATTTAATCGAGATTGTGATAACCGATCACACAATTCCATTGTAATCCGACTTGAAATAACCACTGGCAAACGAGTGTGTATGCGTAAAGTTTTAATATGTGAAATTTGTTCTAATTGGGTAAGTAACCAATCTAATTCGGAATCTTTCGCCATTAGCGGATCACCACCTGAAAATATCACTTCTTCTAGTTCGGTATGCTCCGCAATATAGGTAAGGCTGTGTTGCCAAACTGATTTCCCACTTTTTACTTCGTCATAAGGAAAATGACGACGGAAACAGTAACGACAGTTAATCGCACAGCTATTTTTTATCATAAATAACAAGCGGTTATGATATTTATGCAAAATATTCGGTGCTGGGCTCTGTTGTTCCTCAAGCGGATCGGCGACAAACCCTTCTGCTTCAATAAATTCAGCTTGTGAAGCCATTGCTTGTAAAAACAGTGGGTCGTTTTTGTTTCCCTTTTCCATTTTTTCTGCAAAAGCTCTTGGCACTCGCATTGCAAATAACTTACGGGCAGCAATGTCTTGCTCAAAATCTTGTGGATTAAGTTCAAGGAATTGAAGTAAATCGGTAGGATCATTAAAAGCTTGCGCTAGCTCCGCTAGCCAAAGCGGTTTGATTTGAATTGATTGCATATAGGTAAAATCCTCTCCATTAATGAAGAGGATAAGATTGAAAATTAAGGAATTAAGTTACATTGTAAAGGTGAGCCATTTGGATTTACCATCACGGTAGGTGCGGTTTGCCCATTATGAGAGGCTGCTAAATATTGCACACCTGCAATACAGTAACGACGGTAGCCATCCGTTTTCTCAACTAGGAATGGGTCGATTTGTCCACCGATACTTCTAAACTCTGCAATAGCTGGCATTGCATTTGCAATATTTTGCCCAGAATTTACCGCTTGCTGAGCATTACCGTCTACAGCTTGATTAGCGTGAGCATTAGAAGCCATCATATCTCCTAACATATAGCCTGCTACCGCTCCCATTGCTGCCCCAGCCATTGGGCTACCACTACGTGCTGGTTGCTGAGCAGCCATATTATTTGGTGTATTCGCAAAAGTAGCATCTGATTGTTGATTTGCCGCTGTTCTTGGTTGTGTCGCAGCTGGTTTTGTTGCCACCGGTTTAGCAGCTGAACGGAAACCACCACGACTTTTTGCTTCAACCACAGTTGCAACAGATAACGCTAATACAGCAGAGAGAGTAATCAATTTTTTCATTTACATTCCTTATAGTGTGAAATTGAAAAAAATTATAGCAAAAATCTGAAGGATTTTTCGCTAATTTCGTGAATTTAGGGTATTATATGATTCTTTTTGGCAAACCCAATAGGGTGAAGTTCAAAATTTGTTAATTTATTGTTATTTATTTAAATAATTGAGGAAACAATGGCTAGTTACAGCACTAACGACTTTAAAAAAGGTTTAAAATTCATTCAAGATGGCGAACCTTGTGTAATCGTTGAAAACGAATTCGTAAAACCGGGTAAAGGTCAAGCATTTACTCGTACTAAAATCCGTAAACTGATCTCTGGTAAAGTATTAGAAATCAACTTCAAATCAGGTACTTCTGTTGAAGCTGCTGACGTTGTAGATTCTAACTATAACTACTCTTACAGCGATGGCGATTTCTGGTATTTTATGCACCCAGAAACATTCGAACAAATTTCTGTTGATGAAAAAGCATTAGGCGACAACGTAAAATGGTTAGTTGATAACGCAGAATGTATCGTAACATTATGGAACGGTGCAGCAATTGCAGTTACTCCACCAAACTTTGTTGAGTTAGAAATTGTCGAAACTGACCCAGGCTTAAAAGGCGATACGGCAGGTACCGGCGGTAAACCAGCAACATTAAGCACAGGTGCGGTAGTAAACGTACCATTATTCGTACAAATCGGCGAAGTAATCCGTGTAGATACTCGTTCTGGCGAATATGTTTCACGAGTGAAATAATCAATTTCATATAAACAAGCGGTCAAATTCGTTGCAAAATTTGCAATACATTTGACCGCTTGTTTTTATCATCAATAGTCTAGCTGCTAAGCTTCATCACAATCACACCTGATACAATCAATAAGGCTCCAGCCCAACGACCAAAGGATGAAAGATCACCTAAAAATAGTATGCCGACTACAAAGGCACCTATTGCTCCGATTCCAGTCCAAACAGCATAAGCTGTTCCCATAGGAATAGTTTTTTGAGCAAGAAAAAGTAAAAAGCCACTTATCCCCATAAAGGTAATAGCTATTAAAATACCCTGCCATACCCAACCATCTCTTTGGGCTAACTTCAAGCCAAGTGGCCAACCAATTTCCATCAACCCAGCACAAATTAAATAAACCCAAGCCATTTTACACCTCTATTTGTTGTTCAATAATGCCACTTAATTTTTGTAAATTAAGTACAAGCTCTGCCATTTCCTGTTCGCCAAATTGCTTAATAACCGACATTTCAATAGTATAAATTTCATCAATAATAGGCTGAGCAATAGCTTTTCCCTTGTCCGTTAAATATAAAACCTTACTGCGTTTATCTTCATCATCCGTAAAAAAAGCAAGAAGCTCTTGTTTTGCAAGTTGTTGGCATACAGAAAAAACTGTTTGTTTAGCCAATCCCCAATGTTCAGAAATATCTTTTTGCGTGCAATTTGGGTAATGAATAATGCTATAAAACACCGCTAAAATATTATAGTTAATACCCTTCTTTCTCGCCCATTTATCATAAAGTTGATGGCTTGCTGACATCAACCGACTGATTTCATCAAATTTATTCATATTTAGTCTGATTTGTTATTAATTTTCTTATATTAGTAATATTTCAGACTAAATTCAAGTGAATTTTTAAGCATTTATTTATTTTAATTAGGCTTTCTCAAGGGCTTTAAGATTATGGTAATAACGTGTAGAATAGTTTGTTATTTTGATTAGAAAATTAGAGAGAATTATGAGCGAAGAAATTTTAACAGCCGAGACAGAAACTCGTGCTAATTTTATTACCCATATTATTGATGAAGATTTAGCAAGTGGTAAACATAATAATGTTTACACCCGTTTCCCACCTGAGCCAAACGGCTATTTGCACATCGGTCACGCCAAATCTATTTGCTTAAACTTTGGTATCGCTCAAGAGTATAAAGGCAAATGTAACCTTCGTTTTGATGACACAAACCCTGTAAAAGAAGATGTGGAATATGTAGATTCAATCAAACAAGACGTTGAATGGTTAGGATTTAAATGGGAAGGAGAGCCTCGTTACGCTTCTGATTATTTTGACCAACTTTACGGCTATGCGATTGAGCTAATCAATAAAGGTTTAGCCTATGTATGCGAATTATCGCCTGAGGAAATGCGTGAATATCGTGGTACTTTAACAGAGCCGGGGAAAAACAGTCCTTATCGTGATCGCTCAGTTGAAGAAAACTTAGCCTTATTTGAGAAAATGAAAAACGGTGAATTTGCTGAAGGTAAAGCAAGTTTACGTGCCAAAATCGATATGGCTTCGCCATTTATGGTAATGCGTGATCCTGTTATTTACCGTGTCAAATTTGCATCACACCACCAAACCGGTGATAAATGGTGCATTTATCCGATGTACGATTTTACTCACTGTATTTCCGATGCAATTGAGCGAATCACTCACTCTCTTTGCACACTAGAATTCCAAGACAACCGCCGTTTATATGATTGGGTATTAGAAAATATTTCTATTGAGCGCCCATTACCGCATCAGTATGAATTCTCTCGTTTAAATTTAGAAGGCACATTAACCTCTAAGCGCAAATTATTAAAATTAGTCACTGACGGTATTGTTGATGGCTGGAGCGACCCTCGTATGCCGACCATTTCAGGCTTACGTCGCCGTGGTTATACGCCTGCAGCATTACGTGAATTCTGCCGTCGTATTGGGGTAACAAAACAGGATAACGTGGTGGAATACTCTGCCCTTGAAGCTTGTATTCGTGAAGATTTAAACGAAAATGCCCCTCGAGCAATGGCTGTTATCAATCCAATTAAAGTGGTGATTGAAAACTTTGGCGAAAAAGAGATACTAAAAGCACCAAATCACCCAAATCGCCCAGAATTAGGCGAACGTGATTTACCATTCACTCGTGAACTTTATATTGATGAAGCGGACTTCCGTGAAGAAGCAAACAAACAATATAAACGCTTAGTTTTAGGCAAAGAAGTACGTTTGCGTAATGCTTATGTGATTAAAGCAGAACGTGTAGAAAAAGATGCAAGCGGTCAAATTAAGACAATTTTTTGCAGTTACGATCCGGAAACATTAGGCAAAAACCCTGCCGATGGTCGTAAAGTAAAAGGGGTTATTCATTGGGTTTCTGCAGAAGACAATAAAGCGGCTGAATTCCGCATTTATAATCGCCTGTTTACCGTACCAAACCCGGGAGCAGAAGAAGATATTAATGCTATTTTGAACCCTGAGTCTTTAGTCGTTAAACAAGGTTTTGTTGAAGAAAGCTTAGCAAATGCCAAAGCAGAACAAGGTTATCAATTTGAGCGTGAAGGATACTACTGCTTAGATAGTAAAGACGGTTCAGAAAACAATCTTGTCTTTAACCTGACGGTAAGCTTAAAAGAAAGCGTTACGTTCTAGTTAATAAAACAAATAATGAGCAGCCTAGGCTGCTCATTATGTTTAAATATTCCGATTTAGTTTATGCCGTAAGGCTCAGTATAAGGAATAATTCCTCGTCTTAACATTCTTGATACACCGTTGCTATAACTTGTACCAAAGCGTAATTCAAAGTTAATCCCAAATTTATTGTCATAGTAAAAACCATTAATTGTATCTGGTGAGCCAACAGATGTTGAAACTAGTTTACGTGCAACATACAGATTAGCCGCCCAACAACAAGTATTATAGTTTACAGAGAACTGCCCTTCAACTGGCTTATTCAAAGCAATATCTTGGTAATAGCTTGTCATTACAGAAATATTATCGGTTAATTCCCAACCTAAGACCGCACCAACTTGTTTAATTGATTGACTATATTTATCTGCTCTCGCACTTAAGTTTTGATTAATATAATCTTTACTTGCATAACGATAATTCAGTTGAACCAACTTATCTGACTGAGGTTTATATTGTAATGACATATTCGCTAAAGATGTTTGATTTAAGCGTGTGTCATATTGATAACTACCGTGCCAATTCCAATTTTTATGGAATTTCCAGTTAGTCTCTGCAGCCCAAGATGATGAACGTTTAGCCGTGCTATTATCTGAAGTATCATCAATTTTTGATGGTCTTAAATAATAGGTTTGACCAAGGCTAAAATTAAAGACTTCTTCGCCTGTTTTATCACTAAAGAAACGTGTTGTTCCACCAGCGGTAACTAAATTTGCCGAAGAAATTCTATCTAAACCACTGTAGCGACGATCATTAAATAATGAGAAATAATCATTTTGTAGCAACGCAGAATCATAGCCTAAACTGACACTTTGATGTGTTTTTGTACCTATATCACTCTGGTTTTTATAAGGGCGATAGATATATTGTAATCGTGGCTCAATGGTTTGATTAAAGCCTGCAAATAATTGCTTATCTGATTCTAAAACTGTTTTTAAATCTAGTTTAATCTGTGGAATAACACGGCTTACGCTCTTTTTAATCTCTTCTGTGCTTTCACTTCCTTTGCTTTGCAAATAATGGGTTGCATAAAGCTTCGTTTCTATATTTAAACTACCATAGCGATTTGCTAAAGGGAAATTAAGTGTTGGCTCAGCGTGGAAACGCCACGCTTTTGGCATTAATTTACTATCATTATCAAAACGAGCGGCTTGTGCAAAGAATTTGAAATCACTACCTTCAATTAGATCATTTTTATAATAATTAAAATCAATTTGTGGTAATACTCGATATGGGCCAATATCCATACCATCAAATGTTTGGAATTTTTTACCCGAAATCGATAAATTATAATTTGGTTGATAGTAGCCTAATTTAAAGTTTTGCGTGGCATAACCATCTGTACTATTACCATAATCAGAGTCAAAATCAGAGAAATAGCGTCTGTCACTTACTTTGGTATAATCAACAGAAAAACGCCAATCCGTTAAAAAGCTCATTGTATGTCGCCAGTGAACCAAATAACGTTTACGATCATCATCTTTTGGTTGATATTCACTTAAACGATCTTTTGCCATATATTCGGTTGCCACTAAGCCTTGCCCAATTTTAGTTAAATATCTAAATTCAGGGTTAATTTGCCAGCCACGACGAGAATAATAAGTTGGTGTAATAGTCGCATCCATATTAGGTGCAATATTCCAATAAAATGGCTGAGAATAAGTCCAACCGTTTTTGCTTGAACGCTCAAAACTTGGAATCAAGAGACCTGAACGGCGACGATCACCAATAGGAAATTGTAAATAAGGCGAGTAGAAAATTGGCACATCTAATACTTTAAAACGAGCGTGCCACATTTCTGCATATTCTTCATCTACGTGCTGAATCATCTCGTTAGCTTCAATCGACCAAGCATTATCATTTGGTAAACAAGAGGTAAAGCTCGCATTTTTTAAGGTACGTTTTGTATTGCCAAATTCGCCTGATTCTGCAGTACCTCGCCCTTGTCTGTCTACTAGCTGATAGTTAGCATTAGCAAGGTTTGCATCTTTTGAAAGCAGATTAATGGTTGCATCAGAACCCGTTGCTTGAATTAGATCATCTTGGTAATCAAAATTGCCTTGTAAATATGCCATACGGGCATTTTCGCCATCTTGTTCAACCCGAACTTGATCTGCAATAATTGAGCGATTACCTTGTTTTATGCTGACATCTCCAGTATAAGTCGCATCACGAGGCTGATTAATTACCGCACTATCAGATTCAATTATAACAGGCATTCTCAGTTGATCACCTTCAACCACTTCGCCTTGGAATTGAGGTACGCCAAGTAAGCATTGTTGCTGTAAATCAGCAACTGCATAGCTACTATAACAAGCTGTCATCACTGCAAGAGAAAGTAAGTTATAACGCAGTTTCATTGTTTTTCCTTTATAAACGAGAGAGCAAGCGGTTAATTTTCAAGAAAATTTTGCAAAATTTTTGCGAAAAATCACCACTTGTTCGTTAAATAATACGAGAGAATTGTTGTCTTCTCGCAAGCTGTCTTGAATAGACATCAAAACATAAACAAATATTACGAATTAATAGACGACCACGTGGCGAAACCACAATGCTATTCTCTGTAATTTCTAATAAGCCATCTTCTGCTAATGAGTTTAATAACGCTAAATCTTCATTGAAATACGCTTTAAAATCAATTCCATAGCTATTTTCAATAGTTGCAAAATCTAGTTTAAAGTTACAAATTAGGGCTTTAATCACATCACGGCGAATACAGTCATCTTGGCTTAATGCAATTCCTTTATGTAAAGCAATCCCTTTTTCTTCAACATCAGCATAATATTGTTGTAATTCTTTTTGGTTTTGAGCGTAAGTATCGCCCAATAAGCTAATTGCTGAAACACCCATTCCTAATAAATCACACTCTTCTTGGGTAGTATAGCCTTGGAAGTTACGGTGTAAAATGCCTTTTTGCTGTGCAATAGCTAATTCATCATCAGGTTTTGCAAAGTGATCCATTCCAATAAATTTATAGCCGTTTTCACCTAAAAACTCGATCGATTTTTGTAAAATCGTTAATTTTGTTTCCGGTGCAGGTAACATATCTTCTTTAATTTTTACCTGTGCGGCAAAACGGCTTGGCAAATGGGCATAGTTAAATACACTCATACGATCTGGGTTTAGTTCTACCACTCGCTTTAAAGTGTACATAAAACTTTCAACATTTTGTTTTGGTAAACCGTAAATTAAGTCCACATTGGTCGAAACAAAGCCTAGCTCTTTCGCTCGTTTCATTAATGCAAAAATAAATTCTTCATCTTGCTCACGATTAACCAAGCGTTGAACTTCTTTGTCAAAGTCTTGAATCCCCATACTAATGCGGTTAAAACCAATAGCACGCAAGTGATCTAACATTGATAATTCAATTTCACGAGGATCCATTTCAATACTAATTTCCGCATCTTCGCTTACATCAAAATGGTTACGTAGCATTGCCATTAAGCGAGCAGATTGGTCTTCATCTAAATAGGTTGGTGTACCGCCGCCCCAGTGAATTTGAGTAACTAAGCGGTTTTTAAATAATGGTGCACGCGTTTTAATTTCACGCTCAAGGTAATCCAAATAAATCTCTACCTTGTGGCGGTGACGGGTAATCACCTTATTACAGCCACAGAAATAGCAAAGTTTATGGCAAAACGGAATATGCACATAAAGCGAAAGCGGACGCTCTGGATAACGAGCTGCCGCTGCAATAAAATCCTCATTGGTATAATTTTCATTAAATTCCAACGCAGTTGGATAAGAAGTATAACGAGGACCAGAATGGTTATATTTTTGAATTAGGGCTAAATCCCAAATAATTTCTGACATTAGATTGCCTTTTTAATTTCTTCAATATCTTTTAATAATTGGTAACACTCAATTTTGATGTCTGCCTCTAGCTCCGCCTCTTTGGCTTCTCGCTCGAGATCTAACTTCATTCTCTGATTGCGTTTTAAGTTTTTACGCTCATCTAAAATTGGCATATTTTCAACCACCAGATACAGTGCCCACATCGCTGTATGGTGGCTTAATTTTCTGCCTATTACATCCAATAAAGGTTTTAAACGCAAAACACCCTCAGAGAAATCGCATTGCTCAGATACCATAGCTCTTGCGATAACATCAATACTGTCTAAAATACGTAAATAGCGTTCTTTTTGTGCTCGCTTAGCTTCTTCAATTAGGGTTTTTTCTTGCCTTTTTTGAATTCTTAATTTCAACATTAAATGTACGGCATAACCTGCAAGTGAAATTAAGATTAAAACCGCCAGCACAATCAGAAATATTTTTAACATCATAATTGATTATCCATTAGCGGAATTTATTGATATCCATTGTTTCAAATTGACGTAATAGTGCATCACCATTATCGCCGTCTTCCTCTTCAAATTCGATACCAAGTTCAGTCATCAGTTCATCAATACGATCTAAGCATTCATTCATAAATTGCTGATCTTCTGCAGATAATGTTTTACCTGCTTCTAAATCATCTAATAATTGATTTAGGCATTCATTATTTTCTAATTGTTCTAATTCTTGCTCTGGTGAAAGTACTGGTTTAGTTGGCTCAACTGGGACAGGCTTAATTACACGTCCTTTTTCTGGCTGATTAACAAATTCCACCATTAATGGCACTTTTTTACGGCTACCAATGCGTGGATCTTTCACTTCTTTCACTACAGTTTTTTTCTGCTCTGCAGAATCGGCATTACGAGAGCCGGTCGGCAAACCTTTATGTTTACGTTTACGCTTTTCTTCACGTGCTTGAGCATCAAGCTCATAACGAGTTAATTTACGTTTTTTCCCTCCACCTAATTTAGGTGCAGGTATGGCTGGCTTATCTGTTTTTCTTGCCGGCATAATGTCGCTAATACGACGTGTTTTTTTAGTTCGACTCATAATATTTATATTTCTTAAATTTCCTATAAACGATTATTTTACAAGGAATTGGGTTTTGTTGATAGTCTAAGTTTTTGCTTATAAAAAATAAAAGCATACTAACTATGCTTTTAAAATTCACTTAATCTTTAATTAATGATAGGTTTTCAAGAATAGTTGATAGGCTTTCAGAAATTTTTCAAAATCATCTAAACCACAAAATGCAATACTTTCTTGATTATAGAATTGAAATCCGTCTTCCATTTCATCTTCAAACTCTGCATCTAAATTATTTGCTTTTGCCATCACTTCGTCATAATCAAAGTAAATGCTGTATTCACGTCCTTCAAACACACATTCATAATGATTGGGAAAAGCCGCTCTGCATTTTTCAATTTCAGTAAAAATCGCTTCCAGATCTTTCTGATTTTCAGTAATTTCACTGTTTAACCAACGAGCAAAAGCTTCGTGATCCATTGAACATTTTGCAACAACACCGTGAATACTATGAGTAAATTGATATTCCATACGCTTTCTCCTCTTATTAGGCTTATTATAGCCTAACAAGCGGTTATTTTTGCGAAAAATTTTGCATACTACGATAAGTTAAGTAAAAATACTCTGCCACATTTTTCCAACAAAAGCACGCTCAGCAATAAATTCTGTTGCCTCTACCACGCTCTCTTTTCTGAGTAAGTTCAAATGGTGGATTTTATTGCGTAAAGATGTATAGCAACGCTTAAGTTCTTCGCCATCTTCCAGCGTTAAAATACCGCATTCAACCGCACTGTCAAAAATACGTACATTATCCGACCAGATTGCCATTTGTGGGTGCTGATGGCTATGTTCTAGCACTAAACATTGGGCGATAAATTCAATATCGGTAATACCACCTTGGTCGGTTTTAATATGGAATTTTTCCTCTGAAGGTGAACTTAAATGCTGATACATTTTCTGACGCATTTCGCAAATTTCTTGCCGTAATTGACCGCTTGTTCGGGCTAAAGCAAGCGTACTTTGACGAATATGTTCAAAGGCTTGTTTGAGGCTATCTGCTCCATAAACACATCTTGCTCTCACTAATGCTTGGCTTTCCCACGTCCAAGCTTCATTTTTTTGGTAAAAATCATAAGCCGTAACAGTGCTAACTAACAAACCAGCCTCGCCTGACGGTCGTAGTCGCATATCAATTTCATACAATACACCGGCACTGGTGTTCAAATTAAAAATAGAGGTGATTTTTTGGGCTAATTTTAAATAGAACTGATGGCTTGAAATCTCTTTTTTACCGCCAATCGTCTGGCTATTTTCTGGGGCATTATGCAAAAAGACTAAATCCAAATCGGAATTATAACCTAGCTCTATGCCACCTAATTTCCCGTAGCCAATCACGGCGAAACCTTGTTCCCCCGCCTCTAAATGCTCTGGCTCGCCAAAGCGTTTCGCCACTTGCTTCCAGGCCATATTTACTACGGCAGAAATAATTGCCTCAGCTAAATAAGTGAGATGATCACTAATTTTCATTACCGGCAAAACCCCTAAAATATCCGCAGCAGCAATGCGTAAAATATGAGTCTGTTTAAATTGACGCAGTGCATCAATTAATGCTTCTTCATCTTCTTCAGGAATACGAATTAAGTAATCTTGCAATGCAGATTGATAATTTTCCAGCTCAAGCACTTGAGTTAAACCACGATTGGCAATGAGTTCATCTAATAACATTGGATAACGGGCAATTTGCTCTGCAATCATTACCGACTGGCTAGATAAAGTTAAAAGTTGTGGCAGAATTTGTTCTCTTTCCAACATCAACTCAAGGTAGGTAGTACGAGTCGTGATTTTATCTACAATATTGATTAAACGAGGCAGTAGCACCAAATAATCTTCTCGTTGGAAAATGCTATCGGCAATTTTAGGCATTAAATTTCTTAATACACTTCGCCCTCGCCCCCCAATCGGACGTTTTACCCAATCTTGAAAAGTGGTTAAAAACTGGCGATAAATCGTTTCATAATCATTTTCTTGTACCGATGGGTAATTTTTGAGTACATCAGCCAAATCATCTTGAGCGATCTCAAAATGTAAAATATCTTTCCACTCTGCCAGTTTTTCATTTAACGGATTATCGTCTTCCGTTTCCTCTTCGCCGATAATCTCATTAAAAATCTGGCGAACCTCATTTTGATAAGCGGCTAATTTCTGTAAAAACTCTGACCAATTAGTAAAATCGTGTTCTACCCATTGGCTATTTTGAGTGCCTAATACCTGCTGTTGGTAGCTTTTGCACGCATATAAAATACGTTCTTGATCTTGTTGATCCGTTGGTAAAGTTTGGGTTTGTTTATCGTCAATCGCTTGCAGTACATTTTCAATTTGGCGATAAAAAATATAGGCATTATGTAATTTTGTTACTTGCTCTGCACTTAATAAACCTAGTTGTGCCAAGCGAGGAAGTACGGTTAGCAAGCTACGCTCTTGTAGGATTTTATCTCGCCCGCCTCGCACCATTTGGAAAGTTTGAGTGATGAATTCAACCTCTCGAATCCCGCCTGCACCGAGTTTAATATTATCGGTTAAATTACGACGAACCACTTCTCGGCTAATTTTTTGCTTCATTTCACGCAAGGATTGAATTGCACTAAAATCCAAATAACGACGATAAACAAAGGGGCGTAACATTTGTTTTAAATAACGGTGATTCAGATTTTGGCTATCTTCGCCTAAAATCTTGGCTTTAATCATCGCATAGCGTTCCCAATCTCTGCCTTGCTCTTGGTAATAATCTTCCATTGCGGCAAAGCTCAAAACTAATGCCCCGCTGTCGCCAAAAGGACGTAGTCGCATATCGGTGCGGTAAACAAAGCCATCACTGGTAATTTCATCTAAGGCTTTGATTAAACGTTGCCCCATTCGGGTAAAAAACTTGCTATTTTCAATCGGTTTGCGTCCGCCTTCGGTTTCGCCTGCATCTGGGTAGGTAAAGATTAAATCAATATCAGACGAAAAATTAAGCTCTCGCCCACCTAATTTCCCCATTCCTAAAATCAGTAATTCTTGCTTTTCGCCTAAGCTATTCATCGGCGTGCCATATTCTTGGCAACAACGTTCAAATAACCAATCTCGAGCAGCTAAAATCAAACTTTCTGCCAAATCGGATAGTTTCTGAAAGACAAATTCCACACTACCGAGTTTATTCGATTGAATAAAACTTAATGCTGCCATTTCTCGATTGCGAAATAAACGTAGCTCTCGCCCCAACTGTTCTTCATTTTCAACCGCAGTTAATAGTTCATCTAAACGGCTAGCGTAATGCCCACAATTCTCAATACTAGGGGGCTGTTCAATCCATTGATGTAATAATTCTGGCTGTTTTTGTAAGGTATTTTTAACGAAATTGGAAAGCGAAATAGCGACTACAAGCGGTTGAATTTGCTCGGAATTTTGCAAATTTTCAGGTAAATCTAATTGAGATTGGGGGATTAGGGGGGTTAGCATAATATTATTTAATATAAATTACTGAAGAACCATTTTATATTTGGAGATCAACTCCCCTCTTTAGAAAAGAGGGACTGGAGGAGATTTGATAAAATATTAAAAATTTCGTATGCGCTTGGCATTACTTCTGTCAAATCTCCCCTAACCATCTTTGCTAAAGAGGGGAATTAAATTATCAAAACACCTTTTTAAACGGCTTAATAATCACATCGCCATAAACACCAGCTTCAACGTAAGGATCTTGGCTTGCCCACTGTTTTGCTTCTTCAAGTGAATTAAATTCGGCAATAACAGTTGAACCAGTTACACCTGTGCCATCTTCCGTTGGATTAGGGCCTGCGGTAAGCAAACGCCCTTCAGCTTGCAATGCTTCTAAACGAGCTAAATGTGCCGGGCGAACTTCTAAACGTTTTTCCAACATATTTGGATTATCTTGTGCAAAAATTACGTAATACATAATTGCTCCTTATTCTTTGTCGGTTGAATGAATTAACGATAATGCTTCATCTAATTCTGGATTATTTTCTCTTGGTACGGCACGAGGCTTGCCCTCTTTATCCACTGCCACATAGGTAAAAATAGCTTCTGTTACACGAAAACGCTCACGAGTACCTTCATAAACTTGTTTAATAAACACTTCTACCTTCACTTGCATTGATGAACGCCCAACGTGCATTAAGGTGCCATAACAACAAACCACATCGCCGACAGAAATTGGCAGATGGAAGATCATTTTATCAACGGAAACCGTAACCACTCTGCCCTTTGCCAGTTCTTTCGCTAAAATTGCTCCGCCTAAATCCATTTGCGACATAATCCAGCCACCAAAAATATCGCCATTAGCATTAGTGTCAGACGGCATTGCTAAAGTGCGTAAAATTAATTTCCCTGCCGGGTCTTTATCATAAGGTTTATTTTTCATTTGGCTCTTCCTGTTTTTCAGCCTCTTTAAGATAAGGGTAAAGCATAAATCCTGTGGCTATGGTTGCAACTAAGGTTAAACCAATAATGCCGAATGATTTAAAATCAACCCAAATATCTTCTGAGAAATATTGGCTAATATAAATATTCAGTAACATACAAAAAATAAAGAAAATAGCCCAACCTAAGTTAAGTTTATTCCAGACATTGTCTGGTAACTGAATTTCTTTACCGAGTAATTTTTTAATTAGCGGGGTTTTAAAACCAAATTGGCTAATTAATAGCACCAATGCAAATAGAGAATAAACAATGGTTACTTTCCATTGTAAATATTTTACTTCGTTAAAATAAGCACTTAATAAACCAAAAAAGACAACCGCAGTTCCCATAATCACTTGTTGCTTTTCAATTTTTCCATAAAGTACTTTTAAAGCAATCATTTGTACAATAGTTGCAATGACTAATACAACCGATGCCATTTGAATGCCTGACATCTTATAAACCACAAAAAACAGAATAAGTGGAATAAACTCAAGTAATTGTTTCATTTTATCTCCTAATTATTTGCCGGTAATTGGCGATAAACTTGGTAAAAACGGAAGCTAAAAATCGCCATAAATACACTAATAAACGCACTTAAAATAATTGAAATAACGGTACCAACCGAACCATTGCCAATCATTGCAACAAAACGAGATAAAATTCCTGGTACAACATATGAAATTACACAAAATAAAACTAATGGCATCATTTTTCCACGAGATAACTGTAACGTAAATTTAATGGTTTCCAACACTGTTTTTTGTGGTTTTTCTAATAAATAAACATAAATCAATAGGCTTAATTTAAAGAAGAAATAAAATCCGACTAAAATCAGTGGGAAGGCAACAATAATCATCTCTGGAGATGTCATTGCAAATGATAAGCCTAATGAAAATGGTAATATCATCACAATTTGTAAAAGTAATACCGGTAAAAATGATTTTATAGCATTGCCCGTATTTTGGAAAAATTGTTGATAACTACCGTTGTTAATAGATTGAATATTTAAAATCATCAATAAGTTGATAAAAAGGTTGATTACCCCTAATAACATTGTCGGCAATAAAAATGCAAGCATTTGTCCTGGTTCTACTTGCTGTTGCTCAATTTGTTGCTGAGAGATTGTTCCTGCATCATTTGCTAATAAAAAAATAACTAATAACTGTACGACGGAAATAGTTATAATCGCAAATAATGAGAAAACCTGCTGATTACGCATAAAATTCCAACTTTGTTGTAATAAATCCACAAATTTAATTGGCATAAAAGGTCCTTTCCATTATTGTAAAAAATTTGTTGTAAAGTATAGCAACTGTTGAGCAAAACTGCATTAATCTATTGTAGATTTTAATCAGTTATATAAAATGAAAGAAAAAAATTTAAGAGAATATTATGTTAAGCCTATTTGAAGCCGGACAACGCTACCTAAATACATTGCCCAATCAAAAGAAATTAGCGAATTTTATGCCAGACTATCATATTATTCGCTTAGTAAAATTCTCCTCTAAGGTAATGCCTGCTTTTGCTTGCTTTGCTTTAGTGTGGCAGTATTTTTTTGCCGATCCTACTCAATCTATTTTGGCTAATGCTGTCATCACCTCTATTTTTGCGATCTCTATTCCTTTTCAAGGGTTTTATTGGTTGGGAAAACGGGCTCGCTCTCCTCTTTCATTATCATTATTAGAATGGTATGAATCGCTTAGACAGAAGCTCATTACTGCACAAGTAAAATTAGAAGAAGAGCAATCTGTCCCTTCTTTCCAAGATTTTGCTAATTTACTAAAGCTAGCGGAAGAAACTTGGGGAGACGATTATTTTAACGAACTTTAAAAACAGGTAAAAATAGGCAGAAAAAAACCCCATTCAACTGTGAATGGGGCAAACACTTTTGTTCTAATTCCGGAGGTATGAATTACTGTTTTATAAAAGGAGACAAATAAAACAAGAACAAAAGAAAAATCTAAATCTGGCTCCTCCTGCGGGACTCGAACCTGCGACATATGGATTAACAGTCCACCGTTCTACCGACTGAACTAAGGAGGAATTAATGAAAATTATGGTAAGCTAAAACGTTTTAGTAGTCAAACAAAATAATGAACAAACGTTCATTATTTACATTTCTTGACATAACTTTACTTTATTTAGCTTATTTTTGCACAAACTTGACAATTCTTTTGTTTCGGTAATGCCATCTCTCTTATAGAAAAATGCAAACCATCAATAAGTAATAATTTACCTGATAATGTTTTACCGATATTCAACAAAGCTTTTATTGTTTCTAACGCTTGAATACTGCCAACCACACCAACAATCGGGGCAATCACACCAGCCTCTACACAACTTAGCGTACCATCACCAAATAATTGGCTTAAGCATTGGTAGCAAGGTTCATTTTCGTGATAACAAAACACACTTACCTGCCCTTCAAAACGAATAGCAGAACCAGATACAAGCGGTCGTTTTTGTGTAAAACATTGCAAATTTAGTTGGTTGCGAACATCGACATTATCGGTACAATCCAGTACTAAATCGACATTAGCAATTAATTCTGCCCACTGCTCATCACTGCATTTTTGATTGAGTGCTTGAATTTCAATATTCGGGTTAATTGCCTGAAGTCGAGCTTTTGCCGATTCCACTTTAGCTTGCCCGATTGTTGCATCGGTATGCAGAATTTGGCGTTGCAAATTAGAAAGGGAAACAGTGTCAAAATCAACCAAGGTTAAATGCCCGACACCTGCCGAGGCAAGATATTGTGAAGCAGCACAGCCTAAACCGCCAAGCCCAACAATTAGCACTCGGCTGGCTTTTAATTTTTCTTGCCCGTCAAAATCGACACTTTTTAAGATAATTTGACGATTGTAACGAAGCATTTCGTGATCGGTTAGTTCCATAATTATTATCTTAAAAGTGAATTAAAGGGTTGAATCGTTACCTTTTCACCTGCCTCAACATTGCCACGTTCTGCCTCAAGCACAATAAAACAGTTGCTTTCATTAAAGGCACTAAAAATATGCGAGCCTTGCGTCCCCACTGGGCGAACCTCTAACTCACCATTTTCATTGGCATAGTAATAACCACGTTGGAAATCTTGTCGCCCAACGCCTTTTTTCAAATTCATTGCACTGCACGCGGTCAGATTTTGCGTTAATTTTGCAATTTTTTCTGCCGATAATCCGGATAATTTCGCTAATGCTGGTTGCACTAATTGGTAGAAAGTAACTAAAGCAGAAACAGGATTACCCGGTAAGCCGAAGAACCACGCTTTTTCTAATTTACCAAAGGCAAAAGGTTTACCCGGCTTCATTGCAATTTTCCAAAAACCAATTTCGCCTAATTTTTCTAGTACATCTTTAGTAAAATCTGCCTCGCCAACTGAAACACCACCGCTTGTAATAAGGACATCTGCTTCTTGTTGAGCTTTTGTAAAAGTTTGCTCAAAAATAGTTGGGTCGTCCGCTAAAATGCCATAGTCTAAAATTTCACAATTTAATTTTTCTAACATTAAACGCACAGCAAAACGGTTAGTATCGTAAATTTTTCCTTCTGCTAACGGTTGCCCTACGCTGGTTAATTCATCGCCTGTTGAAAGAATTGCGACTTTTAATTTCGCAAACACTGGCACAGTTGCAATCCCTAAAGAGGCTAATAATGGCAGGCTGGCAACATTTAATAATGAGCCTTTTGCCAGTACCAATTCGCCTTGTTTTACATCTTCACCAATTCGGCGGATATTACTACCTAATTTTGGAACACGATTAAAAGTAATCGAGCCATTATCATTCACTTGTGTATCTTCTTGCATCACAACGGCATCAACACCATTTGGCACCATTGCCCCTGTCATAATACGAATACATTCACCTGCTTTTAACTCACCATTAAATGGATTGCCAGCAAAAGATTTTCCTGCAACAGTGAGGGTTAAATTTTGTTCTAAATCAGCCACTCGAACAGCATAACCGTCCATTGCCGAATTATCAAAATTCGGCACATTAATTGGGGAAAACACGTCTTCTGCCAAAATACGATTTGCACATTCATTTAAAGGTAAATGCTCAATAATTGTTGGCTCAGGTAAGCGAGCAAGCATATTTTCTAATGCTTCAGAAAGGGCTAAAAGTGCCATTTATCTCTCCTTAATTTAAATCTCTTCACTTAGCTAACTTGAATGAAAAAATCACGAATACCAATCAGCAAATTATTCATTGCAATAGCGGCTAAAATTAACCCCATTACACGGCTGATAATTGCAGCTCCCGCATTACCAATTAAATGCTGAATTTTATTTGCTGCATTTAAAAGCAGATAGGTAATAAATAGTACTAATAGCATAATGCCACCGGTAATGGCTTGCTCAAATAAGTTAAAGCGATGATTATCTGTTAATAATACCACCGCCATCATTGCCCCTGGTGATGCAATAGAAGGAACCGCTAAAGGGTAAACCGCTAACTCATTTAAGTTACTGCTCATTTTCATTTCTTTTTCAGGTTTACTTTCGCCAAAAATCATTGTTAAAGCAAAAAGTAATAGCACTAAGCCACCAGCCGCTTGGAAGGCAGGTAGGGGAATTTGCATTGATTCTAAAAGAACCTGCCCACCAATTAAGAAAAATATTAAAATACCTGCAGCAATTAATACTGCATTCAATGCAATCTTACGACGAGCTTCAATAGGCAAACCAATGGTTTTTGCAAGATAAACAGGAATAGAACCTATCGGGTCAATTACCGCCCATAAAACTACAAATTGCACTGCTAATGAATCAAACATTTCACCTCCTTTAACATAAACTATTGAATTATATCATAAATCTCTTATCTTTTCACGGGCATTACTCGCTGCCGAATAGCACTAAACTTAATGCTATTCAGCAAGGTAATATTCTTGTTTTTTATCATCAGATAAGAAATAACACTAAAAGAGAATGTTTACTCTTCAATAACAACTTTACCGATATATTCTAAATTACGATATTTTTGAGCATAATCGATACCATAACCGACAACAAACTCATCAGGAATGGCAAATCCAACCCATTCAACTGGCACATCAACTTCTCGGCGTGAAGGTTTGTCTAATAATGTACAAATCGCAAGAGAGTTTGGTTCACGTAACTTGAGAATTTCACGTACTTTATTCAGGGTAAAGCCTGTATCAATAATGTCTTCCACAATCAAAACATCTTTACCGTTAATATCGCCGTCAAGATCTTTTAAAATCTTTACATCTCGGCTAGATTCAGTACCAGAGCCGTAGCTTGATGCTGTTAAAAAATCGACTTCTACAGGCAGTTCTAAGCGTTTGACAAGATCCGACATAAACATAAATGAACCACGTAATAAGCCAACCACCACAAGGTTTTTGCTGTGGTTGTGCTGATAATAGTGGTTAATTTCTTTAGCTAATTCAACAATACGTTCTTGTACGTCTTGTTTTGAAATTAGCGTTTCGATGTGATGCTTTTTCATTGTTTCTCCTCAAGCACAATTTCTATTTTCAGATACAAGCGGTCATAATTTGCAGATATTTTGCAAATTATTCGCCAGAAACTTTCATTCTCTCAACTAAGATAGATCCTGTTTGGATATTTGAGCGGTGTTCAATATCATCAGCTACCGCCACTAAATTTTTATACATTTCTTGCAACTGACCGGCAATAGTAATTTCTGCAACCGGATATTGAATTTCGCCATTTTCTACCCAGAATCCCGCAGCCCCACGAGAATACTCCCCTGTTACCGCATTGATTGCAGAGCCGAGCATTTCGGTAACGAGCAATCCTGTTCCCATCTCTTTTAATAATGTCTCTAAGCCACCTGTACGGTTTGGTTTCACTAACCAGTTATGAATTCCACCTGCGTGTCCTGTAGTTTGAAGCCCCATTTTGCGCCCAGAATAGCTGGTCATTAAATAGGTTTGCAGAATACCATCTTTAATAATTTCACGGTTTTGCGTTTTTACGCCTTCGCTATCAAAGTAAGATGAGGCTAATTGGCGTAATAAATGTGGACGTTCTGAAATTTCAAACCAACTTGGTAAAATCTGTTCGCCTAATTGATCTAATAAAAAGCTCGACTTACGATATAAAGCCCCGCCGCTAATTGCACCGGCCAAATGCCCGACTAAGCCTGTTGCCACATCATTATAAAAAATTACCGGCATTTCTGCGGTTTTAATTTTTTGAGGGTTTAGGCGATCAACCGCTTTAATTGCAGCTTGTCTGCCGACCCACTCCGGCGATTGTAATTTATCAAATTCACGAGAAATGGTATATTCATAATCTCTTTCGAGCTGATCTTCATAGGCGGAAATTACACTACACGAAAGTGAATAACGGCTGGAGAGATAGCTTTGGAGCATTCCGTCTGTGTTTCCATATACTCTAATACCACTATGGGAATTAAAAGTTGCCCCTTCACTATTGACAATATGCTCATCCGTATTTAACGCATAATTTTCTGCCTCAATGGCTAAATTAACCGCTTGATCAACAGAAATATCCGCTTGATGATAAAGTTCTAAATCCATTGTTTCAAATGCCATAGTCTCTTTATCTGCAAGCCCGGTACAATCATCTTCCGAGGTGTATTTCGCAATCGCTAATGCCGCCTCTACTGTTTTTTGAATGGAATCAGGTTGTAGGTCTGAAGTGGAAGCATTACCTTTACGTTTGCCTAAATAAACAGAGATCCCAAGTGATCCGTCATTATTAAATTCAATATTTTCAACTTCTTCTAAACGGCTTGAAACTGAAAGACCTGCAACTTTGGTTACCCCAACTTCCGCCTCTGCCCCTGTTTTTTTTGCAAAATTCAGGGCAAATTCGACCGCTTGTCGTAATTCTTGCTCTTGTTGTTGGAGCATTTTTTTATCTGTAATCGACATTATTTTTCCATTTTGATGATTTCAATTTGATGAAATATATTCTAACTCAATTTTCTGCTAGAATATGTTATTTTTTTAAGTGGGAAAAAGTATAAGGATAAAATATGGCTAGAAAACGTGGTAAGAATGAAATAGATTGGACAGATGAGGAAGAAGAGATCATCTGGGTAAGTAAAAGTGAAATTAAACGTGATGCCGAGCATTTAAAAAAAATCGGGGCAGAACTAATTGAATTAACACCTCAAAATTTAGAAAAAATCCCTCTTGATGAAGATTTAAAAGAGGCGATTCGCCAAGCTCAAGGCTTCAAATTAGAGGCTCGTCGTCGTCAAATTCAATTTATCGGCAAATTATTACGCAATCGTGACCCGGAGCCAATTCAAGAAGCATTAGATAAGGTGAAAAATCGCCATAATCAGCAACAAGCCCTACTTCATAAATTAGAATTAGTGCGAGATCAGCTGGTTAATATGGGCGATGCTTCTCTTAATAATTTGTTGGAGGAATACCCAAATTTAGACCGCCAACATTTACGCAATTTAATTCGTGGGGCAATCAAAGAGCGTGAGGCAAATAAGCCTGCTAAAAATTATCGTGAAATTTATCAATATTTAAAAACTGAAATTGCGGAGTGATTATTATGGAGTATTTATCCACTATCCTTAAAGCCCATATTGGCTTAGCTTACATTAGCCTAGTATTATTACTAACTCGTGGTGTGCTTTCTGCCAGAATGGTCGATTGGCGACAATACAAAATTTTGCGTATTGCACCGCACGCTGTTGATACTTTCTTGTTGCTAACAGGCTTTATTGCTGTTGGAATCTTTCTTTATTATGAATTTTTCTCTCTAGCACAATTTAGCTGGTTATTACCTAAACTAGTGTTTTTAGTGCTATACATTATTTTTGCAACCAAAGCCTTTAAAAAAGGTCAGCCATTTTCCTTAAAACATTATTTATTAAGCGTTGTAAGCTTTATGTTGATGATGTTTGTTGCCGTATTTCACTAATTCATAGGAAACATAAATGATCGGGCCTTTTGTCAATGCAGGTGCGGTAATTTTAGGTGGTGTGCTAGGGGCTTTCTTAGGCCGCCACCTTCCTGAACGGATTCGCACAACCCTACCGTTAATTTTTGGGCTATGCTGTTTTGGACTGGGAATGATGCTTACCGCTTCAGTTAAAAATATGTCAGCAGTAGTATTAGCCTTAATTATTGGTACCATTATTGGCGAACTCATCTATTTAGAAAAACTTATCGGCAAGGTGGCAGGTTCTGTTCGAGGCTTGATTGATAAGTTCTTCCCCCCTGTACATAGTCTTTCTCAAGAAGAATTCTTAGAAAAATTCATTGCGATCTTAGTGTTATTTTGCGTCAGTGGCACAGGCATTTTCGGGGCGATGAAAGAAGGAATGACAGACGATCCCTCAATCCTTTACATTAAATCTATCTTAGATTTCTTCACGGCGATGATTTTTGCTGCAACATTAGGCTATGCAGTGGCGACAATTTCTATTCCATTATTGATTATTCAATCGCTTTTAGTCTTGCTTGCAACCGTGATTATGCCTTTAACAACACCTGATATGATTGCAGATTTCTCTGCAGTTGGTGGCTTACTCCTTTTTGCAACGGGCTTTCGTATTTGTGGCATTAAAATGTTCCCGGTGGCAAATATGTTGCCAGCTCTAATTTTGGCAATGCCTATCTCTTATTTTTGGCAATGGTTGGTACTCTAATGACAAAAAAACGCATTATTGTTGGCATTAGTGGGGCAAGCGGATTCCAATATGGCTATAAAGTATTGGAATTACTTAAACCTTTTGAAAATATTGAAACCCACTTAGTGATCACTAAAGGGGCTGAACTAACTCGCTCGCTTGAAACGCATTTTGAACGTGAGGCTTTGCATTACTTAGCAGATGAAGTACATTCGATTCAAAATGTCGGGGCAAGCATTGCCAGTGGTTCATTTAAAACAGCAGGAATGATTGTTGCCCCCTGCTCTATGCGTACACTAGCCGCTATCGCCCACGGTTTTAGCGATAACTTGCTTACTCGAGCCGCCGATGTTGTTTTAAAAGAACGTCGCAAGCTGGTGTTAATGGTAAGAGAAGCACCGCTAAACCTTGCTCATATCGATAATATGCGAAAAGTTACCGAAATGGGCGGAATTATCTTCCCACCCATTCCAGCCTTTTACCAGCAACCAAAGAGTTTAGATGAAATGGTAACCCACAGTGTTAGCCACGCACTTTCGCTATTAGATATCGAAATTCCTAATATTCCACACTGGGGGGAGTAAATGCCCCATATTCCCAACCATATTATTGAATTTATTCAATCTAATCACGTGGTCAGTTTTGCCGCCCATACCTCAAATAACTTTTGGGCGGCAAGTTGTTTTTATGCTTTTGATGCAGAAAATGCTCGTTTAATTATCTTAACAAGTAAAAAAACAAAGCACGCACAGTTAATGTTAGAAAACCCACACATTGTCGGCACAATTTGCGGGCAAATTGAAGAGATTAAAGATATTGAAGGAATCCAATTTTCTGCCACTGCCAACTGCTTAACAGAACAAGATGCTCAACAAGCATTGCAAATTTATTACCAAAAACACCCGCTTTCACGCTTAAAACCAAGCGATGTTTGGGAATTTTCATTTCAAACCATAAAGCACACTAGCAACAAAATTATCTTTGCCCAAAAAAGCATTTGGGCAAAATAAACTATTTTTATCTGTGCTTTATTTTATTTGTGAGCCTTTTAATAATTTTCGCATCCAAGTTCGATTCGGGCTTAAATTATGCCAAATATCTTCACTTATCGGCACTGGTTCATTGGCAATTAGGCTGGCTAACAGTTCCCCTAATAATGGGGCGGTGGTTAAGCCTCGAGATGCCAAACCGTTTACCAAATATAAATTTGCAAAAATTTGTGCATTTTCAACCGCTTGTTTGCGTCTAAGTTGATTATACAAATTAGCATATTGTATTTTTTGAGCTTCGAAATTATGCACTGCTCCAACCATTGGCACACGATCTCGAAGAGCCGCACGAATTCCCACTTTTGCTAAGTTTTCAGAATAATCAATAGATTGCGTCCAATCACAAGCGGTCATATTTTGCTGTAATTTTGCAATATTTTCCTGATGCTCCGCTAAACTAAAATGTGTTTCGGCATTATCTCGAATATGGCTTGCCCCAATACAATGGGTGCCGTTTTTAGAAATTGGTGTTAAATAGCCGTCATAGCAAAGCACGCATTTGAATTTTTGTAATGACTCTGTTGTTGGAATTTGGCTGACTTCCCCCCGAACAGGGTAAAGCGGAATTCCGTTGGCTTGGCTAAAGTCATTTAAGGTATGCCCATTTGCCAATACCACCGTTTGGTGTTTAAAGGTTTTTTCCTCAGTTTGCCATTGCCAGTTGCCCTCAACAAACTCAAGATTTTCCACCTTATGATTTAACACAATATTCAGCCCTTTGCTTTGTAAATAGGCAAAACCATTTCTAACAAACTGCACCGGAGAAAGCCAGCCACCTTGCGGAATAAAGGCTCCTCCATTTGGCACAGGTAAGCCTAATTTTTCACTTAACTCTGTAGCGGAAGATAATTTGAACAAAGTTTCATCGTCGGTCTGTTCAGCGATTTTAAACAGCTTCTTTTCCGTTTTTTCATTATAGGCATAAAGCACCACACCGCTTAGATTATGCTCAAATTCTACCTCTTGTTTTAATTGAGCTAGACGTTGTAAGGCATAATCAAAACAGTGGATATAAAACCGTACATTACGCTCATCATCATCGCTTAATTGCGGATAAATCGCCCCTTGTAGATTGCCCGAAGCATTCATCGCCGGCATTTCATCTTTACAATAAAGGGTTACTTTTTTGCCTTTTTCCAATAACGATAAAGCTAAAAAGAGGCTCGCTACCCCACCGCCGATAATCGCAATATCGTTCTGTTCCGTTTCATTTTTGGCGTAAAAATACGGAAAACGAGGCGATTGCAGTTCACTGTTGAGCGGTTTCTCGCCCCATAGCATTTCTCGCTTTTTGCCAAACCCTTTACGTTTATACACCTCAAAACCTGCCGATTGTAACCCTCGGCGAACGTTGCTTGAGGCGGTAAAGGTCGCAAAAGTGCCACCATTTTTGGTTAAACGGAACATTTGTTGATATAAATGCTCATTCCACATTTCAGGGTTTTTATCGGGAGAAAAACCGTCTAAAAACCAAGCATCAATGGTGCTAGTGTAAAGATCGCCTAATTGCGGTAAATTTTCCGCTATTTCCCCAAACCAAATATCTAAATAGATATTATCAAAGTGGTAACGCTGGCAACCTGTTTGTCGAGGTTGCCAACAAGCGGTTAAATTTTCCGAAAATTTTGCAAATTGCGGGTAATTGCGGTGAACTTCCGCTAATTGTGCTGAAGTCAGCGGAAATTTCTCAAAGGAGATAAAATACAAACGCTCAACCTTACTATTCGGGAATTCCGTACGAAATTGTCGGAATTTTTCCGCAACGGTAAGAAAATTTAAGCCTGTGCCAAAACCGGTTTCCGCAATAATAAAGGCTGGAGATTGATGTGTTTGCCATTTCTGCCAAAGCTGATTTCCTTCTTGGAAAACATATTGGCTTTCCGCCAGCCCATCTTGGGTGGAAAAATAGATATCATCGAATTGGTCGGAAACGGGTGTATTAGCCGAATTAAAAGAGAGTGAGGCAAAAGTGAGTTTAGACATTGTAGAACCCTAAAAACAAAACACGGAAAATCAACGATTTCCCGTGCTTTAAGTAATAACTAAATATTAGAAAATATTGTAAGCAAAAAGTACGATCATACCTAATGAACCCACAACTGCTAACATTGAATAGCCAAAAGTACCCATAGTGTTATCCTCATTTTTGTTATTAAATATTGTTTAAAACATTTTCATTCTAGCATAAATTTGCTTTGAAAAACTAGGCTTGGCGAATTTGTGTAAAACAAGCGGTTAATTTTGCTAAATCTTTTACACCTTTGCTACTTTCCACACCGGAATTTAGATCTAACCCTAAACAACCTTGTGCTAAAGCCGTTTCAATATTCTCAGCCGAAATTCCGCCAGCTAATAACGCTTTTTGTTTTAACGTTTCGGGAATCAGCGACCAATCAAAAGCCTTACCTGTTCCACCTTGTTGTGAACCGACTTTGCTATCCAACACATAGCGAGCAATATTTGCATTATCGTTAAACTCAAACTGCGTTGCTTCAACATCAACCGATAACGCTTTCCAAATTTGCGTTTTATCGCCTAATTTTGCTGAAAGTTCTGCAATATATGCTTCATCTTCCGCACCGTGTAATTGCACCGCAAAAAGCTCTAACTGTTTTGCAATTTTCTCCACAAATTCAACCGCTTGATTTTGGAAAACCCCAACATATCGCAAAGGAGCATTCACAACTAATTCTTGAGCTTGACGTAATGAAAGCTGGCGAGGCGAACCTTCGGCAAAAATTAATCCGCCATATAATGCCCCTTGAGCATAAACGGCTTGCACATCTTGCACACGAGTTAAGCCACACACTTTATTTTCGCCGAAAATGACCGAACGCACCGCATTATTGAGATCAGCACTCCCCATTAAGCTACTGCCGATTAAAAAAGCGTGAGCATAAGGTTTGATTTTTTTCACTTGTAGATGATCATTGATGCCCGATTCTGAAATTAAGCAAACATCAGCTGGAATCTGTGCTTGGTATTTTTCCACCAATCGCACAATACGCTTCATATCAATGGTTAAAGTGTGTAAATCACGGTTATTTACCCCAATTACTTTCGCCCCTAACGCTAATGCTCGCTCAAATTCTTCTTCGGTGCTGGTTTCGGTTAGTACACCCATTCCCAATGAATGAGCAAGGGTTGCAAGTTCACGGTAAGTGTCATCATCCACCACCGATAACATTAACAAAATCGCATCAGCATTATAAAAACGAGCCAAATAAACCTGATAAGGCGAAATCATAAAATCTTTACATAAAATCGGCTGGCTGGTTTGGCGTTTCACTTGTTCGATATAAGCAAAATCCCCTTGGAAATATTGTTCATCGGTTAAAACGGAAATCACCGTTGCATAATTTTTATAAACCTGAGCGATGGCATCTAAATCAAATTCCGCACGAATTAAGCCTTTAGAGGGAGAGGCTTTTTTACACTCTAAAATATAAGCCGGTTCTTGATGAGTTCCTTTGGCTAGGGCTTGGTAAAAATCTCGATCGCTTTTTACAATTTTGTGTTGAAATTCGCTAAGTGGGAAATCCGCTTGTTTTTGCTCCACCCAACTCGCTTTATCTAATACGATTTTTTGTAGAATGGTCGGTTGGCTGTCTTTCACGATGTTTTGCATATAAATTCCTAGAGAGAAATAAGATTGGGTGGTAAAATCGCACCTTTATTCAGGCATAGTTTTACCTGAAAAAACAGAATTTAACAAGACGAAACTGAAATGAAAGCCACAGTTAAACAACATTTATCCGATTTAAAAATCGTAATGCACATTCATCAGCTTTGGGAAAACACTCCACCAAGCTTAGAAGCAATGGCGAACCCACAGCCTTTTTGTATGGAAACCTTAACACCAACCCAGTGGTTGCAGTGGATTTTCATTCCAAGAATGGAGGCTATTTTAGAGGCTAATGCCGATTTACCACGTAATTTTGCCATTACCCCTTATTTGGAAGAGGCACTTAAAAATGAAAGCTATTTAGTGGCGATTTCTGAGCCGTTATTAAAATTAGAAACCTTATTAAAAGATTGATGGAACTGGATATTTTATACCAAGACGATGAGCTTATTGCCATTAACAAACCAGCTGGAATGTTGGTTCATCGCTCTTGGCTGGATAAACACGAAACCGTGTTTGCGATGCAAACCTTACGAGATCAAATCGGTCAGCACGTATTCCCTATTCATCGGCTGGATCGCCCAACTTCCGGTGTGTTGCTTTTTGCATTAAATAGTGAAATGGCTCGTATAATAAGTGAGCAATTTGAACAACACCAAGTGCAAAAAAGCTATTTAGCGGTTGTACGTGGCTATCTGCAAGGAGAAGATCGTATTGATTACCCGCTTAAGGTTATCTTAGATAAAATTGCAGATAAATTTTCTCAACCGAAAGAACCACAAGAAGCAATTACCGATTATCAAGGTTTAGCCACTGTTGAAATGCCATATCCTGCAGGCAAGCATCAAACCGCTCGCTATAGTTTAGTGGCATTACAGCCTAAAACAGGGCGAAAACACCAACTTCGCCGTCATATGAAACATTTATTTCACCCGATTATGGGCGACACCAAATATGGCGATTTACATCAAAATCGAGCTTTAACGGAAAAATCTGGCGTGGATCGTTTAATGTTACATTCTCGTACATTAAGTTTTATTCACCCAATAACCTTGCAAAAAATAGAAATAATTGCACCGCTTGATGAGCAATGGCAGCAACTCTTTACATTTTTTGACTGGAACTTTACCCAATTTTATTAGACACAAAGGCAAGTTATATGGATAATTCCCTTTTATCACTTACACACGAACAACAACAAGAAGCGGTTGAAGAAATTCAAAAGCTAATGGCTCAAGGCATTAGTGCCGGCGAAGCCATTCAAATTATTGCGAATAAATTACGTGAAAAACACCAACATTCGGAGAATACTCAATGAATAAATTATATGTAGCACTTATACTCGCCCTTACCGCAAATTATAGTTTAGCGGCAGCAGAGAAAAAAGCGAATGAACCTAAACCTTTCGATGGTAAACCAACTGTTGGGCTACACGTATTTGATACTAGTACAAAAGTAGCAAAACCAATTTCTGGCAATACGCTTTCTATTAGCAAAAAGCAAAACAGATTATGCTGGAGCAGTATCAATGTGCCTTTACAAAATAAAGTAACTATTGCAGAAGCTTTCTATGCTCCAGATGTGCTAAAAATTATATCTGAAGGCTCTAAAGTAGATTCTTCTGCAGATAAAAAACAGCATACTATTGTTTCAGAAATCACTAATGTAAATACAGAAAATTTAAACCGTTGTTGGGATTTTGATAAAACCGATCCTATCGGCAAATACCAAATGGAAATCCAAATTAACGATATTATTTTCAAAGGGTTAGAATTTGAAATTGTGAAATAACAATAACTTAATATGGATAAAGCCACAGAATATACTGTGGCTTTATCACGTTACATTGTTCTGATATGTGCTAAATTTGAAATTAAGTAATTTTTGCTTTTAGCAAAATTTCTCGCCTCATCCCAAGAACTAAATTGCTGGCAAGTTAATCGTTCAAAACGCTCTAATACGCCCTTATTTTCATTAGCTACTCGAATAAAATCCGCCAATTTCTGCTCTAACAAATAACTATCTTCACCTTGTAATGCTTTTGCAATTTCTTGCTCAAATTTAACCGCTTGCCCGACTAAATAGCCTCGTTGAGCCTTACTTAAGCCACTTAGCCACATTCCGTCAGCCTTTGGCATTGCCTCAACTAATGTAAATAAATCGGCTAAACTGCCCTGTTTGATTTCAAATTCCAATTCACAAATCGGTTCTTCGCCATAGGCATTTTTAATTAGCCCTTGATCTAAGGCGACTTCAATCTCTGCATTATCAACTTTTATTAACCACGTTTGGCGAGTGAAATTGGTGCTAAAGGTAGGTTGCAAATGTTGGGCAATCTCTTCGGCATTTTCAAATGGCAAATTATATTTTGCTACTAATGCCATAAAATCGGGTTGGTTATTAGGTAGCTCTAAATTATATTCTGGGCGAATATGCAATCCTCCCACAATTTCGCCTTTTGTTTTAAGGGTGATTTCAAACTGATTATTCTGGCTTCGCACTCGTAGCCCCATTTTTTGCTGGGCAAACAATTGCTCCGGTGTGTCGTAATAGGCATTGCCTAGCACATTGGTTTTATGGGCTAACAGGGTAAAATCCTTTATATTATTCAGCCAATTTTCCACCAGGGGGATATTTTGCTGATCGAGCATAATTTTGAGTTCTATTTCCGCCTGTTGTTTGTTTTCCATTTCACACCACCTCGCAACGTTGTATAATCAAGCGGTTATTTTACCAATAAATTTTGCAAAATGTTTTCAAAAATTCAGCACAAACTCAATAACTTTGTTCAACGTGGGTTAGATAATCATTTACGCCTTGCGGTTACAGGATTAAGCCGTAGTGGCAAAACCGCGTTTATTACCAGCCTTGTGGATCAGCTTTTGCATATTAGCAAAGAAGGAAATCCGCATTTAAACCTTTTTGCCCCTGCTCGAAACGGGCAAATTCTTTCCGTCAAACGAGTGGAACAAGGCGATTTAACCATACCTCGTTTTGAATATGATAAAAATCGTCAATGTTTGGAACAACAGCCTCCTCGCTGGCCGGATTCCACCACTGGTATTAGTGAAATCCGCCTGGCGATTCGCTACCAACGTCAGCATTCGTTACTTCGTCATTTGAAAGAAACCGGTACACTCTATTTAGATATTTTCGACTACCCCGGCGAATGGTTGTTAGATTTGCCCCTGCTTTCGCTTTCCTTTAAAGAGTGGTCAAAAACCCAGCAAGAGGTGCATAGAGATGAACGAGCGGAATTAGCCCAACGCTGGTTACAAGCGGTTAAAAAAATCGATCTTTTTGCAAAAACAGATGAAAATCTATTGGCTGAATTAAGCGAACAATACACCGCTTACTTACAAGAATGTAAAGCTAGAGGAATGCAATATATCCAGCCTGGTCGCTTTGTATTGCCTACAGAAAATGCCAAAGGTGCTCCTGTTTTCCAATTCTTTCCATTGATTGATGTGAGTGATGTCGAGTGGGAACGCTTAGAAAAAAGCGATAAAAACAGCACTTTTCACACCCTTAAAAAACGCTATCAGCACTATCAGCAAAAAATTGTGAAACCATTTTATGAAGACTATTTTTCACAGTTCGACCGCCAAGTGATCCTTTCAGACTGCCTAACACCGTTAAATTACGGCCATAATGAATTTATGGAAATGAAACTTGGCTTGCAACAATTATTCAAGCATTTCCATTATGGTAATCGCTCGCTATTCCACCGTCTGTTTTCATCGAATATTGATAAGTTACTCTTTATTGCCACCAAAGCAGATCATATCAGTAGCGATCAACTCCCTAACTTAGAAAGTCTTATGCGACAACTGGTGCAAGAAGGCGGTCGCCACGCTGAATTTGAGGGGATTGAAACGGGTTATCTTGCCATTTCTGCAATAAAAGCAACTGATTCCGTAACCGTTACTCAAGAGGGTAAAACAATAAAAGCCATTCGTGGTGTTCGTTCAAGCGACAAAAAACAGGTTACGCTCTACCCTGGTTCTGTACCAAATCGCCTGCCGGATAAAAATTACTGGCAATTTAACCGTTTTGAATTCGACCAATTTGAGCCAAAACCGCTTGAATATGACCAAGCAATTCCTCATTTACGAATGGATTCGGTGCTACAATTTTTGTTAGCCGATATGTTTGAGTAAGCAAGCGGTCGTTTTTAACGATAATTTTGCAAAAATATCCAGAAATTTAACCGCTTGCAAGGATTTCAACGCTTTCATTGTTCACTGTTTAGCGAGTTTAAGGTAGAATTTAGCGAATATTTATTACATTTTTAAAAATTATGGCAAAAAAACCAAAAGTCGCATCTAATACGATTGCGTTAAATAAACGTGCCCGCCACGAATATTTTATTGAAGATGAAATTGAAGCCGGTCTTGAGCTACAAGGCTGGGAAGTAAAAGCCCTACGTGCAGGTAAAGCGAATATTAGCGATAGCTATGTGATTTTCCGCAACGGCGAAGCTTTTTTATTCGGGGCGATGATTACCCCGCTAAATATGGCTTCTACGCATATTGTGTCCGACCCTACTCGCACTCGTAAACTTTTGTTAAATAAGCGAGAATTAGATTCGCTATTCGGCAAAGTGAACCGTGAAGGCTTTACCATTGTCGCCACCGCAATGTATTGGAAAAATGCGTGGGCAAAAGTAAAAATCGGCTTAGCCAAAGGTAAAAAACTGCACGACAAACGTGAAGATATTAAAGACCGTGAGTGGCAAGTTGCGAAAAGCCGTATTATGAAAAATGCAAATCGTGGCTAACTTTCCCTCTCCCCTTGTGGGAGAGGGAAAGATTTTTCTTCGTTCAGAAGAAAAATCAGGGAGAGGGGTAGTGAAAATCCGATAAAATTCTATTTCCCTCTCTCTGAAAAATATTTCTGAACGAAATATTTTTCGGTCTCTCTCCCATACAGGGAGAGAGCTATGAAAACAAATTCTCTAAATTTAAGGAATATAAAATGATCGACCAAAACCTTCTGCGTACAAACTTAGATGAAATCGCCAACGCATTAAAACTAAAACGTAACTTTATTTTAGATGTTGAGCGTGTAAAGGCATTAGAAGAACAACGTAAAACATTACAAGTAAAAACCGAAACATTACAAGCAGAGCGTAATGCTCGCTCAAAAAACATTGGGGCGGCGAAAGCTCGTGGCGAAGATATTTCTGTTTTATTGGCAGAAGTGGATTCAATGGGCAACGAATTAGATACTGCAAAAGTTGAGTTAGATAAAGTACAAAGCGAAATTCGTGAATTATTGTTATCTGTGCCAAACTTACCTGCAGAAGAAGTTCCTCTTGGTAAAGACGATAGCGAAAACTTAGAAGTTTCTCGTTGGGGTGAACCTCGTCAATTTGATTTTGAAGTAAAAGACCACGTGGCATTAGGCGAAAATTTAGGTGGTTTAGATTTTGCAGCCGGTGTGAAATTAACTGCAAGCCGTTTTGTGGTAATGAAAGGCAAACTTGCTCGCCTACACCGTGCGTTATCGCAATTTATGTTAGATCTACACACCGAACAACACGGCTATGTTGAAACTAACGTGCCATTTTTAGTTAATCACGATTCATTATTCGGCACAGGGCAATTACCGAAATTCGGCGAAGATTTATTCCATACCCAACCATTAACAGGGCAAGATCCGAACGAAGTCCAACGCTCATACAGCTTAATTCCAACCGCTGAAGTGCCGGTAACAAACTTAGTGCGTGATGAAATTATCGATGAAGAAAGCTTACCGTTGCGTTACACGGCTCACACTCCGTGTTTCCGTTCTGAGGCTGGTTCTTACGGGCGTGATACTCGTGGTTTAATCCGTATGCACCAATTTGAAAAAGTGGAAATGGTGCAAATTGTCGCTCCTGAAAAATCAATGGAAGCTTTAGAAGAATTAACAGGACACGCTGAAAAAGTATTACAACTTTTAGGTTTACCATACCGCAAAGTTTTACTATGCACTGGCGATATGGGCTTCGGTTCAGCAAAAACTTACGATTTGGAAGTATGGCTACCAGCTCAAAATACCTACCGTGAAATCTCATCTTGCTCAAATATGTGGGATTTCCAAGCTCGCCGTATGGCAGCCCGTTGCAAAGCCAAAGGCGATAAGAAAACTCGCTTAGTTCATACCTTAAACGGCTCAGGCTTAGCAGTTGGGCGTACTCTCGTTGCCGTGCTTGAAAATTACCAAAATGCTGATGGCTCTATTACTATCCCTGAAGTATTAAGACCGTATATGGGTGGATTAGAGGTTATTTCTGCTTAAAACCAAATTATATTTCTGATAAAAATAAACCGAGCAAATTAGGCTCGGTTTTCTTTTTACTCATCACGCTTTATTTGAATTGTCTCCGATAGCGTCAGCGTCCACGCTGGTGCTAGATTAGTTTTAGTACAAGCGGTTAATTTTTCTCAAATTTTTGTAAATTTTAGAAGTAAATAGACCGCTTGTTCTGGCACGAATAAGAATACTCACACTATCGGAAAATAACAAATTATTTAGCTAAGCAATAAAACTCCTTGTATTTCATTGTAGTTCACATTAGAATATTTGCATTTCAATGAAATACAGGAGTGAATAAAATGGCCACTATTAATGATGCTTTTAGTTTTAGAACAAATGCCGAAGTTAAAAATAACGCTTTTGATGTAATTAAAAGTTATGGTATGACTCCGTCTCAAGTGTTTAATATGTTTCTTACTGAAATTGCTAATACAAAAACAATCCCGCTAAGTTTGAATTATCAGCCTAATCTTGAAACACAACTTGCAATGAAAGAAGCTATGTCTGGCAAAAATGAAGTTTATTCTTCATTGGAAGATTTCCATAAAGCAATGTCAGAGGAGTAAAAATGCTACATATTTCTCCAACAAATGCTTATAAAAGGGACTTTAAAAAGATTGCTACAGAATTGGTGGGGAGTACGGAATATGTGGAAGTAATGTATTGCCTAATACATCAATTACCTTTAGTAGAGAAATATAAAGATCATCCATTACAAGGTCAATGGCAAGGATTTCGAGATTGCCATATTAAACCCGATCTTGTCTTAATTTATAAAATTGAAGATAACTTGCTCCACTTAGTTCGTTTAGGTTCTCACTCTGAATTATTTGGATAATTATTATAAAATATAACCACTTGAAATTTAAAATTCCCTAATATACATTTGTGAAATAGAGCTTCGTGAATTAGGAGAAATACAATGTTTAAAGACGTTAATGAGTTTTTTGGTATTTTGGGAGATGTCATTAAATTCGTACTAAAGTTAATTCTCTTTTTCCTACTTAGTGGAGCACCAATTTTACTCTCTCAATATCTTGCAACAGTATTTGATATTAGCCACTATATTATAGTTGCAATGATATGTGGCATCATTATTCTATTCTGCAGCTATTGGATTTATAAAATATGGAAAATGCCGAATTTAACTCGCTCTCAAAAGTGGGCGTTAATGAATGGGAGAGATCTACCGCCAGCAAAAGTGCCGATAAAGTCAAAATACGACATCTATAAAGCTCTTTTTGATGAGGAGGAGGGAAATCAAAAAAGCTGAAATATGCTATAAAGTTCCCCTCTCCAATGACAAAAACGTCCTCATTCATACCCAAAAAAAGCGGTCTATTTTTCACAACATATTGTAGAGTTCTGAAGAAAATAGACCGCTTGTACCTTCTATTTATTAGAGCTCAGCCTAAATCCCCACTTGACGATAACCTCGGTTAAAGTACACCAATCCTTCACTTTGCAAATACGGCTGGGGCTGTTTAATTGCCACTACTCGGCAAATAAAAATACCGTGCGTTCCTACCCTCTGGATCTGTTCGATTTCACAATCAAAACTGACCAATGCATCGTCTAAAATCGGTGAACTCGTTATTAAACTATGCCAAGTTGCTTTTTCAAAACGTTGCTCAGAAGTGAGTTTTGAGGCAAAAGTTTGAGAAAGATCTTGATGATGGCCTGCCAATACATTCACCGCCAAGACTCTGTTTTGCTCAAAAAATTGGTAAGTGTAAGTTGCCGTATTCATACACACCAGCAGAGTTGCTGGTGTGTCTGTAACGCTACAAACTGCTGAGGCAGTAAATCCGTGTTGCCCTGCCACGCCGTTAGTCGTTACAACATTCACGGCGGAGCTGAGCAAAGACATTGCGTTTCTAAAATCAGTGATATCAACCATTACCGATTTACACCTTATTTCGCTGAAAGAATTTCTTGGCGAACAATTTCCGTCCCTGCACTCAAGGCTTGTAATTTGCCACGCGCCACTTCGCGGGATAACGGTGTCATACCACAGTTAGTGCAAGGATAAAGCTTATCCGCATCAACAAATTGTAAGGCTTTGCGTAAAGTGTTAGCCACTTGCTCAGGCGTTTCAATTTCATTGGTTGCCACATCAATCGCTCCAACCATCACTTTTTTGCCACGAATGAGTTCGATTAAATCCATCGGCACGTGAGAGTTTTGGCATTCTAGTGAAACAATATCAATTTTAGACTTTTGCAATTTAGGGAAACTTTCTTCGTATTGACGCCATTCAGAACCCAGTGTTTTTTTCCAATCTGTATTGGCTTTAATACCGTAGCCATAGCAAATATGTACTGCTGTCTCGCATTTTAAGCCTTCAATGGCACGCTCCAATGCGGCAACGCCCCAATCATTCACTTCATCAAAAAAGACATTAAATGCCGGTTCGTCAAATTGGATAATATTCACACCAGCAGCCTCAAGCTCTTTTGCCTCTTGGTTAAGAATGGTTGCAAATTCCCAAGCTAATTTTTCACGGCTTTTGTAATGACCGTCATAGAGTGTGTCGATCATCGTCATCGGCCCTGGCAATGCCCATTTAATCGGGCGGTCGGTATGCGCACGCAAAAATTTAGCATCTTCTACAAACACTGGTTTACGGCGAGAAACCGCTCCAACCACACTTGGCACACTGGCATCATAGCGGTTACGAATACGCACAATTTCACGCTTGGTAAAATCCACTCCTTCTAAATGTTCGATAAAGGTCGTTACAAAATGCTGACGAGTTTGTTCGCCGTCGCTGACAATATCAATCCCTGCTTGAATTTGTTCTTGTAATGAAATCAGCAAGGCATCACGTTTTGCTTGAAATAAATCATCGCCTGTTAATTTCCATTCTGACCATAATTTTTCAGGCTCTGCAATCCAAGATGGTTTCGGCAAACTGCCTGCCGTTGAGGTTGGTAATAATTTCTTCATAAAATTCTCTTTTAAATTCCTTGATAAATTAAAGCACTTCAGTCTCTGCCCAATCAGCTAATAATTGGCGATAGGGTTTAATAAAGTTTTCGTTAGTAAATTCGCCTTGTTTAATTGCTAATTGCGTGCGTTCTTCACGGTCATATTCAATTTTGGTTAATGAATAATCTTGATAGGTTAAACTTGGCTGATAAACCTGCCCTGCCACCGAATTTGCATTGTAAATTTCAGGACGATAGATTTTTTGGAATGTTTCCATAGTACTGATTAAGCTGATTAACTCTAAGTTAGAGTAATCATTCAGTAAATCGCCTTGGTAGTAAAACGCATAAGGTGCAACAGATTTTGCCGGCATAAAGTAGCGGACTTTAAAGCCCATTTTGGCAAAATAATCATCTGTTAAAGAGTAGGCATTTTGCGTATATTCCTGACCTAAAATCGGGTGATGATTATTGGTTTGGGTGTAAGTGCGAGTGCTTGCCACGCTCAAGCAAAATACCGGAGCTTTCGCCGAAACTTGCTGATAAGCCTCTGAATCAAGCAATAATTTGAATAATTTACCGTGCAATTCGCCATAATTTGCAGGAGCACTGAATTTCTCTTGGTTTTTATTATGCTCTAACAATAAAACACTAAAATCATAATCACGCACATAAGATGAAAAGCTATTTCCTACAATTCCGTCAATACGCTGATTGGTATGTTTATCTATAATATAAGTTTTTAACATTTCAATCGCAGGAAAATGTTCTGCTTGACCTTCAATGACAATATCCGCAGATACAATTTCAACTTCAACCTCATAACGATCATTTGCCGGGTTATCCCAATAAGCAAGATCATTAAAACGGTTGTTAATCATACGCAAAGTATTTTGTAAATTGGTTTTACGTTGTTCGCCACGTGCTAAATTAGCGAAATTAGTCGTTAAACGGGTGCTTTCCGCAGGTGTATAATTTTCATCAAATTTAAGCGTTTTAACGGTATAGTGAAATGGATTGCTCATAATTTATTGCCTCTATATAAATTTCATCGTAAATCAATGAGCATAATCTACCTTATATTAGGTATGAATAAAAATGAAATGATTTTTAAATCAAGATGAAAATAATTCAACTTAACTAGCGACTAAGCATTTAAAAGAATGGCTTGTATTGGTATTTTAAATCACTTACTAAAACACCCACAAAAATTTGATGATGATAGATTAGGCAGTCATTATAAGTTAATGATAACTTATTGAAATAAATAGAAATTGATAAATATTTAAGTTATTTGAAATGATTTAAATAAAGTAATGGAGGCGTGTCCCGAAAGCAATTTCAATTATAAGCCTTTGTTTTATATAATAATTAAAAACAAATATTTAAAACACCCACGAAAACACCCACGAAAATCAACCCCTCTAATCAAGACAGCGAAAAGGGGCGGATGTCTTACCTAAGGAAAGTCAAATTATTTAAAATCAATAGGTTAATTCAAATACCGCGTGATTTTGGCGAGGTACATATACTTAATAAGCTTTTTGCTTGATTAAATTTTAAGCAATTAAACAAAAAAATAATAAATAAGGCTAAAAAATATTGACTTTGTTCCCATTTGGGAACATAATGCACACATAGGCGAAAGACATAGGGTCATCGGTAATCTTTAGGAGATGTTATTATGAAAACTTTAATCGAACAACGCAATGAATTAAATGCTTTATATTCTATAGTTAATTATAACGGACAACTTGTCATCGATAGCTTAATTTGGGGAATTGATTGCATTTTAAGCGATGAGGAAAGAACTATCGATGCTTTCGATAGTAATGAAAGCGAGTTAAAAGAAAGAGTAAATAATTTTTACTCAAACATCGAGAATTATTTATAAATTAAAGCCCTCACTCGAGGGCTTATTTTTAGGTGAGTTATGACAGGAATAGAATTAAAAGCAGCAAGACTTATCTTCGGTTTATCCCAAGCCGAGGCAGCAGAAGAAATTGGGAAAGTAAATAAAAGAAGCTGGTCTTACTGGGAGCAAGGACAGCGGACAATTCCGCAAGATGTGGTTAATGACATTAAGGAGTTATTATCTAGACGAAAGCAAACGTTAGATATGGTGAAGGGAATGGTTGCCAAAACCACTAGCAAGCTTGCAGTCATTTTCTATGACAATCCTCAGGATGCTGGAATGTCATTACTAGAGGTTAGATATAATAATGCTCTAGCTGTACAACTGCATTTTGATTACGGAGCGAGTCTAGTCAAATTCGAGCCAGAATCCTATATTAACTGGCTTGCGGAGAATGGTTTAATCGATTCTCCACAGAAACGCAGTGAATGGGCTGCTTATAAGGGTGGATGAAGATAACGGCTAATTAACTAGCCGTTACTTTTTTAATTTATACGTCAGAGAATTCAGGCGGATACTGTTTGCGATTCACCTCGCTTTCGTAAGCGGTTTTGCAATGGTTTTTATCAAAAAACAAGCCATTTACAAACGCATACCAGAATCGCCAGCGTTTTTTTGGATTGGCTTTGAGGATTGCACCACGATAACAACGGCTTGAGAATGTTTCGTCGGCGTGTCCGCCGAATATGGCATTGAGAAATTGGTCTAAACCGATTAAAACGTGATAGCACCAAGATTTTAATTTAATCATCTACTCTCCCCTTGTAGCAACTGGTAAACTGGCTCAATCGCTTGCACTTGCTCCAATGTTTCAGCTGCGTTGAGCTTATCCTCGTATGCTTGTCGCTGCCCTGATACGATTGCTGCGACTTGCTGATAAGCTATCGCCTTTTCGTAAGCTTTTTGGCGTAAGGTATCAACTGGTACACCACGAGATAATGCGATTAAATCTAGTGTTGGGGTTTTAGCGTTTTTATCCGCAAACCACGCAAATGCCTCATCTCTCTGAATCGGCCAAGTGTCCCGCTCAAAGGCTGGGGTTTTGTCGTACTCCGCAAGCTCGTTAATAAAGGCTTGTGCCTTTTGGTTGATTTCGGCAAGTTTTGCAGATTTTTCGGCAGAAATGACCGCTTGTTGTTGCTCGTGGTTGATTACCCACTTCTTGTTTTGCCACTCGTGGTATGGGCTTGGGGCTTTACCAGAGGTTTTTAATTTACCTCTATCTATCCATACCGCACCGCCGTTTGTAAGACTTTCAGAAATTTTATTTAAAACCTCTTCGCTTTCCACTCTGTACCAACCATCGGGTACAACTCCATCATTAGGTATATCATTAAAAACACCTTTTTCGATATTATAAATTTTCATCTTGTCTCCCTAAAAATCCACCCATCCGATACATTGCACAGATACCGTCGCAGTCCTACCCCCTGTACTATGTATCATTATCCGATTACCGCTTGTGCGGTTTGCGCCCAACGAAAAACGTCCCTCACCAACATCACTTGCGGTGACACTATAGTCCGCTAGCTTATATGATTCGGGTAGATTTAATGTTGTGCTACCCGTGACGTCTGCTCTCATAGTTATAATCATCAACCCGCCTGTGTCTGACATAGGTATCTTATAAACCTCAGCCCCGTTGTAATGATTTGGATACTTGGAATGCCGAAATCTATCCTTGTAGTGTACTTCGTTTCCTAGCACCATAGTGCCATTTTTGCGCGGTATCCTGATAACAGATATATTACTATTTCGGTCATCCCTATAAATAATATCCCCGACTGTACTACTGTTATTGGGCTTACTCGTAATTATAAGTTCATACCCAATCGTATTTATCAAACTGATCGAATTGTAATCAGAATTACCCCTGATGCTCACATTACCACTAAGCTCGCCACCTTCTAGAGGAAGCTTGCCTAATCCATCTACTCTCTCCCACCCGCTCCACCCAGACGGCTCTTGATTGCGGATATATGTGTATTTTGTGTCATGCGTTGTATAAATCTGCATCACACCGTAGGCGGAATCAGACACAACAAGGCTGCCAGCCTTGTTATCTGGGTAATTTCTGCTTCTTGTTGCATTGACATTGGCTTTTTGCCCGTACAGCCCAACTGTGGTAACGGCATTTAAATTTTCGGTGGTGAGACCTTTAGCCAATGCCCCATCTGTAATGCCGTATCCATCTAAAGTTGTAGCAGGAGACTGCTTGGCGTTTGCCGTACGTTGGGCGTTATCCGCCGCAAATTTAGCCTCAACGCCTTTGTCGTAAGCTGTTTTAACCGCCACGCTTGTCGCCACCGTATCCGCACTGTTACTGTTTACAGCATTTGACTTTTTGCTGTTGGGAATGTAGTTACCTAGATTGCGTGTAATGGCATCAATTAAGCCTTTGAGGATTTTAATCGCCTTTGGCGTGGCTGCCATATTTTCAGCATTGGAATCTAAGCCGGAAAATAGTTGGGTTATGCCTACCTCAGTTAAGCTCGCTTTTTCGATTTCGTGAGTGTGTCCATTAGACAGTAATGTATTTTGAGTTTGGCTTGTTAATTTCAGCGGTGTGATATGTTTGACACTTTGCACATCCGCCAATTTAGCCCAATATTTACTGTAGTCTGATGATGTGTTGAAATTGTGTTTGTTTTGGCTTAACAAACTAACGAAGAAAGCCGTTTCTGCATCGTTTAAAAGTACTGCACCTTTATCGTAACCATTAATTTTCCCTGCAAAGGTAACATCGAATTTGTATAGCCCGCCTTTGTTCAAATGCACGATATGGGCGGATAATTCGTTCAAAACCCCATTCATATCTTTACCCGAAGGGGCTTTACCACCTTGTGCTATAGGTGTCATTGTGATTGAAGGGAATCCTTCATCATAAGTCGCAGCTCCTTGAGCCAATCCATCTGAACGGCTATCTGGTATCGAATTTTTTAATCCCAGGGCGGCCCAAATTTTAGAGAGTAATTTAGGTTGTAACATTATTTTGCTCCAATAAAAAAGCCTGCGAAATGCAGGCTAACGATCACCAATATAAAATGCACCCTGTCCGAATGGTGCAAGTTCGGCTTCGATAAAACCGAATGTGTTGCGAATATCCGGCTCATAGAAATCAACTAAAACTCCAGAGGGGCGAGGCAATAAATCTGTACTGATTAACACTGCTTTTTCGACTGGTGTTAGATTAAATTCAAACACATAACGAGTTTGCATCGTGCCGTTTTTTACATAATAAGCTCGCCCCCGTCTTTCAAAGAGGATTTGCAGCAGTCGGTTGATGTTCGGGGCAGTAGCATAAATGATATTGCTCATTGCCTTTAAGAATATCATTGTGCGAAACATTTCATCATTCATTAAATGAATCGTGCCAGGTTGATACGTTTTTAAATCTTCCTCTGCTAAGGTAGAGCCGATAAATTGATTTTTCTCATCAACTTGCACATTCCGAGATATTCCAACCACTTTCCCCCAAAAATCCAATCCAATACCTTGTGCAGTATCCAAATTCCAAATAAAGCGATAAAAAAGTTCTATATCCGCAGTTGGATCTAAATATGTATTTGCATCTTCAATCAAACTACAAATAATCGGACTGTTCGCATATTGACTGATAATGGTTTTGGCTACGTTTTTCATACAAACACCACACTAATATTTTCAGCGGCTATTGTTGGATATTGGTCTATTCCTACCGTAATAGCATCTGTGTAAGTACGTTGATTCAGTCCAATTTTCACATCAAGCAAATGTTCTTCAGGCAATGCTGTGACTAAATCAGAGACAAATTCAACCGCATATAAAGTCGCACCGATTTTACTTTTACTTAGACGTTGGAATGTTTTCGGAATAGTTTCTTTTGCGGTTTGATCGCTTCCAATCGTAGCACCTCGTTTCAGCTTCACTTGAAAATAAATCGGTGTGGTAGCAGGTCGCATAAATTGGATTTCATACGTTGGTTTTGGATCTGTATATGTATTATCTGTGACGGTAACCGTTCGATTGCCATTGTAATCACAACCGTTTCCGGTATATCGCCAAATTTCTTCGGCAATTTGTTGCTCATTTCCGCCCATCACAGCAACATAAATACTATGTGGTTTGATGGAGTATCGACTACTTCCTACCTGTACTGCAACGCCTTTCGGGTTATCTACTACATAGCAATCGGTTACTCCGGCTAATTTTGAAACATTTGCATATACCGAAGCCGGCATCCCTTGCGAGTTAATTGCCACACTCTTTTTAAATCGTTCCGCAAAATCCTGTCTGCTTTCCCGTTCTGTACCAACAACCGCATCTTGTGGGTTGGTAACACGGTCTAGCCCGATAATCGATTGATGAATTTTTGTGATCGTATTAGCTTTTGCACCATAAACACCGTTAGCAATAACACGTCCTTCCACAGTGCCGTTTTCTAATATGCTGATCTCTTCATCTAATATCCATTCATTATTGGTGGTATCTTTAATAACTAACCCTTTTGGAATAGTTACACCCGGTAAACCAATAAATTGACAGGTTGCAAAAGAGTTCACCCGCCCTTTTCGTTTTACGAAATAAATTTTAGCGATAGCATCTTGCATAATGCCGTCGGAATAAGTCGGATCAAGATTATTCACTAGCCACGCAATTTGATTATTTTTATCAGCAATAATCGCAGCTATCGAGCTGGCAAGTTGTCCCTGTGGTGTTTCTAAGTTTTGGCTTAGTCCACCACCAAATGCCGCATTAAAGTCCGCCAGCACACCGTTTAGAATTTCTTGCTCACTCGGCAAAATTAAGCCTTGCGGTGTAAACTGAATTGATGGCACATTTATCTGTATCGTCATAGTTTCACGCTCATCTGTCTATTTTGTTCATCGGTAAAAGTCACAGAGCCGGTCACTTCCCGACTGGCTCCGCTTTCAATATTGGCTTTGGCAGAGGTTACGCCTTTCACTCTGAGTGCTGCTTGCTCTAGTCGATATTGATAGAGTGCTAACGACTGCTTTTTGCCAAGCGTTTCATCAAAATAAGGAATTCCTTGAGTGGTGTCGTAATGCAATTCGCCTTTAAATAATTTAATGGCACTTGCCACATCTTGAGCCTTAGCGTACGGATCTTTTGCATAAGCAATATTTCCCTCATCATCAAGGCATAAATCCCAAGTGTTAGGGTGTAAGAATAACGTTATCATATACATTACTCCGTTTTCTGATCGGGTTGTGGCCCACCGTTATGTGTATGTGTATCGTAAACCTGTCGCATATTTTTCATTGATTTACCCCCTGATTTGGCATTATCGGTAATATCTCCAGCAGCGTTTACTGTTGAGGTAGTTTCAACAGGGGCATCTAATTTGATTGATGTACCTTTTAGTAAAATTTCACCGCTAGAAACCAACTCGATGCCCGAATCTTTGAAAAAGAGATATTGATTTGGCACACCGTTAAGAAAACCGCCAAAATACAAACCGTCTGCATAATCAAATTTTCGTCTGCTTTGTGGATTTGAAGGGGTTTTGTTCACTTTCACTGAGGAAATATCACGACTGCAAAAACCACACATTCCAATGTCACCCACTTTCGGATCGATAATTACCGCATTGCTACCACCCTGAAGTCTAAAATAAGGGATGTTGTGAATTACACCGTGTGCATACGCTTTGCCACTACCGTCCAGTTGTGCCACCATTGGTTGAACATCAACAGTCCCCACGGGGCCGACACCTGTTGCATTTACTGCTTTGACTTGCACTAGCGTGACTGTTTGAATTCGATTAACAATGCTAGAAATAATAAATTCAAATTCGCCTGTACCGCCTAGAACCTGATCAGGTTTCAATAGACCTAAATTATTTGACAACTTTAACCCCTCCAGGATAAATAGCTTCCACTTCAGACAACCAACGCCCACCAGAAACTTCACTTTCTAAATAATGGGTTAATCCAACAACTAACCATTTCCCATTGCAGATTTCAACTAGGCTATCTTTAATTTCGACAAGCCCCTGAAAACGCATAACTGGGTCAAACAAACATTGAAATCTTGTGCCGGTAATAGTTGGCGTTGGGTAGCCAATCAACCCCGAACTAGGCGAAATAACAGGCACTAAAATATCCCTCGCTTGCCCTTGTGGAGTGATGGCAATCGTATTAAATTCCACAACCGCTTTTGCATTAATGGCATCACATAGTTTAAAAATTTGATCTAACGCCGTTTCAGGCAAATAAGGGTTACTCACTTTCTCTGTTACGCCATTATTCTCAAATCGCATACTCATTTTTTGGCAAATTTGAGCCACCGCAGAAGCCACATCCACTTCACCATTGAAACTTAATGGCGGAACCGGTCTGATTTTGTGCTGTAAGGCTGAGGTGCTATCAATGGTTAAAATTACTTCAGAGCTTGAGCCATAATTTGGGTAGGCGTATTGAATAACACCCTCATAAACCAATAGATAACTTTCTCCTCCATCTTGGCTTGCTTCAACTCTGACATAATTCAGCTTGGCATCATCGGTATTCCAACGGATTTTTGCCAATTTATTCATCACCTTTTGCCCAAGCCCATAAATCATTAACTTAGCACTTGGCATTGGTGCACCGTGTCCGCTCTGGATTGTGGCACTCGCCCTCAGACCTTCAACAATCACGGTATTATTTCCATCTTCATCAAAATGAGGCTCTTGTTGCCCTAGCACAAAAGAGAATTTCAGCTTTTTCTTCGTAAAACTTGACATTATCCACCCCAATACAAGCGGTATCTTTTACCCAATTCTTTGTAATTCGGATCTTGATTGCCCTGTGAATCACGGAAAAACAAAACGCCTTTAATTGGCAGATAATCTACATCAATTAAAGGCGTTAAATTTTGGCAAATTCGGTTATACACAATCGGCTTTTTATTACATTTTACGCTGATATAAAGTTGCTTATCTAATCGAGTATGCAACGTAATTTCAAGCTCTTGTCCCTCTATTTGGCAACGCACACGTTGATTAGCCACCGATTTAAGTGGGATATGATATAAATTCAAAATCAACCTCCAATCCCAAGCGTACTCATCAAGCTATCTTTTAATTTGTCAACAACAGCTCCTGGACCTTCTGTTTTTAATACCTCTTTCATATCACCAATCTTTTGGCTTATATCAAACAAGACAGAGGTTTTACCAGCTCCTTCATTTACCACCTCAGGCGTTACATTTCCTTGTTCCTGTACAGCTTCTGAGGACTCCGCCTTGGTCTTAGTATATTCAACTTCAACCTCTCTAATTTCCTGCAAGTGCAGATTAACTTTAAGCAACCTTGCACCGTCTCCTGCTTCACGCACGTAGTCATAACCTACAATATTACAGTTCGGGTAAATTGCTTCTGGTGTAATAACCATATACAGTTCAGTGCTATTCGCAAAGGCATCAACAAGGGCAAGAAACGCCCCTCGTTCTTTTACGCCACCACTGCCTTTTGTCATCACAACATTAACGGTATAAGGTTCAATGACCTTGTTATAGGCTGCAAATGAGCCTTTCTCAAGCGGTGCAGTAGAGATCTTAGAGCGGTTCTGAAACTTAACTGATTTCACGTTATCGGCAAGTAAAAGGGGAATACCGTTTTGTCCGAACACTCCCCAATAGTTACCAAATAACAGATTGATACCCAATGCACCACCAAATTTTATCGCCGCATCGCCAATATTTTTCGGCAACCCCGGTACATTTGGCACGCCGATAGAACTCCAAGTCATAGTTTCTCCAATAAAAAACCGCACAAGCTATAATGCCGTGCGGTTTTACATAAATTTTAAATACTACCAAAGCCGCTTGCAGTTTCCCACAAGCGGTAAGCATGGTATTTTTTCAATTAATTTCTTTTAAGATTAAAAATCACTACGATTTCTGATTTGTTGCCTACTATTATGAAATAGCTGTTCTTTAGGGAGTGCTTCCATTAATTTAATAATTATTGGGTGCGTTTCCTTAATTGATTCTCTACACCATCTTAGATTTAGTTCTGGCAAGCTATAATCATTTCCGTGAACAAATGGGCTTGCTTTTTTCAACAAGAAATACACACTTTCAGCAAAACGAGTGAATAACATCCATACATTGACTAGTTTTGTTAATTCTTGCTTAGTGAATTTTACGGTAATTTCTGGCTCATCAGCAATCAACTCTCCCTCAAGATAAATCTTGTGCATATACTCAACTGCCAAAGGTATTTGCTCTGGTGTGAGTTGATCGATATGTTCTACATTAAATCGTTGATGGATAAGTGAGTAAGCGTCAGAATAAATCATTCCTTTTTTACTTACTAAAGCACTGACTGCTTGTCTTAGTCCTGTTCTTTCATCTGCGGTTGTTTTACGTTCGGCTTTGCCAAAGTGCCAGTAGTTATAGAGTGCCTCAAAACATTCTTCTTGGTATTGAATAACTCGATCTTTCAGATCTGGACGAACTTTCTCAGGATTAATGCTAAATAGCCAGCCGTTGAGTTTTTTGATTGGCATACAGAGCATTTCATAAGTTTTACCATCTGACCCAGTTGTTTTCATATGAATACAACTGAATTTTTCTTTGGAATTTTCAAGTTTTCTTTGTTGAGAACCCCAAGACAAGCCTAGTGCATCAACAATCGGGCGAACCGCTGTATAGATAACATCTTCAACTTTTAAAGTAATAAGATCTGAACCGTGGAAAGAAAGAGTTTGAGTAGTGATTTGATTAGACATAAGTCTGCTCCTGTTTGTTTTTTCGAAGTTTAGTTCCCTATCCAATAGGGTGCCGAGAGGTTCGAAAACCGCAAACAGACGGTCGGGATTATTCCCCTTTCGGGTGTTGTATTCTCCGCCCTCTCGACATTGAGCCTGCACAATCTTTTTCTAATTGCAGGAAAAAGATCGCAAAATTTAGACACAAAAAAACCGCTTGTCTGACGGGTGCGGATTGCCGCTGTTTGTTTAGGTTTCGACGCCTATGGCGAATAGTACTCTAACTGTTTTTCATCGTCAAGATAAAATCTGCAACGGCTTTCAAAAAATTAGGGGCAAGCCAATATGTACCCAAAATGAAACCTAGAAACAAAACAACATAAGCAAATTTTCTCGCTTTATCCGATTTATCAATCACTTCTAACATTTTACAAATCCCCTCTATTAGGTTAAAATCCATCTGCATTTGGAAGTTCTCCATTTGTGTAATTTATTATTCATCTTGTTAATCATTCCGTATTAATGGTTAAATGAAAAACCCCAAGAGTTCGCAGCTCTTGGGGTTTGTTTTTGGCAATAAAAAAGCCCTTTTCTAGCGGGCTTTTTTTACTCTATGATTTTGCTAATTTTTATGGATTGCATTTATGAGCCGTATTTCTGAACTAGCTTTCTAAAATAAGGTAGTTCTTTTTTACAAAACTCAACTTTGCTTGGTGAAGATTTTAGAGCATTTATGAAATTTAAAGATGTTTCCTCTTGTAATTTATAAGCCACATTTTCAGGTAGTTGAGGACAGCCATTACGAGTTGAGTATTCAGCAAAACTATCTCCATTTAAATTAGAATTAAATTCTCCCAGTTTCGCCTCAACAAGACAAACATCTTGAGCGTGTTTGTGATAAATCAGATCTTTTATTAGCTGATTGCATTGCTTGTCAGAGATTAGTTGTTTAGCTTTTACTTCTGACGCTGTTTTATTCCCTGAAGACCAAACCATAAAATCTAATATCAAGAAAATCACAAATAGAGCCAAAAGAGCCTTGATTATGCTAGACAAACAACCCGAACGCTTAACTACTGCAGTTGCAGCAGCTGACGAAGATGAAGAAGCTGAGTTTTGAATAATAAACGTAGGTTGTTGAGCTTGATATTTAGCTCCATTTAACAACTTATCTTTTTCTTTTTCAAATTCTAGCTCTGATAAAATCCCTTTCTCTTTTAATTGAACGAGCTTATCCAATTCATCAGCAATAGATATTTTATTATTTTCTTGGTTACTGCTACTTTGATTAGATTATTTTTTAAATTTAAACATAATAGACCTCAAATTAAATTAATTAGATTATTCCACAAGCTGTGCATTACTATTTCTTTCAACAAAGCTCATACACTTAACCAAATAAACTATTTAACCAAGCTGAATTCGCCAAAACTAACTCTCAAGTACTGACCTTCTGAAACAGTAACATAAGTATGGTTATTAAAAATTTCGTGATGTACCATATTACTTATATCTCGATGATTCGAAGTCTTGCTCACGAAAACAGTGCCTGTTCCATCACTTGAAGTAGCATATACCTTGTACTCTCCAGCAGGAATATCTACTCCAACCTTATATGTTCCTGAATCATACACTTGAGCAACACTAGGATTAGTTGCAGCAGATCGTTCTAATTCAAATAGCTTGTCATAGCTAGGCTCACAGAATGTTTCTAAATTATCCCTTTGAAAACATATCCAATCAGCCTCATCTGTTGTCTTTCTGAACTGTCGATTTAACCAAAAATACTTAACCGTCTCTTCAGGAATCCCATTTCCCGAAAATGTAGCATTCTCTTCCCCTGTATATGATGGAGTAACATTACCGGCCGACACAATAAAAGAGGCTTTATTGATTGTCAGCTTGTCCGAAAAATAAATGGGGCTAACTTCAAGTCTTTCTATTTTGCAACTAAGATTTCTAAAACTTTTCCCATCACCAGAATATAAGCATTGAGAAGAAACCTTAAAAAGGTCATCATTAGCTTGTAAATTTGAGCAAGCTAATGATGCTGACAAAAATAGTAAGACTTGAAGTCTCTTTTTCATTATGACAACCCCGTATTAAATTGCATCACATTCACTCGGTTTTGCACCCCATTCACTAAATCTAGAGCTGTTCCACTGAGTGTTCCTGCTGTTGAGTTTATATGAATCCCGCCATTAAATGCAACCTCTGTTTTTTGGTTGTTGTTAATATTTTGCGGTTGAGCCAAGTTTTGCATTGTCGTAATCTTGTGCTGATTAGCATTTAAAGCGTTCGCAACTGCATAACCTCCTAATGGATAATTAGGCTCAGTCGCATTTTCCTTCACCCTAGAAACAGCTTGACGACCTGCATTGTAATAGCTCGACACTGATGTCCCATAAGCATCTTTACTATCTTTCCCAGTGGTTGCATACTCCTTAGCTTTACTCCAGCCTTTCAGGTGTGCGGCCATTAGCAGTCCAGCTTTATGATCAGAATTACCTGAATAAACGTTCCCCAGATATTGTGCATTTTTATTCAGTAGGCGAATCATTGCCTCATCTTGAACCTTTTTATTCGCAAGAAACGCTTTTTGACCGCCTTGTAATTTCCAATTACTTTCATCCTCAAGAAAAGCTTTGTGAAGTTTAGCATCAGAGCCAGAAGATAGGCCTTTGCCGTATTTCGCAACAGCCTGTTCATATTTTTTACGGTCAATCAAGCCAATATCCGCAAGAGCCTCAGCACCAAATTGGTATAAGCCAAGATAACCGTATGAGTTCACTGCATCCAATTTACCACCACTTTCTTTGCTAACAACTTTACTTACTAATGCAGCTGTTTCCGCTTGATCCAAACCTTTTACGGTTCTGTCTCCACTATATCCCTCTTGTTTGGGCATATCTTTATTATAACGCCTTGCGATAGTAGGCTTTATCTTACCTGACTTAATTTCATCAAAGTAGTGCCGATTTGCAGCTGCGGTGTTGCCATATTTATTACCTTGCTTAAAATCAGAAACCCAACCTTGTTCGGTATAAATTGCAACGTGTCCGTACTTATGATCAGACTTACTGTGTGATGGCATGCTCATTACATCACCGATTTGCGGAACATAACTATCGCTATATTTCACTTCACTAAACCCTTGATTACTTTTAAGTAGATTACTCGCGACATCTACACCGTGCCCATTGATCTTCACACCTTGTGCTCTAAGAGCGTTATTCACATATAAAGCACATTTGCCAGCACTTTTCTCTGCCGCATTAGCCACCGCATAAGCAGCAGCCTCTGCCGTTTCTTTCGAGGTTTGTAACAAAGAACTATCGTTAACTAGGTGAGTAAGAGAATTTTCACCTTTGTCAGGATCGTGACCAGACCAAATATCCATAAACCGAAAGGTTTTATTTTTAATAGTGCCCCACAGTCCTTTTTCACTGTCTGTAATAAAATTCCGAGCGTTTTCCGCTTTTTTCATAACGTAATCAGCGGAGTCAGATGCTAGTTGCTTAGTTTCTTCCCAAGCACCGCTAAAATCGCCATCCAATAATTTGCTGATCACCCCCCAAACTCTTTGAATTGCGGGGAGGACTGCTTCTAAAAGATCTTTTGTTAAATTCTGAAACCCACGCAATAATGAACCAACAGAAACCCCATTATCATCAATGAATCCTTTCATTTTTAGCCAGTTCTTGTCATCGGCGATCATTTCATCCCAAGATTTATACCCCCCTAACAAGTCAGCAAAAGCATCTTTCAGATTATCGACTGAATAATCAGCATCAATAATCCATCTCTGAAATTTCTCCCAGTTAAATAGAGAGGTTCCTCCATTCGCCCAAGTTTGATAATCATCATAGAGCAATCCAAATGCAGTAGCTAACCCCGCAACAATTAAAATCATTGGCAAGAACGGAGCAATAAACGCAAGAGCCGCAGCTGCACCTTTCAGCAGAGCTGGCATCATTACAGCAGTAATTGCCCCTGCAATCCCAAAGAATACCCCTTTTACGAGATTTTCATTTTTTTGCAGGTATTCAAAAAACGCATTGGTTACATCCGCAATTTTGAGTAATACCGGCATAGCGGCATTGGCAATCATCAGTTTTAAGCCTTCAAATTGCTGATTCAAATAAGATGTTGCGGCTGTCAGCTTGCGTGCAGTTTCTAAATCTTGCTGGTTGGATTTGTAGATTTTAGCTGTTTTCTGTAAATTCTCTTCAAGACCTTGTCTGCCTTGTGCCAACATTTCAAACGTACCCTCATCAATCCCCATTTGTTGAGCGATATTAAAGGCTTTTACTCTGTCCATTGTGCTGAATTTGTCTGCCAATTCCAGCATAATGTCTTCGAGCTTTTTCGCTTTTTGCGAGCCGTCTAATAGGTTAATACCCAGTTGAGAAAAAAACTGGGTAACAGAGGCATCACCCTGCACCGTTAAGCGAGTAAGTCCGGCAGAAAGATTATTCAGATAACCTGTAAGCCCCCGTGCAGAACCGCCTGAAAGCTCTGCTGCACCTCTCCAAGTGGCTAACGATTGGCTTGTCATACCTAAATTTTTAGAGGTAACATCAAGCTCTTTGTTCGTTTTAGCCGCCTCTTGAGCTAATCTATCCAAACCGACACCGGCAAAAATCATTGTTCCTAAAGCACCAATCGCCTTAGTAAAACCGCCAATCGCTTGCAATAAGTTTTTGGCAGCTTTTTCATTTTTCTTGACCTGTTTTTCTTGTTCTTTCAGAGCTTTTGTTGATTTCTTAGCTGATTTCTCGCTTTTATCCTGAGCTGCATTGACCTTTTCTGTACTTTTTGCCGTTCTCTCTGTCGCTTTTTCGTAATCGCCCAATGCTTCAGTGTTTTTATTTACCGCATCTTCCAAACGCTCTAATAGGGATAATAACGGCTTTGCCACCGCCGTAAAGCTATCATTTGCAGCAATCTCAATTGCTAACGTATCAATAACATCTGACATTATTTATTATCCCTATGGTTATAAGTATCCACGCTGAATACTTCAATTAAATCAAGGGCATCTTCCAGCCCATAAATGGTTTGTAATTCGTGCAAGGTTGCCAGTTTGCTACTCACCACCGCCCCGACAACCGAACTTAAATTTACATACGCAACGGCATTACTTTCTTTACTTACGCCGAGATCGGGGTAAGTTCGAGATCCAAAAAATCAATATGCAACGCAAATGCTTCTTTCCGCAATTTCCAGAGCGTTGTGATGTCGCTGACATCGCCAATCGCTAAATCAATCGGTCGGGTTGCACCGCTATCCATCACAATTTCTACGCAATCCAATAACTCATCCAAGAGAGGCAAGGCTTTTTCTTCGGGGATCTGTTTAAAAGCCGCTAGTGCCACTCTTGCCATCCCTAACATCCCCTCCGAAGCTGACGGAATACCGTCCATTCCGCTCGCCAACGCAAGTAATGCTCGAGAAGCCCATTTATCCGCCTTGGCAATCGGCATTTCTGTAATCAAAAATGTCGTGCCGGCATCTCGCCCTTTTTCAATCGTGATTTTTTTCGTTTTTAAAGCCATTTTGCTTCTCCCTACTGGTTAAATATCCAAAAACAGATCCATTTGTTGAATTTGTGTGAACTCTCGTTCTAATGCTGCTTTTTCAGGTTTGCAGGCAGCCAATGCCTTGCCACGTTCTTTTGCCCGCTCTTGATAGTCTGCTTTCTTAGCTAACCATTGTTCGGTTTTGTATTTAACTTCATCACGGCGAGCAACGCCTTCCGTCCAGTAGTCCCACAAAGCTAAGAAACATTCCTCTTGATATTCTTCGAGACGTTGTTTTAAATCGGGGCGGACTTTGTTTGGGTTAATGCTAAATAACCAACCATTAAGTTTTTTGATTGGCATACAGAGCATTTCGTATTTTTTGCCGTCTTTTCCAGTTGTAGGCATATGTACACAACTGAATTTTTCCTTTTGATTATTGAGTTTTTGAGCCTGTCTAGCCCACTCTAACCCAATGCCAACGACTACTTCACGCATAGCCACATAAGCCACGCCGTTATGATCTACTAATGTAATTTCTTGCCCTAAAAAATAGGCTTTTAATGCTTGCATTTTCTGCTCCTGAAATTTGGATAATAAAAAACCCGACCATTTCTGATCGGGTTGTAAATTACCGCAACATTCCTACCTTGTTACAGGCTCGTAAACTCACGATTTAAAGCTGTTTGGGAACATTAAAGGTTAAATATCTTCTGCACCGTTATTCACGACTTTGAATGAATAGGTCGCAGATTCAAGCAATTTCTTCGCATTCGTACCGCCCGGAATGTTCACTAAAAAGCCAGTTGCCGAATAGCGTTTGCCGATAGACGGAATTTCACACGAGAATTCAAACGGCACAGTTTCTTGGTTGTTGTTGATATGGTTAATCACGCCATCAAAAAAAGAACGGCTCGGGCTGTTGGCTTGAAGTTGAATATTTAAATCAACTTCGTAAGGCGTAAATCCGCCTGATTGCACACCATCAACGCCGATCACGGTTTCGCCGATTGCACCTTGCCCGAAGTCAAAGGCGTTATCGGCGGCGTAGCCCTCCATTTTTACCCACGATTTGTTATAACCCTTTGCCCGCACAAGTAGAATACTGTTTGCGGCAGTCAGAGTTTTATCAATATTTGTACGCATAATTTATTCGTTTCCTTTTTTGCAAAAAAGCGGTCGAATTTGACCGCTTGTTACTGTTATTGAACGTTAATAGAAGCAAGGTTAATGGCGTGAACACTGCCGCCGTCGGTGTACCATAACTTCATCGGCATTGACTGGCGATTGCCTCGTACCTGTGCCAAAGTTTTGCCGATATAGAGTGAATAACCTTGAGCCTCAATTTGGGCGGCGGTATCCATTCCGGTGTCTTTATTGATCAAGGCTTTTTGCTGTTCGCTTAATGCCACACCAATGTGGATAGAGCCGAAATCTAACGCCTCTTGAATCGGATCTTGACAAGCCGCACGCTGTAAAGCCACCCCAAGTGCGTTATAAGGCACAGATTTCGCTGAAGTGAGCAAGGTAATCAAGGCAAGTTGTAATTGGCTATTCAGGCGAATTTGATTGATGTAAGCGTCAATCCATTTCCATTTGCCGGCAATTTGCCCCGGTGACAAGAACAAGAAGCGGTCGTTTGCGGTTGCCCAAGCCCCATAATAGTTGTAGCCGTTATCTTCCAAAATCTGTGCAACAGTGGCATCAGTTACATCGGCAGTTAAACCGGCTTGCCCTTTGAATTTATAAGTAATCCGCCCTTGTCGTTCGGTAAAATCAATCGAAGCAGTTGCACCACATACAAAAGCGGCTTTATCTAGTCCGCCATAAATAGCAACTGTGCCGTTATAAGCGGATTCTTTTAACCACGCTCCGAAACAGGTGTTGTTACCGGCTTGTACCGCACCGGCTTCTTTGCCCCAACTGACATATAAGAAACGCTGGTCTTGGTCATTACACCATTTTGCAAAGGCTTTTTTGTCGTCTAAACTTGGCTCAAATACGGTAGTAAATGTCGCCCAGTTTAAAGTGGATTTAATCACCTGCTGCATTGTTTCAGCCGGCGATGTTTCAGCACTACCTTGGGAAATAATCGCACCGGCTGATTGCGATAAGCCTAACTTGTCTGCAACATCACCGGTTGCGAAAGTGATAGCAGATGATGAACCGGTGGTGCTGGATGAAATCTTGAATGATTGCAACTGCGGGTCAAAAGAAACCGTTACATCGCCCAGTGCGGAAGAAATAGTTTCTGCTGCCTGCGAAAAACTTTTTGATGAACGAAGGTTAATTGACGAAGCGCTCTTCTCTACACCATCAATATTGATAGTAAGAGAGCCTGAAACCGCTTTCAATTCTTCCAATGACAACCCTTTTACTGAATTACCAACCAAGAAAGCCCCTTCTGCGGCCTCGTTGTAGGCAAAGAAAAACAGTGTGCCGGGTTTGATGGTTGAGTTGTCAAAGCCTTTAAAGTAAACTGCCGCCGCTTGATACTCTTCTGAGGCGAAGCCGAAGTATTCACCTACCGCATCAGCAGTCGCAAAAGGGACGGCTTGAGCAGTCGGCAGATTTTGATTTTTGCTTAAAAATACGGAATTCATTGAGAGTGGCGAACCACCAGCACTTAATACCGCAGGACTGATATTTACAATCCGGGAAGCAGGGATAGATTGAAGCATAGCTATGTTGTTCTCCTATAAAGAATGAATAGAAATTCTTGGGTTGGTAATAAAATCTTGTTCGTGTGTGATCACAGGGTTGTAGGTTAAATATGCCGTTACCATATATCTCTCCTCGTATTCACTGGCTTCATTGGTAAACGGCAGATATTTCGGTTCGTCACAATAAAGCGGCTGGCAACGCTCCAATCGCTCACAGGCGTAGAAATCCCGCCATAATGTGCAAAATTTCCGTGAAATTTCACCGCTTGTCTCGCCGTAAAAGTCGAGCTGCATTTGAATTTCAAGGCTCTGCATTACTTCTACATTTCCTTCATCAATACTGTAATCATAAGCATTGGTGGATAAGGCTTGTTCGTGAATAACATTCATCAAAATAAACGGCGGATTTGGTAGCGGTGCGTTATTGCTATAGCCCCGAATAACCTGAACGCCCTCTAAATGAAAAAGCCCGAGCAAATAAGCCCGGACTTCTCGATAAATATCATTATGAGTGGTGTTTAAGGTTACCTCTGCCGCCATATCACCACCTTGCACCAGTTAGGAAAACTTTCGGCAACGGATTTAATCAACCATTCTGATTCCGTTTTTTCGCCAAAAGCCTTAAACACTAATTTATCCGCTCCTTGTTGAGAAAGGCGGCGTAGGGCGTGAATCTGCCCTGAAATATAAACATTAAGCAGCTGCCCCTGTTGGGCGAGACTGTCAAAAAGCTGTAAATCATTGGTTGAAAGGCTTTGCGGCTGAATTTTTACGTTGATTTCGTTAAATTTTGCCACTCTCCGCCCCGTATCATCAGTTTCAATACCTGCATTGAGTTTCAACACCGCAGGGATATTTGGATTGATAGCTATGATCGCACGATTTGCGATTTGGCGTAGATTCATCGTTATTACCTATTCCTTTGAAAAAGCGAATTTATTCGTATTTTTGCTTGATTAGAAATTGTTCTTGGGGTTATACTGTTTTTGTTTGAAGCTCCTGCATCAATACGAGCGGAATAGGATTGGTGTTCAGTAGCGGTAGTCTTGCCATCCCCCTTGCTACCTGCATCTTCAAATAACTCAAAGGCAGTAATAATCCAAGCATTACTGCCTTTTGATTTTCTGAGAGATACTCGGCATTTCTCGTGGTCGATTTTAAGTGCCGTTACATTTCCTTTCTCGAACTTATCAACAGTCTTCCCTTTAGCAATGGTTTCTACGACATTCTTTGTCAGCATTTTAGTAGCTTGTTCATAACTTAAATTATCTTTTCTCATACGAGATTCAATAATGTGAGATATGCCCATAGCACCTTTGGTTTTCCCACTGGCTTTAATTTTTCCAGTATCGCCCCATTCAAAATCAATCCAGCCAAGTTCGTTATGATACATTGCACGATGAACAGTTCTTTTTTCTGCGATTGCGGTATTCATAGCTAAACGACCACGCCCGATATTCGCCTTGACAGATTTCATTGCTGATTGAGAACCGCCTTTCCCAAAACGTCCATTCGCCGCCCTCGGGTGTTTGCTTTCGTCCCACTCTTCGCTATCCAATGACATTGCCAGCCATAAGCGGTTGATCCGCTCAATCTGTGATTGTGACAGTTGCACGCTTACTCCTTATCCTCAATAACATATGAGATGGACTCTGAAAGCAAACCACTTGCAAATAGTGGTTTATCTGGACGATAAGCTGATTTAGATTTATAACGTCGCTCTTTAGCTTTGATTGTACTCTCAGATAATTTTGGCGTTTCTACTTGACTTAACGCTTCAAATACATCACCAGCAGCAACATCACCGATAAGCTCTAATGCTTCTTCTACAGAATATCCCTGTTTTAGTAAGTTTGAAATTTGTTTTCGCCACTTTTTCCTATTATTAGAGAAAGCAGGTCTAAAAAAAGGTCTAGGCTTAATAGTTATCGTATGAGCAGGAATAGTCACTTCTGTCGCAAAATTAGATTTTTTCTTGCTTACAAAGCGACTACCATTTTTCTGCGTCCATTCGCCATTTTTATCTATCTGTCGATAGATAGTCGCTTGTCTAGCAGGAACAGTAAATATTCCGCCATACTCGTGAATTGATGCTATATAAGCAACAGGCGTGCCGTCATCGTAATGTTGATGCTCAACAATCCCGACTTTCACCACTTTCTTATTTGCGTCTTTCACTGCTTTAATTCGTGCCTCTAAAGCCGCTTTAAACTTCTCACTCACACAAACACCCCGCCCACTTTCCGCACAGCTTTCCGTTCCGGTAATCCGCCAATATAAAAGCCACCAGCAGACCATTGTTTTAGCAACGCCCACAACTGCAACCCATAAGGCGAACTGGCAAGCCAATGTTGCCAAGCGTTTTTAGTTGGCGGTGTCGCAAATGATACGCTTACGCTCCCTTCGGAGGCAGAAGCAATAACCCCGCCATTTTGAGCAGTTCCGCTACCATCGCTCTCTGTCCCGACACTGATATGTAATAAATGAGCGGTCATCAAATTTAAGGCTATTTGAAACCGCTTGCCATTTAACACCCAACTGGATTTAAGATGCTCACCTGCCACTTCCGCCCAAAGCTTGATAGTTGAATCGTCCAAATTATCAAATACGGGAAACATTGTGCGAAAGTCTATGGTGTTCATTTTTATTTACCTTTGTTGCTTTTAACTTTTGTGGCGTTCTCGCCCTCTTGGTAATCAGATGGCGTAACCGGTGCATCTTTGTTGTCTAACGACATTTCAGCTGCCACTTTTTCGGCATCTTGCTCTTTACCGTCTTCCTGCACCACAATAAAACCGTTTTCTAAATGCTGTTTGAAAATAGGGTTTGATTTAAGTTGTTCCAGCTCTTTAGCTGATACCGATGTGGAAATGCCTAATGGCGTAATTAAGCGGTCGTTTGCAATGCCTGTTCCGCCTTTAACAAGAATACTGCCTTGTGGCACTTTTAAGCCGTTTTGACCATTGGAATAAATTGTGTAAGCTTGATCGCAAGTTAATGTTGAATAGATATAAGGCATTTTGTTTCTCCTATTTAGGTAATAAAAAACCGCTCATAAAGAGCGGTCAATTTTTGCTGTTTTTTGCTAACTAGATACCGGAAGCACGATAAACTGCATAAGGACGCTTACACATCACACCGGCTGTTGCGTTGGTGTAATCTTCTTTCACCATCTTACCATCAGGGTAAGCACCAAGTGCCATAAATTGTGCCGGTACTGCTTGCACCCAAACACGATTATCATCGTCTGAGCTATCGCCATACACTTCTTCAGCATAGAGATATAGCACATCAACACCACCATTCGCTTTGGCTAATTGCGGAGCAGTTGCCACACGGCAATTCGGATAAGTGTCTTTTAACCAAGAGGCCACGCTTACGCCCATATCAGAAACCACACCAAGATACACATCCGCACCGGTTGGCAAAGCTAATACCGTTGGGGTTGTTTTCGGCTCGATAATGCCGTTTGATTGTGCAGCTAATTGAGAAAACGCAATGGTAATGTCATTGGTAATTTCCAAGAAGGTTTTGGTTGCCCACGTTGTACCACTAGCTTTACCTGTCGCAACGGTTTTGTATGGCAATAATGCAGGATCGTTTAAGAAACCGTAAGTACGAGATTTGCCATCGTTATAGCCGTAAAAACCAACTTTGTTACGCTCAATGTGTAACGCATTAGTCGCCGCCACACGTTTTGCGGCCGCACTATCTAAACGCATTGCACCCGCACGAGCAGACTCTAATTTACCCACTGCAATACCTTGCTCAAAGCGAATTACGGTGCGGCGTGCAAATTCCACATTCCAGTTTGCTAACGGAATTGGTGTTAAATCTCCATACGGCACCGCATTACCGGTTGCTTCTAACACACCTTGAACGACTTCTTCATCGTGCCATTCGCCCACGGTTGCAATACCAATAAGCTCATCGATTTTACGAGGTGCGGTTGCTGAATGTACAAAACCCGGCAACCACGCTTGCAAGAACTGAATCGGAGCACCGGCACTGCCAGTAAATACACCACCTTGTACATCATCCATTGCCCACGCTTGTGGGGCTTTATTTAGGTAGTCTTTACTAAAACCGATACCGACTGCTGCAAGTGCTGCAAACTCTTTTACGCTTGCTTCATCCATTGCAATGACAGGCTTTTGTGCTGCCATCTGGGCCGCAAAACGGCGACCACTGATATAACCTTTTTGAATTGATTTCATCTACATTTCCTTTAGTTTGTTAAACGCACCACAGTTAAACCGCCTTCACTGTTTGCTACCGGATAGCGATAAATAACCGCATTCGGCACTAATTGCTTACCGCCAAGGCTAGACTTGTCAGCAACAGTGGATAGTTCGCCAGTTGTTGTGTCATACACCACAAAATCCCCGATTTTACACGCAGTTTTCACACGAATGACTACATCACCCATCGTGACAAAATCGCCACGGCTATGGTCTGGTAATGCTAACGTAGGCTCTAACGTACCTTTCTCTGTGCCGTGCAGTGGATACTCTTTCGAGTTTGCTAAAATACCAGCAAACACTCGACCACTTGCAATTTCACCGCCCACTTTCGCCACATTGGTTGAAGCGTCTTTGGTAAAGGCATAACCAATGATATTTTTCTGAGCACCTTCAGAGTTCATTACAAGACTTTCTGCACGCATTGGCGAATCTAAGTGAATATCGCCCGGCGTGCCAAAACCTTGCTCAATGTTAATTTGTTTTTGAAATGTCATTTCTACCTACCTTATTGATTGATTTGACCATCAAGGAATGATTTGCCGCTTGCAGGCAAACCGTCCATCGCACTCACTTGGTGCTGTTTATTCGCAGGGGTACGATTAGCCATATAGCCGGTAATCATTGCTACTTCTTGCCCTTTTTGAGCTTTTAAGCCTAATTTATTACAAGCATATTTAGCCACGGCATCCGCTGAGTCCATTGCTCCCACATTAAACGCACCGGTAAATGGAGACACCTTTTTATACATTGCATCACGCTCATTGATTGCCTGAGTGACACGCTTAGCAATTTCAGCCGCATCCATTGCATTTGGTTCGCTTGGTTGCTTGTCGTCATTGTCCTTGCCGCTTTCTTCTGGCGTCACATCGTCATCATCTTGACCGCTGCCACCTTCTAATTTCGCAATACGGGCATCTAAACGCTCGACTACATCAAGCAATTTGCTTAACACATCACCTTCATCATCTTGCCCTTCTTCGTTAAATTCAGGCTCGCCTTCAGGTTCTTGATTTGGTGCTTCAGGTGTTTGCTCCTGCTCAGGCGTTTGCTCGTCATCTTCTGTACCACCCTCCGCCAATTCTGCGGCCTTGCTCAAAAGTGAGGAGGTTTCATTCATCTGTTTTGCTGCATTTTCCAGCAATTCTTTTAATGTCATTTGTTTTTTCTCCATTATGGAATCACAAGTAAAAATAAACTGTTCGTGGTTTGGCTCAACATCACTGCTATCCATAACTCGAACATCTGCCCCCATTCTGCCTTTTTCGACTAAAGCTAAATGATTGCCCCTTAAATCCCGCTGGATATAGTCATATTTCTGCCCATTCCAAACACCGGGACTATGTTCATAACTGCACCGATAACCAAGAGAAAGCTCTTTCTTGCCGTTCTCGATTTGTCGGGCAAACCGCTCTGAAAACACCTTAATATTTCCGAATAATGTGCCATTTTTGAAATAAACGTCTTCACCGATTACCCCATTTACACCTTTCTTTTCAGCCGGTGTCATTCCCATTTCCTCACCGCCTAACATCGTGTGTTCATCCACCCACGGAATTAAACGAAAACTAGGGATTGACTTTTCCAACTCCTCAGCAGGGCGGTAAACGGGATAAAGTTGATTTAAATCTGGTGGTTGTGTGCCGTCAGGTAATCGAATTTGCGAACCCCGATAAAGAAAAACCCCCTCTTTGCTGAGGGGGTTGTCTTTCACTTCAAACCAACCGTTTGTGTCAATGTCTTTTTTGTCTTGTGCGAATGTCATTGTTTCATCCTTTGCAACAAAATACCTAAGCGTTCGGAGATTGAAAAACCATCAGTCGCATATTTCTTTAACCCTTCCGGCACTTCTTTACCTGCCGGCAAATACCATTTCTTCTTAAACTTATCCCATTTTGCACCAAGAGCTTTTGCTCCGTTTTTTTCTGCGTATGGAACATTTAAGTAAGTAGCATTAGATTTTTTTATTGTAGCTTCTGATTTAACATAATTACTCCCAGAAGCTGACGGATTACTGTTTGTTGATACTCCCCAAGAGCTTACTTGCTCCTCATTTACAATTTTCACAGGAACTGTGCCAACAGGGATTTCGGGAATGCTTTTACTTTTTTTCTTAGGTTGATTGTTCGCTTTTTCCTTTTCAACAATACTAGCAACACTATTTGCAATATAAGCACCTTGCTCTGTTAGTCCATAAATGTATCTGTTCGGATCAACTGCTTTCATCAAACCTGCTTTGACATAATCATCAGCGACCTTATTTAAGCCTAATTGTCTTACATCGAAACTTTCTCTTTGCCACGCAAATGTTGCGACTTCATTAAATTTCTGAGCTGAATATCCACCTTGTCTGTTAATCTTTTGCAATGCTTTTGCAAAATTAACGGTATCAGTTTCACTTATTTTTGAAAAATCTCTCGCTCCCTCAGTGTTCCTCTGATAGGAGTAAATCTCTTTAATTTGAGCAGTAAACGGTTTTGACTTTTCAGTGGATGTGGATGAAACATTTCCTTGTAGAGATTTTAATCTTTCTGCAATACTCACTTGCTGATTATTAGTGTCAGATTGTTTTTTTGCAATTTTCGATGAATTTTCTAATTCAGAAATTCTTTCATCAACCTTGTCTTTCAACTTCAGGTATTCTTGCTGTACGCTTTCATTGTTTAAAGTTGCTACAGCACTTCTAGAGAGATTTTCTAATGTCTTAGATAAACTTCGTAGTTCAGGCACATCCACACTCTTAATCTTTTCATCAGTTTTTCGAGTTACTGTCTGAACGTTCTTTTCAAGCTGTTTCTTTGTTTCTAATATTTCTCGCTGTGGCGTTTTCGGTCCGTTAAAACCCTTACGAATTTCGTTAATTTTCTCGCCTTTGAACTTGCCACCCATACCGGCAATGATTCGACCTTCGTCGTCAATTTTGACCGGTGTCCCCTTTCCTTTTTCGCCGTTAGGCTTGACTGTAATCCATTTATCGTCCATTGCGGCAACCGAAAACAGTCTTTCAATACGGTTTCTATGTGATTGTGTGATGTTAATCATTTTCTACCTCAAAATCAAAAACAGGCTTCATACTGCACGCACAATTTGGCAGATGACCGGGCAAACCATAAACCTTTTCGCCGTACATATCGCCGATATAAGGCGGATCATCAAACGAAAATACTCGACCGCTTAATTTAACGTGTAAGGCTCTCGGTTCACGCCCTCCACCAGAATGTAGCCATTTAAACTTATTCACGCCCATTTTCTGCAATTTATGGGCTTGAATGCTGTGATACACTTTACGAGTTTGATTGAGTGCAACCAGCTCCGCCTTTCTCTCATTCCCTTTGTAGAGTTTTTGCAAAAACGGTTTTAATTCTGCAAAACCTTTGCCCTTTGTTGAAATCGAGTGTGTCAGTACTTTTTGTACATCGCCCAAGTATTTCTCCGGCAGGGTTTTGATAAGAGATACTGCTTCGAGCGTACTTGATTGAGTAATATCTTTCAGGCGGTCATCCATAAAATCAGGATTAACCGTTAAATCCTTGCCTACCTCTTTCAGACTCATTTTGATGGTTGCAGTAGAGTGTTTGAGAGTCTCTTGCACCATTCTATCGGTCGTTTTTTTGGCTAAAATTGCAAAAATCGGATTATACTTACTTAAAAGCCGACTAAACAAAATCCGCAACTGTGCCACAATCGATCCGTTTTTCGGTAAATCATCATCTTCAGCATAAGCCTCGAAGCAAGCCTGAATACCGCTCAACGCCTCTTTGTGCATTACACGCATTAATCGCTTAATGCTCTTGGCGTAACGCTCGCCAGTAGCAGCATTTGCCATCAATGGCTTACCTTCAATCTGCCTGTTGTTCTGGTACATTTTGCAGTTGCTCCACATTTACCGAATTAAGCAAGGTAATTTCTTCTTCAGTTAGATCTAAATTTTCGCTGACATTACCTAAATCATTAAAACCGGCATCTCGGTCTTTAACCAATACTGTTCGAGCATCCACCCCATCAATCACCCCAGCCATAATCAATGTAGCGTAAGTATCTGCTTTCAGCTTATTCAACTCAGCCAACTCTTTCGCTGTTGGAGAATCGACCGGTCGCCAGTTAATCGTGGTATCTGCCACTTCATCACCAAACGATTTCATCACAAGCTGATGATGACGTTCTACAAGCTCGGTTAAATCGTGTTCTTGAATACTCTCTAACTCTTGATGGTAGTTTTTGGACTCTTCTGCACCAGTCGAAAAACCCTTCGGCGAAGTGCCAAGTAATTTAGTTACCGGTACATTTGCCGCAGCCGCTACGATTTGGTAATTCGTCATAATAACTTCATCAAGATCGCTTAATGTCGTGTCGTACTGGCTGAACTGGTCATCGTCTTTATCACCAACCTTAATGCCATAGTTATCACGGGTTGCAATCCACGCTTGGATTTTTTCACGGTTACCGTCAAAGTCCGCCATAAAGGCATCCATATTGGTTTGCCAAACCGTTGTGCGTTTTGAGGTAACTAAGCCTAACGATTCATCAGTCGTCCTTTCCGCACTATAAACCCGCTCCATAATCTTTTGCGGCGTTGAAATACCCCCATACATATAGACCGGCTTTAAAATGTCCGCTACTTCATCGTTGCGGAAAATCATCAAGTGCGAACGGTGGTATTTTTTACCGTTGATTTGCCAATAGGTCGGTTCGTAAAAGTGCTGACTTGCCGGGTTATTCAACTCACCGCCGACCAAAATCGGCACACACCAGTAAGGATCGATTTGAATAATTCCCTTGTAGCTATTCGGCTCTACACCGTCTAAATTAAACGGTTTTTCATAAAATTCAGGATCGCTTGACTCAATGTCAAACAATGCCATCCGCATACCAAACACGCGCCCTAAGCGTACAAATTCTTCACAATGCCAGCGGATACGGTATTTTTTATCAAAGCGTTGAAGTAGCTTGATTGTTTCGTCTGAGATTTCATCACCATTGATAGACACCACATCAAAACCGTTTCGGGTTGCATCTCGTGCCGGTACAGCACAGGCTTTACCCACAAGCCAGTTTTGCGACAAAATCGCACACATTTGATAACCAATGAAAGCCTTTGATGCATACCAATCCGCCAAAGCAACACTAATCGCTTCCGGGTTTCGCACCGACATCTTCAAGCGTGATTCGCTATCGCCATCTTGACCGGCAGAAAGTGCGGTATTAATTTCATTATTTCTCTGAACGATATTCGCCAACACATCAAGAAACAATTTAGACGGCTGCCCACGATAGAATTTACCGTTAGCCCAATAGGATTTAGGCTCTTCTATTTCTTGTTTTGGCTCTTCTTTTTTAAACCAACCAAACATATTTTTCTCTGTAATAAAAAACCGCCTGTATTATGAATTGATTACAAGCGGCTGGATCTCAATAAAATTTTGCAATTAACCAAAATATGAAGACCCTTTCGCCAACAGGTCTGCATAAGCACGAGAACAAGCGTCTATGCGGTCATCGTGATTGCCGTTCGGGAATAATCTCATTTCATTGATTAATCCCTCATTCCACGCCCCTTTGAGCATTTTCACGTTACCTACATTCACTTGTGAGGCAAACGGCTCAGCTCGAGTGAGTTTATCGCCACTTTCAGGGCTGGTTTTAACAGAATAGCCTTGTAGCATCCGGGTCAAATATAAGGCTTGAGTTTTCCCTGCTTGACCAGGGTCTTGCGGTAAGCTGATACGCACACTTTTTCCGTCTAAGGATGCCGTGTTGCGGATCATATTATCTCGTTCGTCCGGACCTAAATCGCCGTGTGCAATATCGGCAATAATCAGCGATCCGTCTTCGCATTTGCCGAGTTTAACACCGGCAGTGGGGTCTCCGCCCACCGTTGCCCCTAAGTCCCAGCCTCTCACCCATTTAATTTTCCCTACCGGCAACGTCTCAATAATCGGCATTTGGCTTGGTTTAAATACCCCACCTTCAAGTGGTGCAGGGCGTTGCATATATTGACCAGCAAACATATAGGGAGCGGCTTGTTCCATTTGGCGGAGTTGCTCAATGCTGTGCTTTTCCGGCCATAATGCTGAACCGTCCTTCTGAATAGCAGGCAAACACAACAATTCCCACTCTTCGCCATTTCCGCCGTTTAATAACCAACCGGCTAAATCGTTCTCGTGCAGTCGTTGCATAATCACGATGATCGGCGTGTTTTTCGGGTCGTTCTTACGGCTCTCTACGGTATTTTGAAACCAATCAATCACATTTTGCCGCATCACTTCGGAGCGAGCTTCGTCAGCTTTATGCGGATCGTCTATCAGAATTGCCCCGCCAAAACCGGCTCGTTGCTTACCTGCACCAAAACCGGTTATCGTACCGCCTGCACCGGTGGCGTAGAACACGCCGCCCTGTGAGGTTGTCCAATGATTTTTTGCTTCGCTATCCAGTGAAACGTTAGGGAAAATTTCTTGATAGGCTTCGTGTTGAATAAGAGAACGAATATTTGAGCTATTGTTGACTGCCAGCGTAGATGAGTAGCTGGCGTGAATAAACTCACAATCCGGCACTTGCCCGAAGCACCACGCCACGAAATTCACAATCGCAATTTCTGTCTTTGAATAACGTGGTGGAATGTTGATAATTAACCGCTTACTCTCACCACGAAACACCCTCATTAGTGCCATACAAATCAATTCGTGATGTAGTGCTTGTAGCCATTGATAACCTCGCTTTTGCTGAAACATATAGCGAGTGAAAAAATAGAGATCGGTTCTTGCCAGTTCAGCCGCTACGATTTTTTGTGCTGTGCTAAACTGAAACATAACTACACCTTTTCTAATAACTCTTTGGCAATCGCCCTAAATTCATCGTTGGATAGGCTGATGTTTTGGTTGATAACAGTCCCAGAAACCTCTTGAATTTGCTTATCACGCCATTTATCAGGCTGCCTGTTTTTGAGCCAAAAAATGGCTGATGTTGGATCTGGCGGATAATGCTTAACCAAAGGCGTTTCAACAATTTGATTCTCAATCACTCGAATATCAATATCTGGAGCCTCATAGCCCAATGCTCTTTTATAAAGGCTGTTGGCTACATTCGCATCAGCTAATAACTTTCCTTTTTTTATGGACTCCAAGAATTCAGGATATTCAATTTTCCAGTTATTAATAGTAGATTCAGCTACTTCAAAAAAATCGGCTATATCTTTGTCCGTTGCACCAAGAAGACATAATTTTTCAACTTGAGCAACGTACTCGGGCTTATATTTTGTAGGTTGTCCACGTGACTTATACGTGGATTTAACCTCGTCTTTTTTAGCCATTGGGTTAATCCTTAATTAATTTGTAAGTTTGAATACTTTAAAACCGACATCAAGCGATTGATTTTTATCGATATTTTGCAAAATCTGTTTTCCGGCTCGGCGAATGCGTTCTTTGGAAATTTCGGCAATATTCTCAAACCCTGCTTTATAAGCCTCGGACTTTTCATCGGTAGGCTCTGGAAGTTGAACACAAATAAAACGGCGGTTACTTTTCTTACCTAGATTAAGTTCCATTACTGCGTGAGCCGTAGTAGCAGATCCTGAGAAAAAATCTAAAATCAAATCATTATTACCACTTCCTATTTCAAGCATTTTTCTTACCATTTCTTCTGATTTAGGGAAATCAAAATATTTTTTACCGTCAAAAAGTTTCTTAACAAGTAATGTACCTTTCTCTGAATTATCTTCTTTACTATTCCATACTGATCTTGCCATTTGTGTTGTATTTCTATATTTTTCTACAATCATATAACCACCATCATTCATCAGTTTACCTGCGATCTCAGTGTTTAAATGAAGTTCTGCTTTTTCTTTTCCCCAACGCCATACTGTATGGAATCCTTGAGATTCTTTAGGGTAAACAGCTTTTAAACCATCCGCATACTGTAAAGATAAAGATAATAAGCCATTATCAAGTTTTTTATTTTCATCAACATAAAACGGATAATATAGATTAGGTCTATTCTCCTTATGGAAAGCAATATTTCTGTTTCTCAATTCCCTAAGTTCAAATCCGCCTTTATCATCCTCAAATGGAAACTTTTTATTTTTAGCTTCTAAATTATTTAGCATAGTCTGTTCAGATTTTGCATACACACATATATATTCGTGCATTTTAGCAATACCACCGTAATCTCTACCTCTAGGATTATTCACTACTGTGATCTGACCTAGAAAATTCTCCTCTCCAAACACTTCATCACATAATAATTTCAGTTGGGCTTGTTCGTTATCGTCGATGGAGATAAAAATCACGCCATCATCTTTCAGTAATTCCCGGGCGATATATAGGCGAGGGTACATAAACGTTAGCCAAGCTGATTGTGACAGCTCAAATTTACTAAACTCTTTTAACTTTGCCCTTGCTTTATCAATAGAGATTTCATAAATATTTGCCAAATCTTCAGCTGCATATGAAAATTTATCGGAATAGATAAATTTTTTCCCCGTGTTATACGGCGGATCGATATAAATCATCTTTACAGCGTTTTTGTGCGTTTTCAGAAGCAACTTTAAAGCCTCTAGATTATCCCCTTCGATAAATAAATTTGAGCTATTCACATTGATAGGAGCACTATTATGCTCTTTATCTTCAACAAATCTCATTGTCGGTAAAGTGTTTACCATTTTCTTTGCGTGGGATTTTCCAATCCAATTTAAACCATAATGTTCCATAAGATTAAGTTTGTTCTATTTAGATTACATAACTTAGATATAACCCCGAGAATTTTTATTCCCACCTCAGATTTATAGCTAAAATATGTGGCATTTACTTTACACAAAAGTAAAAAAGGAGCTGTTAAAGCTCCCGTTACTAGTGGCTAGTACTTATCAAAGTTATTTGAAACCTTGTTTGGTTTGTGCTTGCCATTCTCTGATACGGTCTATCTGATTAGCACATAAATCACGCTCTCCCATTACCTTGATAAGATATTCGATTGTGTCGCCGTAGGTGCTACCATTAAACCCTGTCCGCTCACACGCAACTAAATAGGCTTGTGGTGGATATAGGTATTCAGTTTTTGTAATCACCTTGCTTGTGCAACCGCTTAAGGCTATCAGCAATGCCATTAGGCAAAGCAGTCTTAGCACAAGTATCTTTGGTAAGAATTGATTTAATCTCATTTTGAGTTAACTCCACTTTATTTCGTAGCTCGCTTGCGATTCTTTGTTGGTTTTCGACCGCTTGTCGCTCTTGTGCTAGATTGTCTTTTAGTTGCTGGTTTGCCTGCTGTTGCTGTGCAATAGTTTGGGCTTGCGCTTGGTTTTCAGCTCTTAAGTTATCAATTTGTTTTGATTGGTGCCAAATCCAGCCACACAAGCCCAAAATCATTACTAAGACTGCTAGATAAATGTATTTAATCATTTAGTCCGCCATTAACTTTTGATAATAAACTGTACGCAGAGCTAGCCCGTGCGTGCCACCATTAATCTTTTTCGTTACAGTTAAAATATCGCTGTATTGAGCTAATTTGCGGCTTTGCCAGTACCAAATAGCAACCCGTACCGTTAAGGCTAGATTACTTGTGATTTGGTCTGGGCTAGTTACTAGGCTTGGCAGATTTTCCCATTTAGCAAAATCAATATAATTTGCCTTACCAGTAATCTGGATTAAGCCTCGTCCACGATACTTCCAACCGTCGCCACTTCGCTCATTACCATTTCCCATTCGGTTTCCATACACACGATTAGCAATTGCTTGTTTATTTCTTGCGTACTGGTAAATGTTGTGCTGAGTAAAATATTTAGGGAACACTCTTAACAATGCAGCCGCCGAGTAATTAAGATTTTCTTCAAACACTCGATAACCTGCACACTCTACGCCGCATTGTGCTAAGAACATCGCTTGCTGAGCTTTCGTTACGCAACCAGCTTTTTCAATTTGATTTGAAATAACAGAATAAATACCATTAACAGCGTTTGGGAATACTTGTTTAAACTTTCTTTCGCTAATTAACATCTTATATTCCTTACTCATTGTCTTTTTTACTAAAGCTCACATCATTCACTTCAATTTTCTTTCTGATTAACGCAAAAAGAAATTCTCGTATCTTCTCCGCACCAACGAAACCAATCATCCCACCTGAAAATGTAGATAAACTTTCACCAACACCAAAATGGGTTAATAACGACATACACGAAAGGGTTAATGCTCCACAAATAGAGCCATCAAGCAATCTTTGCCGATAGGTGCTTTTTTGTTGCAAGAACCACGCTCTAAGCATAGACATAAAAAAAGCCATTACAAATCCTGCAATGGCATTATAGTTTTGTTGAATATACGCAAGGGCAACTACCCACACGCTCGGGTCTTTATCTGGCATTTTCATAACTCCACCCCACTCAAGTTAGGGGCATTGACATCCTCCCCGCCCTAAAGGACGGAGTTTTACGGCACGAATCTGATAAAAAAGCCCCAAGCATTTCTGCTCAGGGCTGTAAAATTCTACTTGGTAAACACTACTTATACTTTGTCCACCATTAGCACATAATGTATACTTAATGGGCACTAAAATCAATACCTAAATTGATATTTTTTTAAAAAACTTTCAGGTTTACTGGATAAAATCTTGCTTTCTACAATTTCAGCTATTGTTTTTTCGGTTGTTCTGCATTTTTCTTGGACAATTTCTTTCCACCTCCGTTCTTTTCGTCCTTGCTCATCTCTCAACTGGTAATACATCGCTATTTGTCGCTCGGAACGCCCGAACCAATACTTCTGCTTGAATATATCAACCAGCATTACATCTCGTTTTGTAACTACAGTGAAAACCTCGTTAATCAATCTGCCTAACTGGTCGTTACACGTTTCTCTTGAGCCTAACTTATCCATTCCCTCAACCGATTTCATCAGGCGGTAAATCATATTTACCCGGCATTCTAAATCTAGTCCGCTAAACTCCCACGCTCCCCACAATCTCAGTAATTCTTCAATCCATTGTTGCTTCTTTGGGTCTAGCCATTTATTCTTAATTCTTCTAGGCAGCACGTTCTAACTCCTTGCATTTTACTTTATAAACCTTGATTAAGTCTTTTATTTCTTCGGTGGTAAGTTTTAATGGTGGATGGTCTTTCCTTTCCAGAAACTCTACTCGCTCAAGCCCTATTCTTTCTATGAGGTTTATCCTGTAATTCACAATGTCGCCACTTTTATGGTTATTACACACACTGCATTGCCTATGAACATTATCCTCGTTAAACCGCAATTCAGGATTGCCTCCTACTGTTTTATAATGCCCTGCGTGCCATTGCCCTTGATGAAATCGACCACAAGAAATACAAGGCAAGTCTTTATCACGAAGTCTGATGAATTTATTGAACCATTTCTGTAAATCCTTGAGCCAATCGCTACGGTTTTTAAGATTTTCTAACCGCTGCCTACGCTCTTTCCGTTCTGCCTTATCCGCCTGTTTGCGTTTTGCCTCTGCTTTACGCTTACTTAACGCTATAGCACACTTAACAGAGCAGACTTGTTGCGTGCTTTGGAATTTTGTATAGTAATTGCCACACTCTTTGCATTTGTGCTGTTTAGGTGGTTTGTTTGGCATTATCAACCTCTTACTACTCAAACTCTTTACTAAACCACTCAATGAAATAGAGTGAACCGGCACATACTGCGATAACAGACACCACTATTAAAATTAAAGTTAATTCATTTAACATTTAAAAATCTTCTCCTGTTTTTTTCATAATCCACCACCTATAACCATTACAACTGCTATTGCCAGCCCAACAAAAAACCAGGCCATTTCAAAAACGATGCTAAACACAAAGGTTATTAAAAACGTCTTTCTCAAAAAATCCGAATTAATGAACGCCACAGCCAACAGGAAAGTAAATGTAGTGAAAAGCACGGGTAAACCTAATGCGATGAAGTAGTTAGTCCAGCTCATTTTTTATTTTCCATACTTCTAGTTCCAGCGTATAAAAACCCAGAAATAAAGCCTACAGTAGCTAAAACTGGGAAGCCAAAAAACACTAAAACCAAACTTATTAATAGCTCAGAAATCAAAGTTTGCCATTCTCTGCTTTTAGAGAAAAAGAATGTTGGTCTAGTAAATACTGACAAGAATGTTAAGCAAGAAAAAGTCCAAAACATCCAAATAAAAACAGAAACAAAAGGCTCACTCAGAAATAGAGCTGAGTAAATAAAAGCTCCAAGAATTAATGCATCAACAATTAATTTTGTGTAAGAAAATGATTTGATTTCCATTTACAGTCTCCTAAAAATACGAATATAATTGGTTAATAATGTTTTCATCTTTGGTATTGTTGAAAACGTGCTTGATAGCGGCATTGATTAAAGCACTGTAGCAGGCCTCAAATTCGTCTTGTTCCATCTCGCTGTATTTCAAGCTTTTAGCCTCCAATCTCAATTCGCCCTTGATGTTATAAATCTTATTGAAAAAACCAGCCAGAATAGTTAAGTCCTTGCGGAATTTGTCAAATTGCGTACGCCCATCAAAATACTGCCATTCGGTTTTATCCACCGACCAATGCTCAAAACAAAAGTTAAAAAATGCAAAAACTTTGCGATGAAAAGCAGGGTGTCGAGGTTTCTTGATTTCAATTTCGTACTGTTCATTATTCTGAAATGATTTCAATCTTTCCGCTTCATCATCATTAAGCGGTGCGAACACACCGCCAGCAAGTTTCATCATTTGGTATTTAGCCATCGAAGCCGCCAACCTTTTTAATAAAATCCAAACTTACCGACCGCTGAACAAAATCTTCCATTGTTGGGTCGAACACCACGACCATTTGCCCTTTGCTATTGCCTTTGATTTCTTTCCCAGTAACAGGGTGGATAAATGCAATTCTGCCGCCGATAATATCAATCACTTCATTTGCCACGTTGTGAATATGGTTTTGATACCATTGCGTTGATTTATCGTTATTCAGCAACATCACCACTAAATGACCTCTATCTCGTAAACGTTTAGCCTGTTTGATAAATGGCGTAACATCTGAGTAAGGGGGATTAACGAAAATTGAGCAATGAAAAAATCCTGGTTCTAAATCTAACCAAATCTCATCTGTTAAAAATGATTTCATCCACTCAATATCTCGATCAGGCCCAAGATAATCAGATAGTTTTGCATTGTCTTTCGTAGCACAACCATCTAAATCAAAGCGGAAACGTCTATCTAACCAATTAAAAACGTAATGAGGCGTTCCCCAAGTGTCTCTATCAAATTGCTGTTCTGTCATTGCAATGCTCCTGCTCGGTTCTTTTCATCCATTAAACGCTGAATGCGTGGGTCTAATGGCACTTTCTTTTTCTCTTCAATCACTGGCTTTGGTGGTGGGATTTGCTCTCCATTAATAATCCGTTTTGCCATTGCCACTAAGGCTTTTTCTGCTTGATTACGTAAGGTTTCATCTTTCCAACTATATTTCTTGTTACGTGCGTATAGGTCAGTTATCAACCAATATTCAGCGTTTGATTTAAATTTAAGTTTCTGAATCTCAATAAAATCAAATCTTAAAGAGCGATCCAAAAGCTTGAGTAACTGCTCTAAATCAGGTAATCCTAATTCGTGATAGTCAATCGTATTGCACCACTGGATAAATTTGCCGATACTCGGCACAAAGTCATCGGTTTTAGCACGCAAGCCTTTCATCCCCTGTCTGACTTGCTCAACGGTTCTAATTCCATTTTCGGCAAAACCTAAAATCCATTGTTTTTTTGCAGTAGCAACTTGCTTTTCCGTCCAGTATTGAATACTAGGGCAACTTGCTAATAACTGCTCGAAAATGCGATCAACTAAGTTTTCAATCTCGCCCGATAATTTGCCATCTGGATTATTTGCCACCGCAAGCGGTCTGTTTTGCTCGATTTTTTGCAACGTCATTACAACACCTCCGCCCAAGCCTCAGGAGTATTCCACTCAGCTTGCATATTGTCGCCACGCTGCGGTTTCTTGCGACCTCGTTGCAAAGTCAATACGTCCCACTTCTCACGCAATTTGCGAGGGCTGAGAATGTTTGTTTGCCAGAACGAATCTTGATTAGCCCAACTAAACAATTCAAAGATTTCAGCGTGATTTTTGCCATCAATTTCCGACAACAACCTCACATCATTCGCCCAAGCCTCAAAAATTGGCTCTTTGTGATTTGGGTTGAGTTTTTTAATTTTTGCAAAAATATCTTTCGCCAATCTCATATCTACTTCCGAAAAAATGTATTTCCGTTTCGGCGAGGTTGCAGCCGTTTTCGGTTGCAACGTATTATTATGATCATTAGTATTTTTATAATTAGTATTATTATTTGTCGGATTTAAATCCGAGCTTTTTCGGATCTGTTTCCGAGCTGATTCGGATTTATTTCCGAGTGTCGGATTTAAATCCGAGCTAAATTCATTCCATGTTTTCCCTTTTTCAGTTAATCGAATAAGGTCTTTTTCTCCGTGTTTCTGATAGACAATTAAACCTTTTTTATGTAATTCGGAAAAATGACGATAGACAGTATCTGGTTTTGAATAAAACAATGGCAATTCTTCGATTACTGCATTGCGAGAAACCCAATAATAAACAACATCATCAATAATGATTTCTTTAGCCCAGCTAGCTGCTTGATTAAGTAAATCAAATAACGCTCCTTGATTGGCATTTAAGCCCCATTCAATGCATTTTTGGCTATTAATGTAAGTGCTAAATCTCATTCTTATTCAAACTCCATAAAATACTGACTGACACGCTTACCATCTGGCAAAGTGATAGGCTCGCTCTGAATATTGTGTCCACGATCACGCAAATCTTTAATTCGGGCAGATAAACGTAAACAGTTAAAATCTTTTAAGGAAGTAAGCGAAGTCACTCGTCCGCCATTTTTTAGATGAGCCAAAATTCTTGCGTTTTGGCTTTGACTTGATGCTTCATTTGGGTTAATATTTAATCCATACATTTTTAGGATAATCTCCTTGTAAATTGCCACCGTTACAGCGGTGGTTTTTTAATTGTTAAAAACCCACCACGCAAGCAGCATAAAAATTGCCACTCTAATAAAAATTGAATTTTTACTGTGGTAGAATGATTTGAATTTTTCTAAAAAATTTTTCATTGTTGGTAACTTCTATGTTTTCGCTTCTTCGAGATTTATTCGCTTATATCGTTTCTCTTTCAGCTCTAGTATTTACGGTTAAAATTGGCTCGTTTAATGAGAATTTACAACACGCCATAGTGATAATCCTGCCATTGTTCTTTATCGTCATTCACGAGCTGATTGTTCGCAAATTTAAGAAAGAATTTGATAACCAAGCCTACTTCTCAGCCATTGTTGGCGTAGCCCTCTTTGCTGCACTAGGTTCTTTTAGTAAAAGTGAACTTATTGAGCTTGGATTTAAAATTGATGACATATCAACATTCTTTATTTTCAAACTTTATTTCCATACTTGGGCAATAGTGTTACTACCCGTTGCATTAAAGAAATTTTTCAAGAAGCATTAAGGGGTTAATACCCTATTTCCAGCAGTGGTTTTTTATTTGTCTAAATATTTGCTAGCAAGCAGTTTTAATGCTGCTAACTCATCTTTATCCGCAAGCTCAATACCAAGAAAATCAATAATTACAGCCACATCTTCTACATTTTGAGAAAACGTTCTGCCGAATTGTGATTCGCTCAAGCCGATTGAGTGTGCCAATTCTCTATGCGTAACCTTTGCTGATTTCTGATAGATTAAATCCGCAATACGTCTTGCATTTTTCGTTAATTCTTTGCGTGCCATTGCAAGCCTCTTTAGGTAATCTATCTTTCAGATAGGGAGCTTAAAATCTCTGTAACAGTAACTTTTCCGTCTGTGGCATCTGATATGAGCTGAATGTATTTACCGTTGATTCCATCACCTTTTAACCAATTACCAACGGTCATGTCCGACACACCACACTTTTCAGCTAATACTTTTCTAGAGCCGCAAATAGAAAGGGCTTTTTCAATAGTTTTATTCACTCTTTATTCTCTTTATAAAATAAAGTAAATAATAAATAAAGCTTTATTACAAGTAAAGAATAATTTTGTTTTATTTATAAAGAAAAGTTTTAAAATTAAGAAAAAAGGGGGTGTTATGAATACACTAGGCGATAGAATTCAGTATGTTTTACATACGGAAAAAATTTCCAGAGAAGAACTTGCTGATAAACTAGGTGTTACCACAATGGCTGTTGGTAATTTGATTAATAATAAAGTAAAGAAACCAAGAATATTTGATATTGCCAATGCTTTGAACGTTGAGCCTGATTGGTTGCAGTCTGGTTCTGGAGTGATGATCAAAGATAGCAAATTAAACAATTCACCAATTACAAATTCAGTCGCAACCAATATAAATGATTATGGCAACCATTTAATCAAAAATGAGCCAGATAGCACGCATAGCCACCGCATAGACTATTTGGATGTTCGTGCAGCGGCTGGCTTGGTTGAATATTCAAATAGCGATTATCCAGAGATAATAAGCTCTATTTGGCTTTCTGATGATGGCTTAATGAAATTGGTCGGCAAACGAAACTCAAACGGTCTGCGTATTATTAACGTGCCGACAGATAGCATGGAGCCGACCATACCGAAAGGCTCTCCTGTGGTGATTGACACGAAAGTAAATAGTTATATAGGTGATGGTATTTACGCGTTTTCGTCCAATGGTAATTTATTCATTAAACGCATTCAGAAATTAATGAAAGGCGGATATAAAATTATCTCTGACAACAAAGAGCTTTATGACCCAGAAGAAATCAATGATGAATATCTTGATAATGCTAAATTTGTCGGGAAATTTATCCGTGTATGGAAGATAGAAACAATTGAGTTATAGGAAGTGGTGAATGGAAAATAAAACACTTGAAAATGCCGTTGAGGTTGATGGGTCTGAGTTAAAAAACAGCAAGATTGACAATAGCGAAACGGGAACGATTAATAACCACGAAACAGGGACAGTAAATAATTACTACAATGAAGTTCCAGCAACACCAAATATTCATCAGCTACAAGCACAGCTAGACCGAATAGAACAAATGCTGCATTATAAAATTCAGCATATTGTGAGTAAGTGATCAACCGAGAGGATAAAAAGGAGTAACAATGTCAGCAGAAATCACTCGATTAACCCTTAGATTTGACGGGTTGGAGGCAAAGGAGCACCAAATCGATCTTTACAGCCTCGGCGAATCCTTACAAGGATTTGCTCGCATCATTTCAACTGCTGGTCATTTTTCAGTTACTCAAACCTACTCTAAAAGTTTTTCTATGCATAGCGTGAAAACTTATGCACAAGAAGTCAGAGCGAATTGCTTTTCGGTTGATATGGTATTAAACTGGGCTCAACAGAATCAGATATTATCCGGTTCATTTGGCATACTGCTTGCAGCGGTTATCCCTTATATTTTCCAGCGAAACAAGGCAAAAACAGAAGAAATGAAAATGTTGAAAGACTCGTTAGACAAGGCTATAGAGGCTTTGGGTAATCGAGATCAAGCTGTTATCGAAAGACTGGCTTCCACCATTGAAAAAATGGCGGAAGAGCTTCGCCCTGCAGCAAGACTTGCTGTTTCGCCAATCGGGGAAAGTTGTAAGACTATTTCAATCATTGATACACAGACCAAACAGTCTCTAGGCATAATTAATGAGTCAGACAAAGAATCAATTATGTCCTTATCTGAAAATGAAATAACTGGGATTCAGGTATTTGATATACTGATTTCAGAGCTGGATAAAGTTAAAGCAACTTGCAAAGTAAACATCAATAATGCTGAGCAACGCACAAATGCGGTGATTTCAGATCCGCTATTTAGTAGTGCGGAGAATCCTTATCTACAAGCCTTTGCTCAAAACAAAGCAATCAAAGTAACCGGCAAAGCAACCATAAAAGACGGCGAAATCATCAAACTGACGATTATGGATATTCACTAAATTTCTGCCCGCCAACAGCGGGCTTTTCTCTTACCTCATTCCCAAATACACAAAATCCATTATCCCCACTAATCAAATAACCGCCCTCGTGGCGGTTTTCTTTTGCCTCATCAAAATCAATTTCATCCACATAACAAGCGGTCAAAATTTGCTGATTTTTTGCAAAAGAAAACCCTCCGAAGAGGGTTTAATTATACCTGTGCAGCTTGCTTTACTTCAAAAGTAAGATTAAGTGCTTTCATTACCTTAAGCACGGTAGAGAATGTCGGATTGCCTTTGCCGGAAAAGGCTTTATATAATCCCTCACGGCTTACCCCTACCTCTCTTGCTAACTGGCTCATATTACGAGCTTTGGCAATATCGCCTAAGGCAGAAAGAATTAAATCAACATCATCTTCTTTTAGCACTTCGTTTAAATAAGCCTGAATTTCTTCCTCGCTTCTTAAATGTTCCGCCATATCAAAATCTTGTAGTTCTACCATATTACACTCCTAATTCTTTTGCTAAGGCTTTTGCCTTTTTAATATCATTCTCTTGTGTCGATTTATCGCCGCCACACAGCAAAATCACAATCACACCATTCTGATTTTTTAAGTAAACCCGATAGCCTTTACCTTCCGTAATACGCAATTCAGAAATACCTTCTCCTACCGGCTTTACATCTCCGAAGTTACCTAGCTGCAACCGCTTAATACGTGTTTGAATTTTTGCTCTTGCCCGTAAATCTTTTAAATCATCAAGCCATTGTTTAAAAATTGTCGTGGATTTAATCTGAATCATCATAGCCCCCTCACACAGATTATATCAAACACGGTTAAAAGTGTGAACTGTATTTCACAATCATTTATAAATTCGCAAAATTAACCAGAAATTCCACCGCTTGTACCAACCTTAATGATTAAAAAACAAGCAATCAAACAACCTTTCTAAAAATAAATTTCTATAAAAACAATAATTTATAAACTTTTATTTATTTTTCATAAATATTTACTTAAATTTTACTTTACACATTATAAAGAATTCTTTATTATGCACCCATCAAAACGAGCTACGGCTCAATGCTCTTTAAAAATTTCATTAAAAACATACTGGTGAACTGCCATTCGTGAGAATCGCCAGCGTTAGATTAAAAGCCCTAACCCAAACAGTATGATGAAATGTCGTAATCAGCGATAGTTGGACAATGAGCCACACGGTAACGGCATTTCAAATTCCAAAGCATATTTGCGAAAGTGTGTTTCGGAATATTTAACCAGAGGTAACTTATGAAAAGTAAAAATTTTGAAATTGCTAAATTAGCTCTTTTGAATGAGCAAATGGGAAGTATTAAAAATTTGGAAGTGAGTTTTAAAGAAGAAAGCCTATCTGATGAAGATAAAGAACTCATCAAGCAGGCTGTTTTAGAACACGCAAAAAGCTATGGTGGCAAGGGTGCATTAGAACTCGCCAAAGAATTACGAGAAGCGTTTATTTTGATAAACCAGTAAATCTTTCTAATTCATCAGAATTAATATCATCAAGATGTTCCTGAAACTCTGAGGATAGAACTTTAATAAAACGAGCTACATCTCTTGCAGAATATTCATTTAAATTGTACTCAGATTGAGAGAATCTTGATTTAGCCATATCGTACGCTAACAAATCAGCAGTTGATTTTTTCATAATTTGATCCTTATTTGAGTTGTGAGAGACTTAATTATATTCCTTAGAGTTGTGAGAGGCAATAAGGGACTTGAGCCTTACAAGTATAAAGAAAGGCAACTATTCCAAACGGCATTTACAGAGAACCGATACCACCATCATCGAAACGAATACAACGTAAAGAGTTAGATAGATTGTGCTTTGAGGGGAATGTTAGACAAGTGCCGTTTTGAATGGCTAAACAAGAGGTAAATTATGAAAAAATATGAATTAACCGATGATTTCATTGAGGTCGGAATTCAAAAAATTAAGTTGTATAGAATTAAAGCCCTCATTGATATTCCATCTATAGGCGTTAAAGCTGGTGATTCAGGTGGGTATATTGAGATTGAATCAAATCTAGACCAAGAAGATCACTCTTGGGTGTTCGGTAATGCACAGGTGTACGGTGATGCTTGTGTGTACGGTAATGCTCGGGTGTTCGGTAATGCACAGGTGTACAGTGATGCTTGTGTGTACGGTAATGCTCGGGTGTTCGGTAATGCACAGGTGTACAGTGATGCTCGGGTGTCCGGTAATGCACAGGTGTTCGGTAATGCACAGGTGTACGGTGATGCTTGTGTGGATAGTGAAAAATCTCTTGTCTGGTTTTCAAAAGTTGGACGTGAAAATGGCACGCTAACGGTGTACAAATCAAAAACAGGCGAATTGTTAGCCTCTCGTGGTTGCTTTAGCGGCACAGTTGAGGAGTTTCTGAGAGAGTCGGCAAAAGTTCACGATGAGAAAATCAAGCGAGAATATGAATTACTGATTGAGGTGGCTAGATCTCGGATTTTGGGATAATGCTAGATAACTAAGCGACCTAGCAGGCGTGATAGATTGATTTTGTTTATAACAAAATCAACATTACAATAGCAGGTCTCAATAACTTTAATATTGGAGTAACTAATGGACTTACCTGATGATTATTTTTTAGATACAGATGATGAAATGCTTGAATACTTAGAAAAACAAGCCTTACAGAGTTACGACGATGTAAAAAAATCAAACGAAAACAATCGGGAAAAAGCCTACCGCCTATTAAATTATCTGCTTTTGGGTATTGGCTCTATCTCATTACTGCTAATAAACAGCATTGATAAAATACATCCTATTATTATTGTCAATGCCATTTTGCTAATGGCGGGTTGGACAATATCCGCATTTATGCTAACTCATTACGTTTTATTAAGTAAAATACGACAAATGGGGACAAACATTCCACAAAATCTTTATAACGAATCATTCAAAAACAGCCAAGATAAAAATAAACTTGGCATACTAAGACGCTATGAATTACATAACATCAACCAAGCTATTTTATATTTGCTTAATACCAATGCTATATATCGGAAATATACCGATAGAGCGATTATGACTGCTATCAGCTTGCCGATTTTATTAATGGTGATTAGTTCAAGCTTACTGCATTATTTACCCTAATTATTTCTTCTTAGGAATATCTACACTATCACCTACAAACACTGGAGCGGGCTTTTTATAAGCAGGCTGCTGAGGTTTAGATGGGGTTGGTTTTGATTGAGATGGTTTTTGATTAGACATAACAAATCCTAGTTTATACGTTGTGGTTGTATAAATTATAATCCTTATGCGTTGTGGTGACAAGTAAGGCGAGTTTTGCTGTTCTCGTTAAAAACAGCATTGACAAACCGCCTAACTTCGGATTAAGATAGCCGCACTTTCAGCAGAAAGTCGGGATTGGTCGCACGTTATGCGACCTTTTTTATACCTAAAATCGGAGAATAAAAATGGCAAAGCGTGAAATTTTATATGAAGGGATTTTAGATTTAGCGGGCGTGGATATTCCTTGTTATGTCCTTGATGACGGTACACGAGTGCTTTCAGGGCGTAAAATGCAAGAAGCATTAAAGATTGTTGATATTGAAGATGGTAAGCAAAGTTCTGGGACAAGATTAGCCCGATATTTAAACCAAAAAACTCTTGAACCCTTTATTTACAAGGACAAAGAACCGGGCCACTTTGAGCCGATAACTTGCTATCGTGGCACACAAAAAATCAATGGCTACGAAGCAACTTTACTTGCTGATTTATGCGATGCTTTTCTAGATGCAAGAAGACACATTTCACTCTCCCCACGTCAAGCTATTATTGCCGAACAGTGCGAAATTCTGATTAGAGCCTTTGCTAAAGTCGGGATCACCGCTCTTGTTGATGAAGCCACAGGCTACCAATACGAAAGGGAAAAAGACGAACTACAACAAATTCTCCGCAAATATATCAGTGAAGAATTGTTACCGTGGCAAAAACGTTTTCCAGATATTTTCTACAAAGAATTATTCCGCTTAAACGGTTGGGACTACACTGTCAAAGGTATACAGAAACGCCCCGGTGTTGTCGGTACTTGGACAAATAAACTGATTTACGAACAGTTACCGCAAGGCGTATTAGAAGAACTGCGAACCAACATCCCTAAAAGTGAAAGTGGCAATCCAACCGCACGCTTTCACCAACTTTTAACAGATGATATTGGAAGCCCACATTTAACAGCTCAAATCAACCAAATTGTAACGTTATTTCAACTTTCGGATAATATGCAAGAAATGTGGAACAACTTCCAAAAACTCAAATTACGTCAAAGTGGGCAATTGGATTTACCATTTAATTTTGATGATAAAGGGCATACCAAAGAATAAAATCTAATTGACAAAACCGCTTAAAACGGCTAAGATAACCGCACTTTCAACAGAAAGTTATCAAGCCACCATTTAGTGGCTTTTTTTGTATCTAAAAAAGGTAAAGTACTATGGAAATCAAAGATTTTTCTGCACTTCAATTAGCATTGAATGCCTGTACTGGCATTTCTACTCTTGCCATTGCAACATCAAATGATCCACAGTCTAAAGCTAAATTATTAAACAGTCTGACGGCGGTTAAAGAGGTGTTAGATATACTGGAAAATGGGCAAAGAAATCAAAGTGCTGATATGGCATATTCGATGCTGTATGATGCATATCACAAAGCATTAAATGCTGTAAATGGTCATTTCGAGCCTGAAACAAAAAATTGATTGACGACGTCTAAAAACCGCTTTAGTATATACCTCGACAGCGATTGGCGTCGCTAATTACAAAGGGGTGTAAACTCCGCTATTAAGCGGTTTTTTTATGCCAAAAATTCAAACCTCATTTTACTACAATGTAGTAAAAACCAATGATGGGCTGAATGGGAGATCGAAAGATCGCCGTGTTCCTTTGTAGCGGTACGCCAATCCTGTTCAGTTCATCACCAACAAAATTGGCGTTTTGTTCGTGATGAGTAAATTCAATTTATTCATACAAAGGAAAACAAAATGACAAATCAAGTTCAATTCTCTGCATTCAATTTCAAATCATCTCAAGTTCGTGTAATTGTAGATCCTAACCAAGAATTTTGGTTCGGAGCAAAAGACGTTTGCGATATTCTCGGTTATGTGAATGATACAGATGCAATCAAAAAGCACTGTAAAGAAAAGGGGGTAGCGAAACGCTACTCCCCTACAAAAGGCGGAAATCAGGAATTAACATTTATCAACGAACCTAACCTATACCGCCTAATCATCAAATCACGCAAACCCGAAGCGGAAAAGTTCGAGGCGTGGGTATTTGAAGAAGTTCTGCCACAAATTCGCAAGACTGGTAAATATGCGTTGCAAAATTCTCAGCAAAATCTACCGCTTGCACCACCGCCAAAGAAATACACCTTCGACTTTACCGAAGATGAACTCCAAAGCCTAGTATGGGCGTGGTTCGCTTTCGTGCGTGGCATTTATACCTTCCGCCATATCTACCCTGCATTTGAGAAACTCGGCTCAAATATGGCTGGCGAAATTTACGGACAAGGTTTTGAATATAGCCACACCGCACAATCAGCTCACAAAATCCTTGAACGGATTACTAAAGACTTTGATTGTGATCCGATGACAAACTGGCGTGTACTCAAACACGTTCGAGGTTTCGATCCGGCATTTAAAAAGCCAACTTTCTAACCGCTTCCCCTCCGCAAACTCCTTGCGTTTGACTCCGTAATTTTCAGCGGAGGGGCTTTTTACACCCAAAATTCAGATTTTTGACTAAAAAAGGAACGTAATTATGCCAACTTTTACGCAACCAAAAATATTAACTCGCCACGAAATCGAATGCGAAATCTGTCACCTACAAAACAGATTAGCGAAAAATGACGGAATGCAATCAGTCTTGATGTATCAAGTCGAGCAACTTAAGAAGCAGTTAAATTAAGAGGTGATTATGAAGAAAGTAGAATATCTAAACTCTAAAGAGGTTGCCGAATTGCTCGGTATTTCAACAGCTAATCTTTATGGGTGGAGCCAAGAAGATAGAACCAAGAGGCGACCATTCTTTCCTAAACCTCAAAAATTGCGTTCGAATGCTAAAGATCGCCGTTTAATTCTTCAGTACAAGAAAAAAGACGTGTTGAAGTTTATTAAAGAGTCGAAAGAAAAACCTTACTACCTCTTATCTGAGGCTAATTATGAAAAGTTAAGACAAGAACAGAAAGAGAAGAAAGCGTTACCAGTATCTGTTTTTAACGAGTTTTACAAGCTAATGTTTAAACGCAAACAGAAAAGAGAGGCTGACAATGCTTAAACATATTAAATACAGCCTAGCAGCGTTTTTATGCTTGGTTGTTTTCTCGACTATCTCTCAATGCAGTGATGGCGAAGAACTAGTACCAGAGAGCAAATGCAAGCCCGAAACGTGTGAATTTAAAGTTACAGAAAGAATTAAATTAGGAGTATCGAAATGATTGGATATGACTACACAGACGCAGCAATGCAACCTCCTTACGATGAAGATGAAGATGCTTTTATTGAGCTGGAAGAAAGATTGATTGAACTGCTAGGCAATAATGGTTTTAGTGCAATTACAGATGCATTAGTCGGTTCTGACAGTTGGGTTGCAGCAATAGAATCTTATTTGGACGAGCAGAGAAAGCGTAGAGAAGAATTCTAGAGGTATAGAGAAATGACAAACCAAAATCAACAAGTGGCAAAACAACAGGATAAATTCCCGATTAAGACTTTTTTTGAGCAGCCGAACATCAAAAATAAGTTCCAAGAATTACTAAACAAAAATGCAGCGACATTCACGACAAGCGTACTGCAGATTGTGAATAGCAGCCCAATGTTACGCAATGCCGACCCTATGAGTGTGTTTAATGCTGCTTGTATGGCTGCAACATTACAGTTACCACTACAAAACGGCTTGGGCTTTGCCTATATTGTGCCATACCAAAACCGAAAGGAGAGAAAAACAGAGGCACAATTTCAGTTAGGTTACAAAGGATTAATTCAGCTAGCTCAACGTAGCGGACAATTCAAGCGATTAGTCGCCGTGCCGGTTTATGAAAAACAGCTAATTGCTGAAGACCCAATTAACGGCTACGAGTTTGACTGGAAACAGAAACCACAGAAAGATGAAAAGCCGATTGGTTATTACGCTTACTTCAAGCTGGTTAATGAGTTTACGGCTGAAATCTATATGACCACGCAAGAAGTACACGACCATGCTAACCGATACAGCCAAACGTACCGCAAAGGCTATGGCGTATGGCACGATAATTTTGAAGCAATGGCGCTTAAGACTGTGATGAAGTCGCTACTCTCTAAACAAGCTCCTTTATCTGTTGAAATGCAACAAGCGGTATTAGCGGATCAGTCAATTGTTAAGGATGTGGATAATGTGGAGTTTGCTTACCCTGATAATGAAATTCAAGAAGCTGAATTTACCGAATTAAAAGTAAGCGATGAAGTGTTTGAAAAATGCAAACAGACCATCATCAACAAGGAAAGCACGTTGCAAGATATGTGCGATGCTGGCTATGAGTTTAATAAAGAGCAATATGCGGAGTTGGAGAAATTAGAGAATGATCAAGCCAATGTATGAATTTAAGCCCCGCTGCTCAATGCTCAACTTGCTAATGAGCGAGCCACGCACGAAAGCCGACAAGGAAGCTGGCAAAATTTCAGACACCGCAAAAGCTGCGGTGCGTGAAATGGCTAAATATGACTTATTTGGTTATCAATCCTTTGATGGTAATAAATACACTGTCAAAGGAAACCAACTGGAAGAGCAAGCCATTAAATTAAGCGGTTTTACTCGTGGTTTGGTATTAAAGAAAAATACCGAACGCCGAGATAACGGCATAATCAACGGAGAGTGCGATATCTATGTTCCAAGTCGCAAGCTGATTATCGATACAAAATGCTCTTGGGATATTGGCACGCACCCATTTTTTAAAGACGAAGCAGAAGCAAAAGCGGTTAAAGCTGGTTACGATACCCAAATGCAAGGTTATATGTGGTTATGGGATTGCGTAGAGGCTCAGATTGATTTTGTGTTATTCCCGACCCCTTTTGACCTTATTGGAACATACGAAAGCACCGATAAACTGGTCGATTTAGTCGAGCAAATACCGCAAGAAAAACGAATCACTACAGTAACAATCCCTAGAGATGATGAGGTGATTAATAAAATCAAAGACCGAGTTGCCGCAGCAGAAAAATACTATAAACAATTAATTGAGGAGATGATGTAATGGCAAATCTTATACCACTTAACTTTGTTTGGTTTGTAAGCGAACCAGCTTTTGATAAAAACAGCAATAGAACTCCTTACATAGATTCTATTATTTTCGAGAAAGTATATATTAACGCCAAACATATTGTAGCAGTTAAACCTTTCCAAGATGAAGAATACTTAATACCTGAAATTACACCATCACTCGCTAAAGAATCAGATGGTGGCATTATAAGTTGTGTTATTGCTAATTATGATAAACAGCTTGAGATTAAATACAAAAATGATGCCAGTATTGTGTTTTTTGATAGCGAACATTCCGACCGTTTAAATGAAATCATTCTTCAGTATCCGTTAGATAGCTATCATCTGATTTACGATGAAGAAGTAAGTAAAAGCGAGTTAAAATCTTTCGTAATCTACGAATCGCCAGAAAAAATTATGTCACTTGCTATGGGTAAAGGTATAGATACTACTGAAAAGAATCCTACATCTGTTACCAAGGGGGATAAAATCTTACGAACATCGGAGGTTAAAAAAATGCTTGGAATAGGCAAAACCACTTTTTCAGACTGGCAAAATCCGAAATCTAAACGCTATCGCCCTGACTTCCCGAAGAAGATTCAATTAGGAGCTAATTCGGTTGGTTATCTAGAGAGTGAAATCAACGCATTTATTCAATCTTTGGCAGACAGCAGAACAAAATAGGGCCATTCATAAATGGCTGGTGTAAATAAGGTAATCATATTGGGTCGTTTAGGTAACGCCCCTGAAATGCGAACAATGCCAAATGGCGAAGCTGTAGCAAATATTAGTGTGGCAACATCCGAAAGCTGGACAGATAAAAACACAGGCGAAAAACGAGAGAATACCGAGTGGCATCGCATTGTATTTTATCGCCGACAAGCAGAAGTATGTGGTCAATACTTGCGTAAAGGCTCACAAGTTTATATTGAGGGTCGCTTAAAAACTCGTAAATGGCAAGATCAAAACGGACAGGATAGGTACATTACCGAAATTCAAGGTGATGTAATGCAAATGTTAGGCGGTCAGCAAGATAGCAACACACAGCAAATCAATAGACCACAACAGCAACAGAAAAAGCAGAATGGACAATGGGATGGTTATTCTGACGGTGAACGTAAACAGATTAATCAATCACAGTCGAGTAACTTTGACGACATCCCATTCTGAATTACATATAACTTGAATTTGCCAAATTTGCGCTCCCCAAAATCGGGGAGCTCAAAATACCGCCATTGGTTCGCCAAAATTAGCGAGCCAAAAATATGTAATTATATTAGGAGATTATGTAATGATAGTTACACAAATTATTACTGTTACGCCAAAAATGGCAAGCGAGTGGTTAAGCAAATGCAATAACCAAAACCGCTCATTAAATATTAAAAGAGCGAAAGTTTATCGAGATATTATTTTATCTGGAAATTGGGTGGTTACTCATCAAGGTATTGCATTTTCAGATAATGGAGATCTGATTGATGGACAACACCGCTTAAAAGGGATTGAGTTATCAGATACTGCAGTTGAAGTAATGGTCACTAAAGGTTTAACTTTTAACGACACAAAGGCGATTGATAATGGGCGAGTTCGTAGTATGCAAGATCAATTAAGGATTGCTGGATATTCCGAACTATCCTTAATTGGAGCGGCTATACTAAAAATTCTTGCCGACAAAGGAAATGCACAACCGCCTAATTTATTCAAATATGAAGACTATTTTTTAAGAAATAGAAATCTAGTCTTATTTGGACAAAATCTAGGGAGAAGTACAAAGAAGGGGGTTACATCTGCTCCCATTCTCGCATCATTAGCAGTCTGTTCACTTTATTATGGGGAGGCGGAAGTTGAAAGATTTATGGATATGCTTGTAACAGGTATTATGCCTGATGACAGAAAAGCTGGCGATGTTACAGCAATTAAATTCCGAGAACATTTACTGTCTTCTAAAAATACCACTCACGGACAGGAGGAACGAAAAAAGCTAATGAAGAAGACAATGCGTGCCTTTAAAAATTATGCTGAAGGTAAGGTAATAAAACAAATCAAGCAACCTGAAGAGTTTGATTTTAAAATTCCTGATTAGGATGCATGTTAAAAAATTATATGTGACAGCCCTTTCTTAATGAGAGGGCTTTTTTATTAAGGGATAAATCATGACTAACCAAATAATACAAGGAATTCTGGACGAGCGAGAGCAACAGCACGGCAGCTATAAAACCTTTTCTGAAATCTACGGAGGATTTAGAAAGGTTAGCGACCAATACGCTGAAAAATTAACTTGGCCGCAGCAAATTTCGGTTGAAATGGAATTATTCAAAATTGCTCGGACCTTAAATGGGGGAGCGAATAATCAAGATAACTACCTAGATAGAGCTGGCTATGCTCTTTTAGGGGGTGGGCTTTACAAACCTAGTGAGATTAAAAAATTACCAAAACCATTAACAGATAGCCTTTATCCTGAATCACACCTTAATAAGAGCTCTATTTGGCGACTAGATTTGGAGTTTGAAACTAAAGAGCAAGCGATTGAGGTATTGGAGTTTTTGACTGGGAAAAATAAAAGCGAATATCTGGAGGGAAAATGAACCTAAACCCTTTTTACCATTGGAAACGATACCGCTTGTTATGTGCTGAAAATGAGCGGTTGAGAGAACAAGCGAAATATATCGCCAATCATAATAACTCACTACTCCAACGCAATGAGGAGTTAGTAAAGGAGAAGCAAAAACTACTCAGACAGCTTGATGAATATCACGAACCAGAACATCAGCCGATTATCGTAAAACATAGCCACAGAAACAGAAAGGGAAATATATGAGAACAACAAAACGCAAATACCCTAATAAAGATCAAATCAATGAATATAAAGGATTTATCGAAACCATCGACAGTATAGCTGAAAATATGTCAGATGGTGCTTGGTTTATTACCTTAGAGACTGAAACAGAAGTTTGGTTAAATGAGAAAGGATACTCACATTTATGTCCAAATGACTTTTTACAGAAACATTACATAGGGGGATAAATATGAAACCGTTTAACTTAGAAGAAGCATTGTCTGGAAAATTAGTTAATTTTAAAGGATACAAATGTTACATATATGCTAGAAGAAATTCAAAAAATACTTATATTGTTGAAAGTACATCAGATTATAGTGTATGGAATCCTGTCTACTTAGAAGAATTAGAAGAATACACTATGTGGGGAGAACCAAGACCAACTGTAACATTAACCTTACCTTGCCCACTAAAAGAACCACAATACGAGATGTGGTATATGGATATCACGTACCGACAAGTAATAAAATACGTTTATAATGAAAATTTGAGTCAAGAAACATTTGATCTTTGCATCTATTTCGGGTCAAAAGAAGATGCACAGGCTTGGCTTGATGCAATGCGTGATAATCGGAGATAAAAAATGAAATTAAAATGGTTAAGCAAGAATTTTGGTTTGCACGATCCTGATGTGTTAGATACGTTAGGGGTAGTGCTTCCAGAATATAAAGATATGCTACGAGATAAGGATATTAAAATAGATTTCAACTGCACTTTACGTAGTGAGCATAAAATTTATGTGGAAACAACCTATCTAGAAGAAGAAGGTTTTTATTTTGTAGCTTTCGGCAGATTTGAGAATTTTGATTTAGAATCCTGTGTTGGGTCGGGATTTTATAGTTTTGAGGAATAATATTAATTATGAAAGAACTAATCGTATGTGCTGCTATTAAATTTAACAAGCGACATCAAGGAGATATTAACCTTAACCGAAAGGGAGTAGAAGTTGTTATTCCGATGGTAAGACACTACTCTCCTGATGGACGTGATGTATTAGAAGCTATCCAACCCTACGCTGAAGATTGTGAAATTAAAGAAATCTCACAAGGTTTTATTACGAACTTTGGTAGATATGTAGATAGAAAAGAAGCTCTTAAAATAGCCAAAGAAAATACCCAGATACGAAATAGTATAGGTTATGAACCTGACGAGCTTTATAGCGAAATGCTTTATTAAGAATAATCCAACCGCTTGTAGAAATACAGGCGGTTATTTTTAGGAGAGAAAATGGAAGTAAGATACTTAAAAATCAGTGAGGTTTTAGATAAGTTAGGGATTAAAAAATCAACCTTGCATAATTGGTTAAATCCAAAATCCCCACACTTTAAACCTGACTTCCCCAAGCGGGTAAAAATGGGTGTATCCACTCGCTTTGTAGAAAGTGAAATTACCGCATATCAGAAAGAGCAAATGAATGCTCGCTGATCCGCCATCCACATTGCTCTACGTAATCGCCCCACATCTGCATCACAGGTATGCGTTCTGGTAAATAATCATATCGGTTATAAACTTTAACGAGCTTATCTTTCACATCGTGAGCAAGCACTTTTTCAGCTACGGTATCATCTACCCCCTGCTGAGCAAGATAAGTACGCACAATTGACCGCATACCGTGTCCTGTTAAAATTCCTTTATACCCGTTACGCTTTAGAGCCACATTCACAGTTTCACTATTCATTGGCTGGTGTGGCTTTAATATACTTTGAAAAATAAATCTTGAACTTCCCTTATGTTGCTCAAGCAATCTTAAGATGGATATAGACTGAGAGGAAAGCGGAACGGTATGAGCTTTCTTTGCATTCTTTCGTCCTTTCATCTTCTCTTTAGGGATATTCCAAAGTTTATTTTTAAAATCAATTTCCCCCCACTCAGCTTCCACAGCTTCGGACGGCCGAACAGCTGTAAGTAGCTGCCAAAAAATTAATAACAAGGTTCTAGGCTGAATATCCGCCTTTAGAATATCTCGCACAAATTTAGGTAATTGCTCAGGTGGAATGGTCGGGTTATTCTGTGCTGGATTAAAATTAAATGACTTTCTCGCCTTATGGCAATTATGGATTTCAATTAACCCGGTATTTTCTGCATAATCCATTACGCCACATACCGTTCTAAGCACCTTTTCAATTACCGATGTATGTCCTTTTTTATAAACCGGCAACAACACATCAACAAGCAGCTTAGAATTTACTTTCCCAATGTGAACTTTAGCCAACAAGGGGAAAATATGCTTTTCTAACCGACGCCAGTCTTCTGCCATTGTTTCCTGCATAACCTGTTTGGACTTAAAGTTATCTCGCCACTTGATCGCTACATTCTCAAACGTATTTTGAGTTTCTTCAACAGCCTGCTCCTGTTCTCTCTTAACTTGTTTACGATATTCACCAGGATCGACATCGTTTGCTAGCATAGCTCGATATTCATCACGCAACGTTCTAGCATCAAGTAAAGATACTTCAGGATAAGAACCTAGACTAATGTCATTGCGTTTTTTTGTAAAAGGTCTAGGATAACGAAAGTTCCATCTTTTAGAATGTCCAGTAACAATCAGAGATAAACCATAACCATCTTGCAACGGACTATCCTCAGGTTTTGCATTTTTAACTTCTGTGGCCGTCAAAGGCTTAATTACTTTTGGCATTTAATAACTCCTAAAACACACCCACAAAAACACCCACGAAAAAAATTGGATAGGGCTGGATTATTTTGGATTGGATTGGATTGTCATTTTACCTAAAAGCACTGAAATTACTAGAGATTTAATGATTTATTGGACTATCTTGGACTAACTTGGATTGAGTGGTGGAGGCGTGTCCCGGAGTCGAACCGAGCTACATGGATTTGCAATCCAGTGCATAACCGCTTTGCTAACACGCCAAAAGATTTGAAAAATGGAGCGGGAAACGAGGCTCGAACTCGCGACCCCGACCTTGGCAAGGTCGTGCTCTACCAACTGAGCTATTCCCGCATTTGAATATTCCGTAACAGAACAGGAATGCATTTTACGGATTTATCATTTTATGTCAATTATAAATTCACTGTTCTTTTACTAAGTGCTGAAAAAAACTTCACTAGATACGTTTATTTGGCTCGAAAATAATCAAGCGGTTAATTTTTGTAAAAATTTTACTAAAATCAACCGCTTGTCTTCATTTATGTATTAACGTTTTTTTGCTTTAGCATTTGGTAAGTCTGTAATAGACCCCTCAAATACTTCAGCTGCTAAACCAACAGATTCGTGTAATGTTGGGTGAGCGTGAATAGTTAAAGCGATATCTTCCGCATCGCAACCCATTTCGATTGCAAGGCCGATTTCACCTAATAATTCACCACCATTGCTACCAACAATAGCACCACCTAATAAGCGATGAGTATCTTTATCGAAGATAAGTTTGGTCATACCTTCAGAACACTCAGAGGCAATCGCACGGCCCGAAGCAGCCCAAGGGAATTTTGCCACTTCAAAGTTTAAGCCTTCTTGACGACATTCTTTCTCTGTTTTACCAACCCAAGCAACTTCTGGCTCAGTATAAGCAATAGAAGGAATTACTTTTGGATCGAAGTAGTGTTTTTGCCCTGCAATAACTTCTGCTGCTACGTGACCTTCGTGTACACCTTTGTGGGCTAACATTGGCTGACCGACAATATCGCCAATAGCAAAAATGTGAGGTACATTGGTACGCATTTGTTTATCTACATTGATAAAGCCACGCTCATCAACTTCAACACCTGCTTTACCTGCATCGATTAATTTACCGTTTGGTACACGGCCGATTGCAACTAATACAGCATCATAACGTTTAGTATCGTTGCACGCTTTACCTTCCATTGAAACATAGATACCGTCATCTTTTGCTTCAACTGCAGTTACTTTAGTTTCAAGCATTAACTTGAATTTTTTCTCGATTTGTTTTGTGTAGATTCCAACAATATCTTTATCTGCAGCAGGAATAACTTGGTCAAACATTTCAACCACTTCCACTTCTGAACCTAAAGCATTGTAAACCGTACCCATTTCTAAACCGATAATACCACCACCCATTACAAGTAGTTTTTTCGGTACTTCTTTTAATTTAAGAGCATCTGTTGAATCCCAAATACGTGGATCTTCGTGTGGAATAAATGGTAATTGAATTGGGCGAGAACCTGCTGCAATAATTGCGTTATCAAATTTAATCGTTGTTGGATTACCATCACGATCACGAGCAACCAATGTATTTGGATCAGTAAATGATGCTAACCCTTCCACCACTGTTACTTTACGTGCTTTAGCCATTCCAGCTAAACCACCTGTTAATTTTGAAACTACCGCTTCTTTACCAGCACGTACCTGATCTAAATCAATCGTTGGCTCACCAAAGGTAATGCCGTTATGTACTGCGTGTTTTGCTTCTTCAATTACTTTTGCAACGTGTAATAATGCTTTAGATGGAATACATCCAACATTTAAGCACACACCACCTAAAGTTGAATAACGTTCAACAATTACAGTTTCTAAGCCTAAGTCAGCACAACGGAATGCGGCTGAATAACCTGCTGGGCCTGCACCTAGGACCACAACTTGCGTTTTAATTTCTTTGCTCATTTTATTTCCTCTAATAGAAACATATTAGTCAATATGAATCTAATAAAAGCGGTCATTTTTAATTCATATTTTACCAAATGACCGCTTACTATTACATTGCTAAGCGACGAATGTCAGATAACACACTATTAATATATGAAATGAATCTTGCACCGTCTGCACCATCAATAACACGGTGGTCAAATGATAGCGAGATTGGTAGCATTAAGCGTGGTGTAAATTCTTTGCCATTCCATACTGGAGCCATTTCAGATTTAGATACACCTAAAATCGCAACTTCTGGAGCATTCACAATCGGAGCAAAGTGAGTCGTACCTAAACCACCTAAGCTAGAAATAGTGAAACAACCACCTTGCATATCTGAAGCTGTTAATTTACCTTCACGTGCTTTTTTCGATACTTCCATTAATTCACGAGAAAGCTCGATAATGCCTTTTTTATTTACATTTTTAAATACAGGAACAACTAAGCCATTTGGTGTATCTACTGCAACACCAATATTGATGTATTTTTTCAATGTTAAACGTTGACCATCTTCTGATAGTGAGCTATTAAAACGTGGATAAGCTTCTAATGCTTTTGCTGCTGCTTTCATAATAAATACAACAGGTGTGATCTTCACATCTAATTTTTGTTTCTCAGCCAGTTTGTTTTGTTCTTTACGGAACTCTTCTAAGTTCGTGATATCTGCACGATCGAAGTGAGTTACGTGAGGAATCATTACCCAGTTACGGTGTAAGTTTGCACCAGAAATTTTATTGATACGTGTTAATTCAACTTCTTCAACTTCACCGAATTTGCTGAAATCAACTTTCGGCCAAGGTAATAAGCCTAAACCAGCACCATTTGCCACACCATTACCAGCGGCTGCTGCTCCGCCTTGTTTTTCAAAGACTTGAACTGCTGTTTTAACGTATGCTTGGATATCTTCTTTAACGATACGACCTTTACGACCAGTACCCTTAACTTTATCTAAGTTTACACCGAATTCACGAGCTAAACGGCGAATCACTGGTGTTGCGTGAGCATATGCAGTTGAAGCGACAACTTGCTCTTGACTTAAACCTGATTGATTTTGAGCTGCTGGAGCTGAAGCCGTTGGAGCTGGAGTTGCTTGTGCAGCAGGAGCCGGTGCTTGTGCTGGAGCTGATGCTGCAGGAGCTGGAGCTGCACCCGCTACTTCAAAACGCATAATTAATGAACCAGTTGATACTTTATCACCTGATTTCACTAAAATTTCTTTAACCACGCCAGCAAATGGAGCTGGAACTTCCATTGATGCTTTATCGCCTTCAACAGTAATTAACGATTGCTCTTCTGAAATAGTATCACCTACCGCAACCATAATTTCGGTTACGTTTACTTCATCGCCACCGATATCTGGAACATTTACATCTTTAATAGAAGCAACTGCTGGTGCTGAAGAGGTTTCGGCTTGAGCAGGGGCTTCAACTGCTGAAGCTGAAGATGCCGTTTCAAATTTCATAATCAACTTGCCAGTTGAAACAGTATCACCAACATTGATTAAGATTTCTTTTACGATACCTGCAACTGGTGCTGGTACTTCCATTGATGCTTTATCGCCTTCAACATTGATAATTGATTGATCAACTTCAACGCTATCGCCAACTTTTACCATAATCTCGGTTACGTTTACCTCATCACCGCCGATATCAGGAACATTTACTTCAACAACTGCTGATGCACTTGGAGCTGCCGGAGCCGCTTCTGCCACTGGTGCAGGAGTCTCTGCTGGAGCTGCATCAGCTGATTCTAAAACAAACATCGGCGAACCAGTTGTTACTTTATCGCCAACTTTCACTAAGATTTCTTTTACAACACCGGCTTCTGGAGAAGGTACTTCCATTGAAGCTTTATCACCTTCCACATTGATGATACTTTGATCAACCGATACTGTATCGCCAACATTCACCATTACCTCGGTTACACTTACTTCATCAGAACCGATATCAGGTACATTAATTTGTTTTGCCATTTTGGTTATCCTTATTGTAAACAGACAAGAATAATTTCTGTCCCCACAAATATATTTAATCTTATAGGGCGAGCTTTACCCGCCCTGTTTTGCAAAATTTTAGAAAAATTTTGCCGCTTGAATTATGCGTATAATGGATTAATACGATCTACATTTAAGCCGAATTTAGTAATTGCATCTGCAACAACTTTAGTCTCTACCGTACCTGCTTTCGCTAATTGTGCTAATGCAGCAACAACAACATAACGCTCATCTACTTCAAAGTGTTCACGTAAGTTTGCACGGCTGTCTGAACGTCCGAAGCCATCTGTACCTAACACGTGATAGTGTTTGCTTGGTACATAAGCACGAATTTGTTCAGCGTAAAGCTTCATATAGTCTGTTGAAGCTACTGTTGGTAAATCAGCTAATACTTGAGCAACGTAAGAAACTCGTGGTGTCTCAGTTGGGTGTAATAGGTTCCAACGATCAACATCAGCACCATCACGGCCTAATTCATTAAATGATGGAGCCGAGAATACATCTGAAGTTACACCATATTCATTTGCAAGAATTTGAGCGGCTTCACGTACGTGACGCATAATTGCACCAGAGCTTAATAATTGAACGTGGCCTTTGCCCTTACCTTCAACGGTTTCAAATTTATATAAACCTTTACGAATACCTTCTTCAGCACCTTCTGGCATAGCCGGTTGGTCTGTGATTTCGTTTAATGTGGTAATGTAGTAGAAAATATCTTCTTGTTTTTCACCATACATACGGTTGATACCATCTTGAACGATAACAGGTACTTCAAATGCAAATGCTGGATCGTAAGTTACACAGTTTGGAATCACTCCTGCTTGGATATGGCTATGACCATCTTCGTGCTGTAAACCTTCACCATTTAATGTTGTACGACCTGATGTACCACCAATCATAAAGCCACGAGCTAATTGGTCACCTGCTAACCACATCATATCGCCTACACGTTGGAAACCAAACATTGAGTAGTAGATGAAGAATGGAATCATCGGTAAGTTATTTACAGAATATGAGTTTGCAGCTGCAAGCCAAGATGCTGTTGCACCTAATTCATTGATACCTTCTTGTAAAACTTGACCATCTTTTGCTTCACGATAATAAGCAACTAAATCACGGTCTGATGGCACATAGTTTTGACCGTGCGGGTTGTAAATACCGATTTGACGGAATAAGCCTTCCATACCGAAAGTACGAGCTTCATCGGCAATAATTGGCACAATTTGTTTACCAATATTTTTATCTTTTAATAAGGTATTTAATACACGAGAGAATGCCATAGTAGTTGAGATACCACGAGGTTGCTCTTCTAACAATGCTTGGAAGTCATTTAATTCTGGTACTTTGAAATCTACAGTAAATTTCGGCTGACGAGCTGGTACATAACCACTTAACGCTTTACGTTGATTATGTAAATAGTTGTACTCTTCTGAGCCTTCAGCAAATTTCACATACTCTAAATTCTCTACTTGCTCATCATTTAATGGCAATTCAAAGTAATCACGGAAACCTTTTAAGCTGTCTAATGACATTTTTTTAGATTGGTGAGCAGTATTTTTACTTTCAGCTTCAGGAATACGATATCCTTTAACTTGGTGAGCAAGAATAACAACCGGTTTATCTGATTTCTGAGCTTTAGCATAAGCAGCATAAAGTTTTTCAGAATCGTGTGCACCACGGCGTAATGCCCAGATTTCATCATCTGTCATATCTGCCACTAATGCTGCAGTTTCTGGGTAACGACCAAAGAAGTGTTCACGTACATAAGCACCATCTTTAGATTTAAAGGTTAAATAGTCACCATCAAGTACTTCCATCATTAATTGGCTTAATTTGCCTGAAGTATCTTTAGCAAATAATTTATCCCAGTTGCTGCCCCATAATACTTTAATTACTTCCCAGCCTGCACCAGTAAATAGAGCTTCTAATTCTTGAACAATTTTACCGTTACCGTGAACAGGGCCATCTAAACGCTGGAGGTTACAGCTAATTGTGAAAATTAAGTTATTTAATTTTTCACGACCTGCAAATGATAATGCACCTTTAGATTCGATTTCATCCATCTCGCCATCGCCTAAGAACGCATAAACTTTTTGAGCAGAAGTATCTTTTAATCCTCGGTTTTCTAAATATTTTAAGAAACGAGCTTGGTAAATTGCATTAACAGGACCTAAACCCATAGATACTGTTGAGAATTGCCAAAATTCTGGCATTAATTTAGGGTGAGGATATGATGATAAGCCATCTGCAAATGCTTCTTGACGGAAGTTATCCATTTGCTCTTCTGTGATACGTCCTTCTAAGAATGCACGACCATACATACCTGGTGCTGCGTGACCTTGGAAGAAAATTAAATCGCCGCCATCTTTTTCTGTTGCTGCTTTAAAGAAGTGGTTAAAACAAACTTCATACATTGTTGCTGCAGATTGGAATGTTGAAATATGTCCACCTAAGTCAAGATCTTTTTTCTGGCCACGTAAAACTGCTGCAATAGCATTCCAACGTACTGCAGAACGAATACGACGTTCGATTTTATGATCACCTGGATATGCTGGTTGTTCTGAAACAGGGATAGTATTTACATAATCAGTAGTCACGCCAGTTGGTAATGATACACCGCCAGCACGTGCTTGGCTGATTACTTGTTCAACGATAAATTGAGCACGCTCTATCCCTTCTTCACGAATTAATGAATCCAGTGATGCTAACCAATCTTGAGTTTCGATTGGATCTACGTCATTTTTCAAGTTCTCTGACATAGTATTCTTCCTTATTTTGATGATTGAAGTAAATAAATAACAAAATTTTAACAAATTTTGTGTGTTTGACGATTTTTAGACCATTTTTTGCCGAAAAAATTTCATATCACACGATTATTTCGACTTCTACTCTCATAGAGGCAATACTAAAAATCATTTTAAAATACATTATCTATTTGATTTTAAACAAGTTTTATTTTATTTATAAAATTTGTTTAAATTTTGTAGATAAATTTGCAGTGCAAGATAACAAAAATAGGGAAATTTGTCTATTTTTGAGAAAAATCAAACTAGCCACCTATTAGATAAATTTTAATGATTGGCATTAGATTTTTTTATCTAAAATAATATTACGAGCTAAATTTTGAATTAATGTTGGGCCTTGATAAATCATTGCTGAATACACTTGTAGCAAACTTGCTCCAGCATTAATTTTTTCTTGCCCACTTTCAACGGAATGGATTCCCCCACTTCCGATAATTGGCAAACGGCCATTTAATTCAGAAGATAGCCTTGAAATAAGCTTTGTGCTCAACATATTTAAAGGCTTGCCACTTAATCCACCTTGCTGTTCGGCATAAGGCATTCCTGCGACTGTTTCACGAGAAAGTGTGGTGTTTCCTGCAATCACACCATCAATTTGATGGCGAACCAAACTATCTGCTACCGAAGCAATTTCTTCATCGGTTAAATCTGGTGCAATTTTTAAAACAAGCGGTTTATATTGGTTAAATTTTTGCGAAAGCTGAGCTTGTTCTTTTTTTAAATTAATCAGTAAGTCATCTAACGCTTCGCCATATTGTAAACTACGCAAATTTTTTGTATTCGGAGAGGAGATATTTACCGTAATATAATCCGCATATTCATACACTTTACGTAAGCAGATTTGATAGTCATCTAAACTATGCTCTATCGGTGTAATGGCATTTTTACCGATATTAATGCCTAATATACCGTCATAGTGAGATTTTTTCACATTCTCTACTAACACATCTACCCCGTCATTATTAAATCCATTACGATTAATGATCCCCTCTGCTTCTAACACTCTAAATTGACGGGGCTTAGGGCTTCCGTCTTGGGCTAGAGGGGTGACAGTCCCTACTTCAATAAAACCAAAACCAAGTTTTGCAAAACCATCTATTGCTTCGCCATTTTTATCCGCTCCTGCCGCCAAACCGATAGGATTTTTAAATTGTAATCCCATTACTTCTGTTGGATTATCAGGAATAGGCAAAATAGAAAATGGTAATTTCCCTGCCAATTTTAAGGCTTGGATAGAAAGTTGGTGAGCGTTTTCTGCATCTAAAGAAAATAAAAATCGACGAATTAAAGAGTACATAGGAGATATTTTACCAGTAGTAATTTAAAAATGGAAAAGCCCAATCTTTCGATCGGGCTTTTAAACTAAATAGATTATGCATCAAACATTGCAGAAATGGATTCTTCATTGCTAATACGGCGAATAGCTTCTGCTAGCATACCTGATAAAGTTAATACACGAACTTTATTTAATGCTTTGATTTCATTTGTTAGAGGAATTGTGTCAGTCACCACAACTTCATCTAACGCAGGGTTTGCCAAATTTTGTGCGGCAGTGCCAGAGAATACTGCGTGTGTTGCATAAGCAAATACTCGACGAGCCCCACGCTCTTTTAATGCTTCCGCTGCTTTTACTAATGTACCGCCAGTATCGATCATATCATCAACTAAAATACAATCACGATCTGCAACATCGCCAATCACGTGCATTACTTGAGAAACATTCGCTTTTGGACGACGTTTATCAATAATCGCCATATCAGTATCATTTAATAACTTAGCCACCGCACGAGCACGTACAACACCACCAATATCTGGAGAAACGACAATCGGATTAACTAAATCTGATTTCTTCAAAATATCATCAATTAATACCGGCGAACCAAATACGTTATCTACTGGCACATCAAAGAAACCTTGAATTTGCTCAGCGTGCAAGTCACAAGTTAATACTCTATCAACACCCACACTTGAAAGGAAGTCCGCTACGACTTTTGCCGTAATAGGAACACGTGCTGAACGAACACGGCGATCTTGACGAGCATAACCAAAGTAAGGAATTACCGCAGTAATACGACCAGCAGATGCACGATGTAATGCATCAACCATTACAATTAATTCCATTAAATTGTCATTTGTTGGTGCACAAGTAGATTGCACGATGAAAATGTCGCCCCCACGCACATTTTCGTTAATTTGTACTTGAATTTCACCATCGCTAAAACGACCAACTATTGCATTACCCAATGATGTATAAAGTTGTTTTGCAATACGATTAGCTAGTTCAGGCGTTGCGTTACCCGCAAACAGTTTAATATCTGACATGGATTGATCCTTAGATTAATGATGGTTAAGTTTGGAATATAACTTTTGATGTAATGGCGAAATATTTTGCCCTTTCGCCATAAAGCCAAAAAGCTGTTTTGGCTTATGTACAAAAACTTTCTCGGCCTCTGCTTTGGTATTAAATTCAGCAAAAATACAAGCTCCCGTGCCTGTTAGCCTAAATCGTGCATATTGTAACAATTCTTGGATAAGATCTTCAACCTCTGAATAGTTTTCTCTCACAACTTTTTCGCAATCGTTTGCCCAGTTGTTATTTAATAACTCTTCTAGACTTCGCTTCGGTGTATTTCTCGGCAAATTTGGAGCATTAAATACCACTGCAGTTGAAATAGAGACATCGGGTTTTAACACCACATACCATTTTTCTGCAGGTTCGCAAGGAGTTAATACTTCTCCTACCCCTTCAGCAAAGGCGGCTGTACCTCGCACAAAAATCGGCACATCCGCCCCAAGTGATAAACCTAATTCGGCTAATACTTCCAAAGAAAGCCCTGTATTCCATAAATGGTTTAATCCAACTAATACTGTTGCCGCATTAGAGGATCCACCGCCAACCCCGCCCCCCATTGGCAAATTTTTAGTGACTGCAATTTTTGCCCCTTTCGTGCAAGCGGTTGTTTTTTGCAGTAATGTTGCAGCTTTATAGATAAGGTTATCTTCAACAGCAACACCTTCAACTTGATTAATTAGTTCAATTTCAGGGCTATCTGTCACTTCAATTTCAATTTCATCACCAAAATCTAAAAATTGAAATAGTGTTTGTAACTCGTGATAACCATCAGCCCGTTTATTCGTAATATATAAAAACAAATTCAGTTTTGCGGGGCTAGGTAAAGTAACCTTATCCATTAATAATCCCATCTTTCAATACGAATTTTTAAGGTTTGGGTACCATTTTCTAGCACAATTAATTTTGGCAGATTTGGCACTCTATCTTCGTGATATTCTACATAGCTTGCTTTCCAAACTACTCCATTAATTGGGTAACTAAATTGTGAGAGCTGACGTTTTTCATTTACAATGTAATTTCCCTCTTTTTCAGGCTGACCTTTTACCCAATAGGCAAATTGATCGATTGGGAAGGAAACTCCGATGATCTCTTGCATAAGTGCATCAACATCTCGATCCGAACGTGAATTACCTTCACTATCTGAAACCGTTAAACCACGTTGCGTGCGTTGTAATCTCATTGATTTTGTAGAAAGATTAGAAGAAAGCTCTAACCCAAAACTTGTTGGTGTGGCATATTGCCAATTAAAATGTGATGAAAAACGTTCTTCTGGCGAGATATACCCAAATTGTCCTCTCGCTTTATACGCTTGAATTTTAGACAACTCTGCTAAATGTTGTTGCCATTGCAGATCAGTATGTGGGATCTCAACTTTAGGTTTTTCAACCTCTGTTGGTGCGTTTAGTATAGAGTTACAACCCGTTAAAACTAACAAGGCACTTAATGATAATAATTGCGTAAATTTTTTCATAATTAAACCTGTACAAGCGGTTGATTTTTTTAGATATTTTTGCAAATTTTACCTAAAATAGAACCGCTTGCAAAATAACCAATAAAAAGGCATATATGAGATACGCCTGCTAATATAATTAAGCTCCAAACTGCAAACTGTGTAGTTGCTTATAGGCACCATCTTGAGCTAATAATTCGCTATGCGAACCACGTTCAATAATATTACCGTGATCAACCACCAAAATCTCATCGGCTTTTTCAATAGTTGATAAGCGGTGAGCAATCACAAGTACGGTGCGATCTTTCTGTAAAGTTTCAAGAGCTGCCTGAATTGCTCGTTCAGACTCGGTATCTAAGGCTGAAGTTGCTTCATCAAGCACTAATACTGGCGAATTTCTTAATAATGCACGAGCAATCGCTAAACGCTGACGCTGGCCACCCGAAAGACTTGCTCCGTTTTCGCCGATAACCGTATCTAAGCCATTATCTAATTTTTCGATAAATTCCATTGTGTGTGCTGCTTTAGCAGCTTCAATAATTTGCTCTCGGCTATATTTATCGGTTGCTGCATAAGCAATATTATTGGCGATAGTATCGTTAAATAGATGAACTTGCTGCGAAACAACTGAGCATTGTTCACGTAAATTTTTAAGTTGGTAATCTTGGATATTAATGCCATCAAGCAAAATTTCGCCTTCATCAATATCATAAAACCGAGTGAGTAAGTTAGCGATTGTCGATTTGCCTGAACCTGAACGTCCAACTAAAGCGACGGTTTTGCCTTTTGGAATAGAAAGAGAAATATTATTTAACGCTTTTTCCTCTTTCCCTTCATAACTAAAACTTACATTTTTAAATTCAACGTTACCTTCTGCTTTTTCAACCGTAACATTGCCTGTATCTTTTTCGGTTTTTAAATCTAAAAACTCAAATAACGTTTGGCACGCAGCCATTCCACGCTGAAATTGTGAATTTACATTTGTTAAGGATTTCAACGGGCGTAACATCGCCATCATTGAAGAAAAGACGACGGTAAATGAACCTGCTGTTAAATTCTCACTCATTACCTCAGGGAATGTGGCAACATATAGCACGGCTGATAATGCAAAAGAAGCAATTAATTGCACCACACCATCAGAAATACCATCTGCAGAAACCACCTTCATTCCTTTGCGACGCATATCATTACTTACACGTTCAAAACGATCTTTTTCAACTTCTTGACCACCAAAGGAAAGCACGACTTTATGCCCTTTTAACATCTGTTCGGTGGTAACCGTTAATTCGCCCATTGAGCTTTGAATATTACGGCTTAACTTACGGAAATATTTAGATACAAAACCGATAAGAACCCCAATGATTGGTGCCATGATAAATAGAACGATTGAAAGCTGCCAACTGGTATAAATCATAACCACAAATAGTGAAATTAAATAAGCTCCTTCTCGCACAATGGTTACTAATGCGTGAGATGAAGAGCTTGCCACCATTTCGGTATCGTAAGTTACTCGAGAAAGTAAACGCCCAGTTGGATTATTATCAAAATAGCTCACGGGCATATACATTAAATGTTGGAAAATATTGCGACGTAAGGTCATCACTACCTTACCAGAAACCCAAGCAAGGCAATAGCTTGCGGTATAGTTGGTAATTCCTCGAATAAGAATAAAGACCACAACTAACACCGCCATTAATTTTAAGAAGTCGTTATTGGCATTACCAAAGCCTTCGTCTAATAATGGCTTAAGCAAATAAATTAGGCTGGAATCTACCAACGCATTAATCACTAATGCAATAGCACCTGCAATTAGCCCTGCTTTAAAAGGACTAATAATCGGCCATAAACGCTTGAAGGTTTTGATGGTCGAAAGATCTTTTTCTTGGATTTTTTGTTCTTGCATAATTTTATATGTTCAGTAAAAAACGTGGCTATTGTACCTTGATTTCAAAAGGTTACCAAATTAAGAGTCTTTGCGTTTGAAATTTAAGCAAAATTAGTAACATAAGGCGACAACAACTTTAAAGATTAAAGGTGCAAAAATAGACGAAAGTACCCCACAAGCAACCAATGCGATAGAACTATAACTCCCTGCTTTCATACTATATTCTAAACTTCTGCCTGTTCCTAAAGCGTGAGAAACTGTTCCCATACTTAAGCCAATAGCATAATGATTACGTATTTTCAGTATGCGTAAAAGCGATAAACCGAATATAGACCCAGTCAGCCCAGCAATCATTACACCAACTGCTGCCACCGCCGCATTTCCATCTACTTCGTGCGAAATTGCTATTGCTATCGGTACTGAAACTGATTTAGGCAACACTGCTGCTAAAATATCTTGGCTTGCACCAAATAGTACAGCAAATCCAACCCCTGTTAATAAAGTAACGACAGATCCAAAAATTAAAATTAATACAATCTCTTTCCATTTTTTACGAATTTTGGGTAATTGTTCATAAAAAGGGAGAGCTAAGGCAACAATAGAAACCCCTAAAAAATTATTGAGTGGAAAATTGCCTTGGTAATATGTCTGATAGGAAATATCAAATAGAATTAAAGAGCTAATCAAAATAGTTAAAGCAATTAAAAATGGATTTAAAAGCGTAATACCTAATTTTTTACTTACTTTTAAACCAATAATAAAAGCGACTAAGGTTAGTAAGGAATAAATATATATCATCTTAACCTCTATTACGGTGAAACAACCATTGTGCAAATAAACCTATCGCAACAAGAGAAACGGTAGTACTTAAAATAGTGGATAATACAAAAGTATCTAAGTTGTGTCGCAATAAATCTAAATGTTCGATTAACTCTGCACAAATTGGCAGAAAAAAGATTGTCATATATCGGGTTAAGGGTCTAGCACCCGGTGTAATCCACTCTACTTTAATAACCCCAATCACTAAACAACTAAATAATAGTAACATTCCCCAAATACTATCCGGCATACCAATCGGCACTAAAAATGCCATCAACTTGCCTAAATAAAGCATTCCAAATAGTAACGCCAATGAAAGGACGATACGAATTGCTTTAAGTAACATTTAATATCCTCAAATAAAAACAAGCGGTTAAATTTCTCAAATTTTTTGCAAAGAAATTCGTTATTTCTCTACTTGCAAAATCTGCTGAAAATCATACCGCTTGTAAATTTAACTTTAAATCATTTTTTCGTTATTTTGCCTGTAAAAAGCGAATAACTTGATCAAGATCTCTCGTTCGCTTAGCTGGCGGTAAACTCTTTAAGAAAGTCTGCCCATAATTTCGCATCACTAAGCGGGAATCGCAGATAATAACCACTCCTCGGTCAGTTACATCTCTAATCAAACGCCCAACACCTTGTTTTAAAGTAATTACCGCTTCTGGAATTTGAATATCATTAAAAGGCTCTCCACCTTGTAATCGGCAATCTTCCATTCGAGCTTTAAGTAGCGGTTCATCAGGCGAAGTAAAAGGCAATTTATCAATAATCACCAACGATAAATCATCGCCTCTGACATCAATCCCTTCCCAGAAACTTTGGGTTGCTACCAAGACGGAATGCTCTTCTTGCACAAATTTTTCTAATAAGCGACTTTTGCTCGTTTCGCCTTGTAACAATACATTTAACGAACTATGTTCACGTAAAAAATCCGCCAAGCCACGCATCATATAATAAGAGGTACAAAGCAGGAAACAACGCCCGTTATTTGCTTCAATCACAGGCATTAACATCTGCCCTAATGCCGTTAAGGTGTGAGCTTTATTGGTATCGGGCAAATAGCGTGGCACACAAAGCAATGATTGATTTTGGTAATCAAAGGGGCTTTGTAGCACTAATTGCTCAGCATTTTCAATACCTAAACGCTGGCAAAAATGATCGAACTTCCCACCAACTTCAAGGGTTGCTGAGGTAAACACCCAACCGATTTGCTGATTTTTCAACTGCTCGCCAAATTTATCCGCCACCGTTAAAGGGGTAATATGCAAACCAAACGAACGCCCATTTGCTTCATACCAATAACAATAGCCCGTAACAGTGGTATCCATCAATTTTTTAAGCTGAATTTTAACCTCCGCCAGTCGCTCAAAAATTTTATCTAAGGTTTCAGAACGACCTAATGATTTTTTCACGACATCACTTAAAAAATCGATATTTTCCGCTACTTTTACTAAACCATCGACCACTTTTTTATCCCGAAACAAATCCCGTAAATTGCCTCGAATTTGCCCTTCTCCGCCCATAAGTAAACGGAAATCTTGCACCACTTTGGTTAAATGATCTGAAGCTTTATCAAGTTGAGCCACATCTTTTAATTCAGTGCGATAAACGATATTGGTATCTTTGCAAATATCGAATAATTGACGGGAAGAAAGGGATTGCCCGAAATATTGGCTGGCGATATCCGGCAGTTGATGAGCTTCATCAAAGATCACTAATTCCGCCTCGGGGATCAGCTCGCCAAAACCTGTTTCTTTCACTGCCATATCGGCACAGAATAGATGATGGTTTACCACCACAACATCGGCTTCCATTGCCTTACGGCGAGCTTGCACCACATAACAATCTTTAAAATGCGGGCAATCTGAGCCTAAACAGCTTTCTGTGGTACTGACTAATTGAGGTAAAATCGGGCTATCTTCTGCAATGGTGATACATTCGCTTAAATCGCCTGTTTTAGTGGAGTTATGCCATTTACTTACTTTTTTAAGATCAGCCAGCACCGACTTATCGCCCAGCACGCCCATCGCCACCACTTGGTCTAACCGTTCCAAGCAGAGATAATTCGCTCGTCCTTTTAGCAAGGCGACTTTGCCTTTATATTTCAAAGCTTTTTGAATGGTTGGTAGATCTCGGTTAAAAAGTTGATCTTGCAGATTTTTTGAGCCTGTCGAAACAATGGTTTTCTTGCCCGAAAGCAATGCCGGCACTAAATAGGCAAAGGTTTTACCCGTCCCCGTTCCAGCTTCAACCACAACAGGATTTGCAAACTTTACCGCTTTTCCAACCGCTTGTGCCATTTCTAATTGTGCGGTTCTTGGGCGAAAGCCTTTAATATTCTGGCTTAATAAGCCATCATCACTAAAAGCGTGGAGAATTTTATCGTCGTATTTCGTCATTTAAAAATAAGCAAGCGGTCGAATTTGCAATCTTTTTTGCAAAAACAACCGCTTGTGAAAAGTTAGAATTTGTTACTCTTTGGGTAATTGTTCTTTGGTGATTTTATTTATCATATAAAGCCAACCAAATAGAAATAAGTTTAGAATTATCAATCCTATTGTTAGGTTCCAGCCTAGTTCCATCACAACACCTCCTTCAGTTGCCGTAATTTACGACCGAGTGTTAAAAAACTATAAATACTCAATATCAATAATGAGGAATTAACTATTTTAATTAACGTTGATTCATTGCCAAAAAGTATAACAGGAATTGCTAAAATCGCAACTTTAGCCACATCGTTCTGAAATATTACTCCCCTCTTTAGTAAAGAGGGGCTGGGGGAGATTTGCCAAAAGAAATTTACGAAGAAATCAATTTAGAAATATGGGTAGAGTAAAACTCAGCTCTTTTTAATCTATACCAATATTTCCATTATAACGTTCAAATCTCCCCTAATCCCTCTTTGCTAAAGAGGGGAACTATGTAGCATAACTTTTAATATATCTACTAATTCCCTAACAATAACCCATCATCACTTAACTGTTCGTGTCGATTTTGTTGGAAAAGTTGTAAAAGATCTGGCACGTCCATTCTTTTACGCTCTTCGCCTGCTACATCAAAAGCGACTTGTCCTTGATGCAACATTACAGTTCTATCGCCATAATCAAGGGCTTGACGCATTGAGTGTGTAACCATCAAGGTGGTTAGTTGTTGTTCTCGCACAATTTTATTGGTCAGTTCCAACACAAAATCGGTAGTTTTCGGATCAAGTGCTGCAGTATGTTCGTCTAACAATAAAATATTTGAGGGTTGAAGGGATGCCATTAACAGGCTAACTGCTTGCCTTTGCCCACCAGATAAACGTCCCATTTGATCAGTTAAGCGGTTTTCTAACCCTAAGCCCAAAAGCGAAAGCTTCTCTTTAAAAAATTCTCGCATTAAACGGTTAATTGCAAAACCAAGCCCACGCTTTCTGCCACGTTGGTAAGCCAATGCCATATTTTCTTCAATAGTTAAACTTTCACAAGTACCTGCCATTGGGTCTTGAAACACCCTTGCTACTTGGTTTGCACGTTGCCAAGTGGTGGTTTTATTCACTTTGTTGCCTTGAATGATAATCTCGCCAGAATCTACACTGCAATCGCCACTAATTGCATTCAGTAGTGTCGATTTCCCTGCTCCGTTACTGCCAATTACTGAAACAAATTCGCCTTGTTCCACTTTTAGAGAAAGCCCACGTAAGACAGAGTTTTCTATTGCTGTGCCTTTATTGAAGGTAATAAATAAGTTACGTACTTCTATCATATTAACCTCTTTTACCGAGCAGTTTTTGCTTAATGCGAGGCACCGCAAGCACAATTACCACCAATAGTGCAGTAATAAGATTTAAGTCTTGTGGCCCAAAACCAATGCCGTTTAATGTATCGTTATTTAACGCTAAGGCGATAAAGAAACGATATAAAACCGAACCGATAATCACCGCAAAGGTCAGCCAAATAATGCGTTTTACCGAGAAAATTGCCTCGCCGATAATTACTGCGGCTAAACCAATTACGATAGTCCCCACACCAATAGAAATATCCACACCGCCGTTACTTTGTACATATAAAGCACCGCCAAGGGCAATTAATGCATTGGAAATCGCCATACCTAAAATCGTCATTTTATTAATGGCAATCCCTTGGGCTTTCGCCATACGGCTGTTTGTGCCAGTTGCTCGTACCGCCAAGCCAATTTGAGTTGCGAAGAATAAATCGAATAAGCCTTTTACCACGACAACCACTAAAAGAGCCATTACTAATCTGACTAATGCAAGTTGCAGATCACTTTCAATCGGCATTACATCGTAAATTGTGGTTTCGCCAAGAATGGCGATATTTGGCATTCCCATAATGCGTAAATTGATGGAATAAAGGGCGATCATCATCAAAATACTGGCAAGTAATTTTTCAATTTTAAAGCCAATATGCAAACTTGCGGTAATTATACCTGCAACTGCACCGGCTAACGCACCGAATAACGTCGCAAGCCAAGGATCAACTTGGTTTAAAATGCAAATCACACAAACCGCCCCCCCTAATGGGAAACTGCCGTCAGCGGTAAGATCGGGGAAATCAAGAATTTTATAAGAGATCAAAACACCTAACGCAACAAGGGCATAAATTAAGCCGAGTTCTAAAGCTCCGATCCAAGTGATATTCGTCAAAAACGAACTCAAGAAGTGAATAATACCGTCCATTTTATTTTTATTTGAATGAATATAGTTTAACTAATTTAGGGGGATGCACTACTATAGTAGTACGATTTAAAATGGCATTTTACGCTATTTTTAAGATAAAATCAGCTAATTATTTGTTATAGTATGTCTCTTCAATTCGTAAAGGACAAAATATGCTTAATGCCGAAATATTATTAACGATTAAACTAAACCAACAACTATTTGCCGATCCTCGCCGAGTGGAACTGCTCCGTCAAATTAAAAAAATTGGTTCTATTAATCAAGCAGCTAAATTAGCGGGCGTCAGTTATAAAACAGCGTGGGATAATATTGATGCGATGAATAAACTTAGCCCCAAACCATTACTTGAACGAAATATTGGCGGCAAACAAGGCGGCGGAACTTGCTTAACGCTCTATGCGGAACGTTTATTACAGCTTTACGAATTACTAAAACAAACACAAGAACGAGCATTTGCAATTTTACACAATGAAGATATTCCACTAGATAATCTCCTAGTGGCTACTGCCTATTCTGCTTTACAGACCAGTGCAAGAAACCAATTTTTTGGCAAAGTCTCTTCTGTTAAACGTGACGGTGTTCACGCTATTATTGGTATTGAGATAGAGGGAATTGATAAAGAAATTATGGCTAAGATAACCCTTAAAAGTTGCGAACGATTAAATTTATCTCTTGGGCGAGAGGTAATGTTAATGATTAAAGCACCTTGGGTTGAGCTGCAGCCATCTAGCTCTGGTGAGAATAATTTTGTAGGAAAAATAAAATCCTTTAATCAACAAAATGGACAAAACGAAATTATCGTGCAAGTTAATAATGTTACATTCTGTGCAACAACATCAGAACATTTCTTGCCCCAAATTAATGATGATATAACAATTCATATTGAACCAGAGCAAATTATTTTAGCAACACTCTAATTCAACATAATTTAGGGCAATATAACAAACTAATTATACTTTTAGTAATAAAGCAACCGCTTCACACGCAATTCCTTCGCTCCGTCCAGTAAAGCCTAATTTTTCTGTCGTGGTCGCTTTCACATTAACTAGTGAAATATCGCATTTTAAATCATCGGCAATCACTTGACGCATTTTATCAATATGCGGACGCATTCTCGGTACTTGGGCGATGATAGTTACATCCACATTCCCCACTTTATAGCCTAATGCTTGCACTTGACGATAAGCCTCAATTAGCAACCCTCGGCTATCGGCATTTTTATATTGCATATCGGTGTCTGGAAATAATTTGCCAATATCACCTAATGCGGCAGCTCCTAATAAGGCATCGGTTAAAGCGTGTAAGGCAACATCGCCATCGCTATGGGCAATAAAACCAGTGTGATAAGGCACTTCAACACCTGCAATAATAAGCGGTCTATCTTCGCCAAAAGCGTGCACATCAAAACCGTGTCCGATACGTATCATATTATTTCTCCAAATGATGGGTAAGGTAAAATTCTGCTAAGGCTAAATCTTCTGGACGAGTAATTTTTAAATTATCACTTCTACCTGCAACCAATTGTGGATGATAGCCACTTAGCTCCATTGCTGAGGCTTCATCGGTTACAACTTGCCCATTCTCAAAAGCAGACTCTAATGCAAAAATTAATTGTTGTGCCGGGAAGAATTGCGGTGTTAAAGCGTGCCATAAAGTTGCTCTATCTTCTGTATGCAAGATTTGAGTTCCTTTGGCTCTTTTCATTGTATCTACCGCAGGTATGGCAAGAATCGCACCTTGTTCGTTATCAACTTGCAAAAGTTTATCTAAATCTGACCGCTTAAGACAAGGGCGAGCAGCATCGTGGACTAATGCCCAAGCATTTTCAACTTTAATTTGTTTAAGGGCATTCAGTACAGAGTCTGCTCGAGTTTCTCCCCCAAACACAAGTTCTACTTTAGGAGATTTTAAAATCTCAAGCTGAGGGTAGAAAGGGTCATCTTTAGCCACTGCCACAATCACTTTTTTAATTTGTGGATGTGCAATAAAAAGGGAAAGTGTATGTTCTAAAATAGTTTTCCCTAATAATTGTAAATACTGCTTCGGCTTTTCTGCTTGCATTCGGCTACCAACACCTGAGGCTGGAATTATAGCGATAATCTGTCTGGTCATTTTATTCTTTCTTTTTATTTAGATCTCGGCACAATTCGGTAAAACACTTCATTTTCTTTTACCATTTCACGCTCAAGCCTGGCCCGCTCTTCTAAAGCATCTACACCATTTTTCAAATCTTGAATTTCAGCTTCAATTAATTTATTTCGAGCTGCTAATTTCATATTTTCCGCTTTTAAAGCAGCTACTTCCTCTTGTACTTCTTGATAATCACTCCAGCCATTTTTTCCAAACCAAAAACTGTATTGAAAATAGCCGAGCAATAATGCAAACAAAATAATCAATAAACGCATTTATATTCTCTTATGTAAATTTATCGTCATTACAAAACCGCTTAATTTTACCCTGAATTTGCAAAAATTCCTAAAAATCTTACCGCTTGTCAGTTAAATTTCACTTAAAAGCATCTAAAGCAAGCCATAAAATTTGACATAAAACAAATTAATTTAGAAATTTTTACTTTTTTTAGGAGCAAAATTTCAAAAATTTGAAGTATGTAACATTTTTTTTTTTTTATTTCCGTATAATGGCACCAGTGTTAATTTTATAACTATTATGAGGTAACCATTATGTTAAATCGTATTGAACAAGAACTTGCAGACTTAGGTATTACTAATGTAAAAGAAATCGTTCGTAATCCTAGCTATGAGCAACTGTTTGAAGAAGAGATGAATTCAGATCTTCAAGGTTATGAAAAAGGAGTTTTAACCAATTTAGGTGCGGTAGCCGTAGATACAGGAATTTTTACGGGCCGTTCACCAAAAGATAAATATATCGTTTTAGACGAAACAACTAAAGACACTGTTTGGTGGACATCAGAGGCAGCAAAAAACGACAATAAGCCGATGAATCAATCAACTTGGCAGAGTTTAAAAAATTTAGTGACTAATGAACTTTCAAACAAACGCTTATTTATTATTGATGCGTTCTGTGGTGCAAGTGCCGAACATCGTTTATCTGTGCGTATTGTAACAGAAGTAGCTTGGCAAGCACACTTTGTAAAAAATATGTTTATTCGCCCAACAGAAGCAGAATTGAAAGATTTCAAACCTGATTTTGTAGTAATGAACGGTTCTAAAGTAACTAACCCAGATTGGAAAGAACAAGGTTTAAATTCTGAAAATTTTGTTGCATTTAATGTGACTGAAGGTGTGCAATTAATTGGTGGTACTTGGTACGGCGGTGAGATGAAAAAAGGTTTATTCTCAATGATGAACTACTTCTTACCACTTAAAGGTATTGCTTCAATGCACTGCTCTGCAAACGTAGGTGAAGAAGGCGATGTTGCGGTATTCTTCGGTTTATCTGGTACTGGTAAAACGACATTATCAACAGATCCAAAACGTAAATTAATTGGGGATGATGAACACGGTTGGGATGAAAATGGTGTATTCAACTACGAAGGTGGTTGCTATGCGAAAACAATCAACCTTTCTGAAGAGAATGAGCCAGATATTTACCGTGCAATTCGCCGTGATGCATTATTAGAAAACGTGGTTGTTCGTGAAGATGGTACTATCGATTTTGATGATAAATCAAAAACAGAAAATACTCGTGTTTCTTACCCAATTCATCATATTGATAATATTGCGGTACCATCAAAAGCAGGTCACGCTAAAAAAGTAATTTTCTTAACCGCTGACGCATTTGGTGTATTACCACCTGTATCAAAATTAACGCCTGAACAAACTAAATACTATTTCTTATCAGGCTTTACTGCGAAATTAGCTGGTACAGAACGTGGTATTACTGAACCAACACCAACATTCTCTGCGTGTTTCGGTGCAGCATTCTTATCATTACACCCAACACAATATGCTGAAGTGTTAGTAAAACGTATGGAAGCTGCAGGTGCTGAAGCTTACTTAGTCAATACTGGTTGGAACGGTACTGGTAAACGTATCTCAATCAAAGATACTCGTGGTATTATTGATGCAATCTTAGATGGTTCTATTGATAATGCAGAAATGGGTAAATTACCAATCTTTGATTTAGCAATTCCAGCTGCATTACCAGGTGTTGATACGGCTATTTTAGATCCTCGTAACACTTACGAAGACAAATCACAATGGCAAGCAAAAGCAGAAGACTTAGCGGGCAGATTTGTGAAAAACTTTGAAAAATATGCAACCAACGATGAAGGTAAAGCATTAATTGCAGCTGGTCCGAAGTTATAATTAACATAAATCAGCTATAATTAAATCATATCACTATTAAGGAGTAAACCTGATTAGGTTTACTCCTTTTACATAAAGGAGAGAATATAAAAGTGACTACCTTTCAACTCAAGCTCAAAGCCAAAGATGAGCTTACACCACACCCAACCGCACAATATTGGCGAAAATGCCAAGTAGAAGAATTATTTGATATGCCTTTTATGGATCTAATATTTAAAGCAGCACAAATTCATCGTGAGAATTTTGAACCAAATGCTATTCAACTTTCAACGCTACTATCAATAAAAACCGGGGGCTGTGCTGAAGATTGTGAATATTGCCCCCAATCTGCTCGTTATGATACAGGGGTAGAAAAGCAAACAATGCTGGATATTGAGGAAATTATTGCAAAAGCCCAAATAGCAAAAGCAAGAGGTGCTAGCCGATTCTGTATGGGAGCAGCTTGGCGAGGACCAAAACCTAAAGACATCAAAGTCGTCTCTGAAATAGTTAATGCGGTAAAATCTCTTGGTTTAGAAACTTGTGGCACATTTGGTATGCTTGAGGATGGTATGGCGGAAGAATTAAAAGCAGCTGGCTTAGATTACTACAACCATAATTTAGATACAGATCCTGAACGTTATAATAAAATTATCCATACCCGCAGCCACGATGACAGAATGGATACCCTTGGAAAAGTACGTAATGCTGGATTAAAAGTTTGTTGCGGCGGTATTGTTGGTATGAATGAAACCAGGCCTGAACGTGCAGGGCTGATTGCCAGCTTAGCCAATTTAGATCCCCAACCCGAAAGTGTACCAATTAATCAGCTTATTAAAGTGGAAGGTACTCCTCTTGCGAATGCTGAAGATATAGATTGGACAGAGTTTGTTCGCACCATTGCGGTAGCCCGTATTACAATGCCAAAAAGTTTTGTTCGCCTTTCTGCCGGCAGAACTGCAATGCCAGAAGCGATGCAAGCACTTTGCTTTATGGCTGGAGCCAATTCGATTTTTTATGGCGATAAACTTCTTACCACAGAAAACCCAGAAGAAGATTACGACCGTAAGTTGATGGATAAGCTCAATTTGTATCCTTTACAATATCAATGTAATTAAAATCGATTAGAACGTTAGGTTACTTAATCTAAAACCTTAACAACCCCTAATATTTTTTAGGGTTAATTTTTATTTTAATAAAAAGGCAGAATCAATAAAATACTGATCCTGCCTTTTCATCTATTAAATCCGCTCTTTTTCTTTTATCTCATTTTTAGAAAACACTGTATTTTTTACTGATGTAAGTAATTCTTGGCGAATAGCCGAAATTTTCGGTTTTTCATTGGCTTGGAAAGCAATAGGTCGGCAAAATTCCATTGCTTTAATCCCCAATCTTGCGGTTAGTAAGCCCACACCAATACCCTGTGCAGCACGCAAAGAAAGTTTAGCCGTGAGATTTTGCGAGAAGAAATCCATACCAACATCAGTTGCAATTTCTGTTGCCCCAGCAAACACCATATTGTTTAAAACCATTTTAAACAGTTTTAAACGGCTGATATAACCTAACTCCATACCATAAGCTCGGGTAATTTTATTTACCAAAGCAATATTTCTTGCTGCCATTAGCAATACATCTACAATCGCCAAAGGGCTAACCGCCACAATTACCGCATTCTCTGCCGCATTGCGAGAGATCATCTGTTTAACTTGTTTATCAATCGGTTTTAATACATTTTCACTAAACAGATACAGCACCTCTTTAGCGTTATAGGCATCATTTAGTTGGCTTTTCCAGCGTTGTTGAGATTGCTCGACAGAGGGCAGATTAGTTAGATTATTTGCAATATTTTCACAAAATTTAACCGCTTGTTCGCCATCATTAGAGGGTAAATTTTCCAATAATAATTGGTTGCTCATTTGCTGGTTTTGTTGGTGCTTTCTTAAATAGACTAATTTTCGCCATTCAGAAATTACCGCTCCCACACCTGCTAAGCTGAAAATAAAAAAGACTATTGAGAAGGCAAAATAAATCCACTCTTTTTGCTCGAATGTGTTGATTAACCATTGCACGCTTTGGGTGATAACCGCAACACCAAATAACACTAAGGTGGCAAGTAGTACTCTTACCCAAAATCGAGAAGGTTTAAGGCTTTCTTCAATAATAAGTTCTGCCTCTACTTCTTTAATTTCTTCTTCGACAACCACTTCATTTAAATCAAATTCTTGTTTTGGCTCAAATGTTTGGGAAGAAGTTTGCTCTTCTTCATTAAAAATTTGTTTTTTCATCTTTTTCTACCGCCTTTTCAATATGTGCTTTTAGACCATCATATCCGTGTTCGGTTTTCAATATTTCAAATAATTCAACCGCTTGCGGATACTCTTTATCAAGATAACGCAACCATTGCTTAATGCGAGCCACGTGGTAAAAGCCGGTGTCTTGTTTATTTTCCATATTTACATATTGGAATAACAATTTAAGCACCTCATTCCACGTCATTTTAGGGGCATTGTATTTTACCACTTTGCTTAAATTTGGTGTATTTAATGCTCCTCGCCCGATCATCAATGAATGACAAGCGGTTCTTTTTTGGCAATTTTTTGCAGATTCAAAATCCCAGATTTCGCCATTGGCGATCACAGGAATGGTTAGCCGTTTTTGAATTTCGCCAATCGCTTGCCAGTTGATGCGTTCGGCTCGATAGCCGTCCATTTTGGTTCTGCCGTGTACCGTAATTTCATTTGCACCGCCTTGAGCAACTGCATCAGCAATTTCAAAACATTGTTCGGCAGAATCCCAGCCAAGACGCACTTTTACCGAAACAATTTGTGAAGTTGGCACTGCCTCTCGCATTGCTTTTGTAGCTTGGTAAATCAGTTCCGGCTCTTTTAATAACGATGCCCCGCCATTGCTCCCGTTTACCGTTTTGGAAGGACAACCGCAGTTTAGATCCACACCGTGCGATCCTAATTCAACCGCCAAAGCCGCATTTTCCGCTAACCATTGTGGATGTTGTCCTAAAATCTGTACTCGCACAGGTGTGCCAGAATCGGTTAACCCGCCTTGTGCTAATTCGGGGCATAAGCGGTAAAAGGCTTTTTTAGGCAACTTCTGCTCCACCACTCGCACAAATTCAGAAATGCAGAGATCGTAATCATTTACTGAAGTTAAGAGGTTGCGGACGAAAGGATCTAACACTCCTTGCATTGGGGCAAGAATAACGTTTGGAATTGTGTTCATTAACTAAAATATTGAATACGAGCGGTCTTTTTTTGCGAATTTTTTGCTAAAAACGGCCGCTTGTAAGGGTTAAAAATGTTTGTCTCGCATACACAGATCAGGGCGAACAATAAGGTAGATAATCAATGCCGTTAAAGCCCCTAACGTGTCTGCCAGCATATCTTTTTGAGCGTCCCAAATATCGCCTTGCGAGCCTAAAAACTCAATGCCTGCATCACCACCTTCAATCACCGCATATTGCCATTCGATAATTTCATAAGCAGCCGCCACTGACATAATAAAAAATAGCGAGAAGAAAAAGGCAACGCCCATTCCGCATTTACGTTTACGCAGCAACCATTCTGCCATTGGATAGCTATAAAAGCCGATAATATAGTGAGCGACACGGTCAAAATGGTTGCGGTCTTCACCTAAAAATGGGGTTAAAAACTGATTTGCCCATTCAAAAGGCACATTTGCAAAGGTATATTTGGCTCCGATTAAGTGCATAATCAGCCATAACGACATAAAGAAATAGGCTAAGCCACTAAATTGGAATTTAGGGTAAGTTGCAATTAATACTGCAAATACCGCAAAAATAGGCAACACTTCTGCATACCAAACCGCTCTGTCAGTAGGGTTTAAGCCAGACCAAATCGCAATAGCCGTAATCACAATCGCTAAAAATAGCGGAATGATATGAGAACGAGAGTCCATTATTTCCAACCTTTTACTTTACAAATTAAATCATAAGCAGATTGAATTTGTTGTGCCTTCTCTTTGGCTAATTCCATCATTTCATCTGGTAAACCTTTGGCTGCCAGTTTATCTGGATGATGTTCATTCATTAATTTACGGTAAGCACGTTTTACCGTATTTTGATCGTCTTGAGCTGTTACGCCTAACACCGTATAAGCGGCATCAATGCTTGGTTTTGCCGGCTGTTGATAATTGCCATAACCACCTTGAGATTGTTGATAACCACCTGTATGTTGCTGATAAAATCCACCTGCACGGAACTGTTGAGCGGCGATGATCATCGAAAGCATTTGTTCAAACTGGAAACGAGACATTCCCATTGTTTCTGCAATCGCGAAAAGAATACGTTGCTCATTTGCATCTAATTCGCCATCTTGCAGTGCAGCTTGCATTTGCACTTCTACAAAAAAGCGTAATAAATCGGCCCGCTGCCCACAGGCTTCTCTAAATTCTTGGATCACTTGGCGTAGCGGGAAATCCGCATCTTTACCTAAAGAAAAGGCATTTTGAGCCATTTTTTGAGTGGCACTATCAAGCTTTAAACGAGCCATTAATGCTCTGGCTAATTCAATATCGGCTTCTGTTACACGGCCTTTAGCCTTTGCGATATGCCCTAGCACCGCAAATGTGGTTTTTGTAAATAGTAATTGGCGGGTTAAATTCTTACCAAAAATACTTGAACGAACAGAACCTAATTCATACAACTTTTTATCTGCTAAATGCCCAATAAAAGCACCTAATAAACCACCAAATAAACCGTGAAATATCTGATAACCTAAAATAAAACCAACTATTTTCCCAATAAATTGCATTTTCTATCCTTTTATATAAAGCAAACTTAAATAGTTTAACAAAGTTTACAGCAAAGATTAATTAATTCGTTTTAACTGCCTTTTTGTAAGTAAAAACATCCACCAACCTGAGATAAAAATAATTATATACCCGAAGACACTCCAAGCATCTGGGTATTGTTCAAAAAACATAATACCTAACATAGCACTAAATAAAACAGATGCATAACTATAAATTGAAACATCTTTTGCCGCAGCGTATTTATAGGCAGTTGTAACACAAAATTGTCCTAACGTAGCTGAGAGGCCAGCCAATATTAAATAGATTATTTGTCGCTAGGTTAAGGGTATGTAATTAATAATGACGAATGGTAGTAATATCAAGGTTGAAAATGCAGAAAAAAAGAAAACTATTGTATTTGGAGACTCAACTTCTGCTGTTTTAGAGAGTAATCTTAAGCACAAATAAGCAACTGCCGCAAAAAATGCACCAATAAGCCCTATCAGATAGGGAATAAATTTAAGTTCAAAGGCTGGTTTAATGATAAAAATGGCTCCAACAAATGCAACTAAGCATAATAAATACTGCAACAAAGAAGCTTTTTCTTTAAGGAAGATAGCAGAAAGTATAATCAAGATAAATGAAGTGAGTTTTCCTATCATATCGACATCGCTTAATACAAGATGATCGATAATATAAACACCACATAAAATACCTAATAAACCACTAATTGAACGGGCTATTAATAGAGGGCGATTTGCAGCCATTCCCCAAAATCGCTCTTTATTTTTCCAAACTATACAACCACTAATTAACGCAGTAATTGCATTTCGAAAAATAGCTTTTTCTGCTAGTGGTAACTCTCCTGAAAGCCTCATAAATAGAGCCATTAGAGCAAAGCCTAATGCAGATAATAAAATACAAAGAATTGCTTTAAGCAAAGGGGAAAAAGAGTGCCAAAAAGTCATTATGCTAAAGAACTATAAAAATGAAGCTCTGATATTTTGAAACAAAAATCAGAGCTTAAATAGTGTAATGAGTATAGGAATTAAATATATTCTACACCTACGATGTCAAATTCAACTTTTCCGCCAGGTGTTGTGATACTGACAGAATCATCAACCTCTTTGCCAACTAAACCACGAGCGATAGGCGAATTAACAGAAATCAACCCTTCTTTTATATTAGCTTCATCGTCGCCTACAATGCGGTAAGTTACCTCTTCATCCGTATCTACATTAACAAGCTCAACGGTTGCACCAAAAATTACTTTTCCGTTATTTGTCATTTTGGTAACGTCAATAATTTGTGCATTGCCTAATTTGCCTTCAATTTCTTGGATACGACCTTCGCAGAAACCTTGCTGTTCACGAGCTGCGTGATATTCTGCATTCTCTTTTAAATCGCCGTGTTCACGAGCTTCTGCAATCGCATCAATAATTTGCGGGCGACGCACGTTTTTTAAAAAATCCAATTCTTCACGTAGCTGCTCTGCACCACGCACAGTCATAGGAATTTGTTTCATTAAATAGTTTTCCTTACTAAAAATTATCGGTTTACGAATTAAATTGAAAGGGCTATTATTCATTTTCTAATTAAAAATTTCAACTCCCCTTTACTTATGATTTTTAAAAACTTTACTCGCACTTTTTTCTCTAAATTTATCTTATCTATCTTACTTCTTCCAAACATTACCCAAGCAGAAATTAATACCGAAGCACTTCTAAAACATCTACCAGCTGGTGCTTCAGCCAGTTTTATTGCCAAAAATTTAGAGACGAATCAAATTATCACGCACTATCAAAGCGATGTATTTATGCTACCGGCTAGTACCCAAAAAATCTTTACTGCCCTAGCTGCAAAATTAGCCCTTAGCGATGATTTTCGCTTTCAAACCGCACTACTCACAAATGGTGCTATTGAAAATGGCATTTTAAAAGGCGATTTAATCGCACGCTTTACTGGCGATCCTGAACTTACAAGCGGTCAAATTTACCTACTGTAGCGAGCCAAAAAAAC
>NZ_JAQSJE010000008.1 GCF_028649535.1 Mannheimia cairinae | reverse complement strand
AAATATGACCGCTTGCACACTCTAAGATTTTAGTTATCATAACACTAGTCATTTATTTGAGGGGATTTTTCGGAATTTATATGAATAGATTAAAATTGATGCTATTAGGTATGTTTGTGCTCGGCTTAACCGCTTGTAATTCACAATCGACAAAAATAGCAAAGCCTACACAGGTCGGTTATTTAAAAGACAATATTAGCCAAGCAGAATTAAATAATAGATTGAACTATAAAAGATATAGTTATTACTGCCATAATTTTGCAACGGGAGAGGCTTCTTATTTAGCAACTTATTTTCCGCTTTGGAAAGAAAGTCGTTTAAAAGATAATTTTGGCTTCTATTTTCAGTTAAATGGTGGTAAGGCTCAACCTTTTGATCATCTTGAAAATAAAGCGTTAAATATGGCAGCAACTCGTTTTGAAGTGCTTTATCGATCTTACTATCTTATTGAGGGGAGCTATGTGGATTTAAAAGCTAGAGAGCGTAGTTCGGTTTATTATAAAAACAACCTGCCTTGGTTAGAGTGTCGAGAAGGGTAAGGTGGTTACTCCAAATAGTAAAAAGCCTCTGATTTCTCAGAGGCTTAAATTTAGTGGCGGAACGGACGGGACTCGAACCCGCGACCCCCTGCGTGACAGGCAGGTATTCTAACCAGCTGAACTACCGCTCCGTACTGGTGCTTTGAATGATAGTGTTTTCATTCCCATAGTGCAAATTATTTTTTATAAATGATGTTTAATTGCTTGCAAAATAGCCATTTCTAACTTTATTTTTGCTTTTTAGCCTTAACAAAAAGTAGTGGCGGGCGATGTTGCAAATCTTTAAATTCATTATGCCACTCAGGCCGTGTTGCTAACATTGGCTCTTCAACTTGGCAAATTTTAAAAGCGGCTTGAATTAGCTGATTAAAGATGGTTGCCATTGTACGATGATAGGTTTTAAAAGGTTGTTGGAACCAACTTCTATCACGCTCGCCTTCATCTCGATAATAATTTAAGCGATAAGCGACTTGTTGTTTTTCCTCATTTTTTTCCCAACGGTAGCCTTCTTTATAGCAAGTTACAATCGGGTGTTCTTGCGAGAAAATAAGCGTACCGCAAGCGGTCATTTTAGCGGATATATTTGCAAGTAAAGTAGCGAAATCTTCAATATAGTGAAAAGCAAATGAGCTGGTAACAACATCAAAATTACTTTCTGCAATTTCACTTAATCGCTCCATTGGCAGGCAATAAAGCGAAAAATGCTCGCCTTTTTGCCATTGCGTAGAAAGCGTGTTTTCCGCTTGTTTAAGCATCAATTCAGATAAATCCAAACCGACTACTTTTTTTGCCCCGAGTGCCAAATAATGAGCTAAATGCACGCCTGTGCCACAGCCAAGATCTAATACGGTTTTCCCCGTTAAATCAGGCAGTAGTGAGAACATTGTTGGTTTTTCGACCACCTCATTCATACTAATCGGATTTTGGCGAAGCTGCTGGTAACGCTCAAAGAAAATCGGTGTGTCGTAAATACTTCTTTTCACTTATTGATAACTCGCCAGTTTCTGTAATGTGCTGAATGCTTTGCCAGAAGCAAGCACTTCTTTTACTTTTAACACGTTAGCTTTTAAATCGTTTTCTCCGAAAACCTTCATCAACAACGCTACATTTACTGCCACCGCATCAATATGAGCGACTTCTCCTTTGCCTTGTAAAATAGCGGTTACTTTTTCTGCATTTTCTGCAGGTTCTCCACCTTTTAAATCTTCGATACTATAGGTTGGAATGCCGAAATCTTCAGGGGTTAGAGTGTAATATGTAATAGTGCCGTTTTTAATTTCTGCGACTTGTGTTTCACCGTGAATGGCTACTTCATCCAAGCCGGTACCGTGTACCACAATAGAATGTTCACAGCCTAAGGTTTTGACAGTTTCGGCATAAACACTGACTAACTCAGGCGAATAGACCCCTAATAATTGACGCTTAGCGTGAGCTGGGTTTACCAAAGGCCCGAGAATATTGAAAATTGTACGAGTTTTTAACGCTTGGCGAACAGGGGCAGCATATTTAAAACCACCGTGATAGGTTGGGGCGAATAAAAAGCAAATACCTGCTTCATCAAGAGCAAGACGAGCGGTTTCAGGTGTTACGCCCACATTTATGCTTAAATGTGTTAAGACATCACTTGAGCCGGTTTTACTTGATACGCTACGGTTACCGTGTTTTGCAATTGGATAGCCCATAGTTGCGGCAACAATAGCACTGGTGGTAGAGATATTAATCGTATTATGTCCATCTCCCCCTGTGCCGACAATATCAGCAAAAGGGTAGTCTGGTGTTGGAAATGGATTAGCATTTTCAAGGGCTGCATTAGCTGCCCCTGCAATTTCTTCGACGGTTTCGCCACGTAATTTTAGGGCAATTAAGGCGGCGGCTAATTGCTCGTTTGAAAGATTGCCTTTTACCACTTCGCTAAAAAATGCTTTAGATTCAGCTTGGGATAAGGCTTGATTGGTAAATAATTTATCTAAAAGAGTTTGCATATTATATTCCCTTGTATTTCTAGCGATGTACTTGGTATTCCAAGTCAGTTGCTTCATTGCCTGTCATACCACGAAACCCCCAACAATGTTCTGGTTGTTCTTTAATGGTAATTTCAACATCAATAGGGGCAATTCCAACTTTTGAACTTAAGGCACTAAATAACCCTTTGATTAGACGTTTTTTTATCTGTTCGCTACGCCCTAGCATAAGGTTAATTTCAATCACAATAAAATCTTGGCTACGGTTAATTGGTGGATAGAAATTTTCTGACTCTAACAATTCAAAGCGTAAAGCGTGGCGTTGTTTTGGCACCCCTAAGCTCATTTCTAAACATTCAAAAATAACCTCGGCAATCTTTACTCGGCGGTCGGCTAATGTTTGCTTTAAACCATATACGCTAATCATTTTTTTCTCCTAACAACCATTCCACCGATTGTTTTAATAATTTAGTACCTTCTACCGTTAAAATAGATTCAGGGTGGAATTGAAAGCCACAAATCGGTAAAGTTTTATGGCGAATTGCCATTACAATATGCTCATATTTCGCATTCACGATAAATTCTTCTGGTAAATCATCGCCCATTAAAGAGTGGTAGCGAGCAACGGGCATCGGGTTGTTAATGCCAGCAAACATTGCTTGATTATCGTGCTCAATTCGAGACACTTTACCGTGTAGCACCGTGCCGGTATGCACCACTTTACCGCCAAAGGCTTCAATTAAAGCTTGGTGTCCTAAGCAGATACCAATCATCGGGACTTTATCTTTTAAACGGCGAATGACCTCTAACAGATTGCCCGCCTCGGCAGGATTACCTGGGCCTGGGGAAAGGGCGACCAAACAATCAGGGGTATTTACCGCTTTTTCTAAAAAATCCTCTAGCGGATAATCATTGCGGAAAATGGTTACCTTATGCCCTAATTCACGAAACTGATCGACTAAGTTGTAAGTAAAAGAGTCAAAATTATCAATAAAAAGAATATTAGCCATACTATGTCCTTATTTTACGCTTGCAGAGGCATTTACTTGTCCGATTGCTTTAAGCACTGCACGTGCTTTATGGCGAGTTTCATCGGCTTCTAATTGCGGATCTGAATCTAACACCTCGCCACAACCGGCTTGCACATAAGCAATACCGTTTTGTACGAAAGCAGAACGAATCACGATACAGGTATCTAAATTGCCGTCGGAAGTTAAATAACCCACCGCACCGCCGTAGCTATGACGTTTTTGTTGTTCAACTTGGTAAATCAGTTGCATCGCTTTGATTTTTGGAGCTCCTGTCAATGTTCCCATATTCATACAGGCTTGGTAAGCGTGCAGGGCATCAAGATCATTACGAAGTGTACCGATCACTCGAGAAACAAGGTGCATAATTTGCGAATAGCGGTCAATCTGCATTAAATCTACCACACGGCGAGTGCCGGACTCACTTACTCGAGCCACATCATTACGGGCGAGATCTACCAACATCAAATGTTCCGCCAGCTCTTTTTGATCTAAACGCAACTCTAATTCAAGGCGAGAATCAAGTTCAGGATCGATATTACCAAATTCATCAAAACCACGTGGGCGAGAACCTGCAATCGGGTAAATCTCTAATTGGCGATTTGTTTGTGAATATTTCAACGCACTTTCAGGCGATGCCCCAAACAGAGTGAAATTTTCCCCCTGCATAAAGAACATATAAGGGCTTGGGTTGTTGATTTTTAGCTGACGATAACTAGCCAGTGTATTCGGACAAGGCAAGCTAAAACGGCGAGACGGCACAATTTGGAATACATCGCCGATATTAATGTGATGTTTGAGCTTACGAATAATTTGCTTGAAATCTTCATCTTCAATATTCACGCTAGCTTCATCACTTGCCGTTAAGAGTGAAAGCGAAAGGGCATTTTCATCTAAATTTGCAAGATTTTCAGCAAATTTAACCGCTTGTTGGGTTAATGTTTCTTGCTCATTTGCATCAAAACAGAAGGTTTGTAAAAAGGCTTTTTCGGTTTGATGATCGATAGTTATTAACTGCTCGGCTAAATAGAAACTGTAGTCTGGGCAAGCTAAGCCGTCGTCTTGCAAACTGATATTTTCCATCGGAATGAAATTCGCCACTAAATCGTAACTAAATAAGCCCCCCAAATAGATAGGCGAATCCGCTTTTGCAAACAGGTTGCTTACTGTGCGTAAACCATCAAAAACAGTGGTGGTCTTGAGCTTGCTATCTTCATCTAAATGATTATTGATGTTTGGGAACTCTGCCTGCAAGCGGTCATTTTCTGCCGATTTTTTGCAAATTGGAGCAGGGTTTAATTGATTTAATGCAGTTTCAATAAAAGGTAAAACCGCTTTACCATTTTCAGTTAGAGCTTGGAAAGTAACGCTCTGTTTCTCACAAAAAATATGGAGTGCCGATTGAGCGAAAAGCAGGCTTTTTAAACTGTTTTTACTTTGAATTTCAGCCGAATCTAATAATAACGTGTGTGAACGTCCGCTACATAATGCGTGGTAAATTGTTGTTGTGTCCGCAATATAGGGTAGATCGGTTTGTGTAATTGTTAATTGAGATGATTTAGGCATAGCAAAATTCCGTTTATTTATTTTGTACTATTAAACTAGTACATTAAAAATAAGTCAAGAGGTTATTAAGATATTTATTAGTTATTCGACGAGATTGGTGTATAATCGGCACAGTTTTTACGCAATGCCTAGGCTTGAGGATAAAATGACGCAATTTTTTTATATTCACCCTGAAAATCCACAACAACGCTTGATTAACCAAGCGGTTGAGATTATTAAAAATGGCGGGGTAATTGTTTACCCGACTGACTCTGGCTATGCTTTAGGTTGTGCATTGGGCGATAAGCACGCAATGGATAGAATTGTAGGAATTCGTAAGTTGCCTGAAAATCACAATTTTACGTTGGTGTGTAGCGATTTATCCGAGCTTTCGACCTATGCGTTGGTAACAAATCAATCTTATCGCTTAATTAAAAATAATACGCCAAATCCATACACATTTATTCTGCCAGCAACCAAAGAGTTACCTCGTAGATTAATGACAAAACGTAAAACGGTGGGGATACGTGTGCCGGATAATGCGATTGCGTTAGCTCTAATTTCAGCGTTGGGCGAGCCGATTTTATCTTGCTCACTAATGCTACCAGATACCGAAATTACGGAATCTGATCCTGATGAAATTCGAGAGCATTTAGAGCATCGGGTGGATTTAATTATTCACGGTGGCTATTTAGGGCAACAACCAACTACCGTTGTAGATTTAACGGAGGATTCGCCAGTGATTATCCGTGAAGGTTCCGGCGACCCGACACCATTTAATTAAACATTTTTACGGTGGGTAAAAGCCCACCACTTGAATATATTCAGACGCTTGTGAAAGCGACAAAAGGAACTTTATGACAACTTTTCAAAAGAAACCTACCCAACATTCTCGTTCAGAACGAACAGCCAATCGTCCGAGCTTTAAAAAAGCCGATGAAAAATCAGAGCGTAAATTCGGCTCAAACAATGCTAAAGCAACAAAACCACAAAGACCAACGTCTAAACCGCTTGTGGCAAAAAATGTAAAAAAAGTAGAAAAACCGACCGCTAGTATCGCTGAAAATCAAGAGAAGAAAGCAAAAGTAGTGGGCGAAAAGCTACAAAAAATCTTGGCTCGTGCGGGGAGAGGCTCTCGCCGTGAATTAGAAGAGATCATTGCAGCAGGACGAGTAAGTGTGGACGGCAAAATCGCTACATTAGGCGACCGTGTACAAGTCAGTTCTTCGACTAAAATTCGTATTGACGGGCATTTAATAAACTTACTTCCAGCACAAAAAGAGATTTGTCGAGTGCTGATGTATTACAAACCAGAAGGCGAACTTTGCACACGTTCCGACCCAGAAGGACGAGCAACCGTATTTGACCGCTTACCTCGTTTAACAGGGGCTCGCTGGATTGCAGTTGGACGTTTAGATATTAACACCTCAGGTTTATTACTCTTTACAACAGACGGCGAATTAGCAAACCGTTTAATGCACCCAAGCCGTGAGGTTGAGCGTGAATATTCGGTGCGAGTGTTTGGTAATATTGACGATGCAATGTTACAACGCTTACGTAAAGGCGTTCAGTTAGAAGATGGCCCTGCAAACTTTAAACAGATTAAAACCGTAGGTGGTACAGGACTAAACCAATGGTTTGATGTAACCTTAACCGAAGGGCGTAATCGTGAAGTTCGCCGTTTATGGGAATCTCAAGGTGTTGAAGTTAGCCGATTAATTCGTATTCGTTACGGCAACATCAAGCTAGACAAAGGTTTACCACGTGGTGGTTGGGAAGAAATGGGGCTTGAACAAGTAAACTACTTACGAGAATTAGTTGGCTTACCAAAAGAAACCGAAACGAAGGTAGATGTGACTGCAAATCGCCGTCGCACCAATATTCGCCAAATTCGTAAAGCGGTAAAACAGCATCAAAAATATCGTGGTTAAGCAAAAGTAATTAAGAATAATACAGGGCTATAGGAACATTTTCTTATAGCCCTTTTTGTAATATTTAAAGACAAACACAATCGCTTGATTTATTATCAGAACGTTATTATTACTATTTATGGGGTATTTTTATGTCTTGGGACATTATCGCAACACTTGCAGTAACGGGCATTGCGGTATTTTTATTTGCAACCGAAAAAATGCGAATGGATGCAATCGCTATTTTAGTTTTATGTTCTTTAGTTGTATTAGGTCAAGTCGATGTTGGTGCGGCTCTCGATGGTTTTTCTAACTCTGCTACTATTGCAGTAACTGCAATGTTTGTATTAGCAGCAGGGTTACAAAACAGTGGTGCCTTAGATAGTATCGGGCGAATTCTAGGCAATGTAAAATCCCCGTGGTTATTTATTTTGGTGTTGTGTGGCATAAATGCGGTACTTTCCCCGTTTGTAAATAATACGGCTGTAGTTGCTGTATTAATTCCGATAGTTATTGCGGCCGCTCAAAATATTAATATGGCACCGTCTAAGGCATTAATTCCATTATCTTTTGCCTCACAAATGGCGGGAGTTTGTACCTTAATCGGAACATCTACCAATCTGCTAATTAATGCAATCGCTCAAAAACAAGGTCATTCTGGTTTTGGAATGTTTGAGTTTGCATCTCTTGGTATTATTTTCTTTGCAGTTGGTATTGTATATTTATTATTAACCAGCCGTTTTCTATTACCAGAATCGCACTTAGAGCTGGAACAAGAGGCGGGTTTCGGTAAATACGTAGCAGAATTAAAAGTGAATAAAGATTCGCCGTTAATTGGAAAAAGTACGACTGATTCGGGTTTAAATGAAGAATTTAATTTATTTACCATCGGTGTACTACGTGATGGCGAACGACTTTCTACCCCAAGTCATCAAGCATTGCAAAAACACGATATTTTATTATTGCGTGGTGAGTCGGAAGATCTGACCAAAGCGAGAGAAAAATATGGTTTGCATTATGTTGTATATGGTCGCCGTGCAAGCGATGATGATAATCTTAATGATGATTTAATGGTCTCAGAGATGATGATTTCGCCAACATCTCGTTGGATTGGTGGAACTATTCCGATTTTACAACAACGCTGGAATAAAAATGCAACAGTATTAGGTATTCAACGTCGTAGTAAAGTTATTCGAGAGCGTTTACGTGGCACAGCGTTTAAAATGGGCGATATTTTACTTTTAACCTTGCCAAAAGAAGATATGGAAACCTTGCGTAAAGATAAAGATTTCATTGTTTTGTCGTCTGATTTAGTGAAACCAGAGGATAACTGGCGAGGAAAATTTGCACTAGGTGTGATGGCATTAGTCGTTTTAGCGGCGGCTTTTGGTGTTGTCCCTATTGCAATAAGTGCGTTATTAGGGGCAGTTGCGATGTGCCTAGCTGGATGTTTAACAGCCGATGAAGCTTACCACGCTATTGATTGGAAGATTATTTTAGTTTTAGCTGGTTTATTACCGCTAGGGGAGGCAATGGCAAATAGTGGTGCCGCACAATTTATTGTTGATAATACCTTAGGTAAAGCAGGCGAATTTGGGCCTGTTGTGGTGCTTGCGGTGCTTTATTTATTAACGATGGTACTCACTGAGTTTATGAGTAATGCGGGGACTGCCGTATTATTAACACCAATTGCTGTTTCAACAGCAAAAATGCTCGGTGTAGATGCCTCTCCCTTTATTATTGCCGTAATGTTTGCAGCTGCAACAAGTTTTATGACACCTGTTGGTTATCAAACAAACACAATGGTCTATGCTGCGGGAGGCTATAAATTTACCGATTTTCTAAAAATAGGTTTGCCACTTAATTTATTATATTGGATTTTAGGGATTATTTTGATTCCGATTTTCTTCCCGTTTAATCCTGCTTAAGTAATATTTCAATATAAGCAACAAGCGGTTATTTTCTTGCAACATTTTGCAGAAAAATAACCGCTTGTGTTTTATAGTGTTTTACGGATTTGATGAATGTCATCAAGTAGTGTCTGAATGTCTTTATTGGCAAAAATCTCTTTAGTAGTTGCCGATAATTTTCTCCGCCAATTTGGATATTCCGTGCTGGTGCCTGGAATATTGACTGGCTCTAACATATTTAGCCAATCTTCAGGTTGAGTACCGAATAAGGCACTATTAGTGTGTGCTACATAGCGTTGCAGTTGATGGGTGAATTTTATTGTTACGCCCACTTCATTTGGTTCTAATGCCATCACGTTCTCAACAGCAGTGCGAATATTTAATCTATCGTAAGCACGCTCTTCTTTTAAGCTCCTCAAGACAGATTTACTTGGGTAAATATCATATTTTTCGCCAAGTTCAAAATCATAGTTTTTCCAATAACCTTGAATGGTTGGCAAATCGTGCGTACTCAACGTTGTCATCGCTTGATATGGGTAGTTCTCTAGAGGTTTATAACCGTTGCCTTCTTTTTCAAAATAGAAAATGTTGTAAGCCAAAATCCCTTTTTGTTCGAGCGATTCTAAAATCCCTTCCGGCACCGTACCTAAAGCTTCTGCAATAATTAAGCATTTATTTCGTTGGCTTTCGAGTGCCAAAATGGAGAGCATATCTTCAAGGGGATAACGCACATAAATGCCATCTTTTGCTGATTCGCCATTTGCTACCCACCACATACGGGCAAAGCCAAGAATGTGGTCGATGCGTAACGCACCGCAATGTTTCATATTTGCTCGTAATAAATCAATAAAGGGTTGATAGCCACGAGCCTGCAACGTGTGCGGATGCATTGGCGAAAGCCCCCAGCTTTGTCCGTTCGGGCCAAGCATATCAGGCGGTGCACCAATAGAGGCATCTTGCACAAACAAGGTTTTATCCGCCCAAGTTTCTGCGCCATTATTGGTAACACCCACGGCTAAATCCCGATAAAAACCAATTGGCATATCAAGCGATTTGGCAAAATGATTGCACTCTTCCAGTTGCTGAAGAGCGAGAAATTGCAGCCACATATAAAATCGGATTAATTTAGCCTGTTTTTGCTGAAATTCGATGACTGTTGGCGAATGGTAATCTTGATAGTCTTCCGCCCAAGTCGTCCAACCGCCTTTTTCGCTGGATTGTTCAGAAATCCATTGGTGTAAGGCATCAAAAGTTGTTTGAATTTTTAAAGATTCGCCAGACTCTTGAATAAAAGCCTCAAACTCAGATTGAGAACTAAGTGAAAATTGCTCAAATGCAAGGGAAAGAGCCTGTAATTTTAAGGATGTTACTTGGCTATAATCCACATAATCTAAGGCTCTTAGTTCAGTAAGTTTCTGTTGAATGTTAGGCGAATGGAACCATTGTTGGGCTTTTTCCGATTGTTGGAATGCCTCAACTGCATTGACATCAATATAAATGATATTTTGCCATAAACGAGAAGAGGGGCTGTAAGGGCTTGCTGCCTCAGGATCGGCAGGAAATAATGCGTGAATTGGGTTAAGTCCAACAAAATCTGCACCTTGTTTTACAATTTTGGCTAAAAATTGTTTTAAATCGCTAAAATCCCCAATTCCCCAGTTTTGGTTGGAGCGAAGGGTATAAAGTTGTAGAAAGGCTCCCCACAATTTTTTTTGCTCTTTGATTAACTTGGGCTGAAAGGCTTTTTCGGGCGTAACAATCAATGCACAACTTTCTGTGATGTTACCTGTGTTAATTGAAAGTGTGTGGTAGCCTAAAGGTAAATTTTGTGGAAGTGGTAAAACAGTCTCTTCTAACGTTACCTCTCCTTGCAAATTACTGCCATTTTCAAGCGTGATTTGCCATTGAGCAACAGTGGGATTTGCAAAAAAAAGCGGAATTTCAACCGCTTGTTGTTCAGTAATCACTTTTACAAGCGGTAGAATTTGATTATTTTTTTGCAAGTGGTTTTCGCAATTTAGAATTTTCTCAATTTTTTCAAAAGCCGTGGGGTTGGCATATTCTTTGATGTTAGGATCGTAAAAATAGTGGCTAATGGTTGATAACATTTGTATTCCTTAGGTGATTTTTTTGTATTTTTCTAGTAATAGAATAATAAAATTTTCCTAAAGAATAAAATAAAAAGATCTAACTTAAATAGATTTTATAATGTTATTTAAATCAAAAATAAAATAAAGGCATACAATCTCACTTTGTATGCCTTTTTGTAATGTTCAAACTAGTTAGCTTGCTCTCTTGCAACAGCTCGGTAGCCAATATCTCGGCGGTAGAATTTGCCTTGCCATTGAATTTGTTCTGCTAGTTTTAAAGCCTGTTGCTGAGCTTCAAACACACTGTTGCCAAGCGCAGTTGCACAAAGTACGCGTCCGCCGTTAGTAACTAGTTTCCCATCTTTTTGTTCAACACCGGCTAAGAAGACTTTTTGAGTAGCGGTTTGTGCAGGAATACCCGTGATTTCATCATTTTTACGATAATCGCTAGGGTAGCCTTCTGCTGCAAGCACAATGCCTAATGCGGCTTGTTCGCACCATTTTGACTGAATAGTATCTAATTTACCTTCGCACGCTTTTAAGCATAATTCGACTAAATCTGACTCTAAACGCATCATAATCGGTTGAGTTTCAGGATCGCCAAAGCGGCAGTTAAATTCAATTACTTTGGGCTGTCCATTTGGCATAATCATTAAGCCTGCGTATAAGAACCCTGTGTAAGGGTTATTTTCAGCAGCCATTCCACGCACTGTTGGGTAAATAACTTCTTCCATCACTCGAGCGTGAATTTCAGGTGTAACGACAGGAGCAGGGGAGTAAGCACCCATTCCGCCTGTGTTCAAGCCAGTATCATTTTCACCAACACGTTTGTGATCTTGAGATGTTGCCATTGGCTCAACGTTTTTGCCGTCCACCATTACAATAAAGCTTGCTTCTTCACCATCTAAAAATTCTTCAATCACTACACGGCTACCGGCATCGCCAAAAGCATTGCCAGAAAGCATATCACGCACTGCATCTTCCGCTTCTTGTAATGTCATTGCAACAATCACACCTTTTCCTGCTGCCAGCCCATCTGCTTTAATAACAATAGGTGCGCCTTTTTCTTTTAAATAAGCAAGAGCGGGTTCAACTTCGGTAAAGTTTTGGTATTCTGCAGTTGGAATATTATGACGAGCTAAGAAATCTTTTGTGAATGCTTTTGAACCTTCTAATTGGGCGGCTGCTTGAGTCGGACCAAAGATTTTTAAGCCGTTAGCACTGAATGCATCAACTACACCAGCAACTAAAGGAGCTTCAGGGCCAACAATGGTGAGTCCTACATTGTTATTCTTAGCAAATGTAACTAATGCGGGTAAATCTGTGCCTGAAATGGCAATATTTTCAATACCGTTTTCTGTTGCAGTGCCTGCATTGCCTGGGGCGACAAATACTTTTTCTGCTAAAGGCGATTGGCGAACTTTCCAAGCTAAAGCGTGTTCACGGCCACCGTTACCGATGATTAAAATATTCATTTGGATTCCTTATAAATTAATAAAGCAAACGTTTGCGTATTGTACTTTATTCTTCACCACAAATAAATATAAAAACAAGCGGTTGTTTTTATGCGATTTTTTGCAAGAATGGCAAATCTTGCTTGCAAAATATGCTTTTTTCAGTATAATCCTGCCGTTCAGTCACATCCGTTTTTTAATCCTTGCTTCCACAAGCTGGTGACTGGCTAACGTTGGAGGCTGCTAACCCGTAAGGATAGTCAATGCGTCACTACGAAATCGTTTTTATGGTTCACCCGGACCAAAGCGAACAAGTACCAGCAATGATTGAGCGTTACACAGCATCTGTTAAAGAAGCTGGCGGTCAAGTTCATCGCTTAGAAGATTGGGGTCGTCGTCAATTAGCATACCCAATCAACAAACTTCACAAAGCACACTACGTGTTAATGAATGTAGAAGCACCTCAAAGTGTAATCGACGAGTTAGAAACTAACTTCCGTTATAACGATGCAGTTCTTCGTAACTTAATCGTTCACACTAAAGTTGCAGTAACAGAAGCTTCTCCAATGGCAAAAGCTAAAGAAAGCAAAGTTACTGAAGCGGTAGCTGAAGTTGAATCAGAGGAAGCAGGCGAGTAATTCGCCAGTTGATAATTGTTTAACCTTAAGTGGCACAGTTTCCACATTGGTTAAGCAAAGCCGAAGCCCTCTTGGTATTCCGACTTACAGTTTTTGGTTAGAACATCGTTCAACACAAACAGAAGTTAATTTAGAACGCCAAGCGTGGTGTAAAATCCAAGTGATTTTAGCAGGCAATCAATTTAGTTATTTAACCCAACAAATTAAGCTCGGTGAGAAAGTAAGAGTACAAGGTTTTATCCATACTCACAAAGACTACAACGGTTTAAACCAGTTAGTTTTACACACCGAACAAATTGAATTTATAGATCAGGAGAAGCCAAATGGCACGTTATTTCCGTCGTCGTAAGTTCTGCCGTTTCACAGCGGAAAATGTTGTTGAAATCGATTACAAAGATATCGCTACATTAAAGAACTACATTTCTGAAAGCGGCAAGATTGTTCCTAGCCGTATTACTGGTACTCGTGCGAAGTATCAACGTCAATTAGCTCGTGCAATCAAACGCGCTCGCTACCTTGCGTTACTTCCATATACTGATAACCACCAATAATCAGGAGAGAGTACAATGCAAGTTATTTTATTAGACAAAGTTGCTCACTTAGGTTCTGTGGGCGACCAAGTAACAGTTAAATCTGGTTTTGCTCGTAACTTCTTAATCCCACAAGGTAAAGCAGTTATGGCAACTAGCCAAAACATTGCTCACTTTGAAGCTCGTCGTGCTGAATTAGAAGCGAAAGCAGCAGAAGCATTATCAGCAGCACAAGCTCGTGCAGCTAAAATTGCTGAAATTGCAACAGTATCTGTATCTGCAACAGCAGGTGAAGATGGTCGTTTATTCGGTTCTGTGTCAGCAAAAGATATCGCTGATGCATTAACTGCAGCAGGTGTTGAAGTTGCTAAACCTGAAGTTCGTTTAGGTGAAGGCCCACTTCGTACAACTGGCGAACACGAAGTTAAAGTTCACTTACATCCGGAAGTGAATGCAGTTGTTACTGTAAACGTAGTTGCTGAATAATCAGTAGATTGCTAAAAAACCCAGCTCTTGGCTGGGTTTTTTGTTTTTTTAGAATTAGTTTAGTGTTTCAGTATCTTCTGTTAGTGGTTTTGTCCAAAGGCAATTCCCTTTAGATTTCTTATCAATTAATTTTAATAAAGCCAAATGAGCCTCTTCTTCTTCCTCTGTCGCTTTTAAAATAACCGCATCATTAATATCTAAAGCAATATTGGAAAAATGCTCTTCAGCATAAGCAGAGCTGGAATTATTATTTGTTTCTTCTTCACCTAATAATGAGATTTGACCGCCTGTCATCATTAAGAAAACATCAGCTAAAATCTCCGCATCCAGTAACGCACCGTGAAGAACACGTTTACTATTATCAATACCTAGGCGATCACAAAGGGCATCTAAATTATTACGCTTACCCGGGTACATTTTACGAGCCATCTGCAGGCTGTCGGTAACTGTACACATTTCGGCAGTTTTAGCTGGCGGGTTAGGTAGATAAGAAAACTCTTGATCCATAAATGCCACGTCGAAGGGGGCGTTATGGATAATCAGTTCCGCACCTTTGATAAATTCCAAAAACTCATCAGCAATTTCAGCAAATATAGGTTTATCTTGTAAAAATTCATTGGTAATACCGTGAACTTGAATAGCCTCTTCTTCAACCTCTCTCGGTGGTTTGATATAGACGTGATAAGTACGTCCAGTCAAACGGCGGTTAACCACTTCAACAGCACCAATTTCAATAATATTATGCCCAATTTGTGGTGGGCCACCTGCCATATTCATACCAGTGGTTTCAGTATCGAGTACTACTTGGCGGATAATGACTTGCTCACTCATATTATTCCTTTGAATTATAAAAAGACAATAATAGCTTTTATAAAGCTTATAATGGAAAATGCCTTAATAAAAATATGGATATTAAATTTTGTTTAATATAAAATAATATCAAGAATTATTTTTATTTATTAAGGAGTTTAATTATGAAAAAAACAACAAAACTTTTAGCCTCTATCGCAGTTGCTGTTATGCTGACAGCTTGTACTGGGATTCGTGGGCACGATGGTTCAGGCCCTGTTTGTAAAAACGCTACATTTATGGGAATTTCCATTATTGAAGCAGTTTCACCTTGTAAAAAATAAAGTTTATTAATTGCTTGAACATTTTATATAAAAGCTCAAATCTAATATTGATTTGAGCTTTTATTATATGTGGATATTACTTAGCAATCCGTTTATATTTCACACGGTGCGGTTGAGTAGCAGCCTCGCCGAAAGTTTTCTTCTTCCATTCTTCGTAATCAGAGAAGTTGCCTTCGTAGAAAGTGACTTTTCCTTCATCGCCGTAGTCTAAAATATGGGTGGCGATACGGTCTAAGAACCAGCGGTCGTGGGAAATAACCATTGCACAGCCCGGGAACTCTAAGATCGCATTTTCTAATGCACGTAAGGTTTCTACGTCAAGATCGTTGGTCGGTTCGTCCAATAACAGTACGTTACCGCCACGTTGCAAGAGTTTCGCTAAGTGTAAACGACCACGCTCACCACCAGATAATTCGCCAACACGTTTTTGCTGATCGACACCTTTGAAGTTGAAGCGACCCACATAAGCACGGCTTGGAATTTCAAAGTTACCGATAGTTAAAATATCTTGTCCGTTAGACACTTCTTCCCACACGGTTTTCTTATCGTCCATCGCATCACGGAATTGATCCACCGAGGCTAACACAACAGTTTCCCCCATCACGATTGAACCGCTATCTGGCTGTTCTTGCCCTGAAAGCATACGGAATAAGGTTGATTTACCTGCACCGTTTGCCCCGATAATCCCCACAATCGCCCCTTTCGGTATGCTGAAAGAGAGATCGTCGATTAAAGTGCGGTCGCCATAAGATTTGGTCAGATTTTGTACTTCAATCACTTTATCCCCTAAGCGTGGGCCAGGTGGAATAAAGAGTTCGTTGGTTTCGTTACGTTTTTGATATTCGCCACTGTTAAGTTCATCAAAGCGTGCCATACGGGCTTTGCTTTTCGCCTGACGACCTTTCGGATTTTGGCGAACCCATTCCAACTCTTTCTCAATGGATTTTTGGCGAGCAGATTCCGCTGCTTGTTCTTGGGCTAAACGTTTCTCTTTTTGTTCTAACCAAGAAGAGTAGTTACCTTCCCAAGGAATACCTTCACCACGGTCAAGCTCTAAGATCCAACCAGCAACATTATCTAAGAAATAACGGTCGTGGGTAATTGCCACCACAGTGCCTTCGTAGTCGTGTAAGAAACGCTCTAACCACGCCACCGATTCTGCATCTAAGTGGTTGGTTGGCTCGTCTAACAACAACATATCCGGTTTTTCAAGTAATAAGCGACAAAGTGCCACACGGCGACGTTCACCACCTGATAAATGCTCAATTTTAGCGTCCCAATCAGGTAAACGCAGAGCATCGGCTGCACGCTCTAATTGGTTATCTAAGTTATGACCGTCGTGAGCTTGAATAATCGCTTCAAGGTTAGCTTGCTCGGCCGCTAATTTATCGAAATCGGCATCAGGGTCGGCATAAAGTGCATAAACTTCATCTAAGCGAGTTAATGCACCTTTTACTTCCGCTACCGCTTCTTCAATCGCTTCACGCACGGTTTGTTGCGGATCTAATTTGGGCTCTTGTGGAAGATAACCGATTTTAATCCCCGGCTGAGGACGAGCTTCCCCTTCAAACTCTTTATCTACACCCGCCATAATGCGTAATAAAGTAGATTTACCCGCACCGTTTAAACCTAAAACCCCGATTTTCGCACCAGGGAAGAAACTTAAAGAAATATCTTTAAGAATATGACGCTTCGGCGGCACAACTTTGCCGACACGGTGCATCGTATAAACAAATTGAGTTGACATTTTTATAATTCCTCACAAAAAAATTCGCCTTATTTTACTTGAATTTGACATCAAAATATAGGGAACTTTTTAGCCTCAACAACTACCTCGGATTTTTTATTGTGAATGAACTCAAAACAAGGGATAATATAACGCTATTTTGAATTTATTTGGTTTTACAAGCGGTCAGATTTTTTGAAAATTTTGCAATATATTCAACCGCTTGTTTCTTAGTTTCGTGGATTTATGGTCGATTATATTCTATTAATTATCAGTACCGCTTTAATTAACAACTTTGTCCTAGTCAAGTTCTTAGGGCTTTGTCCGTTTATGGGTGTGTCGAAAAAAGTAGAAACCGCAATCGGAATGGGGTTAGCCACCACATTTGTTTTAACGGTTGCCTCACTTTCTGCTTATTTGGTTGAAACTTATCTGCTGATTCCGTTAAATGCCCAGTTTTTACGAACGTTGGTATTTATTTTGGTGATTGCGGTAATTGTTCAGCTAACAGAAATGATCGTGCATAAAACCAGCCCGACACTTTATCGCTTACTCGGTATCTATTTACCGCTGATTACCACCAACTGTGCAGTGCTGGGGGTCGCATTATTAAATGTGAACTTAGCCAATAATCTCGTGGAATCAGTGCTTTATGGCTTTGGAGCAGCCGCAGGTTTCTCTTTAGTTTTAGTCTTATTTGCAGCACTGCGTGAGCGGTTAGTGGCTGCTGATGTGCCTCGTCCGTTTCAAGGTGCTTCTATCGCTTTAATTACCGCAGGGCTAATGTCGCTTGCCTTTATGGGCTTTACAGGATTGGTGAAACTCTAATGCTAGATCTCCCAATTATTGCTTATATCCTTATTGCTATTGCTGTTATCGCACTGATTTTCGGGGCGATTTTAGGCTATTCTTCAATCAAGCTTAAAGTTGAATCCGACCCGATTGTCGATCAAATTGATGCCTTATTGCCCCAAAGCCAATGCGGGCAGTGTGGCTACCCAGGTTGCAAACCTTATGCTGAGGCGATTGCCAATGGCGATGTGATTACAAAATGTGTGCCAGGCGGTCAGCCATTAGTGGTAAATTTAGCGGAATTACTTGGGGTGGAAGTGCCGGCGATGGACGGAATTGAAGAGCCTGAGACTAAAGTTGCATTTATATATGAAGATATGTGTATCGGCTGCACCAAGTGTATTCAAGCTTGCCCTGTTGATGCTATTGTCGGCACCAATAAAGCAATGCACACCATTATTCCTGATTTATGCACGGGCTGTGAATTATGTGTCGCCCCTTGCCCGACTAACTGTATTGAAATGATTCCGATAAAACAAACAACAAAATCTTGGAATTGGCAATTCGACCAAAATTTAATTATTCCTGTCGTGAATACGACCGAATTACAGAAAAAAATAGTTACCGGCGGAGGCAAAAATGAGCACTCCTAATTTAGTGATTGAACGAATCCGCCAAAATAAAGAAACCGGTAAACTGTGGCAATTCCCGGGTGGGATTCACCCAATGGAAAACAAAAGCCAATCAAACAGTAAGCCGATTCGCCGTTTAAATTTACCGAAATATTTTTATGTGCCGGTTGTGCAACATTCGGGCTGGGCAGGCGAATTACAAGTTAAAGCGGGCGATTTCGTCTTAAAAGGGCAACAGCTTACTAAAGGTGATAACTACCGCCAATTACCTGTGCATAGCCCAACATCGGGGCAGGTGATCGGAATTGAGCCTTACCCTTCGGCACACCCTTCCGGCTTGCCAGAAGTCACGATAATTATTGAAACAGACGGCAAAGATAAATGGATTGAACGTCAGCCGATTGAAGATTTTTTAAGCCTAACAAGCGATCAAATTATCCAAAAAGTTTACCAATACGGCATTGCAGGGTTGGGGGGAGCCGTATTCCCAACCGCCTCTAAATTAGGCTTAGCTGATAAGCGTTGTAAATTACTGATTATCAACGGGGCAGAATGCGAGCCTTATATTACTTGCGATGATCGCTTAATGCAGGATTACACCCACGAGTTAATTGAGGGGATTCGCATTTTACGCTACGTTCTTCGCCCAGAAGAGGTGGTCATTGCGGTTGAAGATAATAAACCGAAAGCAATTAAAGCCTTAACCAAAGCCCTTAAAGGCTCAAATGATATGTTTGTGCGGGAAATTCCGACCAAATATCCTTCAGGGGCGTCAGATCAATTAGTGCAAGTTTTAACCGGTTTGGAAATTCCGGCGGGGCAACGTACCATTGAAATGGGTATTGTAATGCACAATGTCGGTACCGCTTTTGCGGTTAAACGAGCAATTATTGATGATGAGCCGTTAATTGAACGGGTGGTAACGCTTACCGGCGATAAAATTCGCAATAAAGGCAATGTGTGGGCGAGATTAGGTACCCCGATTCAGCACTTGCTAGAACAAGTCGATTACCAAGCGGATAAGCGTTTCCCTGTCTTTTTTGGCGGGCCGATGATGGGCTTTATTCTACCTTCTCTACAAGCCCCAATTACCAAAACGGCAAACTGCTTAATTGCCCCTGATCACTTTGAATATGCACCGCCTGAACCGGAACGAAACTGTATTCGTTGCTCAAGTTGTTCCGATGCTTGCCCTGTCGGGTTATTACCGCAACAACTTTATTGGTTTGCTCGGGCGGAAGATCACGATAAATCGAAAGAGTATCACTTAGATGCGTGCATTGAGTGTGGTGTTTGTGCCTATGTTTGCCCAAGCTACATTCCGTTAATTCAATATTTCCGCCAAGAAAAAGCAAAAATTGCTGAAGTGGAAGAAAAAGCACGTAAAGCGGAAGAGGCAAAAATCCGCTTTGAGGCACGTGAGGCTCGCCTGCAAAAAGAAAAAGAGGCACGTACCGCACGTATTACACAAGCGGCAGAAAAACGTCGTGAAGAAATGGCAAAACAGCAGGGCGAAGATCCGGTGCAAGCTGCTTTAGCCCGTATAAAAGCGAAGAAAACCGAAGAAACGGCAACAGAAATTCACGCTAAAGCCAATGGCGAGCCGGATAATAGCGAGTTAATGGCACAACGTCGAGCCAGACGTTTAGCTAAACAGGCTGAACAAACGGAAATGGTAGGTACAGAAAGCAACGAAACACCGAAAGCAACCGAGGCTGACTCGAAAAAAGCAGCCGTTGCAGCGGCTCTTGCCCGAGCTAGAGCTAAGAAAGAGGCACAAGGCTCTCAACAAGCGGTTGAAAAATCGGAAAATATTACAAATTCGGAACAAGCAAAAACGAGTGAAGAAACTGAGCCGAGAAAAGCCGCCGTTGCCGCAGCCCTTGCTCGAGCCAAAGCGAAAAAAGAGGCTCAGCTAAGTTCTCAATCAGGCTCTCAACAAGCGGTTGAAAAATCGGGAAATATTACAAATTCGCAACAAGCAAAACCAAGTGAAGAAATTGACCCGAGAAAAGCAGCGGTTGCAGCAGCACTTGCTCGAGCTAAAGCGAAAAAAGAGGCTCAATTAGCTTCTCAACAAGCGGTTGAAAAATCGGAAAATCTTGCTGATTCGCAAGAAGAAAAACAGAGTGAAGAAATTGATCCTAGGAAAGCAGCTGTTGCTGCAGCCTTAGCCCGAGCCAAAGCAAAAAAAGAGGCTCAGCTAGGTTCTCAACAAGCGGTTGAAAAATCGGAAAATCTTGTAAATTCGCAACAAGTAAAACCAAGCGAAGAAATTGATCCAAGAAAAGCAGCGGTTGCCGCAGCAATCGCTCGTGCAAAAGCGAAGAAAGAAGCTAAACAGGGGGATAAATGTTAAGCCAGCTTATCCCACCCTTGCCTTGGTCGTTCCTATTTGTGCAAGATCTGATTGGCACGATAGTATTTGCGATTTCTGGGGCGATTGCTGCTCGTCAGCACAAAATGGATATCTTCGGAATGTTTATTTTGGCATTCGTAACTGGTGTGGGCGGTGGTACCTTGCGAGATATGATGATAGGCTCAACACCTGTGTTTTGGATGAAACAGCCGATTTATGTGCTGATGATTAGTTTAGCGGTGCTGATTACCGCCATTTTCCGCAACCAAATTTCTCGTAAAAGCTGGCAAACGGGATTACTCGTGTTTGATGCGATTGGTCTGGGGGTATTTACCGTTATCGGTGTGCAAAAAGGCTTAGATTTCGGACTGCACCCACTTATCTGTGTGGCTCTTGGCGGGGTAACAGGCTGCTTTGGCGGTTTGATTCGTGATATTTTACGCAACGAAGTGCCGATTATTCTGCAAAAAGAAGTTTATGTTACGGCAAGCCTTGTCGGCGGTGTGATTTTCGTATTGGCAAACTCATTTGGCGTGGACAGCGACTGGGTTTATCTTGCAACTGTGTTTACCGTGATTATTATCCGCCTGCTTGCAATTCGCTTTAATTTGAATTTACCGAAGCTCTAACAAGCGGTCAGTTTTTTGCAATTTTTTACAAAAAGGTTTTATCAATGTTTAAAATGGTCAGTTCCCCCCATACACATTCAAGCAATTTAACCGCAAACTTTATGTTGTGGGTCATTGCGATGATGTTACCTGCTTTTGGGGTACAGATTTACTATTTTGGGTTTGGGGTGTTAATTCAAACCTTGCTTGCCGTTTCATTGGCGATTGTGATTGAAATCGGCGTTGCAAAATTACGCAAAAAAACGACCGCTTTCTATCTGGCAGATTTATCGGGCATTTTAACCGCATTGATTCTTGCGATGTCGATTCCGCCCTATGCTCCTTATTGGATTGTGGTGATTGGCGTAATTGTTGCCTTATTACTGGCAAAACACAGCTACGGCGGATTAGGGCAGAACTTGTTTAACCCAGCAATGGTAGGCTATGCGTTATTGTTGGTTTCTTTCCCGGTTCAGATGACCTCTTGGATGGTGCCTATCCATTTATTAAGTGAACCCCCGACTTTTGCCGATGCAATGTCGCTGATTTTTAAAGGGGTAAGCACTGATGGATTTAGCGTTTATCAATTAGTGAATAGTGTCGATGGCATTGCTTCGGCAACCGTTTTAGACGCAGCAAAAATAGCTAAACCACTTAGTCGTTTAGAATTTGATTTGCTATTTGGGGATGTTTTTTTACGAGGTTGGTGGCAGGTTAATTTTGCTTTCTTACTCGGCGGTGTTTTTTTGATTTATAAGAAGATTGTTCATTGGCAAATTCCTATCGCAATGCTCGGAACTTTTGTGATTTTTAGCGGAATAACCGATTTGGTTAGTGATAGCTCGTGGTCTATGCCGTTGCATTTATTCAGCGGTGCGATGATGTTTGGAGCCTTTTTCATCGCAACTGATCCTGTTACCGCCTCTATTACCCCTCGTGGTAAATTGATTTTTGGCGGTTTGATTGGTTTGCTGGTTTACTTAATTCGTTATTATGGCAATTACCCGGATGCAATCGCATTCTCTGTTTTATTAGCAAATATCTGTGTGCCGTTAATCGATCACTACACACAGCCAAGACTATACGGCACAAGGTTGGATAAACGATAATGAATACTTCAAAAATTACCGTAAAATATGCCTTGATTTTAGGCGTAATCGCCCTATTTTGTACTGCTATTTCAACTGGTGTTTATTTATTAACAAAAGGGCGAATTGATAGTGTAATGGCAGAACAACAGAAAAAATTATTAGAAGAAGTCGTGCCAAAAACATATTTTGATAACGACTTGCTGGCTAGCTGTAAAGCAATTCAACTTGAAAATGCCCCTTATTTAAACCGCATTTATATTGCAAAAAAATCTGAAAAAATAACCGCTTATGCCATTCAAAGCACTGCTCCGGACGGCTATTCTGGCAATATCGTTTTATTAACGGGAATCGAGCCAAACGGCAATGTTTTAGGCGTGCGGGTATTGCAACACCAAGAAACCCCGGGGCTAGGCGATAAAATTGAAACTCGTGTTTCTAACTGGATTTTAAACTTCAGCAATAAATTATTCAGTTTAGAAAACGAAGTAGATTGGAAAGTGAAAAAAGACGGCGGTCAGTTCGACCAATTTACCGGTGCAACCATTACCCCTCGTGCGGTGGTTAATAATGTTCGCCAAAGTGCAAAATGGGTAATAACCGAACTTGAACAAACCCCAACAATGCTTGAGCAATTTGAATCTTGCAAATAATCGGTGGAAAAATGGAAACAGAAAACCAAATTCCTGTAGTCAATATTGATACAGAACCTAAACAAGCATCCGTTTGGAAAACGCTATTAGCCGATGGCGTATGGAAAAACAACGGAGCTTTAGTGCAATTATTAGGCTTATGCCCATTGCTTGCGGTTTCTAACAGCGTAACCAATGCGTTAGGGCTAGGCTTGGCGACCTTATTTGTGTTGGTTTGCACCAATACGACCATTTCGCTTTTTCGCAAAATGATTCCGCACGATATTCGTATCCCGATTTATGTAATGGTGATTGCAACGGTGGTAACGGCAGTACAGCTTTTAATGAATGCCTTTGCTTTCCCTATCTATCAATCACTCGGGATTTTTATTCCGCTGATTGTAACTAACTGTATCGTAATCGGACGAGCAGAAGCCTACGCCTCCAAAAACGAAGTAAAACTCTCCGCCTTTGACGGCTTTGCTATGGGGCTTGGTATGACCTTAAGCCTTCTGCTACTTGGAGCATTGCGTGAAATTATCGGCAATGGTACCTTATTTGACGGTTTAGATTTACTGCTAGGCGATTGGGCAAAAGCATTACGCATTGATGTTTTGCATATTGATTCCGGTTTGTTATTAGCGATTTTACCACCGGGGGCTTTTATTGGGCTTGGGGTGATATTAGCGTTAAAAAATATTATTGATAAAAAATAGGGGATATTGTTACTTTTCTTTGCTTGTGCAAAGAAAAGTAACCAAAAGAAAGCACACCCTGCTTCGTTGCTGTTCCTCACTTTATTGAAATTTTTTTAACGAAAAATAACCCTGATGTTCGCTTCGCTCTCGCTCGGGATTATTTTTCTAAAAATTTCAAGTCGTTCGGGCAACTCAGAAGGGAACCCGATCCGACCATAACAAGCGGTTACTTTTTTTAATTATTTTGCAAATAACGCTCTATTGGGTTCCCTTCTGAACCGCCTGAGCGTGTTGGCAATTTGTAGGACAATTTTTCTTGAGCGAAGCGAATTTAAAATTATCCGTCAGCAAATGCCAACTAAGCGAAGAAAAGCGGTGAAGTAGGGTCGCCTTTCTTTGGTTACTTTCTTTGGCGAAGCAAAGAAAGTGACAATGAACTTGAGGAAAACAAAATGACACGAATTACCGCCCAAGACGGTTATACACATAAATTCTTGTGGTCTTTTTTACACCCTAAATATTGGGGAGTATGGCTCGGTGTATTAGGGCTTGTGATTTTGGCTTATGTGCCGGCTCGTATTAGAGATAAATTTTCAGCCTTTGTGGGAAAGGTGGCTTATAAATACCTAAAACAGAAAAATAAAAAAGGCTATCATCGGGCAAAGGTTAATTTACGTTATTGCTTTCCAGATTGGAGTGAGCAAAAACGAGAAGATGTGATTGAGAAAATGTTTATCACTGTGGCTCAAACAATGTTAGCGATTGGCGAAACGGCAATTCGCCCTGTTTCTTACTTGCAAAAACGTTGTGAATTTACAGGCTTTGAGCAGGTTGTAAAAGCCAAAGAAAGCGGAAAAAACGTGATTTTATTGGTACCGCATACCTGGTCGATTGATATGGCAGGGGTGGCGATGTTTTCTTTAGGCTATCCAATGACCTCAATGTATAACCCACACCGTAATGCGTTGGTGGATTGGTTGTGGAACATTACCCGTGAGCGTTTGGGCGGGCGAATGCACACTCGTCAAAATGGCATTAAAGCCTTTTTAGCCGATGTGCGTAAAGGTGATGTGGGCTACTTCTTACCAGATGAAGATTTTGGCGAAGAGTTAAGTGTGTATACCGATTTTTTCGCTACCGAAAAAGCAACTTTGCCGGGGTTAAATAAAATGGCAAGGGTAGCAAATGCGGAAGTAATCCCGATGTTTTCTATCTATAACGCTGAAAAATCGGTGTATGAAATGGAAATTTTACCGCCCCTTGAGTTTTCTGGCGATCCAGTGCAATCTGCCCGAGAAATGAATAAAGTGATAGAGTACTTTGTCGAGAAAAATCCTGAACAATATGTTTGGATTTTAAGACTACTCAAAACCAGACGTAATGGCGAAGATATTTATCAATAATTAAAGCAAGATAGTAAAAAGGATTAAGCGTGCTGGCTTAATCCTTTTTTAGTTTTAACTATTTAGCAGGCACTTGGGCAAGCAATTTAGTCAGTAATTTCCAATAGTTTTCAACGGCTGGAATATGCACTTTTTCATCTGGCGAGTGAGCATTGTGGATAGTCGGCCCAATGGAAACTAAATCCATATTTGGGTAGATTTTATTAATTAAACCGCATTCAAGCCCTGCGTGAATAACTTTAATTTCTGCCTCGTAACCTAACACTTCATCATAAATTGCTTTAGTTAATGGCACGATTTGTGAACTTGGGTTTGGCTCCCAACCAGGGTAGTTGCCAGAAAATTCCACACTTGCCCCTACTAAAGCCACTAATGAACCAATTTTGCTACGAATATCGGCTTTTCCGCCTTCAATTAATGAACGAGCAAGAATAGTGGCTTTAACCGCATTATCTTCAATTTTTAATACGCCAATGCTTAGTGAAGTTTCCACCACATTTTCTACTACATCGCTATTACGCACCACACCATTTGGCAACACATTTAAGAAATGAATTAAACGCTCGGTGGTTGATGCATCAAAGCATTGTGCAGGCAAGGCAGATTCTTCAACAAAGAAAGCTAAATTTGGCTCGGCAATTTTTAATTCTGCTTTTAATTGTGCCACGGTTTCTGTTAAACAAGCGGTTAAATTTTCTTTATTTTTTGCAGAAAGTACCAATGTTGCGTGGGCTTCACGAGGAATCGCATTACGCACAGAACCGCCTTGAATATCGGCAATTTGGAAAGGTGCTACAGCTTTTGCCTCTGCCAAAATACGAGCAAAAAGTTTAATTGCATTAACACGATTGGTGTGAATATCCGCCCCTGAATGTCCGCCGTTTAAGCCTTTAAGGGTAATAGTTAAAGCAGTCTCTTGAGTGTTTGGCTCAAGCTGAATTGGCAGGCTTACATTCACATTCTCGCCACCGGCACAACCGATATAAATTTCGCCATTTTCTTCCGTGTCGGTATTTACCATAATATCTGCCGTGAGCCAGTTCGGACGCAAACCAATCGCCCCTTCCATTCCAGCCTCTTCGGTCATTGTAAGCAATACTTCAACGGTCGGGTGCACAAGGTCGTTGCTTTCTAACACCGCCATACAAGAGGCTAAACCAATACCGTTATCTGCCCCAAGTGTCGTGCCTTTTGCTTTAACCCATTCGCCATCAATATAAGGTTGGATTGGGTCTTTAGTAAAATCGTGTACTGTGCCGGCATTCGCTTGTGGCACCATATCTAAGTGAGCTTGTAGGGCGATAGTTTGGCGATTTTCCATACCTGCAGTGGCTGGCTTACGAATGAGTACATTGCCTGCTTCATCACGCTCTACAAATAAATTTTTAGATTTTGCCCAATTTACAATAAATTCAGCTAATTCATCTTCGTGATAAGAAGGATGAGGAATTGCACAAACTTTATCAAACCATTGCCAAAGTAAGCTTGGCGATAATGTTGAAATTTCTGACATAGGTAGCTCCTTTTGTTAATTTTCTGTTTGCAAGCGGTAGAAAATTCGCAAAATTTTGCAAAAAAATAACCGCTTGCACAAAAAAATGAATGAAATGATGGCGAAAAAAGCATTTTCAGGTTATTCTAACGCAATTTTTATATCAGGGGTTAGCCCCAATTTTATTTTAGGTTGTCGTTATGAGTGAAAAATACACAAATGAAAAATATGTCGTAACTTGGGATATGTTCCATATGCATGCTCGCAAGTTAGCGGAGAATTTATTACCTGCTTCTCAATGGAAGGGCATTATTGCAGTAAGCCGTGGCGGTTTATTCCCTGCTGCAGTGTTATCACGTGAATTAGGTATTCGCCACGTTGAAACCGTGTGTATTGCAAGTTACGATCACGACAATCAAGGTGAATTAAAAGTATTACACGCAGCTGAAACCGATGGCGAAGGCTTTATCGTGGTAGATGATTTAGTGGATACGGGCAACACTGCAAAAGAAATCCGCAGAATGTACCCTAAAGCACGTTTTGTAACGGTGTTTGCAAAACCACAGGGTGCGGCATTAGTAGATGATTATATCATTGATATTCCACAAGAAACTTGGATTGAGCAGCCTTGGGATTTAGGTATTACCTTTGTTCCGCCTTTGGCTCGTAAGTAATTTTAGCGTAATGGACAATGAAAATTGTCCATTATTTTTATCTGTTTTATCTAGATTAAGAAAATGAGTTTAGGAAATCTTTATATTATTTCAGCTCCGAGTGGTGCAGGAAAATCGTCGTTAATTAACGCATTGTTATCTGATTTGCCACGTTCGGAAGTGCAACTTTCTATTTCACATACCACACGTAATCCTCGACCGGCAGAGGAAGATGGTGTTCATTATTATTTTACGACCCACGATGAATTTAAAGCTTTAATTGAGAAAGGGCATTTTTTAGAGTGGGCGGAAGTTTTTGGCAATTATTACGGTACTTCCTTGCCGATGATTGAGCGTAGCCTTGAACAAGGGATTGATGTTTTTCTGGATATTGATTGGCAAGGAGCGCGTCAAATTCGAGAAAAAGTACCAAATGTGAAGACTATCTTTATTTTACCTCCTTCTAAGCCAGAGTTAGAGAAGCGTTTAATCGGACGTGGGCAAGATTCAGAAGAAACCATTGCTAAACGTATGTCTGAAGCAGTTTCGGAAATGAGCCATTATGATGAGTTTGATTATGTGATTATCAACGATGATTTTAAACAAGCCTTAGCTGAGTTGAAATCAATTTTGGTTGCAGAGCGTTTAAGTTTGAATTCTCAGCAAATTAGGCACCAAAAATTAATTTCTGAATTGTTAAATAATTAAATGAACAATCGTTCATTTTAACTGGAAAGAAAAATCTTTTTTGGTTAGAATACAGCGTTTTTTATCCAAAATAATGAAGGAAAGGTAATGAAACTCTCTAAATTGGCATTTTCTGTGGTGCTATCTATTGCGGTAACCGCTTGTACAACAGGGAATATGAGTAATGATGGTAGCCTTGAAAAAGCAACGCAAACCTATCAAAGCTATGATGACATCACAAAACAATACCCTATTAATGAGCAATGGTGGTTAGGCTATAACGATTCGGAATTAAGACGTATTGTTGATTTAGCTATTCAAAATAACCTTGATCTGGCGAAAAGCGGAATTGCAGTTAATAAGGCACTTTATAATGCTAATTTAGTCGGTGCAAATTTGGTGCCAACTTTTAGTGGTTCTGGTTCAACAAGTGCTGCAAAAGGTGTTGGTTCAAGTTCAAATAATGTATCGACAGGTGTTTCAAAAGTCGCAAGTCAAGCTGCATTTAACTTAAGTTATACCATTGATTTATGGAAACGTTTAGCGGACACCGCAAGTGCTGCGGAGTGGGTTCATAAAGCAACGATTGAGGATTTAAAAGCGACTCGTTTATCGCTTATTAACTCTGTAGTATCGACTTATTACCAACTAGCCTATTACCGTGATGCGATTCGTATTACCGAACAAAGCATTAAAGATTATGAGCAAATTAGTCGCATTTTAAACAATAAATTAAGTGCCGGTGCAATCGACCGATTAGCGGTAGATCAAGCTCAACAAGCGGTCTTAAATGCGAGAAATAATGTAATTTCATTACGTACCAATCAAAAAATTGCAGAGCAAACTTTACGTAATTTGTTAAATATTCACCCAAATACTCCGCTTAATATCCGTTATCCGAATGTGATGAATGTGAAATTACAAGGTGTGGACTTAAATGTGCCGGTTTCAACTATTGCAAATCGTCCTGATGTAGTGGGTGCATTACAGCGTTTACAAAGTGCATTCAAAACATTAACCGCAACCGAAAAAAGCTGGTTCCCAACTTTAACTATTGGCGGCTCTATTGCTGGCAGTGCAAGAACTTTAGGTAACGTGGCTGACAACCCTGTGGGTAGTGGGGTAATTTCATTTGATTTACCATTCTTAGATTGGAACCGTGTAAAAAATAATGTGAAAATTTCAGAATCTGATTATGTGACTGCTCGTTTAAATTATGAACAAACTATCACGTCAGCATTAAATGAAATTGATCGCCATTATTACACTTATACGCAATCTAGAAGCTCATTAAAAATGTTGCAAGATACCTACAACCACGATAAGCGAATTAGTTCGTATTACAAAAACCGTTATGAGCAAGGTGTGTCGGAGTTCCGTGAATGGATTGCAGCAATGAATACCGAGCGTAACTCACAACTTGCAATTTTAAATGCGAAATATACGATTCTTGCCAATGAAAATGCAGTTTACCAAGCGATGGCGGGTAAATATCAAGCAAGATAAAATCTAGTTTGTAAAATATTGGGTTCGAATTGTCGAACCCATTTTTTTATCTAAACCCTAAGGCTGATATTTTGTGAGAATCATCACAAAATATCAGTTCTTTTTTATGTTTTCTACTCAGAGAGGAGTATAATTGCCTTCTAAAATTTATCTTAGGAGGAAATATGAATTTTGAAACAGCCTTAAAACAAGTAAAAAATGAGCTATTTGGTGGTTGGAAGCCCCTTGAAGCTGCATTTCTAATTTTCTGTATTGTTGCCATTATTTGGCAGGGTATGGAAGCATTAGATGAAAAAGCCCCTGTTTTAGGAATGATTGCAGGTGTGTCAGGCATTATCTGTAATGTATTCATCAGTAAAGGGAAAATTAGTAACTATTTCTTTGGGCTTATTTTTGCTTATAGCTATTTTTATGTAGCTTGGGCAAATAACTTTTTAGGCGAAATGAATACCACATTATATGTTTATATTCCAGCACAATTTATCGGTTATTTCTTATGGAAAACCAATATGCAAAAAGAAGAAGGAAATGATGTTGTGGTGGCAAAAGCACTAACCTTAAAAGGTTGGGTTGGTTTATTGGCCTTCTTAATTATTGGTACTTTGCTATTTGTGCAGGTGTTAAATCACTTCGGCGGTAGTTCGACAGGTTTAGATGGTTTAACAACTATTATCGTGGTAGCAGCACAAGCTTTAATGCTAATGCGTTATCGTGAGCAATGGTTATTGTGGATTGTACTTAATATTATTTCGATTGTGTTATGGGCAGATAGCCCGTCTGTTTATACGATGTATGCAGCATTCTTGTTGAATGCAATTTATGGTTTCTGGAACTGGACAAAATTGCAAAATACTGCTTCGCATTAATCTAAATGTATATTTAGAATGTTTAAAAGCAACTAGCACGGCATTGCCGTGCTAGATTATTAATGAGCCACGAGTTATTAATGTGTGCGTGGCTTAGATAAGCGATTATAGATCGTCAATAACAAGGTAGATCTTATTCACAGGGCCGTGAACCCCTACTACTTTGATTAGCTCTATATCTGCAGTTGCAGAAGGCCCAGAAATAATATTAATACAAGATGGCATTCTCTCGCCTTTTTGTGCTTTCTCGTGTAGGATTTTAGCTAATTGTGCAACACGTGGTAATATATTGCTCTTGCGTAATACTACTACAGATTTCTCAGGTAGAAGGCTAACGGAGCGACCAAAGGCTTTATCTGAAAAGAGTACAACACCACCAGATTCTGTTAGCCCATATTCACCATATACTACACCAATATTAGCTTGCTCAGCTTTTTCAATATTTAACTCAGCTTGTTCACTATTCCATAAATAGCTATCATACTTAGCTTGTAATACTGGGATAATTCCAAGTGTTTCTAAGCGATTATCCTGGTTAATAATAATGTTGCCACCACCATATTTTTCACAAATATCTAGCATTGCTTGCGGTACATCATTTTCTTTCGCCACAATAACATCAGCCATCATAATACGTGAGAATTCAATAAACTCATTGCAGAGTTGCTCTTGATTACGATCTGTTAGGCGAGTAGTCGGGTGATTATTCACTAACTCAGGCATTGGTGCAGGCACAGTTTGGCGAGGTCTGCCCATTCTGTTTGCTAGCTTATTTAAGAAATTTTCACGATTTTGCAAATCCATATTAATTACCCTCTGTTATTAAACCAATCACGGAAGCTTTCGCCTTCAGCACTTGGAAGATCTCGTGCTTTTGTCCATTCAGCCAATGCACCAACATTAACCGGTGCTTTACCATTTTTAATAAATTTACCAGCTAGTTTAGCACCTACTTTTACACCAACTTTCCAGACATTTGGGTGTGAATTAGCAAAATTAAAACCAAAAATAGATAAACGTTCTGCCGCAGGTGTCATACCATTTTGTGCAATATGTTCACGATGTTTAAGAATTAACTGTGCTAGTGGAATTTTAACAGGGCAAACACTGTTACAAGCGGTACATAGTGAACAAGCATATGGTAATTCTTTAAATTCCTCATAGCCTCCTAATAATGGAGAAATAACTGAGCCAATCGGGCCTGGATAGATAGAACCATAACCGTGTCCACCAATTTGACGATAAGCTGGGCAAGTATTTAAACAAGCACCGCAACGAATACAACGTAATACTTCTTTGAACTCACTTTCTAAAATTTTAGAACGGCCGTTATCAACAATAACAAGGTGGAAATCTTCAGGGCCGTCGGTTTCACCTTCCAGTCTTGGGCCGGTTAGCCAAGTATTATAAGCGGTAAGTTTTGCACCTACTGCACTACGGGCAAGCATCGTGATGAGTACATCAACTTCTTGGAAGGTTGGGGCAATACGCTCCATTCCCATTACCGCAATATGTGTTTTAGGTAGTGTTGTTGCTAATCGTAAATTACCTTCATTAGTCACTAAACAAACAGATCCAGTTTCTGCAACCGCAAAATTACAACCTGAAATACCAATATCAGCTTCTAGGAAGTCTTGGCGAATTTTCTCTCTTATAAATAAGGTCATTGCCTCAGGTGTTTCAGGGCCTTGGTAGCCAAGGGTATCGTGTAATTCTTGTCTAATTTTATGACGATCTTTATGGATTGCTGGTACAACAATGTGAGATGGTTTATCGCCAACGATTTGTAACAAATATTCACCTAAATCCGTTTCAACAACGGTTATTCCATCTTTTTCAAGAACATCATTTAAGCCGATTTCTTCCGTTACCATTGATTTAGATTTTACAATCTTCTTCGCATTTTTCTGTTTTGCAACTTGTTGAATGTAAGCGGTGGCTTCTTCTGCCGTTTCTGCAAAATAAACGTGCCCGCCATTTTTAGCTACATTTTCACTTAATTGATATAAATAGGCATCAAGATTTGCTAAGACGTGATTACGGATCTGTTTAGATAAATCACGCCATTCTTCCCAGTTTCCGAGTTCATCAACCATTTTTTGGCGGTTTGCACCAATAGTTTCTTGAGCTTTGATAATAGCTTTACGCATCATCTCATTCTCAATTTGTGTTTCTACTCGTTTTTTAAATGCAAGGTTGCTGGTTTTTAGTGACATATTATTTCCCCTCCTGCATTAATACTTCTGCAATATGCATTACCTTAACAGGATGCCCCTCACGGCTTAAACGGCCACCAATATTCATTAAGCAACTTACATCTGCACCAATTAAGTATTCTGGCTCAGCTTCCATCACATTAACTACTTTTTCTGTTACCATTTCACCTGAAATTTCAGCCATTTTTACAGAGAATGTACCGCCAAAACCACAACAAGTTTGTTGATTGTGTATTGGCATCAGTTGGAGGCCTTTTACATTTTTTAATAAAGTTAAAGGCTCATCAACAATACCTAATTTACGAAAGAGGCTACAAGAAGGATGATATACAGCTTTACCAGGAAGTGTTGCCCCGACATCAGTTACTCCAAGTTTGTTTACAATGAAGTCTGTTAAATCATAGAATCGATCTGCAACTTTTTTTGCTCTTTCAGCCCATTTGGTTTCACCAAATCTTTCAAAATGTTCAGGGTAGGTTTTAATGGCATAAACACAAGAGCCAGCAGGTGCAACAATAGGGTAATCATTAACTTCGAATGTTTCTACTAAACTTTTCATTCCAGGAAGAGCTTGTTTGGTATAGCCACTATTGATTGCCGGTTGTCCACAACAGCCTTGTTTTTCTAAAAAGGTAATATTACAGCCTAGTTTTTCTAGTAAAAGTACGCTGTTTTTAGCGACACCTGCTTTTACAATATCTGCAATGCAGGTAACATAAAAATTAACGTTCATAAGAACTCCCACAATAAATAAAAATAAGAATTAAACTCAAAAATATACTCTAAAATAGCGAAAGGAAGTAGATAAGAGCTACTTCCTTTCTTTTTACTTATTTAGATATTAAAGAGTATAGAATAAAGGAACAATAAAGAGTGCGGCTATTGCGGCAATCGCACCGTAAACAAACATAGGTACAGCAGTTTTCTTAATAATGTTACCTTCTTGTTTCTCAATACCTAATACAGAACATACTGCAACGATGTTATTAATACATACCATATTACCCATTGCACCACCAACAGATTGTAATGCTAAGATTAAGGTAGCAGATAAACCTGTTGCTTGTGCAGTAGCAAATTGCACAGTACCAAAAGTTAAGTTAGATACAGTATTTGAACCAGAGAAGAATGAACCTATTGCACCTAAGAAAGAAGCAAATAATGTCCAGTATTCACCTGTTGCAACGGCAAAACTTTGACCAATAATTTGTACCATTGATTCTTGTCCACCAATTAGCATTAATTTTACCATAATCAATGCACCTAATAAGGCTAGGAATGGCTTTTTAATTTGAGCAAAGCTGGTTGAGAAGATATTTGCTGTATTTTTACCTGAGACTGCAAAAATAGGGATACAAATTAATACCGTTACAACAAATGGAATTAATGCTGGCACATAGAGTAATTTGTAGCTTGTTGCCACATTAGTACCTAAAATATTTTTTAAGGCAAAAATAAGACCTTGGCTAATTTCAAAGTTCGCAAAACCAACGGAGCTTGCAATCCAAGTTGTCGCATCATTCATCAACGCTTTAAATGGTAATTGTTGAACACGTGTAACAATTAAAATGGCAATTAACAAACCTGTTGGTAATAACGCTTTTGCAACTTCTCCAAAAGAGGCTTTATCATCACCTAAATTGTTTTCTGATTTTGCTAAGCCAATACCTAAATTAGCAACAAATACAGAGACCAATAAGCCGATTGCACCAGCAACAAGTGATGGGAACTCGTAGTTAAATTGAGCAATAATGATGTATGGTACAACACAAGCAAGTATGCTAATGTAGATAAATACGAGGTTTTGACGAATTTCTTTCCAAGATACAACTAAACGCAGAGCCATTAATGGAATAATTAATGCAGTGATTGCGTGAATAAGAGCAGTCATTGAACCAATTTCAAGCACTTGTGCTTCAGTCAATAAATTATCTTTTAATAAAGGCCCCATTCCGAACCAGGTTGGTGTACCAACGGCTCCAAAAGAAACAGGAACAGAGTTCATTACAAGTGCTAACATTGCTACTTTTAATGGCGGAAAACCTAAGCCTACAAGAATAGGGGCTGCAATGGCAGCTGGTGTACCGAAGCCAGAAGCTCCTTCAATCATAAAGGCGAATGCCCAACCGATGATCATTAACTGTGCAATAGGGTTTGGGTTAATTGCCCCTAGCCATTTACGCATTGTATTTGTTGCACCAGATACCTCTGAGAAGCGGTTAAATAAAATAGCACCAAAAACAACAGTAATTGGAGTGAGTACATCACCAAGTCCGGCGATCATATTAGCCATAACAAGAGTGAAGTCGTTACCAAAATAAGTTAATTGCAAGATAAAGATTAACGCTGCAGTGAGTGGTAATGCCACATAAGATGGCAGAGCATTACGTTTTACCATTAAATAAATAAGTAAAACAATCGGGAAAACGCTTAGAAATAGCGCCATAGAACACCTCTTTTTTGATGAAAAAAATAATCTTATTAGTAGAGTGAGAGGCATTTTACTCCGAAAATAGAAGTGTGTAATTCGTTTGTTGTTGTTTTGTGATCTCCTTCAAACTTTTTTTAACCAAGAGAAGAAAAAAACATCACTTTTAGTTACTTTTTACTAACATTTTGTGCGTTATACGTAAAAAAGCTGATTCTAATTAAATAAGAATCAGCTTTATATGTTAATGATTGAAATAAATATGTAACACTATTTACCTATTTAATATTAGCCAGATAAATAGGATAGTCACATATTATATGGTTATTACCAATAAGCTCTTAAGCCTACAACAGTTGTGTAATTACGAGATTTTTTGGTTTGAGCATTATTTTCATAGTGTTTAGCACGTGTTGCTTGCCATTCAACAAAACCTTTTAAGTGTTTAGGCACAATATAGTACTCTGTACCTAACATAAATTGGTTTCTTTTCACTTTAGTATCTAGGTTGTTAGCTGAATTTAATTTATTTTCTTTGTACGCATACATTGTATAAGCATTCCACTGATCAGTTAAACGGTGGAATAATACAGTACGAACTTCTTTTTCAACACGTTTGTTACCAATAGTTACTTGGTCTTCTGTTTCACGACGCTCTAAATCTAAACCGATAGTTGTTTTACCATAGGTATAGGCTGTACCGAATGCAAATGCGTTACGCTCATAATCTCCAGAACCTTGTTTAAAACGTTCACGTGTTCCGCCAGTTGCTAATTTTAAGTTTTGGTTATCAGCGATTTTGTAATTATAGATTGCTGCCGCACCCCAAATATCTTTACGCTCGTTAGCTAAATCTAAATTATCGTTTCCACGTTGGCTGTTGCCACCATAGAATGCACCAAGTTTTAAGCCTTCAATACCTCTGTAAGTATATTGTACTGTACGACGAGAAACACCTGTTAATAAACCATCACTTAAACTTAATGTATTTGGTAAATCGGTTTGTTTAACTTCATCAGCAATATTTGTCATATTACCGTAAGTTAATTCACCATATTGTGCGTGACCGATACCTGCATAAAGTTGGCGAGTATAAAGGTGGTCAAAATTATGTTGTGAGCTTGAATCACCACGCATACGCCATTCAACACGGCCTAAAACATAAAAGCTGTGACCAACTTGTTGAGTTAAGCGAAAACCAAAACGTGAACCGTTATTATCTACTGTGTGATTAACGTGGTTACGAGTTGTTTGACCATTTGTTGGAGATACTTTATCTGAAGTACTTTCCCATTTAATACGAGCAGAACCGATAAAATCAATTTTTGTGCCAGTGTCTTGATGGTCATAAATCGTAATTGCTGATGCTGATGTTGCAACAACGCTAGAAGCTAAAATAGCTAATGCTGTTTTTTTCATAAAATCACTCCATATGAATAAGAAAAGAAGTCGCTAGTCTATGTGAATATACATATTAAAACAATATTTTTTTGTTAGTTTATATTATGATTCGTTATAATAAGGTTATTGAATAATTGATTTTTACAGAGTGAGATATGGCAGAAAAATCCCCTCTTATTGGGTTAGTTGCAGGTGAAATTTCGGGAGATATTCTGGGGGCAGGTTTAATTAAAGCCCTCAAAGTACATTACCCTAATGCTCGATTTATCGGTGTTGCAGGTCCTCAAATGTTGGCAGAAGGGTGTGAAACGCTTTTTGATATGGAAGAACTTTCCGTAATGGGGCTTGCTGAGGTCGTGAAGCATCTCCCTCGCTTATTAAAACGTCGTAAACAAGTGATTGATGAAATGATTCGGTTAAAACCTGATATTTTCATTGGTATTGATGCCCCAGATTTTAATTTAACGGTTGAAGAAAAATTAAAATCAAATGGCATTAAAACGGTGCATTATGTTAGCCCTTCGGTATGGGCTTGGCGACAAAAACGTGTATTTAAAATTGCCAGAGCGACCAATTTAGTTTTAGCATTTTTACCCTTTGAAAAAGCGTTTTATGACAGATTTAATGTACCTTGCCGTTTTATCGGGCATACAATGGCGGATGCAATCCCTTTAAAACCGAATAGAATGGAAGCGTGCCAAAGCTTAAATATTGATGAATCTCAGCGTTATATGGCAATTCTGGTTGGGAGCCGAGGTAGTGAAATCCAGTTTCTTGCCGAGCCATTTTTAAGAACCGCTCAAATCTTAAAACAGCGTTTTCCTGATTTACAGTTTTTAGTACCAATGGTTAATCAAAAACGTATCGCACAATTTGAAGCAATTAAGGCTCAAATTGCCCCAGAATTAGAATTACGCATTGTGCAAGGTAAGGCTCGCCAAGTAATGATAGCCGCAGAATGTACGCTATTGGCATCGGGTACGGCTGCTCTTGAAGCAATGTTGTGTAAATCCCCAATGGTGGTGGGGTATAAAATGAAACCACTGACTTATTGGTTGGCTAAAAAATTAGTGAAGACCGATTACATCTCTTTGCCAAATTTATTGGCAAAACAACCGCTTGTGCCAGAGCTTATTCAAGAAGAGTGTAATCCGGAAAACTTAGCTAATCATTTAGCCGAGTTTTTATCAGATGATGAAGCAAGCCAACAAAAGAAAGCAGCACTGCAACAACAATTTACGGCTTTACACCAAGAAATTCAATGCAATGCAGATGAACAAGCGGCACAAGCCGTTGTCAATTTATTAAATACGCCTTAAACAAGCGGTCATATTTTATTATTTTTTTGCAAAAGGACGTTATATGTGGAAAGAAGTTCTACTTAATTATGGTATTTTCTTATTAGAGTTATTGACGGTATTTGGCATTATTGCGGTTGTGGTAATGTTGATTTTAGAATCGAAAAAACAGGCGGAAGAAGGTTCTGTTTCAATTAAAAATCTAACGGAAAAATATAAAGAACAGCAAAAATCATTATCAAGCTTTTTCTTAACCGAAGCGGAATTAAAACATAAAGAAAAAGCCGAGAAAAAAGCTGAAAAAGAAAAATTAAAGGCGGAGAAAAAACGCTTAAAAGAAGGGGAAGCCGAGCAAGAAGCCAAAGCTCGCTTATTTGTGCTAGATTTTAACGGCGATATGATGGCTCATAGCGTAAGCGGTTTACGCAAAGAGATTGATGCGGTATTAAGTTTGGCGAACCCAGAAAAAGATGAGGTTTTATTAAAGCTGGAAAGCCCAGGCGGCGTTGTTCACGGCTATGGTTTGGCCGCTTCTCAACTTCAGCGTTTACGTGATCGCAATATTCCCTTAACGGCGGCGGTTGATAAAGTTGCGGCAAGTGGTGGCTATATGATGGCTTGTGTGGCAAATAAAATTGTCTCCGCTCCTTTTGCGGTAATCGGCTCAGTTGGGGTAGTGGCTCAGGTGCCGAATATCCACCGTTTACTGAAAAAACACGATATTGATGTTGATGTAATGACAGCAGGCGAATATAAACGAACTGTAACTCTAGTGGGCGAAAATACCGAAAAAGGCAAACAAAAATTCCAACAGGAATTAGAAGAAACTCACTCTTTATTTAAGCAATTTGTTGCAAAACACCGCCCACAATTAGATATTGAAAAAGTAGCGACAGGTGAGCATTGGTTTGGTCAGCAGGCAATTCAGTTAAATTTGGTCGATGAAATTTCAACTAGTGACGATCTAATCTTAAAAGCAATTGAGGAAAAAGAGGTCATAGAATTGAAGTATAAAGAGAAGAAAAAACTCACTCAACGTTTGGGATCACAATTAGAACAATCGGCAGAAAATTTACTGACAAAAATTTTAAATAAAAGTCGTTCGACAATGATGTAATTGCAAGCTATTAAAAAGGCTAAACCAAAATTTATTAGGTTTAGCCTTTTTATCAATTATGTTGTTTCCGCTTGAGTATTTTCTTCTACCACAAAACACGCTATACGAGCACCATCAGCATACGTTTTAAGTTCTGGCTGGCTCACTCGGCATAAATCGGTAGCAAAACGACAACGTGCGTTGAATGCACAACCTTTCGGCGGATTCAATGGGCTTGGTAGTTCGCCTTTTAGCTTGATTCGCTCACGACGTTGCTCTGGATTTAAGCGTGGTGTTGCGGAAAGCAATGCTTGAGTGTAAGGGTGGCGAGGATTATTAAAAATCGTCTTCGTATCCCCTTGTTCCACACAGCGACCTAAATACATAACCATTACTTCATCGGCAATGTGCTCAACAACAGATAAATCGTGCGAAATGAAAACATAAGAAAGCCCCATTTCTTCTTGTAAATCCATCATTAAGTTTAGCACTTGAGCTCGTACCGAAACGTCTAAAGCCGAAACAGGTTCATCGGCAACCACTATATCAGGTTGCAACATTAAACCACGAGCAATCGCAATACGCTGACGTTGTCCGCCTGAGAACATATGTGGATAGCGGTCATAAAATTCAGGTTTTAAACCGACTTTCGCCATCATTTCTAATACACGGGCTTTACGTTCTTTTGCCGATAAATCAGTGTTGATCAGCAAAGGCTCTTCCAAAATAGTGCCCACCTTTTTACGAGGGTTAAGTGAACTGTAAGGATTTTGGAAAACAATTTGAATTTTCTTACGACGTAATTGGGTGGTTTCTTTATCATCAACTAAGAAATTCTGCCCGTTGTAGAATAATTCCCCTTCTGTTGGGCTTTCAATCATTGTGAGCATTCGCCCTAACGTTGATTTACCACAACCGGATTCGCCTACAATGGCTAAGGTTTTGCCACGTTCGAGCTTGAATGATACACCATCAACCGCTTTTACTGTTTTCGGTTTGGCAAACATTCCCTTTTTAACAGGGTAGTATTTTTTTAAGTTAATCGCATCGAGAAGCGGTACGTTTCCACTGTTTTTTTGCAAATCGCTCATTTTAACCTCTCAGATGTTGTTCAAAAGGGATAGGTTCGCCAGTTAAATTTAATGGTGAGTGACACTTCACTTGGCGACCATTTAATTGACGTAATTCTGGCTCAACTTCACGACATTTGTCGGTTGCATACGGACAACGTGGGTTAAGCAAGCAACCTTGCGGGCGGTCATATTTACCCGGCACCACACCCGGTAGCGATTGTAAGCGGGATTTCCCTTCGGCAAATTCCGGTAACGCTTTCAGTAAAGCTTGAGTATAAGGGTGTAATGGCGAACTGAAAATATCTCCTGCTTTACCTTCTTCAACAACTTGCCCTGCATACATTACGATAATGCGATGAGCTGATTCTGCTACTAATGCTAAATCGTGAGTGATCAGAATCAACGCCATATTTTCTTTGCGTTGCAATTCAAGCAATAAGTCGATAATTTGGGCTTGAATAGTTACATCTAATGCCGTGGTTGGTTCGTCGGCAATCAATAATTTCGGGTTGCAGGCAATCGCCATTGCGATCATTACACGCTGGCTCATTCCACCAGAAAGCTGATGCGGATAAACCTCTAAACGAGACTCCGGATCAGGAATCCCCACCATTGTTAATAGCTCAATTGCTCTGGCTTTGCGGCTGGCACGTGAACCGCCTTGATGCACCTTTAAGGCTTCCATAATTTGGAAACCGACGGTATAGCTCGGGTTAAGGCTGGTCATTGCATCTTGGAAAATCATTGAAACGTCCGCCCCAACAATTTTCTGTTTTTCTTTCGGTTTTAATGCCAATAAATCATTGCCGTTAAATTGCAGATTTTCTGCCATTACTCGACCGGGGAAGTCAATTAAGCCCATAATTGCCAACGAGCTGACCGATTTACCTGAGCCGGATTCTCCCACAATACCTAACACTTCGCCTTCGTTGATTTCATAGCTGACTCGATCAACCGCTTTAAATGGCGTTTTTTCATCACCAAAATGCACGGAAAGTTGATCAACAGTTAATAATGCCATTGTTTACTCTCCTTATTGTTTTAGTTTTGGATCGAGGGCATCACGTAAGCCATCACCCATTAAGTTAAAGGCTAATACTAACGATAAAATCGCAAGCCCCGGAATGGTTACAAGCCAGTTTGCCGATTGCATAAAGCCACGAGATTCGGCAAGCATTGTGCCAAGCTCCGGTGTTGGTGGTTGAGCACCAATGCCTAAGAAGCCTAGGGCGGCAAGTTCAAGAATTGCATTTGAGATTCCCATTGTCATTTGTACGATAAGCGGAGCCAAGCAGTTAGGCAAAATTACCACAAACATTAAACGGAATACACCAGCACCTGCAACACGAGAAGCGGTTACATAATCACGGTTTTTTTCACTTAAGACTGAGGCACGAGTTAAACGTACATAGCTTGGAATCGAAACCGCAGCAATTGCAATGGCTGCATTCATTAGCGATGGACCAAGAATAGTTACAACACCAATGGTTAAAAGTAGGCTTGGGATAGCTAGCATAATATCGACAAATCGCATAATTACGATATCGACCAGACCACCATAGTAACCGGCAATTAAGCCAAGAATAACGCCGAACACGCACGAAAGTAACACGATAATCAAACCGATAAAGACCGATAATCTTGCCCCGTAAATAATACGAGAAAGAATATCTCGCCCGATATCATCTGTACCTAATAGATGAGTAGAATTGCCACCTTCAGCCCATACTGGTGGAAGTAATAAGGCATTACGATTCTGTTCAATAGGATCAAACGGGGCAACCCATTGTGCAAAGACGCACGCAAAAAAGACGACCGCAATAAATGCTAAGCCGATTAATGCACCTCTGTTTTGACAGAAATAATACCAAAACTCCTGTAGCGGTGTTTTAGGCTTAGGTGCAGATAATGTTGTTGAAGACGTTGTTAAAGACACTAGGCACTCCAAATAAAAATAGCCCAAAAGCCATCTTAAACAAGCGGTCATATTTTTGTAAAATTTTTCTAAAATCTGACCGCTTGTTATGTTAAGAATGACGAATTCTTGGGTTTACTATGCCGTAGATTAAATCTACTGCTAAATTAACTAAAATAATGATGGTAGCAATAATAAGCACTGAACCTTGTAGCACAGGGTAGTCACGAGCATTAATCGCATCGATAATCCACTTACCAATTCCCGGCCAAGAGAAGATGTTCTCAGTTAATACCGCACCAGAAAGTAGTTGCCCCACAATTAAACCAACAACTGTTACCACTGGAATTAATGCATTACGCAGAGCGTGTACAATCACGATACGGTTAGTGTTTAGTCCTTTTGCTTTGGCGGTGCGGATATAATCTTCGCCTAATACTTCTAACATCGAAGAACGGGTCATACGAGTAATGACCGCAAGCGGAATAGTCCCTAATACAATAGAAGGTAAGATTAAGGATTTAATAGCAGCTAAAAATGCACCTGGCTCATCAGAGTTCCAAGTATCAATGAGCATAAAGCCGGTTTCTGCCTCAATCCAATATTCAGACGGTAAACGTCCTGAAGCAGGTAATCCTAGTGGAGTGGAGGCATAAATAATTAAGATTAAGCCCCACCAGAAAATTGGCATTGAGTAGCCTGTTAAAGAAAGCGTGGTTACAGTATGTGAAATCCAAGACTCTTTTTTAACGGCAGCCACCACACCTAAGAAGATCCCGAAAATTAAAGACCATAATAATGCGAAGAAAGCCAATTCAACCGTTGCAGGGAATAGCGTAAAAAACTCTTTTAAAACAGGCTCATTATTACGGAATGAGTTTCCTAAATCACCTTGTAATACACCTTTAATATAATTGAAATATTGTTCAGGTAAGGGGAGATCTAACCCAAGTTGTGCCATCATTTGTGCGTGAACGGCAGGATCGACCCCACGTTCTCCCATACGGATCTCAATCGGGTCTCCGGGGATTAAATGCACAAGGGCAAAAGTAATTAAGGTTATCGCAATAAAAGTTGGGATAACCATTAATAAACGTTTAAGAATAAATTGAAACATAGGTAATCTTTAATTTGCAAACATTAGCGGTAAATTGCAAAATTTTTCACAAAAATAACCGCTTGTAAAGAGGTAGAAAAATAAATGTCGGGCAAAGCTGCCCGACCTACCTAAAATTATTTAGTGGTAAGATCTACACCGTAGAAATTGTGTAAACCAAACGGACTTACGTTATAACCTGTTACTTCTTTTCTAACAGGGAAATAGGTTGTTGAGTGAGCAATAGTTACCCAAGGAGCTTGCTCTTTAAATACCACTTGTGCTTTTTTATAAAGCTCAGTACGTTTTTCGTGATCGATTTCACGAGAAGCTTCAACAACTAATTGATCAAACTCTTTATGACAGAATTTTGCATAGTTAGAACCTTGCTCAACAGAAGAACAGCTTAATAAGGTATTTAAGAAGTTATCTGGGTCACCATTATCGCCAGTCCAACCCATCATACCGGTTTGGTGATCACCATTACGCATACGTTTTAAGTATTCACCCCACTCGTAACTTACGATTTTGGCATTAACACCCACTTTTTTCCAATCTTCTTGGATAAGTTCTGCCATACGGCGAGCATTTGGGTTGTATGGACGAGAAACCGGCATTGCCCATAAATCTGTTTCAAAACCGTTTGCAAAACCAGCTTCCGCTAATAATGCTTTTGCTTTTTCTGGATTATAGTCATAGTCTTGAATATCATCGTTATAGCTCCACATTGTTGGTGGAATTGGGTTTTTCGCTTTTTCGCCAGAACCTTGATATACCGATTCAACAATCGCATCTTTATTAATTGCATAGCTTAATGCTTGGCGAACTTTAACATTATCAAAAGGTGCTTTTTGTACGTTGAAGTTTAGGTAGCCCACATTTAAACCTGGCTTAGTCATTAAGGTAATGTTGCTATCTTTTTTCAATGCTTCTAAATCAGCTGGGTTTGGATAAGGTGCTGCTTGGCACTCATTTTTCTGTAATTTTGCGATACGCACTGAAGCATCTGGAGTGATCGCAAATACTAAGCGATCGATAGCTGCTTTACCTTGCCAGTATTGTTCAAATGCTTTGTAACGAATTGCAGAATCTTTTTGGTAGCTTACAAATTCAAATGGGCCAGTACCAACAGGGGCACTATCTAATTTCTCAGGTGTTTTAGCGGCTAACATTTTGTCTGCATATTCTGCAGATAAAATAGAGGCAAAGTCCATCGCAAGGTTTGCTAAAAACGGTGCGTTAGGAACTTTTAAGCTAATTTTAACAGTGTAATCATCTACTTTTTCAACTTTATCGATGATATTTTGCATATCCATACCGATAAAGTATTCATAGTTTCCGCCTGAAACTTTGTGATACGGGTGGTTTGCATCTAATTGGCGGTTAAAAGAGAATAAAACGTCATCTGCATTAAAATCACGTGTTGGTTTAAACTCTTTATTTGAGTGGAATTTAACACCTTTACGTAGATGGAATACATAAGTTTTACCATCTTCAGAAACTTCCCATTTTTCAGCAAGGCTTGGGATAACATCGGTTGTGCCTGGTTTGAAATCGGTTAAACGATTAAAAATTGCTTGCCCTGATGCATCTAAGGTTGCACCGTCTGTCCCTAATTGTGGATTAAAGAAAGAAGGCGAGGCTTCCATACAATAAACAAATGTTTTTGGTGCTGCTAATGCAGTTGTTGACGCTAAAGCTAAAGTAATTAGCGATAGTTTGGTGAGGTGTTTCATATTCACTCCTTTAGGTTTGTATTTACAGTTTTTATTTATAGTTTATGACTATTTTTTAGTATGAAGTTTTGAATATACAATTTTTTGAGCGAACTGCAATCTTTTTTTAACAAAAGAGGTTAGACTTCATTCAATTTTACAAAAATAGTTAAAATTTAATCGTCTGCGATTAGATAATAATTCATCTCTTATTTTCTACTTCTCAAAACAATGCTTTTCCGTTATCCTTGAAATGTTTCTAGTTGCTTATTTAAGGAATGTTTTTGCAATTACCTCTACCCATTCATCAAATTGATGAAGAGACGTTTGATAACTTTTATGCAGAAAATAGTGAAGTGCTACTTGAGTCTCTCAAGCGGAATTTTACGGATGTCCAACAGCCGTTTTTCTATATTTGGGGGGGGAAAAGTAGTGGCAAAAGCCATTTATTAAAAGCAGTAAGTAATTACTTTCTACTAAATCAACTGACTTCAAGTTATATTCCACTAACAAAAGCCAATTATTTTTCGCCTCTAGTATTGGATAATGCAGAGCTACTAAATGTCATTTGTTTAGATGATATTCAAGCCATTGCTGGAAACGATGAATGGGAATTAGCGATTTTTAACTTGTTTAATCAGATTCGTGAACAGCAAAGTTTGTTTAATGAACAGCGTAAAACCTTACTTTTAATCAGTGCAGATTGTCCACCTCACCAACTAAAAATTAATTTACCCGATTTACGTTCTCGCTTAACCTGGGGCGAAGTCTATCAGCTTTCAGATTTAACCGATGAACAAAAATGCTATATCTTGCAACAAAATGCTCACCAAAAAGGAATTGAGTTGCCCGATGAAGTTGCACAATTTTTACTTAAAAAATTAGGTACAGACTTGCAAGATCTCTCTTATTTTTTAGATAAATTAGATCATGCATCGCTTCAGGCTCAGCGTAAACTAACTATTCCTTTCGTTAAAGAAACGCTTTTTTGTAAACAAGGGGTTTGATTCTTATCAAAATTTGCAAAACTTTTTAGAAATCTAACCGCTTGTTACCTCTAAAGGAGTAATTTATTTACTACGTGAATAGAGTCTCTTATGTTACACTTCAGTTAAAATTCTTTACCTATTTTTTATAATGAACCAAATAAATCAATATCAACTTAAATTAAATAATATTGCCTGTGAACGGGGCGAAACTCGTTTATTTGAAGGGTGCAATTTAACAGTTGAAAGTGGCGATTGGGTACAGATTGAAGGGCATAACGGTATTGGGAAAACAAGCCTGTTACGTATTTTAGCCGGGCTTTCATTGGCGGCTGAAGGCGAAGTGCTATGGAATGCTATTCCTATTCAAAAGCAACGGGAACAATACTATGCTGAGCTATTTTATTTAGGACATCATTCAGGTGTAAAACCCGAATTGACGCCTTGGGAAAATTTACGTTTTTTCCAAAAAATTCAGCAACTTCCGCAAGATGATGAAGCACTTTGGGCAGCGTTAGAAAAAGTCTCGCTGATAGGGCGAGAAGATTTGCCCTGCTCGCACTTATCTGCAGGGCAACAACGTCGTGTAGCATTGGCTAAATTGTGGCTTACCCAAGCGAAACTTTGGATCTTAGATGAGCCTTTTACTGCCATTGATAAAAAAGGGGTGGCAGATCTTATTGCTCATATTGAACAACATTGTGAAAAAGGTGGCTTAGTTATTTTTACCAGCCACCAAACCGCAGAAAGTGATAAAGTGCGTATTATTTCGTTAGATCAGTTTAAAGTATGATTTTATTGACTATTATTCAGCGTGAATTAACCATCGCCTTTCGTAAGCCGTCGGAAATTTTAAATCCGTTATGGTTTTTTTTGATGGTTATTACCATATTCCCGATCTTAATGGGGCCAAATCCGGAACTATTAGGCAAAATCGCAGGCGGTGTTGCCTGGGTGGCGGCATTACTTTCCGCTTTACTTTCATTCGAACGTCTGTTTAGAGATGATTACTTAGATGGTTCGCTTGAACAGTTAATGCTATTACCGCTTGGTTTACCACAGGTGGCATTAGCGAAAGTAATTGCTCACTGGTTGCTAACGGGCTTACCACTGATTTTACTTTCTCCGATTGCCGCAATTTTATTATCGTTAGAAACTCACGTTTGGTGGGCATTAGTGCTGACCTTATTGCTTGGCACACCAATTTTAAGCTGCTTAGGGGCGATAGGTGTTGCTTTAACCGTAGGGTTACGTAAAGGTGGTACACTGTTAAGTTTATTGATTTTACCGCTCTTTTTACCGGTTTTAATTTTTGCAGCAGCGGTGCTTGAAGCGGCGGTGTTAAATATTGGCTATTCGGGGCAGCTTGCGATTATCGGGGCGATTTTAGCGATTACCCTAACATTTTCGCCTTTTGCGATTGCAGGTGCGTTAAGAATTAGTTTGAACTAGATTTTTTATAATAACATTTCAATTTATGATGGAGTTTTTCTATGTGGAAATGGTTACATCCCTATGCAAAATCTGAAACGCAGTATCATTTGCTAGGGAAAGCCCAACCGTTTTTAGGTTGGTTAAGTTTGATTATGCTTGCAACCGCATTTGTTTGGGGGCTTGCATTTGCACCTAAAGATTACCAACAAGGCGATAGCTACCGTATTATCTTTATTCACGTACCAGCGGCGATTTGGTCTATGGGTGTTTATGGCTCAATGGCGGTTGCTGGATTAGTCGCATTAGTTTGGCAAATTCGCCAAGCCAATTTAGCGATGATTTCAATGGCACCAATCGGGTTGGTTTTCGCTTTTATTTCTTTGGCGACAGGGGCTATTTGGGGCAAACCAATGTGGGGAACTTGGTGGGTGTGGGACGCACGTCTTACTTCTGCCCTTGTGCTTTTCTTCCTTTATATCGGGGTAATGGCTCTTTATTCCGCTTTCCAAGATAGGCAAACAGGGGCGAAAGCTGCTGGTGTATTGGCAGTGGTTGGGGTAATTAATCTTCCGATTATTCACTTCTCGGTTGAATGGTGGAATACCTTACACCAAGGGGCAACTATTACTAAATTTGACAAACCTTCGATGGCGGTTGAAATGTTAATCCCGCTATTACTAGCGATTTTCGGTAGCCTAATTTTTACTGCTTGGTTTAGTATTTGGCGTTATCGTATAGCATTATTAAAAGATGAACGTAATCGCCCGTGGGTAAAACAGCTAGCGAAAGCAGCTTAAGCGTAGGAGCAGAATATGACATTTCAATTTGAATCAATCAGTGCATTTTTTGATATGGGGGGCTATGGCTTTTATGTATGGCTTTCATATGGTGTAACCTTTCTTGCAATGGGCATACTTATTTGGCTAAGCCGTCGTGAGCAAAAAGCAATTTTGAGCCAAGCGAAAAAAGATGCAGTAAGAGAAGAAAGGTTAAAGAAGCAAGCATCAACAAGCGGTTAAAATGAGCTTTATTTTTACATATTATTTTGATTACCTAATTTTAGGTATTTGATTTGAGCAATCGCAAAACTTTCTTGGAATATGAGGAATGTTTTGCGGTTTTTTGCTATTCTTAAGCATTACTACTTTATTTTTATGCGATTAGCATTTTCTTTTTGAGGGTGATTACGATGAATCCAAGACGAAAATCAAGGCTGAAAGTGGTACTTTCGGTATTGTTTGGTCTCTCTGTAGCAGCAGGTTTAACGCTTTATGCGTTAAGCCAAAATATCGACCTTTTCTATACACCATCAGAAATTGTGAATGGAAAAAATGATGATCCAACCAAAAAACCTGAAGTAGGGCAGAGGATCCGAGTAGGTGGAATGGTTGTAGAAGACACAGTTAAACGTGATGATAAAACCTTAAAAGTCGTATTTGATTTAAACGATGTTGGTCCTTCAATTACCGTAGAGTATGAAGGTATTTTGCCCGACCTATTCCGTGAAGGGCAAGGTATTGTGGCACAAGGAATCTTGATTGAGCCAACTCGTTTACAAGCAACAGAAGTATTAGCAAAACACGATGAAAACTATATGCCACCTGAGTTAGGTGAAAAATTAAAAGAGCAGCATAGTAAATCAGGTGTATCAGAACAAGATTTAAAAGGCGAATCTGAAACTGATCGTAAAATGAGAGAAGAAGCTCGACAATTAAATATGCAAGGGGAAGCTAAATGATTGCAGAATTAGGCAATTATGCATTGGCGTTATCGCTTGCTATCTCAATCTTATTGGCGATTTTACCAATTTGGGGAGCAGAGAAACAAAACCATACCTTAATGGCATTAGCTCGTCCAATGACTTGGGCGATGTTTTTGTCTTTAACGGTTTCTTTCGGAACGCTTTTTTATTTATTTGCTGTTAATGATTTCACGGTTCAGTATGTGGTAAATAATTCCAATACCAAATTACCGATACATTATCGTTTATCGGCAGTTTGGGGGGCTCACGAAGGCTCGTTACTATTATGGGTTTGGTTATTATCACTTTGGTCTGTTGGCGTGGCGGCATTTACACGTAAAATGCCAGAAGATGCGGTTGCCCGTGTACTTGGACTAATGGGATTAATCAGTATTGGCTTTTTGGTGTTTGTAATATTTACCTCAAACCCATTTGACCGAACTTTCCCTAATTTCCCTGTTGATGGTAGAGAATTAAACCCAATGTTGCAAGATATCGGTTTGATTTTCCACCCTCCATTGCTTTATATGGGCTATGTTGGCTTTTCTGTCGCCTTTGCCTTTGCGATTGCTTCGTTAATGACTGGACGATTAGATACCGCTTGGGCAAGATGGTCTCGCCCTTGGACAATGGCGGCTTGGGTATTTTTAACCTTAGGTATCGTACTTGGTTCTTGGTGGGCATATTATGAATTAGGCTGGGGAGGCTGGTGGTTCTGGGACCCAGTTGAAAATGCCTCGCTAATGCCTTGGATAGCCGGAACAGCACTTATTCACTCTTTAGCCGTAACTGAAAAAAGAGGTACTTTTAAAGCGTGGACGGTATTATTAGCTATTTTGGCCTTCTCACTCTGTTTAGTGGGAACCTTCTTAGTACGTTCAGGTATTTTAGTCTCGGTACATGCTTTTGCCTCTGACCCAACTCGAGGTTTATATATCTTAGCCTATTTAGTGATTGTAGTCGGTGGTTCTTTACTGCTTTATGCATTTAAAGGCTCCGAAATTAAAAGCTTAGATAATTACGAGCGTTACTCAAGAGAATCGATGTTACTGATTAACAATATTTTGTTAATGGCATTTTTATCGGTGGTCTTTTTAGGCACATTATTACCACTTGTGCATAAACAGATTGGCTTAGGTACTATTTCTATCGGTGCACCATTCTTTGACCAGATGTTCTTAATTTTAATGGTACCGTTTTCATTTGTTCTAGGAATTGGGCCTTTAGTAAAATGGCGTCGTGACCAAGTATCTGCCATCCGTAAGCCTGTTATAATAGCAAGTATTTTAATGGCTATATTAGGCTTTGGCTTGCCTTACTTATTCCGTAATACGATTACCGTAAGTGTTGTGCTTGGTACAATGATGGCTGTTTTTATTGTGCTACTGAGTTTATATGAGTTACATCAACGTGCTACACATCGCCATTCATTCTTTACAGGAATTTTCAAACTTTCTCGTTCGCATTGGGGAATGGTACTAGCTCATTTAGGTGTAGCGATGACAGTGTTTGGTATTGCATTTAGCCAAAACTTCAGCATTGAGCGTGATGTACGTATGAATGTTGGTGATAAAGCACAAATTCTAGATTATGAATTTGAATTCAAGGGAATTCGAATTAGTGATGGTGCAAATTATCAAGGTGGCACAGCAGAACTTGAAATTACCCGCAATGGTAAATATGAAGCTACCCTTAATGCAGAAAAACGTTTTTATACGGTAAGTAAAATGGGTATGACTGAAGCGGCGATTGATTGGGGATTCACGAGAGATCTGTATGCTGCATTAGGTGAAAAGTTAGAAGATAACTCTTGGGCAGTTCGCTTATATTACAAACCATTTATTCGCTGGATTTGGATTGGTGGTGTATTTATGGCTCTTGGCGGTTTACTCTGTATGATGGATAAACGCTATCGCTTACGTATTGAAAAGAAACAGCTTGCTACCTCAGCATAGTAAGCTAATATACTTTATAAAGGGTTAAGTTAAAAACTTAGCCCTTTTATTTTGCCCTATATGCCTATCTTTCATCATTATTTTTATGCCGAAAAAGCAAAATATAAATAGTAGAGATTAGATTAATAACAATGAAGAGCTAATATTTATTTATAGTAATTTAAAGTAATTCTAAATAATGATAGAGAAATGGCTGGGGTACTAGGATTCGAACCTAGGGATGCCGAGATCAAAACCCGGTGCCTTACCGCTTGGCGATACCCCAAAAGAAAAAAACTAACTTACGTTAGCTTAATTAAGATTTGATTATTTGAAATTAAGTGGCTGGGGTACTAGGATTCGAACCTAGGAATGCCGAGATCAAAACCCGGTGCCTTACCGCTTGGCGATACCCCAACACTAATTTTTAGTTAATCGATAATGGTGCGGGACGAGGGACTTGAACCCACACACCTCGCGGCGCCAGAACCTAAATCTGGTGCGTCTACCAATTTCGCCAGTCCCGCAATGGTGGCTACAGCGAGATTCGAACTTGCGACCCCAACATTATGAGTGTTGTGCTCTAACCAGCTGAGCTATGTAGCCATTTGCGTTCACCATATCGGCCAACGGTGTGCATTATGCTGATTTTAAGGCTTTTCGTCAAATACTTTTTTAAAAAAATCGACTTTTTTAGTTTGCTTGTATAGATATTCGACATTTTGCTAAAAAATTAGCATTTTTTGTTTATAAAATAATAAGTTACCATCGCTTATTTTGGGGGCTGCATTTCTGTTTGTAATTGAATTAATACTTTTTCAATATCTGGAAATTTTTCTTCCCATAAATTAAAAGCAAAAGCCGCTTGTCCTACTAGCATTCCTAAGCCATCTTGGCATTTCATCGCACCGCATTCCTTTGCATAATTAAGGAAAGGTGTTTTCATACTCACAGCATATTGCATATCATAAACTTTGGCAGAAGCTAATAAATTAGCTGGAAGTGCAACATAGTGTCCTTGTAACCCCAATGATGTAGCATTAATAATTAAATCAAATTTTTGATTTTCTAGTTCTTCAACACAAGCAGTCTGAATTTTGCCATAATTTGCAAATTTTTCGGCTAAAACGACCGCTTTCTCAACAGTTCGATTATACAGTGTAATATCCAACCCAGCTTTAAGAAGCGGTAATAAAACACCTTTAGTTGCACCACCAGCACCTAGAATTAAGGTTTTCTGCCCACTATTAAGCCATCCTAAACGCTCTAGATCGGCTGCAAGCCCTACACCATCAGTATTATCTGCATATAAACGCCCATCTTCTAAGCGTTTTAAGGTATTACACGCTTTGGCTAATAGACAAGCTTCGCTATATTCATCTGCTAATTGAAACGCTCTCTCTTTAAAAGGTGCTGTAATATTGCAACCTTTTGCCCCTTTAGCAAAAAAATCTTTTAATTGCTGTTCAAATTCAGTTTCATCACCTAATTTTGCAACATATTCAATCTCTTTTTTTGTTTGTTGAGCAAATAGTTGATGAATTCGAGGAGATTTACTTTGAGCAATCGGATTGCCCCAAACTGCGTATTTATTCTTCATTATTATCCTTGTCTAAAAATTTGTTGTGTGAAAATATCTCGAATTTCAGAAGGGTTTTGTCTGCCAAAGGTTTCTGCATTTAGCACAGGAAAATTCTTCCCAAATTGGGTTTTAACTTCTTTTGCAGTTCGGCACGGAGGAAAACCACTTAAATTTGCACTTGTTGAGGTTAATGCAAAGCCCGTTGCTTCACATAGTTGAGTGATAGCAGATAAATGGCATAAGCGTACTGCGATGGTATTGAATGTGCCAGTTAGATAAGAGGGAACCTCTTTTTTTACAGGTACAATCCAAGTTATTGCTTGTTCGCCAACGAAAGCTAATTTTTGCCAGGCCTGTTCATTCATTTGGCTTTCATCAATGTAAGGTAATAAATATTTTAAATCTGAGGCAATCAGAATGAGTCCTTTCTCTTCTGGGCGTTGTTTTAATGCTAAGAGTTTTTTTACTGCTTTTTCACTTTGTGGATTACACCCCAATCCAAAAACAGCTTCAGTTGGGTAAGCAATAACTTCTTCTTGTTTTAACTTCTCAACAATTTCTAATAAATTATTCATATTTAATTTTCTTGTATTTCAGTTTGATGCTGGCAATGTTTATTGGCACAAATATACACTTTCTTACCACGAAGTTTTTTTATTGTGGCAAGTTCACAATCACATTCACTACATTTAAATTTTATTGGTTTTGTTGCTAGAGTAAATTTACACTCAGGAAAGCCAGAGCAGCCATAGAATGTTTTTCCCGAACGTCCTTTTCTTGCAACTAATTTATGCGTTTTGCACTCAGGACAATCGAATTCTTCTTCAACAACACCTTCTTCATTCACAATGAAATGGCATTTAGGGTAGTTACTGCAACCAATAAAAATACCGTAATGCCCTTGTTTTAATTGTAGCTTATGGCCACATTCGGAGCAAAGCTCATCTAGTTCTTTAATAATATGGCTGGTTTGGTGCAGAGGCTTAATATAATTGCAATCAGGGTATGAGGAACAACCTAAAAACAGCCCGTTTTTTCCTTGTTTTAATTGCAAAACAGAGCCACATTCTGGGCAAATTTCAGATTGTTTAGTTGATTTGAAAAGAGACATATTTTCTGCATTTAAAACTTAGATTAACTGAAACTGAATAACAAAAAATGAATCATCATTTGGGTAGATTTCTCGAATAACATTTTTTAATTCGGTTAAGGTCATATTTTCTTGCATAGCGTGTTGCTCATTTAATCCATTATATTGAATAGGTGTAACCGAGATCACTTTAATGCGAGCAAAAAATCTCCCCGTTTCATTAGTAAATACATCTAGCTCTTGATTTGGTTGGAAATAGGATTCCGATTTATCTCTAATTGTAATTGTTTTTTTACCGCTTAAAATATCTGCTTCAAAGCGGCTGAAAAAAGTAATTTTATTCGTAGTCATTGTAATCAATATCCATTAAGTGGCTAAAATGATCATTGCTAAACCCACGACTAAGCATAAAACGCCACATTTTTTGCTTAGCTTTAATATCCCATTGCATAGGTCGCTTTTTTTCAAACACTTGTTCGGCTAATTCAAACCAATCAACTTCTGCATTTTCTAGTTCTTGCGAGATAAGCCAATCTTTAATGCCTTTAAGTTTTAATTCTTGTTTTAAGCGTTTTGGCCCGATCCCTTGTAATGATCGGTAGCGAATAAAAGCGGTACAAAATCGTTCATCGCTTTGCCAATTATTTGCCTGGGCTTTTTCTATTGCTTGTTCAATTTCCTCATCGGTGTATTCTTTTTGGTTGAGTTTACGTCGCAACTCTTGCTCACTATAATCTCTTTTGGAAAGTAAATATAGTAGATAATTGACCGCAGTATATTTATTTGTTTTTTTATATTCACTCATTTTATTTTCATTAAGTCTAATAAAAATGCGATTTCTACTTTTGCAGAAATCGCATTTACTTCATTTATTATAATTCTTCGTTATCAGTATCTTCTGTAGCCTCTTTGCTATCTTTTGCTTTAGAATTTGCATTAGCTAGAGTTGTATCTGGAGCTTTGATTAATAGCTCTCGAATATCTTGCTCAATTTTATCTGCGACTTCAGGATGTTCTTTTAACCACTTAATCGCATTGTTTTTACCTTGTCCGATTTTATCGCCGTTATATGAGAACCAAGCTCCTGCTTTACTAATAAAACCATTCGATTCTGCAAGAATTAATAGTTCATTCATACGAGCTATGCCTTCACCGTACATAATATCAAATTGTACTTCACGGAATGGCGGAGCAACTTTGTTTTTAACAATTTTAACTTTAGTTTCACTGCCAATAACTTCATCGCCATCTTTTACGACACCACTACGACGAATATCTAAACGTACAGAAGCATAGAATTTAAGTGCATTACCGCCTGTAGTCGTTTCTGGATTACCAAACATTACGCCGATTTTCATACGGATTTGGTTGATAAATACGACCAAACAGTTTGTTGTTTTGATGTTTGCTGTTAATTTACGTAGAGCTTGTGACATTAAACGTGCTTGTAAACCCATATGAGAATCACCCATATCGCCTTCAATTTCTGCTTTTGGTGTTAATGCCGCAACCGAGTCCACAATAATGACATCTACCGCACCAGAACGCACTAAAGCATCACAAATTTCTAATGCTTGTTCGCCATTATCGGGCTGTGAAATTAATAAAGCATCAGTATCTACACCTAATTTACGGGCATATACAGGATCTAATGCGTGTTCTGCATCAATAAAAGCACAGGTTTTTCCAGTTTTCTGTGCTTCAGCAATGACAGATAGTGTTAAAGTTGTTTTACCAGAAGATTCAGGCCCATAAATTTCAACAATACGGCCCATTGGTAAGCCACCAATACCTAATGCGGCATCTAAACCTAAAGAACCTGTTGAAACAGCTTCAATATCTAGCGTTTGAGTATCGCCTAAACGCATAATTGAGCCTTTGCCAAATTGCTTTTCAATTTGAGCTAATGCTGCTGCGAGAGCTTTCTCTTTTTGTTCAGGATCAGTTTGCTTTATTGCTGAGTTCTTCTGATTTTTTTTGTCCGCTGCCATAGGATATCCTTTGTAAAATTTTATGAAAAAGCAACCGCTTGTTGCTTCAAAATAACTGTGTATTATTATAGTGTTTACTTATACAGTTGCAAGTACTTTTTTAGTATTTTCGATAAGCATCGAAAAAATCAATATTTGATGTGGACACAACTCGTTTTTCATCAAAGGGATTTAACGCATTAATCATCATTATGCTTTCATACTGCTTTAAATCTTCTTTTCTGATTTTGGTTAGCATAACTTTGTTTTGATCAATTAAAGCAGTGAGTTGAGTGCCTTTAAGCAAATAATCCTGTGGGCTATACCAAACGCCCTGTTTTAAAAAGAGCAAATTGCCGATTGAGCAATCGCTCACGTTTCCATTATTGATAATAATCACTTCTTCATTTTGCAAAATATTGAACAAATCGAACCGCTTGCGATCGCTAAATTTTAAGTGATAATCCCAATTTTTTACTTCAACACATCGAAATTGAGTAATTTGCTTGGGCTGATAAGGATAAAATTTAACCTCAAACTGTGTGGCATTATAATCAATTCGGCAACGTACTTTTCCGGTTTGAAATTCTGCTGGGATAATCAAAATTTCAGCTAAGCAAAAAGCGGGGTTACAACCAAAAAATTCCTTTACCGCTTGCTCAAAACGTTGTTGATGATAGCTTAAATTTTGCACCTGTCCATCAAGCACGGAAATAGTTTCAAAGAGGGGAAATCGGCACATATACTTTCTCTAAAATTTCGTTATATTCTTCTTCTAATACGCTTTGTGAGGTAATACCGCCACCGCTACGAAAACGCAAGCCATTCTCGGTTTGTTCAATATAGCGAATGGCAACGGCACTGTCTAAACTTTCGCCGTCAAAATAGCCGAAAATCCCCGTATAATAGCCTCGTTTGTCAATTTCCGCTTGCTGAATGATTTCAACGGTTTTTACTTTGGGAGCCCCACTAATTGAACCTGCCGGCAAAAGTTTTGCTAATAATGATCCTACATTTTCTTGCCAATTTTCGTTTAATTCGCCACAAATCTCGGAACTTGTCTGCAAAATCGCCCCTCTGTGAGTTTCCACTTTTTCCAAATAGCGATATTTTGTTACCTGAATATTTTGTGCAACCAAAGCAAGATCGTTGCGAATTAAATCTACAATCGTATTATGCTCAGCAAACTCTTTTTCAGACTCCATTAGCTTTTGTTGAGCATTTTCAATATCGGCATTGATTGTGCCTTTCATCGGGTAAGAGTAAATTTTATTCTGCTCAATTTTGATAAAACACTCTGGCGAAAAGCAGACAAACTGATCTTTCAAATAGCATTTATATTTTGCTTGGCTACTCGCAAAAATTTCCGCTAAGGAATAATTGGTTTCAATTTGTGTTGGATAAGTTAAATTTAATAAATAACTATTCCCTGCTTGAATGGCTTGTTTAACCAATTCAAACCCTTGTTGATATTGAGCAAAATCAATCGCTTTTGCTTTAAATTCAAAACGTTTTGAGGCTTTTTCTTGATGCTTTATCACATTATTTTTGCAAAAAATCTCTAAAAAAGACCGCTTGCAGCCGCTTTTTCCGCAGGGAAAATCAATGGTTTTTGTTGCTCAAAATCGATTAAAAAGAAAAATGGGCGTTTTTGCTTGCCGTAATTATTCGCTATTTGAATAAAATTCTGCATGATTTCTATTAAAACTAACTATAAAAGAGATGCTAGTGTAGTCGGTTTTTCGTGATTCTTCATCACATTTTCGAGTGAGTATTTAAAAATTCCTCATCAAATTTTTGAATTTATGCTATTGTATAAATACTCAGTATTTAATTTGTAGAACATTATGATTATTGAAGAAATTTGGCTTTATATTGCCCTTGCCGTTTGTGTGTTAATCGGCATATATCTATTTTTTTTAAAATCTCGTTATCAGCGAGATGCCTTTGAATTACAGCAAGATCTCAACAAAATCACTGCAGATTTTGCCCAAACTCAACAAAAATATGACAGTTTAGCTCAAGAAAAAAATCAGCTTGAACAATGGGCGATTCAGCAACAAACTCGATATGAATCTACCGCCGAGCGTTTGAGTGAGCGAGATAGTCAACTACAACGTTTTCAGCAGAAAATTGAACTTGCCGAACAGCAAGAAAACGAATTAGAACGTTATATCAATGAGCTAAAAGAACGAGTCGGCTCTTCACAGGCTAAAGCGGAGAGTTTGGAAGAGCAACTGCAATTTAGCCAGAGTTCACTTTCCCATAAAGAGCGTGAAAATCAAACCTTGTTTGCTCGTTTAAATGAAGTGCAAAATGAGCTAACCGAACTTCGCACTACACTTTCCGAAAAACAGGCAAATTTTGAAGCTCAACAACGTAATTTTATTGAAGTAAAACAACAGCTTAATGTAGAGTTTCAGCATTTGGCTCAACAAATTTTAGATGAAAAAAGCAAACGCTTTGCCGAAACCAATCAATCTTCGCTAGATGCGTTACTCAAGCCTTTTAAAGAGCAAATTGAAGGATTCCAAAAACGAGTGAATGAGGTGCATAGCGAATCCTTAAAAGGCACGGCAAATTTAGAGGCAGAAATTAAACGTGTGTTGCAAATTGGTGTTTCAATGTCGGAAGAGGCACAAAACCTCACTTCTGCTTTAAAGGGCAACAATAAAGTTGCAGGTAACTGGGGCGAGGTTCAACTGGAAAGTGCCTTACAATCGGCAGGGCTTTTAGCCGGGGAGCATTATGTGGCTCAAGAAAGTTTCCGTGATGAGGACGGGAAACGTTTCGCCCCCGATTTTGTAGTGCATTTGCCTGATCAAAAACATTTGATTATTGATAGCAAAGTCTCTTTAGTTGCTTACGATCAAGCGGTCAGATCTGAAGATAATTTTGCAATTTCTCAAGCCTTAGATGAGCATTGTAAATCGCTACGCACTCATATTGAGGGGCTTTCGAAGAAAAATTACAGTGCCCTACTTGGCATAAAAAGCCCTGATTTTGTGCTGATGTTTGTACCGATTGAGCCGGCTTATATTGAGGCGATGAAACACGACCCTCAACTGTTTAATTTTGGTTATGAACGTAATGTAATTTTAGTTTCTCACACCACGTTAATGCCGATTTTACGTACGGTGGCGAATTTATGGCGAATTGAACGAGGTAATACAGAAGCTCGTGAAATCAGCGAAAAAGCGGGCGAAATTTATAACCAAGTGTGTATGGTTGCAGACCGTTTAGCCAAATTAGGAAATACTTTAAATACGGTAAATAATCAATATAATCAAACAGTTACCTCACTTGTTGGTCGCCAAGGTTTACTTGGTAAAGTGGAGCGTTTCCAACATCTTTCCAGCAAAGCAAGCCAAATTGTGCCAGAGGTGGAAATGATAGAAAATGAAGTGGATACATTAAAGCTAGAAATGGTATCTAGAGAATTATTGGAAGAGTAAGGGCAAATCTCCTCTTACCCCTCTTTGCTAAAGAGGGGAGATCTTAATTGGGATAAATTTAAGTGTCTCTGGCTATTCATTTTTTAATGAAGAAAGATGAATTGACTAATCTTTTGAGATCAAAGCCCCTCTTTAGCAAAGAGGGGTTGGGGAGATTTAACAAAAAATAAAGCAAATGAACAAAAAACTATTAATTATCGACAACCACGACTCTTTCACATTCAATCTTGTGGATTTACTCCGCAAAATTAATGTGTCGGCTAAAGTGGTATTAGTGGAAGAACTTAACCTAGACGAAGTTGAAGAATTTAGCCATATCTTAATTTCCCCTGGGCCTGATGTACCTAAAGCTTACCCGCAAACCTTTGCAATGTTAGAGCGTTACTATCAGCACAAATCAATTCTGGGTGTGTGTTTGGGGCACCAAACTTTATGCGAATTTTTTGGTGGCACACTCTACAATTTAGAGAATGTGAGGCACGGGCAACAACGCACTTTAACCCAAATTGCCCAAAACTCAATGTTTGAAGGCTTGCCAGAGCAATTTCAGGTTGGGCTTTATCACTCTTGGGGAATCTTGCAAAATTCCCTTGAAAATACACCGCTTGTTGCAACAGCAGTATGTGAACAAAATGTGTTAATGGCATTTAAACACAAGAGTTTGCCGATTTTTGGGGTGCAGTTTCACCCAGAATCCTTTATTACCGAATACGGTGAAAAAATGTTGCAAAATTGGCTTGATAACCAAGCAATTTAGAACAAGATTTTTAGCTTAAAATCCGCTATAATCTACCGTTATTTGAATGATTAAAATGAACAAGAGAACGCTTTAAAAAATGAAAGATTCTATTATCAATAAATTAGAAAGTTTAAGTGAACGCCACGAAGAGTTACAGGCATTATTAGGCGATGCGTCGGTAATTTCCGATCAAGAAAAATTCCGTGCTTATTCCAAAGAATATTCCCAATTAGAAGAAGTGGTCGGCACATTTAACCGCTGGAAAAAGTTAAATAACGATATTGAAGAAGCTCAATTACTGCTTGATGATCCGGATATGAAAGATATGGCAGCGGAAGAAATTGCAGAAAACAAAGCAGAAATTGAAAACCTCGAGCAACATTTGCAAATTCTATTACTGCCGAAAGATCCGAACGATGAATACAACGCATTCTTAGAAATTCGTGCAGGAACAGGCGGTGATGAAGCAGGTATCTTTGCCGGCGATTTATACCGTATGTATAGTCGTTATTGTGAAGGCAAACGCTGGAGAATTGAAGAAATGTCTGCAAGCGAAAGTGAGCAAGGCGGATATAAAGAAATTATCGTTAAAATCAGTGGCGAAGGTGTTTACGGACAACTTAAGTTCGAGTCAGGCGGACACCGTGTGCAACGAGTGCCAAAGACCGAATCTCAAGGTCGTATTCACACCTCTGCTTGTACCGTTGCGGTAATGCCGGAATTACCTGAAAGTGAAATGCCGGAAATCAACCCGTCTGATTTACGTATTGATACTTATCGTTCATCAGGGGCGGGCGGTCAGCACGTTAATACCACCGATTCTGCGGTACGTATCACCCATATTCCGACAGGGATTGTGGTGGAGTGCCAAGATGAGCGTTCTCAACACAAAAATAAAGCAAAAGCGATGGCAGTGCTTGCTTCTCGTATCGTGCAAGTGGAACAAGAACGCCAAGCGGCAGAGCAGGCAGATACCCGCCGTAACCTATTAGGTTCGGGCGACCGTTCAGATAAGATCCGTACTTACAACTACCCGCAAGGACGTGTAACCGACCACCGCATCAATTTAACGGTTTACCGTTTAGATGAAGTGATGAATGGTAAAATTGATGAATTAATTCAGCCGATTATTACTGAATATCAGGCAGATCAATTAGCTGCATTATCTGAAAATAATTAAGGATAAATGATGAATAATGTTGATATAAAGCGAATGATTAGCCAAGAGTTAGTTAAAAAAATTTTTGGTAATCAAAAAAATGCAATGGATTTTTTGGCTTTACTAGGGGTTCAAACAAAAGTAAAAAATGCTAAAGAAGCTTATAATCTTATTGTTGAACATTGGGATTATCAACAAGCGTATCAAATTATTCGTCAATTATTTAAGCAAACAGATAAATATAAAAAAGGATTATCTGGCGAAAATAATATCGCAGTTTTATTACAAGAATGGAATCAGCTTGGCTTGGGTAACATTGAATGGCCTTTTTCTCAAGGCCAGTTTGATAGCTTTGTACAAAAAATAAATTCATCTTCTGAAGCTCGAACAAATAAAGATCAAAAAGTTAAAGACGCAGCAATTCGTTATAGAAGAATTAAAGAAATTAATACTGAAAGAAATGATTATCTGGAGACATTAATTTTTTTAAATAATGAAAATGTTATTCCTACTCTTTACCATTCAAGAGGATTAGATTTCTTTATTAATGGTGTAAGTTTTGACCAAAAAGTTGCTCGTAGTCCAACTAATGAATTTAAAAAAGAATTTGGTGAGAAATGGAAAGATATTGCCATTCAATATCCTGAAAAAGTAGCAGAATATCTCTATACTTATCAAGATGAAGGTAGATTTGGTGCTGAGCCTCGTTTGTTTATTGTTTATTTAGATGAAAATATCGAACCTATAAAAATAAGACAAGCGATTGAAGAAAATAAGTTAGAGAATCCTTATAAAATAAAATTTAAATATAAACATAAATCAACAGGCGAAAAGGCTTATCAAACTGAGGCATTTGTTATTTTATTAACAAATGATTATGCTTAGTGAATTATATAGGCTCAAAGAATAAATTATCTAGTTTTGTTATTTCAACCATCAAAGAGACAGTAGGAAGATTAGATGATAAAGTATTTGCTGAAATATTCTCAGGAACTAGTATTATTTCTCACTCATTAAAGAATCAAGTAAAGAAAATAATTACTAATGATTTAGAATACTATAGCTATGTCTTAGCTAAAAATTATATTGGTAATAATCAACAATTTGATTATTTTTCATTATTTGATTTCTTAGAAAACAATATCCTTCAAGAAGATAGAAGGTTTATTTTTAATGAGTATAGTGAAAACGGTTCTTCAAATAGGCTTTATTTTTCTGAATATAATGGAAAGCTAATTGATCGCATAAGACAAAATATTCAATTTCTTTATGAAAAGAGGGAAATTTCAGAAGCGTTATTTTTCTTTTGCCTTGCTTCTTTACTAGAAAGTGCAGATAAACATGCTAATACGGCTTCGGTTTATGGTGCTTATCTAAAAAAACTAAAGAGAACAGCCTTAAAAGAAATGCGTTTAGAGCCAGCTTTATTTAATATTGGTACGGCTGAAACTGAGATTTATAATCAAGATAGCAATGACTTAATTACCCAAATTTCTGGAGATATTCTTTATTTAGATCCACCATATAATGCAAGGCAATATGGAGCAAATTATCATTTATTAAATACTATAGCTCTTTATGATGATTTTATTCCAAAAGGTAAAACAGGATTAAGAGAATACACTAAATCAAATTATTGTCAGAAGGGTGTAGTTAAAAAAGTATTTGAACATTTAATTGAAAATGCAGAGTTTAAATATATTTTTATTAGTTATAATAATGAAGGGTTGATGACTTTTTCTGATATTAAAGAAATCTGTTCGAGATATGGTCATTATGATTTTGTTGGTCAAGAATATCAACGTTTTAAAGCAGATAGCAATCGACAATATAGTGATGATAAAACATTAGAATATTTGCATATTTTGGAAAAGAATTAGATTGCTAAATTAAGCTGGTTAGATACTTATTTATAAATGGATTGATTTTATTTTTTAATTTTAGTTAGATTATTCGAGGAATATAAAATGAAAAAAATTTTAGTTGTTTCAACAGTTGCTTTATTGTCTGCTTGTAATAGTTTTATTGATTCAAATGATAATGAAATTATTACACCAACTTCTCAGCATTTTGTAGGAGAGTGGGCGTGTACAATGAATGGTGTGGCAGGTACATCAAATAAAGTAAAATTAACGGAGAAGGGCGGGGTGACTTATCTTGGTAATATGATTCTTCCTGCTGAAAATCCTCTATTTAACTATACCTTAGAGCGTTCTGGTAGTTGGGCATTTGCAGATAATACTCTGACTTATACTTTCACAAAAGGTAAGGTATCTCGCTCACATTCTGAAGAGGTTCTAGAGAACCTTAAAACCGATAAAGAGAAAAATAGCTTAGAGAAACAATATTTTGATGCTTTAAGACAGCAAGTTAATCAATCAAGCACAACTAACATTAACTTAGCTGTTAGCAATTTCACAAAAAAAGCCTTTAATATTGAGCAGAAAGTATCTGGTAATGTTCGTACAGGTAGTTGTGTAAATACTTTATAGTTAGCGTTTGAACGTAAAAATGAATTACCAACAATGGCTCTCTTTTGCTGAGCAGAAATTACTAGAAAATGTAGAAAAAGATCCTTATCTAAACGCAAAATTAGATGCGAATTTATTACTACAAGCGGTAACAAAACGCTCAAAATCTGCAATTTTTGCTTTTTCGGAAACCGAGTTATCTGAAACAGAATTAGCTGAATTATCAGAAAAATTGGCTCGCCGAACAAAAGGCGAGCCAATGGCGTATATTTTAGGTGAAAGAGAATTTTGGTCATTGCCATTAAAAGTTTCAACCGCAACCCTTATTCCTCGACCAGATACAGAACGATTAGTCGAACTAGCTTTAGAAGAGGCTGACAAGCGGTTAAATTCAACGGAAATTTTGCAAATTCTGGATTTAGGCACAGGCACTGGGGCGATTGCCTTGGCAATGGCAAGTGAACTCGGTAATAAAGCCCAGATTGTAGGGGTAGATTACCAACAAGCGGCAGTTGAGCTTGCACAAGAAAATCGACAGAATTTAGGCTTTAGTAATGTAGCATTTTTGCAAAGCGATTGGTTTTCGGCTCTTGAAAATCAGCAGTTTGACTTGATTTTATCTAATCCGCCCTATATTGATAGTGATGATGAAAATCTCCGCCAAGGCGATGTGCGATTTGAACCTTTAACTGCTTTAGTTGCCGATAATAACGGTTTAAGTGATTTGCAAAAAATCATTGAAAAAGCACCGCTTTATTTAAAGCCAAATGGGGCTTTACTACTTGAACACGGCTGGCAGCAAGGTGAAAAAGTGCGTGAATTGTTTGATGTGAATTTATGGCAACATATTGAAACGGTTCAAGATTATGGTGGAAATGATCGTGTAACGAAAGCAGTTTTAAAATAAAGGCAGAAAATGGACGATATTATTGAAGAATTATTAAAAGAGTTGGAAGAGCCAAAAATTACGATTAGCGATGTGGAATTAAAAAAATATCTCTATCGTGAAATTTTACGCTTAACCACTTTAATTGACAGCGACGTAAGTGAGCCTCAAGTGTTTGGGCAGATGTCCGCATTAGTGAAAAAAGCTCGATATAACGTGAATGCTGAAAGCGATGAAGAACGTATTAACCAGCTACTTCGCCTTGTGTATCAAGAGTGGGGCTTTCATTGCTATTATGAAGACTATTTCCATACCGAAAATTTACTTCTAAACCAAGTTATTCGTAAAAAACGAGGAATGCCGGTTTCGCTTGGGGCGATTGTGCTTTATTTGGCGGCAGTGTTGGACATTCCGCTTTACCCTGTAAATTTTCCTACGCAGTTAATTTTACGGGCAGAAATCCGCCAGCCAAACGGGGCAATAAAAGTGCGTTTTATCAACCCTTGGAATGGAGAATTTTTAACGATTGAAATGCTAAATAAATGGCTTGAAGGCGAAATGGGATTTGGTGTGGAAGTAACCCCAGCCCTATTAAAACGAGCAGAGGTGGGCGAATTATTGGAACGTATCGAAACCGTATTTAAAATGGCATTAACCCGTGAAGGCAAATACGAAGAAACGTTACGCTTAATTGAATACCGCTTGGCATTAAGCCCTGAAGATCCATACGAAATTCGTGATCGTGGAATGGTATTGGCAAGTATGGACTGTTACCAAGCCGCCCTTGAAGATATTAACTACTTTATCGACCAATGTCCTGAAGACCCTTCCGCTGAAATTTTAAAAATGGAAGTACAAGGTTTGGTACGAAAAAGCCAAGAAAGTTTAGTGCATTGATATGAAAGAAAGATTAACAGAGAAAACTGCCTAGCACGCAAATACGTACTAGGTTACATATAAGTGGACTGCTTTGCAGCCCGTTGCTTTACAGCTCCAAAGGAGCTGAATCATACTTAACCTAGTACGGCTATGCCGTGCTAGGAAATTAAACAAGGACCCCCTATGACAGATAAAATTGTAAAAGTTGGCAATATTGAAGTGGCGAATAATAAGCCATTTACTCTATTTGGCGGTATGAACGTGCTTGAAAGCCGTGATATGGCACTTCGTGTGTGCGAACAATATGTTGAAGTAACCCAAAAACTGAATGTGCCTTATGTATTTAAGGCATCTTTTGATAAAGCAAACCGCTCATCAATCCATTCATATCGTGGACCGGGAATGGAAGAAGGGTTAAAAATTTTCCAAGAATTAAAAGAAACCTTTGGTGTGAACATCATCACTGATGTACACGAAATTTACCAATGTAAACCTGTTGCCGAAGTGGTTGATGTGATTCAGCTGCCTGCATTTTTAGCACGCCAAACAGATTTAGTGGAAGCAATGGCTCGCACTGGTGCGGTTATCAATGTGAAAAAACCACAATTTTTAAGCCCAGGGCAAATGGGCAATATCGTGGAAAAAATTGCAGAATGTGGCAATGAAAATGTAATTCTGTGCGACCGTGGAACCAACTTCGGCTACGATAATTTAGTGGTGGATATGTTAGGTTTCGGCATTATGAAAAAAGTGTCAAAAGGTTGTCCAGTAATTTTTGACGTAACTCATTCACTACAATGCCGTGATCCTTTTGGCGCTGCATCGGGCGGTCGCCGTGATCAAGTTACCGAGCTTGCCCGTTCTGGTATGGCGGTAGGTTTGGCAGGGCTTTTCTTAGAAGCTCACCCAGATCCAAATTCAGCAAAATGTGACGGCCCGTCAGCTCTTCCGCTTTCAAAATTAGAAGCTTTTGTTTCTCAAATGAAAGCGGTTGATGATTTAGTAAAATCATTTGCTGAAATTGACACATCTAACTAAATTTCTTTATTGGGGCAAAACAGTTTTGCCCCTTTGGAGCCTTTATGACTAAGCCACTTAATATTGTTTTCCTTGACCGTACCGGCATTCCTGCTACCCACAATATCCCTCGCCCAAGTTTTCCGCATAGTTGGACAGAATTTGATTCGACAACCGCTGAGCAAACTTTTGAACGGGTAAAAGATGCGGATATTATCGTCACCAGTAAAGTATTATTACAACGAGAATTACTCTCTCAACTGCCGAAATTAAAGCTGATTGCCATTACCGCAACAGGGACGAACAATGTCGATTTAGTGGCAGCAAAAGAGTTAGGCATTGCAGTTAAAAACGTAACGGGCTATTCCTCAGTAACGGTGCCTGAACACGTGATCGGTATGATTTACTCACTCAAACATCGTTTAACCGATTATTACCGTGATTTAATTACCTCAGACCGTTGGGCGACTTGTGGACAGTTTTGCTATGTCGATTACCCGATTCAAGATATTCAGGGTTCTACGTTAGGGATTTTTGGTAAAGGAAATATCGGTTCTGAAGTTGCTCGCCTTGCACAAGCGGTCGGAATGAAGGTAATTTTTGCAGAACACCAAGGGGCAACTGAAATTCGTGAAGGTTATACCGCTTTTGAAGAGGTGTTTAAACAGGCGGATATTATCTCGCTACATTGCCCTTTAACGGAAAAAACGCAAAATTTAATCAATGCGGAAACCTTAGCCTTAATGAAACCAACGGCTTATATTATCAACACAGGGCGAGGTCCTTTAATTGATGAGCAAGCCTTACTTGAAGCATTAGAGCAACGGAAAATTGCCGGTGCGGCTTTAGACGTTTTAGTAAAAGAACCGCCGGAAAAAGATAATCCATTGATTTTGGCTGCAAAATGCTTACCAAATTTATTGATTACCCCACACGTTGCTTGGGCAAGTGATTCGGCGGTAACAACATTGGTAAATAAAGTTACTCAAAATATGGAAGAGTTTGTGGCAACAGGTAAATAGCCTAAAAATTAAGCAAGCGGTTGTTTTTTAGCGAAAATTTGCAAATTTTCAGCAAAAAATGACCGCTTGTATTATTCATAATTTTAGAAGATAGAGATGAATTTAACCCCTTTTTTTATTGCGTTTCGTTATTTTAGATCGAAAAGTGCCGACCGTTTCGGGCGACTTGTTACCAATCTCGCAAGCCTTGGTATTGTGCTAGGTGTTATGGCATTGGTAATAGTGTTGTCTGTGATGAATGGTTTGGAAAATATGCAGAAAACCAATCTGCTTTCCACTTTACCACACGCTATAGTTTCGCCCCTTGAAGGCAATTTTGATAAAAACGAAAAATTAAGCTTGCCGGAATTTGCCAAACAAAGTGTCGCCATTAACCGAGCGAATGTGATTATTCAAAGTGCCGACGGCATTAATGCTGGGCAACTTATCGGTGTTGAAAATGCGACAGATGATCCGCTATTAACAGCTGAAAATATTCCGCAATTATTACCCGCAGGCGAATTTAAAGTATTAGTAGGCTCTCGTTTGGCAAATAAACTAAATTTAGCCGTTGGTGAGACACTTCGTTTAATGATTACCGAAAATAGCCAATATACGCCAATGGGGCGTGTGCCTGTACAACGTTTGTTTGAGATTTCAGGTATTTATCACTCTAACCGTGAGGCAAGTGAATTTACTTTATTTGCTCATTTAGTTGATGTCGGGCGTTTATTGAGAATTCCGGAAGATCAAGTCCAGGGGGTAAGACTTTACCTGCAAGATCCATTTCAAGTTACGGAACTTCCCCAATATTTCAGCGAAGATAGCTACCAAATCAGTGACTGGCGAGAACAAAAAGGCGAATTTTTCCAAGCGGTTAAAATGGAAAAAAATATGATGGGCTTGCTAATTAGTTTAATTATTGTGGTGGCGATCTCAAATATTGTTACCTCGCTAAGCCTTATGGTAGTGGATAAACAGGGCGAAATTGCTATTTTGCAAACCCAAGGCTTAACCAAAAAACAAGTAATGCAGATTTTTGTGTTCCAAGGGGGGATTGTTGGTGTAATTGGTTCGATTATTGGTGGATTGCTTGGGGTGCTTATAGCCAATCATTTAGACCAAATAGTAGCACTGGTTAATCCATTTATTCAGCTACCGACTTTAATTTCCGGCTCACAAGTGGCAATTATTATTGCATTATCGATTTTGCTTTCGCTACTTTGCACGATTTACCCTGCATATAGAGCTTCAAAAATTGAGCCGGCACAGGCATTGAGATACGAATAGGATAAAAAATGACAGAATTACTTCGCTGTGAAAATATCAGCAAATTTTATGATGAAGGTGAGCAGAAAGTTCAGGTATTGAAAGAGGTTTCTTTTTCAATGAATGCCGGCGAATTGGTGGCGATTGTCGGTAGTTCCGGTTCGGGCAAAAGCACTTTATTGCATACCCTTGGCGGATTAGATCAGCCAAGCTCGGGGGAAGTCTGGATTCGTGGGCAGTCGTTGCAAAAACTAAGTTCAGATAAGTTGGCTCTACTGCGTAACCAAAATTTAGGCTTTGTTTACCAATTCCACCACTTAATGGCAGATTTTTCTGCTCTTGAAAATGTAATGATGCCAATGTTAATCGGCAAACAAAATAAAACCGAGGCGGCAAATCGGGCTGAAAAAATGTTACAAGCGGTCGGATTATCACACCGAATTACACATCGCCCGTCAGCGTTATCAGGTGGCGAACGGCAACGGGTGGCGATTGCCCGTGCGTTAGTCAATAACCCTGCATTAGTGCTGGCAGATGAACCGACAGGGAATTTGGATCAAAAAACCACGGAAAGCATTTTTGACTTAATTCAACAATTAAACCAAGAGCAAAATATTGCCTTCTTATTGGTAACCCACGATTTAAACTTAGCCAATAAACTTTCTCGTCGCTTAGTGATGCGAGACGGTGTATTAAGCGAGGAGAACTAATGAATACTCCGTTTTTTATTAGTTGGCGTTACCAACGAGGCAAGCAGAAAAATCGACTCGTTTCTCTAATTTCACTATTTTCAAGTATTGGGATTGCCCTTGGAGTGGCAGTGCTGATTATTGGATTAAGTGCAATGAATGGCTTTGAACGAGAGCTTAACAGCCGTGTGCTTTCGGTGGTACCGCACGCTGAACTGGTTTCTTATCAAGGTAATCAAAGCGTTGCGATTCAAGATAGTGCAAGGCTAGAAGATTTAGTAAAACAGAGCAAAAATATTACCGCTAGTTCGCCTTTTGTGAGTTTTACCGCCTTAATTGAAAATGGCTCACAACTTAAAATTGCACAGGTGAGAGGTGTTGATCCGCAAAAGCAAGATCAAGTTAGTCGTCTTAGCCAGTTTATTCCACAATCACAATGGCAAGCCTTTTCCGAACAATTTAAAGCGGATGAAGACGGCTTAATTTTAGGAGCAGGGATTGCCAGAGCCTTAGAAGTTGAAGCTGGAGATGATGTTACCTTGCTCATTCCCCAGCCGACAGAAAATGGCAAACTTGCTCAACCGCTACGTTTTAATATGCCGGTTACAGGCATTTTGCGTTTAGACGGACAGCTTGATCACAGTTATGCTTTGATTCCACTTAATAAAGCCCAAGAATTAATGGAGTACCAACCAAATGAAATTAGCGGGCTTGAAATCAGTCTTACCAATCCTTTTGAGGTTCAGAATTTAGCAATGCCTCAACTTAACGGTTATTCACAACCGCTTTATTTGAATACTTGGATTGAAAAATTCGGCTATATGTATAACGATATTCAGCTAATTCGCACCGTGATGTATATTGCAATGGTACTGGTTATCGGTGTGGCTTGTTTTAATATCATTTCAACCTTAATTATGGCGGTTAAAGATAAACAAGGCGATATAGCGATTCAGCGAACCCTTGGGGCAAATAATAGTTTTATCCGTCGAATTTTCTTATGGTATGGCTTACTTTCCGGAATGAAGGGGGCATTATTTGGCATCCTTTTAGGCGTAATTTTATCGCTAAATTTAACCGCTATCATTAAAGCGGTTGAGGGCTTTATCGGAGTAAAATTACTTTCTGACGGAGTCTATTTTGTTGATTTCTTACCAAGTGAATTACATTGGCAAGATGTCGCTTATGTTTTAACAGCGACCATTATATTAAGTTTGGCGGCAAGCCTTTACCCCGCAAACCGTGCGGCGAAGTTAGAGCCTGCAAAAGTATTAAGTGGGCATTAATAAAATAAAAGCGAGTTCAGTAGAATTTTGAACTCGCTTTTATTTATTCGTATGGATTAAAACTTGTAGTTTAAACTCATTACATACGTTCGACCACGTGCAAAATTATTTAGCACAGTAATATCTTTGTCACTTAAATCTAAGTTAAAAATAGTTTGGTTCGCTGAGTCATTATTTGCATCAAGCGGGTCAATATATTTTTTATCAAAAATATTTTGAATTTCTCCTTTAATTACTAAATTTTTAATTGGCTCATAGCTTACATAGAAATCAAAAATGATAGGCTGTTTTGGAATATCTTCTATCTCTCTTTGATTTTCTATTAATCTTGTATCTTCACCAACAATTGGTTTTTCATTAATAGAAGCACGTTTACTCTTACCAAAGTATTTTCCAATACCACCAATAATCAATTTTTCATCAAACCAACGTGTACCAATATCAAGTGAGGCATAGCTATTAGGTAAAATTGAAATCTTACTTAACCCAAAACCTTGTCTTGTACGTGCATAATCTGAGCCTGTATCTACTCTTGAGCTTGCATCAGTATAAGATGCTGGCTGGTTCGTCAATTGGCGGGCATAAGCTAAATTAGCGTAAAATCGCCCCATATCATAACTAAGTTCTAGCTCAAAACCTTTCATTTTCACTTTTTCTTCAGCTCTATTGCGATGATAAATATAAGGCCCATTTCCATCATAAGAGAAACGCTGTACATTGAATATATAATCTTGGATATTGGTTTTATATGCTAAAGCTTTAAAGCCCAATTTGTCATTACTACTAAATAGGTTTTCTTTAAAGCCATTGAAACCTATTTGTAATGTACGTGCTTGTTCTGAATTAAGGTTAGTATTTACACCATAATGCCCAAGACTTGAGAAAAACATCTCATTAATATTAGGCAAACGGTGTGTTTTAGAATAACTTACAAAAGGCGTAAATAAATCATTCATATTTGCTGAAAGTGTAACAGAATAATTTACTTTTTTCTTTTTACCATGATGATCAAACGGAATATTAATATCAGGACATTCATATTCATCATATTCTGCATCATAATCACAATTATGCTGTTTTCCTAATGCGGTTAATTTACTATCTAACTCAGCAAGTGCAATTTGATCATTATTTTTTCTTAAGCGATATTTTCCATTTTCTATTTCCTGAATATAGTGTGGTAGATAGCGAAAACTCTTACCTTGGTGCTTACTTTTCACCAAATTGACACTAGCATCAAGTGCAAAAATATTATAGGTCAAGGCACTATCTAGATAAAAAGTATCAAATTTTTGTTTACCATCTGCCTGAAAAGTAGAAGTATAAAGAGACTTACGTACACAATTTAAGCCATAGCAATTATTATCCTCATTGGTTTCATCTTCTTCTAAATTAATATTGATTTCTGCAGGATGGCGATTTTTATCAAATTTAGTCGATAAACGGTTATAACCAAAAGTTAAATCAAGATCACTATTAAATAAAAATGGTAGATGGAAAGTATTATGAATATCAAAAACAGACGTATTATTACGTGTTTCTAAATCCTCCTTTAAACTTTTACCAAAAATCTTAACTCCTTTATCATATTGTTGTATACCTTGTGTTCTTGCATATAAAACACCTAAATCTAACCAATTTGTATCTGGCAGCTTAAAGTTATAATTTACTTGATAAGTATCATTTTTTAATTTTCGCTGAGCAACTTCAGAAGCATATTTACGGTAACCTAAAGTCAAGTTTTGGTATTGATCATTATATTCAATTTTCCCCAAATGACTTTGTGGCTTTTGTTTCAGGTTTTCCGCATTAAAAGGGGAGGTTGTTGTATTAGCAATATCATACTCATCTTCTATATAATCTGGATTGTTTAGATCAATAGAGCTTTCTGTTACTCGTCTACCACCACCAATTTTGTAATCTTGTGAAATTTTTCGCCAGCTATACCCATATAAAAAGCCTAAAGATCGCTCATTTTCAAAAGAAGCTTTTCCTGCAACTGCCCCCATATAATTCGGACCAATCGCATTTGTGCCAAACTGTATTTTTGTCATAGCACCGACATTTTTTCCTTTCTCAAGCACATCATCAACACCAATAGTTTTGAAGTTTGCAGATCCCATTAAAGTGTTTGCACCACTACCACCACTAAATGTTCCTCGTTCAACATCAAGACTAGAAACAAAGCTAGGATCGATCATTGTACCAAATTGTGAGGTTCCTCCAGCTCTACCACCTCCATCAGCTGAACTTGCATAGAAAGTTTGCGGGACACCATCAATCATCGTATTAGCACGTCCAAATCCAGAGCCACCACGAATATTAATTGAGACTGTGCCTTGAGATTTATCCATTTGGGTAAAAGCACCTGGTACAGAGCGAACGATATTATCTAATTGTTGATTTGATAGTGCGATATTTTCTCGGGTACTATTTGCATTGGTTTTTACAAAAACTTTATCTTTCTCAGCAAATTTACTTGCAACAACATCAATTGTATCTAGATTGAGCTGTTCATCTGCATAGCCATAGACAGAAATTAAAGACACCGCCAATAAACTAAGTTTAAAGGGATATTGCATATATTCTCCTTTTATTATGTTATTAAAATAAATTGAAATTAAAAAAATAATGCCTTATTTCCATAATGGAAAAAGGCCTTATTTTTTGTAAGTTTATTTTAACTTTTATATTTTTGCAAGTGATAATGATTTTTATTTAATCAAAAGAAGTATAAATAAAAAGGGAGAAATTAGAAACGATGGATAGAACTTTGACGAAAATAAGACCTCACTTGTAAAAGTAAGGCTTTATGTAGAAATTTATTGATTTAGTCTATTTCTTCGTCTCATCATATAAGATGATTTTTAAAGATAAGTGAGGTTGCTATCCTAATTATTTTTTCACTGGTTCGCAAGCTTTATATAAGATTTCACTTGCAGGGTTTAGGATATTAATGCTTGCTTGGCGATAGTTGTCTAATTCCATCTGAGCAGCGGATAGACTAAAGTTATTTTCATCACCAAAATTTGTGCCCGCAATATCTGTGGTATTTAAATTAATTGGCATAAAACGAGTTTTACCCTCTAATTCCGCCTCAGCATAAGTAGGAATTCCTTGCTTATTAAAACCGTAGTTTACAGTTACTTTTTTGCCACTTTGACAGCTATATTTAGCACTCTCTGTTTTAACTGTACTTTTGTGAGTTTCGTGTGCATCACTTTATTCGCCTGCTGCGTGTGCTAGACTGCTAGCCATTATAATAGTTGTTGCTAATGTGATTATTTTGTTCATATATACCACTAGATTATATTAATAATTCATTACCTGATTTAAATTGATAATGTAGGGGATTAGAGGGAGAAAAACGAATAAAGTTTCTATAATATTTTTGTGGGAACTTAACAGAAGTGAAAACAATCGGGAATGGTATAAAAAATAAAGCCTTGCTATTTTAATCACAAGGCTTTGTTTTTTACAAATTAGAAGCCAAAATTAACCGCTTGGTGTAATCTTGTCGTGGGTTTTCAAAGATCTGTTTAACGCTACCACTTTCAACAATATCACCTTGGCTCATTACAATTACACGGTCGCTTAATGCTCGGATAACAGAAAGGTCGTGGCTGATAAAAATATAACTTAAACCATATTTTTTCTGTAAGCGATTAAGTAGCTCAATTACTGTGATCTGAGTGGAACGATCCAGTGCTGAAGTCGGTTCATCTAATAGCACAAATTTAGGTTCTAAGATAATCGCTCTTGCAATGGCAATACGTTGTCTTTGCCCGCCAGAAAATTCGTGAGGATAGCGATTGATCATCGATGGGTTAAGATTAACCTCTTCTAGAATTTTCATTGCTTTTTCACGACGTTCCGCTTTGCTCATTTGTGGGTAGTGTACCGTTAAGCCTTCGGCAATAATTTCGCCAACAGTTAAACGTGGAGAAAGCGAATTAAAAGGATCTTGGAACACCATTTGCATATCTTTTTTCAATGCTTGATGTTCTGCTTTGCCTAGTTTAGCTACAGTTTTACCATCAAAGGTAATATTGCCACGATAATCTAAGATCTGCATAATTGCACGACCTAGAGTTGATTTACCAGAGCCTGACTCACCAACAATTCCTAAGGTTTCGCCTGTTTTTAGCTCAAGTGAAATATCTTTTAACGCATTAAAGGCTTTTTGGGGTTTACCAAAAAGAGAACGTTTTAAAATATAATCCACCTCAATATTATCTGCTTGAATTAAGGTTGGAGCATTAGGGGCTAAATCACTTTTTAAGTTATCTGGAATTGGGGTAAGTAATTCAACCGTATAAGGATGCTGAGGGTTTGTAAATACTTGCTCAGTTTCGCCTCTTTCAATAATCTCCCCATTTTGCATTACACAAACAAAATCACTGTATTTATGCACTAAACGTAAATCGTGAGAAATTAGGATAATCGCCATTCCCATTTCACTTTGCAGATCGTGCATTAAATCTAAAATTTCTGCTTGGGTGGTAACATCTAATGCAGTAGTTGGTTCATCAGCAATTAAGAGATCGGGCTTATTGATAATTGCCATCGCAATCATAATACGTTGTAATTGCCCACCCGAAAACTCGTGCGGATAACAAACCATTTTTTTCTCAGCATCTGGAATTTTTACTTTTTGCAAGGTTTCCAGCACCATTTTCTCAGCATCTTTATTGCTAAGTTGCGGGTTATGGGTTTGAATTGCCTCAGCAACTTGTTTACCTATTGGCATATAAGGGTTTAGCGAGGTCATTGGCTCTTGGAAAATCATACCAATACGATCGCCTCGAATCGCTTGCATTGATTTTTCAGAAAGGGCTAATAAATCCTGTTCTTCAAAAATAATGCTTGAGTTTTGTCCAAATTTTACAATATTTTTTGGCAACAGCTGCATTATGGCCATTGATGTTACTGATTTACCCGAGCCAGATTCGCCAACAATAGCTAAGGTTTGCCCTTTTTCAATAGAGAAAGAGACATTACGTACTGCGTGAACTAACTCTTCGTCCGTTTTTAAATAAACATCGAGATTATTTACTTCTAATAATTTCATTTTAAACCTCTATTTATCTTTTGGATCGAGTGCATCACGCAAACCATCGCCAATAAAATTAAAACAAAACAGCGTTAAACATAAGAAAAAGGCTGGAAATGCGAGCAACCAAGGTGAAGTTTCCATTTGTGCGGCTCCATCGCTTAATAAGGCTCCCCAACTACTCATTGGTTCTTGCGTACCTAAGCCTAAGAAACTTAAGAAAGATTCAAATAAAATCAGTGCAGGCACTTCAAGAGAAGCGTACACAACCACTAAACCTAGTACATTTGGCACAATATGTCGCCAGATAATTTGGCGGCGAGAAACACCACATACAATAGCAGCCTCAACAAACTCTTTATTTTTAAGTGAAAGAGTTTGACCACGTACAATTCGAGCAAGGTTGAGCCAAGCGACCATACCAATGGCAATAAAAATTAAGAAAATATTTTGCCCAAAGAAGGTAACGAGTAAGATAACAAAGAACATAAATGGGAATGAGCTTAAAATTTCGAGAAAACGCATCATTACCATATCTACTTTACCACCAAAATAACCTGAGATTGCACCATAAATGGTACCAATGATTACGGCAATAAATGCACCGGCAATCCCGACCATTAATGAAATACGTCCACCTATTGCTACACGTACTAATAGATCTCGTCCAGAAGAATCAGTACCAAAATAGTGCTGTGAGGCAAAGTCAGGAGCTATACCCATCATATCCCAGTCGGTATCTTCATAACTAAATGGCATTAGCATTGGGGCAAATGTAATAAATAGTAGGATACAACATAAAATTACAAGGCTAGCAACCGCGGCTTTATTGCGGAAAAAACGACGGCGAGCATCTTGCCATAGGCTTCTTCCTTGAACAGTAGCTGTAATATCAACAAGCGGTTGGTTTTTATTAGAATTTTGCATTTTCCGCTCCTTATGCATAACGAATTTTAGGGTCGATTACCGCATATAAAATATCGACAATCGCATTAAATAAAATAGTGAGGGTTCCCACTAAAATGGTAAGACTAAGTACTAATGAATAATCACGGTTTAATGCACCGTTTACAAATAATTGACCAATGCCAGGTAAACCAAACACACTTTCAATTACCATCGAGCCTGTAATAATGCCAACAAAAGCAGGGCCTAAGTAAGTAATTACAGGCAACAGAGCAGGGCGTAGAGCGTGTTTAAAAATAATTTTACTCATTGGTAAACCTTTGGCTTTGGCTGTGCGAATAAAATTAGAATGTAACACTTCAATCATTGAGCCACGAGTAATACGGGCAATACCTGCAACATAGCTGATAGTTAAAGAAAGAACTGGCAGTACCATATAGTAGATTTGCCCGCCATTCCAACCACCTGCCGGTAGCCATTTTAGGTAAATAGCAAAAAAGAGAACTAGCAGCGGAGCAAATACAAAGCTTGGCATAATAATGCCTGTCATTGAAAAGCCCATTATCAAATAATCCCACCGACTATTTTGTTTGAGAGCGGCCACAGTACCAGCGGTTAAACCAATAATGACTGCAAAAATAAAAGAGATAATACCTAGTTTTAATGAAACAGGGAAAGCAGAGGCTATTAAATTATTAACGGATTGATCTTTATATTTGAAGGAAGGACCAAAGTCGCCTTTAGACAGATTTTCCATATAAATAAAATATTGCTTATAAAGCGGTTCATTTAAATGGTATTTAGCTTCGATATTAGCCATTACTTCAGGTGGATAAGCTTTTTCTGTGGTAAATGGGCTGCCTGGGGCTAATCGCATTAGAAAGAATGAAAATGTAATGAGAATAAATAGGGTCGGGACTGCCTCTAGAAGGCGTTTAAATATAAACTTCAGCATAAGACTTATTCTTATTAGGTTATCAATACCTTATTAATAACGTAAATTAAAAGTTTTGTAAATATGCTAAAGATACTGTATTACTACTAAAAAAGGATTTTAATTTAAATGCTTTTTCGTTTGGTTAAAATTTGAAAATTTTAGCGAAAATTTGACCGCTTGCTTGATATAAAAAACTGCATCTTAATTTATCAGCAAAGTGCTAATTTTAAGATGCAGTTTATTTTTTGCTATTTAAGTAATTATACTTTCTTTCTTACAACTAACTGGCTTAATACCACTAATGTAACAGAGAAGATAATCATAATAGTTGCTAACGCATTTACCTCAGGAGTTACACCCGTTTTAACCAATGAGAAGATTTTCAGTGGTAATACTTCGTAACTTGGGCTTGTTACAAAAGAGGACACGATAACATCGTCTAACGAAATCGTAAAACTTAATAACCAACCAGAAATAATTGAAGGTAATGCTAATGGTAAAATAATTTTACGTAAAATCGTTACCTCACTTGCCCCTAAATCTTTTGCTGCTTCTAGCATTTTGCCATCAAAGTCGCTTAAGCGTGATGAAATAGCAATCACTACATAAGGCAAACAGAAGGTAATGTGGGCAATTAAAAGAGAAATAAAGCCAAGCTTAATCCCTAAAATCATAAATAGCACAAGCATTGATACTGCCATTACGATATCAGGCGACATCATTACCACAAACAGCATTCCACCCACTAATTTTTTACCACGGAAACGGTAGCGATAAAGAGCAATCGAGGTTAATGCACCTAAAATTGTTGAGAAGGTTGCAGCAAAAAAGGCAACGGTTAATGAGTTTACTGTTGCTTGCACTAATGTATCATTATTAAATAAACGCTCGTACCAATTCCACGTAAAACCTTTCCAATTTAAGCCGAAACGATCTTCATTGAAAGAGTTAATTACTAAAATGATGATTGGAATATATAAATAAGCAAACACCACAAGCATAAAAAGGTTTCTAAATACTTTTTTCATTATTCAAGCTCCACCTTTTTATTTAATAATTTATTTGCACGATAGTAAACATAAAGCATTAATGCCATTAAAATTGTTAATGCAATACTCACCGCAGAGCCTAAAGCAAATTGGTTAGTATTTAAGAATAAGCTCTTAATAATATTACCGACTAATGGTGTTTTACCGCCGCCTAATAAGTCTGCAACATAGAACATTCCCATTGCTGGAAGTAATACTAATAAACAACCTGCAACAATGCCTGGCATTGTAAGAGGAATGGTTACTCTTATAAAACGTTGGAATGCGTTTGCACCTAAATCTTTAGCCGCTTCTAATAATCTGTTGTCAATTTTTTCAATAGATGAATAAAGTGGCAAAATCATAAAAGGTAATAGGATGTAAACTAAACCAATAATAATCGCAATTTCTGAGTTTAATAAACGCATAGGCTCATTAATGATACCTAAAGCTAATAAACTTTCATTTAAAAAGCCTTTCACACCTAAGAAAATTTTAATCCCATAAATACGAATAAGTGAGTTAGTCCAAAATGGCAACACTACTAAAAAGAGTAAAAACGGGCGAATTTTCGCTGGCATTTTTGCAATAATAAATGCAAAAGGATAACCAATAATTAAACAGAAAAATGTTGCAATACCCGCCATATAAAGCGAGTTCCATAATACTGTTGCATAAGTATCATTAAATAATGATTTATACGCATCTAAGCTAAATGCAAAATCAACAAAGTATTGGCTTTGGCGGTTTTCTGTTAAAAAGCTAATAATTAAAACGAGTACGTTCGGCACTAATACGAAAAGTAATAACCAACCGAAAATAGTTGCGACCGCACCATTTTGGAATCTACTGTTCGCCTTCATCGTTTAACACAACCTCCCAGCCTTCATACCACGTTAATGCCACTTTCTGACCGACTTCGTGGTCAATATTAGGATCATCTTCGTTGAAGAATTCGCTTACTAATACATTTAAGCCATTATGATCGAGTTTCACGCTAGATTCTAAGGTCATCCCTTTATAGTTACGATCGATAATGTGACCAATAATTGCTTTAGAGCTTTCATTTTCATCTAATTCTTCAATTATAATATCTTCAGGACGTAACAATACTTTAAGTTTTTGATTTGGCTGAACTTCCATATCTTCTACTTTGATATTACAGATACGCCCCTCAACATTTGCTTTTACATTTTTCGCATCAATACGCTCAATAACGGTTGCATCAAACACGTTGATTTCGCCGATGAAACGGGCTACGAATAAATTGCTCGGTTCTTCGTAAATTTCACGCGGGGAGCCATCTTGTGCAATCTTACCACCATTCATTACGATGATACGATCAGACATTGTTAAGGCTTCTTCCTGATCGTGAGTAACGAAAATAAAGGTAATGCCTAATTGGCGTTGTAATGCTTTTAATTCATTTTGCATCTCTTTACGCAATTTATAATCTAACGCAGAAAGAGATTCATCTAATAATAATACTTTTGGTTTGTTAACCACTGCACGAGCAATCGCAATACGTTGTTGCTGGCCACCAGAAAGCTGAGCTGGTTTTTGCTGAGCTCTATCTTCTAAGCGAACCATACGTAATGCTTCCATTACACGAGGCTCAATTTCAGCACTTGGCACTTTTTGCATACGTAAACCAAAGGCCACGTTTTCAAAAATCGTCATATGAGGGAATAACGCGTAGCTTTGGAACACAGTATTAACCGGACGTTGTTCAGCAGGAACATTAGAAACATCTTGACCATCAAGAATAATCGAACCTTCCGTTAATTCTTCAAAACCTGCAATTAAACGTAAAGCAGTTGTTTTACCACAACCTGAAGGGCCTAAAATTGTTAAAAACTCACCATCATTAATGGTTAAATTTAAATTTTTAAGAATCGTTTTACTACCGTAGCTTTTGGTTACATTCTTAAGCTCAATGATAGCTTTCTGTTCTAATTTTTCCATCTACTGTTGTTTTCCCTTATAAAAAAGTTGAGAAAAGAAAAGGACTAATAAAATCAGGTAATTTATCTAAAAAACCAACTAATAATGATATAGGTAAAGCGAGAAGATTGAAAGGAAAAATTTACATTTTCAGGGATTTTCTATCAATTTTTACAAGCGGTTTAATTCTTAAAATTTTTTGCAATTTTTAAGGAAAATTAGACCGCTTGTTGCATTTTCGCTAAAATAGCTCGTCAAAAATAGTAATCTATCCATAAAATGAAACTAAATTCTCAACAACAACAAGCGGTGGAATATACCAAAGGGGCTTGCCTTGTGCTGGCAGGGGCCGGTTCGGGCAAAACTCGGGTCATTATCAATAAAATTGCCTATTTGATTGCTCATTGCGGTTATTCGCCGAAACAGATTGCTGCCGTTACTTTTACCAATAAAGCTGCTCGTGAAATGCGTGAGCGGGTGGCTCATTCTATCGGCAAAGAAAGCAGTAAAGGGCTAACCATTTCAACCTTTCATACCCTTGGTTTTGAAATTTTAAAACGTGAATATAAGCTATTGGGTTTTAAATCAGGTATGACGTTGTTTGACGAGCACGATCAAATCGCTTTGCTTAAACATTTATTGCCTGAAAATGTGACGGAAGATAAAGAGCTTCTGAAAGCGTTAATTTCAACTATTTCAAATTGGAAAAACGATCTGCTTTCGCCTGAAATGGTTTTAACTCGTGTGCGTGATGAGCGTGAACGAGTCTTTTCGCATTTTTATCAACTTTATCAAAATCAGCTTAAAGCCTATAACGCTTTAGATTTTGACGATTTGATTATGTTGCCGGTATTGCTGTTTCGCCAGTTCCCGGAGGCAAAAGCACGTTGGCAGCAGAAAATCCGTTATTTATTGGTCGATGAATATCAGGATACCAATACCAGCCAATATGAATTGATTAAATTGATTGTCGGCAACGAGCCTAACTTTACTGTGGTGGGCGATGATGACCAATCAATCTACTCTTGGCGGGGGGCAAAGCCTGAAAATATGCAACGTCTGCGGGAAGATTTTGATTTAAAGGTGATTAAGTTGGAACAAAATTACCGTTCCAGCCAGCGGATTTTGCATTGTGCCAATATTTTGATTGATAACAACGATCACTTATTTAGCAAACGGCTGTTTTCAGAGTTAGGCGAGGGCGAAAAGCTGAATGTGATTGAGGCGAAGAATGAAGAACACGAAGCGGAGCGAATTGTCGGCGAGCTAATCGCCCACCGTTTTTCTAGAAAAACAAAATATAAAGATTATGCGATTTTGTATCGTGGCAATCATCAGTCTCGATTGCTAGAAAAATTGCTAATGCAAAACCGTATTCCGTATAAAATCTCAGGTGGTACTTCGTTTTTTGCCCGTGCGGAAATTAAAGATATGATGGCCTATTTGCGTTTGGTGGTAAATCAAGATGATGATGCTGCATTTTTGCGTATTGTGAATACCCCTAAGCGTGAAATCGGGGTGGCAACACTAGAAAAATTAGGCTTGTTGGCAAATGAAAAACAGGTCAGTTTATTTGAAGCGATTTTCGATTTTGAGTTGATTCAACGTCTTACGCCAAAGCCTTATCAAGCATTGCAAGATTTTGCCCGTTGGATTGTTGAAATTTCTGACCAAGCTGTACGTTCCGACCCGATTGAAGCGGTTAAAGATCTGTTAGCCAAAATTCAATATGAAGCCTATTTATATGAAATGGCGGTAAATCCGAAAGTCGCAGAAATGCAAAGCCGTAATGTGCAGACACTATTTGAGTGGGTGCAAGGTATGTTGGAAGGCGATGAAATTGAAGAGCCAATGAATTTGGTGCAAGTTGTGAATCGCCTTACCTTACGGGATATGCTAGAACGTGGCGAAGATGACGATGAAGCCGACCAAGTGCAGTTAATGACCTTACACGCTTCTAAAGGATTGGAATTTCCGCACGTGTTTTTAATCGGAATGGAAGAGGGGATTTTACCGCACCAAACCAGCCTGGATGAAGAAAATGTGGACGAAGAACGGCGATTAGCCTATGTTGGCATTACCCGAGCCCAGCAAACACTCACTTTTTCACTGTGTAAAGAACGTCGTCAATATGGTGAAATCATTAAGCCCGAGCCAAGTCGTTTCTTGCTAGAACTCCCACAAGATGATTTAGTGTGGGAAAATGAAAAGCCCCGAATGACCGAAGCTCAAAAAGTGGAAAAAACTTCTGCCAATATTGCTAACTTAATGGCAATGTTACAACAGAAGAAAAAATAAAAAACAAGCGGTTGATTTTTTATTTAAAATTGCAAAATTCTAAAGAAAATCAACCGCTTGTTTTAGTATAGTTGAATTGTATTATTCAAGATTATTAACATCAGCAGTCATTAGACTGTGGTTATTATCCATTGCTAAGTTAATAAAGCGTTCGTATTGTTTTAATACGTCGGCAATTAGCTCTTCTTTTGTCATATATTGTACGTCGTAACCTTCACGTCCATCTAAGAAGTAGGTAATTGGCTCGTAAATTGTATTTGCTTCAAGATTTGGCAAATTATCATCGCCGATTACTAAATCAGAGAGTTCACGAGGTGTACTTTCAATACCATAAATAAAATTACGCAGGTTTTCTTTAATGACTTCAAATTCCAATTTTGGATTTTGTTCATTGGTAAAATTAATTTTAGCGGTTAATCCATAGCTTTCAAATTCATCAACTAATTCAAGGAATGCTGGTCTTGCAACTTGGATAAAGAAGCGACGAACATCTTGTTTATTAGTTGGATTAACAATTTTTTCTAAGCGTTCTTTCCAATCTTTACCGCCCCAATATTGGCTACCTTCATTGAATTTTTTATTGAAGTATTGGCTGTCGATCATTAATCCCTTCCATAAGCCAAAACATAAAATAAGCATAATGAAAGTAAATGGTAATGCAATAATCAATGTCATTGTCTGTAATGAAGACAAGCCACCAGAATAAAGTAAAGATAGTGCTAATGCAGTAAGCAATAAGCCCCAGAATATACTTTGCCATTTTGGTGCATTTGCTTCGCCTTGTGAGGCAATGCTATTGAGTACAAAAATACCCGAGTCTGCAGAGGTAATAAAGAAAATTGAAATGACTAATACTGCAACTGCAGAGGCTATTGTGCCAAATGGTAATTGCTCAAAGAAAGTGAATAATAACTGTTCTGTATTGCCACTGACTTCTGCTAAAGTACCAGCAGTTTGTTGATCTAACCAAATTGCCGAGCCACCAAAACTGGTCATCCATAAGATATTAAAGAGTGTAGGAACGAATAATACCCCTAAAATAAACTCACGAATGGTTCTGCCTTTTGAGATTTTGGCAATAAATAAGCCAACAAAAGGAGCCCAAGATGCCCACCAAGCCCAATAGAGAACCGTCCAGCCACTTAACCAGCCCTGATTTTCAGGCTCGTATGCGAAGGTACGGAAACTAATTTCAAGTAGTGAGCTAAAGTAATAACCTATATTTTCAGTTAAGCTTGAGAATAAGAGTAGCGTTGGGCCAGAAATAATCACGAAAACAAGCAATAAACCCGCTAATGTAAGGTTTATTTCGCTAAGGATTTTTACCCCTTTTCCAACACCAGAAATTGCTGATAACACGGCGAGAGTCATTGCACTAACAACAATGATTGCAAGTACAGAAAATTCACTGCTATCAATTAAACCAAGGCTATTAAAGCCGGCATTAACCTGCATTACCCCGAAACCTAATGTGGTAGATAAACCGAAAATAGTACTACAAAGTGCAATAACATCAATTAAATTGCCCCAGAAGCCAGAAATACGGTTTTTGAGTAGTGGGTAGAAGCCTGAGCGGACGGTAAGTGGTAATTTATATCTAAAACCAAAATAGGCTAGAGCAAGAGCAATTACTGCATAAATAGCCCAAGCGTGAATACCCCAGTGGTAAAATGTGGTTACCATAGCCTCTTTCATTCGCTCTGATTCCGACAGATTTTCGTGAAGAGGTTTAAGATAGTGCAAAATAGGCTCTGCAACACCGAAGTACATTAAACCGATACCCATACCGGCAGCAAATAGCATTGCAATCCAAGAAGCAAAAGAAAATTCAGGTTCATCTGTATCGGAACCCAATCTTATATCACCTAAACGGCTGACAGAGAGGAAGAAAAGAAATAAGAAGAAGATTGAACCTGCAAAAATATAAAACCAACTAAAGTTATTAAAAAGGATATTTTTTACAAAATTAAGCTGTGTTTGTGCTTGTTGTGGAAAGACTGCACAGTAGATAGTAACAAATGAAACAAAAAATACACTAGGAAGAAAGATAGCACTTTTTAGTGTACTTGATGCTTGTAGTCGTCTTAGTAAACTCAATATGTTTCCCTCTTTTTTATATTCAAGGTTTTATTATATCAAAATATTATAAATATTTCAATTTTAAGGTTTTTAGGAATAAAAAAGCCTGTTTTAACTCAAAGTATAACATTGATTAAAACAGGCTAGACATTTTATTTAATGAATATTATTCATCTTCAGTAAAGCGTTTAGCTTTATAAGTAGGATTCATTAAATTCTCTACAGAAAGAATATCATCAAGCTCTGCTCTAGTGAGTAATCCTTTTTCAAGTACAACATCACGCACACTTCTACCTGTTGTTGCACAGATTTTGCCGACAATATCTCCATTGTGATGCCCAATAAATGGATTTAAGTAAGTAACAATACCAATAGAGTTAAATACATAATCTTGGCAGACCTCACGATTAGCGGTAATGCCATCAATACATTTATCACGTAAGTTCACACAAGCATTTGCGAGTAAATCAATAGATTCAAACATTGCTTGCCCAATAACAGGTTCCATTACATTTAATTGTAATTGCCCTGCCTCTGCCGCAAAGGTAACAGTGGTATCGTTACCAATTACTTTAAAACAAACTTGGTTTACAACTTCAGGCACAACAGGATTTACTTTAGCCGGCATAATAGAAGAACCTGCTTGTAGCTCTGGTAAGTTAATTTCATTTAAACCAGCGCGAGGACCAGATGAAAGTAAACGTAGGTCATTACACACTTTAGATAATTTCACTGCAGTGCGTTTTAAAGCACCGTGCACCATAACATAAGCACCACAGTCAGAAGTAGCTTCAATTAAATTCTCAGATAGGGTGCAAGGAAGTTGGGTGACTTCTGATAAATATTTTACAGCAAGCTCAGAATAACCTTCAGGTGTATTTAAACCAGTACCGATTGCTGTAGCACCTAAATTGACTTCAAGGAGTATTTGCGAGATATATTTAAGGCTACGAACCTCTTCTTCTAATAGTACAGAAAATGCTTTAAATTCTTGTCCAACTGTCATTGGCACAGCATCTTGTAATTGCGTGCGTCCCATTTTTAATATATCAGCAAATTCTGTTGCTTTATTTTCAAAAGCGGTTTGTAAATACGCTATTTTTTCAATAAGTTTGGCAATGCTATTATAAACAGCAATGCGAAATCCTGTTGGGTAGGCATCATTGGTTGATTGACTAGCATTTACGTGATCCATTGGATTGACTATATCGTATTTACCTTTTTCTTCGCCTAAGATCTCTAATGCTAGGTTTGCAATGACTTCATTGGTATTCATATTAACGGAAGTGCCTGCACCGCCTTGATAAACATCAGAAGGGAATTGATCTAAACATCTGCCTTTAACAAGTACCTCATCACAAGCTTGTACAATTGCTTTAGCAATTTTTTTAGGAATTGCACCGAGTTCACCATTTGCTAAGGCGGTTGCTTTTTTAACCATTACCATACCACGTACAAATTCAGGTACGTCAGAAATAGTCACATTTGAAATATTGAAATTTTCAATAGCTCTTAATGTATGAATGCCCCAATAAGCATCGTTAGGAACTTCTCTTTCGCCTAATAAATCGTGTTCAATACGCACATTTGTCATTTTTGTCTCCTTAAACTAAATGAGGTTTATTTTCTAAGATGATAACTATTTTAAGGGATGAATAATGCGATCTAGATCAAATTTCTAAACAGAGAACTAGGATATAAATTGTACGTTCGGATAAAAAAAATTTATGATGAATTTATATGATTATAAGTACAAATAAAAGTAAGGCAAACCAATGAGCCAAGCAAAAGTAGAAAAAATCACAGCAACGTGAAAATACCAATGCTGTGTTTTATGGCGACAATATTTCATTGCTAAATAAGTACCTATAGCTCCACCTAATAAGCAAAAAGAGAGTAGTGAGACTTCAGGAATTCGCCACTCTTTTTTAATGGCTTTTTGTTTATCGCTATACATTACATAAAAAGCAATAAGGTTCATTGATACAAAATAGATAAGCCAAAATAGTTGCATTTGCATTCCTTATAAAAAATTTAACCGCTTGCAGTTATCTACAAGCGGTTGGTTAAAATATTGCTTTAGCGTAAGCAACCCGCTTTATAAATGGCGGATTTTAACATTTATTTTATAAATTAGTTAATTTCAACTTGCTCCGTGCCGTTACCGAGTTCTTCAATCTTACCGATTACCCAAGCGGTTTCGCCAGCTTCTTTTAGTATGTCTAATGCTTTTGCAACTTGCTCTACGGGAAGAGCAATTACCATACCAACACCACAGTTAAAGGTGCGGTACATTTCATAACGGCTAATGTTACCTTTTTCTTGTAGCCATTCAAATATAGCAGGCCACTGCCAGCTTGATTCACTAATGACTGCTTTTGCTGAGGCTGGTAATACTCGAGGGATATTTTCCCAGAAACCACCACCTGTTAAATGTGCAATCGCGTGAACCTCTGCTTCTTCAATTAATTTTAAAATTGATTTTACATAGATTTTTGTTGGAGCAAGTAGGTGTTCACTTAATGGTTTTTCTTCTAATAAATCTTGAGCAGGGTTTGCTCCGCTCACTTCTAACACTTTACGGATGAGTGAATAACCGTTTGAGTGTGGACCGCTTGAAGCAAGAGCGATTAAGGTATCGCCAGCTTTGACTTCTGAGCCATCAATAATTTTAGATTTCTCGACTACACCAACACAAAAACCGGCTAAGTCATAGTCGCCTGTGTGATACATTCCTGGCATTTCAGCTGTTTCACCACCAACTAATGCACAACCTGAAATTGAGCAACCATCGGCAATTCCTCTAATGACATCTTCAGCAACATCAACATCTAATTTACCTGTTGCATAGTAGTCTAAGAAGAAGAGTGGTTCCGCACCTTGTACAACTAAGTCATTTACACACATTGCAACTAGATCTTGACCGATAGTATCGTGTTTATTGAGATCAATCGCCAAACGGAGTTTTGTGCCAACGCCATCTGTGCCAGAAACTAAAATAGGCTCTTTATATTTAGTAGGCAGTGCACATAAAGCACCAAATCCTCCTAAACCACCCATTACTTCAGGGCGACGAGTCCGCTTTACATCGTTTTTGATTCGTTCGACTAATTCATTACCAGCGTGAATATCAACGCCTGCATCTTTGTAACTAAGTTGTGTGTTGCTCACTTTAACCTCAACAGTAAATTAATAAAAGGCGGTGGCATTATAACAAATAAGCAAACGTTTGCGTAGTCTCTTTTAGAGAAAAAAAGAGCAAACCCAAATGTTGAAGTTTTAGGATTTGCTACTTATTTGTAAAAAATAATTGTTTTACGACCGCTTTAAGCAATTTTTTTAGCAAGCATTGTAGCAAAACGTAATTGGATACGGTTGCCGTTTTCATCTGTTTTATGCAGATGACCTAGATCTTCATTATATTTTACTAATTCCCAATCTTTGTAGTAATTAGCAAGTTCGCCTTCAGCAAAGGTAAAAGAAAACGGCATTGGGCAAGGGTAATCATCAGTACTCATTGCACACACAATTAAGTTATATCCGCCTACTTTAGTATTTTTCTGCATATTTTCAATAATAGCCGGAATACGTTCACGATTTAAGAACATCATCACAACGGTGGAAATAATCAGATCGTATTCACTATTTTCATTGCCGATATTGGCATTGTTAATATCATAAACACCTGCAGTGATATTTTGAGCTTGTTCTTTTTCGATCATATAGTTTAAGAAATCAATGCTTTCTACATTATGATCAACTGCCGTTACATCAAAACCTAATAAATTTAAATAAAGTGAATTACGCCCACGTCCACACCCCAAATCTAAGGCTTTTCCACCTTTAATATAATTCACTGCATTCAGTACTTCGGAATGGGTGGCAGTTAGGTTATATTTTTTCGCAAAGTAATCTTCAGGTTTGCAATAAAAAGCGAGTTGGCATTCTAAATCATCAGAGAGAGCTTCAACTTTGTGCCATAATTGCGGTTCTACCATTGGGCGTTGATTGTTAGCATCAAAAATATCCGCTTTGATAACTTCGCCATCTTCAGTTAATTCATAATATTTGAGAGATCCTTTTAAAATAGTCAGTTTTGCCCAGGTGCCAACTTTGGTATTGTGTTTTTCTTGGAACATTTGTGGCAAAGTGTCTTTTGTCCACACCGGCATTTGTTTATAGCAAATTAAGTTTTCCATTTTAGTTTCCCTTTTGTGATGAAGTATAAAACAGTAAAATTTTACCACTCTTTAAATTGCAGGCAATAAAAATCCGACTAAAAAAGTCGGATTTAATCAAATTTACCTCAAATTTATTAGGTGTTTAGGCAATCGTTACTTGTTTAAACTGACGGCCAAAATAAACTAAGCTATGATTTGGTGCTACATCAATATGACTTAATTGCACGATAAAAATGGTATGAGTGCCAACAGAATGCATATCTACAATATTGCCTTGTAATGCAGAAATAGCACCTTGTAAAACAGGCTGTTTATCAAAGCCATTATTCCAAATATTCCATTCAAAGCGTTCTTCCATTGTGCTATTTAGCATAGCCGCAAAATGTTTTGCTAGTTCTTCTTGTTCGTGGCTTAGTACATTAATACAGACTTTACCATTTTGTTTGATAATATCGTGTACGTGGCTATTTTTGTTAATACAAAATAAAAGGGTTGCAGGGGTATCTGTTACAGAGGTTACAGAAGAAACGGTTAATCCCGCTTTTCCTGCTAGACCATTGGTGGTAACAATACTGACAGCCGAAGATAAGTGTGCCATTGCTTCACGAAATTGTGCTGCAAATTCCGTTATTTTTGTAGTGTCGAGATGAGACATATTTTCCTTTTATTCTTTCCAAACCACGTGATATTCACGATTTTCTTCATCGTGTGAGATTAAAAAGCGAGCGAACACATCGTCCATTTCATCTTGTTCATTGACTAAACCAACCCAAACCTCCGCAAAAGCGTCTGGATCGATTAATGTACCGATTTCCTGATCCCAATCTTCAGAGGTTTCCACCATTTCAACGGCTCCACGCTCTTCAAATTGAAGATTGAACAGTAAAATATCAGCAGGATCTAAGTTTTCGCCAGCCATTTCTAAGAAAATATCGTAAGCAATATCAATAGCTTCATCTGGGGTTAGTTTTTTCATCGTTTTATTCTAATTAAATTGTTATAAAAATGTTAGATTGATAAGGTTTATTGTATGCTTTTTAGTTATAAAAAACAAAAGTATTATCACTTAATTAGCACTGTATTAATCGGCTGGTCACCATTCCTGCATTTTTCTCTTTTAAAATTTGCCATCCTTCAGGTAGTTGCAATGGCGGATGATTTTTCTCTGTTTCCACATAGAGAATGGCATTTTCTGCTAGCCAATTATTTTCGGCTAATAGCTTTAAAACCTGAGGAATAAAGCCCAGATTAAACGGCGGATCGATAAACACAATATCAAATGGCTCACCGCTATTTTTTTGTGCAAGATAATTAAGTGTGTCGGTATGGATAACAGAGCCATTGTCTGATTTTAAGCTTTGTAAGTTTTGCTTTAACTGCTTAGCCGCATTTGCAAACTTTTCTAAAAAAACAACCGCTTGTGCTTGGCGAGAGAGTGCCTCAATCCCTAATGAACCGCTGCCAGCAAAACAGTCTAGGCAACGTGAATGAGCAATATCATTCATCAACCAGTTAAACAGGGTTTCTTTTACTCTATCGGTCGTTGGTCTTAAACCTTCGGCATTAAGCACCGGGAGCTTTCTTCCTCGCCAAAGCCCCGCAATAATTCGTACTTCGCCCATTTGATGAGCGGATTGTGTAGAATTTCGATTTTTTTTCATACTAACTAAAGGAAAATAAAGGATTATTTGATAAACTATATCAGTTTAGTCTATTTTCACGATAAATGAGAGAAAAATATGTCAGAAAAGAAAAAAGGTTTTTGGTCTTGGTTAGGCTTTGGTAAGAAAGAAGAATCGCAACCAGAGTCGGTTGTTCAAGAAGAAAAGCAGATTCCATCGCAAGAGCTTGAACCATCATTAACGGAAAAATTTGAAGATAAAGTAGAGCAGTTAGACGAGCAGGCTGAGCAAAAATCGGAACAATTTGAAGAATATTTGGAAGATAAATCAGAACAACTTGAAGAGTATTTAGAAAATAAAGAAGATGAAATAGAGCAGTTTGCAGAACAAGCTGAAGATAAATTCGAGCAAGCAATAGAAGATGCTAAAGAGTTTATTGAAGAGAAAGTTGAGAATGTAAAAGAGTTTTTTGATGATATAGAAGAAAAAATAGAGCAGGCTTTTGAAGAAGAAAAGCAAGAGAGTGTCTCTATTACTAATCTTGCTGAAAATTTAGAAGAGAATGCTGAGCAAGCGGTTGAAAATTTACAAAATTTTGCAAATGAACAATTAGATCTTAATGAGCAAGAAAAAATTGCAAATCAAATTGAAGAAGCAATCGAAGCCGAGCCAGTTGAAGAACTATATTCTGAGGCAGTAGATGATTCATCTCAATCTCAAACAGATGAACAAGAGACTATTGAAGATGAATATCAAGAAAAACCAAGCCAAGGTGGATTTTTCAGTCGTTTAATTCAAGGGTTAATTAAGACTAAACAAAATATAGGCTCAGGCTTTCGCAATTTCTTTAGCGGCAAAAAAATTGATGATGAATTATTTGAGGAGTTAGAAGAGCAACTTTTAGTAGCTGACTTAGGTATGCCAACCACTCAAAAAATCATTAATAATTTAACACAGCACGCAACCAAACAGCAGCTAAAAGATGCTGATTTACTCTATCAACAATTAAAAATTGAGTTAGGCGAAGTATTAAAACCAATTGCTCAACCGCTTGTGCTTGAGCAGAAAGTGCCTTATGTGATTTTAATGGTTGGGGTAAACGGTGTTGGAAAAACCACCACTATTGGTAAGTTAGCACGTAAATTCCAAAATGAAGGTAAATCTGTAATGTTAGCCGCTGGCGATACCTTCCGTGCAGCAGCAGTAGAGCAGTTGCAGGTTTGGGGTGAACGTAATAATATCCCGGTAGTTGCTCAATCGACGGGGTCAGATTCTGCTTCTGTTATTTTTGATGCAATGCAATCGGCTGCAGCGAAAGGAATTGATGTTTTAATTGCCGATACCGCAGGGCGTTTGCAAAATAAAAATAACTTAATGGATGAGCTGAAAAAAATTGTGCGTGTAATGAAAAAATATGATGAAACTGCACCGCACGAAATTATGCTAACCCTTGATGCAGGCACAGGACAAAACGCAATTAGCCAAGCTAAATTATTTAATGAAGCCGTTGGTTTAACAGGTATTACTTTAACCAAGTTAGATGGTACTGCAAAAGGTGGTGTGATCTTTGCTATTGCTGATCAATTTAATATTCCAATCCGTTTTATCGGGGTGGGAGAAAAAATAGAAGATTTACGTCCGTTTAATGCGGAAGAGTTTATTGAGGCCTTATTTAGCCACGAGGATGAAAATAATGATTAAATTCACCAATGTGAACAAGGTTTATAAAGGTGGAAAGCCAGCTTTACAAGGGATTGACTTTCACTTGCCCGTTGGCGGAATGGCATATATTACGGGCCACTCAGGAGCTGGGAAAAGTACATTATTAAAGTTGATAATGGGAATAGAGCGAGCTAACGGCGGGCAAATTTTATTTAATGGGCACGATATTACTCGTCTTGCACCACACGAATTACCTTTTTTACGCCGACAAATCGGTATGGTGCATCAAAATTACCGATTATTAACCGATAGAACGATTTTAGATAATGTGGCATTACCACTTATTATTTTAGGAATGAATCAGTCGATTGTAGAGCGTGAAGCTCGTATCGCCCTAGAACGTGTTGGGTTAGCTGATAAAGCAAATTACCTTCCATTACACCTTTCTGGTGGCGAACAACAACGTGTTGATATTGCTCGAGCGATTATTCATCGCCCTATTTTATTATTGGCTGATGAGCCTACGGGTAACTTAGATGAAAAATTATCTTTTGAAATTTTCCGTTTATTTGAAGAGTTCAATAATGCCGGTACAACGGTGTTAATTGCGACCCACGACACCAATATTATTTCAAAACGTCCAAAGCCGTGTTTAGTATTAGAACAAGGGCATCTGAAATTTTAAGGAAAAATTATGATTCGTTCATTTGCAAAATTGGGTGCTCAAACTAGTTATTCATTACGGGCTGTTTGGCAAGACTTAATGCAACGTAAATTAGGAACTTTTTTTACTGTATTAGTGATAGCAGTCTCTTTAACGATTCCCGCTATAAGTTATTTACTTTGGAAAAATACTCGTGAGGCGGCGACACAATTTTACCCTGAGCCACAACTTACTGTTTATTTGCATAAAAATTTAGCCGAACACGATGTCAATACAGTCGTTGATCGTATTCGTGCTTATGAGGCAGATAAAATGGAATCTTTCAATTATATTTCTCGCCAACAAAGTTTAGAAGAGTTTCGTTCTTGGACAGGTTTTGCGGAAGCTTTAGATATTTTAGATGATAATCCATTGCCAGCGGTAGTCACACTGAAACCAAAAGCAAATTTTAATAATACTGAAGCGATGATAACATTTCGTAATGGCTTGCAACAAATTAAAGGAGTACAGGAAGTTCGCCTAGATAATGGTTGGTTAGAGAAATTGACCGCACTAACTTGGTTAATCGGACGTGTTGCGATTGTATGTACAATATTAATGTTGTTGGCTGTATTTTTAGTGATTGGTAATAGTGTACGCACAGACGTAGCAAATAGTAAGGCTGCGATTGAAGTCCAACAAATTTTAGGGGCAACTGATCACTTTATTGCTAGACCGTTTCTTTATACCGGTATGATTTATGGCTTCTTTGGGGGCTTATTAGCCGTCCTTTTTAGTGCAGTAACAATTAGCTATTTTACAGGTATTGTGAAATATGTAACGGATCTCTTTACTGTTAAGTTTGAGCTACATAGCTTAGATTTTAGCGAGGCTCTTTTCTTGGTGGTAATGTGCGTATTTATTGGTTGGTTATCTGCAAAACTAGCGACAATGCGTAATATTTTTAGTATCGGAAGCCGATATTAATTATTGAGCAAGCGGTTGTTTTTTCAAAATTTATTGTAATAAACCCAGCTAAAATCAGCTGGGTTTTCTTTTTATTTTATATCATTATTGCTGAGCTGGAGCTGGAGCTGGAGCTGGAGCTGGAGCTGGAGCTGGAGCTGGAGCTGGAGCTGGAGCTGGAGCTGGAGCTGGAGCTGGAGCTGGAGCTGGAGCTGGAGCTGGAGCTGGAGCTGGAGCATATTTTGCTCTTAATTTATTTTCTAACTGCTGCCCTTCTTCTGCTAATTGATTTAGTTTAGTTTGTAATTCACCAAATGCTTTATGAGCTTCAGGAGTAGGATTTTTTTCCATATTTGCTCCCTCAACAATCATTTGAGCCCCTAAAGTAAGCACTTCAAGAGTTTTGTCTTTTAATGCTTTAACTTCTGCGTGTTCAATATTTAATGATTCAGCACTATTTTTAATAGCTTCAATTTGATCTAATAAGGCTTTATTGACAGTTTCTTGCATTAATGAGGCATCGGTTCTCTGTTTTTCCGTCAAGTTATCTGTTGCATTTTTTATTGCATCGTTTAATGCTTTTTCTTGAGTGTCTTGCCATTTAGCGAGTGTTTTGTAATCTTGTTCGCCAGTATCAGCAGGTTTGGTTTCTTCTCTAGATACAGAGGCACTTGTTTGAGTTGAGGCAGTATTCGATTCTGTTGATGATTGTGATGAGGCTTTATCACAAGCTGTTAAAGAGAGTGCTAATAATGCTGATAAGCTAATTTTTGTAAGAGTATTCATATTAATCCTTAGTGTTAAAAAAAGCTAGAGCGAGGGCTCTAGCTTTTAAACTTAATGCTAAATTAGTTAGCCATAAATCTTTGTTGTAAATCGGCTTGAAGTTTTTGTAACTCTGTACCTGATTCAATTAACTCTTGTGTTTTTTGTTGTAATGATTGCTTAATAGCTTCATCATCTGGAGATGAAATTGCTTTAACTTGATCTGCAATTAATGAACCAGATAAAGCAAGAACATCTTTGGTTTTTTCTTTAAATGTTTTTACTTGTTCGTCAGAAACATTGATTGTTTCTAAACTTTTTATCACTTCATCTACTTTTTTCGTAAATTGGCTTAATCCTTCTTGCATTTGTTTAGGATCTTGGCTTGCTAATTTTTGTTGTAATTCAGCTTGAGAAGAGGCTAATGCTTGCTCTTGTTCTGCATTCCAAGCAACAATTTTTTGGAAATCTGCCATTGCTTCAGCACTAGGTACTTCTACTGCTGGCTTCGCTTCTGTTGTAGCTGGTGCTTGTGCTTCAGCGGGTTTAGTTTCTGTTGCAGCAGGAGCTTGAGTTTGCGTTTCTGCAGCTTTAGTTTCTGTTGCTGAAGGTGCTTTTTCTGCCGGTTTATCACAAGCTGCTAAGAATAAAGCAACTAATGCTGTTGCACTGATTTTAGTTAATTTGTTCATTAAAAAATCCTTAAAAGAAATAAAATAAAAACCCATATTGGGATTAGGAACATTGTACCAAGAAATAGACCAAGAGTGTTGGTATTAGTTCCTAAAGTCGGGAATCTTTACGTTACTTCAGGGTAATTTACATAACTATACATTAACTGCTTGTTTAATGAGCAATTTTTTTACAAAAGGTAGTTGATTCGTTAGTGTTAATCCTACACCTCTAAAGAGTTTTTTTATCGGATTATTCCCATCAAAAAGTTGTTTTAATCCTTCCATAGCAGCTAATAATTTTACGGCTTCGGCTTTACGTTCTCGTTCAAATTGACGTAAATGGCGGTATTCTCCAATATCATTACCATTTTTTATATGCTGTTGAATTTCTGAGGCTAATGTAATGGCATCGGCAAAACCTAAATTTACCCCGAGTCCAGCAAGAGGGTGAATAGTGTGAGCTGCATCGCCAATTAAGGCAATTCTAGGCTGTGCAAAATTACGGGCATAGCGTGCAGTAAGCGGGTAAATTTCTCTAAAACTTTGCAATTCACATATGCCTAGTCTGTTATCAAATGCGATAGTTAGGGCTTTGTTAAACTCTTGTTCACTACAGTTTTTCAATCTATTTGCTTTAGCTGGGGGGAGCGACCATACAATAGAACAAAGGTGTTCATCTTTTAATGGTAAGAAGGCTAAAATACTATCTTCTGAAAAAATTTGGCGAGCTGTTTGGTTATGCTTTTCAGTCGTTTTTACATTGCAAACTAATGCCGTGTGTTGATAATCTCGGCTTGTAAGAGGGATTTGGCTTTGACTACGAACCCAAGAGTTGGCACCATCTGCCCCGACTACTAATTTGGTGGAAATCATTTCACCATTATCGAGTGTTAGAAATGCACCATTTTCACTCACACCCAAATTTTGTGGTGTTGCCACAATATATTCTACGTTTGATTGGCTGGCGACCTGTTGCCAAAGAGAGTGTTGAATAACGGCATTTTCTAAAATAAACCCAAGTTGAGAAAGCCCTAACTGTTTAATTTCAGCATCATTATTATTGAAATGAATATTAGCAAAACTGTCTTTTTCCCATACAAACATCTCAGAATACGGGGCAAGGCGATCTGCAGGAATAAGTTGAAATGCTCCGATCTTCTCTAACATTTTCTGGCTAGTCGCATTAATTGCACTAACTCGGTGAAAAATCGTATTTTGATCAAATGAAGGCGGATGTTTTTCAATAATTTTAATTTTGCACGGTGTATCTTTTAGTAGCCCTGCAAGAGCAAGCCCTACCATACCACCACCAACAACAACAATGTCTGCAGATTTCATAAGCGTTATTTCAATAATTGATATAAGCGGTTATTTTTGAGCCATAATTTACAAACTTTTAACTAAATTTCACCGCTTGTAGAATAATTAATCCGTTGATTTTTTATGATGTCTTTCTAAACTTTTATGACGAATTTGTACATTTTTTCCTTTATCTTGGAAATATTTCGCCAGCTGTTCTGCTACAAAGACTGAACGATGTTTCCCACCGGTACAACCTATGGCGATAGTTAAATAACTGCGGTTATTCTGTTCTAGCATTGGTAACCACATTTCTAAATAATTACGAGTTTGATAGACAAAATTATGTACTTCAGTTTGACGTTCTAAGAAATCTATTACTGGTTGTTCAAGCCCGGTCATCGGACGTAATTCTGGGTTCCAGTGCGGATTAGGTAAGAAACGAACATCAAAAACGTAATCTGCATCAGCAGGTAAGCCATATTTAAAGCCGAATGATTCAAAAATAATTTTGAGATCTTTATCACTCGAACCTTGAAGTAAATGACGTAATTTTTCTGCTAACTCGTGCGATGAAATATTACTGGTATCAATAATATAATCTGCATTTTGTAGCAAAGGTTCTAATAGGTGTTGTTCCAGATCGATAGCACTTTCTAGTGAGAGATCATCTTGGGTTGAAAGAGGATGAAGACGACGAGAATCGCTATAACGACGGATAAGTGTGTTTCGCTCACAATCTAAAAAGATTAATTTAGTATTTAAAGGCATTAGCTGAGCAAGCAATTCATCCATCGCATTTGGTGTATTGGGTAAATTACGGATATCTAAGCTAATTACCGCAGAGCGATTCTCTTTTGTTAAGTATTCAGTTAATGTAGGAATTAAAGGAAGAGGTATATTATCAACACAATAATAACCGGCATCCTCTAATGCTCTTAATGCGACAGATTTTCCTGAACCGGAACGTCCGCTTATAATAATCAGTTCCATAACGCTTTAACCTTAATCTTCATTTTCATTTGGGGTTACTCGATGATTATCAGCATACAGTAAAATTTGCCAAATATCTTCAGCAGATTCTGCTGCTCGGAGCTGTTTTAATAATACTTTATCTGCTAAGTGTTGAGCAATTTGTGGCAGGCTATTTTTATATTGCTCGCAACAGTTTTCTGGAAACATAATTGCGTAGATTAAATCTACATCTTTGTTGTCTTGAGAATCGTAATCTATAGCTTCTTCAAGTTGTAAGAATACAGCAACAGGCTTATCTAATACAAAATTTTCATTTGTAGGCAACTTAGCGTGAGGAAGAGCAATGCCTTGATTTAGTCCTGTAGAACCAAGCTTTTCACGTTTAAATAAATTAGTAAAACACTCAATAGGGCAGAGAGGTTCATCAGCTTCATTCTGGGGGCTTTGCTCATCATTAAGGACATTAACTACTTTGCTGTTGATATATTGTGCAATAATTTTGCCAACAGATTCTAATGCTCTTTTCTTACTTGAAACAACAACCCCTTGACGAATATTTTCAGGGCTTAAAAATTCAGTTAATTTTGTCATAATATGTCATCTAAAGATGAAATCCCCTAAGAAGGGGATTAGTTTATAGTTTAAATTGATCACCAAGGTAAACACGTTTTACATCAGGATTATCAAGCACTTGCTGTGGTGTACCGCTTGCTATCATTTCGCCACTACCAACAATGTAAGCTCGCTCACATACATCAAGCGTTTCTCTTACGTTATGATCGGTAATTAATACACCTAAGCCTCGTTCTTTTAAGTTTACGATGATTTTTTTAATATCAATAACTGAAATAGGATCAACACCGGCAAAAGGTTCATCTAATAAGATGAATTTAGGATTTGCAGCAAGTGCACGAGCAATTTCAACACGGCGACGTTCACCACCTGAAAGCGATTGCCCTAAGCTATTTCGAATATGCTCAATATGAAATTCTGAAATTAATTCTTCAGCACGAGCCTTGCGTTGCTGGTTATTTATATCTTTACGTACTTGCAATACAGACATTAAATTATCATATACGCTTAGACGGCGGAAAATAGACGCTTCTTGTGGCAGATAACCAATACCTTGTTTTGCTCTATCGTGCATAGGCAAGGTACTAATATCTTCATCATCAATACGAATTTTACCTTGATCGTGGCGAACTAACCCTACAACCATATAGAACGTAGTCGTTTTACCTGCACCGTTAGGGCCTAGTAAGCCAACAATCTCTCCAGAGCTAACATTTAAACTCACATCTTTTACAACTTTGCGTTGTTTATAACTTTTTGCTAAATGTTCTGCATAAAGCACGGACATATTATTTAACCTTATTTTTTCTTATTATCTTGAAGCTCATTAGGAATTAGCACGGTTCTTACTCGTGATTTCCCACCGCTTGTAGCTCTAAGTTGCTGTTTTTTTACATCATAGGTAATTTTATTGGCTTTAATAAAGCTACCTTGTTGTTTTAATTCAGCATTGCCGGTTAGGATAAGGAATTCAGTGTTTAAATCATAATGCACATTACTGCCTTTACCATTTACGGGCTTACCATTATCTAATGTTTGCTGGAATGTAACAGGAGAACCAGTTGCTTCAATCGTTTCCTTTTTTCCCTCTTGACGAGTAATTTTTACATTAGCCGCTGTTACTTTTATTGAACCTTGTGTGATAACAACATTATCACTAAAAGTGACTACATTGCTTGTCATATCAAGGGATTGGCTACCGGAATCAATATTAATTGGCTGATCTGTATCGCCTTTTAGTGCATAAGCAGAAAAGCTACTACCTAATAAAATTGTTACTAAGATAGGTTTGAATAGTAATTTCATTATCTTTCCTTATTGAAAAATCGAATAAGTTATTCTTGAGTTTGTCTAATAATCGTAGGTTCAATATACGATTTCACATCTTTTTGTAAAGTTGCAACCTGTTGTTTTAGATTGCCTTTTAACCCTACCCCTGTTGTAGTAAAGCCAGAACCTACAGATTTGACCACACTTTCAGTAAAAATATCTTGCGTATTTAAATCAACAGTTAATTTATCTGTTGTAATTTGCTGTAAACGAGAAGTTGGATCTAATGCTTCTAACTTAACATTTCCATCTAAATTTAAAATTTTATCTTTGGTAATTTCAGCGTAATCGGCACTGACTTTCCATTGTTTTAATGTGGAATCCTTGGCAAAAAGCTCAATAAACGGCTTTAAAAACTCTGTTCGCTCAGTCGATTCAAAGCGTTTAATTTCATCAGCTTGTGCAAAATATTGTGGTTTTCCTTGTAAATCATATACAGATGTGGACATTTTATTACCCACATATTCAGGCTCGCCTTCTTTTTTTATCAGTTGATCAAGCCCATTATTGTCTTTTTCCTGCAAGCTGTAATACCAGCCACCTAGGATAGCAACAATCAGTAATAAAACTAAAGTTAAACGTGTATTCATAATATAAATATAACCTAAAAACAGTAAGCGATTGTAGCACAAATTTAGAGATGGATATAGTTAGAGAGCAGATGAGGCAAGAAAGTGCAAAATTTTTATAAAAAATAACCGCTTGTAATTGCCATAAGCTTTGCAAGCGGTTGAAAAAGAATGTTTTTTTGCAATTTTATTTAAATGTTGCCCAAACAGGAGAGTGGTCGGATGGTTTTTCCATTGCTCGAATTTCTAAGTCAATGCCAGTTTCTACACAACGATCTGCAAGCATTTGAGATGCCAAAATCAAATCAATACGTAAGCCACGGTTATCATCAAAACCTTTTGAGCGGTAATCAAACCACGAAAATTTATCACTTACTTCTGGGTTTGCTGCACGGAAGGTATCAACTAAACCATAGCCGTGTAAACGTTCTAGCCATTCACGTTCTTCTGGCAAGAATGAGCATTTGCCATCACGCAACCAGCGTTTGCGGTTTGGCTCGCCAATACCAATGTCTAAATCTGTTGGGCTAATGTTCATATCGCCCATAATCACTATCGGATTTTCAGGTTTTAATTCCGTTTCTAAATAATGTTGTAAATCAGCATAAAACTTCTGTTTGGCTGGGAATTTTGTTTCGTGGCTACGGTTTTCACCTTGAGGAAAATAACCATTTAACACCGTTAAAACACCAAATTCCGTTTCAATATCTGCCATAATCATACGTTTTTGAGCATCAATATCATCAGTTGGGAACCCTTTACGTACCGCTAAAGGTTGTTTTTTAGTAAGTAAGGCAACACCGTAGTGTCCTTTTTGACCGTGATGAAAAACGTGGTAGCCTAAATGATTTACTAGATTATGTGGAAAATCTTCATCTGCAACTTTGATTTCTTGCAAGCCAATAACATCTGGTTGATGTTTTTCAATAATAGCTTCAAGCTGATGTGGGCGAGCTCGTAGTCCATTAATATTAAAAGAGATAAATTTCATTTTTGATCCTATCAATTAAAATTTGCAAAAGATAAATGAAAATAGACCGCTTATTACAAGCGGCCTGTTTTTCATAAAATTTTACTTATTATAACTTAAAGTGTCATTGCTGCAATCCACCCAAATACAAGAAGTGGAATATTAAAGTGAAGGAATGTTGGTACAACGGAATCCCAAATATGGTCGTGTTTGCCATCAGCATTTAAACCCGATGTTGGGCCCAGTGTTGAGTCTGAGGCTGGAGAGCCTGCATCACCAAGTGCTGCAGCAACACCTACAATCGCCATTGTGGCAAGCGGAGAGAAGCCAAAAGCCATACAAAGAGGTACATAAATTGAAGTAATAATTGGCACGGTTGAGAATGATGAACCGATCCCCATTGTAATAAATAACCCCACGACTAACATTAATAGAGCAGCCATTTCTTTTGAGTCAATAATATCACGCAAGCTTTCAACTAAGGCTGGTACACCGCCGGTTGAATTTACCACACCAGCAAACCCTGAGGCCGCAATCATTACGAAACCGATCATTGCCATTAAGCGTAAACCTGCAGAGAACACATCGTTGCTTTCTTTTAGTTTAAATACACCACCTAAAGCAAAAATAATTAAACCCACTAGGCCACCAATAATGGTTGAATTAGTCGCTAATTGAACTGAGCAAGTTGCCAGAATAGCAATAATACTAATGCCAATATGAAACGGTTTAACTTTAGTCACACGGGCTTCTACATCATCAGCAGTCGGTTCAGGTTTGTCTTCTATATAAACACGAGGTTTACGGTATGAAACAAAGAAAGCAAATAATAGGCCGATAATCATACCTGAAACAGGAATTAACATTGCTTTTGTCATTTCTGCTGTTGTGGTCACTAATTGGAACGGTTCGCCAGCCTGATTAATATTTTTGACCAAAATACTTTCAATGAAGATTTGACCGAAACCAGCCGGAATTAACATATAAGTTGCGGTTAAACCAAAAGTTAAAGCACAAGCCACTGCACGACGGTCAATTTGTAGCTTATTCATCACACTTAATAGTGGTGGAATTAAGATCGGAATAAATGCAATATGAATTGGGATTAAGTTTTGTGATGACATAGCAAAGGCAACCAACACAAATAAAACAATATATTTAAACCAAAGTACAGAACGACCTGAAGGGCTATGACCAAAAGATTTAATCACTTTATAAGCTAATAAATCAGTAACACCTGATTTTGAAAGAGCAACGGCAAAAGCACCAAGAACGGCATAGTTCATCGCAGTTTCAGCACCACCGCCTAACCCACCGGTAAAACTTTTAATTGTTTTGCTTAGGGCATCGGCAAAAGTAACCCCCTCAACCCCTAAATTGCCGATAATACCGCAAGTTAATGCAGAAATAATAAGTGCGATTACCACGTTAATTCTGAGTAAACTCAAAACCAACAAGACGATAATCGAAATAACGACTTCATTTGATAACATTGTGTTTGCTTCCTTAAGTAATATAAAACATCATTTAATTTACTAAAAAAAAAATAGTTGTCGAGAATTATTTTTGAAATTCGGGAACTTTTTTAAATATTTGCTTTGGAGTAATAAATGGAGCATTACTATCAATATTTTATTTTTTTGATATAGATCGCATTTTTAATTTTTAGGATTTGCTAAAATTAGCTACCGTTTTTGAGGTATTTTATAAAAGAGAGGCTGTAATGAGCGAAATTGCACTTACTGTCAGTTTATTATCTTTAGTGGCAGTGTTAGGTCTTTGGATAGGTCATATCAAAATAAGGGGGGTTGGCCTAGGTATTGGTGGGGTATTATTTGGGGGCTTGTTTGTTTCCCATTTTATGGGGCAATTTGATGTTAAACTTGATGCCCACACCCTTCATTTTATTCAAGAGTTTGGTTTAATTCTTTTTGTATATTCCATTGGTATTCAAGTAGGGCCAGGCTTTTTTTCCTCTCTTAAACACTCAGGGCTAAAACTTAATGGCTTTGCAGTCTTAATTGTCTTATTAAGTGGTTTGCTGGTTGTTGTTATCCATAAAGTTTTTGATGTGCCTTTACCCGTTATTTTAGGGATTTTCTCTGGAGCCGTGACCAATACCCCTTCTTTAGGGGCAGGGCAACAGGTATTATCTGAACTAGGTAGTGCCAACGCAACAGAAATAATGGGGATGAGTTATGCGATTGCTTATCCGTTCGGTATTATTGGCATTTTACTTGCAATGTGGCTTATTCGTATTCTGTTAAAAATTAATATAGATAAAGAAGCAAAGGTGTTTAACCAAGAACAAAAACAAGGAAAAGATCAACTAAATACCTTAAATGTACGAATTACCAATCCGAATATTAATGGTTTAACATTAAATAAACTTCCTGATTTTGATTTGCACGAGGTCTCTTATTCTCGATTAAAACGGGGGGAAGAACTTTCTATTCCAAGAGTTGAAACAGTATTGCAAACAGGAGATATTCTGCATTTAGTGGGAGAAGAAACCGCATTACGTAAAATGCAGATTATTTTAGGTGAAGTTGCAGATGTCTCCGTTTCCACCAAAGGCACTATTTACCGTTCGGAACGGGCTGTGGTAACGAATGAAAAGGTATTTGGCAAACAAATTCGCCAACTTATGCTAAAAGGTAAATATGATGTCGTGATTTCTCGCCTAAACCGTGCCGGGGTAGAGCTAGTACCAACAGGCGATATGACCTTACAATTTGGGGACGTTCTCAACTTAGTTGGACGCCAAGCCGATATTGAAATGGTGATGAGCATCATCGGTAATGCACAATCTAAATTACAACAAGTTCAAATGTTGCCTATCTTTATTGGTATTGGATTAGGTGTATTGCTAGGTTCTATACCGATTTACTTACCAGGTTTCCCAGTTGCCCTAAAATTAGGGTTAGCCGGAGGGCCATTAGTTGTTGCTTTAATTCTTGCCAGAATTGGTAGTATTCGTAAACTCTACTGGTTTATGCCACCTAGTGCAAACCTGGCTTTACGTGAAATTGGTATTGTTCTGTTCTTAGCGGTTGTCGGTTTAAAATCGGGCGGACATTTCCTTGAAACCTTGCTCAGTAGTGAGGGAATGGAATGGATACTTTTTGGTGCCATAATTACCTTCGTTCCATTGATTATTACAGGGCTAATTGCCAGACTTTATGGCAATATGAATTATTTAAGCCTCTGCGGATTGCTTGCCGGCTCAATGACGGATCCCCCAGCACTAGCCTTTGCCAATGAGATCAAAGAAGGAAATGGTGCAGCCGCACTCTCTTACGCCACCGTTTACCCACTTGTAATGTTCTTAAGGATTATGCTACCGCAGATACTAGCAATAATGCTTTGGGTTGCTGGGTAAATAACCAGATAAACTACGTTGAGAAAAAGATAATTATAAAAGTGGCGGATATCTCAATCCGCCATTTTTATGTTTACAGGATTATTCACAGTGAATAAGCAATAAATGTTATTCCTAGCTTAGAATCATATCTTTTCCACCTTTGCAGGAATTCCTTGACGCACAGATGAACCGCATACCCAATCAAACCAAGGTGTTTTAATTTGTTTTGTTGGGTCGAGGATACCTAAGTCATTAATGTTAATCCCTTTTGTAATCATTGGGTTATTAGCGATTTCTATATCATCAATAGTATAAGCCGTTGCTCCAAGTTGTTTATGGCCATAACCATGCTCAATAGCAATAGTGCCACGAGAAAGCCCATCGATTACCATTATTTGTACAGTAATACTATTAGATGGGGTACTAAGTTTCACTATATCACCATGTGTAATGCCTAGTTCTATAGCATCTTGTCGATGCATTGCAACTATTCCTTCTGGTTTAATTGTAAGTAAACGCAAAGATGCATGAACACTACTGATAAGATTAGATTTAAAAGAAATTAGTTTAAATCTCCATTCGGAATTAGGATAGTGTTGTTCCAAAGTGGAGCCATCAGCAAATCTTGGCTCCATATAAATTGGGCAACCCCAATATTTTTTACCATTACTATGATGACGAGCTTTAGCAACAGTTTCATTCCAAACTTGTAGGCAGTTTTTCCACTGAAATGCCAGGTTATCTTCTTTCCACGCACTTTCATAAGGTGAAAAACGACCACCTTTACAGTAGATATTGGCAGCTTTTAAAACTTCTTCTGCTTTTAAGGTCTGTTCTAATTGTGGCATTATTCGTTGCACTCCTGTTAATAATAAATCCTGTGAGCTTGCATCAGCCACAGCTTTTTTACCAACAAACGCAATATTTGCCGCAGCCCGTAAGAAGTAGTCTTCACTACGATTTAACGGATAACTATTTCCTTCTAAATCGCTAATAGCCTTATCACCAAAGCCGGGCAATTCCATTTTTTTGGCTACAGCGATGATAAAACTTTCCATACAGATTGTATCACCTTCATTTGTTTTAGCATTTTTAGATGGAATAATTGGATGGCGAGCGGTACTAGCTTTGGTTGGTACGCCTCCCCAAGGTGTTGAGAACCCCCAACTTTCAAAATTATGCGTGTCTGGCACAATATAATCAGCCAATGCGGTTGTTTCATTCATAAATGCATCAACAGCAATAAATAGGGGGAGGATTTTAGGGTCTTTAAGCTTTTCCAATGCAATGAGGTTCATTGCTGTTAAACCATATACAGGGTTAGTCATATGGCTAATCCAAGCCTTAGTGAAATATGGATAACCTTGCACCATAGACGTTATCATTTCTGTTGTTTGCCCACCACTAAAAGGATACCAAGCTCCTTTAGCCGGATATGGATTTTCACCTTTTGCTACTTTTTGTTTATATTCGCTAGAATTCTCATAGGCTTTTTTGCTTCGTGCTAAATTTGTGCCTTTAGGTTTTACTTGGTTAGGGAAATTAGCTAGATCGTAGCGTGGGCCATCGCCAAAATCTTTAAATTTACCGGCATTTACTGACATTCCTCCTTTTTTATTCATATTGCCTATCAAGACATTTAGCATAAAAATAGCCCAACTGGTATAAAAGCCGGTACTGTGCATTGTGCCACCGTGAGTCGTCGCGTTTGCCTTATGCCCATGAGAAGTAAATTCTTTTGCTAAATTTTCTATAATTTGCACAGGTACGCCACAAATTTTGCTGTATTCAGCAAGGTTTTTTTGTTGGGCTGATTCTTTTAATAGAGATAATGAGGATTTTACTTTTACTGCTGAACCATCTAATAGTGTTGCAATTTCATCAACAAAAATGACCGCTTGTTCGCAATCTTTTGCAGCAATTAATTGGCCTGTTTTAGCATCTTTTACCACAATAATATTTTCTTCTACTTTATTCTCAGGATCGATATCTATATTTTGGATATCGTTAATACGTAGGGCTTGGCCAAACATTGGATGGTTTGGCTCACTAATTATTAAATGAGATGCATTGCAATAACTAACTCCTCCTGCTTTTAGCATAGCTGCAGGGCTAGGGCGAGAAAGATAATTCTGATTAAATCGATCATTTTCTATAATCCAGCGTATCATTCCCATAACCAAGGCAAGATCGCCCTCAGGTTTAATCGGCACCCAATGATTGTTCTTTGTTGCAAGTGTAGAAGTCATTTCTAACCGAGGAGCAATAACGACATAACTGAAATTATCATCAACTCGGCGTTTAGCTAGTTGACGTGCCATACGTTTAAATGGATTACCTGCTTGAGCTGATGAAGTACCTATAAATAAAATAAATTCCGCATTGTCCCAGTCTGGTTTGGCATGAGTATTGCCGTTAAAGTCTTTCATGATTGCTCCAGATCCGTTACGGAAGGAGGCTCCACAATAAGCACCATGATTAGAAAAATTAATAGAGCCGAAGCTTTTTTGAGTAAAACGTTGTAATAAAGGCTGACGGCCTTCAGGGCCAGCAAAGGTAACCAATAATTGGTTTGATTTTGGCCCTAGGTCAGGTTGTTGCGGATCAATTGGGTCTTTCAGATTTCGGATTGCTTTTAATCCTTCTACTTCACCTTCACCAAACAGATTACCGCCATTAACTACCTCATCAACTAATTGCTCAAAACTAATGGTTTTCCATTTGCCTTCCCCTCGTTTTCCTATCCGTTTTAATGGCTGAGTAATACGATAAGGGCTATTTATGCCATCTAAAAATGCAGCACCTCTAGCGCAGGCAGTCGAGCGATTTTCTAATCCGTTTTCACCACCAAGTAATACTTCCGCTTTCGAAATAGGGGTATTAAATGATAAGGTTTTATCGCTAGATAATGGGTGGTATGGATTACCTGAAATACGAATTACTTGATTTGTTTTTAAATCAACCCTTGCACGAATACCACATTGTGTCCAACAGCCCATACATTGGGTATGGCAAACAACTTGGTCCGGATTACTAATAAGCTGACCATCTTTTATTTGATATTCTGGGGTTAAAGAATTACCGTGAATTGGGTCAGCTGTTTTTTCTCCTGAAGTTCCATATATTGCACCTTGAGTTATTTTATTTATTTTAGGAGAATAGCCCGTAACGAAAGCAGCGGCACCACCAATAGCTAATCCACCTTTTAATAGATTTCGTCTTTTATTGTCCATTTTTATTCCCTCCTAAAATCATTAACACCCCTTGCCATACGATAATACTCACAAAAATAGCTAATCCAAATATGGCAATGCTGCCTAATCCCCCATCGGTATCAAACCAGTCAAAATGATAAGGATTTTGCATTACATTGGTTTTATCTATAGTTTGTGCTTGTATGATAAGCACCCATCGCACTAACCAGCTAAAACTAAGTATTGCGATAAGTTGTAAATAGTTAAATTTTGTTAAAAAACTGAAAATCAATGCTACTAACCAGAATCCAATCATTAAATATGCAGTAATACTGCCATTAAATAGTTGAGCAAAATCTATCTGAGTTTGTTCATTACTGAAATTGAGAGCAAGAAGCGAAATTGCACTAAAAATAAGGGCAGCTTTTATTGCTATATTTAGCCAATTTTCTGTACTGGATACCTCAGATTGGTATTGATAAAGAATATGCTTCAACCATTTTGTTAGCCCTAATGCGGCAACCCAAGCAGAAAATAACATAACGGGAAGTAACCAAGCATTATGCCACAATGCTCTTGTACCAGTTTGGTAGGTTTCAAGCACAGTATAGATGATAATACCTACTGCAGTGATTGCAGAAAATAACCGGAAAAACCAAAGCAAAGTGTTTTTTTGAAATAAAGGATAATGAAGCCAAGTTAACCATTTTGCTTGGTTAGGTTTTGCATTTCGAGCCAACAGCAAAATAAAGTGACCAGCTATGGCAATGCTAAATAATGGTAGGATAATTGCTCCCCAAGCCATAGGTGACCACCAAGCAAAGTCGGTATAAAAATGTAAAATTCGGCTTGGTTGATGTAAATCGGCAGTTAATGCCACAGGTGCGACAATTGAGCAAATAAAAGCAATAGTCATTGCCGATAATTCACCTATTGAAGGTTGTTTCGATTTTGTGGCAAAAAATATGGCAGTAAAAACAGCTGTTGCCGCTATTCCGACAAAGAAGAAATAATTTACTATCCATGGTAACCATACGATATGTTGTGGCTCAACTAAAATTTCGTTTATCATTTACGCCTCCCCACTCCAAAGCATTGCTTGACCATCAATTTTGCTAACAAATGCATCATCTAAGCCCAGATAAAAAACATATGGCACAGTTCCTGCTTCTGGTTTTAACACTTTTAAGTCTGCCTGATGTTGTTTATATAATTGGGATATTTGGCTTTGTGGATCATTTAAATCACCAATTATTCTGGCACCTCCGACACAACTTTCCACACAAGCTGGTAATAACCCAACTTCTAATCTATGAGCGCAGAATGTACACTTATCGGCAGTTTGTGTTTCTGAATTAATAAACCGAGCATCGTACGGGCAGGCTTGTACACAATAACCACAGCCGATACATTGTTCATTATTGATCACGACCACACCATCTTTTCGCTGGAATGTCGCTTGTACTGGGCAAACAGGTACACAAGGTGGTTGGTCGCAATGGTTGCATAAACGTGGCAATACAACATTATTTGCTACTTGTGAACCATTAGTAATTTCATATTGACGCACAGTAGTGCGAAAACTATGCAATGGTGTTGCATTTTCCACTGAACAACTAACCGTACAAGCTTGGCAACCAATGCAACGACGTAAATCAATCAACATTGCATAGCGTTTGTTTTCATCTCCTTCACGGCGAGCAGGCATAAAAGCTTGTGCTGATTGCAAAGGCACAAAACTTGCTCCTACAGTGAGGGCCGATATTTCTTTTAAAAATAAGCGTTTGCCAATATCCATTTTTCCCCCATAATGATTTAACTAGCAGTCAATTAATTTTAATTACCTAAAAAGGATTAGTGATATTGTGGTTTTCCACATATTGAGAATAAATTTGATTAAAATCAAAGAAAGAAAACAACAAGCGGTCAAATTAGGATAAAACTTTTCCAAATCTAACTTCTAATTTGCATATAATCGAGTTTATTAAGGAATTTATAATGAAAAGACTCGTTTTTTTATTACTACTATATAGCTCTTCTATATCTGCAGAAATTTGGCAAATTGGCATTCTCTCACAGCGAGGAGATAGCTACACTCGTACGTACTGGCAGCCTTGGGTAGATTGGTTAAATGAGCAGTTTGTTGATGAGCGTTTTGAACTTGTTCCATTACCTTTAGGTGAGGCAAGTCGGCATTCAGATCTTGATTTTCTACTTACTAACCAATCTCAATTTTTTTATTTGAATAATCAAGATGTTCGTTGGCTTGCAACGCTGACAAGTCCCTATGCAACCAATAGTGAGTATGGTTCGGTAGGAAGTGCAATTTGGGTAAATGCGAATAGCCCTTATCAAAAATTAACGGATCTGAGAAAAAAGAGATTAAGCGCAGTAGAAAATGATGCTTTTGGTGGTTTTTTAATTGGTCTTTATCAACTCCATCAAGCAGGAATGAGGCAGAATCGTGATTTTAGTGTCCATTTTACAGGCTTTCCAGTAGATAATACGCTTCATCTATTAGCACAAAGAGAAGTTGATGCGGCAATAGCGCCTGTCTGCTTGCTAGAAGAACTGGTAAAGGAAGGCAAATTAGTACGTTCAGATTTCCGTTTGCTTTCGCCTAAAAATAGTCATTTACCGTGTGGTAGCAGTAGTGAACTTTTACCGAACTGGACACTGGCAGCAATGGAAAATGTGCCTAATACGCTAGCTGTACAACTGACTAACCATTTATTAAATTCACAGACTGAGCATTTACCTCGTTGGACACCTCCATTTTCTTCTTTTAAAGCTGATCTTATCTTAAGAGAGCTTTATCGCCATCCACAGCAAAAAAGTTTATGGAGAACGGTGCAGGATTGGATTTTATTGAACAAATTTGGAATTCTAGCGGTGGTTGCATTTATTTTGCTTAATCTAGCTGTACTACGTTATCAAATTTACCGCAAAAGTAAGGCCTTAAACCTTGCTCATCGAGAAATGCAGCAATATCAACAGGAATTAGTTCAAGCCGATCGTTTGGCATTATTAGGGGAAATGAGTACTGGCTTTGCTCATGAACTGAAGCAACCTCTTTCAGCTATTCGGATGTATGCTGAAGGCCTAAAATCACAGAGCCAAGATACGTATCAACGATTGATTTTAGATAAGCTGATTATGCAAGTCGACCGTAGTACAAAAACAATGCAAACTATTCGTGATTGGGTAAAGAATCGGCCAAGTAGTGAGCCTCAATTAGTTGTTTTAAATGAATTAATTGTAAAAGTCATTGAGTTTGTAACGGTAGAAAATCGGAAAAATGCACAAATCCAGCTTTTATCTGAACAACGCTATACGCTTAAATTAAATACAACAGTATTGGAACAGGTGCTAACAAATTGCTTGCTTAATGCTTTACAAGCGGGTTCAAGTAGAATTAAGGTTCGCCTACAAGCGGTCGGAAATGAGCTAAAAATTACTATTGAAGACAATGGTGGCGGTTTTTCTCAAACTCAGTTAGATTTCCCATTTATGCCATTTCGAACAGATAAGCCTCAAGGTTTAGGGCTGGGATTAGTATTGTGTCAGCGCTTAATGCAATCCTTAAACGGGCGTATTGAGCTAGCGAATGGGGAATTTGGGGCAAAGATTACATTAACATTACCAATGGAAACATTATGATTATTCATATTCTTGATGATGAAGAAACTATTTTAGATGCAATGTCTTTTCTGCTTGCTCCACTCGAACTGAAAATCCACACTTGGGAAAATAGTGTAGTATTTCTAGAAGAGGCTGATTTATATCAGCATGGTATGGTGCTATTAGATATGAGAATGCCATATTTAGATGGCAGTCAAGTGCATCAAAAATTACGAGAGCTACAATCTACCCTATCGGTAGTTATTATGACAGCTCATGGTGATGTGCCGATGGCAGTGGCAGAATTAAAAAATGGTGCAATTGATTTTCTAGAAAAACCAGTCACTTTTGATAAACTCAAACAGGTAATTAAGCAAGCCGATTTAGCCAGCCAACAAGCGGTTAGAATTCACCAGATTTTGCAAAATTACAAATGTTTAACTGAAAAAGAAAAAGCGGTTGTTCCGCATATTATGCAAGGACTTACGAATAAACAAATTGCAGATAAATTAGCTGTTTCTATTCGTACAGTGGAAGTACACCGTGCGGCAGTAATGGGAAAGATGCAAGCAGAAAGTTTAGCTGGGTTAGTGCAAAAGATTAGTGAATTACAAAATAGGGTATAGCTACTTATCCTGTAGCTATACCTTTTATTTTTCATTTTTAGTTAACTTACTGCCTTAAACTGAATGACTCCAGCTTCAGTAAAGTTATTGTCGTCTTCTTCATCTAAGAAAGTTTTAGCTTCAATTTTAACATCGTCAAATGCGGTGTCGCCTTCAATGCCGTCCAGTTTTTGTCCGTGTTTAATGCCTTTAAAATCAAATAGATTTGGGTCGCATAAATGAGATGGCACAATATCTTGTAAGGCACTAAACATTGTTTCTAAACGGCCAGGGTATTGGCGATCCCAAGTGTTTAGCATCTCTTTAACCACTTGGCGTTGTAGGTTAGGTTGCGAGCCACACAAGTTGCACGGAATAATAGGGAACTGTTTTGCCTCGGCATATTTGATAATGTCTTTTTCTTTGCAATAAGCCAGAGGGCGAATAACAATTTGCTTGCCATCGTCAGAAATCAGTTTTGGTGGCATACTTTTCATTTTACCGCCGTAGAACATATTTAAGAATAAGGTGGCTAACATATCATCACGGTGGTGCCCGAGAGCTATTTTGGTCGCACCAAGCTCTGTTGCAGTGCGATATAAAATACCACGACGCAAACGAGAGCAGAGCGAGCAAGTGGTTTTACCTTCCGGAATTTTCTCTTTTACGATGCCGTAAGTATTTTCTTCCACAATTTTATATTCCACCCCGATGCTGTCTAAATAGCGAGGCAACACATCTTCAGGAAAGCCCGGTTGTTTTTGGTCTAAATTTACTGCTACCACGCTGAAATTAACCGGAGCACTTTGTTGTAAATTGAGAAGAATATCTAATAAGGTGTAGCTATCTTTACCGCCAGAAAGGCAAACCATTACTCGGTCGCCTTCTTCAATCATTCCAAAATCAGCAATCGCATTACCGACATTACGGCGTAAACGTTTTTGTAACTTATTGAAATTGTAAGTGATTTTTTTATCTTGTTGTTGGATATCGTCAGTCATAAATATTATCAAAAGCCTTAATAATTAAGCGGTGTATAGTAAAGATTTCATCGCTTTTTGCAAGTTAATTATTGATGTTAAGAGTGGCTATATAGTTGCAACTTACATCATTATTCAGCCAGAATTTTTCCGTTAATGGATTGAAATGATAGCCTTTCATTTCTTGGCAACGTAAATCGGCTTGGTCGCACCAGGCTAATAGCTCAGCAGGTTTAATAAATTTTTCAAACTCGTGTGTGCCTTTTGGTAACATTTTTAGCACATATTCTGCTCCGATAATCACTAGCATATAGGCTTTAAAGGTGCGGTTAATGGTCGAGAAAAATAACACACCGTCAGGTTTTAGTAAGGCTTTGCAACTTTGAATAATGGAAAGTGGATCGGGCACGTGTTCCAGCATTTCCATACAGGTAATAACGTCGAATTTTTCGCCATTGCAAGCGGTCGTTTTTTCTAAAAAGTTTTCAATGGTTGTTTGTTGATAATCAATTTCCAACCCACTTTCTTTGGCGTGTTGTTTGGCAATTTCAAGTGGTTGAGAAGTCATATCAATGCCGGTAACAATCGCCCCTTGTTTTGCCATAGCTTCACTTAAAATACCGCCGCCACAGCCGACATCTAATACTTTTTTGCCGAATAAACCGTTCGATTTTTCTAAAATATAGGCTAAACGTAATGGATTTAGCAGATGAATTGGCTTAAAACTACCGTTTGGATCCCACCACGTTTGTGCCATTTTTTCAAATTTTGTGATTTCTTGTTGATCAACGTTTTGCATAAGTTATTCCTATGATAAATTTAGTTGCTACTATAACGCATTTAGCCTAAAAGGAAAAATAGAATGACTCGAATTAACCTTGTCCCGCCTGCTGAATTATGTGATCAACATTTGCTGGCAGAACATCGAGAATTGACTCGTATTCCCAATGCGGTTGCTAAGGGGAAATTTAGCTTAAAAGGGCAACCTGAGGATTATAAATTAGGGGAAGGGCACGTCCGTTTTTTCTTTAATAAACTCACTTTTTTGAAAAAACGTTATGATTTATTACACGAAGAGTGCTTGGCTCGAGGTTTTAATGTGCAATATTTTTGGACAGAGAGTTTACCAACCGAACCTTTACTTTGGCTGGATTATGAACCAACTGAAACCGCATTGAAAGCAAACCGAGAGAGAATTGCAATAAGAATGCCAGCAAAACCGCGTTTTACAGAAAGAAAATAACCGCTTGTTCGCCCTTTTTATTACTTTTTATGCTATACTTTCGAAGATTTTTCGCCTTATTTTGCCATAATGGTTTAAGGCACTTTTACCAATAAAATTAGGAAATTTCAATGAGCGAATTAGCCAAAGATATTATTCCCGTAAGTATTGAGGACGAATTAAAAACCTCTTACCTTGATTATGCGATGTCGGTTATTGTTGGGCGTGCGTTGCCTGATGTTCGAGACGGTTTAAAACCCGTTCACCGCCGTGTGCTTTTCTCAATGGATCAAAACAGCAATACCTATAACAAACCGCACGTAAAATCAGCTCGTGTGGTGGGTGATGTAATCGGTAAATACCACCCGCACGGAGACTCAGCCGTTTACGACACTATTGTGCGTATGGCTCAGCCATTCTCGCTACGTTATATGCTGGTTGATGGTCAAGGTAACTTTGGTTCTATCGATGGCGATGCACCTGCGGCAATGCGTTATACCGAAGTGCGTATGCAAAAAATTACTCAGGAATTATTAACCGATCTTGATAAAGAAACGGTGGATTTCTCGCCAAACTATGACGGCAAAGAGATGATTCCTGATGTGTTACCAACAAAAATCCCCGCGTTATTAGTAAACGGTTCATCGGGTATTGCGGTTGGTATGGCAACTAATATTCCACCACATAACTTAGGTGAAGTATTAGACGGCTGTTTAGCTTATATTGAAAATGAAAATATTAGCGTTGAAGAGTTAATGCAATATATCCCAGGCCCAGACTTCCCAACAGGGGCGATTATTAATGGTCGTAAAGGGATTGAAGATGCTTACCGTTCTGGCCGTGGTAAAGTCTATGTGCGTGCTAAAGCGAGCGTTGAAACCACAGACAAAGGACGTGAGCAAATTGTAGTTACGGAATTACCTTACCAAGTTAATAAAGCAAAACTTATCGAAAAAATTGCCGAATTAGTTAAAGACAAAAAAATCGAGGGTATTAGCAAAATTGACGATTATTCCGATAAAAAAGGGATTTCGATTGTTATTGAGGTCAAACGTGATGCCGTAGGCGAAGTGGTATTAAATCACTTATATTCACTTACTCAAATGCAGGTAACTTTTGGTATCAATATGGTGGCATTAGATAACGGTCAGCCAAAAGTTTTAAATTTACGCCAAATTATTGAAGCATTCGTTAAACACCGCCGTGAAGTGGTGACTCGCCGTACTATTTTTGAATTACGCAAAGCTCGTGAACGTGCTCATATTTTAGAAGGTTTGGCGATTGCATTAGCTAATATCGACCCAGTTATCGAACTTATTCGTGCCTCAAAAACCGCAGAAGAGGCTCGTGAAGGTTTATTGGCTCGCCCTTGGTCATTAGGCAATGTTGCCCCAATGCTTGAGGCAGCTGGTGTAGATGCTTCTCGCCCTGAAGATTTACCGGCAAATTTAGGCGTGCGTGATGGCGAATATTACTTATCTGAAGCTCAAGCTCGTGCAATTTTAGAATTACGCTTACACCGCTTAACAGGCTTAGAGCACGAAAAAATTGTTGATGAATACAAAGAATTATTAACAGAAATCGCCGCATTATTACATATCTTAAATAGTGCAGATCGCTTAATGGAAGTGATTCGTGAAGAGTTAGAGTTAGTGAAAACAAACTTTAACGATGAACGTCGCACTGAAATTACCGCCGCTTCTAGCGACATTAATCTTGAAGATTTAATTGCTCAAGAAGATGTTGTGGTTACTCTTTCTCACGCAGGTTATGTGAAATATCAACCATTATCTGACTACGAAGCACAACGTCGTGGCGGTAAAGGTAAGTCGGCAACTAAGATGAAAGAAGATGATTTCATCGAAAAACTCTTAGTGGCAAATACACACGATACGATTCTTTGCTTCTCTAGCCGTGGCCGTTTATATCAATTAAAAGTATATCAATTACCACAAGCCAGCCGTGGAGCAAGAGGCACACCGATTGTGAACATCTTGCCATTAGTGAAAGAAGAAAACGAACGCATTACTGCAATTCTTCCAATTCCAAATGGCGAATTTAGTGCAGATAAATTTATCTTTATGGCAACCGCAAGCGGTGTGGTGAAAAAAGTGGCTTTAGATGCCTTTAGTAACGTGCGTTCAAGCGGTCTAATTGCATTAAAACTTCGCGAAGGCGACGAGCTAATTGGGGTAGATATTACCAATGGCGAAAGCGAGATTATGCTATTCTCGGCACAAGGTCGAGTAGTTCGCTTTGCAGAAAAAGCGGTTCGTGCAATGGGTAGAACCGCAACAGGTGTACGAGGTATTAAACTTTCTACTACAGAAATTTCAAGCGAGGAAATTGAAGAGGCAGAAATCATTGAGATTGAAAATGAGGAAGCGGAAGATACTTCAAGCATCAGCCTAGAGACCGACCGTGTAGTTTCACTTGTGATTCCGCATACTGAAGGCGATATTTTAACCGTTACCCAAAACGGTTACGGTAAACGGACTGTAATTGGCGAATACCCAGTGAAATCTCGTGCAACCAAAGGTGTGGTTTCTATTAAAGTGAACGAACGAAACGGCAAAGTGGTTGCTGCAGTTCAAGTGGAAGAAGCAGACCAAATTATGTTGATTACCGATGCCGGAACTCTCGTTCGCACACGTGTGGCGGAAGTTAGCCTAGTCGGTCGAAACACCCAAGGCGTTCGCATTATCCGCACCGCAGAAGATGAACACGTAGTAAGTTTAGAACGTGTCTGCGAACCGGAAGAAGATGAAAACGAAACTGGCGAAACGCTAGAAACCGTAGAAACTTCAACTGAAGAATAATCTTAACGAAACAAGCGGTCGTTTTTTCATAAAGTTTTGCAATGTGCAAAAAAATAAAGAAAAAACGGCCGCTTGCTATTTTTCTAAATCCAACCTATTTTTGCGAACTACCTCGAAAATCCTTATGTTAATTAATGCTGAATATCTGAATTTGTAATAGGCTAATATCTTGAAGTTTATTTTTGTAACAACAAAAAATATTGATTTCAGAAAACCAGGGTGTTATAAATTTAGAGACTCAGCTTTATGGAACTAGAATATGATGAGCAAAAAAGTGAGAAAAATCGAATAGAACGAGGGTTACCTTTTTCTATGGTAAAAGATTTTGAGTTCGATACTGCTTTTATTCAACAAGATTTACGGTATGAATATAATGAAATAAGGTATCGGGCATTAGGTTTCATCGGTATGCGGCTATATGCTGTCGTCTTTTGTTTTAGAGATAAAGCCGTGAGAGTTATAAGCTTTAGAAAAGCCAATACAAGAGAGGTTACACTCTATGAGCAAAACAAAACATTCATTAGTTGAGAATGAAAATCCAGAATGGACACAAAAAGATATAGATAATGCACTGCGTTTAGAAGAAATGCCTTCTCAATTACAATCATTAGTTTTGGAGTCAAAGGCAAAAAAGCGGGGCAGACCCATAAGCAATGATAAAAAAGTGAGTGTTACAATTCGTTATTCAGCATCAGTGATTGAGGCATTTAAAGCGACAGGTAAAGGCTGGCAGACAAGAATGAACCAAGTTTTGGAAGATTATATTTCTCAGCATTAATCATCGTTATTAGCAATAATTTCTGCCCGAAATCTGCTAAAATCTCCTTAAATTTCTATTTTATCAGAGAACACTATGGCATTACTCAATTTATCCAACGCCTATTTGGGCTTTGGCGATCATCCTTTATTAGATCATACAGAATTACATATCGAACCAAACGAGCGAGTGTGCTTGGTAGGCCGTAATGGGGCGGGGAAATCGACCTTGATGAAAGTGTTAGCGGGCGAAATCCAGTTAGACGATGGTAAGCTGATTTTTGAAAAAGATATTGTGGTTACTCGTCTTGAACAAGACCCTCCACGTCATATTCAAGATACGGTTTTTGATTATGTGGCGGAAGGCATTGCTCATTTAAGTGATTTATTGAAACAGTATCATCATATTTCGCAACAAATGCTGACCGATTATAGCGATGAATTATTGGCGAAATTATCCAGCGTGCAAGCACAGCTTGAGCATAATAACGGCTGGCAGTTTGAAAACCGTATTCAAGACACCTTGAAATTACTTGAGCTTGACCCTGAAAAACGCTTATGCGAATTATCGGGCGGTTGGGTTCGCCGTGCAGCCCTTGCTCGTGCATTGGTGGCAGATCCTGATATTCTATTATTAGATGAGCCGACCAACCATTTAGATGTGGAGGCGATTACTTGGTTGGAAGATTTGCTGATGAACTTTAAAGGTTCGATAATCTTTATTTCGCACGACCGTTCTTTTATCCGCAAAATGGCGACTCGCATTGTCGATCTTGATCGTGGAAAATTGGTTTCTTACCCGAGCAATTACGATAAATATTTAGAAGAAAAAGCGGAAGATTTGCGTGTAGAAGCCCTACAAAATGAGCTATTTGATAAAAAACTGGCGCAAGAAGAAGTGTGGATTCGTCAAGGAATTAAAGCTCGACGTACTCGTAATGAAGGGCGTGTGCGTGCATTGAAAAAATTGCGTGAAGAACGTCGTAATCGCCGAGAAGTGCAAGGTACAGCGAAAATTCAGCTCGACCAAACCGCAAGAAGTGGCAAAATCGTGTTTGATATTGAAAATGCAAGCTATGAAGTAGCTGGTAAAGTCTTGCTTAAAAACTTTACCGCAACGATTCAGCGTGGCGATAAAATTGCTTTGGTTGGCCCGAATGGTTGCGGAAAAACCACCTTTATCAAATTATTGTTAGGCGAATTGCAACCAACTTCAGGCAAAATCCATTGTGGTACGAAATTAGAAGTGGCTTATTTTGACCAATATCGTGCCGAATTAGATTTGGAAAAAACAGTAATGGATAACGTGGCTGATGGCAAACAAGATGTGGAAATCAACGGCGTAAAACGCCACGTGCTTGGTTATTTGCAAGATTTCCTATTCCCACCAAAACGGGCCATGACTCCAGTTAAAGCTTTATCAGGTGGGGAACGTAACCGCTTGTTATTGGCAAAATTATTGCTTAAACCGAATAATTTATTGATTCTGGACGAACCGACCAATGATTTAGATGTAGAAACCTTAGAATTATTGGAAGAGATGTTGGCGGATTATCAAGGCACCTTACTGATCGTGAGCCACGACCGTCAATTTATCGACAACACCGTGGAAGAGTGCTATTTCTTTGAAGGCGACGGTGTGCTGAATAAATATATTGGTGGCTATTTTGATGCGAAACAGCAACAAGAAAATTATCACACCACACTTTCGGCAAATATGCAAAATGTTAGCCAAAAACAACCGCTTGTAGAGGAAAAACCAAAGCAAGACAAGCCAAAAACTGAGGCGAAAAAGGTCAAGCTATCTTACAAAGATCAACGTGAACTTGAAGAACTTCCAGCCAAAATGGAAGCCTTAGAAGCGGAAATTGAAGCTTTGCAAGCCGAGGTTAATAGTGCCGATTTCTTTGCCAAAGATCAGAGCTATACTCAAGCAAAACTGCAACAATTAGCAGATGCCGAACTTGCATTAGAACAGGCATTTGAACGTTGGGAAGAATTGGAAAATATAAAAAACGGGAAGAGTTAACTGTAGGGGCGAATTATATTCGCCCTAAATAAATACGAAAAAGATATGACAGAAAGATTAGATAACTACGAACAACGTTTTGGCGGCATTGGCCGCCTTTATACACCTGAAGGGTTAGAAAAACTTCGCCGTTCACATATTTGTGTGATTGGTATTGGTGGTGTGGGTTCTTGGGCGGTTGAAGCACTTGCCCGTTCGGGCATTGGCAAAATTACGATGATTGATATGGATGATATTTGTGTAACGAATATTAACCGTCAGATTCACGCAATGTCTGGGCAAATTGGTAAATTAAAAACCGAGGCAATGCAAGAACGTATCGCATTGATTAATCCTGAATGTAAGGTGGAAATTATTGATGATTTTATTACGGCCGAGAACATTCCTGATTATTTGAACCGTGGTTATGATTATGTGATTGATGCGATTGATTCGGTCAAAACCAAAGCCGCCCTTATTGCTTATTGCAAGCGAAATAAAATCAAATTGATTACCACGGGTGGAGCAGGTGGGCAGACCGATCCAACTCAAATTCAAATTGCTGATTTAAGTAAAACAATTCAAGACCCACTGGCATCAAAAGTGCGTTCATTGTTACGTAAAGAGTATAACTTTAGCCAAAATCCAAAACGCAAATTTGGTATTGATTGTGTGTTTTCCACTCAGCCACTGATTTTTCCAAAAATGAGCGATGGTTGCGAGGTTTCTGCAACAATGAACTGTGCCAATGGTTTTGGGGCAGTAACAATGGTAACCGCCACTTTTGGTTTTTTTACGGTCAGTCGTGTAATAGATAAATTGCTAAAATAGGCCACAAATGATAATTTAAGATGCAAGCGGGTATTTTTTATTAACTTTTTGCAAGAAACGAGGGGATAGATATGGCAATACAAAGAATTAATCCGAAAGGTAGTATGGAACAGCTTTCTCATTTAGAAATGCAGTTATTAGCTAAAAATACGCAAGGAAATTTATATCAGCTTTATCGAAATTGCTCGTTAGCAGTATTAAATTCGGGTGTGCATACCGATGATAGCCGAGCGTTGTTAAATCAATATCCTGACTTTGAAATTAAGTTATTAACCCGAGAAAAAGGGGTATCGCTTGAACTGCATAATCCGCCAGCAAGTGCTTTTGTTGATGGTAAAATGATCTTGAATATTCAATATCATATGTTTGCAGTGTTGAGAGATATTATCTTTGTGAATGCTTTAAAAAATGCGATTCAGCCAATCGAACAATCTTCTTTTACTGCACTAACTACCCATACGGTATTTTCGATTTTACGTAATGCTGATGCTGTTGAGATGAATACAGATCCAAATTTAGTGGTATGTTGGGGTGGGCATTCAATTAATGAAGTTGAATACCAATATTGCCGTTCAGTTGGTCAAGAATTTGGGCTGCGAGAGCTAAATATTGTAACTGGCTGTGGAGCCGGTGTAATGGAAGCACCAATGAAGGGGGCTGCCATTGGGCACGCTAATCAACGTTATAAGAACGGACGTTTTATCGGTATTACAGAGCCTTCCATTATTGCTTCTGAACCACCGAATCCTATTGTAAATGAGCTGGTGATTATGCCAGATATTGAAAAACGATTAGAGGCTTTTGTGCGTTTAGGGCACGCAATAGTTGTCTTCCCAGGTGGGCCAGGTACATTAGAGGAATTGCTTTATATTATTGGTATTAAGTTAAATCCAGCCAATAATGTTCAGAAAGTACCGCTTATTTTAACTGCACCAAAAGAGTCTGCCGAGTATTTTTATGCGATTGATAAATTTATTGGCGAAACACTAGGTGAAGAAGCTCGTAACTTATATGAAATAGTGATTGATGATCCTGTATTAGTTGCTCGTAAGGTTAAGCAGGCGATGGTTGAAGTTAAAAATAATCGTTATCATAATAGTGATGCTTATAATTTTAACTGGTCGTTAAAAATTGAAGAAGATTTTATTAAACCTTTTATTCCAACGCACGAAAGTATGGCGAATTTAGATTTAAGTTTATCTCAGCCAAAAGAGCAGTTGGCCGCTAATTTACGTCGGGTTTTCTCAGGCATTGTTGCAGGTAATATTAAACCGGAAACCGCAGATTTAATTGATAAATTGGGCGTGTTTAAATTACAAGGCGACCCTGCATTAATGGAAAATATTGATAAATTATTAGAGAGCTTTATTGTTCAGCATCGAATGAAATTACCAACAGGAGAAGCGTATCAACCTTGCTATGAGATTGTAAAAAATTAACATAGTTACAATGTGAGGGATTATGTATCTAAAGCAGATTGAGATTTCAGGTTTTCGAGGGATTAATCATCTATTGTTTCCATTAAGACCAAATATGGTGTTAATTGGGGAAAATGCTTGGGGGAAATCAAGTTTAATTGATGCACTAAGTGTGATTTTTAATCTGGAAAATGAACTGTATCAATTTAGTTTAAAAGACTTTCATATCCAATATGCCCACACACCTAAGCAGGTGCAAGATATTAATTTAGTATTTACTTTTTCTGAAGAGTGTACGAATGAACATTTAGCAGAAAAATTCTCTCCTTATCTTGCACTGCTTTCGCCTTGTGAAAATAAATTCCACCAATTATCGTTAAAAGTAAGTGGAAAATTGGCACAAGATAAAGTCATCACAGAATATCATTTTGTAGATCAATTTCTTAAACCTATTGAAATAGCTGATGCTGATCAACTTATTAAGCAATTTATTCGCCATCATTCAGTGTATCGTCTGCGAGATGCACGTTTAAATAAACGTGTACATAATGAATTGCTGTTAAATAACGTTCATTTAGCTCATCAGGGTGAATTTCAAAGTGAATTAAACGCTCTTTCTTCGCTTCTAAAATATTACTTTTTGACTGCACAAAGCCGTACCTTAATGAAAACCAGTATGCAAGATACGAGTTTATGGTGGGAAAAAGTAAAATCATTATGCCTACGCTTAAGACAAAATGATGAATTAGCTCTTATTGTTCAGCAGCATATTTCAGATCTTTTTATTTTTAATCAAGATGGAAAAGAAATAGAAAAACCGATTATCTTATTTGAAGATCTGAATGCCCAATTACACCCTAGAATGGTAGCGATTTTTTGGGAGTTATTGAGCTTATTACCAAGTCAGCGGATTACAACTACAAATTCCATAGAGCTAGTTTCACAAGTGCCATTAACCGAAATTTGTAAGTTAGTGCGTTATGAAGATCGCACTGAGGCTTATTTATTAGAGAGAAACACTTTAGGTAAGGAAGATTTAAGAAAGCTAACATTCCATATTCATCATAACCGAGGGTTGGCACTGTTTGCTCGAGCGTGGATTTTAGTTGAAGGCGAAACAGAGGTTTGGATTTTAAGTGAGCTGGCAAAGTTACTTGATATTAATCTTGAAATGGAAGGCATAAAAATTGTAGGGTTTGCCCAATGTGGGTTACGTCCATTAATTAAATATGCCAGAGCAATGGGGATTGAGTGGTATGTGCTAACTGATGGCGATGAAGCCGGGCAACGCTATTCACAAACAGTTAAAAGTATGGAAGATAATTTTGAAGCACATTTAACAGCTTTACCACAGAAAGATATAGAACATTTCTTTTATAAAGCAGGGTTACGGAATGTATTTGTGCGTTTAGCAAATTGGCGTTCGCAAGAAAAATTCCCAGTTTCTTATATTATTAAGCGAGCAATACAAAAAACATCAAAGCCAGATCTTGCGATTGCATTATCTAATGAAATGCGTAATAGAGGTGAGAATTCAGTCCCTAAGTTATTTAAAAAGTTATTTGCTGATGTATTAGCATTAGTGAATAGAGAGCGATGAATAAAAGCACAAGCGGTTAAATTTATCGAATATTTTGCAAATATTTAGTGAAATTTAACCGCTTGTTATTGCTAGTTTTGGGCTTTATTAATCAAGAACTGGCTGAGCAATGAAACAGGGCGGCCTGTTGCACCTTTTGCCGCTCCAGATTTCCAAGCTGTTCCAGCAATATCTAAATGTGCCCAAGTATATTTCTTAGTAAAATTCGATAAGAATTGCCCTGCAGTAATTGCCCCACCTAAACGTCCGCCAATGTTGGCTAAATCTGCAAAGTTTGACTTAAGCTGTTCTTGGTATTCTTCGCCTAGTGGTAAACGCCACGCTTTATCATTGGCTTGTTGTGCAGCATTTAATAACTCTTGAGCTAGCTCATTATTAGGCGACATCAAACCGCTATTATGGTTGCCCAATGCGATCATACAAGCTCCAGTAAGAGTGGCAATATCAATCACTAATTCAGGCTCGAAGCGTTCTACATAAGTGAGGGTATCACACAATACTAAACGACCTTCAGCATCGGTATTTAGCACTTCGACGGTTAAGCCGTTCATTGTGGTCAAAATATCACCCGGGCGGTAGGCCTTGCCATCTACAGCATTTTCACAACCGGCTAAAACACCGATAACATTAAGCGGTAATTGCATTTCTGCAATCGCTTTCATTGTGCCGTAAACACTTGCCGCACCACACATATCATATTTCATTTCATCCATTGCTTCTGAAGGCTTGATAGATAAACCACCAGAGTCAAAAGTCAGCCCTTTTCCGACTAATACGATAGGTTTTGCATTTGTATTTGGGCTACCTTTATACTCAATCACAGAAAGAAAAGCTTCATTTTCAGAGGCACGAGAAACGGCTAAATAGGCATTCATTCCTAATTCTGCCATTTGAGCTTCATTAATTACCCTTGTTGTTACATTTTCATATTCCGTATCTAAACCTTTTGCTAATTCAGATAAATATTTAGGGGTACATACGTTTGGCGGGCAATTTGCAACATCTTTAGCATAAGATATGCCTAATGAAATTGCTTTTCCGTGTTCTAAAGCTTGAGTTACTTCCTCAATCTGATTAGTAGCATTAAAAGTTATTTGACGTAATACTTGGTGATTTTCAGGTTTGATGCTTTTAAATTCATCATAGTTGTATTGGTTTTCATAGATTGCTTCTATAGCAAAGCGAATATTCCAGTAAGTAGAACGATTTTTAAGTGCTAATTCTGTTAGAAAATAAACAGCGTTAGTCGAGCCAGTTTCATTAATCACTTGAATTGTTTTTTGGATAATCTGTTTGTATTGGCGTTCAGTTAGTTGCTCTTCTTGTTTACCACAACCTACTAATAACACTCTTTTAGCTGAGATATTTGCTACATTATGCAGTAATAATGTTTGACCGATTTTTCCATTTAAATCACCCTGTGCAAATAAATGGCTAATATAGCCATCACTTAATTTATCAAGTTGTTCTGCACTGGCGGAAAGTTGGTTAGATTCATAAATGCCTACAACCACACAGTCTGTTTGTTGTTTTTCGATATTGCTATTTTCGACACAAAATTCCATTGTTTATCCTTTTATTTGTAAGCGTTAGAGGGCATTAAATTAACAGATTTTTAAACTTAAAAACAAGTAAAAAGGCGGGTAATATTCAGCATTAAGATAAATTTTAAGCATATAATGAGAGTATTTGAAATATTTTAGATTTTTATTGTCTAATGAATCATTCATATTTGTCTTTTAAGAGGCTTACTTTATACTAATGCGTACTTAATAGATGGAAAAACGGAGAAGCAAACGATGCAGTTTTTAAGAAAAGCGTTTATAGCCGCTATAGTTGGATTATTTATACAAGGCTTAGCCTTGGCTAATAGTGATACTCAGATTAGCCGTTATGAACAAGCTAAATTGCGTTTATCTTATGAAGGCGATGTTGGTAATCTTTTACAGCAATTATCACAACGTTTAAAAGTGGGCTTTATTGCTTATGATGTTGATATTTCACGTAAAGTTTCTATTCAAAATAAAGCCGAGACCACGATTAAAGCTATTAATGAACAAATAACATCACAGTTAGCTGATGCAGATGTACGTTTTGAAAATATTGGTAATCGCTTATTTATTATTATCTCAGCAAAAGATGGTGAGCCCTTACTTCAGAATGTGTCAGAAACTCAATTTGTCGGAGATATTGTATTTGAAGGAGAAGAGGCTGCGACGACAACACCTCCTCAGCTACAAAATATTTTTGATATAGCAACAGACGAAGCGTTATTAGCAAAGGCAAAAGATAAAAAAGCACCTCAATATAAAATCACCACGAAAGAGCGTTTGGCTTTAAAAAATATTCGAGTTACTGCATTAGGTACTTTTTTAATTTTTGAGAGCGATGTAGATGCAACAAAATTTACAGTAAAAGGCAAGTTTGAAGATATGGCTCAAGGCGAGAATATTGTTGCAATTCTTCATCAACAAGGTGATGCACCAAGTAAGATTGAAATTGAAAATGCGGAAGGTAAGAAGTTAGTACTAGAGGCACAAAAGGCAGCATCATCTAAAACAGAAAAGAAAAAAGGGAAGAAATAGGCTCTTTTACGCACGGTTTAACCGTGCGTAATCATTTTATCAGCGTGATTTTTTGCCTTAAAAAAGGTATTATTAGCAACCTATAAATCTAAGAATAGATAATATTTGTAAATAAAAGTTAAAAAATAACCGCTTGTATTAGGGCTAAAGCCTTATTCATCATTTAAAACATAATTAGAGAAATAAACTGTGATTTTAAGCCGATATTTAACAAAAGAGATATTTAAAAGCCAAGTAGCGATTTTATTCATCTTGCTACTAATTTTCTTCTGCCAGCAATTAGTACGAGTATTGAGTTCGGCGGTAAGCGGGAAAGTGCCAACAGATTTAGTGGTAAGTTTATTAGGATTAGGTATGCCGACAATGGCACAGCTAATGTTGCCTTTATCGCTTTTTATTGCCTTACTACTAACTCTTGGTCGTTTTTATGCAGAAAGTGAAATCACGGTAATGCGAGCTTGTGGGGTTGGGCAAGGTTTATTGGTTAAAGTCGCAATGTTTTTATCGGTTTTCACAACGGCACTGGCGGTATATAACGTTTTCTGGCTAACACCTTGGGCAATTAATAAACAAAGTGAAATGTTGGCAGAAGCAAAAGCTAACCCACGTTTTGCCGCACTTTCAGCAGGGCAGTTTATGTCAGCAGGTGGCTATGTTTTATTCATTGATAATATTGAAAATAATAGTCTAAATAATATTTATGTATTCCAACCTGAGCAACAAAAGAAGAATAAACCTTCTGTTGTGGTAGCAGAAACAGGCACATTACAGGGCCTCCCAAATGGTGACCAAATTTTAACACTTGCAGAAAGTAAACGCTTTGAAGGCACACCGCAAAGCCCTGATTTTCGTATTTCACATTTTGAAAGTTACTCAGCTTATTTAGGGCATCAAGATGTGGATTCTGATGAAAAATTAGTGCAACGAGCCAATTTTTCGCAATTAATAGCAACCAATACACCAGAGGCGAGAGCTGAACTACATTGGCGTATTGCCCTTATTTTAGCCGTACCATTAATGGCATTATTAGCGGTACCAATGAGTAGTGTAAACCCACGTCAGGGCCGTTTTGCTAAATTATTGCCTGCATTATTACTCTATTTAATCTACTTCTTATTGCAAAGTTCGCTTAAATCTTCGGGGGCTTCTGGCAAATTAAATGCAGAAATTTTAATGCCGGCCGTTTCTATTTTATTCTTATTAATAGGCATTCTCTTAAATATATGGGATGGTAAATTTATGTCTAAATTACGCTATGGTTTAAGTGCTAAAAAATTAGCAAATAAGGCGGTGGCATAATGAATGTTTTCTCAATGAATATTTTAGAGCGTTATATCGGTAAAACCATTTTATCGGCAATTTTCCTTACGCTTTTTATGCTGGTGGGGTTAGGTGCCATTATTAAATTTGTGGAAGAGTTCCGTGATGTCGGACGAGGTTCTTATGATGGCTTAAAAGCCGCTTATTATACCTTTTTAACGATTCCAAGAGATGTAGAAACCTTCTTTCCAATCGCTGCATTATTAGGCTCATTATTAGGCTTAGGGAATCTTGCTAGCCGCAGTGAATTGGTGGTGATGCAAGCCTCTGGTTTTTCTCGTTTTCGCATCGGTTTAGCGGTAATGAAAACGGCATTGCCATTAGTGATTTTTACGATGGTAATTGGCGAATGGGGAGTTCCACAAACAGAACAGTTTGCCCGAAATATGCGTTCGATAGCCCAAAGTGGTGGTTCAATGCTTGCGACTAAAGATGGCTTCTGGGCAAAAGATGGTAATGCCTTTATTTATATCAATCGTATTAATAATGAAAAAAGCTTAAGCAATGTGTTAATTTATGAATTTGGCGAAGGCGAAGATAATCGTGAGCTAAAATCAATATTAAAAGCAGGGGCGGCTAAATATACAGATGAAAAAGGCTGGACGCTCTCAAAAGTAGAAAAATCTCAAGTTGGCGATAACCAAATTCAACAAGCCAAACAACCAGATCAAGCTTGGCAAACTAGTATTACTCCAAGTAAATTAGGTATTGTTTCACTTAAACCTGAGTCGCTTTCTATTTCTGGTTTAACAGATTATGTTGGCTTTTTAAAAGATACAGGGCAGGATCCAAAACGTTTTGAGATTACCTTATGGCGTAAGATTTTCCAACCGATCTCAATGGCAGTTATGATGTTGCTTGCGATCTCCTTTATTTTCGGACCATTACGTAGTAGCACAATGGGAGCGAAGATCGTAATAGGTATTGTTGCAGGCTTTATGTTCTATGTTGCCAATATCGTATTTGGTAATTTAAGCCTGATTGCAACTTGGTTGCCGGTGCCAATCGGAGCGTTAATCCCAAGCTTGCTCTGCTTAGCTATTGTTTGGTGGCTTTTAAATAAAAAGCGTGATTGATTTATGCTCCCCTCTTTAGAAAAGAGGGGCTGGGGGAGATTTGATGCGATATCATTTTTACATTAGCAGTTATCTTCCCCACAATCTTTCTTTATAAAGAAAGATGACTGACTTCACTTAACTAATTCTACTTATATTCATTATGTCTGATTGCCGTTTCGTTCATCTCAAAGTACACAGTGATTTCTCAATGATTAATGGTTTAGCCAAAGTTAAATCGCTAGTCAAAGCAGCGGCTGCCAATAATATGGTGGCTCTTGGCTTAACTGATTTCACTAACTTTTGTGGCTTAGTAAAATTTTATGGCGAAACATTAGGTTCCGGCATTAAGCCGATTATCGGGGCAGATGTTTATGTTCGAACGGAATCTGGCAGTGATGATTATTTTGAACTTACGTTATTAGCTAAAAATAACACTGGATACCACAATATTACCTTAATTCTTTCCCGAGCTTATCAGCAAGGCTATGTTGAATTTCCGTTGGTGGAACAAGAATGGCTAGCTGAATTAAACGAAGGCATTATTATTTTGTCCGGTGGCAGAATGGGCGATGTCGGCAAGGCATTATTGAAAGAAAATCTGCAAGAAGCAGAAGAAAAACTCGCTTTTTATCAGCAATATTATCCAAATCATTTTTACCTTTCGCTATGCCGTACTGGCAGACCTGATGAAGAGCGTTATATCCAACAAGCGGTCGAATTTTCACAAAAAAATGCAATTCCGCTGGTGGCGGTCAATGATGTGCTTTTCTTAAAAGAAGACGATTTCGATGCTCACGAGATTCGTGTGGCAATTCACGACAGCTTTACCTTAGATGACCCCAAACGTCCGAAAAAATACTCGCCAAAGCAATATTTCCGTAGCGAAGAAGAAATGTGCCAGCTATTTGCGGATTTACCGAGTGCATTGCAAAATACGGTAGAAATTGCCAAGCGTTGTTCAGTAACGGTGCGTTTGGGTGAATATTTCTTACCTAATTTCCCAACGGGCGATCTCTCCACCGAAGATTTTTTAGTGAAAAAATCGAAAGAAGGTTTGGAAGAACGTTTGGAATTTTTATTTCCAGATCCTGAAATCCGCAAAGAAAAACGACCAGCCTATGATGAGCGTTTGCAGATTGAGCTTGATGTAATTAACCAAATGGGTTTCCCGGGCTACTTCTTAATCGTGATGGAATTTATCCAATGGTCGAAGGATAACGATATTCCTGTTGGACCGGGTCGTGGTTCAGGGGCGGGTTCATTAGTGGCCTATGCGTTAAAAATTACCGATTTGGATCCGTTAGAATTCGATCTGCTTTTTGAACGTTTTTTAAACCCTGAACGTGTGTCAATGCCCGATTTTGACGTCGATTTCTGTATGGACGGGCGAGATCGTGTTATTGATCACGTGGCGGAAACTTATGGCCGCCAAGCGGTATCGCAAATTATTACCTTCGGCACAATGGCGGCAAAAGCGGTAATTAGAGATGTAGGACGTGTGCTTGGGCACCCCTATAGCTTTGTGGATAGAATTTCAAAACTCATTCCGCCAGACCCAGGAATGACCTTAGAAAAAGCCTTTGCCGCCGAGCCGAAACTACCTGAGTTATATGAAGCTGATGAAGAAGTAAAAGACTTAATCGATATGGCTCGTAAGCTCGAAGGTGTAACCCGTAATGCAGGTAAACACGCAGGGGGGGTGGTAATTGCCCCAACGGCGATTACCGATTTCTCTCCGCTTTATTGTGATAGCGAAGGCTTACACCCTGTTACCCATTTTGATAAAAACGATGTGGAATATGCCGGCTTAGTTAAGTTTGACTTCTTAGGACTACGCACGCTAACTATTATTAAATGGGCGTTAGAAATGATCAACGCTCGCTTAGCTCGAGAAGGCAAAGAACCGGTACGCATTGAAAGTATTCCGTTAGATGATAAAAAATCTTTCGATTTATTATTAGCCGCCAAAACCACAGCGGTATTCCAGCTGGAATCACGTGGAATGAAAGATCTGATTTCACGTTTAAAACCTGACTGCTTTGAAGATATTATCGCTTTGGTAGCCCTGTTTCGACCGGGTCCGTTAGAATCGGGAATGGTACAAAACTTTATTGACCGTAAACACGGTAAGGAAGAAGTTTCTTATCCTGATCCGCAATATCAACACGAATGTTTACAGCCGATTTTAGAGCCAACTTACGGCGTTATTGTTTACCAAGAGCAAGTAATGCAAATTGCTCAAGAACTTGCTGGCTATACGCTTGGTGGGGCGGACTTATTACGTCGTGCAATGGGTAAGAAAAAACCTGAAGAAATGGCGGCACAACGTGAAGTATTTGAAAAAGGGGCAGAAGCAAAAGGTATTGACGGTAAACTTGCTGGTCAAATTTTCGACCTTGTAGAAAAATTTGCTGGTTATGGTTTTAATAAATCTCACTCCGCTGCTTATGCTTTGGTTTCTTATCAAACATTATGGTTAAAAGCCCATTACCCTGCGGAATTTATGGCAGCGGTAATGACCTCTGAAATGGATAATACGGACAAGATCGTCGGTTTCTACGATGAATGTATCAATATGGGTTTAACCGTGGTTCCACCCGATGTTAATAGTGGTAAGCACCGCTTTAGCGTAAATGAGAAGGGTGAAATTGTTTACGGTTTAGGGGCAATTAAAGGGGTTGGAGAAGGCCCAGTCGAAGCAATTTTAGAAGCTCGAGATCAAGGCGGACGTTTTAAAGATCTATTCGATTTAACCGCCCGAGTGGATCTAAAAAAAATCAATCGCCGTACTTTTGAAAGCCTGATTATGTCTGGTGCATTTGATAAATTAGGCCCTCATCGTGCAGCATTGATGAAGAATTTAGAAGACGCTCTTAAAGCCTCCGATCAACATAGCAAAATGGAGCAGTTAGGGCAGAGTGATATGTTCGGCGTACTAACCGAAACCCCTGAAGAAGTACAAAATGCCTATGCCAATACGCCAAAATGGTCGGAGCAAACTATTTTAGATGGGGAACGAACCACGCTCGGTTTATATTTAAGTGGGCACCCTATTAGCCGATTCCTAAAAGAATTGGCCCACTATGCCCCAAATCGGCTTAATGAATTACAACCGACTTTCCGTGGGCAAATGACCACGGTTTCGGGCATTGTAATGGCATCTCGTGTAGCTGTAACCAAACGTGGAAGCCGAATTGGCATTACGACTATTGAAGATCGCTCCGGCAAGTTGGATATTACCTTATTCTCAGAAGCTCTGGATAATTTCGGGCATTTAATGCAGCAAGAACAAATTATTGTTGTCACCGGTTCTGTACAATTTGATGATTTCAGCGGCGGATTAAAAATGTCGGCAAGGGAGGTTTTATCCCTTGATGAAGCAAGAAGCCGTTATGCAAAAAGTTTGGCACTTGCGATTAAACAGGAACAACTTTCTGCAGATTTTATCAAAAAAATGACCGCTATCATTACTCCACATAAAGAAGGCACAATGCCACTGCATTTTTACTACCAAAGCCCGGAAGGGCGAGTGTTGCTAAAAGGTGGAGTCGAATGGCGAATTAGCCCAAATGAGACAATGTTTACTCAATTAAAGGAATTACTAGGCGAGAACTCGGTTGAGTTAGAGTTTGAGTAATTATAAAAAATGCTGCTAAAACAGGAGAATTTAGCAGCATTTTTATTACATATAACTTATTAATAATTCTTTAAACAATCTCACTTGGCACAAAGAAATAGGCAATTTCACGTTTTGCCGATTCTTTGGAATCTGAACCGTGTACAGAGTTTTCTCGCATACTAAGTGCGTAAAGATCACGAATCGTACCTTTTTCTCGGGTATCCGGATTTGTTGCACCCATTAGATTGCGGTAGTGCTGAATGGCATTTTCGCCTTCTAATACAGCAACGACAATAGGAGCAGAAATCATAAATTCAACCAACGGTTCAAAAAAATCACGGCCTTTATGTTCAGCATAAAAACCTTCGGCTTGCTCACGGGTTAAGTGAACACGCTTTAATGCTTTAATGGTTAGCCCTGCCGTTTCTAAATGTGCAAGAATTTTGCCGATTAAGTTACGACGAGTCGCATCAGGCTTAATAATCGAAAGCGTTTGTTGAATCATAGAATATCTCCTATTTTACTTGCATTCCTGGGCGAATTCCCTCATCGCCAGATAATAAGAATAAATCTGCACCGCCTGTACCTGCTGATAAAATCATACCCTCAGACACACCAAATTTCATTTTGCGTGGTGCAAGGTTTGCCACCATAATCACAAAGCGTCCGTTTAGTTCTTCAGGATTATTGTAGGCTTCTTTAATGCCTGATAATACTTGGCGTTGGTGATCGCCTAAATCTAATTGGAATTTCAGTAATTTTTTCGACTCCGGCACAGCCTCGCAACTAATCACTTTGGCAACACGTAAATCTAATTTTGCAAAATCATCAATAGTGATTTCATCGGCGATTGGTTCGATATTATTATCAGACACTTTATTATCCTTTGTTTTTACTGTTTTGGTTTCTGTTTTATTTGCTTCGGCAAATAGTGCTTTAGTTTCTTCAATAACCGCATCGATTTGTTTTTTCTCTAGGCGAGAGAAGAGTGATTTAAAGGGTGCAACAGTATGCCCGAATAAAGGTGTAGCAATGTTATCCCAACGTAATTCTGCTTGTAAGAAGGCTTCTGCACGTTCAGCTAGTTTTGGTAAAACCGGCTTTAAGTAGCTCATCAACACTCGGAATAACTCTATTCCCATTGAACAAACCGCTTGTAATTCTGCCTCACGGCCTTCTTCTTTGGCAATGACCCAAGGGGCTTTATCGTCAATATATTTATTTGCCTTGTCGGTTAATTCCATAATCGCACGAATCGCTTTGTTGAATTCACGGCTTTCATAGAAGTTTGCAATAGTGCCTGCTTGGGCAACAAATTCATTAAATAAAGCTTCATCGTCTAATTTAGTCGCTAATTTGCCTTCAAAACGTTTTGCGATAAAACCGGCATTACGAGAGGCAAGATTCACTAATTTATTCACGATGTCGCTGTTTACACGTTGTATGAAATCTTCAAGGCTGAAATCCAGATCTTCAATACGATCGTTTAATTTCGCTGCATAGTAATAGCGTAAACATTCAGGATCGATGTGTTTTAAATAGGTGCTGGCTTGAATAAAGGTGCCACGTGATTTCGACATCTTTGCTCCATCAACTGTAACATAACCGTGGGCAAATACGTTGGTCGGTTTACGATAGCCACTGCCTTCCAGCATTGCAGGCCAGAATAGACTATGGAAGTAAACAATATCTTTGCCGATGAAATGATAAAGCTCTGTAGTCGAATCTTTTTTCCAGAATTCATCAAAGCTGATACCTTTGCGATCGCATAAGTTTTTGAATGATGCCATATAGCCGATAGGGGCATCTAACCAAACGTAGAAGAATTTATTATCGGCATCCGGAATTTCAAAGCCAAAGTAAGGGGCATCACGGCTAATATCCCATTGTTGCAAACCACTTTCAAACCACTCTTGCATTTTGTTGGCAATTTCAGGTTGAAGTGAGCCCGAGTGAGTCCACTCTTTTAACATTCCTTCAAAACTTGGTAAATCAAAGAAGAAGTGTTCGGACTCTTTTACCACAGGTGTTGCCCCCGATACGGCAGAACGTGGGTTAATTAAATCCATTGGGCTGTAAGTTGAGGCACAAACTTCACAGTTGTCGCCATATTGATCTTCCGCTTTACATTTCGGGCAAGTGCCTTTGACGAAACGGTCTGGCAAGAACATATTTTTTTCAGGGTCGAAGAGCTGAGAAATCACTTTGCTTTTAATGTAACCATTAGCACGCAAGGTTTTATAAATTTCAGTGGTGATTTGGCGGTTTTCTTCACTGTGGGTAGAGTGATAGTTATCAAAGCTAATGTTAAAGCCAGCAAAATCGGCAACGTGATCAGCTTTTGCTTTTTCAATTAACTGCTCCGGCGTAATACCTAATTTATCGGCATTAAGCATAATCGGCGTGCCGTGGGCATCATCGGCACAAACAAAGTGGACTTCATTGCCACGCATACGTTGGAAACGCACCCAAATATCCGCTTGAATATGTTCAAGCATATGACCTAAATGAATTGCACCATTCGCATAAGGCAAGGCACAAGTAACAAGCATTTTTCGTTTTTGGTTAGACATTCTTTTTCTCATTAAATCGCTATAAAAAATTATCCAATATTCTAGCGGAAAATAGCACTATTTTCCAGCAAGTGAAATTTATTAGAGCTTTGTGTTTACAAGCGGTAGAATAAGCTAAAAATTTTGCAAATTGAGATAAAAAATGCGAACAGTAAAGTTATATCGCTACCAATTACCCATTCAGACAAAAATTGTATTACGTAAGCAATCGCTTACCGAGCGTGTTGGGCTAATTGTATGCTTGCAAGAGAATGATAAAATCGGCTACGGCGAAATTTCTCCTCTGCCAACCTTTAGCCAAGAAACCGTGGAACAAGCTGGAAAACAAGCCAAAATATGGCTAAACGAATGGAAAAATGGACAAAATTCAAGCCTTGAAACACTTTTCCCTTCGGTCGCTTTTGGAATAAGTTGTGCCTTAGCTGAATTACATAATGAATTAAATGAGCAAGCCAATTATCAATCGGCAATACTGTGTTATGGCGAGCTGGAAAAAATGACTCAAGCCTTTAATCAAACCTCACAGCAATTAGGAAAATTAAAAATTGGGTTTGATGCTGAGAGAGAGGGCGAACAGGCCAATTTATTATTGAGCAACTTCCCTCATTTACAGTTACGTTTAGATGCAAACCGTGCGTGGAGCTTTGCACAAGCGGTTAAATTTGCCGAAAAGATTGCAAATGAAAATAAAGCTCGCATTCAATTTATTGAAGAGCCTTGCCAAACACCGAGCCTGTCTCGCCAATTTGCACAACAAACAGGCATTGCGATTGCTTGGGACGAAACGGGGCGAGAGCCTGATTTTTCCGTGCAAAAAGAACTAAATCTTGTAGCGATTGTGATTAAGCCGACATTAGTCGGTTCAATCTCAAAATGTGTGAACTTGATTCAACAAGCTCATTCGCTTGGCATAATGGTGGTCATTAGCTCGAGTTTAGAGAGCAGTTTAGGGCTAACGCAACTTGCTCGCATTGCACAGCAATATACGCCAAACAGCGTACCGGGGTTAGATACCTTAAATTTGATGCAGCATCAATTATTGCGAAAATGGGATAACTCGACTCTGCCTTTGGTTGGGTTAGAAAGCGAATTTGTTAGTGAGATTGTGCTATAATTTCTGCCAACAAGCGGTTAAAAAAATCAAAAATTTTACAAATAAAGAGAGATTATGCGTTTAGATAAATTTATTGCCGAAAACACAGGCTTAACCCGTTCACAAGCTGCGAAAGCGTTAAAAAGCGGGGCGGTTACGGTAAACGGCAATATTGAAAAAAGTGGTGCTGCCAAAATTAGCTCAGAAGATGAAATTTACTATGAGGGCGAACGCTTACATTGGTTGGAAGATGGGCAATATTTTATGCTCTATAAGCCACAAGGCTATATTTGTTCGCACGATGATGGTGAATACCCAACAGTATTTCAGTTTTTCGATTATCCGTTAATGACCAAATTGCATACTGCAGGGCGGTTAGATGTGGATACTACAGGGCTAGTACTATTAACCGATGACGGCAAATGGTCGCACCGTATTACTTCCCCAAAATATCATTGCGAAAAAACGTATTTAGTGACCCTTGCCGACCCCGTTGAAGATTTTTATGCGGAAAAATTGGCGGAAGGCATTTTGTTACGGGGTGAAAAAGATCCGACTTTACCCGCTCAGCTTGAAATTTTAGATGATTACAATGTTAATTTAGCTATTAGTGAAGGGCGTTATCATCAAGTTAAACGAATGTTTGCTGCACTTGGCAATAAAGTGGTTGCATTGCACCGTTGGCGAATTGGTGATGTTATCTTAGATGAAGATTTAGCCGAAGGCGAATTCCGCCCACTTACACAAGAAGAAATTGAGAATTTTTAATGGAAACGAAAAGACCTCCCATTAGCTTTTTTATTATTTTAGGAATGATGGCAATGCTTCCGCCGTTGGCGATTGATATGTATTTGCCCTCATTTTTAGATATTGCGAAAGATTTAGCGGTTTCACAAGAAAAAGTGCAAACCACTCTTGCTGTTTTTACCCTTGGTTTTGCAGGAGGGCAACTTATTTGGGGGCCGATGGCAGATAGCTTTGGGCGTAAAAGCATTATTTTACTTGGATTACTTGGCTCTGCGATAGCAGCTTATTTTCTGACGCAAGTTGAAAATATTGAAACCTTCTACTTATTACGCTTGATTCAAGGCTTATGTGCAGCCGCTCCAGCAGTGGTGTTAGGAGCATTGGTGCGAGATCTCTTTGATCGTAATCTATTTGCTCGACTGATGTCTGTGATTATGATTATCTCAATGCTTGCCCCATTACTCGCTCCGATTATTGGGGGCTATATTGCGAAATATTTCCACTGGCATTCTATTTTTTATGTCTTGGTTTTTATGGGAGTAATGAGTATTGCTTTGGTCAGTTGGAAAATCCCCGAAACTTTAACGGCTGAAAAACGCTTGCCTTTAAGCTTTGGTAAAACCTTAAAAAATTTCGGCGAACTTATTTCGCACAAAGCCACCTTAGGCTATGTTTTAATTGGCGGATTAACCTTTGCCGGTTTATTTTGTTTTTTAACCTCTGGTTCTATTGTTTACATCGGGCTTTATGGAATATCGCAAGAATATTTTGGTTATTTCTTCGCTTTAAATATGGTTGTGATGGTTGCAATGACTGCGCTTAATGGCAAGATTGTTGTAAAAGTAGGTTCTGAAAAAATGCTTAGAATTGCACTTGGTGTACAAATCTTGGCGGGTATTTGGTTAGCGATAGTGGCGATTTTTGATTTAGGTTTTTGGGCGATGGCTCTTGCTATTCCTTGTTTTATTGGAATGAATGCAACTATTGGCAGTAATGCTACCGCCGCTATTTTAGATCGTTATCCTCAAATGGCAGGTACAGCGAATGGTGTGGCTGGCACTGCTCGTTTTGGTATTGCCTCGCTTGTAGGTGCTGGGCTTTCTCATATTGCAATTACCAGTGCTGCCCCAATGCTTTATGCAATGGCGATGTGTACGATTTCTGCAGGTTTGATTTATTATTTCTTATGTTATAAAAGCGAATAATGCATACAAAAATAGCTACTCAATCGGTAGCTATTTTTTTATTTAGTGAACAGAGAAATTGATTCCAAATGTCCTGTGTGTGGGAACATATCAATCATTGCCACTTTTTCTAATCGGTAGCCAAATTGCAGAAGTTTTTCGGCATCTCGAACAAGAGTTGCAGGGTTGCAAGAGACATAAACAATACGCTCTGGTTTGAGTTCGGCAAGGTGATCTAAACAAAATAATGCCCCATTACGAGCAGGGTCGAGTAGCACTTTATCAAAAGGCTCTTTTGCCCACGCTTTATCAGTAAAAGGCTCATCTAGGTTTGTTTGGTAAAATTCCACGTTTTTTAGACCGCTTGTAGCCGCATTTTCTCGAGCCTGTTGTACCATTGGTTCAACCCCTTCCACGCCAACAACAGATTTTGCTGTTTTTGCAATTGGTAAGGTAAAATTCCCCATTCCGCAGAAAAGGTCAAGCACACGATCTTGGCTAGATAAGGCTAACCATTCAAGAGCCTTTTCCACCATTTTTTCATTTAACGCTTTATTTACCTGAATAAAATCCCGAATAGAAAAATGCAGTTTTAAGCCTTGAATTTTATAATAGGGCAACTCGCCTGCAAGATGCTCAATTTTATTTTCTTCACACATAACAAAAAGGGAGAGATTTTCTGCTTGAGTAAATTGATGTAAATTTTCACTATCTTGAGCCGATAATGCCCCTAAATGTCGTAAAAATAGCGCAATGGTGTTGTCTGCATTAACTAATTCGATATGACCTAATTTTTTCTGATGTTGCCAATTTTGAATCAGAAGTTGTAATTTAGGTAAGAGTTGAGAAAGTGGCTCCACCAACACTTCGCACTGCTCAAGCGGTATAATTTGATTAGAATTTTGCAAACGAAAGCCCATTACCGCTTTGCCGGCTTGCATAGCGATACTTAATTTCGCTCGGCGGCGGTAGCCTTTATCACTGCCAATAATCATCGGATCAAATTGAATCGGATTGCTTTGCAATTTTTGTAAGCGTTGAAACAGGGCATTTTGCTTGGCTTGACGCTGTAATTCAAGGGAAATATGTTGCATTTGGCAGCCGCCACATTTTCCGTAAATTTCGCAACTTGGTATTCGTCGTTCTGCAGATTTTTTCAAAATTTTAACCGCTTGCCCACGCCCATATTGACGTTTTTCTTCTAAGGTTTTAAATTCTACCTCTTCAGAAGGCAACGCATTTTCAATAAACCAAGTTTTGCCGTTAATTTTAGCAATGCCTAAACCTTGATAATCGAGAGATTGAATCTGTACTTTTTGGTAAGCGGTCGGTTTTTTCGCTTTTTTTGCAGATTTTTCAGAATAAAAAATAGCCATTAAAATAATTTAAAGAGTCAAAAATGGGTGTATTATATAAGAAAAGCATTTTGTGGAAAACGGAGGTTATATGATTTCATCGGTTTGGACAGAGCGTTATTTAAGTGATAAAAAACGCGAGCAAGATCATCGTTCGCCTTTTCAGCGTGATAGGGCAAGGCTTTTGCACTCGGAGGCTTTCCGCTGCTTGCAAGCCAAAACGCAAATTCACGCAGTCGGCGAAGATGATTTCTATCGCACCCGTTTAACCCACTCTCTTGAAGTCGCACAAATCGGTACTAGCTTGCGAGAAAAATTACTAGAAGATAAACAAGGTTTTCAAGCGGTCTGTTCTGAGCCAAAATTTGCAAAAAATTCGCAAATTTTAACCGCTTTACTCCCTTCTCGTAGTTTGATTGAATCCCTCTGTTTTGCTCACGATCTTGGGCATCCGCCTTTTGGGCACGGGGGAGAAATGGCACTCAATTACAAAATGGCTGAATTTGGCGGTTTTGAAGGCAATGCTCAATCACTACGAATTATGACGCAACTTGAGCCTTATACAGAGAAAGCTGGAATGAACCTAACTCGCCGCACCTTGCTTGGGGTGATGAAATATCCTGCATTATTATCTGCAACTTTGCCAAAAGAGTTTTCTCCTGCTTTTGCTACTTCACATATTAACTTGCACCACTATCCGCAAAGTAAAGGCATTTATGATGATGACAAACATTTCTTCGATTGGATCTTGCAACCGCTAAGCGAGCAAGACAAAAAACAATTTTGTTCGGTTGAACAAAATAAAGATCCGAAGAAGCCCAACAAAACTCGCTACAAATCTTTAGATTGTAGCATTATGGAATTGGCAGATGATATCGCCTATGGCGTGCACGATTTGGAAGATGCGATTGTCGGCGGAATGGTTACACCGCAATCTTGGCAAAATGCAGAAATCTTATTGGCGGAATGTCATTCGGATTGGGTCAAACAGCGATTGTTTGAAATTAGAGAGAAACTCTTTTCCCAACATCGCTATGAGCGAAAAGATGTAATTGGTGCATTAGTGAATCATTTTATTACCAATGTTCGTTGGAAAGAGTTACCGGAATTTGAAGAACCTCTTTTGCGGTATAACGCTTACTTGCCAGAGAATGTAGCTTGTGTGCTAAAAATTCTAAAAGATTTTGTCTATCAATACGTTATTTGTGATGCCAAAACACAACGTGTAGAACGTAAAGGACAGCGGATTTTAATGGAGCTTTTTGATATTTTAAGCAGTGACCCAATGAGATTATTACCGAATAATATTCGCGAACGTTGGAAAAATGCCGAAGATGTTCACAAAGCAAGAGTTATCAGCGATTACTTAGCGAGTATGTCTGATGGACAAGCCTTTAAACTTTATGCTGGTTTATAATGAACTAAATGAATTTATCAAAGTCTGATGAAAAGCTTTACATAGCATTTTATAGGAGAGCAATATGAAAAGTTTAACAAAAGCGCTATTTATTTTAGCACCATTTATCTCTGGCACGGCATTTGCAAATTCAATTCCAGACGATATTTATCAACCAAAGGGTGAGTTAATTAAAGCTCAAAAACAAGGTAATGAATTTGAAGTTGAATATAAATTACAAGGCGATGATGTTCGTGATATAGCGAAAAAAGCGACTGAGCACGCTAAGCGTAAAGGTTTTCGCATTGTTGAATCAGAAATTAAGAAAGATGATGCAGATTTAAAATTCAAACGTGGTAATCAAGAGTTAGATGTTGAAATCGAAGCCAAAGGTAAAAATCGTATTGAATATAAAGCCGAGTTAGATTTAGATAAAAACTAATTCGTAAATTTGAAGTAAAAATTGACCGCTTGCAAGAATTAATCGTGCAAGCGGTTTTTTTATTGCCGTTTTTTGCAAAAATAATAAAGCAGCCCATAGGGAGAATTTGCTAAAATAAGTATTCACCAATAAAAATAACAAAGTAGTAATTAGAGGCATTATGTTTTTAGTAGGTCAGCGTTGGCTGAGTGAATCCGAAAATAATTTAGGTTTAGGTATTGTAACGGCGGTTAATAACCGTACGGTAACTATCAATTTCCCTGCGGCAGAAGAAGAGCGAGTGTATGCGATTTCAGCCGCTCCCTTAGCCCGTGTGCAATTTCAGGCAGGCGATCTTATAAATAGTATTGAAGGCTGGCAGTTAGCAATTACCGACGTGGTTGAAAACCAAGGGGTGATGATTTATTTAGGCAAAAGAGCGGATAATAATGAAGAAGCCGTATTACCTGAAATGCAGCTTGATGCCAAAATCAGTTTCAGTAAGCCACAAGATAGGCTTTTTTCCGCCCAAATAGACAGAAGTGATCGCTTTGCATTGCGTTTTAAGGCATTAGAACATCAACAAGCACAGTTTCAATCGCCACTACGAGGTTTGCGTGGTATTCGAGCAAGCCTGATTCCGCATCAATTACATATTGCTAAAGAAGTGGGGCAACGTCTTTCTCCTCGTGTGTTATTAGCCGATGAAGTGGGATTAGGTAAAACCATTGAGGCGGGAATGATTTTACAGCAGCAACTATTTTCAGGCAGAGCGGAAAGAGTGTTGGTGCTTGTGCCAGAAAGCTTGCAACATCAATGGTTGGTGGAAATGCTTCGCCGCTTTAACCTAAAATTCTCACTATTTGATGAAGAGCGTTGTGCCGATTTTGATAAACAAGATGAAGACGGCGAAGATATTAGTGAAAACCCGTTTGAAAGTGAATCGTTAGTGATTACGTCACTCAACTGGCTAGAAACCACACCGGCTCGAGCCCAACAAGTACTAGATGCCGAATGGGATTTATTGATTGTCGATGAAGCTCATCACTTAGAATGGTCGGAATCTGCCCCTTCTATTGGTTATCAACTGGTGGAGCGTTTAGCAAAACAGATTGCCTCCGTTCTCCTTTTAACGGCAACCCCGGAGCAATTAGGGCAAGAGAGCCATTTTGCTCGCCTTGCGTTATTGGATTCAGATCGTTTCTACGATTACCAACAATTCGTGGCAGAACAAACACAATATCAGCCCGTTGCCGATGCAGTGAATACTTTACTAAGTGATAAACCGTTGAGTGATGATGAACAAAACACGATCTCGGAATTATTAAGCGAGCAAGATACCGAGCCGATGTTCCGTGCGATCAATAGCGAAAAATCAGACGAAAATGACCGCTTGCAAGCTCGCCAAGAGCTAATTAGCGAGCTTATTGACCGCCACGGCACCAGCCGAGTGCTATTTAGAAACACTCGCCAAGGTGTGAAAGGGTTCCCTCATCGGGAATATCATCAAATCAGCCTTGAAATGCCGAAACAGTACCAAAACGCGTTAAAAGTAATGGCAATGATGGGTGGTATTAACCAAAATGATTTACTTTACCCCGAACGCCTATTCCAGCGGATGAATCCTAATGCGAAATGGGCGGATTTCGATCCTCGTATTGAGTGGTTGATTACTTTCCTAAAAAATCATCGGGAAGAAAAAGTCTTGGTCATTTGTAAACAAGCCGATACTGCTATCGCTTTAGAGCATATTTTACGTGAGCGTGATGCAATTCGTGCTGCCGTTTTCCACGAGAAAATGTCGATTGTCGAACGAGATAAAGCTGCTGCCTATTTTGCTCAACAAGAGCAAGGAGCACAGGTGCTGATTAGTTCAAGCATTGGTTCAGAAGGGCGAAACTTCCAATTTGCGAAAGATTTAGTTTTATTTAATTTGCCGGATAATCCTGACTTATTAGAGCAAAGTATCGGACGTTTAGACCGTATCGGGCAGAAAAATAATATCCAAATTTATGTGCCTTGCTTTAACCATTCAGCTCAGCAAGTTTTGGCACAATGGTATCATCAAGGGCTAAATGCCTTTGAAGAAACTTGTCCGATGGGAGCAGTGTTATTCCGTGAGTTTGGCGAAACATTACAACAATTTGTGAATAATCCAACTGAAATAGAGGGTTTTGAGGAGTTTATTGCGAAAACCGCTAAACGTCAGCAACAGCTTAAAATTGAGTTAGAAAAAGGGCGAGATCGCCTATTGGAATTAAACTCTAACGGTGGCGAAACGGCTCAACAAATGGCGAATGACATAGCCAAAGAGGATAACAACCCTCATTTAGTAAATTTTGCCCTAAATCTGTTTGATGTTATTGGACTAGAGCAAGAAGATTTGGGCGAGCAAAGCATCGTAATTAGTCCGACTGGGCATATGCTAGTGCCTGATTTTCCGGGCTTAGCGGAAGATGGCACAACCATTACTTTCGACCGTCAATTAGCCTTAATGCGAGAAGAAGTGGAATTTTTGACTTGGGATCACCCGATGATCCGCAACGGTATTGATTTAATTACCAGTGGCGATATTGGAAAATCGGCGGTTTCACTGCTTATTAACAATAAACTCCCTGCAGGAACACTGTTTTTAGAGGCAATTTATATTGTTGAAGCTCAAGCACCGAAAGGGCTAAATTTAACTCGTTTCTTACCACCAACACCAGTGCGTGTGTTGCTGGATAACAAGGGCAATAATTTAGCAAGCCAAGTCTCATTCGATGGGCTTGAACGCCAGCTTAAACCTGTAAATAAACAGATGGCAAATAAGATTGCTAAAATGGCACGTGTTGAAATTGAAAAGCTGATTAAAGCGAGCGAAAAAGCGGTTATTACGCAGGCTCAGCAAATTATTGAAACGGCGAAATTTGAGGCGAATAGTAAATTAAAAGCAGAATTACACCGCTTGGAATCGCTTAAAATGGTGAATAAAAATATTCGAGCAGATGAGGTTGAGACATTAGAGCAGCAGCTTAATGAAACCCTAACACAGCTGGAGTCGGCAAATTATCGTTTAGATAGTTTGCGAGTGATTGTGAGTAATAAGGGGTAAATGTTTATCCCCCTCCCCCTTGCGATGCAAGGTACTTCCCCCAAAAGGGGAAGAAAATAAGTGATTTTTTCGATCTACCTCGAAAAAATCACTTTTCTATTTTGTGTAAATATTGCGGATTCTTTATGCTATTGCTTATCTTGTAAAAGGTATAAAAAAGGAATACTATGTATATAGATTTGCAATATGCAGTCCCGCTATTATTTGAATATGATCCAAATAAAAGTGCCATTAACCTTGCTAAGCACGGTATTGATTTTGAACAGGCGAAGTTGTTGTGGGAAGATGAAAAACGAGTAACCTTAGTTTCTCGTTCGGATATTGAACCTCGTTATTTAACCGTAGCAAAGTTAGGGGGTAAGCATTGGAGTGCATTTTTTACAATGCGAAATGATATTATTCGTTTGATTTCTGTCAGACGTTCAAGAAAAAAGGAAATCTCTTGCTATGAAAAATACCATTAGTGCTGAAGAATTAGAACGTATCTTCGATGAAGGCAAAGAAGATGTTATTCAATATTTTGACCTTTCAACCGCCCATCGCCCTGGGCAGATGAAGCGAGTAAATGTGGATTTTCCAACTTGGATGGTTGAGGCATTAGACAAACAGGCTCGACATTTAGGTGTGCCTCGCCAAGCTTTAATTAAGATGTGGATTGCAGAAAAATTGCCAACCCAATCAGGTAGTAAGTGAGTATAAATCAATGGCATTGATTGAATATAATCCTCCTCTAGAACCGTTTTTAGATGAAGTTTATCGAGATAATCATATTGTGGTTATCAATAAACCGAGCGGGTTGCTTTCTGTTCCGGGTAATCGTCCTGAATATTATGATAGTGCGATGACCCGTATCCAGCAAAAATATGGCTTTACTGAACCAGCTCATCGTTTAGATATGGCAACAAGCGGTATTATTTTGTTTGCACTTAGCAAAGCGGCAGAAAAAGAGCTAAAACGTCAATTTCGTGAACGTGAGCCGAAAAAGCATTATATCGCTCTTCTTTGGGGAAAATTAGGCGAGAAAGTGGGCGAAACGGGCGAAATGAATTTTCCGCTAATTTGCGATTGGGAAAATCGCCCTCGTCAGAAAATTTGTTATGAACGGGGCAAAAAAGCAATTACTCACTATGAGATATTGGCACATAATTCAAACAATACCACAAGAGTAAAATTAACGCCGATAACAGGTCGCTCACATCAATTAAGAGTGCATAGTCTTGCATTAGGGCACCCGATTATTGGCGATAAATTTTATGCAAACCCCTTGGCAAAAAGTTTGTCCCCCCGTTTATGCTTGCACGCAGAATCGCTGACCATAACCCACCCGATTACAGGGGAGCGAATGACCTTTAGTTCAAAAGCTGAGTTTTAAATGAAAATAGGGAATAAAATACTTATTCCCTATTTCTTGCTTGGTTAAGCAGTTTTCTTTGAAAACATTTTCATTATTGGGAGAATCACAAGGCAGGCAATAATACCAACAGCTATACCAATAACAAAATCCACTAGGCTTGAAAATGCAGGGTTGATTTGAAGTTTTTCAACAAAATGCTGGATAGCAGGTAAGTTATGAGAAAAAATCCCGCCACCAACTAAAAACATTGCAATAGTGCCTATTACTGATAGCCCTTTCATAAACCAAGGCATTGTAAATATTAGGCCTTTTCCAATAAGTTGTGAAATAGCATTTCTTTTTTGCATTAGCCATAGCCCAATGTCGTCTAATTTTACAATTAAGCCCACTAATCCATATACAAAAATGGTGATTCCAATACCAATGACAGAAAGTGATAAAATTTTGGTTAAGGTAGAAGAGTCTTGCAGTACGCCTAGAGCAATAATAATGATTTCAGCCGATAAAATAAAATCTGTTCTAATTGCACCTTTAATTTTATCTTGTTCTGAAACTTCTTTTTCTTCATTATGTGCATTTTTATGTAAGAAGTTATGCAATAACTTTTCGACACCTTCAAAACATAAATAAGCACCACCTATCATTAGAAGAGGAATAATAACTTGTGGAAGAAAAATAGATAACAAAAGTGCTAAGGGAATTAAGATAATTTTGTTGATAAATGAGCCTTTTGCCACAGCCCAAACAATAGGAAGTTCACGTTCGGGTAAGATATTTTTTCCGCTAACTTGGTTTGCATTTAAGGCTAAATCATCACCAATAACACCAGCAGTTTTTTTAGCGGCCATTCTAGTCATTATTGAGACATCATCTAAAACCGCGGCAATATCATCTAATAATGTAAATAATGAAGCAAATGCCATATATTTTCCTTATTTTAATGCCTAAAAAAGCCGAACTTTTCAGTTCGGCTCTCAAATTTAATATCTGAAATTAGCGACGTAAACCTAAACGTGCGATAGTTTCTGAATATTTAGCAAGATCTGTACGTTTTAAGTAGTCTAATAATTTACGACGGCGTGAAACCATACGTAATAAACCACGACGACCGTGGTGATCTTTTTTGTGTGCAGCAAAGTGTGCTTGTAAGTGGTTAATTTGTGCAGTTAATAATGCAACTTGAACTTCTGATGAACCAGTGTCTTTTGCATCACGACCAAATTCAGCAACGATTTTTGCTTTTGCTTCTACGCTTAGAGACATTTTAATTTCCTTTTTGTTAAGGGTTGATAATACATCAATAGCCGATCTCTAACTCAGCTACGACAAGAAGTGTGAATTCTAAAGAGAAAGCGGTTAAATTTCAATAAAAATTTGCAAGTTTATTTCTAATTTGAGAAATAGTATAATCAGCGACAATTTTGATAATTAATTGGGAATTTCTAAATGATTGAAAAAATGCACGAATGGACGGGAAGTCTAGCGTTTAAAATTATTTTTGCATTAATCTCTATTTCATTTGTAATAGGTGGAATTGGAAGCGGATTAATTTCTTCGAATAATTCAGTTGCAAAGGTAAATGGCGAAGAGATTAGCCAACAGCTTTTTAATAATGCTCTAAATCGCCAACAAAATATGTTGAATGCTGAAATGGGGAGTCGTTTTTGGGACTTAATGGATAATCCAGAATATGCCGCACAGCTTCATCGTTCAGTATTAAATGGACTTATTGATGAAGAGCTATTACGTCAATATGCAAAAGATTTAAAATTAGGGATTAGTGCTGACCAAATTAAATCTGAAATTGTAAATAGCGAAATGTTCCAACAAGATGGTAAATTTAGCAATGAATTATACCAACAAACATTACGTAATAATAATTTAAGTGCAGATAACTATGCAGCGATTGTGCAAGAGGGAATGTTACAATCTCAACTGCAAGAAGGGATCATTAATAGCGACTTTAGCGTACCGGCTCAGCAAGAGTTCTTAGCTAAGTTATTATTACAACAACGTGAAGTGCGTTTAGCGGAGTTTTCTGTTGCAAAAGAAATGCAAAACCAGACCGCTTCTGCAGAAGAATTACAAGCTTACTATGATGCAAATAAAGCAAAATTATTAGCACCTGAAAAATTAGTGGTGGAATATGTTTCTCTTTCGCCAAAAGATGTTGAAAAAAATATTCAAATTACAGATGAGCAAGTTCAAACTTACTATGATCGCAATCAAGCCGATTATGTAACAAAGGGTGAGTCTCATTTGGCTCATATCCAAGTTGCGACAGAAGAAGACGCTCAGGCAGTTGAACAAGAGCTTAAAAATGGGGCGAATTTTGCAGAATTAGCAAAATCTAAATCGACAGATGCGTTATCGGCAAATAACGGTGGTGATTTAGGTTGGGCAAGAGCTGGCACTTTCCCTAAAGCTTTTGACGATGCTGCAGCAAATTTAAATATTGGTGAAGTGAGTTCGGTAGTTAAAGTTGATAATACTTACCATATTATTAAATTGTTAGATCGCAAGGCTGAGCAAATGATTGAGTTAGCCCAAGTAAAAGATCGTATCGTTGAAACAATTCGCCAAGAACTTGTTTTAACAGAATATTCAAAAATTGCTCGTGAAATGGCAAATAGAGCATTTGAAAACAATAGCTCACTAGAAGAAGTCGCAAAAGTAGCGGATTTGGAGGTACAAAAAACACCACAATTTACTCAGCAAAATGTGCCTGTTGCACTTCAACACGAAAAAGTGTTAAGAGCATTATTTGAAGGCGAATTACGCCAAAGCAAACAAAATTCAGATGCATTAGATGTGGGTAATGATATTAATCCACAAACCTTATTTGTGCGAGTGAGCGAATATGAAGCTGAACGTCCACAAACTTTTGATGAAGCAAAATCAGCGATTGAAAATTTTGTAAAAGCAGATAAAGCCGAAAAAGCATTACAACTTAAAGCAGTAGAATTGCTTAGTGCATTAAATGAAGGAAAAGAAGCTGATATTACATTTAATGCCCCACAAACATTAGTGTATATGCAGGCGGAAGTTGAAAATCCTTCTTTAGCAAGAACAGTGTTTGCAATGAAAAAAGAAGAGGGTAAAACAGCTTACCAACTTGCTCGTAATCAACAAGGTGATGTTGTTATTGTTGCATTAGATAAAATTGTAGATGGAGATAATGAACAATTCAAAGCATTACTTCCGCAATTTGAGCAAGCAAATCATTTAATTTTACGTGATGAGTTATTAAAAGATCTTCGTGCTAGAGCTTCAGTTGAAGTAAATGAAGATTTTATGAAACAGAATTAATAATAGGTGAAATTAAAATAGTTTGAAATAGAAGCACCCAAATCAGAGCAAAGATTTTGGGTGCTTTTGTTTTGTATCTCCTATCATTAATCTATATAATATTATTGAAATATTATTCTTTTGAGAAATTTTTGTGGATATTGTCATTAATTTTGCTATCTATCTCCAATTTTTTATTGGTCTATTTGCTATCGTAAATCCATTTGGTTCTTTGCCTATTTTTTTTAGTATGACTGCCCATCAATATGAAGGTGAACGAAATCATACAAGTTTGGTTACTGCTGTTTCAATCGGTGTGATTTTATTAGTGAGCCTTTATTTTGGTAATTTAATTTTAAATGCTTTTAGTATCTCTTTAAGTTCATTTAGAGTAGCGGGCGGTATTTTGATTGTAAGTATTGCAATGACAATGATTAGCGGTAAGCTAGGCGAACACAAACAAAATAAAGAAGAGAAAAACGAAGATATTACAGAATACGATAATATCGGTGTTGTACCGCTAGCAATGCCTATTATGGCAGGCCCTGGGGCAATAGGTTCTACTATTGTGTGGGGAACTCGCTACCATAGCTGGGAAGATTATATTGGCTTTAGTATCGCAATTATTATTTTTGCGTTAATTTGTTATATTTTATTTCGCTATTCTGCCCCTTTAGTTAAAAAACTAGGAAAAACAGGGTCAAATGTTGTTACTCGTATTATGGGGCTTATTTTGATGGCACTTGGTATTGAAATCATTGTGGCTGGAATTACGACCTTATTTCCAGGACTTCTTGTAAAATAGTTATCAATTTGGAATGCTTATGTTGAAATATTTACAAGCGGTGAAATTTGTAAAATGTTTTGCAAAAATGACCGCTTGCCTTTTACTTATTACCGCTTGTGATAAATTAAATAGCTCTAAGCCGATTCAAGTAGAACAACCGCAACAAGATGCGACAGTACTAAAACGAGCGGTTTATTCGGCGGTGATTCAACTTGATCCACATAAAGTAAAAGTATCTGCGGATGCAGCACCTATCCGAGATCTGTTAGTGGGCTTAATGGCATATAACATAAAAGGAGAGGTGGTCCCTGCACTTGCACAAAGTTGGTTTACTGAAGATCAAAAAGAATGGTTGTTTATTATAGATGAAAATGCCAAATGGTCTAATGGTGAAGCTGTTACTGCACAGGACTTTGTTGCAAGCTGGCAACGTTTAATTGCCCCTGAAAATCACTCATTACTTGCAAAATACCTTATCTATATGGGAGTAGAGAATGCAAAAGCAATTCAAGATAAGCAAAAAGATGTCAGTGAATTAGGTGTTGTTGCATTAAATGATCATAGTTTACAAATTCGTCTTCAGTATCCAAATAGCTTATTGCCAAAAATGTTGGCACATTCAGCGTTATTACCAACTTATCAAGGCACTGAGCCAGATCCAAAAAATTTTATCAGCAATGCAACTTATAAAGTTGAACAGCTAGAACCGAAAAAAATAACATTAAAAGCACGTACTGAAGATACAGCATTTCAAAAAGTGGAGTATGAGTTAATTACTACCATTCAAGATTATTCATCTTTCGATATTGTGGAAAACCCATTATTAACTCAAAAAGAAAATATTGTTAGATTTCCTCGATTATGTTCATACTATTATGAATTTAATTTTAACGACCCTTTATTAAGCAGAAAAGATATTCGAGAATCATTAAGGGTAATGGTGACTTCTGCTAATCTTGGGCAAGCATACGGTATTCCTAGCCAATCAGTTATTCCCCACCATTTAGTTAAAGATAGGGAAAAACAGTGGCAACCGATTATTGTTGAGCAGTTATTAACAAAAGCAGGCATTAGTCAGCATAATCCGCTTAAGCTTACACTCTCATATGATGAGAATAGTGCTAATATAGATATTGCCAACCAAATTATTCGTACATTATCTCAATCAGAGCTATTTCAGATTGTACCTAAAGCAACAGATTGGATTGCATTGAATAAAGCCAGAGAGCAAAAAAATTATCAGCTTATTCGTTCTGGTTGGTGTGCAGATTATCCTGATCCTGCGATCTTCTTATTTAAATTTCATTCAATGAGCCCAGATAATCATTCAGGTTATAAAAATGAAGAAGTCGATCAAAAATTAGATCGCTTACAATCAGAAAATTTAAGCCCAGAAGATCGTTTACAGATCATTAAAGAAGTGAATGATCTACTTTATGATGATGTAGCCGTATTACCTTTATTTCAATATCAGCACCGGGTAGGGATTGCCTCCTCCCTTTTAGGTATTGATTTAAATAATGATAGCGAAGTAATTTATAGCAAGGATTTACAACGCAGTTTAAACCAAAAGGATTAATTTAATGAACCAATTAACAGAACAGCAACTTGTTGAAATTAAAGTGATTTTCCAGCAATTTGCTCATCCAACTTTACAGAAAGATTTAATTGCCTTAAATGCGTTTCGAAAAGCGGAATTGGGTGGAAGCACATTACGTATTGAAATGACTATGCCATTTGCGTGGAATAGTGGTTTTGCTGCGTTAAAAGCAGAAACAGAAGAAAAATTAAAACAGCTAACGGGGGCAAGCGGTGTAAAATGGGTCTTAAATTACCAAATTGCCACACTAAAACGTGCAAATAGCCACCCAGCCGTAAATGGTGTTAAAAATATTATTGCGGTAACCTCAGGCAAAGGCGGTGTGGGTAAATCGACCACCTCTGTTAATCTTGCCTTAGCTCTTCAAGCACAAGGTGCAAAAGTTGGGATTTTAGATGCTGATATTTATGGTCCATCTATCCCGCATATGTTAGGGGCAAAAGATCAGCGTCCAACTTCGCCAGATAACAAACATATTACACCAATTACCGCCCACGGTTTACAGTCAAACTCTATCGGCTATTTAATGGACGAAGAAAATGCAACGATTTGGCGCGGCCCAATGGCAAGTAGTGCATTAAGTCAGTTATTAAATGAAACTTGGTGGAATGAACTTGATTATTTAGTCATTGATATGCCACCAGGTACGGGGGATATTCAATTAACCCTTTCTCAACAAATTCCTGTAACAGGGGCGGTGGTTGTAACAACTCCACAAGATATTGCATTACTTGATGCTATTAAAGGTATTTCAATGTTTGAGAAAGTTTCAGTGCCAGTTTTAGGGGTAATTGAGAATATGTCGATGCATATTTGCTCAAATTGTGGTCATCACGAAGCTATTTTCGGAACAGGTGGAGCAGATAAAATTGCTAAAAAATATGGCACTCAAGTTTTAGCTCAGTTACCGCTTCATATTCGCTTACGTGAAGATTTAGATGCAGGTGTACCAACAGTGGTTGCCGCACCAGAACACGAAATTACCCAAGCATATCTTGCTTTAGCAGAAAAAGTTGCTGCAGAGCTTTACTGGCAGGGTAGTGTTATTCCATCTGAAATTATGATTCGAGAAGTGAAATAATTTAACAAATATTATAGATTAAAGGCACGTGTGAGAACGTACCTTTATTTTTTATTTTTGATAGCCTTTTAAGATAGCTTGCCAATTTTCTTCATTAAATAAAATATTCAGTCTGCCCTGTTCCTTTTTAAAAGAACGTAGCAGGCGATCTAAATTGTTTTGTTTCCAATTTTCGCCTTGCTCAATGCTGCATTTATCAAAATCAATCAGCCAAAATTTCCCATCCTGCCCAAGCAAAATATTATGAATATTCAAATCGGAATGATGAACTTGATGATTATGTAAATCACGAATTAGCTGTCCGATTTGCTCATATTGTTCATTTGATAACTGCTGAGATTGCAAAACTTTGCTTAGATCCTGCGTGTTTTCTAGTTTTTCAAGCATTATCTCAGCACGATAACAACATAATTTACTTACTACTTTAATTGCAACTGGGTGAGGCACAGGCAAACTCCAAGCCAGCATTTGTTGTAATAAGAAGAACTCTTTATAGGCCCGAGTTTTCTCAAATTGAGTGAAAAAATAACTATCTTTCACGAATTTACCAAATATCCCCCCTCGATAATAATGACGGAGAACAACATTAATGCCAAGTTCAGGTGTGGCATTTAAAAACCAAGTAGTTCCTCGCCCTTTAGAGTAACCTAACAAGCGGTCGGAATTTTCAATATTTTCGCAATTAAATAGTGATTGTACAAATTCGGCGTGTTGTTCGGGGATTAAATCGGCATTAAAGAGAAATTGAGTTTTTTGCATAGTAAATATAATGTTTATCGCTGAGATAGCTCATTTTAGAGCTATTTTTTTTGATGTCAATTTGTTAGAATTTGCGGCTTATATTTGAGAGGAAAACCAATGACAACGATCTCGCCACTAAGCACAGCAGAAAACACGCTTTCACCTGAAGCGAAAAAAGTTCGCCAAGCCTTGCTTGCCAAAGGTATTGAAACACCGACGGTTCAACTAACACAAGATAAAGATAGTCGCCGAGCTGAAATTCAGCAACATATGCGAGCAGTAATGGAATTATTAGGGCTAGATCTAACCGACGATAGCCTCGAAGAAACGCCTCATCGTTTAGCGAAAATGTATGTAGATGAGATTTTTAGTGGGCTGGATTACGCTACTTTCCCTAAAATTACCAATATTGAAAATCGGATGAAAGTAAGCGAAATGGTGCTGGTGGATGATATTACCTTAACCTCAACCTGCGAACACCATTTTGTTACCATTGATGGTAAAGTTGCGGTGGCGTATTACCCGAAAAAATGGGTGATTGGTTTATCTAAAATTAACCGTGTAGTACAATTTTTTGCCCAGCGTCCACAAGTGCAAGAGCGTTTTACCGAGCAAATTCTCACCGCATTCCAAACCATTTTAGAAACGGAAGATGTGGCAGTTTATGTGAAAGCAACTCATTTCTGTGTGAAATGCCGAGGGGTAAAAGATACCAATAGCTATACGGTAACCTCGGCTTTTGGTGGTGTGTTCTTAGAAGATCGTGAAACTCGAAAAGAATTTTTAGGCTTATTAAACAAATAGTTTTAATACACGCAAGCGGTCAGATTTTTGCAAACTTTTGCAAAAATTTTACCGCTTGTTTATTAGGTAAAGTGAATGAAAATTGCATTAGGCATTGAATATGACGGTAGCCGTTATTTTGGTTGGCAACGACAAGAGTCGGTTGAAAGTGTGCAACAAAAATTAGAACAAGCTTTGTCTGTTGTGGCTAATTCGCCAGTAGAAGTGTTTTGTGCTGGTAGAACCGATGCTGGTGTTCACGGAACAGGACAGGTTGTGCATTTTGAAACACAAGCCAATCGCCCACTGCAAAGCTGGTGTTTCGGGACCAATGCCCATTTACCTGATGATATTGCAGTGAAATGGGCGGTGGAAGTGAATGAGGATTTCCACGCTCGTTTTAGTGCAACCGCTCGCCGTTATCGTTACATTATTTTTAATAGCAAACTGCGTTCAGCCATTTTACCTAAAGGGATAACTCACTATCATTTCCCGCTTGATGAAACTAAAATGCACGAGGCGGGGCAATATTTATTAGGCGAAAATGATTTTTCCTCCTTCCGTGCTGCAAAATGCCAATCAAAAACACCGTGGCGGAATATTCATCATCTTAAGGTTTCCCGTCAAGGTAATTATGTGATTGTCGATATTCAGGCAAACGCCTTTGTGCATCATATGGTGCGAAATATTGTTGGAACATTGCTTGAAATAGGACAGGGCAGACAACCAATAGAATGGGCAAAATGGGTGTTAGAGCAGCGAGATAGGGAAAAAGCCGCCCCAACCGCCAAAGCGGAAGGATTATATTTGGTGGAAGTACATTACCCTGAACATTTCGGTATTCCCAAAACACCATTAGGGCCTTTATTTTTAGCGGATTAATAGTCGTTAGCGGATAATATCAAGCGGTGAAATTTGCAAAAATGTTTGCAGATCTCACCGCTTGTTTTATTTCAACAGCCGTTGGCTATTTAATACTACAGTAATAGACGACAACGTCATCGCAACCGCCGCAATCATCGGATTGAGCAACCAGCCAGTAAACGGATAAAGCACACCAGCTGCCACAGGAATGGCGATTACATTATAGAAAAATGCACCCATTAAACTTTGTTTCATATTCTGCAATACACGCTTTGAGAAGGGAAGAATTTGCATCACAGGAGCTAATCCTTGTTTCATCAGCGAAAGATCCGCCGTTTCCACCGCAATATCAGAACCATTGTGCATTGCAATGCCGACGTTGGCTTGAGCAAGAGCTGGGGCATCGTTAATACCATCGCCAATCATTGCTACTTTTTTGCCTTGTGCTTGCAGTTCCCGAATTTTTTCAGCTTTTTGCTCTGGTAATACTTCAGCAATTACACCGTTTAAGCCAAGTGTTTTAGCAAAATATTCAGCGGTTGCTTGGCGATCGCCTGTGAGCATTAAGCATTGATAACCTTGTGCCTGGAATTGTTCAATCATCGCCTTTGATTCAGGGCGAAGTTGATCGGAAACTGATAACACACCGACTAACTGTTCATCAACAGCAACAAAAATTTTAGAGGAAAAATCGCCTTCTTGCGTAAAGGAAGATGATTGGTTCTCTGCACCAACAAATTTCGCATTACCGATTTTAACAAGATTTTCCTCATATTTGCCTGAAATACCCAAACCTTTTGCTACCTGAATATCACTCATTTCGCAAGCGGTCTGATTTTGTGCAAATTTTACAATCGCTTTTGCTATTGGGTGAGAAGCGTGCTGTTCTAAACTTTTGGCAATCTGTAGTAATTTATCTTGCTCAAAACCGTTAAAAGTAGTTACATCAACCACCTCCATTTGCCCTGTAGTAAGAGTGCCGGTTTTATCAAACACAAGAGTGTCGATTTCGCTACTGGCTTGTAAGGCTTCGATATTACGCACTAAAACACCAAACTCTGCGGCACGAGCCACCCCAGCTATGGTCGAAAGTGGAATAGCCAAGCCTAAGGCACAAGGGCAAGCGATGATTAGCACGGTCGTAAAAATAGATAAGGCAAAAGAAAACTCTTTACCAATCATTAACCAAACAAACATTGCTATTACAGCGAGTGAGACCACTACCGGCACAAACACGCTAGCCACTTTATCAACAAATTGAGCCAGTGGTGGTTTACTGCTTTGAGCGTGGCGAACCGCATTGATTACACGGGCAAGAGCGGTTTGCGAGCCGACTTGTTCGGCAATATAAACGCCTGAACCGTCTTGAACCAAGGTGCCAGCTCGCACTTTATCGCCCGCTTTTTTCTCAATTGGTAACGCTTCGCCGGTAAGCATTGATTCATCTACCCAAATCGAACCGCTTTCTAAAATGCCGTCCACCGCTAAGCGATCGCCTGTTAAGGCTTGCACCCTCATTTCAGGCTTGATTCCCTTAACAGGAATAGTTTTTGCAATATTTTCCTCAAAAATAACCGCTTGTTTCGGGGCTAAATCCAGTAATTTTTCTAATGCTAAAGAGGAACGCTGTTTGGCTTTTAACTCTAAATATTTACCTAAATTGATAAAGCCGATAATCATCACGCTCGCCTCAAAATAGACGTGAGCATTGGGCTGAGGGAAAAGCGTGAGCCAGAATGAATAAAGCCAAGCCGTCCCCGTGCTGATTGCGACCAATACGTCCATATTAGCAGATCTGTTTTTAAGGGCGGTGTAAGCCCCAATAAAGAAATCTTTGCCTGCAAAATACATTGTGGCAAGGCTAATAGCCGCCCAACCTAGCCAAAGGGAGCGATTGCTTTCATCAATTATCATTCCTTTGTAAAAACCAAAGGCAACCAATGCAAAGCCGATAATAAGAGCAACAATAAATTGCGAGCGTTTATGGTTAAGTACACGTTTGGTTTGGGCTTGTTGTTTAGCTCGACGCTCTTCCTCACTTTCCAGCACTTCCGCCCCAAAACCAATTTTGACAACGGCAGCGACTAAAGCCTCCGGCTCGGCATTGCCTTGAACAAAAGCGGTTTGATCGGCAAGATTAACCGATGCAAAACTAACGTTCTCGACTTTCAGTAAAGCTTTTTCTACACGGCGAACACAAGCAGCACAGTGCATTCCGTCAATTAAGAGTTGTTGTTCGTTTGAGTTGAGTGTTGAAGTTGTCATTTTACCTCCATAAGAATAATCCCCTTTTGGAGAAAAACATTTTCTTCCCCCTAAGGGGGAAGTCCCTTGCATTGCAAGGGGTAGGGGGCAAAAATTAAGCTAATTTCGCATCAAAACCAATATCTTCAACCGCAGTAATTAACGCTTCTGCACTTGCACTGCCTTCGACAACAGCCGTTTGATTTTCTAATGTTACGCTCGCTTGAGTAACACCTTCTACGCTATTTAACGCTTTCTCCACGCTTTTTACGCAGTTGCCGCAATGTAACCCGTCTAATGCTAAAGTAATTGTCATAATAAGCTCCTATTATTCATTATGAGTATTAAAAATACTGGTTGAACCGTCTTTTTTCAATAATAAAACGTGATATTTTTCTTTTACACCATTATGTTTTGGTTGATCCATACCAGGTGAACCAATTGGCATTGCAGGTACAATAAGTCCCACAGCATCACTAGGTTTTTCTGTTAATAAACGTTTGATATCTTGAGCGGGTACGTGACCTTCAATAATATATCCATCTACCAATGCAGTATGGCACGCTTGTAACTGTGGCTGTAACTTAAGCTCACTATGTACTGCTTGATTACCTGTGTCATTAGCTTTTACTTCAAAACCATTTTCTTTTAAGTGATCTATCCAAAAATTACAACAACCGCAGGTTGGACTTTTCCAAACTTCTACTGTTGATTGTGCATAAGCTAGGGAAAGAAATGCTGTTGTTACCCATAGGCTAATTGTTTTAAAAAGAGATGACTGCATACAATGCTCCTTATAAATTAAAAAGTGACAAATCTAGTATTTGTAGATATGCTAAACCCTAACCCTAGGTTAAGGTCAAGAGGAAATATGAATATCAGCCAAGCTGCCGAAAAAACAGGGCTTTCAGCCAAACAAATCCGAGATTACGAAAAAGCAAGCTTACTGCCTGAGCCAAGTCGTACCGAATCGGGCTACCGTTTTTATAATGAAAAAGATTTAGCTCGCTTACACTTTATTTGTAATGCCAGAAAGGTCGGTTTTTCCTTAGTGCAAATCACAGAATTATTACGATTAAACGACAACCCAAACCGCTCCAGCCGAGAAGTGAAAAAGCTGACGGAACAACATATAGATGAGTTAGAGCAGAAAATAGCGGATCTACAAGCAATGCTTAAACGACTAAAAAGCTGGAGCCATTCTTGCTGTGGCAATAATAATCCGGAGTGTTCAATTTTAAATGGATTGAATGGCTGATTTGCTTTTTTATCCCCTACCCCGCCTTTGGCGGGACTTCCCCCTATGGGGGAAGTACTACCGTAAGGCAGGGAAGGGGGCATCAAATACACAAAATCTACATATAGAAAAAGAAATATAGAACAGGTAATATTCATTGTGCTTTTTTGAGCAACATCACAAAATAAACAAGTATATTTAATTGTTTTATTAATAAACCTATGTCATTTCAACTCACATTTTGTCAGCAAGTAGGTAATAGCAAAAAACAAAATCAAGATGCATTATTTAATAGTGTAAAGGTTTACCAGTGGCAGTTAAAAAATGCTGAACGTGTCATTTTAAATGATGAAAAAGTCATTTTCGGCATTGCTGATGGGATTTCTAACAGCCCAAAACCTCAACTTGCTAGTCGATTTCTAATGGAAAAATTAAGCCAATGCCAAACATTGAGTTCCGCTTGGCTAAGAGCAATACAAGCTGAGTTAAGTGAACAATATGCTCACAGTCATTTTGGCACAAGTAGTACCTTTGTTGCTTGTGAAGTAAATACAAATGGTCGTGGCAAAATAGTTAATACTGGCGACAGTAGAGCTTATAAAATTACGATAAATGGCAAGTGGCAACAACTCAGTTTTGATCACACTGTGCTTGCTGAAATGCAAGCTCAAGGTTTGATTGATAAACAAACAGAATATGCAGCAATGTACCAAGCTTTATCCGATTGCATTAGTGCCGATTTTGATAGTTCAGATTTCCGAATTAATGTAACAGAATTTCAACTACTAAAAGGCGAAAGTATATTGCTTTGTTCAGACGGTTTACATAATTACATTACACCCGCACAACTTCTCCAAATTTGGCATAAGTACCCTAATAATATTGAACGTCTGCAAATTTGCAGAAAAATGGTAAAAAAACACCGCTTGTATGACGATTTTTCTGCCATTATTTGTGAATTTTTATAAGTTTGCGACATATTTTGTCGTTTTTCTAATTAAAATTATAAAAAAACAAAGGGGAAAACGATGAAAAATGATCTTAATTATGCTGTTGCACTTATCCGCCAAGCTGACGGTATTTTAATTACTGCGGGGGCTGGAATGTCTGTAGATAGTGGCTTGCCTGATTTTAGAAGTGTAGGTGGATTATGGAATGCCTATCCACCGCTGAAAAAATTCAATTTGCAATTTACAGATATTGCAACACCGCTTGTTTATAAACAACACCCTGAGCTTGCCAAATGGTTTTTTGCTCATCGCTTAAATCAATATCGCCAAACCAAACCCCACGAAGGTTATGAGATTTTAAAACGTTGGGCGGAGAGTAAGCAACACGGCTATTTTGTATTTACCAGCAATGTAGATGGGCATTTCCGCAAAGCAGGGTTTCTTGAAAGCAGAATTTACGAATGCCACGGCACATTAGACCGCTTGCAATGTGTGGATAATTGCCAAGATCAATCGTGGTGGTCTGACGGTTATCAGCCGATCACCGATGATGAACAATGTATCGTGCTTAGCCCTGCTCCCACCTGCCCACACTGCGATGGCTTAGCACGGCAAAATGTAATGATGTTTAATGACTACACCTATTGCGAAGATTACCAGCTCGGTAAATATGTATTACTTAATGAATGGCTAAGAAAAACCCAACGTCCTGTGGTGATTGAAATCGGTGCAGGCAAAACTGTGCCAACAGTCCGCAACTTCTCCGAACGCACTGCCAAACAGAAAAAAGGCGGTTTAATTCGTATTAACCCAATGGATGCAGGTGTACCGAAAATGCACTTTTTAAGTTTGGAAATGAAAGGATTGGAGGCGTTGAAAATGATTGATGATATTTTGAAGAATAATGTTAGATAAAATAAATTGTTTTTTTGAGCAGTTTGTTATAGTGTTTATACCAATTTTTATATGGAAGAAAGATAATGAGTAATCTAATTAACAAAGTTCAGATTCGTTACATTAAATTAGGTATTGGCGGTTGTTGGGAAGATGAATGCATTGAGAAAGGAACGATCAAATTTGGCTATGAAGGATTACATGAAGAATGCCTAGATAGTCAATGGGATAAAATTTGGGAGCATTGGTTTAAACATCGTAAAGATAAAGGAGCTGCAACTCGTGATACTAATCAAATTAGAGACTATTACGAGCTTACAGAAAATGATTATTTCATCACATTTTATGCAGGGCGTTTATGGTGGTGCCAGCCAAAAGGTAAGCCATTTATTGCTGATGATGATTTGAATTCTGGGTATCGTACCCGTAATACCCTAGATGGTTGGCATTCATCGCCAAAAGGTGTGATAGGAAATGATGATCCTAAATTTTTAATTGAGAATTTAGATGGAAGAATTAGTAAAGTGCAATCTTATCAAGGTACAGTATGCGGAGTACATTGCCAAGATAAGCTCTTACATCGTATTTTAGGTACAACTGTTCCTCAGATTGAGAGAGCAGAAGAAGCATTACAATCATTTAAGGATGCATTATTTCCCTTAGTAGAAAGTTTAAATCCAAAAGATTTTGAGTTATTAACCGAACTTATTTTCTCAAACTTAGGTTGGAAGCGAACGTCTCCAATCGGAAAAGTGCAGAAAGATATTGATATTGCTTTTTCAAACCCGATTAGTGGAAAAAACAGCTATGTTCAGGTTAAATGTAAAGCAAATGTTTCAGATTTAAAAAGGTTCATTGAGAATGTTAAAGGTAAATACAATAGTGTAGATACTCTGTATTTTGTTTATCATTCAGGTAATGATGAGCAATTCCGTAGAGAAATTGAAAGTTACGACAATATTTTCCTATGGAACAAAGAGAAAGTAGTTGAGTTAGTATTGAATACAGGATTGATTCAATGGGTAATGGATCGGGCTAGTTAATTTAAACTTTCCAACACGCGGTGCAATTTTGCAAAAATTCTGCAAAATTTCACCGCTCTTTTTTTACCTTTCTCTGACTTTTAACTCTCCCGATTAGCCTGTTTTAAAGGGCGTTATTTTTGTTTATTTCTGCAAAAGCATATCGAAAAAAATTTTCTTACGACACAAAATATCGCTGTGTTACATAAAATAGATGTATCCAATAAAACAGGAGTTTCAAATGAAAAAATACTGTCTAATAGAAAGTGAACGTGGTGATGAGGATCAAAAACTGTATCAAATCAAAGCGTTAAAGACTTTTACAACCAGCAATGGCACAGAAGTTAAAGAAGGCGATTTAGGTGGTTTTATTAGCGGTGAGCATAATTTATCCCACGAAGGAAATTGCTGGGTGGCGAATAGTGCGGAAGTTTGGGATCAGGCTTGTGTATCGGAAAATGGTTATATTGGTGGGTATACCGCCTTATTGCATAATGCCAAAGTATATGGCAATGCGAGAGTATTAAGGGGCTGTATCAGTAACAATGTGAAAATTTATGATAGTGCTGTGGTCGCAGTCAAAAACAATATTTGGGATGATGTAGAAATTTTTGGTAATGCAACGGTTAGCGGGAAAAATACTTGTATTTGTGGCTCAGTGAAAATTTTTGAAAATGCCCGAGTGGGTGGAAATTCTATTGGAGAAATTTGGATTTCTGATAATGCTCAAATTTATGGTAATTCTCAAATTGAAGCAAATTGCCATATTAAAGGAGAGGTGGAAATTTGGGGAAATTCGGTGATTCGAGGTAGTCGTATTTGGATTAAAGATAATGTCAAAATTTGTGGAGCTGAAATTAGCGGTAGTAATGATTTTTTCGGTAATACTCGGATTATTGGTGAAAATATCGTGATTAATGATGGTGTTGATTTAGGTAGTAATGCCTTTATTCAATCTCAAAATGATTTTATCCAAACAAAAATGTTTTCTGATTTTATGGAGTATTTAACTGCATATAAAACAGAAAATGGATTTGAAATTCGATATAACAATCAGGCTTTTTCTGCAGAGCAAATCCGAAATGCGTTAAAGGCATTTACAGAATATGAAACGGTTATTGAAGTAGCTAAGTCTCGTATTTTAGGAGGTTTTTAATGAAATATCGTTTAACAGGAAATACCGTGGAATATGATGGTAAAACACTTTATCAAATTGAAGCATTAAGAGACTTTTCATTTTACCGAAAAGGTGCTTGGGAACATTCTGTAAAAGAGGGAGAGCTAGGCGGTTGGATTGAAAAAGAAGAAAACCTTTCTCAGCAAGGTAATTGTTGGATAGCCGAAAATGTTTATGTCTTTGATAGTGCCAAAGTCGAGCATAATGCGATTATTACAGGCAAAGGCATTATTCACGGAAATGCAAGAGTATTTGGTCGGGCTTGGATTTATTGTGAAAATCACTATAAATTTGATATATCCGATCAGGCAAAAATTTATGGCGATGCTTTTATTCGTCATACCAATCTGACAATGAAAGATAATGCAAAAATATATGGTGAAGCAAATGCTCGCGGATATGGTTCATCACTTTCTATGTCCGATAATGCGATTTTTTGCGGTGGTAAGATGAATAGTTCGAAAAATGGATCTATTTCTTTACGAGATAATGCCGAAGTGCGTGGCGGTGGGTTGAATGATAGTTGCTCAGTATATGGTAATGCAATTATCTATGGTGGGGGGATTCACGATAATGCTGAAATTTACGGCAATGCTAAAATTTATGATTCAGACATTTGTGGTGATGCAAAAGTGGAAGGCAATACCGAAGTGAAGTTTGATACCAATATTGGTGGCAACGCTTATCTTTGTGGTAATGCGATTGTGGAACGAGATGAGGATGTGATGACATTCTCAAATATCGGCACACTGGCACTGTTACAAAATGAAGAAATAGAAGATATGAAACATCTCACATTTTTCCGAGCCGGCGACAAAATGCAGATGACGATTGGAAATCGTTTTTACGATGATCCGGAAAAGTTTTTACGGCATACCAAACTCTTTTGCCAAAATTTACAGGCAATGCTCGAAATGGCGGAAGAGCGGTTTGGATAATATAAAGAGGAAATCAATATGAAAAAAGATCTTAAAATCGTGGTGTTAACCGGTGCCGGCATTTCCGCAGAATCGGGCATTCGTACATTCCGAGCCGAGGACGGCTTGTGGGAAAATCATCGGGTGGAAGATGTGGCAACGCCCGAGGGATATAAACGGGAACCGGAGTTGGTACAACGCTTTTATAATGAGCGTCGCCGTAAGCTGTTTGATCCCGAAGTGCAACCTAATCCTGCCCATATCGCGTTAGCAGAATTGGAAGCAAAAATCGGGGAAAACTTGCTGATTGTAACGCAAAATGTCGATAACCTACACGAACGAGCAGGTTCTAAAAATGTTCTCCATATGCACGGTGAACTGCTGAAAGTCCGTTGTCCGAATAGAAATAAGGTTTATGAATGGCAAGGCGATGTGACTGATGAAAGCCGCTGTACTTGCTGTGCTACAGCTGCCCGTTTGCGTCCGCATATTGTTTGGTTTGGCGAAATGCCGTTGGAGATGGATCGCATTTACCAAGCATTAATGGAGTGTGACATTTTTGTGTCGATTGGCACTTCTGGCAATGTTTACCCTGCCGCAGGTTTTGTGCAAGAGGCGAATAACTGGGGAGCAAAAACCATTGAGCTAAATTTAGAACCAAGTAAAGTGAAAAATTCTTTTCAAGAAGCCAGATACGGTAAAGCAAGTGAAATTGTGCCAGAGTTTATAAAAGAGATTCTGGCATAGCGAAATAAGTTGAAAACAAGCGGTACTTTTTTGTGATTTTTTTGCAAAAAGTACCGCTTGTTGTTTTTATGCGACATAAAATATCGTACTAATAAATATACTGCACTTGAAGTTAAATAATCTTTAAGGAGCAATTTATGTCCGGTGTAATTTTAAACCCAAGCTTATTTAAGCATTATCATTGTGCAATATTAAGTGGCGAGCAAGACCAAGGTATCGCTAATTTTACGATTGAACAGATTAAACAATTTCTTAATTTTAACTCTGATGACTTAGGTGTTATTTGCCAAGAATTAACCAGTTATTGGGGATCTATTATGCGGTTAGACGGCATTGAGGTTACTTGCAGGCTATTTTGCTCAAATAAGAAGATCCGCCTCTATTTAATTTTTGATGATAATTTGGAGCGATTAGAAACACGAATAACTCGATTAGGCTATTTATTCAATCAACGAGCGATCTTAATTTTACCAAGAAATGAAAAAGTTCGCCGATATACGTTACACACTCAAGGCAATATTTTTTCACCAAGCTATAAAGAACGGGAATTTACGGATATTGATGATGTTATTAGCTACTATTTTCGCTATATTTATCAAAAAGATATTTCTGGAATAAAAGAATATAAGGAAAATTGGCGTTTTTATGGTGCAGGAGCAATGGGAAAAGCATCCTTAAATTTAAGAGGAAGAAAGGTAGATAGATGGCTAGAAAAAATAGAAGTTGGACAAAGTTTTGATATTCAAGGGGAGAATAAAAATGAAGAAAATCATATACATTGATATGGATAATGTGTTAGTGGATTTCCCAACTGGTATTGCAAAATTAGATGAAAAAACCAAGCAGGAATATGCCGGACATTATGATGATGTCGAGGGTATTTTCAGCCTAATGGAACCTATGCCGATGGCGGTTGAAGCGGTACATAAATTAGCAGAAAAATATGATGTTTATGTGCTTTCCACCGCTCCTTGGGATAATCCGTCTGCGTGGATTGATAAGGTAAAATGGATTCAAAAATATTTCGGTAAAGATGAAAATTCCGTGCTATATAAACGCTTGATTTTATCCCACCATAAAAATTTAAACCAAGGCGATTATTTAATTGACGATAGATTAAGAAACGGTGCGGATAAATTTAGTGGCGAGCATATTCATTTCGGACAGCCACAATTTCCGGATTGGAAAGCCGTATTAGATTACTTACTATAAGAATAATAAAGCGGACCAAGCGGTCAGTTTTTTGTAAAAATTTACAAGAAATTGACCGCTTGTTATTTTATACGACACAAAATATCGTTTATCTGTTTTATACTCAGAAAAAATAAGGAGTATATATGGAACATCATACAAACACTTCACACCCTATCATTGAATTTTATCAAGGCAGACGTAAAACCTCGCAATTCGATTTAAGCCTAGAAGAAGTTTGGAATTTACCAAAAAGTATGCTTAATCAAGGCTACTTCTGGATTGCATGGCTTTTCCCTGTTGAAAAGCCATCTAAATGGAATAATTTAGCCCCTGCATTTCAGCCACAAGATACCAAGTTTTTCCGAAATTCATCTGAAATTCAACAAAGATTTATTGGCTCTTTCGAGCATATTATTCGCTATTGGGGAATTTATCTTGAAGACGGTGAATTAAAAATGACGGAAGAAGTCCAAAATCGTCATTATTGGATTAGACGCATTGGTCATGAAGATAAAAAAATTTCTCGCATTATCGTGAGTTTGGATTTATGTGGGCAGCCGGAATTAGCAAGACAGTTACAAAAAATTGCGGTTCAGTTAGGTTTGGAAAAAGGCACGCCGAATCCTGAAACGGTGGAGGTTTGGCGGAGTTTGATCTGATTTTTTGATAATGATTGTTTTTTTTTTGAGCAGTTTGGTACAATACATCCAGTTTATTTACAATCGGAGAAATCTATGAGTTACACATCTATTTTAGCGAATTTAACATCTTTAGTTGAACAAGAAGAAAAGCAAGAACAACTATTTTTAGAAAGAGAAAAACAAGAAAGTACATTGTTTAATCCTTTCCAGTTTATGCGAACGGATGAAGATGGTTTATCTTATATTTTAAGTACATTGCTTGACCCTAAGGGTAATCACGGACAACAGGCTCTATTTTTAGAACAATTTTTACTAGGTCTAGTAAAAGAGAAAAATTTAGATGTATCTTTATTAAAGTTTAATAAAAATTCCACAAAGGTCGTAGTTCATCAACCAACATATACAAATTTCTATCACGATATTTTCATTGAAACAGACCATTGGGTGATGTCTATTGAAAGTAAATTAAACAATGCAAAAGAGCAACCTTATCAGATTTTTAATTATATTTCAGATTTAGAAAAGAAAAATAAAGATCATTGCTTCATGCTTTATCTTCCTATATCCGAAAAAGAACCAACTACGGGAATCTGTAATGATGAAGACAAATGGAACGCATTGAAAGACATAAATAAAGCAACCGTGATTACGCCTAATTTCCTTTACAATTGGTTATCCAATTGTGAAATGTATAGGCTCTCTCCGAGAATGACAGAATTTATTTCTTATTTTAAATCTTTTTTATGTTCTGGATTTAATTTAGGAAATCAACAAGAGATTAAAAAAGAACATATTCATGTTGAAATGGAACAATCTGAATTTGAAAGTCTTTTTGAACAATTCAAACAAAATGATTTCTTACTTCAATATAAAAAAGAGTTTACCCAGCTTATTAAAATTGTAAAAGGTACAGAGTATTATAAGAAAATTACAGAATACTGCCGAGAAGAGTTGGCTAAACAATTAAAGGAGAAGTTAGATGGTTGCACTTATAGACTTGATGACAGCTATTCATTAAAACAGGATAATAGTATTTATCCAATCTATCTTATCCCGAAAAAAGCTCCTGCTCCATTTTGGATCTGTTATGAAAATCTTGGAAGAGGCTATCATGGCATAATGTGGAATAAATCAACCAGAGAAAACTTTCCTAAATTAAACGAAATTTTTTCAAAAATTCAATCAGAACGTGGGGATAATGTCAGTAAAAATTATCCTATATATAATTATTGCCCCCAAGATTATTTAGCTTATTGGAATGATACAAGCTGGGTTACAATTTTGGACGGTTCTCTAATTGAAGATCTTTGGAAAAACATTCAAGGATTAGTAGAAAATAAAGAAATTATTGATAGCTTTTAAGCAAATCGTAATCTGAGCTTTTATACCCACAAGCGGTCGATTTCGCAAAAAATCTGCAAAATCGGCCGCTTGCTTTTTTATTTTTCGCCATTATAATCCGCTCGTCCGATCAAAAATCTACCATAAAGCATTAAGTGCGACACATCTTGTCGTATTGATAAGTAAAATTACTGATGTGAAATCAGCAAGAGGAATGTTTTATGAGTAACTATCAATTAAACCCTTCAACAGTTTCCCTTTATTCTGAAAAAATTATGCTAAAAGCAATGTTTGAGCATAAATTATTTTCAGCGTTTTTTCGTAACGATGAATATCGTGATGATGATGTAGCATTTGCCATTGGCTTACCTCAAGAAATGGAAAAAGATGCTGAACTAAAACAGTTAGCTCGAGAGTTGTTAAAGCAACGCTATCAAACTATCTTATCTCAAAAAGAGTCCCCTGAATGTTGGCAAACTGCATATGTGAACTTAGTTAAATTAACAGAATTTTTAGATTTGACTGCTTGTGAGCAGGCGGTAATGAAGTTTGTATTTCATTTGCGAGCAGAACAAAATTTATGTAGTTTATTAAAGTATCTACCCAATATGGATTTAAACCAAACAGCATTAATTTTGGCAGATTTAGTTGATCAGCCATCTAAAGAAGTGAAATCTGTACTTGGTAAAAAAAGTAAATTAATGGGGTATGGCTTGATTGAGCGTAATTATAGTCCCGATCAATTTCATGATTATTTAGGCTGGGGAGACGCTTTAGATTTTGATGATTTTGTACTTTTACCAATTACAGAAGAATCTTTAATCGAACGAGCTACTGTGCCAACCGTACCTTCTACACTAAAGCTCAGTCATTATGATCATATCGCTAAAAATCGTGAAATGATGCTAAATTATTTGGAAATTGCGATAAAAACAGCAAAAAAAGGGGTAAATATTCTGCTTTATGGTGTTGCTGGAACAGGGAAAACCGAATTTGCCACACTACTAGCTGAAACGCTAAATTTACCTGCTTATACAATGGCGAACCAAGATAAAGATGGCGATGTCTTGCGTGGAACGACCCGTTTAGAAAACTGCCGTTTAGCACAAAAATTACTGGCAGGCAAAAGAGCGGTAATTATTTTTGATGAAGTGGAAGATGTTTTTGCTGGCTCTTTTACTGAGCGATCAATCGCCCAACAGAATAAAGCCTGGGTTAATGATTTTTTGGAAAATAATGCTATTCCAATGATTTGGATCTCTAATTCTGTTGATTGCATTGACAATGCTTATCTGCGTCGTTTCGATATGGTGTTTGAAATGCCTATGCTACTGAATAAGCATAAAGCACAGCTTATTGCAGAACTAGTGGGCGATAAACTTTCTGCCGATTATATTCAACATTTTGCACAAAATGCCGATTTATCACCTGCGGTATTAAGCCGTACTTTAAATGTAATGAATACATTACCCACAGAGAACTCAGCGGATTTTGCAGATAAAGCCTTGGGAATGTTTAATCAAATGCTACGTTCGCAAGGTTTTAAGAAAATCGAACCGCTTGTTGAAAATAAAATTGCCTATAATTTGGATTGGGTGGCGTGTAGCGATAATCTACATAAAATCAGCGAGGGATTGATGCAGACAAAGTGTGGACGGATTTGTTGCTATGGTCCACCGGGAACGGGCAAGACAGCGTGGGCAAACTGGTTGGCACAGGAAATGGGCTTAAAAGCCTTGGTTCGTCAAGGTTCAGATTTATTAAGTATGTATGTGGGTGGTACCGAGCAGAACATTGCACAGGCTTTCCAACAGGCAAAAGAGAATAATATGGTGCTGATTTTTGATGAAGTGGATACGTTTTTGTTTGCCCGAGAAAATGGACAACGCAGTTGGGAGCATAGCCAAGTGAATGAAATGCTAACCCAAATTGAGAAATTTGAAGGCTTGCTTATCGTTTCGACCAATTTAATGGGTAATCTCGATCCTGCCTCATTGCGTCGCTTTGATCTTAAATTGAATTTCGGCTATTTGGAATTGGAACAGAGAAAAGAGGCTGCAATTAGCCAGATACAAAAATTAGGTTTAGCTTGCTTAAACCAGCACGAACTCTCTCGCTTTCAGCATTGGGATAATCTAACACTGGGCGATTTTGCGACTATTGCTCGTCGCCATCGTTTTGCCCCTTTTGAAACAATCTCGGAATGGCTTGATGCTTTAGAGTATGAATTATCATTAAAACCCAAAATTGATAATAATTTAGAAAAGTGGGTGCTTTAAGTTAACACAAGCGGTCTTTTTTGCAAAAAAATCTGCAAATCAGACCGCTATATTTTGATTATTTATTAGATGTATCAATTTGACTAAATTCTTCCAAGAATTTATTAAAATCACTTTTAAATGTTCGGTCTTGAACAACACGGAATTTTTCGTATTCACTTTCTGCTTTAATTTTAGCCATCTCTGCACTGATTTTGCCTTTATCTTGCAAAATAGGATAATTTGAAAGTGTTAAGAAATTATTTAGGAAGGTTTCCCATTCTGCCATATTCATTAAAATTTGTCGTCTAGCTCGGTTTTCTGCAAGATCTAAATAAGCAGAAACGAGCTGATTAAGCTCGCTGATATGGGCTTCTTGCAAATAATTTTTCGCCACAGATACATCACTTTTCAAAATTTTACCGTCAGGGGCATTTCGCCAATTAGTTAAGCCCATATTAGGTAATTGGCTATCAGCCTTATGATAAATAAGCTCTGCAGCAGTTTGCCCTGTAATTGCCCAATGTAACTTATTCTGCACAGTGGCAAAAAATTGCTTGGTTATTGGAGATTTTGCATCATAGTCAGATGATAATGCGTATAAATCTGTAATTTTTTCATAAAAACGGCGTTCAGATGCTCGGATCTCCCGAATTTTTTCAACTAATTGCTCAAAATAATCTTGCTCAAATTGCTTGCCTTGCTTTAAGCGTAGATCATCAATTACAAAGCCTTTGATAATAAATTCACGCAATGTATTCGTTGCCCAAATACGGAACTGTGTTGCTTCACGGCTATTTACACGATAGCCCACAGCAATGATTGCGTCTAAGTTATAGAAATCTACTTTGCGTTTTACCATTCGCTTACCTTCTTGGCGAACTATTTCCATTTTGGAAATGGTTGCATTTTGAACAAGTTCGCCTGTTTGGTAAATATTATCTAAATGTTTAGAAATTGCAGGAACCTCAACCCCAAATAACTCCGCCATATTTTTTTGCGTAAGCCAGAAAGTTTCATCGAGGTATTGTACTTCAATTTTTACATTTTGATTTGCTGAGTAAAATAAAATATTTGCACTGGTTGGTGTGGTTAGGTCGCTCATTTTTACTCCTAAAGTTTTGAATTAACTTACCATAAAAATTACTAAGGTTTTTATCTGATTTTGTGATCTGGCTCGAAAATTTTCTAATTATGCAAAATATGCAAAATTTTTAGCAAATCAGACCGCTTGTTAGCGTACAATAGTCATAATTTTAACAAGATATGGAGGCGAGATGTCTGAACCGATTAGATTAACCCAGTTCAGCCACGGGGCTGGTTGAGGCTGTAAAATTTCTCCTAAGGTGTTAGGGACTATTTTACAAAGTCAATTAGATAAATTTATCGACCCGAATTTGTTAGTGGGGAATGAAACGGCAGATGATGCAGCGGTGTATGATCTCGGAAACGGGCAGGCGATTATCAGCACTACCGATTTCTTTATGCCGATTGTGGATGACCCGTTTGATTTTGGGCGGATTGCTTCTGCCAATGCGATTAGCGATATTTATGCGATGGGCGGTAAGCCGATTATGGCGATTGCGATTCTTGGTTTCCCTGTCAATAAACTGCCGGCAGAAGTGGCTCAGCAGATTGTTGAAGGTGGGCGTTTTGCTTGCCAACAAGCGGGGATTGCATTAGCTGGTGGGCATTCGATTGATTCGCCGGAGCCAATTTTTGGCTTGGCGGTAACGGGCATTGTGCCGACAGAGCGAGTAAAACGTAATGCCTCCGCACAGGCAGGTTGCGAGCTGTTTTTAACCAAACCACTTGGCATTGGCGTGCTTACTACGGCTGAGAAAAAAGGGTTGTTGAAAGCAGAACATCAGAATTTGGCAAGTGAAGTGATGTGCCAAATCAACTTGATTGGGGCTGAATTTTCAGAATTGCCGGAAGTAACCGCAATGACCGATGTAACAGGTTTTGGCTTGCTTGGGCATTTAAGCGAGGTTTGCCAAGGCTCTGGCTTGCGTGCCGAGGTACATTTTGCCGATATTCAAACCCTTGACGGCACGAAAGAATATATTACATTAGGGGCTGTGCCGGGCGGAACAAACCGTAATTTTGATAGTTATGGGCATTTAATTTCGGCAATGACAGACGAGCAAAAAGCGATTTTATGCGACCCTCAAACCTCAGGCGGTTTATTGGTAGCGGTGCAGCCACAAGCGGTCGAAAAAATCCAACAAATTGCAAAAAATGCTAATGTGCCGTTATTCCACGTTGGGCGATTGCTTGAAATGGACGAAAACAAACCGCTTATTGAGGTGAAATAAATGCATAAACCCAATGTAACGCTTGCGTGCGTGGTGCATTGCAAAGGAAAGTTTCTATTTGTGGAAGAAATTGAATATGGCAAACGCACGTTGAATCAACCCGCAGGGCATTTAGAAAAAGAGGAAACCTTGCTAGAGGGGGCAAGGCGTGAACTGTTTGAAGAAACAGGGATTCGGGCGGAAATGAGTAGCTTGATTAAAATCTACCAATGGCAAGCTCCCCGCTCCCAAACAGATTACCTTCGTTTTGTGTTTGCTGTAGAGCTGGATGAATGGCTCGAACCTTCGCCACAAGATGCAGATATTACCCAAGCCCTTTGGCTAAGTGTGGAGGAATTCAACCATTACATTCAGCAAGAAGGGCAATGCGAGAGAAGCCCATTGGTCATTCAGTCGGTGCAAGATTATTTAAGTGGTAAGCGTTATCCGCTTGAGATTTTGCACGCTTTTGAATAGGAGTAAAAATGGAAACTGAGCAGTTTGATGTTGTGATTGTAGGTGGGGCAATCAGTGGTTCTGTGTTGGCATTGGCATTAAGCCATTTTAGCCAACAAAAAATGTCGATTGCGATAGTAGAAAAATCACTACCAAACTATGAACAACAAGGTGGATTTGATGCCCGCAGTATTGCATTAGCGGAAGGCAGTTTGCAAAAAATGCGACAAATTTTACCACTTGCAGGCGAAAATTTAGGGAGCATTATTGAAGCTATCGGCACACCGATTCAGCAAATTCATATTGCAGATAAAGGGCATTTTGGTAAAACAACCTTAAAAGCCGATGAATTACCTGTTTCTCAGCTTGGTGTGGTGGTGGAACTTGCAAAATTAGGCAAAAAATTGACCGCTTGTATTCAGCAACACGCTAATATCAAACTGTTTTGCCCGAATGAAGTGGACGTTATCGAGCGTTCCCAACAGCTATGTAATCTGACTCTAAAACACGGCGAGCAACTTAGTTGCCGTTTGCTGATTGCAGCAGACGGAATTCAATCAAACATTGCCAAACAGTGTGGAGTGGAAACGCTGCAAGTGCAAGATTATGCACAATCTGCCGTGATTGCCAATGTGGAATTAAGCGAACCTCACCAAAATCAAGCGTTTGAATATTTTACTGAACAAGGGCCTTTTGCCTTATTGCCCTTGGCAGGGAATTGTATGTCACTGGTTTGGTGTACCAAGCAGGCAGAGGAGTTAATGCAGTTACCTAATGAAGCATTTTTAGCTCGTTTACAGCAACAATTCGGTTGGCAATTAGGCGAGTTTTTAAGGGTAAGCAAGCGGTTTGTTTATCCGCTTATTTTGCAAAAGGCACAGTCGCACATTCATCATCGCCTAGCGATTGTCGGCAATGCGGCTCAAATGCTCCACCCTGTGGCAGGGCAAGGCTTTAATTTAGGGCTGAGAGATTTATATTCCTTAGCTCAGCTTGTGGCACAAGCCTTTAATAAGGGGACGGATATTGGCGAGTTTTCAGTATTATCTGCCTTTGAAAAAAGCCGAGAGCAAGATCAAAAGCAAATGATGACAGCAACAAGCGGTCTAATTTCTGTTTTTTCTTGTGAATTCTTACCAATACAAATCGCTCGAAATATGGGGTTGTTTACCATTTCACATTCCAAAACATTACGAGAAATGGTGGCGAATAAAGCGTTAGGGTGGTAACGCTTTTTGCGTTATTAAAAGACTGCAAATAGAGTAGTTCATTCTTATTTAAACAAAATAAGTGAGATGTGGGTTCTCATTTTTTATCAAATTTCTAGGTTATATAAAAACAAAAATGCTTAAAAAAAATTCAGATCAGACAGAATTACAGAATTTTATTACTCAAAAAATAGAACAACAAAATGCTTTTGAATTATTGGATGGTGTTTGCGAATGGTTTCGTAGTTCTTCGCCAACAGAAGTAAGAGAAAAGCTAAAATTATTTTTAAAAACGTTAGCAGAAAACGAAACGCTTGCCCAACAAGTATCTTCGTTATTAGCTCGTTGGATCTGTAGCTTAAGATTGTATCCACTTTTTGTTAGTACTGGGATCTTAGGGCGAGAAGGGTTTAGCCAAGGATTTAAAAATCGTTTATACGATAAATTTAACCCGAGTTTTAAAGATAAAAACGACTTGCGTGATGTATTTTATTTATTATTTAACGATAGTAATGATGAGTTATGGATAAATGAGGTTTCGTTAAATGAATGGCGTAGTTTGTTTAATTTACTTGCAAAATATACGCCGAAAAATGAGCGAGAGCGTTTATTTACACATTTGCGTCAAGAAGGGCTATTAGCGATTGAAATGTTGGCGGTTTGGGTGGCGGCAGAAGAGTTAGAACCTGAATTAATGCGTTTAGATCCGATTTTATTAGATAGAGATTCGCCTTTTGTTGCATTACAGCGAGAGGTTTTTCATTGGCTAAATGCACATAGACAAGAGCAAGAATTTGAGAAAAAACATCTCGAAGTGATGTATTCGCAAAGCTTAAAATTAGTTGAGCGTTTAAGAAAAAGAGGAGCGGAAGCCGGTTCTTCTTTAGCGGTGGCTCATTTATTGGAACGCTTAAAGCAGACACTTGAGCGACTAGGCATTTTATTACATATTTTCTCAAAGCCTAATTTAGCGTTATCACATTTATTGAGGTTGGTTGGCGATATTGCAATTTCTGCAGTACATCAACATAGCCTTGCGGATTTAATGAAACAAAGCGTGGGAATGCTTTCTCGTACTATTACCCAAAATACCAGCGATCATGGTGAGCATTATATTACTCGCAATAAAAAAGAGTATTTTTCAATGTTCTTTTCTGCAGCCGGCGGTGGTGTGATTATTGCTCTGATGGCACTATTTAAAATTTATCTAGGTACACAGATTGAGGATAAAGTTTGGCTCGGGCTTGCCGAAGGGCTTAATTATGGTTTAGGTTTTACCTTGATTTTTATGTTGCACTGCACAGTGGCAACTAAACAGCCGGCAATGACTGCCGCTCGTTTTGCTGAGGCGGTGGAACGTAATCCGCACAATCCACAAAGCAGAAATATGAAATTGGCACAGTTGCTGATTGATGTATTCCGTTCACAAAGTATCGCAGTTATCGGTAATGTGCTGATTGCAATAAGTGTTGCAGCTACAATAGCTTACTATTATTTTCAACATTTTGGTATGCCGTTATTAGATGAGGAAAGTATTTCTTATCAGCTTTCAGCAATAGATCCAACCAAAGGCACTTTGTGGTATGCGGCCATTGCGGGTGTTTGGTTATTCTTAGCTGGCATTATCTCTGGTTATTTTGATAATCGTAGCAATTATTTGAATAGCCGAATGCGGTTACGTCAGCACCCTTGTTTGAAATTGGTAATGACAGAAAAATGTCGGAACGGTTTTGCTGATTATATTCACGATAGTTATGGCTCTATTATGGGGAATCTTTCCTTTGGTATGTTGCTAGGCATAACTGGTGTGATTGGTTATTTACTCTCTTTACCTTTAGATATTCGCCACGTAGCCTTTTCTTCTGCAAATTTAGGTTATGCGGTAGTAAGCGGTTCTTTAGGTTGGGAAATTTTATGGAAAGGTGTGGGCTTTGTGCTATTAATTGGTTTGGTTAATTTAATTGTGAGTTTCTCTCTAACCCTATGGCTTGCATTACGTTCATTAAATGCAAAAATTGATAGTTGGTGGGATATTTTCATTTGTATGCTGAAAATTTTACGCAAAAAACCATTGAGTTTATTCTTACCAATGCAGTTAGATAAGTAAAAATAGCTGATAGATAAAAACAGAGAATTAGGTATAAAAAATCCCCTAGCATCAAGCTAGGGGATTTTAATGAGAGGAATTAATAACGTGTAATAGCGACTAATCCTTCAGGATTGATTTCATTTAAAGCATTGTTATCTACAAATTTCACTCGGCCTGAAGCGGCAATAACTTTTTCAATCATTTCATCAACAATATCTTCGTAAGTGTTTTCAGTTTGCTGGAAGCCTGATTCTAGTCTGCTTAGTTTACGACCATCTGCACTTACTTCTGCGGCTATATGTAGATCTTCTTCAACAACGAGGGTTTCTACACGTCCATCTAAACAAGCTTGCCATACCTCATTTAAGCCTCCGACAAAGCGGTTATTACCTTTTGCGGCACCTACTTCATCAAAGATTTTCTTACGTTCTTCATTAAGAGCATCTTTAATTTGTGGCCAAATGTTTTTAGCTAGTTCGTGTTCATTTTCATCACTTAGCCCGCTATGAATATAAAGCATTACATCATCACTATTGCTAGCTCCATCACGGAAATGTCCGATGTTGCGATCAACACCTACAACAATAATTGGAGCATCAATTTCTTTTCTTGCTTCATTTAATGCATCACCAATTTTTCTCATATGGTCGGTAACAATACGATCATTTACTTGACTAATGTCTTGACCTGGGCTTGCATTTGCGGTTACACCTTCAAGAGAGAATGGGAAACCATACTCTTGCACTTCATCAAGCATATCTTTGTTACCCGTAAATAGACGAGTTCCATTTTCACTCAGCACTGCTAGCAAATAAACAGGACTACGGTTCATTGCATAAACTAAATCACGGGTTAAGAAATTATCTTCAATACTTACACGTTCAGGTAAACGGAATGGTAATTTATAAGAAGCACTAAACTCATTACTAACAAAAATAACTAAACCATCTAGGTTATGTTGGTGATCTACCTCATCGGCTAAACGTTGAATTTCTTCAACAATTTGTAGTGATTCACGTTTTCCAAATTCGCTTTCAAGGCGGTTAATCGCATCTTGCACTAAATTTTTTAAACGAATCGGATCTTTTTCATTATCTGGAGAAGTACGATATGTCGGTAAAGTAATAGTTACACTTGGGTAAGCCTGCTTTGCTTGAATTTCTTTAACTAGTGTTAAGTTCATAGAGTTCTCCTTGTTTTTGCTATGAGATTTATTAATTAAAATATTGAGCACTCATAATTATGGACTAGCCCAGTTTTAAAAAGTTCATAAAAAATACCTATTGGTTGGTAAATTTAGATAGTTTTTGTTTATTTATACCTTTAATGTATCAATAACGACTCGTAATGCAGGAGAAACATTACGATGCGGATAATAGAGATAAAGTGGGGGGAAAATTAAACAATTTTCGCTAAAAATTGAAATTAATTTACCGCTAGCTAATTCATCTTCAATGATATTTTCTGGTAAATAGGCAATACCTAAATGATGAAGTGCCGCAGTTTTTATTGATTGAGAATCTGTAAAAATCCATTGGCAATTTGGTGTTATCGTAATTGGTTTGCCATCTTGTTCAAATTCCCATTCATAAATTGCTCCATTATTTAAACGAAAGCCTAAACATTGGTGTTGAGGTAATTCATCAAGCGTTTTAGGGAATCCGTGAGTGGCAAAATAATCAGGGCTAGCAACAACAGCAATTTTCATTTCTGTACTAATTTTGACTGCAACCATTCCCTCATCAACATTTCTGCCCAGTCTTATACCTGCATCAAATCCTTTACTAATAATATCTACAAATTGATTATCGCCTGTTAATTCAAGCTGAATATCAGGATATTTCTCTTTGAAGTGTGCTAATTTGGGAATTAAAATACGTTCTACCGTTTGTAAAGCTGCGTTAATTCTTACAAGTCCACTTGGCGATTCCCTATAATGTGCCAATAAATCCAGTTCTTGATTAAGCTTGCTAAAACTTTTTTCTGCTGTGCGAAATAGCTGTTGTCCGGCTTGGGTTAATGAAACTTGCCGAGTTGTACGAAAAAAGAGTTGTAACCCAAGTCTTGCTTCCAGTAAGCGAATTGTTTTACTGAGTGCAGGAGAGGACACATTTAATTTTGCAGCAGCTTTGCTAAAACTCTTTTCTGTTGCCACAATAAGAAAGGCATAAAGGTCATTATAATTTTCACGTTTTAACATTTTCTACCTCATTAGTAACTTGAGGTTAATAGTCTATCAATTTTTTAGTGTATTATCATTTTATTTTTAATCTTTATAATGCATTCCATCAACGACAATGATGTCGTTTGAATCAAAATATAACACTAAAAAATACATAGAAGGATTATTCAAATGAAATTAAATACATTAATGACAACAGCTTTACTTAGTGCAACTTTATCTGTAACAGTAGCGAATGCGGCAACAGTTGAACGTTTTGTTGATATTGAAGGGAAAACTTATAAATTAACAGAAGTACGTAAAAACAACTATGACTATTATTCAGCACAGTTAAAAAATCACTTAGCAGAATTAAAAAGTACACAAGATTTTGGTCAATTTCAAACATTGGTTAATGAAGCATCACAATTAGCAAAAAATGCAAAAAGAACAGTAAAAGAAAGTATGATCGATCGTTATGAAGGACAAGATAATGCTCGTGAAATGGACACGATGATCGTTCGTTCAGGGCAAATTAATCGATTAATTTCTTCACTAGAAAAATCTAGCCAGCAAAATGATTTAACAACAGCAAAACAAGCTATTTTATTTAAGGTTGCCGGTTATCTTTAATTAACTTTTAATGCCTACTGCAATAAACTTTATTGGTATAAATTATGTTAGCCCCTTATTGGGGCTATTTTTTGTAGAATCAATAGCAATAATGACGCAATGCTTGGATAATCTTCACATTACAAGCGGTTAATTTTCGCCGAAATTTTGCAACTTTATTCCTTGTATGGTGAATCCTACTGGTTTCGTATGAATCAGTGTTCGAGTGTTAGCTCAATATTATAACAAGCAGAGTTTTACCCTAACCACTTTTCAACTAGTTCTTTTGTGGTTTCTTTATGTACCCACATACTGCCAAGTTCAGGGTGAGGGAATTTTGTGTGGTTATAACCGACAAATTGGCGGAAATCAAAAACAGCGTGCGGGTAGCTGTTAATCAATAAAAAGGCTTGGTAGCCATCTTCACTCCAACAGATTTCTAAACGACGTGGCTCGTGTAAGGAGTTTTGTTCAATATCACTAATACGAAAGACAAATAAACTATCAACGACAGGTTGTTCCGTTTGGTGTAAGTCCATTGCATAGAAATAGCCAGTCTCGCCATCAATTTCAAACATCACGACTAAATGTTCGTGCTGAGTAGAGTGAGCACCATTACGGTATGGTTCATTTAATAAAATTTGGTCGGTTAGAACAGAGTATAGCATTCAATATCCTTAAATAATTTGGCTTATTAGATAGAAAAATCCCACTGATTGCTCAGTGGGATTAAGATTAAATATCAAGAATTACGCTTGACCTTTAACTTCTTTTAAACCGTTGAACGGAGCCGGTGTACCAGCACGTTCTAATGCTTCTTCAATACGGATTAATTGGTTGTATTTAGCAACACGGTCTGAACGGCTCATTGAACCAGTTTTGATTTGACCTGCTGCTGTACCAACCGCTAAATCTGCGATTGTTGCATCTTCAGTTTCGCCAGAACGGTGAGAGATTACTGCTGTGTAGCCTGCATCTTTCGCCATTTTGATTGCTGCTAAGGTTTCAGTTAAAGAACCGATTTGGTTGAATTTGATTAAGATTGAGTTTGCGATCCCGTTTTCGATACCACGGCTTAAGATCTTAGTATTAGTTACGAATAAATCGTCGCCTACTAATTGAACTTTATCGCCTAATACTTTAGTTTGGTATGCAAAACCTTCCCAGTCTGATTCGTCTTGACCATCTTCGATAGACACGATTGGGTACTCTTTACATAAACCTTCTAAGTAGTGAGTGAACTCTTGAGAAGTGAATGTTTTACCTTCGCCTTTCATATCGTACACATTGCGTTCTTTATCGTAGAACTCAGATGATGCACAGTCCATTGCTAAAGTAACGTCTTTACCTAACACATAACCTGCTTTTTCAACTGCTTCTTTGATACACGCTAAAGCGTCTGCATTTGATGCTAGGTTTGGAGCGAAACCACCTTCATCACCCACTGCTGTATTTAAGCCTTTCGCTTTTAATACTTTAGCAAGATTGTGGAATACTTCAGCACCGATACGTAATGCTTCTTTTAATGTTGAAGCACCAACCGGTTGAATCATAAATTCTTGAATATCAACGTTGTTGTCAGCGTGTTCGCCACCGTTAATGATGTTCATCATTGGTAATGGCATAGAGTAAACGCCCGGAGTGCCGTTTAATTCAGCGATGTAAGCATATAATGGTAAGCCTTTTGATGCTGCAGCTGCTTTAGCTGTTGCTAATGAAACTGCTAAGATTGCGTTTGCACCAAATTTAGATTTGTTTTCTGTACCGTCTAAATCGATCATAATTTGGTCGATTTCAGCTTGATTAGTACCTTCTTTGCCTTCGATTGCTTTTGCAATTTCGTTGTTTACAGCAGAAACAGCTTTTAACACACCTTTACCTAAGAAACGTGATTTATCGCCATCACGTAATTCTAATGCTTCACGTGAACCTGTAGATGCACCTGATGGAGCAGCTGCTAAACCTACAAAGCCACCTTCTAAGTGAACTTCAGCTTCTACTGTTGGGTTACCACGAGAGTCGATGATTTCACGACCAATTACTTTAACAATTTTAGCCATTGTTGATATCCTCTAATGTGAGAGTTAATAGAAAAAAAGAATAGGTATATACTAAAGCGATTTTTCACTTTTGTCTTTTAAAAATTATCATTCGTGTTAGATAATTTATCACTAATTTGATCTAAGCCTAAATTCGCCCGAGATTATAGCAATATTTGTAAAAAACGGCAAAAATCTTACCGCTTGTAATGGTTATTTTTTGATTAAAAAGGTAAGCACTTCATAATGTGAAGTGTGCGGAAACATATCAAACAGTTGCACTTTCATTAAGTTGTAATTGGTAAGTGATTCGAAATCTTTCGCCATTGAATTGGCATTACAACTTGAATAAATTAAATAAGGCGAACCAAGATCGTTTAAAAATTCCGCTAACGGCTTGCCAATGCCACGTCGAGGTGGGTTCACCACCACTAAATCGGGTGTTTCTCCCTGTTCATTTAAAGCAAATTGAGCGGAATCTAGCGAGGCAAATTTGACATTTTTTAATCCTAATTTTTCGGTGGATTTTGTGGCACTTGCAATCGCAGAGGCAGAAATTTCAATGCCGGTTAATTCAAAATCTGGATTTTTGTTGCTTAATGTTTTTGCACAATGTAGCCCAAAGCCCCCAACACCACAGAATAGATCCCACATTTTCTTAATCGGTAGCTCCGCAACCCACTGTTGAGCGGTATGATAAAGCTTGCTTGCGACTTGCGGATTCGTTTGGAAAAAGCCTTGTGGACGAATAAAAAGAGGCACCCCATTAAAATGTTCTTCTAACGTGGTTTGTTCGGTTAGGAAAATTTCTGTTTCTCCCTCTAATACGGCAGCGTGTTGAGGTTGAATATTTAGGCTAACAACTGATTGAGCAGGGAGTTTTTCTAATAATTTGGGTAACTCTCGCTCAACTAATGCCCGTTTTGCTTCGCTTCTTACCACAAAACGTAACATAACCGATTGATTATATTGGCTTTGTGTAATCAAAATATATTTTAGCTCGCCTTTTTTCTTTGCGATATTGTAAGGTACTAAACCTGCCCGCCCGATAAAATCTTTTAAAATGGGGAATAAGGTTTTAAATGTGTGAGGGTAAAGAGCACAATCGGTTAAATCCACTCCGCTTTGTGGGTCGGCTTGCTCTTTAAGAATACCGAGAATGGGGCGTTCTACACTACCCAACACCACCATTTTGGCTTTATTGCGAAAATGAGAAATGTCGGAATAAACAAGCGGTTGAATTTCGGTTATATTTTGCAAAATAAAAGGCGAAATTAACCGCTTGAGATCCGCTTCTTTTTCCGCTACTTGAACGGAGTAAGGTTTTTCAATCCATTGGCAAGAAGTGCAATTCCCTGCTTGAAAGTGGGCACAAGTAAGCATATTAGGCATTAGCTTCTTTCCATTCCAACCAATTATTTTGTAATGCGGTTAATTCAAGTTGTGCTTGCTGATAGCGAGAATTGCTTTCAAGCTCTTTCCAACTTATATTTTTGCGTTTCATTAGTGATAAATAGCGTTCTTTTTGAGTCGCAGTTGGCTGGTATTTCAAGCCGTCTAACACTTGAATAACACCTTCTGGTTCGTTGCAAAGAAGTAATAAATCACAACCAGCGTGAATGGCTTTTTCAGAGCGTTCTACAAAATCGCCCATAAAGCCGGCTCCTTTCATTCCTAAATCATCAGAGAAAATCACACCATTAAAGTTTAACTGTTTGCGTAAAACCTCTTTTAACCAATAACTTGAGCCACTGGCAGGCTGGCTATCGCACTGAGTGTAAACTACGTGAGCAGGCATAATAGCCGATAATTTCCCTTTATTGATTAACTCTTTAAAAGGGATAATATCGTGCTTAAAAATAACTTCTTGCGAGCGAGCATCAAACGGGGTTTCTAAATGCGAATCGGCTAAAACGTGTCCGTGCCCAGGGAAATGTTTACCTGTGGTCGCCATTCCCATTTCCAGCATACCGTCAATAAAGGCTTCGGCGATAGGTAATATTGTTGCAGGTTCTTGGCCGAATGAGCGGTCGCCAATCGCTTTACATTTATGCCCTAAATCCAGAACTGGAGCAAAACTAAGGTCAATATCTAACGCAAACATCTCCGCTGCCATCAACCAGCCAGATTCTTTGGCAAGTTGCATCGCTTGTGCTTGGTTGGTTGCAAGTTGTAAAAAAGCTTGCATTGCCGGTAATTTAGTAAAACCATCACGGAAACGTTGCACTCGTCCGCCTTCTTGATCGACGGTAATTAAAAGAGGCTTTTTAACACGATGACGAATATCTTTGATTAATGCTTGCACTTGAGCTTTATCGTAAAAATTACGGCTAAATAAAATCAAGCCGGATACAAGAGGGTGCTCTAGAATTTCGACTTCTTCCTGGGTTAATTCTTTATCTTTAATATCAATAAGTAACATTTTCTTCTCTAATAAGTAGGTAGCCTTATGGCTTATAAATAATTGTAACGATTATAAATTAATAATTTGCGTTGATAAAATGCTGTAAGATTTCTGCCGTAAATTGTTTTCTTAAATAAAAACCAAGTGGTAAAGATTGTACTAGTTCCCCTTTGGCATTGATTGCAGGAGCAAGAGAACGGTTATTTCTGCCTTTCGGTCTTAACTGTAACACTTCGCCAAAAGTTGCATTAATTTCGTGATGTTTACCTAATACTATCATTTCCATCAGCTCTTCCCAGTCTTGTTGCAATTTAAATTCTTGTTCTGGCGTGGGAGACCATAAAATAGGTTGCCCAATATGACGTTCGCTCAATGGAATTTTCCTTTCGCCCTCAACAGGAATCCATAACACACGGGAAAGTTTATGCCTAACGTGAGAACTTTGCCAAGTAATGCCATTATTTTGAGTGAGAGGGGCAAGGCTCACAAAGGTGGTTTCAAGCGGTAAACCTTTTTGATTTATAGGAATGGTTTTTAGTTCAATGCCTAAATGGGCAAAATCCTGCTCGGCTTTACTACCGGCTTTTGCCCCTAATGCCGTTTCAATCAATGTTCCCACCCAGCCTTTATCTCGTTTTAAATCAGCAGGAACAGGAATATTAAGCATTTTGGCAATTTCGCCTAAGGTAAAACCTGCCAGCCATTGAGCTTTGGCGAGCAGGTCTTGTTCGGTGTGAGAGAAGGTAGATAATTTCATAGAAAAACAAACAAGCGGTTATTTTTTTGCAAAATTTTACAAAAAAGTAACCGCTTGTGAAAGATTACATCCAAGCATTGCTACGGATAACACCTACTGCGATACCCTCAATCTCAATATATTCTTGGCTAGGATTAACAATAATGGGTTTTAACTCATCATTTTCTGGGTGAAGGTAAATTAAATCCCCTTTTTTCTCTAAACGTTTAACCGTTACTTCATCATTAACTCGTGCAACAACCACTTGCCCATTACGTGCAGAGTTTGTTTTATGTACCGCTAATAAATCGCCATCTAAAATACCTATTTTTTCCATTGAATTACCGTTTACTTTCAATAAATAATCGGCAGTTGGGCTAAACATCTCCCCATTTACCGGGTAATGATTTTCAACATGCTCAACAGCTAAGATTGGTGTGCCAGCGGCAACTTTGCCAATAAGAGGTAAACCTTCATCTTCATCGTTTGCTGCTTCTGGCTCATCATTTACTAAAATACGAATTCCACGAGACGTGCCAGATAACATTTCAATGTAACCTTTGCGAGCTAAGGCTTTTAAGTGTTCTTCTGCTGCATTTGGCGATTTAAAGCCAATTTCACGAGCTATTTCCACCCGAGTAGGCGGCATACCAGTTGTTTCTATGTGGCTTTTTACAAAATCAAAGATTTCTTGCTGACGTACAGTTAAATGTTTACGCATTTGAATATATCCTCACTGTCTTTATATACAGAAAATATTGATAGTATATACAGTATTTTCTGTTTTGTAACCAATAATTTCACAAAAATTTATAAAAATTTATGATAGAATGCCGACACTTAGAGGTTAGACCTCCAACAATAACTATTCTAAAGGAATATTAATATGTCTGGCTTATTAAATATTTATCGAAGCTTTCTAAATCTGCCACTCTCATTATTGGTTAAATCTCGTGCTATTCCGACCGATCCTATTAATGAATTGGGGCTAAACCTTGAGCAACCTATTGTTTATGTGTTGCCATATACTTCGCAAACAGATTTACTTATTCTGAAAAAAAACTGTGCTGCCCTAAATTTACCTGATCCATTACAAGGAAATGTGATTGGAGGGCAAAGCTTGCCTCGTTTCGTTTTTTTAGATGAAGGGCGTCGTTTCTTCAAATCAAAAGGAGCAAAAAGCGAAACAGAATCTATTTTCTATCGTTATTTAGATTTACACCGTGAAAATGCAGATTTAGATGTACAACTCGTACCTGTTTCTGTGTTGTGGGGGAGGGCTCCAGGTAAAGAAGATGCGAGACATTTGCAGGTCTTAACTTCATTCCAACGCTTTATGTCTATGATCTGGTTTGGTCGTGATAACTTTGTTCGTTTTTCACAGGCAGTTTCGTTGCGTTATATGGCAACAGAACACGGTGCAGATGAAAAAATCGCACAAAAAGTGGCAAGAGTTGCAAAAATTCACTTCTCAAAACTACGTTATTCGGCAATGGGGCCTCGTTTACCAAATCGTGAAGCGATGTTTAATAAGATTTTAAATTCTGAGGTTATTCAAGCAGCGATTGCAGAAGAAGCGAAAAAGTCTTCTCCAGAAAAAGCCCGTAAAGAAGCAGAAAAAATTATTCACGAGATTGCAGCTGATGTAAAACACGAAAGTTTGCGAATGGCAGATAGAGTATTGAGTTGGTTATGGAATAAGCTTTATCAAGGAATTAATGTGCAAAATGGTGATCGAGTGCGTAAATTAGCTCTTGAGGGACACGAAATAGTTTATGTGCCTTGCCACCGTAGCCATATGGACTATTTGTTATTGTCTTATCTGCTTTATCATCAAGGACTAGTACCGCCACATATTGCAGCGGGAATTAACTTAAATTTCTGGCCAGCAGGTCCGATTTTCCGCAGTTGGGGGGCATTTTTCATTCGCCGTACCTTTAAGGGAAACCGTTTATATTCTACGATTTTCCGTGAATATTTAGCGGAATTATTCTATCGTGGTTATTCGGTTGAATATTTTATTGAGGGTGGACGCTCTCGCACTGGTCGTTTATTGCAACCTAAAACTGGTATGATGTCGATGACCTTACAGGCATTACAACGTGGCTTAAATCGACCATTAAGCATTGTACCAGTTTATATCGGGTATGAGCACGTGCTTGAAGTTGATACTTATGCTAAAGAATTACGAGGTGCTGCAAAAGAAAAAGAAAATGCAGGCTTAGTGTTGCGAGTGATTAAGAAACTGAAAAATTTAGGGCAAGGCTATGTAAATTTTGGCGAGCCGATTCAGGTAAATAACTACCTAAATCAATATTACCCAGAATGGAAAGAGCATTCTGAAGATAATCGCCCAAAATGGTTGAATGAGGCAGTTGATAATGTGGCTCATCAAGTAATGGTCAATATCAATAAAGCGGCGGCGGTTAATGCAAAAAATTTAGTTGGTTCTGCTTTATTAGCTTCTCGCCAACGAGCATTATCTCGTGAACAAGTAATCGAGCAGTTAGAAAGTTATATTCAGCTATTTAAAAATGTACCTTATTCTGAAGATATGACGCTACCTGAAGAAAGTGCAGAAGAGTTGTTACAACACGTTATCCAATTACCTCGTTCTGGTGTTTCAATCGAGAAAGATAGCTTTGGCGAACTTGTCCGCTTAGATAGAGAGTCTGCGGTTTTAATGACTTATTATCGCAATAACGTGCAACATTTGTTTGTACTGCCTTCTTTAGTTGCAAGTATTGTGCTTCATTATGAGGCAATTTCAAAAGATTTAGTGCTTCAATCGGTCAATCGTATTTATCCGTTTTTGCAGGCTGAATTATTCTTGCACTTCAAACAAGAAGAAGTAAGTAAACAAATTGAAGCGATTATTGCTGAATTTACACGGCAGGGCATCATTAAAAATGAAAGCGATATGTTGATGATTAATCGCCCGCATATTCGTACATTGCAACTACATTCAGCTGGCATACGTGAGATTTTACAACGTTACTATATTAGTTTAAGTGTTTTACTTGAGCAGCCTGAAATTAGCCGAGTAGCATTGGAGAAAGAGAGCAGTTCTGTGGCTCAGCGTTTATCTGTATTGCACGGTATTAACGCTCCAGAATTTTTTGATAAAGCAATTTTCTCAACCTTTAGTGCAAGTTTGAAAGCTCAAGGTTATTTTGATAGTGATGATAATCTTGTGATTGATAAAGTAAAAGAAACAGAATCTCTGTTACGCAGCTTAATTTCAATCGAAGTACAACACACTATTCAAGGTTCAATGGCAAAAATTGAAGTAGAGAAAACCCAAGAATAGTAAACATTACTAACAAGCGATTATTTTTAATTGGAATTTTGCAAACAAAAGGCTGAATACAAAATGTATTCAGCCTTTTTGATAGAGCATATAATGAAATTATGCTTTTGGCTCACCGATTGGTAAAACAGTTCTGCCAAAGCTTTCATTGATAATATCAGCAGCTGCCAAGTAGAATGCTAAAAATGCAGTTAATAAACCAAAGTTACCACCGATGTGGGTAATGGTACTGTTATGGGTAAAATCGCCTGCAGCTAATAAGTAGAATGTAATAGTTAAGCTTAGGAAAATCGCTTGTAACGCACGTGCTTTTGCTAAAGTACCAATAAACATCATTAATGTAAATGTTCCCCAAGCAATTAAGTACCAGCCCACAAATTCGTGTGAGACAGTTTCTGCAAAGAATACTTTAAATAAGGCAAAAGACCACCAGAATGCACCATAACTAGTGAAAGCGGTAAAGCCAAAAGTATTACCTTTTGAGAATTCAAACATACCTGCAATCATCTGAGCTGTGCCACCAAAGGCAAATCCCATTGCTAATACTAAACCAACATTATCGCCACTAAATGTGCCATTATTGATTAAGCTAAGTAAAAAAGTGGTAAGTGCAAAACCGCATAAACCGAGCGGTGCCGGGTTAGTTCCTGAATTTGGAGCTGACATTGAAAAACCTCTGTATAATTATTTATGCTGCAGAAATTAATGCAGCTGATTAACATCGCTTCTAGAAATTGGAAGCCTTTTTCGCCTAAATTTTAGGGCGATAAAGTATAGCGATTTTGTCAGAAATTAACTACTAATTTCCTCGTTATCGCATCAAATTTTGTGAAATTTGAACCATTAACACACCCTAAATATGAATGTTCTAAATTTATTATTGATACATCTTCTCAATTTGGGCTTTATAACGTTCTAAAATTACTTTGCGTCTTAATTTTAGTGTTGGTGTTATCTCTTCCATTTTGGTACTAAATGCTTGAGAAAGTAGCGTGAATTTTTTTACTTGCTCAAAACTTGCCAAATCTTTTTGTAATTCATTAATTTGCTTCTCAAATAGTTGTACTATTTCAACATTTTTAATGAGTTCTACTCTGTCGTGATATTTAATATTAAGTTGCTTAGCGTAGCTTTCTAAACTATCGAAACAAGGCACAATAAGGGCTGAAACATATTTTTTAGCATCAGCAATAATGGCAATTTGTTCAATAAATTTAGCTTTGCCAATTTTACCTTCTATATATTGCGGTGCGATATATTTACCATTAGAGGTTTTCATTAACTCTTTAATTCGGTCGGTAATGAAGAGGTTGCCTTCTGCATCTAACTCGCCAGCATCGCCAGTTTTTAAAAAGCCATCAGCAGTAAATGCTTCTGCAGTTTCAATAGGTTTTTTGTAATAGCCTCGCATAACGGTTTCGCCACGTACTAAAATTTCATTATCATTACCTATTTTTACTTCAATATTTGGCATTAGTGAACCGATTGAGTTTAAATTTACATTATCCCCTTGCCAGCAAGAGACTGTTCCCGTTGTTTCCGTCATTCCATAGCCGATTTTGACATTCACACCAATACTTTGGAAAAAAATCGCAATAGTTGGATCTAATTTTGCACCGCCACACGGAATCATTCTCACCCGCCCACCAAGTAAAGCTCGTAGTTTAGAGAGAACTAATTTATCTGCTAAGCGGTATTGCCATTTCAACCAAATAGAAGGTTTTTTAGCATAAAAATGTTTTTCACCCATTTTTACAGCCCAGTTAAATAAGACTCGGCGATGTATTGGAGCATTCTGTACTTTATCCCATACGGCAGTGTAGATTTTTTCGCAAAAGCGAGGTACTGCACACATTAATGTTGGGCGAATATCTGCCATAGCTTCTCGAATATTATGAGGATCTTCTAAGTAACAATTTATAGCTCCTCGATGCAGTATATAGGCAGTCCAAGCTCGTTCAAAAATATGTGAAAACGGAAGGAAAGAGAGTGATACATCATTATTATCAATATGCATCAATGCTTGATCGTGTGCCTGTAAGAAAGCGGATAAATTGCGATAATCTAACATTACACCTTTGGGTTCACCTGTTGTGCCAGAGGTATAAATTAAAGTGAAAAGGTCGTCTAAAGATTTTTCAGCTAAGCGTTTTTCTAATTCGACTGGTGTTGCCTCTACATTAATAAAATCATCCCAATGGATTGCTATTGAATAATTTTTTAGATCGATTGATGGTTTCATTGCCACAATTTTAACTAATTGTGGACAGTTGTTCGCTATTTCTAATGCATTATCAAATTGCTCTTGGCAGCCACAAACAAGATTTTAATATCAGCATTATTGATAATATATTCTACTTGATTTGGGGTATTGGTTGCATAAATTGGTACTGCGACAGCACGAATTTGCATCGCTCCAATATCAGTTATTGTCCAACGAGGCATATTGTGGGCAAAAATCGCAATTTTGTCTTGCACACCAATGCCGTGAGCTATTAAAGCATAAGAAAGCTGGTTAATATTTTGTTGGAAATCGCTCCAATTTTGGTCAAGCCATTGACCATTTTGATTAAATCGAATAGCGGTAGAGTGAGCAAGTTTTTTTGCTTGTTCTTGAATACGATGAACGAAATGAAAATCTAAATTGTGCATTTTTTACCTAATTATTTCAGCTAACAACTGTACGCTAATATAAACATTTTAATAATAAAAATCTAGTAAAAAGAGAACAGATGTACGCTGAAATAAAAACGATCATATTTTTGCAAGATTTTGCTAAAATATGACCGCTTGTTCTAGTAAATATTACCAACAATAGTAGCAGTAACGCCAACCTCGATACATAAACTCTCGATCGTAATTCCAACGCATTTCTTCTAGCTCTTCTTGTGCTTTATAATGCTGCCAGGCGAGTTTATAGCAGGCTTGGAACATTGGGTCGTTTACTTTTTTGGTATAACGCTTTTTAAAAGTTTGTTCTTCTTCCTCTGTTTGACTTAACGGCGGATTAAATTGCTGATGCATCAATTCTGCCGTTTCAGCATCACACTGTTTAGCAAGTTGTACTTGTAGATTTTGTTCTGCTCGAACTTGCTTAGCTCTACGCTCAGCTTGTTGCTCTGGTGTTAATGCACAAGCGGTTAGCATAAATGAAAGTGAAAGGGTTAAGCTTAATTTCAGCATTTTCATATTTAATCCCTCTTTATGTTTAGTTAATTATTAAGACTCTTATTCGCTTTCTTCAAGCTCGTCAGCCATTGCACTTAATGCATCACGAGTTAATTGGGCCAGAGCTTTGTAAAATCCAGTATCAAAGGCTTCAACTTTCCCTAAAAATGAACTTGCACAAGGTAGTAGGAATTGTTCAAATAAGGTTTTTTGTGCCAATGTGGAATCCAAATTATCTTCAATCCAAGAAGCAGTTAACAGCAGTAATGCAAAGTGATCTGCATTATCTAATTCTGGCATTGCTCGAGCTTGGCGAAACTCAATAAAATCGGTTACTGATAAACCATAGGCTGAGATTGTTGTAGCAATAGCCCCTCCTTCCGCAAAAAGTGCTTGATAGCTCGCTTCTAATTGCGTAGGGTTAGCGTTATTTTGTAAAACAGAAAGTGCATTTTCGCTTTGAGCATCAGTTGTTAATGCCCATTGTTGGCCTAGCCCACCTTGAGCAAGCCAGTTAAATGTGCCGGCTAGAATTGGATCGTTAGGGTTACGATAAAATAAATTACCGAATAGGCGACAAAGTAGAGAAAAATCGTTAATTGTTGCTTCGCTCATAAAATTATTGAAAGTTAGTGAATGAAATAATGTTTAGTATATCAGATAGTTGGAGGATGTAGAGAATGAAATATATTGGTGCACACGTAAGTGCTTCAGGCGGAGTAGAAAATGCGGTACTGCGTTCTGTGGAAATTGGAGCAAATGCTTTTGCATTATTTACAAAAAACCAGCGTCAGTGGCAAGCTCCACCATTAAAAGCAGAGAATATCGAAAATTTTAAGCGTTTTTGTCAGGTTCACCATTTTTCAGCTGATCAAATTTTACCGCACGACAGCTATTTAATTAATTTAGGGAATCCAGAAGCAGAAGCGTTAGAAAAATCACGAACTGCATTTATTGATGAAATGGAAAGAGCCAATCAACTTGGATTGAAACTACTTAATTTTCACCCAGGTTCTCATTTACGAAAAATTTCTGAGCAAGATTGTTTAGCCCGTATTGCCGAATCTATCAATATTGCGGTAGAAAAAGTGCCTAATGTCGTTGCCGTGATTGAAAATACTGCTGGGCAAGGCTCAAATCTCGGTTGGCATTTTGATCATCTGGCTAAAATTATTGAACAGGTGGAAAATAAAAATAGAGTAGGGGTTTGTTTAGATACTTGCCATTTATTCTCAGCAGGATATGACATTAGTTCTTATGAAAAAAGTGAAGAAGTCTTTAATGATTTTAATCAGACTGTTGGTTTTCAATATTTAAGGGGAATGCATTTAAATGGTTCAAAGACTGAATTAGGAAGTCGAGTTGATCGCCATCACACTTTACAAGAGGGAACGATTGGTACAGAAGTGTTTACATTTATTATGCAAAATGCAAATTTTGATGGAATTCCGATGATTTTAGAAACAATTTCGCCTGAAATCTGGGCAGATGAAATAAAATTTCTACGGACTTTGGAACTAAAATAAGTTATACTGGTCTGAGCAGGTGGTCTGGATATATCTAGACCATTATTTTTATTATTTTTTTGATCTTTTAAAGATTAAGACTAAGGAATTAAACGCTGTAATTGTTCTGGCGAGACGAGATATTAAATTATGAAAAAAAATCTTTTTGCAACTACTTTTAGACCCCTGTGTATTTTAACTTTGGCAGTTTTTGGCGGTTATACTTCTATTGCCTCCGCAAGTTTAAGTACAAAACCTGCAACACCTAGCCAAATTATTGCAAGTAAAGCAGAAAGATTATCAAAATCCTCAAATCATTCAGCTACTCGAGTAGCCGTTTCAGCGAATTCAAATCTTAGTCGTATAAATAGCGTATATAATAATTGGAAAGGTACTCGTTACCGTTTAGGTGGCACAACAAAATCTGGCATTGATTGTTCTGCATTTGTCCGTGAAGTAATGAGTAAAGCATTTAATAAAAGTATGCCTCGCTCAACGGCTGGGCAACGTCACGTTGGTCGTTCTATTTCAAAAGCAGATCTACGTCCTGGAGATTTAGTTTTTTTCCGTAGAAACAATCACGTTGGTGTCTATATCGGTAATGGAAAGTTTGTTCACGCAAGTTCAAGCCGTGGAGTAACTACCAGCTCATTATCAGAACGTTATTGGTCAAGAAATTATACTCAATCTCGTCGTGTAATCTAATTTTTTCTTTGATAAGCTGGCACTAATAGTAATATTAGTGCCTATTTGTTTGTTTCATTACTTTCTTCTTTTTTGCTTTTATTATTTATGCAACACGCTGTTTAGTTGTACTAAATGCTCCTCGAGTACGCATTTGATGTACAACATTCATAATAACACCCGCTACTTTAACATCATTCCAATTTTGAATGCGGATATTTGGTTCGCTAACATCTAATGAAAATAAGATTTTTTCTTTTATGCCTGAAGCATCTTCTATTTCATTAAAGAATTGATAGAACTTATATTCACCATTTTTCTCGATAACTAATAAGTCATTTAATAAGTATTGATCGGTATTTTCCACTATAAGCAGATCGTCTAATTCAATTCCCCAAGCAATTAAGTTAGGATTTTTTACGTGAATAAAAAATGTATCGGTTGGACGTTTAATGCAAAGCGAGTTGAGATCTAACTTTACAGAACGCTGACTATTAATATCTCGATATAGTGGAATAGGTTGATGTGATGCTTTTTGGGTAATAAGTTGTTTAAGTGAAGCCATTAGGTAAACCCTCTATCTGTTTTTTTATACAGTCTATTTTACTGGGTAAAATACCAGTGTCAATAGGTTCTGTAACTTTTTTTGTAAATTTAACCAGTATTTTGACCGCTAGATAAGCTGAGGGTGCGAATAAAAAAAGCACCGCTAAGGGTGCTTCTTGTAATTAAAAACTGTTATTATAAGCTTTCAGTGAATGTACGTGTGATAACATCACGTTGTTGTTCTGGTGTTAGTGAGTTAAAACGCACAGCGTAACCAGAAACACGGATAGTTAATTGAGGGTATTTCTCAGGGTTTTTAACCGCATCTTCTAATGTTTCACGACGTAAAACGTTTACGTTTAAGTGTTGGCCACCTTCAACTTTGATAGTTGGTGCTACATTTACAGGCACTTCACGGTATGCAATTTCACCTAATTCGCTGATAGCAACAACTTGATCTTCTTCAAAGCCAGCTTTAGCAGCTAAGCAACGAGCTTCGTTTTTAGCTTCGTCTAATAACCAGAAAGAGTTTAATAAGTTGCTGTTTGTTGATTCTGTGATTTGTACACCTTTAATCATTTTAGTTTCTCCTAATGTAGAGTGAGTTGAAATTAAAAAAAATTTTAAACATTCAAATTTATTTGAAAGTATTTTACCTCTTTTTAGATAAAAAGCGATAAAAATTTAACCATTTTTTATATTATTTATGTTAATTGATTAAAATATAATCAAACTGAGAACTGTTATGAAAACTTGGACAGAAGCCTTAGGCGAAGAAAAACAAAAAAGTTATTTTCAGCAAATTTTACAATTTGTGCATAATGAGCGATTAGCCGGAAAAACGATTTACCCTCCCCAAAATGAAGTATTTAGTGCGTTTGCATTAACAGAATTTAGTGATGTGAGAGTTGTTATTTTAGGGCAAGATCCTTACCACGGGCCGAATCAAGCTCACGGTTTGGCATTTTCAGTTAAACCCCCAGTTGCACCACCGCCTTCTTTATTAAATATGTATAAAGAGTTAGCAGAAGATGTTGAAGGTTTTCAAATTCCTCAACACGGGTATTTGGTTGATTGGGCAAAACAAGGTGTTTTTATGCTTAATACAGTATTAACGGTTGAACAAAGCCGTGCAAATTCTCACGCTCAAATTGGTTGGGAAACCTTTACCGATAAAGTGATTGCACAGTTAAATGAGCACCGTGAAAATTTAGTCTTTCTACTTTGGGGGAGTCACGCTCAGAAAAAAGGACAGTTTATTGACCGAAATCGCCACTGCGTGCTGACATCGCCACACCCTTCGCCACTTTCTGCTTATCGTGGTTTTTTGGGCTGTAAACATTTTTCAAAAACGAATGAATACTTGATTAAACAAGGAATACCCCCAATTAATTGGCAGTTGCCACTTAATATAACAAATACATTATAAGGAGAATATTATGTATTTAGATTTACCATTAGTAAGCATCGCATTTGTATTGCTAGTGTTAGTGACGCTAAGTTCAACAATTAAAATTGTGCCACAAGGCTATCACTGGACGATAGAGCGTTTCGGACGTTACACCAAAACCCTGACACCAGGTTTAAATATTGTTGTGCCTTTTATTGATCGAGTTGGTCGCAAAATTAATATGATGGAACAGGTGTTAGATATTCCATCGCAAGAAGTGATTTCACGTGATAATGCAAGTGTCGCCATTGATGCAGTATGCTTTGTGCAAACTATCGATGCACGCAGAGCTGCCTATGAAGTCAATCATTTAGAGCAGGCTATTGTTAATTTAACGATGACCAATATGCGTACCGTACTAGGCTCAATGGATTTAGATGATATGCTCTCTCAGCGTGATTTAATTAATGGTCGCCTACTTTCTATTGTTGATGAAGCAACCAATATCTGGGGAGTAAAAGTAACCCGTATTGAAATTCGAGATGTTCGCCCACCGAAAGAGTTAGTAGAAGCGATGAATGCCCAAATGAAAGCTGAACGTAATAAACGTGCAGATATTTTGGAAGCTGAGGGGATTCGTCAGGCTGAAATTCTACGTGCAGAAGGGGAGAAACAATCTCGCATTCTAAAAGCAGAAGGGGAGCGTCAAGAAGCTTTCTTACAAGCTGAAGCTCGTGAGCGTGCGGCAGAAGCCGAAGCAAAAGCAACCCAGATGGTTTCTAGTGCGATTGCACAGGGCGACACCACTGCAATTAATTACTTTATCGCTCAAAAATATACTGAAGCATTGAAAGATATTGGCTCGGCGGAAAATAGCAAAGTTGTGTTAATGCCATTAGAAGCTGGTAACTTAATCGGTTCAGTTGCAGGCATTGCTGAACTTTTAAAAGGCGATAAAAAAGCATAATAATGGGGCATTGCCCCTATTTATTACAAGGAGAAAATATGGATTGGCTCTTTAATTGGACAGGCTGGTTGATTTTTGGCTTTGTATTATTGGCATTAGAATTAATTATCCCCGGAGTATTTATTATGTGGTGGGGATTTTCAGCGGTTATTTTAGCGATTCTGGTCGCCCTAGTACCCGATTTATCACAAGCAGTGCAAATCACAGTTTTTGCTGTATTAGCCATTATCTTCAGCCTAATTTGGTGGAAGTATCAACACAGCAAAGACAAGCAAGATGATAAAGCAACTGTATTAAACTCAAGAGATCACGCAATGATTGGTACACAAGGCTTTATTGTCGAAATTCTTGAAAACGGCATTGCCCGAGGCAAATTTGGCGATACCACTTGGCGAGTAATTGGCACGGAGCTTAATATTGGCGATAAAGTGCAAGTACAACGGGTTGAGGGAATTACCTTGTATGTGCAAAAAATATCATAGTTAAATTACCTCTCTACTAATTAAAAACAAGCGGTTAAATTTCCTGAATTTCTTGCAATTTGGGATAGTGAACAAAATTGAGTCTATAAAGTAGGTTAAAACCTTGTAATATAAGGCTTAAACCTACTTTTGGAGTTTAAAACGTAGCATACACTATCTATTTATCTATCAGGCATATCCCAAGTTAAACATTGCTCATACAACCAACGTGGTGGAGTTGTTTTTTAGACAAATGAAAGCAAAATTAGCCCCACATTAGGGACTAACTGATGAACATAAGATAATGTTTATAAAGGATTTTATTTGCTAAAAGAGTTGAAAATAAAGCAATAGCAGACATCAAAAATGTCCACTATTCTCCAAATTTTGGTGCTATGTAACAAATGTATTAAGCCCGAAAATGGCATTGTTATTGGTAAGATTCATATTCGCTTAAAGTGGGAAATTTACTTAAGATTTAAATATTTAGGTTTACACTCAAGCCAATAGGGCTATGCCAAAAGTATTCTTTGAGTATTTCGTCTGTTTTAGTCTTTTCAAGCCACTCGCTATAGAGATTTTGATTGCGAGTTGTTGATTTTGTAAACACTGCTATATTCTCAATAGCAGGAAACCATTACAAACATATTTCTTTATCGAATCTGCCAAAAAATCTCAAACACTAAACTATCCTGCATTGTTTGATGAATTTTTCCTTTCAATTCTTTTAATAGTTGCAATTCCTGTTCGGCAATTTCATCTTGCACATCGTCCAGTTCGTTACGGGCTCTACGAAGCTGTTTACGAAGTTTTGCTACATCTTCTTGTAACTGAATTTGCAGTTCAATATCATCTGTTAGCACTAATTCCTTTTCTTTGCTACGCATTGCATCTTTCAGCTCACTAATTAAATCTTCAGCAACTTGCATTTGATCTTTTGCCCAAGCGTTAATACGCACACTTTCAGCTTTTAGTAATGCATCATTTTCCGTCTTAATACGGGCTTTTTCTAAATCAATCTGCTCTTTCACTAAATCTGAAAATACAAGCGGTAGATTTTTAACAGAATTTCGCAAATCTGCTGAAAGTAAAAAGAGCTTTTGTGCAAATTCTTTATCCAACAAATTACTTTGTTCATCGCACACAGTAAACACTAACGATTCTTGGCTTTCTGCATTAGACTCCACACTGATTTTATCCAAACGCAACCAGCCGGATTTACCTTGATACTGTTCCAGCAAACTTATTTTTTCAGGGAAATGAGTATAATCAAAAACTAATGTTGCGGTTGGAGTGTAAGCATTTAACGCCTCATTGATACACCATTGCCCAAGTGGTTGATTTAAGCGATATTCATAGCCTTGCAAATTTATTGTACGTGCTTTGCGTGGCAATAAATATCGCCCGATTGGCACTCCGCCAAGCGGTGCATTTTCGAGTAAAAAATACCAATCTGTTTGGTTAAACTGAGCTTTGCCGTTTAAAGCAAATTGCGTTACCCCCCAAAACCACCGTTCCATTGCATTTAAACGCTCTTCAGTCATTACTTTGAGGCGCTCTAGCACTGACTGATCAAAGCTTGTTACCAATGCATTTTTGATTTCTTGTACTCGCCCTTCAATTTCATCGGCAAATTGTGCTTGCAACTGATCAAATGCCGTCTGTATTTCATCTTCAGTGCGACAAGTAGCGTAAATATTAGCGATTTGGTTTTCAATATCTACACCGGATTCAATTCGTCCCAGCACTTCATCTGATGCACCTAACACACCTTGGAACAACTTAAATTTTTCCGTAAGTAGCTCCAAAACACGCTGATCAGCAAGATTGCGTTTGTTTAAGAAATTGATCACCACGACATCAAATTTTTGTCCATAACGGTGGCAACGTCCGATTCGTTGCTCAACACGTTGCGGATTCCACGGTAAATCATAGTTAATCAACAGTGAACAAAATTGCAGGTTTACCCCTTCGCTGGCAGCTTCGGTAGCAATCATAATCTGAGCCTTTTCTTTAAAATGCTCAATCAATGCCGAACGTTTATCCACTTCTGCTGAGCCTGTGATTTTTGCTGTACCTTGATAACGGACAAGCCAATCTTGATAAATCGCTAGTGAATTAGGATCGTTATTGCTACCACTAAATAGCACCACATCATCGGCATAGCCATTTTGTACTAAAAAATCAAACAGATATTTTTGCGTACGTATCGATTCTGTGAAAATAATCGCTTTTTGATTTGCCCCCAGTTTGCTCATTTCAGCGAAACCTGTTTGAAGGGCGGTCAATAAAGCGATAATTTTGCTGTCTTGTTGCAATCCTTCCGCCAAACGGATAAAGCCTTCAATTTCAGCAATTTCAGTTTGCAAAGCAACTTGATTTAATTCATCACTAACAGAAATTTCTGCATCTTCCGTCTCCAACTCATCGGCTTCGACATCATCTGCGGTTAATTCTTCACCATCAAATAATGCTTCAATTTCGCTTAAAGGCTCATCTTGATTTTGCTCTAACTGCTGTAGATGTTGAAGCCTTGCCAAAATTGCCTTTAACGTACCGAGAACTGCTTGCGGACTAGAAGCTAACAGTTTTCGTAGGATTAAAGCCGTTAAATGTTTATGCCGTTTTGGCAAAGCGTAACTGCTTTCTTTACGTAAAAATTCGGAGATTTGCTCATAAAGAGTAAACTCTGCGACTGTTGGCATAAATTCTTGGGTGATAGTCTTACGCTCGGTATAACGCACATATTCCAATACATTTTTGCGTAGCGTACGTTTAACAAAACTCGTCATTCTCTGTTTGAGTTCAGCCACATTGCCACGGCGGACAAATTCTTTTTGGAAATATTTACGGTCACCAAAAATATGATCATCTAGCAAAGTAGATAAACCATACAATTCCATCAACGAATTTTGCAAAGGTGTTGCCGTCAGCAGTAACTTTTTCTTACCACCAAAAGCTTGACGCATTGCCTGCCCCATTTTGTTATCGGCTTTGTAAGCGTTACGCATTTTATGGGCTTCATCAATTACCACCAAATTCCAATCAAACTGTTTGAAGGTTGCTTGCTCTTTACTGGCAAATTGGTGCGAAATAATCAGTATATTGTTACCGATTTGCTTTTTGCAAAAATTAAACAGTTTTGCACCGCTTGTATTTTTCATCACCTGACTAACAACAGTTTTATCCACCACCATTGTCGGCAAACCAAACTTCTCTGCCAGCTCATTCGCCCACTGTTTACGCAAAATCGCAGGGCAGACAATCAACAAATTCCGCTTACGCTCCGCCCATTTTTGACAAAGCACCAAACCTGCTTCAATGGTTTTTCCTAAACCTACTTCATCAGCAAGCATTACCCCCTCTTGGAGAGGATTTTTAAGTGCAAACAACGCAGCATCAATTTGATGTGGATTTAAATCCACTTTGGCGTCAAATAGAGATTGCGATAAACGATTGTCGTCCGTGCGACGACAAATGATTTCATTAGCAAAATAACGTGCGTGGTAGGGCGTAATATTCATCATTGCATTTTCTCAAACATTTGCTGTAAATAATTATTTTCCATAAACAGAATATGGCGTTCGGCAAGTTCTTCTGCTGTTAAGGTCATATTCACCCAATCTTTCAATTTAGTGATTGACAAAATAAAGTTATTTAGCACCAAATTCGGATCACCAATTTTGTTTTCTAATTCTTTGACTTCTTGGTAAAGCCCGAATTTTGGATCGTGTAAATCCATCTGGCGGATACCTTTCGGATCAACAAAATTAAGCCATTGTTTGCCACTTTTATGATCCACCACCCACAGCAGAAAATCAGGATAGAAATTCCCAGCTGATGCAAAACCTAAACCTTTATCTTTTCGATCAGCATTTCGCATTAAATAGAGCGATTTATCACCTAGCCATTTGGCTAATTCGCCTGATTTTTCCGCTTGCATTAAATCATTGATAAACTGTATTTCACTTTCTACCGCAAGTGGCAAAGGTGAGATTTTTATTGGTAAACCTGTTGATTTATCAAAGGAAAATAGCGGATAAAACAAATGACTGTTAAAACAAATCGCCTTAAATTCAGAGAGTGGTGACTGCCAATTCATCGCCTGTTCAATTTTTTTCTCCCGAATTAAATTCGCTAATTCTTCGATTTTTTTGACCGCTTGTTCACGCTCATAAGAAATATTTTCCTCTTCGCCGAACAACATTTTATATTCTTCAAAGAACGAGCAATTTTCTTCAGTAACTATCGCAGTTTCCATAAATTGCTGTTCATAAATGTCTTTCAAACGACGGTAAAATCGGTCGGTATATTCCTTCAACAGCTGGAAAAGAATATCCTGTTGCGTTTGAATATCAGCAAAACTACGGACTTCCATTGCCGAATTTGGCACATAGAGCAAATACCAATCATCTCGACTTTCCACGAATTTACGTAACCCATCACGGCTAACACGCAAATTTGACCAAGTGCGTTCCATTTTGTATTGTTGCAAATCCAAATAGAGCTTATCCCAATCAAGTAAAGCAAAAATCTCTCGCTTAAATTTGTTACTTTGACGTTCATCATTATCACTTTTGCGAACTACTTTAGAACTCAATGCTTCCAATCTCGGATACAGATCTAACACCGCCAAAATCGGCTTAATTTTACCTTGGGAAAACTCAGGCAATTCATAAAGTTGTACCATTTCTTGGCGTTTAAAGCCCATTTTTTGATTGTCTTTATAACCATCTTTTAAACGTAAAGTTTTCAACGCCATATTAGCAGGCAATTTTTTCTGCACAGGAAAATCTAACTGCAACACTTCATCAGGTGCTTGAATACCTTCATCTTCCAAGTATTCACGGAATTTCGCCATATAATCGGCTTTAATGCCGAAAATATTGAGTGTTTCTAATTTATCCAACCCTAAGCCTTTCGGCATTTGATTTACAGGCGTTCTTCGTAGCGAAAAATCACGCCCTTTCAAACGCACACCACGCCCGAAAAGCTGAATAATTTGCGAGCCTTCACCCTTGCCCATATTGAGCAAGCCCATTGTTGACACTCGCCAGCTTGACCACCCTTCGGTAAATTTACGAGAGCCAATCAATAAATTAAGCGTTGAACTATTTTGATTGATAGTGCCAAACAAACTCTCTGAGAACTCGTCTTGTTGTACAGAAACATTGTCTAATTCCACCGCACTTTTCAGCAATTCACTGCTGTCGCCCACGTTAATCAAGGCAAAATAATCGCTGTTACCCACTTTTAATGCCACTTCGCCCGACGTTTTTTTAATATTATGCAAATAGAGATGTGATGCACTTTCAGTATTGAATAAAGTTTTCAGAATATCTGCATAAAGAGCATTTAAATCACCTTTAAAACTGACCAACGGTAAAAAACGATGGCGGAAAATCGCATTGCCTTTGCTGTCCAAAAGCAACGGTTCATCACACAATAATGCATTCAACCACGCCAAAATTTGCGAACGGTTTTTACCATCTAAGAAATAGGCTAACTGCTCTACAACAGTCCAAATATCGCTATCTTCCTTGTTTACCGTATTACCGACAAATACCCACAGCGGTTTATGCAGATTGTAAGCGGTCAATTTTTCCTTATTTTTTGCAAAAAGATGTAACTGTTGGTAAAACGACAATAAACTTGCCACAAAATATTTACGGTCATTATCTGCTATGCCGTAATCTTCCGCTTTCATATTTAAAATGGAAAACTCTTTGCCATAGCCATCGGCATAGAAGAACTTGTAGGAATAGTCAAACAGTACACATTTAGCATAGGTTTCAAACACCGCTTTTTGTTTGGCTTCTTGTTTATCGGCAAAGCTGGTCGGAATTTTTTGTTGCTCGGCTTTTTTGCTAATGCCATTTGCTTTAGCAATTTTTTTCTGAATATCAAACAGACAATCTTTCGCTGTTTTACCGTCTTTCACAGCTTGTCCAAAAGTAGCTGAATACTCAAACGCAAAGCCATCACCAATTAATTTCTGACGGCGCGCCAGCCACTGATCCCCCGATGAACCTCGATGCCCCTCGTCCACCAATACCAACTTGTTCAAATCCAAGAAGCGATCGACGGCTACGGTTAGTTCGCCGTCTTTGTCCGCCAACTTGTTGATATCCATAATCTGAATATCATTAAACAAGCCCGTACCTTGGAATGGTTTATTTTTATCAAACAGATTGGCAGGCAAATTTGATGCAGCAAATTCTGCCAAATGTTGTTGTGAAAGCCCGTCATTCGGTGTAATCACAAATACGGTCAAATCTTTATTTTTTTGATAATGCTGATATTGCAAAATATTGACGTGCATTAACAATGTCTTACCACTTCCTGTCGCATTCCAAAATGCCAATTTATTTAAATCGCTTAATTCATACAAATCAAAATCAGGAAAAGTGTTATCGTTCTCTTTGAGTAAAACCAGTTGTTCATTTAATTGATTTAACAAATCATTCGGGCGGTTAAAATAAAAATCCAAATAAATTTCGGTAAAAAGCAAGGAAAGATATTGAAAGTATTTGAGCTTTAAAATATGCCCTTCATCTTTATTACGATGCTCTGTGATTTGTTGCCAATGTTTAACAATATTCAAGTCATAACGGCGTAAATCGTTTGCCGAAATCATATCGGTTTGAAATAATTGCCCGCCTGTCAATTCGTGAAAAAATTTCGTCTGCCCGTCATTATCAATACCCTCAAAGCGATCATCACCCAAGCGTTGCTTAAATTTTTCAAGATTGTCTTGATTAAACAGTGACAACAAATAGCGGTTTAAAATTAAGTTATCGTGGAAAGTGCGTTTCATAGTTATCCTTTTAATATCGTTACAAATCTCCCCCAGCCCCTCTTTACTAAAGAGGGGAGCGGTCTTGAGAAAGAATAGAGATCTCCAATTTTTCACAAAACTATTCCCCTCTTTAGTAAAGAGGGGTTAGGGGAGATTTGTCACCCAAACATTCGTTGCAAAAACTCTGCTTCAATCGACCGCACTTTCAGCGTTTTTATGCTCTCATCGCTATCGGCGAAGACGGTTGGTATATTATGGTCGCCGTTGATATAGACCACATCAAATTCGCTTTCTTGCGGATTGATTTTGTGGCGGTTTAAATAATCATTGAGTCTGTCATAATCATATTTTTTACAATCACGCCAAATAATTAGCGTTTTTTCACCGCTTGTATTAGTGCCTTGCACGGTGAGCAAACCGTTTTCTCGTTTGTCGTTAATTTCACTTACCCGTAAGCCAATCAAATAGTTAAAGGTTTCCACCAAATCAATGGTTTTGGCTTCATACGCCCCTGCGGAGGTGGTGGCGATGTTGAGTTGGTAGTCAAACGGTTTGGCGAAATGTTGTGTGTTGAGCAAACTTTCACGGCTTTCCACGTTGAGCATATAGTGCAATAAATAGTCGTTTTGCAACGCTTCATTTTGGGCAAATAAATCACTGGCAGGCTGTTTTAATTCTAGGTTGTTGAGCGTGTCTTCATAGCTTTCAAGCTTTAATACCTTAACGATTTGCGAAACACCATCAAACACTCCCTTATCCGATTGCGGTTTGCCGTCTTTCCATTCTTTGGCGAAAATTACTTTTTGCACACGTGGCTTTAGTACCGTATCAAAATATTCGCCTTGTTCCACTAAGATATATTTGCGGTTACCGTTGTCTTCTCGGTTTAGGTTGATTACGGCGTGGGCGGTTGTGCCAGAGCCTGCGAAGTAGTCTAGGATTGTGCTGTCCTTAAATGAGCTAATATGAATACTATCCTGAACTTGATAAACACTTTTTGGATAATCAAAACCGCTATTAGGAACAATAGCTTTTAAGATATTTGTCCCTTTTGAAGAAGCATCATATCTATCGCCATACCATAAAGTTTTTGGTAAAAATGTAGTATCTACCTCATCTTTAGCATAAATAGTTATTTTTTCTTTATCTCGTTTAGCAAACAATACGCCTGTTTTAATTCCATCTATACAAGATTTAAAACCCCAACGCCATCTACCTTTACTTCCATCATTTCTAATTGGCAAAACAAAATAAAAGCCACTTTCTTCATATTTAGATTTTAATTCATTGACATAATCATCATTAAACTTTGAACCATCATAGATTTTTTTATATTCATCATCTGATAATAAACTTAACGAAAGATCTGATTTACTACAAAGAAAAGGAAAGTACATATAAGGTCTATCTTCTCTTTGAGCCTCTGAACCAGAACGTCTTAATGGTAATTCTCTATACCGCTCTTGTTCATTACCTTTACTGTATTTTTTTTCTATTTCTTCTTGGCTTAAAGATAAACGATTAGTTATTGCAGTATTTTTCTGTTTACTTGCAATAATCATATATTCGTGGCTATCAGCAAAAAATTCTTTTTCTCTGCCCTTTGGATTGTGCTGAATTGCGATTGATGTAACAAAATTATCTATACCAAAAACTTCTTTTGTTAGAATTTCTAAATTAGAAAATTCTAACCCATCAATAGCTATTGAAATTAAACCATCACTACTTAATAAACTTCTTGATACAGTCATTCTATTTTCAAGTAATGAACACCAACTAGAATGCTTATACCCATTTTTATAAATAATTTCTGATGCATTTGTATTATACGGCGGATCAATGTAAATACATTTCACCTGTTCTTTATATCTTTCCTGCAACAAATTCAGAGCTTGAAAATTATCAGAATGAATTAGCAAGCCGTTAGTTTTCTCGTCTAAATTACTCAAATTACCTAACACATCAGCTTGGAAGTTTGGCTCAAACAAAGAGGTATCCACCACCAAGTGCGGATAGTTTTTGCAAATTTCTGCTACATTTAGACCGCTTGTATCCACATTAAACAAGGCTTGCCATTGAGCAGTTTGTTTTGGGTTGTTTAACGCAACCTGTATTTGCGTTTCATTCAGGTGATCGAGCGTAATCAGATAATGGCAGTCTGCAACAAATTTCTTTTTCAGCCATAATTTCTTTTGGAAGTCTTCTAATTGGGCTAAAAAGGCGATAATTTCTTTGGCGACGGTTTTTAAGGTTTTGATGGTTTGCAGGTTTTGTTCAATATGCGAAAAATCGGTGCTGTCTTGAATATTATCCAAGTCCATCACTTCATTTTTGATATAAAAATCTAATTCTTGATTTAAAAACTTACCGAGATTTTTGTGAATAAAATAATCAGCGGTGTTTTTGGTTGTGTAGTCTGTAAGATATTTTTCAAGTAATGTACGAGTTTTATTCGTATCTGTTGGTTTTAATGTAAAAATTTCCTGAAAATCATCTGAAACCGCAAAAGTTTTAATTTTTTCTACCGCTTGTAAAATATATTCTTTTTGCAATTTCTCTTGTGTTTTTCCTTTCTCTTTCTTCACCGCTATATATTCAAAACGAATAGTGAGTAAATCGCCATTTTCTTCGATCGGCAAAATATCGGTTTGTATTTCATCGCCGTTTTCGTCCGTATCAATTTTTATTTGTGGCTCAATTAAAGCAAATAAACGAGTTTGGTCATTATCTTTACGATTGTCTTTTGCCGTGTCAGCTTCTACAAGTCGAAATTGTACTTTTTTGCCGTTTTCCAAGGTAAAGGCATAATTACTGAAATTTTCGCCCGATTTGGTGTAGTACTGATCTTTGTTCGCCCAGTGCAACATCACTTCTTCGCCGGCGTATGGAATGGCATAGGTGTCGCCTTTGTAGCGACGTTGGCTGATAAAATCGCCTTGATCGTAATAGCGTGAAAAGAAAATGTAGAGATGGTTGTAAACGCTGATTTCTTGTTCAAAGTTATTAGAAAATGCTTTTTTAATTTTTGCAGGTAGCGTTTTTTGTAGAAATTCGTTGATTTGCTCTTGGCGGGAATTGAGAATACGATAAATGCCGAAATCTAAATCAGCTTGATTTATTTGAAAAATTTCTTGCAATTTAGTAATAAGTTGAGCAAGCTGTGCTGTGCTGTGCTG
>NZ_JAQSJE010000007.1 GCF_028649535.1 Mannheimia cairinae | reverse complement strand
TGTAGCGAGCCAAAAAAACTACGAAATAAAACCACAAAAAAAGCGAAAGCTAAGCAGCATTATATTTTCTTAGTTTTTATGGTTAAACAAACGCCCTTTAAATCATCATTAAAGGGCGTTTAAATTTAGAACTTATAAACCATATTATCCTCATACTTGCCGTTATAGCTTGCAGAGGTTTGTACAACTATGCGTTGAGCCAACAGGTTGGGTGGCTCTAACACCCTCCCTGTCGCTATATTTTACCTATGTCATTGGCTTACCTCTCAATATTGCTGATAAGTCATTTGGGCTAAATCGCCAGCCCTCATTACTGTTTTTGATTAAGTTAAAACACCACTCAGAACAAAAATATTTATCCTGATTTTGTTTAATGCTTAGTACAATCCCCAGTACACCTCGCCAGTCGTAAGGCTTGCCATTTGTTGCAGAAAAATGGGCTTTAATTTGCTGCTCGTGGACATTTGGTAACTCAATTAAATCCCATTTGCCGTCATCAAGATTAATAACTGTTTGTCGCACACCACTATCACGAGGGCTTGAGGTATAGCACTCATACCATACCTCTCGGTGGTAATGGTCTTTAATCTCGCTTTTTTGTACAGCAATCTCGCAATGTGAGTATTTGCCTTTGGTCACTTTGCGGATAATCCAATCCGTTAGGCGGTCATACAGGCTACCACCGTAGCCCTTGTAGAGAGCAAGATAGACTTTATTACTCATTGCCTAGATCCTTGAGGTAGTCGTGATAACATTGTGTCCAACCTTTAGAGTAATCGTACTCTAAAGGGTTTGCCATTTGTTCAACCGCTGCCTTATGGCGTAATGCGTTAGCGTGATTGTCTGTCTTAGCTTGCATTAGGGCTTGCCAAATTACCATCAATTTAGCCTTGTCAATCATCAGGATTGAGTTATCTGCACAGGTCCACGCAATCTCCATATCGCCAAATAAATCATAGCTTGCTTTGACCGATAAGATATTACGTTCGGCGGTGGCATCGGTATCAATCCATTTACCCACTGCCTCAACATACACTCCACCATTGATTTTACTGTCACGCAAGGCGTTGATTGCCTCTCGAACCTTTGCAATATCTTCAGCTTTTTTGGCCGCTTGTAAAGTTGCTGATAATACCCATTGCCCATCTTGCCACTCATGATATGGGCTTGGAGCTTTGCCTGATGTTTTGATGCAGCCCCCCTCAACCCAAACCATACCACCACCAGTCACGCTCTCTGATATTGCATTAATCTCATCCTCGGAATTAATGGCATACCAACCATCAGGGGTAATACTATCACTTGGATGATCATCAAAAACCCCTTGCTCAATGTTGTACATTTTCATTTTTCACACCCTAAACTCTAAAAATCAACCCAGCCAATACATTGTATAGATGCTGTGGCATCTCTACCATCAACACCTATTACCGTAATCTGACTACCACTTGCTCTATTAGCGCTTAACACAATGCGCCCCCCACCAACATCATTAGCTACAACACTATAATTTGCAGCCTTAAACGACTCCGGCAGATTTAGCGTGGTACGCCCACAAACATCAGCTCTTAACGTTACAATCATTAACCCACCTGCATCAGACATAGGGATTTTGTACACCTCCGCGCCATGATAATGTCTTGGGTATGCGGTATATCTATATCTATTTTTATGATAGATATCCCCATCCAAGGCCATTGTCCCATTTTTGCGTGGGATATTTATTGCTGCCTCATTTTGATTGGTTGCTCCGCGGTAAACAATATTACCTATATTGGATGAGCTGTCAGGGGTTGCCTCAACAATTAATTGCTTGCCCGAGTTATTTAGCAATGCAATCTTTGACCAATCCCCGCTATTAACCACCAAATTGCCCAATAATGTACCACCTGTAATAGGCAGTTTATCCAACCCATCAATCCTTACCCAATCACTCCAACCCGACGTAGCTTGGTTACGCACAAACATATAGCGAGTATCATAAGTAATATAGGTCTGCATTACCCCATAAGCCGAGTTAATTACCTGCAATGCCCCCGCTTTGGTATCAGGATAATTACGTTGAGTTGTCGCATTTGCGTTTGCTCCTTGCCCATATAAACCCGGGGTGGTTATCAAATTAAGATTTTCGGTTGTTAATGCCTTGGTTAAAGCAGCATCAGTAATGCCGTAACCGGATAACGTCGTTGCCGGAGATTGCTTGGCATCAGCTGTGTGTTGAGCAGCGTCTGCTGCAGCTTTAGCCTCAGCACCTTTATCGTAAGCAGCTTTAACCGCAGCACTAGTCGCTACTGTATCTGTTCTAGTGCTATTCGTAGAGTTTGATCTTTTAGAGTTGAGAATGTAGTTACCAATAACACTATTCACCCAACTCTGATATGCTACAAACTCAGTAGTTCCAGATTTTGGAAAAAATGCACCATATTCCCGGTTGCCCGATGAATCGAAATAAGCAACCGCATAAAAATTCGTTGAGCCATCTGGAGAACCTTGTGTTAGAGTATATTTACCGGAGGTGTTGTAGTGCATAATACTATTGTAATCGCTACCACCTTGGATTGTTAGATTACCTAACAATGTCCCGCCTGTAATAGGCAATTTATCCAACCCATCAATCCTTACCCAATCACTCCAACCCGATGTAGCTTGGTTACGCACAAACATATAGCGAGTATCATAAGTAATATAGGTCTGCATTACCCCATAAGCCGAGTTAATTACCTGCAATGCCCCCGCTTTGGTATCAGGATAATTACGTTGAGTTGTCGCATTTGCGTTTGCTCCTTGCCCATATAAACCCGGGGTGGTTATCAAATTAAGATTTTCGGTTGTTAATGCCTTGGTTAAAGCAGCATCAGTAATACCATAACCTGATAACGTAGTTGCCGGTGATTGTTTAGCGTTAGCTGCACGTTGAGCTACGTCTGCTGCAGTCTTAGCCTCAACCCCTTTATCATATGCGGTTTTAACCGCTTGTGAGCTTGCTACAGTGGTTTGACTACTGGAGTTTACGGCATTACTAATATCTGTTTTATTGACCTTTTGATTCAGCCCACTTGTCATATCTAATCTTGTCTGAGCAAGAGATTGAGCAATTGCTTTACCAGCTTTAGCAGTAAGGGCAAGTGATTCGCTATCTAAACCAGTATCATTAGTCAGCTGTACTAAGCCCTTAGTCGTCAGGCTGGCAAGGTCAATCTCGTGGGTATGCCCGGTTAAATCATTACTATTACGAGTGGTTGCAGTGATCTTTTTCGGGTTAATGCGTTGCCCTGCCTCGGTGAGTAATTTACGCAAATAAAGCGTGCGGTTTGCCAAATGCTTAATCGGCTTATTGGTTACACCATTTTCTCCTCCGTGTACGGGGTCGTTTTCTTCAATTCGATAAACGTGGTTTTCCCACTGTGCGGTTTCTTGTACGCCTGCCATAATTTATCCTTAACTTGAGCCGTGGTTATATGTGCCGTTATAGGTTGCTTTGTTGTTGTATCGTATTGGTGCGGCTTTATAATCTAAAACGGCGAGAGAGCAACGTGCTGGAGCAAAATTGCGTAATACCTTACGGATATTACGAGCTTGTTCATTGGTAATCGGATTACTGAGTCGAATTGCATAATATGCCCAACGTTCATTTTGAGGGATAGCGGTTACTGTGGTATTTTCATACAGTCTGTTTTTCAGCCCTTCATCAATCTCAATTTCACCCAATCCTAACCGTCGTAATACCTCACGAATTGACCACGGAGTGCCTTTTAGTCGGTGTAGTTCGATCGCCCCTTTAATTAACGCCCGTTTCGAGTTTTCACTATCGGCAACCAACAAGCCATCGTAGCCGGTCACCGACCATTTTTCTGCCAATAGAGGGATACATTCATCGCCCAATAAATCCACCAGCGTGGTCATAATTTGCGAAGTATCCAGCAAATTTAACCTCTTGCTTAAGTCCGCTAATGCCTTATATTTAAGGTCTCGCACAATAATGTCAGCATATTGCAAATTAGCCATTACTGCGTTCCTCTTCAACTTCTACGCTGATTGCTGTACAGTTCGCCCATTCAGTTTCGTTGATAATGGTTTTGCCCGGCTGAATTAAATTCACATCGTAAACCCCTCGACTCTTAAGGCGGCAATGATGGCTGAAGGTACAATATCTAAGCCGAGTTTTTTGGTTTTATCAGATAAATAGAGTTGTAATGCCTCTCGGGCTTGGGTTTTCACCAAATCTTCGCGATACCCCTCTAACAATGTTAAACGAGCAGTAATTTGATAACGACGTTCTGTTGGCTTGATTACCTCAACCGTATCGCAAAGCGGACGTAACCGTTCGGCACTGACGTGTTTTTTTATATCCTCAAGCAATCGGGTATCGGGTAACCCGTTTTTAGCTAGCACCGCAATCCGCACTAATCCGCCACGAGGCGTAGAAATGTTCACATCAGCAATATCTTGCGAGACAGAGCGGACATGGTAATCATAAGCGGCAATAGAGCCACAGTTACTAAAGGCTTCCGGTGCAGCTAAAATTCGCTTACGGTAAGTTTCATCTTCTTCCCGCATTAACCCACCGCTTGGATGGTCTCGGTTTTCTACTATCACCTTGTAAATTGTTTCGAGAGGAGTTTTGAGCTTTTTGATTCGTCCAATCTCCCAGCCATTACCAACCGTGCCGATACGGTTACATTCCGCCTCAACTTCCACATAAGAGATAAGCGGTGTAATGACCTCATCATTTAAGGTACTGAAAAACAGCTCATCATCAACAGAGACTTGCGTGCCTTTCGGGATAACAATAGAGGTATGCTCGCCACTTACCGTAAACCGTAGTAACGTACGTGCAGGTTTAGCCTGTAACCGATAACAACCAAAAGTCTCACCACACAAATCCAAAGCAATCCCCGTTGCAAATTGCGGAAAAGTTTGTAAAAAGGCATGGTTAATACCTTTGCGTAATAACTGCTCACGGTAGGCATAAGTTTGAATAATGGAGCGTTCAATGTGTGCCGGTTGAAGCGTTTTGCCGGTGCGTTTTTCGTAATCGGCAATCGCTTCGGCAAGCACCGTTTTCACATCTTCGTCAATAATTTTGATTGGTTCGGTCATTATGTTTAGCCTACAGTTGTACGGTAGATTTCACGGTAAATATCATCGGTTAAGTGCCACATCACGGTAAAAGTAAAATGTGGAGCTTCTCCCTCTACAATCACCTCTTCAATCTCAATCCGCTTTTCCCATTTTTGCAGGGCGGTTGTGATTTCTCGCACAAAATTTGGTATAGCAACATCTTCCGGGTAGTCGATATATTGAAAATGGTCTGAGCCAAATTCAGGGCGTAAAATATCCGTGCCTTTTTGAATTGAAAGGATATTGGCAATACAGAGATGAATATCATCAATGCCTTGCACCACCTCAGCAGTATCGGTTGATGGGGCAAGTTGCCAGTGGGTTGATTGAATTGAGTGTTGTCTATTCATAGCCCTGATGATACAGGGCTATCTTTAAAATGGATTTTAAACAGGTTTAAAGATTATTTAACGAGGTGTGCCGGAGAATTTATTTCCACTTTCAACGCCACTGTGGGTATGTGTGCCGAGTTCAATGCTGCCTTGTTTTACTTTAGGAGCAGATACTTCAACATCTGAAGTGATTTTGCCCGTGGTGTGTAATGAGCCATTCACGGTTGTATCCGCATTAATCGTGGCTCCACCTTTGGCTGTTGCGGTTAAATGACCACTTGTACTCACCACCACATCGCCCGTCTTGCGATTGTGCGAAATTTCTGTACCATTGCTAAATTTCTTAACCCACAAATCACTATCAGCAACCGGTGTTGGGTCTTGCTCGTTGTAAATTGCCCCTAATACACAACCACCTTCGCCTTGATGGTCAAGTAATATTGCCACTAACTCGCCCTTATCCGGCAAGCAGTAAAACTGATTGCCACCGGCATTAGGGGTAAGGAACGAAAGCCAAGCGGTTTCCAAATCTTCAAGAGCAGGGATTTTACACCGTACCTTGTGAGTTTTCGGATCAACTGCTGACACAATCCCTTCCTGATAGGTCGCCCCGAAATTATGGGTCTGCATTGGTTGCCTCCATACCTAATGTGATTAAATCATCAGCGATAAATTCCAACATTCTGACCTCAATATGAGTAGTATAGCCACCATTACGGCTAATCGTATGGCGTGACGATTTAATCAGATACTTGCCACTAAACACGCCCAAGTTACGCAATAAAATCGTTGCTCCGGCAACTAATTTCGGGTTGCCGATTAACTCAATATCACCCGCAGACTGATCTTCATTTTGCTCGGCAAGAGCCGCTTCGCCCCGTGCTTCAATCTGTTCTTGGGACTCGCCTCGTGCTACGATTTTCAACGTATCTTCGCTTGCCGCTTTTGCTTGCTTGATATTCTCCCGCAACGCTTTTGCTTTTTTGCGTTTTTTCACTACTTTTTTACCGCTTGTATCATAGCCGCTGATTTCCACGGCTTTTGCGGTATCTTTGATACGGTCACGCAAACGCAGAGAGAGGGTATCTTGCTCTTCCAAAATCAACACCGGCTCACTTTGTCCCAATTCACTTTTATCAGTAAACACCAACTGATTACCGACAATTTTAAAGCTATGGTGATACTCCCGGGCAAGTCGTGCTAAAAATTCCACGTCTCGCTCTTGATATTGAGTAATGCGTTTAATTGGGATCGCTTTAATCTTACCGACTACCTTTAATTTCAGGTTATCAGCAACCTTTGCTACCACCTGAGCCAGAGTTGTGTTTTCATAGGCTTTGGGTTTTAAGGTGCGGTTAGCTTTGCTAATGCCGGTGCTAAGGGCTTTTAAGTTAATGGTTGAGGGTTTATAGCTATATTCCACCTCATCAATTTCAAATTCCCCAATATCCGTTAATACATTATCTTTATAGCCAATCGCTGCTCGTAATTTATCCCCTTGAGTGGGGAACCATTGACGAATCCATTTACCGCTAATATCTTCAAACTCCACCGTCAGCTCGTCTGATTGCCCTTCAAGATGGTCTGTGTAGATCAGCTGTACCAAATGCGGCTCAATATCAGCCGTAATGTTGGTTTTCTCATAAAACAGCGAGAAGTCGGGTTTTGGTACATTACTCATCAGCCCCCCTTAACCACGGTGGCATATTTTCATTATTGGTTGGCTTCACATTCAGCACAGGGATATAAATAACAGCTCCTGTCGGCAATACCTCACAAAAGCTAATATGCGGATTAGCATCTATAATACGTCCATATTCAAATGCATTACCGTAGTATTGATAACTCAAGTTATCCCAACGCTCACCTTGTTTCACAATGTGTTTAAGCAATGTTTCAGCCATTTTCCACCTCTGATGTTTCATCAGTTCGCAACACAATCCAAGCGGTCATTTCTGCTACCGGTTTTGCAAGGTTATCAAAACTCTCTGATACGCTTGATAAGGCATTATCTGCCGGTACAACCCAATTCGCCCAATCATTACCACTTTCGGCATTACTCAAACTATTTTTCATTGATTCAAGATCTGCATAAATCCCACCAACTTCTTGGCTAAATCTCACCGCAGCCGGTAACATTGCGTGCAAATCTCCCAACACGCTGGCAAACCCGGTAATCTCTCGAAAACTCCCTAACGCACCATCTAAATTACCCAATACACTGGGTAAATAAGCTAATGCTGTTGATGGGTCGTTTTTCAACTGACGAATTACTGCAACGGTGTTTTGTACTTCATCAATCAACCGCTTACCTCGGTTATAAAGCTCTACACCACGATTAATCGCCGTTTTTGCCTTAGAAAAGGCGGATACTGCACCGCTTGGCAAAATAGAGCCTAGTAATGAATTACTACCAAAATTTAATGCCTCTCCCAACAAACCACCGTCATTATCACAGACAAACTCTTTTAGGCTGATTTGCATCTCTCGGGCAAGGGCATTACCTTTACCATCGGTGAATAATGTGGTTGAGGAAATATCTACGATCACATAATTACCTTTATACTTACTGCCCCAAATTAAAGCCAACGCCTCCTGTTTAGCTTTTGCCGACAGCAAGGCTTGATAACGGCTTTCAACGCCCCCGATTTTATGATGCAGCCGAATAGCAAAACTCAACTCATTGAGTTTTTCGCCCATTGCCTGTAAACGAGGTTTACCTTTCAACACCGCGTGTTCGGCAAATTCAGCGGTATGTTGCTCGCTAAATTCGGTTAAATCCACCGGCTCAAAAGCAATATTCCCCAGCATAAAATACATCAGTAAGCCCTCCGTTGTCGTTGGTCAAGCACTCGGTCAAGCAAACGCTCGAATTCCACCAAACTCATATTTAATCCCTGCTGCACTTGCTCTGTTACGCTTTGAGCCGTGTTCCTCCCATTTACATTGATGGTCGGATTAAAGTTCACCACAATATGATGATTCTCTCTCGTGGCTTTGGCTTGCTGTTGCTCATAAACCTGTTGTAAAGAAACATATTCACTCGGTTGGCGTTTTGCATTGGGGTTAAAATCCGGTGTTTTTAGGCTTGGTTGATTTAAGCCAAGCAAATTACTAACAAAGTTCGCCCCAAATTTGACATCGTCCCAGAGTGAGCCTAACAAGCCTTTTTTCTCGTTTAATATTGGTTTAACGATAGTTTCAACCTTATTTAAAACAGGCTCAAATTTGACTGCATTCTGTAGCTTGTCTTGTGCCTGCATTCGAGCAATATATTTTAAGCGTTCATTTTTTGCTGACACTTGGTTTGGCACAGCTATTTGTGTTTTCGGTGTTAATATTTTCGATTCTTTATGGGGCGTTATTTTTGGTACTTTTGGCGCCTTGATTGGTTTTATTACAGGTGCATCAAGAGTTTTAGGTGCTGCTTTTTGCATTTGTTGCCCCATAGCCAATACAGAATTAGTTGCTTGCATAGCTGTTTGAGCAATACCAATCGCTAAGCCTTGACTTATATTATCGCCATACCCCATAAATACACGGCTCGGCGAGTGAATACCCAGCTTTTCGGCAAACCAATTTTTAATTCCAGAACCTAATTCAGTAACAACTTGTTTTGCACCCTCCCAAGCATTTCTAATACCATTTACCAAACCATCAATGATATTTTTACCAAAACCACTAAATGTAGTAGGTAAATCAATGCCGAACCAGTTCAGTACCGAATTAAAGGCTGTCATAAATAAGGCTAATGGGTTAAAACTAAGGATAATATTACCTAATGCAGAAATATTGCCACTAAATAAGCTCTTGAAACTATCCCATAAGCCAGAGAACCAGCCCTTAACACCTTCCCAAGCATCAGACCAAATACCTGTGATGTTATTCCAAAGCGTGCTGGCAAATTGATAAAAATTGTCAAAATAAGGTTTTATTGTTGCCCATAAGTTGAGAAAAAATCCCTTAATCGGCTCCCAATACTGGTACACTAATAGTGCAACAGTACCAATGGCAATTAATGCACCAATAGGACTCGCAAGCATTGCCCTCCCCAAAAATAGAAAGGCTTTACCAACTCCCACAATGGCTTTCAAAAATATGCCACCAAACATCTTTGCTAGGGAAAAAGCTGCTGCAAATGTTGCTTTGAGTATTACAACAAAACCTTTCATAATGCCAAGATTAATTTTGATAAATAGCTTGGCAAAAGATAAGCTCAGATCTAAAAATTTAAGGCTTAATAATCCTGCAACTCTCACTAATGCCCAGATGATATTGAAAAATCCAGTAAACCCTTTGTATACACCAAAAACGCCAAACGCAAGCCCAGATAACAAAGCCTTTAATGCAAAGAACCCTACTGAAACAGTTGCTAAACCAGCCCCAACTAATAAGAATTGATTAACCAGCTCTTGATTTTTCCCAATCCATTCAACTACGCCATATATAATAGGTTTAAGATCATTAACCACATTATTGATAAGTGGTAAGAATTTTGCCCCAATTGTTATACCAAGCTCGGAAAAACTGTTTTTTAATAGTTGTAAGTTATTTTCAGTCGTGGCACTACGGCTTTCAAACTCCCTTTGCATTGAACCTAAATACTTCAATTCTCCCTTTTCATCTGTTTCCTGAAGTAGCTGTAATTGTCGGTTATATTCGCCTGTGTTTTGTGCAAGTAACATCACATCATCAGCGTATTGTTTCCCAAACATTTTGGCTAATAATGGATATTGCTTATCTTTTGGTAGTTTTTTGACTTTCTCAATAAAGCTGGTAATCGCTCCTTGAGCGTCTTTATTCACTGCAGCAGCAAAGGATTTTGTGGTAAATCCAAGAGCTTTTAATTCCTCTTGATGTTTGCCCGCTTTAAGTTCAGCAAAAGCAGATGTCATACCTTTCATTGCTTGTGCAGCAAGTTCAGGGGCTTTACCCATTGATAAAAAAGTTGAACCCAATGCAGCCGCTTGATTTTCTGTTAAGCCTAGCATTCTGGTGTCTGAACCTGCCCGAGCAATTACATTGACAATATCAGAGGCTTTTGCATTGGCATTATCCGAAAGATAGTTAATAGCATCACCAAACTTAGCCATTTCTTGAATAGGTTTACCAAGGACATTCGCCATTGTTGCCATTGCAGTACCAGCATCGCCAGCAGCCATATCAAATGCCACGCCCATTTTTGCGGCATCTTCGGCATATCCCAATAGATTTTCACGAGCAATGCCAGCTTGCCCACCAGCTGCTACAATGGCTGCAATTTCTTCTCCTGCCATAGGGATAGTGCGAGTTAATTTAAGGATATCTTGTTCCATTTCCTTAAATTGCTCAGGTGTATCAAAATTCACCACCTTTTTAACATCAGCCATTGCACTTTCAAATTGCATTGCGGGCTGAGCAAGTCCAAAAATAGACGAGCCAATGGCTGTTGTTGTTGATATTGCACCACCAATACCTTTAATTACTCCTTTACCCAATGCGCCAAATTTGGCTTGAGTAGATAAGGAATTATCTCTTAATATGTTTAACTCATTCTTTAAACCTCTCAATGCACTTACTGCACCACCTACAGAGGCCCCAATAACTAAAGATATTGCTAAATTTGAAGACATAATTTATAGTTCCAGTAAATCGTTAAGAGGGAATGCTATGTTGAAATTTTTTGATACTGTTTTTCTGATTGTGGGAGCTATCGTTCTTGCATCATTAACGATGGGCTTAGCTTTTTATGGATTGATTGCATTTTCAAATATAGTTGGAATATTTATACTAGGTATAGTGATTACTATAAGCTTGTTATATCTAGTTAAACTGACCAAGAATTCTGCTCAATTCAATCAAACACCTTCAAAACTTTTACAAGCCAGCAACCCAACATTACGTAAAATGCAAAATAAGATTTGGGATAGTTTCCGTCTTGAATCTAATAAAGATAAAAGCCGCTAAACAGCGGCTTTTGTATATTGAGCATTAACTTGACGTTGAGCTTGTTTTAACCACCGTTCAATATCTTCTAAAGTCATTTCTTCAACTTCGCTTGGTTGCCAGCCATACCACCACATCAAATCTGCAAGTGCTTTATCTAGTTCCTCTAAGCTGACTTTCCCTTTTGCATCTCTTTCAATGCACTTTGGAGTTTATGATAATCAGCAATGTCTAGTTCGGCAATGTCTTCCATTACTAATCCTGTTAATATTGAGAGCAAATAAAACTCTTGGTCAGCCTCATTTTTCTGGTTTTGAGCATTACGTAAATCTTTCGCTTTAGCACGGCGTAATTTCAACTCTGTAATGGTCTTCCCATGACCATCTTGAATTGGATAATCTAATTCAATAGTTTTGAAAATTAATAGTTTATCTAATTTTTCAGACATAAAAAACTCCTTTGTGAGTGGTTGTTGTTTAACTTCACAAAGGAGTTTAATTAAATAGCGTTTAAATTGATTTTAAACTGCTTGAAAGAATTTACTGCCCGATATTGGTGCGGAATTTCTGCAATACATCCACACCATTTACACGGTAGATATTCGCCAACACATCAATAAATAATAGTTCACGTCCAGCCACTGTTTGTTTGATAGAGAATACATTTAAGGTGTCTGCAAATTCCGCATTTTCTTTATTTTTGTGTCCTGTACCACCAATTTTAGCGGCTGACACATTCATGATTGTAACCATTGGTTCTTCTGCAGCTAAGCCTTGAGAGTTAAACACTTGCAAGTTAGAGCGGATCATCAATTGAGTGTTTTTGTATGGATTAAGCAAGACAGCTCTGATTTCAGGATAAAAGCTATCCCAAGTAATTTCTGCTTCAATCGCATTCGTACCAGCAGGCAATTTAATCACACCATGTAATCCTAAGCCTTTGTGTTCAATTCCCTCAAACTCAATATCAGGGATTTTTACTTCGTTAGCTCGGCCCATTTGGCTGTTGCCATTGATATACACATTGGCGTTTACAATTTGGTTAATTGCAATACTCATTTATTTTTCTCCTTATCGTTGTGACACAAGGTTCGCCAAATATTTACGGGTCATTACCGATTTATTGCTGATTCGCTCACCCGGGATTTTCGGGGTATAGTCATAGACTAATGGGATTTGACCACGGCTAAAGGCATCAACCAAGTCATATTCGTAATCTAAGCCCACCGAATAACCAACCAACGATTTTTGCGTACGTAAGAAGGTATCAATGGTTTCAAGGAAGCTATCCAATAATGCATCATCAATCGGCAAATCAATGAATTGCAACTCGGCTTGACGAATAGACTCATCAATAATATCGCCAGTACGTGATGCAACTTCAAAATTGCTAATATGTGTATCAGTTGGGAAGTTTGATGAGCGGTTGCCCCATAAGCGGAAACCTGTACCGAAACTGTTAAAAATAGTCGTGATACCGACCGCATTTAAGCTATTCGTTTCCGATTGAATATCATCTACCCGAGCAGTAAGCGGCATTTCCATACCGATTACCCCTTTCAGCTCTTTGTTAGACGTACTGAACCAGTAACCCTTTTCCACATCAATCAACATACGCAAACCGGCGGCGTGGGTGGCAAGGCTTTCAAGCGAGTTACTAGACCCCAACGCATAAGGGAAAAAGTGGCGAACATTCTCGTTACTTGCTGAAGCATTGATAGTCCCCATTGGTCCACGCCCTTGAATGACTTTAGAAAGGCTTGTGCCTTTCGGCAGCTGAATATAGGCTTTAGCGTGCATTTGGTCGGCAAGGGTTGCCAACGCTGCTGCACAGCTCGCAGTTTTATCAAATTCAGGACAGATTAGAATTTTGGCATCTGCACCGTATAAGTTAAAGCCATCACGCAACAATTCAAAGCCTTTGCGTTTTCCGGTTAAGCTGTCCACGCCACCTTTAATATCGTCTTCGGTAACTTTAGTTGGGTCTGCGTAGATATAACTTGCGGTTAGTCCTTCTTCTCCAGCAAGAGTTGTTAAAGTAATAGTGCCATTTTGTAAATCAAGGCTGTATTCGCCCTCACTTAATGTTCGTCCACCGATTTTTACATCAATCAAGTTAATTAAACCTTTATGTTGCGTGGTCGCAATAAGCGTGTTAGAGTCTTGAGTTAAGACTTCATCGGTGATTTCTGTTCGGTGTTTTGCTGGGTCTAATACATTAACGACATACACCTTACCTGCCGCATAGCGGGCTAAAATATCAAAGGCATCCGGTAGGGTATAACCTTGTTCTAAAATAGTGCCGAATTTAGCAAAATCTTTTTTAGTTAAACAGACGGTCAATTCATTAACTGCACCGATTGGGGCTGTACCGACAATGCCGATAATAGCACTATCAACCACCGATACCGGCACAGAGCCACCGTTTACTCGTTCGGTTTCAGAACCGTGATGGAAAGTCATATTCTTTCTCCTATGATTTAAGTTTTAAGTCCGGACGAACCGGCTGGTCAGCTCGGCGAAGATGTGCCGTTGTAAATTTCGGCAGATTTTCGACCGCTTGGTGTTGTACTTGCTGGGTTTCAGTCTGCACAATCAACTGATATTGCCACACACCAGTTTCCTCGCTTGAGCCGTTAAAAAATTCATCAATCAGCCAGCACTCGCCGCAGTTTTGAGGCTTAAACCCCACCACAAATAACCGCAATTTATCCAATAAATCCAATGCTCCAACGTCATTGTGCAAATCACGGGTGAGTACCGTTAAAGCAATTTGCACGTGGCGAACCTGTAACACCGCTTGCGTGGTGCGAGGCTTCTCAAACTTACTGGCTAAATAGCTAATCAACACCGCACCGTTAATGTGCGAAAGGTGATAGGTGCTTGGGTCATTTGGGAAGAGTGCCACTTCCCATTCGGGTAAGGCTTGCCGTAAATGTTGGCAAATATCCTCTAAAATCGGTTGTGTGGCTGACATCTAGTAATGGCTCGTATCAATGCGTGCATTCGCACGGACTTCATATTCATTGTTATCAGGTAGCAAGTCGTCCGATTGTTCCGTCTTACTTTCGGCAATTCCCAAATGGAGTTTACCGTTTGCAATTTGTTCCAATTCTTTCACCGCTTGCTGATGGGTCTTTTCGACCGTATCTGGCATTTTAGTTTCGGGACGACGTGCATAAAGCCAATAGCGGGCAAGGGCTAATGCGTGCTGATTGATAAGCGTTGGCACTTCCGAAAGCGGTAAGGTGTAGCGAGAGCGTAACGCTGCATCGATACGTTCATTGGCAACTTTAACAGCCTTTTCAAGCACCTTTAAATTTGGCTCGGTTGCTGTCGGCTCATCATTACTGAGCTGCACAATAATCTTGCGACTAAAATCGGTCAGTAGCTCATCAATCCGGATATACATTATTTTTTCTTGCCTTTTGTTTTTTCTGCTTGTGCGATTTTTTCTTCAGCGAGTTTTACGTCATCTTCCGTTACCGCATCAGGCTCACTAGTTTCAGATTTATCATCTTCTTTAGGGGGTTCATCTGTAGTTGGTTCTGGCTCTTTAGGCGGTTCTGGCTCTTTAGGCGGTTCTGACTTTTTAGGTGCAGTTTCTACCGCTTTTAAGTTGATAGCATTGTTTTCGGCTTTCTCTGCTGTTAATTCAATTTCTGCACCAATTTCATAACGTTTGCAGTTGTGTAACATAGGGGTGTTAAGTACAGTATATTTAGGCATAGTATTTCCTTCTGTTTAGTTAGTTTTATAAGGGTGTAGCTATACACCCTTAAACATTACTTAATTAAGCAATACAATTTTTAATTAAATAACCAGCTGCTTTACCGACGATATAAGGCTTGTGAATATCGGTTGTACGCACAATTTCAACTTTTCCGCCATTTTCAGTATATAAATCAACATACAAACCTTTTTTACGGCGTACGGTATAACCGAAAGATGGTTCATAAATGTTTTGTTTTGATTCATTTGATGCTGGTGCTACATAAGCAAGTACAATTGCTTTTGACCAAATATCGGATAATTGCCCACCTGTTTCGTAAACAGCTTCACCCACAACTACTTTGTCAATCTTGATTAGTTTTGCAAAGTCTTCTGGCGCTAAAACCGCTGTGCTAACGTATTTAATTTTGTCTAATACTTTAGGGTGCTCGCTTAAAACTTCCCATACATCACCAGAAATAGCACAGACATTCGGCTTACGACCTGTAGAACGTTTCACGGCACGAATACCAGCTTTAATGGCTGCAATCGGGTCGCTTTCAGGGTCATTAAACTGAGATGTTCCAGATAATGTTACTTTATGATCTGTATCATAATTTGCTTCATTTAATGCAAGGTCGGCGCATTGTTTCTCACGGCCTAATGCAATAACGTCTTGAGTAACGTTCGTCGCATATTGACGTAATGGATAAACACCTTCAGCATCATTGATTTCACGTACATCAATCGGATATTCAATATCATTTTCTTCCAATACAACTGTTAATGAACCGATATCTTCAGGTGTTAAACGGTTTGATGCACCACGTAATTCGCGCTTAGTTGTTTGCAAACGGAATGCGAGGCGACCAAAAGTTGGGATTTTTCCACCTTCTTTTTCTGTTTCTGCTACCGGGAATAAAACTTCAGAAATCATATTAAGGTTGTAATAACCCTGTGCTAATTCAGTTAAAACAGGGTCAACAACACGATGTGCTTGTAATGTTGTTTGAGTTGTCATAAATATTCCTTATGAGTTGATTGCGTTAAATGCGGCAACATAGCCAACATTATGTTCTTTCATATAAGAGCGAATAGCTCTATCCATTTCAATCGCTTCTAGGGCAGTACCTTCAGCATATTGCACTACATCATTTTCTTGCGGATTAGCTTTATCAGCCGTTGCTTGCTCACCAAACTGAATAATCTGTGGCGATTGCGAAAGTGCAGACTTAAACTGTGAAAGTACATCTTCACCTTCGTTAAACTCAGGCTCACGGCCAGCTTTAAGTTCTGAAAGGTTATTTAAAGCCTGTACAAACGCCTCTTTTACCACTGGGGCGAGCTTGCCTTCTTTTACTAAGCCTTCGCAAAATTCAGCATTTTCAGCCTTTTCTTCAGCTAAATCTGCTTCTCGTTTTTCAGCTTCAGCTTGGGCTTTTTCGGCTTTTAACTTATCGTTTTCAGCTTTTAAACGTTCAAGCTCTGCTTTCTCTTCTGCACTCATTTCAGGTTCTCCTTCTGGTTGTGCGGGTTCGTTAAAAATCGGTTCAGGCGTTACCTGTTCGGCTTGCACCTGTTTAATAATTTGTTCACGCATTGCATCTTCTTTTAACCAGTCCACTTCGTGTGGCGGAAGGGCTTTATTTGCCTCATCAACACCAAATTTGCTGACTAGCCAATCACGCAAACGGCTAAATAGATTGGCTTGTCCCCATTCCGAAAACTCAACAAACTCATCGTCTTCGGCAAACTCCACCTGCTTTAAGCCTTTCACCGCCGGTGGCATCGCCCCTAGAAACCCAACGTGGCGAAGCGATAGCACGCCTTTATGTGGGTTATTAGGGCTATCAGGTAAATAAAACGCAGCCGACACTTTTTTGAATTTGCCAGTGGCGACCATTTCTGAAAATTCGGTGTCTAGTTGATCCACGTCAGCTTTCAACACATCGCCCTCAAGTGAGAGAGCTTTTACCCACCCCCAAGCAGGGTTGTTTGATTTCGGGTGTCCTATTACAAGCGGTGCTTCGTGAAATTCTGGATTATATGTAGCAACAGTCTGCTGTAACATTTCTGGGGTAATGTCCATTAAAACGCCATTGGCGTCATAACGTTTACCAGCTTTAAAAATTTCGATTTGGGTCATATTGCCTCCGTTATGGGGCAATAATAAGGAATGAACGGGGGAATAGCTTTTAAACTAATTTAAAGATTTTTTGAAAGGATTTTAAGAAAAGGAAATTTATCGCAATATGCAATACCGTTTAAATGCCGTTTAAATCGCTCTGCAAGCGTTTAAATTTTTCTAACCGAATAATCAGGCGAATAGAAAATAAAAACGCACAGAGGTATTTCTATGCGTTAAATTTGATTATTTCCCCATCCTACTAATAATTTGGCTCAAATGGTGTTCAGCTTTACGCAAAAGTAATTGTTCATCTTTGTTACCTGCACCCAACCATGGACGTTCCGGTATAGTCACCTTCTTACCTCGTCCTGCATTACCTCCGAATTGATGTAAACGGGCATAGATTTCAGCTGAACCAAATTCGATGCCATCATTTAACACATTGTAAGCGGTTTTATCAGCAAGATAGCCATCTTGTCGCAAAATCTTGGTAGATTTGCCCCGCTTGCGTTTTAAGGCAAGCGTGCTATCAGCTAACGGTTGCCAATGTTTTCCATCGGGTTCTTGTTCAGCCTTAAAGCGAGCAGTATGAATTTTCTTTAAGGTTTCCCCTAAAATCCCATACAGTCGCCGAGGTTGCTCAAGCTGACTGGCAATTTTTTGCAAAGCATTGACCACTTGTGTGTCATTAAGTGTGATTTTAATCATGGTTGCTAATTTATTTTGAATTTCTTATTGTTGATAAAAAAATAATTTAGGCGTATAGTAACTTTACTCACAGGGGGTTTCCTACTGGAAAGGTTACGCTGTAAAAGGGGTATTATCCTGTTCGAATCAGGCAAACCTGTGAGTTTAATCTAAACTTCCCCCTATCAATTCAAAATCGTACAACGCCGTTGTATCTTTAAATACACTGCCCGTTGCAATCATATTTAATTTATGGTTTGTTTTTTTACCACTAGCCATATCTTTTATCTTTACTTCGTAATCCATTTTTATAGCCACCTTACCTTTTTCAGTTTCATAGATAAACAATAAAGCATCAGAGGCATTTTTGTTTCGTTGTTGTTCTTTCGATTGCAACAGAATTGCCTGCGGGGTTCGTAGTTTTTCTGGCAGTTGCTCCCAGAACTCTACTGGCAAGCTAATTCCTTGATTCTGTTTGCTATCTCGTAAGGCGTGTAGAATATCGCTATCACGCACCGCAATTACTGCACTTTGGGGCGTTTTATCAAGGGCGGTTAATTTATCAATCACATCTTCCGATAGCACGCCCACATATTTCATTTGCCCACGGGCTATTTTTTCGCTTGCGACCGTATCCACCATTTCTTTCATTGCAGCATTTAACATTAGCACCGCTTGTGGCCGCTGTAGCACATTTTCCACTAATAAACTGGCAAATTTAGGTTCAGCACTGGCTAGCTTTTGCATTAACACACTATCAATGCTCGCATTTCGTCCAGCTTTAATATTATCAAAATTATGCGGAGTAAAGCCGACATCCACCCCTTTAGGGACAGTAACTACTCTTGGGTTGCCAGTTCGTACGCCTACCGTTTTTTGCTCAAATTCAATTTCCGGTGTCGGGCTGACTTTTTTGCCGTCGTGTTTAAGGTCAAAATCATCTAACGCTTGCACCGTGCAATGGCAACCGTAGGCTTTAATCGGGTAGTGATATTTCCAAAATGGGTTGTCATAACGCAACACTAAGCCGTCCCACGCAACGTGCTGTGGGCGTGGGTGGGCGTTGTCGTTGTGTTGATATTCCCAATAGGGCATATCTTCGGCAAGCTCTAAATGTTGTTGTAGTCGCCCACGGTTATAAGCACCATATACATTGGTATCGTAAATAATCCGTGTTCGCCAGTTTCGCCCACCGTTATATTCCCAACCTGTTTTCGCCACAATCTCATCAAAACGCTTGCGGAAATTTTCCAGTGTTTCGCCGTTGTGAATGGCATCATCAACCGCCTTACGGAATTCGCTCAATACTTCGTTACGATTAGCCCCAGCCACCACGAAAAAATAGTCGTGTTCTTCGCCTAAAATATCGAGATAGCTGTTGGTTTTAAGATTGAGTTTTTTCTCAAAATATTTGGCTTGTTCTTCAAAGCTAAATTTACTCATTGCGTTTAGCCTTTATTTCATCTTGCACGGATTGCTTACCTGCTAATTCAGAAACTGTTGATGCCATTGCCAATAAATCGGCATATTCAGCAAAACTTAACTCTGGGATAAGGCTGTCTAATTGGCTTTGAAAATCTTCAAGACTTTCAGCTTGAGCTAATTTATCTCGTACTGCTTGCAACCAATCGTCCACAATGCCTTCGCCTTCATTTTCCAGTTGTTCTAGAATCGATACCGGCATTGGCACTTTTACTCGCCTGTTTTGAGGCTCGCTGAATTGTGGCTCCCCTCTTTGAAAAAGAGGGGCGGGGGGAGATTCCATCTCAATATCGCCCTCTTCAAAGCCATATTCACGCTCAAAATACGCCTTAGAAAAACGCACTCCCATTTCATGCAGTTTTCTATCTCGTTCAACTTGTTCAGTATTGATTGCCTCTTGCTCGTAAAACTCAAAAGTCGGCAGCTGTTCCACGCTGAAATTGTATTTCACAATCCATTGCAAAAGCGTGTTAAAGGTTGCTTCAATAATGGCTTGGTCGTCCGAGCGAATATCTTCCATCACTTCCAATCCGGCTTGGGCAGATGCTCGGTTAGTTTCTTGCTCGGTGGTTTGGTTTTGTCCTAATAAGGCAATATTGATCTCCGCTTTGCAGAAATTCAGGAATTTTTCAAAGGCATCGGTGCTTGCCGATTTTCCGGCTGCCTCTTTAATATCGACCGTACTATCTTCCGGAATAACAGCGATTGCAGAGCCAATCATTGCCTCTAGGCTGTCAGCCAAGCGGTCTTTATCTGCTTGGTGTGCTTGGCGTGGATGTTTGCCAATCAGCCACGGCGAACCGTATTTTTCAGTAAATTCCAACCAGTATTTAAAACCGCCTTTTTTGAAAGTCGCCGCCCAAAAGCAGAGAGATAAATCGCCTAAACCGTAAGGATTATCCTGTGTTGCCTCTTGGGTGGTAATTAAGAACTTATCTTCCGGTAATAATTCTCCGTTTAACACATCCTCTTTGGTACGAAAGCGGAGTTGATTATCTTCATCAAACACAAACCATTCCGGCTTTTTGCCGATAATTTGGGTCGGCACAAATAAGCCGTCACGCTCGCCCCATACCACTTCACTGATTTGATAGCCGTACAAAGCCGCATTGAGCATTTCAGTGATGATATTATTCATCGGCAAGCACTCAAAAATGTGGTAAATCTGCTCGTCCACCTTTTCATTATTCGTGGTGGTAATTCGCCATTCTAAGCCCTTAATTGCAGCTTTACGACGGCGTACACCAGAGCGGACTTGCCCGTCTGAAAGCAATTCCCGATAAACTGAAATGTCTTTCCCCATTCGTTTTAAAATTGGGTCTGGGTTAGGCAGGTAATAGCCAAATGCCCAGTAATCAATACTTCTTGCTCGGGTGGCAATTTCCGTGATCAAGTTTTTCTTTTTCGCCATTGTTAATATCCTTCACTTAATTTTCGGCTACGTCGTGGTTTTCGGCTTACCGGTGCAACCGGCATTTGCACTAACTGACGGCTGGCGTAATGTGCCAACAGTAACGAGATTGCAGTATCGCCGTGGCGTTTGTTTTTGCCGTCTGCACTTTTGGTGCGTTTGTCCGGTATGCGTGGCACGCCTTTAACCACTTGAAATGATCGCAAATCAGCCAAAATATCCGCATCTTTCGGTATATCTTCCAACTCGCCGTCTTCCAATGCCGCCTTAAATGGTGCGGTGTGTTCCCGATACCATTTTTCGGAAAGCTGAACACAATCAATCAAGGTGCTAAATTCATCTCGTGCAGACTCGGCAAGGTAGCCGCCGTTCCCACGTGCATCAAATGCACCACCGGCAAAATGGGGCAAGCGTTTAAGAATAAACAGCACAATTTGCTCTTGTTGCTTGTAAGGCATATTGCCCAGCTCAACAATAAAAGCGACTTTTCGCACAAGGTTTTGTTGTTGAGCAAGCACCACAAGGGAGGTCATATCGCCACTTCGGGCAAAGTCTTCGCCCATAAAATGTAATAAATTCGGGTCAAGCCGGTTTAAAATCGGCTCAAGTTCTAATTCACACCATTCGGCGATTTCTGCATAACGGGTCGGTTCGGGGATTAGGCTAAATCCGTCTTTAGCGGTAAAACGGATAACAGGCGTATCTTCACTCATTTGTCGCTCAATCAAGGCACGAGAAAGCCATAAGCCTGAACCAAACTTCGGCACACAGAAGTATTCTTCCAAGGCATCTTCTTCGCTTGCGGTATCGTTGAGTAGGTTTTCAATCCATTCCTGTTCCTTTTCCGGTGACCACGATTGCTTGGAAACTTGGCAAATACGTTGATATAAGCCTTCAGCACAAGCATCATCAAGAGTAATAGTGTGGATTGAATACCGTTTTTTACCTGCTCGGCTATCCAAAATCAGCTCATTAAACAGGTTGTCCGAACCGTTATGGGTAGAGATAAGCCGTACTTTCGCCCCCCACATTGTGAGAGCTAACGCTGCTTTTAATACTTCGGCAAGATATTCGTGGAAAGCCGCCTCATCAATGACCACTACCCCCTGCATACCACGCAGATTTTTCGGGTTGCTGGAGAGAGCCTTGATTTTAAAACCGCTTGAGAAGTAGATCACATAGGTCAGAATATCTTTATCTTCATCATTGAAAATTTCTTCCTGAATTTGACCGCTTGCACGATTAAATTTACTTGCCCACATCGCACAGGCATCAATAAATTCCCGAGCCATCTCTTTATTTGAGCCAATATAAAACACATCAGAGCCACCGTCTGCTTTGGTGCGACTGGCAATCAACACATCATCTGCCGCTTCTGCCCACGTTAAACCGGTACGTCGGGATTTTTCCGCAATTTTGAGCTGACTGTTATCGGCAATCCAACGCTTTTGATAGCCAAGTAATAACTCATTCGGATCAAAGGGGATAAATTCAGGTAATGTCATTAGGCAATTCCCAGTATTTCAGCTTTCAGTTGTGCGACGGTACTTTGTGACAATCCGGCTTGCACCACCACTTTTTCAGCGGTTTCAGCCGCTTGTTGTGCCACCTCTTTGCGGATAGCCTGCTCACGTTTAAAACTCAAACTTTCCGCTTGTTCTAAACGTTGGATTGCCGACGAAAGCAAAGCAAGTTGTTTCGGCTCAATACCACCTTCTTGTTCGCCTAATTTCAACGAGGTTTCAAAGGCAATCTGCTTGACCATTTCCATCAAGGTTTTGCCAATATCCGTTTGTGGCATTTCGCCAAATTGTTTCGTCCAGATTTCAGCGACTTCACGGGCATTGCGGATTCTTGCACCCAGCGTTTCCATTCGGCTGGCATAGCGGTTTAAGCCTGTTTTGCTTAACAGCATTTCATCAGGTAAGCCACAATCACGGATTAGGTCATTGATTTCTTCCAGAATTTGCGATTGCGGGTACTGCTTATCACGCAACATCATTGCCAGTTGGGTTTTGATATTGGGTGGCAATAAATCCACTTTTGATGCTCGACCACGAGTATTTTTTTCGGTCATTTAAACGCTCCTTTTATATCGTTTAAACAGCGTTTAAATTTTAGGGCGTGGGCGTTTAACACCAGCTACCACAACACGTCCTTGAGCGACATCTAAGCCACGTTGGGTAATACTCGCCACCATATAACCATTACGCAAACGCTCTAAGGTAAGTAAACCTTGTTCTTCCAACCACGTTAAATGGGTGCGGATTAAATCACGGCTAATATCGTGCCCATACAAATCTAAACAATCACTAATAATGGATTCATTAGCGTCGTAACCGGCTTCAGCAAGGGAGCGTAAAATTACAAGCCGTTGGTCTTGGGTTAATAGCTCTTTTAATGCCATCTCATCATTCCTTTAATTTTGCTTCTAGCAGTAAACTCAACTGGTGGCTGATACTATCCACCTGTTTTGAGGTGGCTTTAGTATCGCCTTTTACATCAGTTACCAATGTTTTTATTCTTTCCACATCAACTGCACTAGGTAGATTTTCCACCTTGTTTTCTAGCATCGTAAGGCGGTTATCGTGGCTTTTTGCCACTTCCAGCAGTTGCCCTACATCGTTTTTCTTGGCGTATTTGCTATCCATTTTCAACCAGAACGCCCCGACAATAAGGGCGATAAAAGTCGAAATTACACCAAAGTTTGTGCGGATAAATTCCCAAAAAGAAGTCAGTAAATCCATTATGTTCGCCCCTTTCTTGCACGTCCGACTGGGTTTTCAATCCCTTGCTTAATTGCTTCTCTTAAAAGGTTATGCCGAGTTTTAAGTTCGGGTTGTTGGCGATAAAATTGCCATAACTGCCAACGTTTACGTACTTTCTTTAAATATTTCATTTACGTTTCCCTAATTTTCCTAACCACGCAAAAAAGCGTTTAATTAGCTTGACCAGTTTTAACAATGCCAGCAATGTGTTCATTTAAAGCCCCCTTAATTTTAGCTTGATAACTTGTTACCACTCCTTTAGCAGTAGTTGCACCGAAAAGATAAATTAAGACGTGATTTAATAGGCTCTCAGCGTAAGATTGTTGCGTTACTACGGCATAAATCATCAAACCAAACACGCATAATGTGCCGATAAACTGTACGGTGCTGGTGGTAGAAAGTGTGCCATTGGTTGAGAGTAGTTCTTTAAGTAGTTTTGTCATTTTTAAACCTCATTATCTTGTGCTGCATATTCCAAGTTGCCCGCTACACGATTTACCCAGCCTTTACCAAAGGTTGAGAAATTACGTAATTTCGTATAAAACTTCAGACGTTCGGCGTTAAACAACATTAAAAGATCACTTTCAGATTTGGAGTTAATAGCTTGTAGGGTAATGTTGCCGATAATGCCGTCATCAACCACACCTGCTGCACGCTGTAGCATACGACTAGCATTACCCAAGCCGTGATTAACCGCAGCATCAAAGAATTGATAGGCTAAAGATGGCGTAAATTGCTCACATTTATAGCGTTGCCAAAAGGCTTTTTGGTAGATATTGAAAGCCTGCTCACGGGTCATATTCTTCATTGCCGAAATGTAACCGTTAGCGACAGCAGTGCGTTTGGTAATCCCCCAGTTGGTTTCTCCACCCGGGTCTTGTGGGTGATTGACATAACCGCCCTCGTGTCCGATTAAGCGGTCAAAAATTTGGCGAAAGGTAAGATGTTGAGACATAAAAAACTCCGGTTATTAAGGATTACTTGATAACCGGAGTTTAGTAAAATAGGCGTTAAATTGATTTTAAACTGGTTTAAAGAATATGAAGTCTAGTTATTCATATTGTCTAAAATAGTCTAGATTAAATAATGGACACCAATCAACGTTATTTTCTACAGCAAGAGCCTGTATTTGTTCTTTCCAAGAACCAAAGTATTCTCCCCTCTCTATTGGATGGTTTTCGAGCTTTTTACACGGGATAACATAGCTTTTTTCTGGTTGCTCTTTAGGTCGATCGCTATCTGACAGCACTAAATAAATAGATTGAGTCCTATAATAGGCATCCTTAAATAATTTATTTGTTAAAGATAAGCAATGCGATTTTGCATTGAGGCATTGGCAAGCACTTTGATAGCACTCTAATATTGAACCTAAGCTATAATAACCTGAGCCTGTATATAATCGCCCAGCAATAAAAATTTGTTTAGTAGTCCATCCATCAACATAACGTAATAAAAGTAAGGCTCTTGCGGCTTGTTCAGGTGTTCTACCAAATACACTCGTATAAATAGTATCTTTATCTAACTCATATGATGAAAATTTTAGTGCTCCAGAAGCAATAGATAGTGCCATTTTAAAATAAGGGCTTTTTGTTTTTGCAAAAACAATAACCAGTAAATTTGACTTTGATAATTCAATAGGATCTTCATATTGGCTATTTTGATTGTTTAACTCAGTAATCTCTGCTTTCATAATCCCTTCCGACTATATTATTTGAGAGAATTATAAACAAAAAGCCCTGAAAAAGATCAGGGCGATGAAAAATAATTTACATTTCAAACATATTTATCTGCCTACGGGCAATTTCATCTTTATGGATACGTTTAACAATCTTATACACCCATTGCATTGACACGCTATACTTACGAGCCAGCTCTCTGTGGTTGTTGCCATTAAATTCATTATAAATTTTCATATCTCGCTCATTAAGAGCCATCAATAAATTGCGAGGGATATAAATTACCTCTCCACCCCAGTTTTGAGCAATCCGCTGTGCAATATCAATGCCTACCTGTTTTGCCTGTTCGGGGCTAAATTGATGTTTTTCTTCTAATTCCGTTTCAATATGCTTGGCTAAATCGGCTAACACTTCTGGGGCTTTTTCTTCAAAAATATCCACTAATTCCATTGTTTATTTCCTATCCAAAAACCATTTTCGATTATTGTATAAAAAACCATTTCTATTTTGTGAAATATTTTTTTAAACTCAATCTTAAAACCCGTTTAAAGCCTGTTTAAATCAGGTTTTATCGCACTTTCAAAAAGTTAAAAAGCCACCTTCCGGTGGCTTGTGTTATTTGGGGTTATGGGCTAACCAAATCTGATATTCAGGACTATCTTTTACAACTTCCTCTCGCCCTAAATCAATATACCGCTGCACATAAGCAATGGCGTTGCGGATTTTTTCTAATTTAGCTTGCTCGGCTTTTACGGTTTCATTTTCTGTTTTCCCTGTTCGCACGACGGCAAAATGCACTTTCTGAGTTTCATAAACCGATTTCAAATAGTTATGGCTATTAAGCGGTTCGATTTTTTGCCCTGTTTGCAAGGCTTGCTGCCGTTTTTTACGTATACTTGCAACAGTCTCCGATAAGGCTTGAGCCAATAATAGCGAGCAAGGGTATAGATCTAATACATCGTTTAAAATCTTCAACGCACGGGCGTTGTTAAGGTTGCTTTTTAGTGGCTTAAATAAGCCTAAGTAATTTACCAACGGTTGAGCTACACCGTGCGTTAATTGGCTGATTTTACCGAGTAATTCACGCCCTGCTTCATCTTCGACTAGAGATTCTAAATGTATATCACTATGGCAAACTGGGCATCTACATAGTTTCATTGTAAGCCACCACCATTAAATCGTAATCTTTTCCAACTGCCAGAAAACCTTTTTCTTCCAATGCCTTTTTCATCACCCGCATATGCCACTTTTTCAGAATTTCAAGTATTTTAACGGCATCATTACCGTCTAAAGCTCCTACATTTAGCACTAATATTGAGCGGTTTTTGTTAATTACTTTTCTTACATAAGCATTTAAGGCTTGCTCACTGCTATCACGTAAAAAGCCGTGTTTGCCCATCGTAATCCAAATAGCACGGATTTTATGCACGATCTCACTTTTCACTTTGGTTTCACCAGTGGCAGGGCTGTAAGCGGTCGGTTTTTTGCCACGTTTTACAAAATATTTTACTTTTGCTCCTTTACCCTGTAATTCGTGCAAAATCTTGTGTAATTCCACCACCGTGCATTTTGTTGAGCTGGTTTTATTTGTCAGCCGTTTGAGTAGCTCTCGGTAGCTCAAATCGTCCATTGCCAGCTGTGATTTGGCAATATGGATCAGCTGTATTAGTTTGGCTTTATCTGTCATTGTTTTCTCCTGTAAAACACATTATTCAACCCTTTCTTCTTCATTCCCCCTCTTTAATAAAGAGGGGGCTAGGGGGAGATTTAAAAGGGCTGTAAATGGGTTTTAAACAAAACTCTCCAATTTGGTTTCGTCCACAAATTCCAATACCGTATCACCTGCAATTTTTAACAATGCACTGAATTGGCTTTCCAAATACTCAGTAAAAGCAAGGGATTTACCGGCAAAATTTGGAGCGTTTAACTGTTTGCTTACATCACCATATTCAACAAAACGCATTGAACGGATTTTTAAATTACCGTCCAACTTAAAATGCACGGGAAAATTTCCTTCGTCATATCGCATTTTTGCGGATTGCACTCTAAAGCCGTTATTTAATGCTTCAAGTGCTTTATTTTTCCCTTTTTCGCTATCTAGGTGGCGACAAGTCAAAAATGTTTCATCACTTTCTTCACGATTACCTAACGTAGTCTCGTGTTCAAAATTTAAGAATTTAAACATCGGCTTACCTTCAGATAAGTAATCTTTTAGACGTGTGTTTAAACCGAGTTTTTCATCTGATACCACCACACTTCTAAATCCGGCTAAACCAAATAATTTAATCAAATGATGAAGTGCTAATTTGCTGTGTTTAGAGCGACTATTCGTTATCAATAGTTCTTTTTCGGGGCTATAAAAGATATTTACTAGCTCAGATGAAAACGGCACCATATGAAAGAGTTCCAATTCGGCTTGGATACGCCATTCTTTTTCATTGCTGGGTGGCACTAAATCAGGGCGAGCCTTGAACTCTTGTTTTAACTCATAAATTTTTGCGGTCAGCAACTCCTTGGTAACTTTCTTAAAAGTGGTTCTCATCGTAAAGAACAAGCCATTTTCAAGTTCTTGCACTTTATTACCGGTCATCGGATTTTTCACAATCTCCACTTGGGTATGGCTATCGCCCAAATCAATTTCTGCTTGTTCTAATACCTCTCTGATATTGTCAGTGGGGAACTTAATGCTGAAAATATGGCATTGGTTCATTTGGATAAAATCACTGTTTTTCATTTTTAACTCCTAGTTTGGTTGTTAATGTGTATGCAGTTTACGATTAGCCGTAAATAACTTTAAATGCACCTTTGGTAACATATCCTGCACTGTACTAAGATGCACACCGCTGCGAATAAAATCACGCTGGTTTAAATACTTTTGAGCCTGTATAAGTTGCATTACCGCCTCATTTAACTGACTGTTAAGCTCGCTTTTTTCTCTTTCGGTCATCATTTATCCTCCTCAAACGGTCTTTGGTGCATTCTTTTACAAAATTCAGCTCGTTGCTCCGCCCAATCACGGTTAGCGGTCTTTTTTGCTGATAGTTTTGCAACTTCCCAGTTGTCTTTTGCCTCCTCATAATTGCCCTTACGTTCAGCTTCTGCTGCTTTCTCGGCATAATGTTGATAGCGATTAAATTTCGCCTCTGTTGGTTTCAGTTTCATATTTTCTCCTGTCGGTTTAAAACACATTACTAAAGCCCCTCAAAGCGAGGTTTAAAGGGCTTTTAAATGGGCTTTAAATTTCCTGCTCAAACGGCTTGATAATAAATTCTTCTTCGCCAGATTTAATGTTAATGCCCTCAATCGCAGCTACCGCTTGTGGGTCGGTTAAAACTGCCTCTTTGTTTACCTCTTGCTTGGTGCGGATAAATTGGTGTAGTCCAAAGTTTTCTAATAATTCAATTACGCTTTCCGCATTTCGCACGCTTACTGACGGCGGTTTTACTCGCCATTGCACTTCGCCTGTAATAAATGAGCCTGTTTTGCATTTGCCGTTATCGGTTAATTCATTACGATGCACCTCACACCACATCTGTACACCTTTTTGCATTGGTTTTAGGTCATCTTTAATGGTTTCTAATAACGGGGCATAGCGTTCCGAAATAGCTGCCAGTTCATCATTCATTTCGGTGCTTAATCGCAATAGCTCTCGCTGTTTATCGCCGATTTCTTTAATTGCACTTTGCACTTCATCTCGGCTTTGATAAATCGCACTTTGCGTTGCTGATTTCATTCGGGTTTTAGTAGTTTGTTTTGCCATTGTTTTCTCCTAGTTAGTTAATTGCTGCTTGTCGCCACCACACCCTTATGCCTTCCAGCATTGTGTAATAGCCTTCCCATCTGCCTAAATCTTCGCTTTTGCCGAAGCTGTAGCGGTATGCTTTGCCTTCATAAATCAAGGTTTGTGCGATATGTTTGTTGTTACCGAGCTCAACCTCAATGCGTGGTTTAATGCGGGTAAAATCAATGTTTAGCACCGTAAAGCCAAGGCTATTTAGCTGAATAATCGCTTTTTGCGTCTGTTTTAAGAATTTGCACGCCACTTGGTTGGTGCGGTTAATGCTGTGTTTTGGTTTTAGGCGTTTCATTGTTACTCTCCTTTGCCAAGCAATTCTTGACGGGCTTTGATAATTAAATCAGCGGTAATTAGGGTTTCCGATCCTTTCGCCACCATTCCGGCAAGGCGTAGGGTTTGGGTTAAAATTCGCAAACCGCCACCAGTTTCGGTAATACTTTGCATTACTTTGAGTGCATCTTCGTCGCTATCTAATCCCCACGCTTTGGCAACCGCTTTGGTGTCTGCCTGTTTGGTTTTTTGGATACTGGTATTTTTTGCCACTCGGCTCCACAATCTGGCATATTCGTGGTGGGGGCTAATGCCGCCTTTCATTCGGGTGTACACTTTGTCGTTACCCACCAGCACTAAACCGATATTTGCTTCTTCTTGCATAATGCGGAGTTCTTCCAACGCCTCGTAAGGTAAGTGGTCGGCTTCATCAATAATCAGCAAGCCTTCTGTGCCTGTGATTTTGCGTGCAATTAAGCGTGATAATGTGCCTTTACGGCGTGGTGCATCAGATAAGCCAAGCTCTAGGGCAATTTCGTATAAAATCTCACTTAAACTTGCACGGCTTGGGCTTGCCGTAACCAGCCACACATTAGCCCGACCTTTTTTAAACTCCTGAATGGCTTTGGTTTTGCCTACGCCCGACATTCCATAAACGGTTGCCATACAGTTAGCGATTTGGGCAAATTCCAACGTTTTAAAAATTTGGCGAGCCGTTGCGGTTTCGATAAATGCCGGTGCTTCTACAAATTCACGAGCTTGCACTTCTTTTTTCTCAAAATAAGCGGTCAATTTTGCTTCTAAATTTGCAATATCGCCTTGGTAGTTACCGTTTAAATAGGCGGATAATGCCCCTGCGTTAATCCCACTTTCTTTGGCAAGTCTTGCCTGTGATATGCCGTTATCGGCGATATGTTGTTTGATTTGGTCGATTAGTGTCATAATAGTGTCCCGTCTTTTATTTGGAGGATGTATGTTTAACTTATTAAAATTGCCAACTGACTTTGATGCTCAAGAGTTAGAAGGTGCTGCTGAATATGCCTTTGATATTTGTTTTAAAGGCTGGCAGACCGAGGACTTTGAGAAACTTTCTGTTTTAATAAAATCAAAGATAGGCATTGATAAATATCTTGAACAGGAAGAAAGCACTTATCGCCCTTATTGGCTGTCTGTCTACGCTCTTCCAGAGAAAGAACGCAAAAAGATAAAAAGTGAGCTAAAAGATCATCGTTCATTGGTATTGGTTTACGCTTACTGGCGGTTGGTAACTGGCTCATTAGTGGTTCAAAATAGGCTACTAGAGCTTGAAACGCTTCGGACTTCGTCAGCTCAGAAAGTTGCTGATACTTCTCTGAGTTTTTTAAGTAATCTAAATCAGCTTTTAGACGATGTACCCGTTTGGTGCGATAAGATGCCTGTGCCTTCGCCATTTCTTGATGAGAATGGTAAAGAGATTCATCACATTTATGATTTACCTGAATATTCATTTGTAACTCCTTAAGAGGGGTTTAAACCCTGTTTAAATGTGGCTTTAAATGTTTAAATAACGTTTAAAGCCTCGTTATTTTGTCCGTTTTAGCATTGACACGCCTCGCATAAAGGCTTGGTCAAACTCGCTGATTTCTTCTGTTTCAACTACTGTTTCCGATTTACGGACGGCGTTGAAGTCGAATAAATGTTCTTCTACGATTTCCGCCTCGATTGGGGCTTTCGGCTCTTTGGCAAAATCATTTAGCACTTCCATAAACCGTTCTTCAAATTCCACATCAGGGTGGTAATTCGATAGCTCCATCTCTTCTGCTGCCATTCGGGCTTTAATCGCTTTCTCTTGATTGCGAACCCATTCACGCATTTTGCGGTTGTATTCACGCCCTGCTTGGCTATCGCCGAAACCAACTTTCTCCGTTGCCTGTGCCTCGCCTAGGTATTCGCCTGTCAGTGCATAAACCCACACTTTGTTATGGAGATCGGCTGGGTCATATCGCACCACCACTTTATGATGTTGCGAACCAATCAGCTCTACACACTCATAACGGTTTTTATTACTGCCAATCTTGCCGGCATTCAGTTTGAATGTGCCGTCTGGCTTTAATGTTGCCTCTTCGTGTAACGTGAGCAGAATACGCAGTTGTGATTGCGTAATAGGGCGTTTTTCAGCCTCTGCCCAATCTCGTTCAAAGGCTTGTTCATAGCTCATTTGCCCTGCACAGATTTCACTTAGGCGGTTTTCCACGTTGTTCCACTGTGCAATGCCTTGTTCTAACGCCATAATAAAAGTGGCATAATCGACAGGCTGCTCTGAACCGTTTTTGCCGTCATAATCAGGCTTTTCATAAGCATTTGCCCCAGCGTAAGCCCCTGCCAATAAAATATGCTTATCCACATAATCGCCTAAACCGCCGTGTGAAAAGGCACGCTCAACGGGCTTGGCTTGCCCTCGTCCTTTGCCAAATTGAATACTTGTCCAATGTAGCTGTATGCCGAGAGCTGGGATAATCCCTTGCACTTCATCTTCTTTAACGGTGTAGCGGTAACGGTTTTTAATGCCGCCTGTCATCTTCTTATTCGCTGCCGCACGAGTGTTATCAATGGTTAAATGTTTCGGTAAGCCGTAACGGCTGATAACATCTAACAAGGCAAGGCGAATAGTGTCGGTGTTCTCTGATTTATCCGTTCTTGCCGCCAAAATTTTACGGGTGCGGACATCTTGCCAGATCCAACTTTTTGGACGTTTGATTTCGCCGTCAGGAAAGCGTACCCATACATTGTGTTGATAGCCGTCGCCGTTAATCCATTCCATCGCTTGTAGCATTGCCACTGTTCGCACCTGTGATGGATAAAGTCGGCTCATTGCATAAGTGCCGCCTCTACGATAAGTTGCCTCAATTTGGCTGGCCTCTCGCTCCATTTTGCGTTTTAGGCTAGAGACGGCAGGAATAACCCAACCCTGTAAAGCAGCGGTTTCTTTTAAAATTTGATAGCAGTGGTTAAAGGTACGTTGCTCTCGGCTGTAGTAACTGTTTTTGAAAAACTTCCAAGCCTCTTCACTCATTTCCGCCACGTTTTTACTGGCTTTACCACTATTGCAGAGCATTAACGGCAACCAGTCTTGACGGGGAGCATCTTTCACCCGATACCACCAATTTTTTAAAGAGCCAACAGTCAGTGGTTTTTCGCCACGCTGTAATTCTGCATTTTGCTTACCTGCCACCATTTCAATCGCTTGCAGTAAGTTCGTGCCTGTTTCGACTAAACTCGCTATAGCAAACATTGCACCGAGCTTAGCTTTCGCTTTTTCTTGAGCCATTACTGAGGCTTCGTCCCACATCTGCCACAACTCATTGCTTGCAAGCGGTCGAATTTCTTCGATTTTTCGCACTTCCACTGCGGTTTGCTGTGGGGCAGTTTTCAGCAAAATTTCTTGTTGGATTTCTAGGGGGAGTGTGCTGAAAGCATACTCAACACCACCGCCACGTCCTTGCCGTTTTTGAGATTGCCAGTTTTCCCTAACGGCTTTTTCTAATACATTTTTATGAGCACTCGGCAAGCTAGATAACTTAAAACTTAATAATTCAGCCACCGAATAGTGCGTTTTTAAACTTAGTTTTTCCATAAATGTTCCTTTTTGTAACTTTTATGGGTAGAATTAAAACTTATTCGTTAAAGTTGGTCGTCGATTACGTTCAATTCGTTCTGCATTTCGCCTTGCCCAGATAATTTCTGGAGCAACGCCAATCGCATTAGCGATTAAACGTTCCATCTTTGGGTAAGGCTTATCTAAAGCCGATTTCAGCGTGTTATGACTAACATTGCCTGCTTTTGCCAAAGAACGAAGTGACCAACCTTTTTTACGAAGTTCCGCAAGAATATCGGCTCGATGCCAATCACTCTGTGCGGTTTTTTTAACGTCGCTAAATACACTCATTTGATACACTCCTTTTTATCTATTTGATGTGTGTATTAAAACGTAAAAGTTATTTAAAGTCAAACGTAAATGTTAAAAAATATTAAAATAATTGCGTAAATGTTTTTATTTTTAATTAAATCAAACAGTTACGTTTATGTTTTACAGGTAAAAGTTTTATAGAGGAAACGTAAAAGATGGCTAAACCAAACATTTACGATCAGGAATTCTCAAAAAGAATGCAAAGTTTGATTTCTCAATATGGGGGAAATGTATCGGCATTTGCTCAAAAACTTGAGGTTTCGCCACCAACAGTAACAAGATGGATAAAAGGAGAGGCTGATCCATCAAGAACCAACTTAATTAAAATTTCTGAAGTTTTAAATGTGAATTTAGAATGGCTTGCAACAGGAAAAGGAAATCAATCGAAAGCCACACAAAGCATTGCAGAAAAAGCATTTGAGAGAATGGAAAAGGCTGAAAACGAAATGATTTCAATGATTGATAGTTTTTTCTCTATCAATGTTTCAGCAGGTTTTGGTAGCTTTAACGAGGGCGTAACCCAACCGGACGGGCAAGAGCCTTACTCCAGCGAATTACTGCAAAAATTAGGCGTTCAGGCGGAATATTGCGGAGTATTCTGGGCTGGCGGGCGTTCAATGCACCCAACCATCGCAGATGGCGACCAGATGTTAGTTTCTTTTAAACATAAAGAAGTAAGAGGTAATAATATCTACCTTGTGCAGAATGGCGACAGCGTATGGGTGAAGCGTGTGAAAGTATTGTGGGATGGAGTAGAACTGATTTCAGATAACAAAGAAGAGTACGAGCCAATTAAAATCACAACAGACGAAGCCCAAAACCTACAAATCATCGGGCAAGTGGTACACAACGGGCATTCTTTAGTTTAAACGCCATTTAAACACTACTTAAAAAATAGTTTAAATTTCTTAGTTTTTATGGTTGATTTTGCAATTTCCCCACAATTCATTATTTTTTTCTTAGTTTTACTTTTCTTCAAATAAAACAAAGGGGCTTTCATTAAAAAGCCCCGTTTTTCAATACTTCCGCCCACTTACGTCCGCAAAATTCCGCCAAATTCCTATTATTCTTTTATTTCTTAGTTTTAATGGTTGTGTACACTTGATAAAAAATAGACCGCTTGCAAGCGGTCTATTTCTAAGCAAATTTTACAAATTATTGTAATAACGAAATATCCGCCACTTGTAGGAACAAGCCTTGTAGCGTATTTAAAATCGCTAAACGGTTTTGACGAAGTTTTTCATCTTCTGCGTTTACCATCACATTATCGAAGAAGTTATCCACAGGCTGACGCAGGCTTGCAAGCTCATCCAACACCACTGTGTATTCGCCTTTCTCAATAAATGGTTTCACTTTAGTTTGTAAGGCAATTACCGCCTCCGCCAATGCTTTTTCCGCAGGCTCAACACAAGCGGTCAAATTAACTTCACCGATTGCAATATCTGCTTTCGCTAAAATATTACTTACACGTTTATTCGCAGCGGCTAGTGCTTCAGCACTTTCAAGACTACGGAAGTGCGATACCGCACGCACACGAGCGTCAAAATCTGCTGGGCGAGTTGGACGACGTGCCAATACCGCTTGAATCACATCGACCGCAATTCCTTCATCTTGATACCACGCACGGAAACGACCGAGCATAAAGTCCACTACATCATCAACCACATTTGCGTTAGTTAATTTATCGCCAAACAATGCCGCGGATTTTTTCACTAAGTCAGCTAAATCTAATGACAGATTTTTCTCCACGATAATACGCAATGCCCCTAATGCCGCACGACGTAAAGCAAATGGATCGGCGCTGCCTTTCGGTGCTTGACCAATACCGAAAATACCAGTGAGCGTATCGAATTTATCTGCAAGTGCCACGCTACTGGCCACTAAGCTGTTCGGCAAATTATCGCCAGCAAAACGTGGCATATACTGCTCATTCAATGCGACTGCCACTTCTTCGTCTTCGCCATCGTGGCGGGCATAGTGCATACCCATTACGCCTTGGGTGTCGGTAAATTCGAATACCATATTGGTCATCAGGTCGCATTTCGATAATAAACCAGCACGCTCCGCCTTCGCTTTATCCGCCCCGATTTGGTCGGCAATTTCGCCTGCAAGGGATTGAATACGCTTGGTTTTATCCAATAATGTGCCTAATTGTTGCTGGAATAATACCGTTTCAAGGCGTGGTAATAGATCTTCTAAACGCTGTTTTTTATCGGTATTAAAGAAGAATTCCGCATCAGACAAACGTGGACGAACTACTTTTTCGTTACCTTCAATAATCGCTGTCGGGTCTTCTGGGTTGATATTAGACACGAAAATAAAGTGCGGTAACAATTTGCCGTCTTTATCGTAGATCGGGAAGTATTTTTGGTCGCCTTTCATCGTATACACCAAAGCCTCCGCCGGCACCGCCAAGAAACGCTCTTCAAATTTAGCGGTCAGCACATTTGGATATTCCACCAATGCAGTTACTTCGTCTAACAAGTCATCTTCGATATCCGCCACACCACCGAGAGCGGTCGCTTTTTCTTGCGATTTTGCAAGAATGGTCGCACGACGCTCGTTGAAGTCAGCAATTACCGAACCTTTTTCTTTTAACAGTTGCGGATATTGATCAGCGTGTTCGATTTGGAATTCCGGTTCGCCTAAGAAACGGTGCCCACGGATAGTACGACCGCTGGCAATGCCTAAAATCTCGCCTTCGATTAACTCGCCGCCTAATAGCAGGGTAACAGTATGCACCGGACGAACAAACTGCTCGGTTTTATCGCCCCAACGCATCGTTTTCGGAATTGGCAGACCTGCTAACGCTTTTGCCACCATTGGCACCAGCAGATTTTTTGTCGGCTGACCTTCAATCACTGCACGGTGCACCAACCATTCGCCTTTATCCGTTGCCAAACGCTCTGCTTGATCGACGCTGATTCCGCAACCACGAGCCCAGCCCTCGGCCGCTTTGGTCGGCTTACCTTCCGCATCAAACGCTGCCGACACCGCTGGCCCACGTTTTTCCACTTCTTTACTTGGCTGTGCCGTGGCTAAATCTAGCACTTTCACCGCCAAACGACGAGGGCTAGCAAACCATTCTACTTTCTCAAATGATAAACCTGCTTGGTTTAATTCATTTTCTACATTTTCTGCAAACGCAGTCGCTAATTTCTTGAGTGCCTTCGGCGGCAGCTCTTCTGTGCCGATCTCGGCAAGGAAGTTTTGTGTTGTCATTTCTAATTTCTCATTAAAATAATTATGTCTTTAAAATCTCTCATTTCATGTTTTACTTCTGCCAAATCTCCCCTAACCCCTCTTTGCTAAAGAGGGGAACCAGAACATCATAAATTTATCGTTCATCTTTCTTCTTCAAAATCGCAAATAGTCAGATGAATAAGAATTACTCACTGAACGATCACTCCTCTTTAGTAAAGAGGGAGACTTGATCATCATAAAATTTTTGTTCATCTTTCGTCTTCAAAATCGCAAATAGTCAGATGAACAAGAATTACTCACTGAATGATCACCCCTCTTTAGTAAAGAGGGGAGGGGGAGATTTGTCCGTCGATTGAAGATACAACCAAATTTCTTCTATCACGCTATCAATATCTGTCATCACTCGGTAGTTATCAAACCGTAAAACCGTTAATCCCAACGATGCCAGTTCAGCATCTCGAGTTTTATCATTAGCTTGATAGTCTGGCTCATAGTGTTGCCCGCCATCTAGTTCGATAACCAATTTTGCTTTTGCACAGTAGAAATCAACAATATAAGTTAGCAACGGTTTTTGTCGGTTAAATCTGAAGCCTAGCTGATCATTAGCAATTCTATACCAAAGTCGTTTTTCTGCCTCTGTTTGATTTTTTCGTAATTTCTGTGAGTTATCTTTAAGAGATTTCACATAAGGTTGCATTTTGCAAAATTCCCAGAAAATCTAACCGCTTGTTATTTCTTACACCCCGGGAACCCTAACGCTTCACGGCTTGCATAATAGGCATCGGCAACACCTTTGGTTAGGGTACGGATACGTAAAATATAGCGTTGGCGTTCCGTTACTGAAATCGCTTTGCGAGCATCTAGCATATTAAAGCTGTGAGCTGCTTTTAAAATGCGTTCGTATGCTGGTAATGGCAATGGTTTTTCAAGGTTTAATAATTCTTGAGCTTCTTTTTCGTGTTGTTCGAAGGCTTTGAATAAGAAATCTACATCAGCATATTCAAAATTATAGGTAGATTGTTCCACTTCGTTTTGGTGGAATACGTCGCCGTAGGTCGTTTTGCCGAGCGGGCCGTCAGACCATACTAAGTCGTACACGCTGTCCACACCTTGAATATACATCGCCAAACGCTCTAAGCCGTAGGTTACTTCACCGGTAACTGGTTTACATTCCAAACCGCCAACTTGTTGGAAATAGGTAAATTGAGTTACTTCCATACCGTTTAGCCACACTTCCCAACCTAAGCCCCAGGCACCGAGTGTCGGGTTTTCCCAGTTGTCTTCCACAAAACGGATATCGTGTTGAGTCGGATCAAAGCCTAGCATTTTCAGTGAACCTAAATAGAGTTCTTGAATATTATCCGGCGAAGGTTTGATCACCACTTGGAATTGATAATAGTGCTGTAAACGGTTTGGGTTTTCGCCATAGCGACCGTCGGTTGGGCGACGTGAAGGTTGCACATAAGCAAACGCCATCGGCTCTGGGCCTAATGCACGTAATGCGGTCATTGGGTGCGATGTGCCTGCACCAACTTCCACATCAAAAGGTTGAACAATCGCACAACCTTGTTGTGCCCAGTAATCTTGAAGTGCAAGGATCATTCCTTGGAAAGTTTTTACATCGAATTTCGCTGTCATTTTGCGTTCTCTTTAATTTATTACAAAAATATTCAAAAAATGCTGACTATTATAGCTTGTAAGCGGTCATTTTTTGGGATTTTTTTGCAAAAAATATATAAATAAGAATAAATCTTATTTTGTGATATAAATCAACGCACTTTTTAACAAATTTGTGTAAGATATAATCTATACTTGTTTATTTTTCTGTGGGGGATTTTTAAGAATGAAAAAGTTAGCACAAGCAATATTACTTCTGTTATCTGTTGGATTTTTATTTCCAAATATGAGCTTAGCACAGACTCGCTATACAGAGGAGATTATTCCTTTGTTTGCCGATGAAAATTTAAGCCAAGAAATCGGGCAATTAGAAGCTGGGGCAGAAATTAAATTAGTGCAAACCACCGTAAAAGCGGATCAAATTGAGCTGAATTTATGGCGAAAAACTAAAGGGTTCGGGCGAGTTTGGTATCATAGCTTTGCTAAAAATATTACCGATGCCGTTCTGAGCAGAGAATTTATGCAAAATAATCCACCTTTAGAAATTCTTGAACAAAAAGAAGATCCGAATACCGGCTTAATGTGGCAAAAAGTCAAAATGAATGTTTGGATCCAAAAATCTGATTTTAGCAATGATTTAACTGAGTTTTGGGCAAATGCTTCTGATACTTTTAAGAGTGAATGCAGTGTTTGCCATAAACAACGTGATCCAAAAATGCACGATGCCAATGAATGGGTTGCCGTGTTTAATGGAATGGTGGGCTTTACCGATATGGACAAAGAAACTCAAAAGCAGGTGCTTCGCTATCTTCAAATGAATGCCTCTGACGCAGACACTACCAAATAGAGGAAAGAATTATGCAACAATCTCGCCGTCAATTTTTAAAAAATATGTCTATTATGGCAAGCAGTTTTGCAATGCCAAGTTTCTTAATTCCTCGTGAAGCGAATGCTCAGCTCCCGACACCGGAATGGAAGGTAACAGGTTGCCAATGGGGAGCGGTACGAGCCAAGGTGGAAAATGGACGTGTAACTGAAATCAAGCCTTTTGAATTTGATAAACACCCAACCGAGATGATCAACGGCATTAAAGGTATTCTCTATGGCGAAGCTCGGGTGCGTTACCCAATGGTGCGGGTCGATTGGCTAAAGAATCGTCAAAATAGCGACCGTTCACGCCGTGGCGATAATCGTTTTGTGCGAGTTAGTTGGAAAGAAGCATTAGATATATTCTATGAAGAACTGGAGCGTATGCAGAAAGATTACGGCCCGTGGGCATTGCATACGGGTAACGTTGGCTGGCGTTCATCAGGGCAATTCCATAGTTGCGGTAATCATATGATTCGGGCAATTGCAATGCACGGAGCAAGTGTTGGCACGGTTGGAGATTATTCAACAGGTGCAGGGCAAACCATTATGCCTTATGTGTTGGGCAATACCGAAGTGTATTCGCAAGGGACTTCGTGGGAAATTATCTTAAAAGAAACGGAGAATTTAATTTTCTGGGCAAGCGATCCGGTTAAAAATCTGCAAGTCGGTTGGAACTGCGAAACGCACGAGGCTTACGCTTATTTAGAGCAATTAAAACAGAAGGTTGCAGAGAAAAAAATCAATGTGATTTCCGTTGATCCTGTTAAAAGCAAAACCCAGAATTTCTTAGGGTGCGAACAGCTTTATGTCAATCCGCAAGCGGATATGCCGTTTATGTTGGCGATTGCTCACACCCTATATAAAGAGAATTTATACGATAAAGACTTTCTTGATGTTTACACCCTTGGCTTTGAAAAATTTGTGCCATATTTGCTCGGGGAAACCGAAGACAAAATCGAAAAAACACCGGAATGGGCGGCACCAATTTGCGGTATTTCGGCGGAAAAAATTCGTGAATTTGCTCGTATGCTAGCAGGCAAACGTACTCAGTTAATTTTTGGTTGGGCAATTCAACGTCAGCAACACGGCGAACAGCCTTACTGGATGGGAGCGGTTCTGGCGGCAATGCTCGGGCAGATTGGTTTACCGGGCGGCGGCATTAGCTATGCTCATCATTATAGTTCTATCGGTGTGCCAACCTCTGGGGCGGCAACACCGGGATCATTCCCGTCAAATTTAGGCGAAGAACAAACTCCGAAATATACCAATAAAGATTATAAAGGTTATAGCGATGTGATTCCTGTTGCTCGTGTTACTGATTCACTTTTACAACCAGGGGAAAGCATTGATTACAACGGCAGAAAAATTGTCTATGCCCCTTATAAAATGGCGATCTTCACAGGTTGTAACCAATGGGGCAGACAGTCTGATCTGAATAAAATGAAAAAGGCATTCCAGCAGTTAGAAACTGTAGTAACGCTAAATTATAGCTGGACGGCAACCTGTCGTTTTGCCGATATTGTACTGCCTGCCTGCACTCCATTTGAACGCAATGATATTGATACCTACGGTTCTTACAGTAACCGTGGCGTACTAGCGATGCACAAGTTGGTTGAGCCAATGTATGAATCTCGTTCCGATTTTGAGATTTTCAAAGATTTATGCAGCCGTTATGGCGAAGGAAAAGCGGAAGAATATAGCCTAAACTTAGATGAAATGGGCTGGCTGAATCGATTATACACTGAATGTCGCCGTGCTAACCGTGGCAGATTTGAAATGCCGAGACAATTTGATGAGTTCTGGAAAACCGGCTATGTGCTATTCCCAGAAGGTAAACCTTGGGTTCGCCACGCAGATTTCCGTGAAGATCCGGAATTACACGCTTTAGGCACACCGTCTGGTTTTATCGAAATTTACAGCACCAAAATTGCGAACTATGGTTATGATAACTGCAAGGGTCATCCAATGTGGTTTGAAAAAGACGAACGCTCCCACGGCGGTCCAAAATCGGAGCAATTCCCGTTCTGGATGCAGTCGGTTCACCCTGACAAACGCTTGCATTCTCAACTTTGTGAGGCTAAAAACTTGCGTGAAACCTATAGTGTGCAAGGCAGAGAGCCGTTTTATATGAACCCGCAAGATGCGGAAAAACTGGGTATAAAAGACGGTGATTTAGTCCGAGTCTTTAATGATCGGGGGCAAGTGCTAGTCGGGGCGGTATTATCCGATGATTTCCCAAGCGGTGTAGTTCGCTTACAAGAAGGGGCGTGGTACTCGCCTGTTGATGAAAGCATTGGGGCATTAGATACCTACGGTTGCCCGAATACGCTAACCCTTGATATTGGGGCGTCAAAACTTTCACAAGCGACTTGTGTCAGTACCTGTTTAGTCAATGTTGAAAAATGGCAAGGCGATGCCCCAGCACCAAACGGCTTTAGCGGTCCTGTTGAGGTAGCTCGCCAATGATTGTGTTAGAAAAAGATGAAAAACTGCTTATTCTAAACTGGTTACGTAATCTGCTCGCTCGGGAACTCTCGGACGAGCAGTTACAAACCTTGCAAGCGGTCGAATTTTCTCAATTTTTTGCATTTTTAGTGGAAATCGGCTTTGAAAAGCAAAGTTCAGCTCTACAACAAGAACTCCAAAAAATCGCTTTATTCCAACACCCTCGCTTAGAATTGGCAGCCGATTTCACTCAATGTTTTCTGCTTGAGGGGAAGGTCAGTGCTTTACCTTATGCCTCCGCCTATTTAGATGAGCAAAGTCTCAAACAAAATCTGGCAAAAATGGATCATTACCTTGAACGTTTCCAACTGCAAATCAATCGCCAAACCAATGAGCCTAGTGATCATCTGGTTGTTTATTTAGAAGTTTTGATTAAGTTAATTGAACAAAACAATGCAACGGAAGCAAAAGCCTTTATTCAGCAGCAGCAGCTGCTCACGTGGCTTCCTCAATTTGCAAAGAAAACAGAAAAGACGAATATCCGCACACACTTCTATCCGATTTTAGTAAGGCTTCTTATCAGCGTGTTACAAAATAAATGTACTTAACTATCTACTTAAATGAATTATAACTAAAAACCCCTAGAACTTTCGCTCTAGGGGTTTATTTATTAAGTTGTATAAATCACTATACTTACAAGTGATTACTCTTCATCACCGGCATTTAACAATGCAGCTAAACTTTGAGTTGCGTCATCTGCAACAGTTTCAAATTCAGCTTCAATATCTGCATCCGTTACGAATGAATTCTCTTTCGCTGCTGGCACTTCAAACTCAGGAGCTACTGCAATACCTGCATCAAGCTGAGCACGTTTTTTCGCACGAGCTTGGTGGTAAGCAAAACCAGTACCTGCTGGGATTAAGCGACCAACAATTACGTTCTCTTTCAAGCCACGTAACTCATCTTGTTTACCTGCCACAGCGGCCTCAGTAAGCACACGAGTGGTTTCTTGGAACGATGCTGCTGAGATAAATGACTCAGTCGCCAATGATGCTTTGGTAATACCAAGCAATTCACGTTCAAATTCAACCAATGGTTTGCCTTCTTCCGCACGTTTACGGTTAGCAATTTTCACTCGAGCTACTTCAACCTGCTCTCCCTCAAGGAATTCAGAGTCATAAGCATTTGTGATGACTGCTTTACGCAACATTTGACGAACGATAACTTCGATGTGTTTATCGTTAATTTTTACCCCTTGTAAGCGGTAAACTTCTTGTACTTCATTAACGATATAGTCTGTTACTGCGTGAACACCACGTAAGCGTAAGATGTCGTGTGGTGTTTCTGCACCATCTGAGATCACATCGCCACGCTCTACCATCTCGCCTTCGAATACGTTTAATTGACGCCATTTCGGAATCATTTCTTCGTATGCTTCGCCTTCTGTCGGAGTAATTACCAAGCGACGTTTACCTTTGGTTTCTTTACCGAATGAAACGATACCTGAAATTTCTGCCAAGATTGCTGGCTCTTTTGGCTTACGCGCTTCAAATAAGTCTGCCACTCGTGGAAGACCACCGGTAATATCTTTTGTACCGACAGACTCTTGTGGAATACGAGCTAATGCTTCACCCACTGCAATTTCTGCACCAACATCAAGGGTTACAATCGCTTTACCTGGTAAGAAGTATTGTGCTGCAATATCTGTACCTGGAATTAAAATATCGTTACCATTGCTATCTACTAAACGTAATGCCGGACGTAGGTCTTTACCTGCAGTTGCGCGCTCACCCACATCTTGTACTACGATTGATGATAAACCTGTTAATTCATCCGTTTGACGAGTTACAGTTAAGCCATCAACGATATCGCTAAATTGGATACGACCTGATACTTCTGAGATAACCGGCATTGTATGCGGATCCCAGTTTGCAACGACTTCACCTACAGAAACTTCAGCACCATCATTTTTCGATAATACTGCACCGTAAGGTACTTTATAGTTTTCTTTAGTACGACCGAAAGTATCAACAACTGTTAATTCTGTATTACGAGAAGTTAAAACAATCTTACCGTCTTTATTAGTAACGAATTTTGCGTTAGCTAACTTAATCGTACCTGCATTTTTCACTTGAATGCTAGATTCTTTCGCTGCCGCAGATGCCGCACCACCAATATGGAACGTACGCATCGTTAACTGTGTACCAGGCTCACCGATTGATTGTGCTGCAATAACACCAACCGCTTCACCTTGATTGATTAAGTGACCACGTGCTAAATCACGGCCGTAACATTTCGCACACACACCGAAGTCAGTATCACAAGTTACCACAGAACGTACTTTGATTACATCGACAGATTCTTTATCAATCACATCACACCATTTTTCATCTAATAAGGTGTTACGTGGAATTAATACTTCGTCTGTACCTGGTTTTAACACATCTTCAGCCACCACACGACCTAATACACGATCACGTAATGCTTCTTTTACATCACCACCTTCGATTAACGGGGTCATAGTGTTCCCTTCGTGCGTACCACAGTCATCTTCAATGATAACTAAATCTTGTGCCACATCAACTAAACGACGAGTTAAGTAACCTGAGTTCGCTGTTTTTAATGCCGTATCCGCAAGACCTTTACGCGCACCGTGGGTTGAAATAAAGTACTGAAGAACGTTCAAGCCTTCACGGAAGTTTGCCGTGATTGGGGTTTCGATGATTGAGCCGTCCGGACGAGCCATTAGACCACGCATACCCGCTAACTGACGAATCTGTGCCGCAGAACCACGAGCACCAGAGTCAGCCATCATAAAGATGCTGTTAAATGAAGCTTGTTTTTCCGGATTACCTTCACGGTTTACTACTTCTTCCGTTGAAAGGTTTTCCATCATCGCTTTTGCAACACGTTCGTTTGCCGCCGCCCAAATATCGATTACTTTATTGTAACGCTCACCAGCTGTTACTAAACCGCCGTTGAACTGTTCTTGGATTTCTGCTACTTCAGCTTCAGCCGCTTCAATGATTGAGTATTTTTGTTCTGGAATAACCATATCATCAATACCCACCGATGCACCTGAACGAGCCGCATAAGCGAAACCTGTGTACATAATTTGGTCAGCTAATACTACTGATTCTTTCAAACCTAAACGACGGTAGCTCTCGTTAATCAATTTCGAGATCGCTTTTTTACCTAATGTTTGGTTGAAAAGTGAATATGGCATACCTTTTGGTGCGATCATCCATAAAATTGCACGACCGATTGTGGTATCCACTAATGAAGTTTTAGCGTCATATTCGCCTGCTTCATTTTTCTCATATTCAGTTACACGCACTTTTACACGAGAGTGTAATTCTACTTGACCGGTACGGTAAGCTTTTTCCGCTTCACGTGGGTCTAAGAAGTACATTCCTTCGCCTTTACCGTTTACTTTTTCACGAGTCATATAGTACAAGCCTAATACAACGTCTTGTGAAGGAACTATAATCGGATCACCACTTGCCGGTGAAAGTACGTTGTTGGTAGACATCATTAACGCACGTGCTTCTAATTGTGCTTCTAACGTTAATGGAACGTGTACCGCCATTTGGTCACCATCGAAGTCCGCGTTAAATGCCGCACAAACAAGCGGGTGTAACTGGATTGCTTTACCTTCGATTAGTAATGGTTCAAACGCTTGAATACCTAAACGGTGAAGCGTTGGTGCACGGTTAAGCAGAATCGGATGCTCACGGATAACTTCAGCAAGAATATCCCATACGATTGGCTCTTCACGCTCTACCATTTTCTTCGCGGCTTTGATTGTTGATGCAATGCCACGAGATTCTAATTTAGAGTAGATAAACGGACGGAATAATTCCAATGCCATTTTCTTCGGTAAACCACATTGGTGTAAGCGTAAGTATGGACCTACGGTAATTACCGAACGACCTGAATAGTCCACACGTTTACCTAATAGGTTCTGACGGAAACGACCTTGTTTACCTTTAATCATATCTGCTAAAGATTTTAATGGACGTTTGTTTGAACCTGTAATCGCACGACCACGACGACCGTTGTCTAATAACGCATCTACCGACTCTTGCAACATACGTTTTTCATTACGTACGATAATGTCTGGTGCAACTAAGTCTAATAAACGTTTTAAACGGTTGTTACGGTTGATCACACGACGATATAAATCATTCAGATCTGAAGTCGCAAAACGACCACCATCAAGTGGTACTAATGGACGTAAATCTGGTGGAAGCACTGGTAATACTGTCATTACCATCCACTCTGGTTTGTTGCCAGATTGTAAGAATGCTTCTAATGTTTTTAAACGCTTAGTGATTTTTTTACGTTTAGTTTCTGAGTTAGTTTCTTGTAACTCTTCACGCAATACTTCGCATTGGTGCTCTAGATCTAAATCACGAAGTAATGACTGGATACCTTCTGCACCCATTTTCGCTTCGAATTCATCGCCCCAACGCTCTTCTGCGTCCATAAATTGTTCTTCGGTTAATAACTGATTTTTCTCTAAATCAGTCATACCTGGTTCAGTAACGACATAGCTTTCAAAATAAAGCACACGTTCAATATCACGCAATGGCATATCTAAAATCAAACCGATACGGGACGGTAATGATTTTAAGAACCAAATATGTGCAACCGGGCAAGCTAATTCAATGTGACCCATACGCTCACGACGTACTTTAGTTTGCGTTACTTCAACGCCACATTTTTCACAAATTACACCACGGTGTTTTAAACGTTTATATTTACCACATAAACATTCGTAATCTTTTACTGGCCCGAAAATACGTGCACAGAATAAACCGTCTCGCTCTGGTTTGAAGGTACGGTAGTTAATCGTTTCAGGTTTTTTTACCTCACCGAATGACCAAGAACGGATCTTGTCTGGTGATGCTAAACCAATTTTAATCACATCGAAATCATCGCTTGATTTTGATTGTGCTTTTAAAAACTTCACTAAGTCTTTCACTTTTTTGCCCCTAGGGTGAGAAGTTTGATCCAACGTTTACACGCTGAACAGGAAATTCTTTCTTTGCAAGCGGTCGTTTTTTCTAAAAATCTTGCAAATTTTTTGGAAAATTTGACCGCTTGTTTGCGTTTGTTTTCTCCGAACTGTTCCCCTCTTTAGTAAAGAGGGGAGTTATTCGGAGGAAAATCAACTATTACGCTTCATCTAGCTCTAAATCGATCGCTAATGCACGGATCTCTTTCGTGATTACATTAAATGACTCTGGGATTCCCGGCTCCATATAATGTGTGCCATCGACGATGTTTTTATACATCTTCGTACGGCCATTCACGTCATCCGATTTCACAGTAAGCATTTCTTGAAGAGTATAAGCCGCACCGTATGCTTCTAATGCCCAAACCTCCATTTCACCGAAACGCTGACCACCGAACTGAGCTTTACCACCCAACGGCTGTTGAGTAACAAGGCTATAAGAACCTGTTGAACGAGCGTGCATTTTGTCATCAACTAAGTGGTTCAATTTGAGCATATACATATAACCTACGGTTACCGGACGCTCGAATTTCTCACCTGTACGACCGTCGAATAAGGTAATTTGACCAGAAGTCGGCAAACCGCCTAATTCTAATAAGCCTTTGATTTCAGTCTCGTGAGCACCGTCAAATACTGGTGTTGCAAGCGGTAAACCTTTACGTAAGTTTTGTGCTAAACGCATTACCTCTTCATCGGTAAACTTACTTAAATCAACCACTTGTGAACCGTGACCTAAATCGTATGCTTTTTGCATATATTCACGTAATTTAGCCACTTCTTGCTGTTCTTTGATCATCTTGTTGATTTGATCGCCGATACCGCGTGCCGCTAAACCTAAGTGCGTTTCTAAGATCTGACCGATGTTCATACGAGATGGTACGCCCAGCGGGTTTAACACGATCTCAACCGGCTGACCGTTTTCATCGTATGGCATATCTTCAACTGGGTTGATTTTCGAGATAACACCTTTGTTACCGTGACGACCAGCCATCTTATCACCCGGTTGGATTTGACGACGAACCGCAAGGTAAACTTTAACCACTTTTAATACGCCTGGTGCTAAATCGTCCCCTTGGATGATCTTATTGCGTTTGATTTCAAGTTTACGTTCAAACTCTTTGCGTAACTCTTCGTGTTGCTCCGCTAACTGCTCTAATTGATTTTGTTTTGCTTCGTCTTCAAGGGTTTGTTCTAACCATTTCTCACGAGCAACGCCATCTAATGCAGATTCGCTTACACCACCTTCAACTAAAAGATTGCGTACACGTGTGAATAAACCAGCTTCTAAGATTTCTAACTCTTCTGCTAAGTCTTTCTTCGCTTCACGAAGTTGCATTTCTTCGATTTCTTTCGCACGTTTATCTTTTTCTACACCATCACGGGTAAATACTTGAACGTCGATAACCGTACCTGATGTCCCGTTTGGTACACGTAATGATGAATCTTTAACGTCTGATGCTTTTTCACCGAAGATTGCACGTAATAGTTTTTCTTCCGGTGTTAATTGGGTTTCGCCTTTAGGGGTTACTTTACCCACTAAGATGTCGCCACCTTTTACTTCAGCACCGATGTAAACGATACCTGATTCATCTAATTTGCTTAATGCAGATTCACCTACGTTTGGAATATCTGCCGTGATCTCTTCCGAACCAAGTTTAGTATCACGAGCCACACAAGATAATTCTTGAATGTGAATAGTTGTGAAACGGTCTTCTTGTACAACACGCTCAGAAACTAACATTGAGTCTTCGAAGTTATAACCATTCCAAGGCATAAATGCCACTCGAATGTTTTGACCTAATGCTAATTCGCCTAAGTCTGTTGAAGGACCATCTGCTAAGATTTCGCCACGAGCAACTGGTTCGCCTAAATTCACACAAGGAATTTGGTTGATACAAGTATTTTGGTTTGAACGGGTATATTTGATTAAGTTATAAATATCAATACCTGCTTCGCCTGGGATTGTTTCATCTTCGTTTACTTTAACCACGATACGAGAAGCATCCACATACTGAATAGTACCACCACGTTTTGCTACAATCGCCACACCAGAGTCTAGTGCGATTGGTTTTTCCATACCTGTACCGACTAATGGTTTGTCTGCACGCAATGTTGGAACAGCCTGACGTTGCATGTTCGCACCCATTAACGCACGGTTCGCATCGTCGTGCTCAAGGAATGGAATTAACGCTGCCGCTACCGATACAACTTGTTGTGTTGAGATATCCATATACTGAACATCTTCTGGCTTAAATAAACCAGACTCGCCTTGCTGACGGCAAGTTACATAAGTATCAGTAAAGCGGAAGTTTTCATCTAAGTCTGAGTTTGCCTGTGCGATAATGTTGTTGCTTTCTTCAATCGCAGATAAGTACTCGATTTCTTCGGTTACTTGGCCATTTACTACTTTACGGAATGGCGTTTCTAAGAAACCGTAGTTATTAGTACGAGCATACACAGAAAGTGAGTTAATCAAACCGATGTTTGGACCTTCAGGGGTCTCGATTGGACATAAACGACCATAGTGCGTTGGGTGAACATCTCGAACCTCAAAGCCTGCACGTTCACGAGTTAAACCGCCCGGGCCTAATGCAGAAATACGACGTTTGTGCGTTACTTCTGAAAGCGGGTTGTTTTGGTCCATAAATTGCGAAAGTTGTGAAGAACCGAAGAACTCTTTCACTGCCGCAGAAATTGGTTTTGCATTGATTAAATCTTGTGGTGTTACACCATCTAAATCGCCTAATGATAAACGCTCACGTACTGCACGCTCAACACGCACTAAACCAATACGGAATTGGTTTTCTGCCATTTCGCCCACAGAACGGATACGACGGTTACCTAAGTGGTCAATGTCATCCACATCGCCACGGCCGTTACGAATATCAATAAGTTTTTTCATCACACCGATGATGTCATCGTTGCTTAAAATACCACTACCCACACCTTCAGCGATTTCTAAAGAGCGATTGAACTTCATACGACCAACAGCAGATAAATCATAACGCTCCGGCGAGAAGAACATATTGTCAAATAATGCTTCTGCCGCTTCTTTTGTTGGTGGCTCGCCCGGACGCATCATACGATAGATTTCCACTAACGCACTTAAACGGTCGTAAGTAGGATCCACTCGTAAAGTTTCAGAAATATATGAACCGTGATCTAAATCGTTAGTAAATAATACTTCGATCTCTTTGTAGCCCGCTTGTGATAGGTTCGCAAGCATCTCCATTGAGATTTCCATATTTGCAGGGCAAATTACTTCGCCTGAAGATAAATCAACATAATCTTGTGCCGCAACTTTACCTACGATGTACTCAACTGGTACTTCAATTTGGCTAATATTATCTTTTTCTAATGCACGGATGTGACGAGCAGTAATACGACGACCTACTTCCACATACACTTTGCCGTTTGCAGCAATATCAAATGCAGCTGTTTCGCCTCTTAAACGCTCAGGCACTAAAGTCATCAATAATTTGTTATCAATAACTTCAAATTTAATTTTTTCGAAGAATAGATTTAAGATTTCTTCCGTTGTATAACCTAATGCACGTAAGATAATAGTTGCCGGTAATTTACGACGGCGGTCGATACGGGCAAATAAGTTATCTTTCGGATCAAACTCGAAGTCTAACCAAGAACCACGGTAAGGAATAATACGTGCGTTATAAAGCACTTTGCCTGAAGAGTGGGTTTTACCTTTGTCAGAATCGAAGAACACACCCGGGCTACGATGTAATTGAGAAACAATAACACGCTCGGTACCGTTGATGACGAAAGTACCGTTATCGGTCATTAGTGGGATTTCGCCCATATACACGTTTTGCTCTTTAATATCTTTCACTGTGCCGGCAGCTGCTTCACGGTCATAAGATACTAAACGCAATTTCACACGTAATGGTGCAGCATAGGTTGTACCACGAATTTGGCATTCACGTACATCAAATGTCGGCTCGCCTAATTCGTAAGAAACGTATTGTAATTCAGTTGCACCATTGTTGCTCACAATAGGGAAAACTGAACGGAATGCCGCTTCTAAACCTTGTTGCCCTTCTGGATCTCTTTGGATAAATTTCTCGAAAGAATCAAGTTGGATAGTTAATAGATAAGGTACGTTCAGAACTTGAGCACGTTTGCCAAAGCTCTTACGGATACGCTTTTTCTCGGAATATGAATATGCCATTTTTTAAGATAGCCTCTGAAATATATTTTTGGTTGAGATTACACAATCCGACACGAAAGACTCGGTAGGAAGTGGCATTATAAAAAACTGTACGAGATGTCATTTTCCAATCGCCAATCAAGCAGTCAAAAATCACTACTGCAAGCGGTCAAATTGGGTAGGAAATTTGCAATTTTTGCTGATTAAAATGACAAAATCAGCCATTGCGTTCAAGCACAAAAGGCTGACCGGTCAAGCCGTCAGCCAACTTTTGCTAAAAATGGTTAGAAATTATAGCGATTTTTACCAAGTTTTACAACCTAAAAAATAAAACAAAACCCCGATATTTCCATCGGGGTCTGTTGAACTTGAAGTTCTAAAGAAGTTAAATCAAAAATTATTTGATTTCTACTTCTGCACCAGCTTCTGCTAATTCTTTTTGTAAAGCTTCAGCTTCTGCTTTAGAGATGCCTTCTTTTAAGTTAGCTGGAGCAGATTCAACTAAGTCTTTAGCTTCTTTTAAGCCTAAACCTGTTGCACCACGTACTGCTTTGATTACAGCTACTTTGTTAGCACCTGCTGATTTTAATACTACGTCAAATTCAGTTTTTTCTTCTGCTGCCGCTGCACCACCTGCTGGAGCTGCTGCTACTGCTGCCGCTGCTGAAACGCCGAATTTTTCTTCCATCGCTGCGATTAATTCAACGATTTCTGATACTGATTTAGAAGCAATCGCTTCAATGATTTGTTCGTTAGTTAATGACATAACAATCGATTCCTAAAGTAAAGTAAGTTGTTAAACGAATAAAGAAGAGTGCTTAAAATTAAGCTGCTGCTTCCATTTGGTCGCGTAATGCTGCAAGAGTGCGTACAAGTTTGCCTGCCGCAGCTTCTTTCATTGTGCCCATTAAACGTGCAATTGCTTCTTCGTAAGTTGGTAAGGTTGCTAAGAATGCAACATCTTGCGTTTTACCTTCAAAGGCTGCACCTTTAATTTCAAACTCTTTGTTTGCTTTCGCAAAATCTGTGAATAAACGTGCTGCTGCACCTGGGTGTTCATTCGAGAATGCGATAAGAGTTGGACCAGTAAACGTATCTGTTAAGCATTCGAACTCTGTGCCTTCTACTGCACGACGTAATAAAGTATTACGTACAACTTGCATAGTTACACCAGATTCACGAGCTGCTTTACGTAACTCAGTCATTTTATCAACTGTTACGCCACGAGAATCCGCAACTACAGCTGAAAGTGCACCTTTGGCAGCTTCGTTTACTTCAGCAACAATCGCTTGTTTGTCTTGAAGATTTAATGCCATTGGTTTTAGCTCCTGATACACTCTGCTCTTTCAAGCAGAATTTACAAAAAATCCCAAAAATATTACCGCTTGTTTTATGACAAACTGCAATCTTCTGAGCCTAAGGTGTCCAGAAGCAGAGAATTCTGTCTGTTCACCATCTATGTAGGATAATTAAGTTTTCACCCCTACAGTCTTAGACGGGGCTTAGATAGGCTAAGCACCATCAGCTTGCTCTCGCAAGTTAAGGTCGCAAATTATACAGATAACCTGCGACCCTGTAAAGTTTTAACTTCTATTTAGAAATTAAAGTGAAGCTTGATCAACAGCAACACCAGCACCCATTGTTGTAGAGATGCTTACTTTCTTAATGAAAACACCTTTTGCAGTTGTTGGTTTAGCTTTAGTTAAAGCTGCTAACAATGCTTGTAGGTTTTCTTTTAATTGCTCAGGTGCGAAGTCTGCTTTACCGATAGTTGTATGGATAATACCATTTTTGTCATTACGGTAGCGGATCTGACCTGATTTTGCATTTTTAACTGCTTCAGCAACGTTTGGTGTTACAGTACCAACTTTAGGGTTTGGCATTAAACCACGTGGGCCTAACACTTGGCCTAATTGACCAACAACACGCATTGCATCTGGAGAAGCGATAACAACATCAAAGTTCATTTCGCCTTTTTTGATTTGCTCTGCAAGATCTTCCATACCTACTAAATCAGCACCAGCTGCTTTAGCTGCTTCAGCGTTTGCACCTTGAGTAAACACAGCAACACGAGCTGTACGACCTGTACCGTGTGGTAATACTGTTGCACCACGTACGTTTTGGTCTGATTTACGAGGGTCGATACCTAAGTTTACTGCAACATCAACACTTTCAACGAATTTCGCTGTCGCAAATTGTTTTAACACTGCGATTGCTTCATTGATTTCATATGCTTTAGTAGAATCTACGCCAGCTTTGATTGCTTTCATTTTTTTAGTCAATTTAGCCATCGTATTATTCCTCCACCACTAAGCCCATTGAACGAGCAGTACCAGCGATTGATTTCATTTTATTTTCGATAGTTGAACCAGTCATATCTGCTGCTTTAGTTTCAGCGATTTGACGGATTTGATCTTGAGTTACTTTACCCACTTTATCTTTGTTTGGTTTACCAGAACCAGACTTGATACCTGCTGCTTTTTTCAATAATACTGCAGCTGGTGGAGTTTTAGTTACGAAAGTAAATGATTTATCTGCATATACAGTGATAACTACAGGAATTGGTAAGCCTTTTTCTAAGCTCTCAGTACGAGCGTTGAATGCTTTACAGAATTCCATAATATTAACACCTTGCTGACCTAATGCAGGACCAACTGGTGGTGATGGGTTAGCCATACCCGCTGCAACTTGCAGTTTAACGTAGGCTTGGACTTTTTTTGCCATTTTTAATTTCCTCTAAATGGGTAATAACGCTGAAAATCAGCTCCCCTGTTACATAAAAAATACGAGTCAGCAAACTGGCTCGTAATAGGTCGCAAATTCTAGCGAACCAACGACTATTTTTCAAGCAAAACTTAATGTTTTGTTGAATAAATTTAAAACAAGCGGGCTTTTTTATATTGATTTTTGCAAAAGATTCGTAAAAACACCCCGCTTGCTTAACAATTAACTCTGTTTTTCGACCTGACCAAATTCAAGCTCAACTGGCGTTGCACGACCAAAGATAGAAACAGATACTTTCAAACGACCTTTTTCGTAATCAACTTCTTCCACGGTTCCCGTAAAGTCAGCAAATGGACCTTCTGTAACACGTACGCTTTCGCCCGGTTGGAATTCTTTTCTATGACGAGGTTTCTCTGCCGTTTCTTGAACTCGGTTTAAGATACGATCTGCTTCACGTTTCGTGATTGGAGCAGGGCGATCCGCTGTGCCACCAATGAAACCCATTACACGAGGCACACTTTTTACTAAATGCCAAGTGTCATCGTTCATTTCCATTTCAACTAATACATAACCTGGGAAGAATTTACGTTCTGTTTTACGGCGTTTTCCGCCTACATTCTCTACAACTTCTTCAGTTGGTACTAATACTTCACCAAATTGATCTTCCATATTGTGAAGTTTGATGTATTCGCGTAACGTAACGGCTACACGATTTTCAAAACCTGAAAAAGCTTGTAATACATACCAACGTTTTGACGTGGTTTCTTTAACTTCTACTTCACTCATTTTAGAACCTTAAATTTGTTAAAAATGTAATTAGTGCCACAATAATTGAGTCGATACCCCATAACACTAATGCCACTACCACACACACCGCAAGCACAATCAATGTTGTTTGCGTTGCTTCTGGGCGAGTCGGCCAAATAATCTTACGCAACTCTGTACGAGAGTCTTTCATAAAATGAATTGCTTTTTGACCTTGGTTTGTCACAGCAGCCAATGCCACTGCACCAACGAGTAAAACCACTAATAAAAGCACTCGAACAATCAATGAAAAGTGTGATGAGAAATAAGCATTACCGACCGCAGCAACGGTTAATAATACAACAGCCATCACCCATAATGCTGTATTAACACCTTTACTTTTGCCCCCTTTTTCTACTTGCTCAAGGGTTTTTGTTTTAATCTCAGTAGCCATATATAACCTAAAAAATGAATAAAAAAATCGAACATTTATTTTTAAAGCGTTAAATTCTATCATTTTCTACAAAAGTTGCCACGATCTTTTGTCAATTTTCGCTAAATTTATTTTGTGGCACCTTAATTTAGCACATAACCACCACTGACTTGTTTAACAACGCCGGATAATTCCAAGCTAAGTAATTCGACTAAAAGCATCTCAACTGAAAGTTGGCTTGCCTTAGACAAATCATCTACCGAAATAGGTTCTAAACTGATTTTCTGATAAATTTGCAGCTGGCAAGCGGTTAAATTTGGCAAACTTTTTGCAACATTTTCTGTTTTTTTGGCCGCTTGTGTAGAATGGGGAATTTTCTCTTTCACATCATTAAACAATGCAATTTGCAGAGGCTGAGTTTGGTAGGCAATCGCCTCTAACATATCCTCCACTCGCTCAACCAATAAAGCCCCTTCTTTAATCAATTTATGGCAACCTTGAGCATAGGGGTTTTGTACCGCATTGGGTAATGCAAACACTTCTCGCCCTTGCTCTAACGCATAGCGAGCGGTAATAAGTGAGCCACTATTTACTGTCGCTTCAATGACTAAAGTGCCTAAAGACAAACCGCTAATAATACGGTTTCGGCGAGGGAAATTTTCAGCAACAGGCGGTTGGTTCGGCAAAAATTCAGACACCAACGCCCCACCGCAGGCAATAATTTGCTCAGCAAGTTTTTTATGTCGTGCAGGGTAAATTTGGTTTAGTCCACTGCCTAATACCGCAATAGTCTTTCCTTCCTCCGCAACAACTTTCTGATGAGCAAAACCGTCAATGCCTATCGCTAAACCACTGGTCACAGTGATATTGTGCCGAGTTAAATCGGCGGCAAACTGCCCCGCCCAATATTCGCCATAAGGGGAATAATCACGGCTCCCCACAATCGCAATTTGAGGTAACGACAGACTTTCTACGCTCCCTTTCACAAATAAAATAGGGGGAGCCGTTGAAATTTGGCGAAGTAAAAATGGATATTGCTCATCAAATAGACTCACAATCTGTTGATTAGGTTGCTCCGCCCAAGTGAGTGCCTGCTCAATCCATAATTTATTCGGACTAAACCAACGCTGAATCTGCTTTTCATTCCAGCCCATTTGCTTTAATTGCAATTTATCGTAATCACAAAACTGTGAAAAATCGACTTCCGATAATAATCGGCCAATACGTTGTGCCCCAAACTGTGGCACTTGCAATAGCCGTAATAAATTATAGTGATAATCCATTTTTTCCCCTCAACATTTCCCTAATAATAAGAAAACGTTTAGAATAGCCAAACGAATTTTTTAAACTTTTCGAGAGAGATCACAAAAATGGCAGTATTAGATGTTGTACTTTACCCAGATGAAGGGTTAGCAACAGTATGTTCGCCTGTTACGCAGGTTGATGAAGAATTAAATCGTTTTATCGATGATATGTTTGACACAATGTATGAACACGAAGGCATCGGGCTGGCTGCTCCTCAAGTGGCGGTGTTAAAACGTGTAATTACGATTGATATTGAGGGCGATAAAACCAACCAAGTAGTGTTAATTAACCCTGAAATTTTAGAAAGCAGTGGCGAAACTGGTATTGAAGAGGGTTGCTTATCTATTCCGGGGCATAGAGCATTAGTGCCACGCAAAGAGAAAGTGAAAGTCAAAGCCCTAAACCGCCAAGGCGAAGAGATTATTTTTGAAGCCGACGGCTTATTTGCAATCTGCATTCAACACGAAATTGACCACCTAAACGGTGTGCTTTTTGTGGATCATATTTCAGCTCTCAAACGCCAACGCATTAAAGAAAAAATGCAAAAGCTGAAAAAACAGATTGCGAGAGCAAAATAACATTTTAGTTGAGCCCCACTTTTCGTGGGGCTTTTTATTGCACTTCAAGCTATAAAAACCGATAATAAAGCTAATTTTTTTAAATGAGGAAACAGAGATGATTATCGTAACTGGCGGCGCTGGTATGATCGGAGCCAATATTGTAAAAGCATTAAATGAAATTGGCCGTAAAGATATTTTGGTGGTAGACAACCTAAAAAATGGGGAAAAATTCATCAACTTAGTGGATTTAGACATTGCAGATTACTGTGATAAAGAAGATTTCATCGCTTCTATTATTGCAGGCGATGATTTTGGCAAAATTGATGCCGTATTCCACGAAGGTGCTTGCTCTGCTACGACAGAATGGGATGGCAAATATTTAATGCAAAACAACTATGAATATTCAAAAGAGTTATTGCACTTCTGTTTAGATCGCCAAATTCCATTCTTCTATGCCTCAAGTGCTGCCACCTATGGCGGACGTTCTGACAACTTTATCGAAAAACGTGAATTTGAAGGCCCGCTTAATGCTTATGGTTATTCAAAATTCTTATTTGATGAATATGTGCGTCGTATTCTGCCAGAAGCAGATTCACCGGTATGTGGCTTTAAATATTTCAATGTTTACGGCCCACGTGAACAACACAAAGGCTCAATGGCAAGTGTGGCATTCCACCTAAACAATCAAATGTTAAAAGGCGAAAACCCAAAATTATTTGCAGGTTCAGAGCAATTCTTACGTGATTTTGTCTATGTGGAAGATGTGGCAAAAGTAAACTTATGGGCGTGGCAAAATGGGGTGTCAGGTATTTTCAATCTTGGAACAGGTAAAGCAGAATCGTTCCAAGAAGTGGCAAATGCGGTAATTAAATACCACGGAAGAGGTGAAATTGAAACGATTCCATTTCCAGATCATTTAAAATCTCGCTACCAAACCTTCACTCAAGCAGACTTAACTAACTTAAGAGCAGCTGGCTACACAGGCGAGTTTAAAACGGTAGCAGAAGGCACGGCGGAGTATATGGCGTGGTTAAATCGCAACTAAGACAATACGTTTCTTAATCAATACAAGCGGTCTAATTTTTGCAAAACTTTGCACGAAATAGACCGCTTGCTTTTACTACTCTTCCCTAAACTCTTTTGGTGTTTTACCAAACTCTTTTTTAAATACCGCATAGAAATATTGCAAAGAGGGATAACCACATACGCTTGCTATTTCTTGGGTTGGAATATCCGTAAATTTGAGCATATATTTTGCTCGAGCGAGTTTTTCTTCGTGGATGACCTGATGAATGGTTTTATTCATTTCATCTTTAAAACGTTGCTCTAAATTTGAGCGAGAAATGCGTAAATGGTCAAGCACTTGTTCTACCTTAATCCCTTGGCAGGCTCGGTGGCGAATAAAGTGCATCGCTTGAATAACGGCTGGGTCTTGTAGTGAACGGTAATCGGTTGATCGACGTTCTTCCACTTTGAGTGGTGGAATTAATATCGGCTTTTGCGAAACGGGCAAATTATTTAATTTACGATGTAGCAACTTGGCTGCGTGATAGCCGATTTGTGAGGTGCCTTGCGTTACAGAAGAAAGGGAAATTCGAGATAGATATTGAATAAGCTCTTCGTTATCAATACCAATCACGCAAAGTTGTTCAGGTACGGCAATTTTTAAATGCTCACAAGTTTGTAATAAATGTCTGGCTCGAGCATCGGTTACTGCAATTATCCCAGTATGAGGGGGTAATGTTTGTAGCCACTCACCTAATTTTGTTTGTAGTTCTACCCAGTTATCTGAATGAACTTTCTCACCAATATAGCAATTAGGTGTATGCTCATATTTTTCCATTAACTGAATAAAAGCGTTTTGCCGTTCTAGCGCCCAGTGCTTTTCTGTTTCAGCCGGGTAGCCATAAAATGCAAATTGATTAATGCCCTTTTTCTTTAGGTGTAAAAAGGCAGTTTCTACTAATGCGTAATTATCGGTAGCGACATAAGGAAGGTTTGGATAATAATCAGGATTTTGGTATGAACCACCGACAGCAACAGTAGGAACGTTAATATCTTTTAGCAATTCAACTGTTTCTGGATCATCAAAATCGGCAATCACACCATCAATAGAAAGGCTTTCAATCGTGTTTTTGTGATAGACGAAATCATCTTCAACAAAAATATCCCAAGAGCATTGAGAGGCTTGAATAAACTGCCCAATGCCTTGCATTACACCACGGTCATAAATTTTATTCGCATTAAAAAGTAGGGCGATTTTATAATATTGTTCTACCATTGCTCCCTCCATTGTTTGATACTATAAAACAAAACGAGAGAACAAGCAAAAGCCACGAAAACTCGTGGCTTTAAGATATTTACACTACCATAAATGGTGAACACTTGGGCGAATTAAGCGATTATAAATTTCTTCAACTTTCTGCATTTGTGCTTGCGTTAATTCAGGGAAAGTATCTACTGCAGCATTGCTCACCACTTGAGAAACTTTACTTGCCCCTGGAATCACTGTGCTGACAGCATCGTGCATCAACACCCAACGTAATGCATAAGGAATCAGATCTTCCGTACCAAACAGTGCTTTTAGCTCTTCTACAGCTTGAAGCCCAAGTTGGTAATCCACACCTGAGAAAGTTTCCCCTTTATCAAAAGCTTCGCCTTGGCGGTTAAAAGTACGATGATCATCTTTACCAAAAACAGTATTCGCATTGTATCTGCCCGTTAATAAACCACTTGCTAATGGCACTCGTGCGATAATGCCAACATCTTTTTGTTTAGCAGTTGGGAAAAGCTGATCTAAGGGTTTTAGGCGGAACATATTGAAGATAACTTCCATTGCAGCAATATCATATTCCATTGCCAAAAGCCCTTCCTCAACAGTTTCGATACTCACACCATAATCAATTAATTTGCCAGCCGTTTTGAGTTGCTCTAACTTGCTAAAAATTTCATCGTTACGATAAACGGAAGTTGGTGGGCAGTGTAATAAAATAAGATCTAGCTTTTCCGTATCAAGACGCTTTAAACTCCCTTCAACAAACTTCTCAATAGCCTGTGGCGTGTACATTTCCGCAGTATGAGGGTTTAATGCCCGCCCACATTTGGTTGTAACGTAAAAGAAGTCAGGGTATTTTTTCAAGATTTCGCCAATCGACTGCTCACTTTGACCATTGTTATAAACATCGGCAGTATCTAAAAAATTGATATCTTGCTCATATGCCATTTCTAAAATAGCCATTGCTTCTTGGTGATTAAATGGATCTCCCCATTTTGTACCAAGCTGCCAAGTGCCTAAACCTATTTCTGAAACCATTTTGTTGGTTTTACCAAATCGACGTTGTTTCATAGTTATCTCCGTTTAGAGTGAGGGTTATTTTTTCTTCCAAAGTAATTCAAGTTCTTCTAAAGATTTACCTTTAGTTTCTGGCACAAATTTCCACACAAATAGTGCTGCCAATACACTCATTATCCCATAAACCCAATAAGCAAAGCCGTGATTAAAATGTTCCAGTAAATAAGAGCTTTTATCCATCATTGGGAATGTCCAAGAAACAAGATAGTTTGCAATCCATTGTGCAGCAACTGCAATCGCTAATGCTTGGCTACGAATAGCATTTGGGAAGATTTCAGCTAATAATACCCAGCAGACTGGCCCCCAAGAAATAGCAAATGCAGCAATATAAAATAACATTCCTGTTAAGGCGATAGTACCAGAGAGCCTAGCATAAAATGCAGTACCTAGAATAAACATTCCGATAGCCATACCTAACGCGCCTAAGATTTGTAATGGTTTTCTGCCGTATTTATCTACAGTAAAAATCGCAATAGTGGTAAAAGAAAGATTAATCGCTCCCATAATAATGGTTTGTAATAATGCTGTTTCCGTGCTTGCACCTAATGATTTAAAAACTTCAGGTGCATAATAGAGTGCAACATTAATCCCAACAAACTGCTGGAAAACAGATAGCATTATCCCGATAACAATCACACCAACTCCAAAAGCAAATAGCGGTGCTTTAACTGTGCTTCTTTGGGCTAATGAAGATTTGATATTTTGTAATTCTAACTGACCTGATTCAGCCCCTAATAAGCGTTTTAATACGGCTTCTGCTTGTTGTAATTTATTTTTCAAGACTAACCAGCGAGGGCTTTCTGGAACAAATAAAAGTAAAACTAAAAATAGTGTAGCAGGTACTGTTTCTGACAAAAACATATAACGCCAACCGATTGTGTTTAGCCACGTATTATCACCACTTAATGCAATGAAATAGTTCACGAAATAAACTAATAATTGACCTGCAATAATTGCAAATTGGTTAAATGAAACCATTTTTCCACGTACATTTGCTGGTGCAATTTCAGCGATATACATTGGCGATACCATTGAGGCAATACCCACACCTATACCACCAATAATTCTATAAGTTACGAATTCAGTGATAAAGTTACTAAGGTAATATGGAATACTTTCTGAGTCTTCAACATCTTTTAAGCCCAATTCTGGGTAAGCAGAGCCAATAGCAGAAATTAAGAATAAAATAGCAGCAATAATAAGTGCATTTTTCCGTCCATAACGGCTACTTAGATAACCACCACAGAACCCACCGATAATACAACCAATTAATGCACTAGCGACAGTAAACCCGAGTAAAGAATTTGCCGAGATTTCTGGTAAACCTTTAGGTTGAATAAATACAACATCAAGAGAGGCAACTGTGCCAGAAATCACAGCCGTATCATATCCAAATAATAAACCACCTAATGTGGCTACTAATGTTACACAAATAACATATAAATTCATTTTTTGAGGCATCACAATTTCCTTTAATCATATAATTACAATGAAGTATTCTTCATAAAATGGAGTATTATTCAATTACCATAATTTTTTATGCTATTACGTTTTTTAGTTTTTGTGATCTATGCCACAAAATTATAAAAAAACAATAAAATCAAGTAGATAAAAAAAGCATACCTTTATAATTTAAAGGTATGCTTTCTATAAAAATAACAAGCGATCGTTTTTTGCAAAATTTTTACCAAAAACAACCGCTTGTAATTACCTAATTAAGCTTTCTTTTTACTGATAGTATCTACCCATACTGCTAGTAATAAAATGCTGCCTTTTACGATATATTGCCAGAATGTTGGTACATCTAGCATACTCATACCATTATCCAACAAGGCGATAATAAAGGCACCGATAACTACTCCATAGATACTACCGATACCGCCTGCTAAACTCGCACCGCCAATCACACAAGCTGCAATGGCATCTAATTCTGCGTTTTGCCCTGCTGATGGTGCACCTGCACCTAAACGAGAGCTTAGAATTAAGCCGGCTACCGCCACTAATAAACCGTTAATAGCAAAGATAGCTAATTTTACTTTTTCAACAGCAATACCCGATAAACGTGCTGCATCAATATTGCCACCGATTGCATAAATATGGCGACCAAAGGCAGTTTTTCTTGCAAGAAATGTACCTGCTACTGCTAATAGTGCAAGAATTAATACAGGAATCGGCACACCACGGTAGTCGTTAAGCAGATAAATTGCACCTAATACTAAGATTGCCACAATACCGTATTTGACTGTTTCTTTAGGAATTGCAGGAACTGTAAGATTAAGGTTTTGTCTTGCTTTGCGTTGGTAGCTACCCCACGCAATAAAACAGAATATGGCAATAGTACCTAAAATCATTCCAACAGTATCTGAAAGATAGCCTTGACCAATAACCGTCATATCATTACTGATAGGTGCAACAGTTGTACCATTTGTTAAGCCGATTAAAATTCCACGGAAGGCTAACATACCAGCAAGCGTTACAATAAAAGATGGCACTTTTTGGTAAGCAACCCACCAGCCACTCCAAGCACCAAGCATTAAGCCTAAAACAAGAGTAACCGCAATGGTTAAAGGCAGTGGCCAGCCCCACCAAACATTACTGATTGCTGCAAACCCGCCTAGTAATCCCATAAGCGATCCGACAGATAAATCAATTTCTGCAGAAATAATCACAAAAACCATACCAATGGCAAGAATACCGGTAATGGAAGTTTGGCGTAATAAATTAGAAATATTTCTTGCACTTAAATAGGCACCATCTGTTGCCAATGTGAAGAAGCTCATAATGACAACAATCGCAATAAGCATAATATAAACTTGTAAATTAATTGATTTTAACTTATTCATAGATTACTCCTTGAGTGCAGCTTCCATTACTTTTTCTTGTGTTAAACCATCGTTAATGAGGTCTGCTTTGATTTTACCTTGATGCATCACTAGCACTCGGTCACTAATACCTAAAACTTCGGGTAATTCTGAAGAAATAACAATAATCGCCATTCCTTCTTGAGCTAACTGGTTGATTAATTTATATATTTCATATTTTGCCCCCACATCAATACCACGTGTTGGCTCATCTAAAATCAGAATTTTAGGATTTAATAATAAACATTTAGCCAAAATAGCTTTTTGCTGATTACCACCACTTAACCGCCCAATAGCTAATTCTGGGGAAGAGGTTTTAACTTTAAGTTTAGCGATAGATTGATTAATAATGGTTTCTTCAAGTGGTTCATTAATCACTTTCTTACCAAAACAAAATTGCGGTAGTGAGGAAAGCGTAATATTTTTACCTACCCCCATAATTGGAATAATGCCGTGTTTTTTACGATCTTCCGGCACCATTACAATATTGTTATCAATCGCTTGGGCACAATTTTTGATTTTAATTTTTTGATTATTAAGAAAAATATCAGCCTGATATTTACCTTGATAAGATCCGAAAATACATTGTGCCATTTCAGTTCTACCCGAACCAACTAAGCCCGCAACCCCTAAAATTTCGCCTTTTCTTAACACGAAGTTAGCATTATCTACACGTTTAATATGGGTGTTGGTTGGGTGCCACGCAGTGATATTTTCTACTCGTAAAATCTCTTCGCCAATCTCGTGTGGTTCGTGTGGGTAAAGGGAGGTAATCTCACGCCCTACCATCATTGTGATAATATCGTCTTCGCTCATACCTTGGGCAGAACGAGTACCGATATGCTCGCCGTCTCGAATCACACAAATATTGTCAGAAATTGCTTTTACTTCGTTTAATTTATGAGAGATATAAACACAAGCAATATTGTGTGCCTGTAGGTCTTTAATTAACTCTAGCAAGATAGCGGTTTCTTTTTCCGTTAAAGATGCGGTTGGTTCATCTAAAATTAATAAACGAACTTGTTTATTTAAAGCTTTAGCAATTTCGACTAATTGTTGTTGCCCTAAGCCTAACTCGCCTACTTTTGTATTCGGATCGATATCTAACTGAACTTGTTCCAATAATGTTTTGCAACGGAGATACATTTCGTTGTCATCAGTAATTCCGCCACTTGTAATTTCATTACCTAAAAACATATTTTCTAAAACTGACATATTTTTTACTAATGTCAGCTCTTGGTGAATAATTGAAATACCTTTTTCTTCTGTATCTTTAATATTTTTAGCAATTAATTTCTCACCAGCAAAATAGATTTCCCCTTCATAATCGCCTGAAGGATAAATACCGCATAACACTTTCATTAATGTTGATTTGCCTGAGCCATTTTCGCCACATAGTGAAAGTATTTCGCCTGTTTCAAGGGAAATTGAAATATTATTCAATGCAACCACATCACCAAATTTTTTAGTGATATTTCTCATTTCTAATAATTTCGCCATAACCTAGACCCCTTATTTTCAAATATGGCAAGAGTGTAAAACTCTTGCCATTTTGAGAGATTGAATTAACTTTTATTTATAAACTGCATCTTTTGTATGGAAGCCGTCTTTGATTACTGTTTCATCAATATTGTCTTTTGTTACAACAACAGGCTCTAATAAGAATGATGGAACTTCTTTTAATCCATTATTTAACTGCGCATTCGGCTCTAATTTATCTTCTTTACCTAATGCAACCGCAATTTCAGCTGCTTTATCCGCTAAATTCGTAATTGGCTTATACACAGTCATTGTTTGTGTACCTTCAATAATACGTTTAATTGCCGCTAAGTCTGCATCTTGACCAGAAATTGCTACTTTGCCAGATAAACCTTGCGCACTTAATGCTTGAATTGCACCACCGGCTGTCGCATCATTTGAAGCCACCACCGCATCAATATTATTTTTATTTGCGGTTAAAGCATTTTCCATAATTTGTAATGCTTTTTCTGCTAACCAAGAATCAACCCATTGGTCACCCACCACTTTGATTTTTCCGCTATCAATTAAAGGTTGTAATACTTTCATTTGACCTTTACGGAATAGTTTTGCGTTGTTATCTACAGGTGAACCACCCATTAAGAAATAATTACCTTCAGGCTTTTGTTCAACAATGCTTTGAGCTTGCAGTTCACCTACTTTTTCATTATCGAATGAAACATAGAAATCTAGATCAGCATTATTAATTAGGCGGTCATAAGCTAATACTTTCACCCCTTCTTTTTTCGCTTCAGAAATTACATTAGAAAGCACTTCACCATTGAATGGAATAATCACCAACACATCAATGTCTTTATTTAACATATTTTCAATTTGCGAAATTTGTGCTGTTGCATCACCATTTGCAGATTGCACAAACACTTTTGCACCTAATGCTTCCGCTTTATTTACAAAAATATCTCTATCTTTTTGCCATCTTTCTAAACGTAAATCATCAATAGACATCCCAATTTTAAGATCTTTAGCTAAAGCAGAATGACTAAAAACCATTAATGTTGCCGCAGCAACTGCTAATAACTTCGATTTAAGTTTCATAAAACACCTCACGTGGTTAAGAAAATGATGTCGAGCAGTAATTGCTCTGGATGAAGTCTGCGGAGATTTTGAAATTAGTGCAATTATCAGATTTGGTAATGCCATTATGTTTTTTCACTTTTGTGATCTGCTCCACATTAACTAATAATCTAAATAAAAAAACGAAATATCGTAATTGCACCTATTTTTAAATTCCTTGATGATGAGCCTCGAACTTATTATTGTCTCAATTCATAGGAGAATTACGTATGTCTAACTATTTCGACAAAATTGCGAAAGTACAATATGAAGGTGCAAATTCAACTAACCCATTTGCATTTAAACACTATAATCCTAATGAAGTTATTTTAGGAAAAACAATGGCTGAGCATTTACGCTTAGCGGTATGTTACTGGCACACATTCTGCTGGACAGGGAATGATATGTTCGGTGTGGGATCGCTTGATAGAAGCTGGCAAAAAACAGGTGATTTACTACAAGGTGCAAAACAAAAAGCAGAGATTGCTTTTGAATTTTTCCAAAAACTAGGTGTGCCATATTACTGTTTCCACGATGTAGATATCGCACCTGAAGGCAACAATTTCAAAGAATATCTACATAACTTCCATACCATTGTAGATGTTTTAGAGCAAAAACAAGCAGAAACAGGCGTTAAATTATTATGGGGTACCGCAAACTGCTTTACTAACCCTCGTTATATGTCTGGTGCATCAACTAATCCAAACCCAGAAGTGTTTGCTTGGGCTGGAGCACAGGTGTTTAATGCAATGAATGCGACTAAACGCTTAGGGGGTGAAAACTACGTATTATGGGGCGGACGTGAAGGTTATGAAACCCTATTAAATACCGATTTAAAACGTGAGCGTGAGCAAATCGGTCGCTTTATGCAAATGGTTGTAGAACACAAATACAAAATTGGCTTTGAAGGTGCTCTACTTATTGAACCAAAACCACAAGAGCCGACAAAACACCAATATGACTATGATGTTGCAACGGTTTATGGCTTCTTAAAACAATTTGGTCTTGAAAAAGAGATTAAAATGAATATTGAAGCTAACCACGCAACACTTGCAGGCCATACGTTCCAACACGAAATTGCAACAGCAGCAGCATTAGATATCTTCGGTTCTATTGATGCTAACCGTGGCGACCCACAATTAGGTTGGGATACAGACCAATTCCCAAATAGTGTTGAAGAAAATACATTAGTAATGTACGAAATCTTAAAAGCGGGTGGCTTTACAACCGGTGGTTTCAACTTTGATGCGAAAATCCGCCGTCAAAGTACCGATCCTTACGATCTATTCCACGCTCATATCGGTGCGATGGATGTGTTAGCATTATCACTTAAACGTGCAGCGAAAATGATTGAAGATCAAACCTTACAAAATATTGTTGATACTCGCTATGCAGGTTGGAATGGCGAATTAGGCCAACAAATCTTAACAGGTAAGGCAAGCCTTGAAGATTTAGCGAAAGTGGTTGAAACTAAAGAGCTAGATCCAAAACCAGTATCAGGTCAGCAAGAATATTTAGAAAACTTGGTAAATAACTATATTTATCGCTAATTATAACAAGCGGTCGTTTTTTAGAAAGAATTTGCAAATTTCTCACTAAAAATGACCGCTTTTTTTCAATCAGGAGTATTTATGTATATAGGAATCGATCTTGGCACTTCTGGCGTGAAAGTGGTTCTACTTGATGAAAATCAACAGATTGTCGCCATCACACATAAATCAATCCCCATTTCTCGCCCTCAGCCACTATGGTCTGAACAAAATCCTCAGGATTGGTGGAATGCCACTAATGAAGCGATGTTAGAACTTGCTTCTCAACAAGATTTAACCACAGTTAAAGCCATCGGGCTTACTGGGCAAATGCACGGTGCAACCTTACTCGACAAAGCAGATAATATACTTTCCCCTGCCATTTTATGGAACGATGGACGCAGTTTTGCCGAATGTGAAGAACTCGAAAAATTAGTGCCGAACAGTCGTGAAATTACCGGTAACTTAATGATGCCAGGCTTTACCGCACCAAAACTTCGCTGGGTAGATAAACATCTTCCAAATATTGCCGAAAAAGTAAGTAAAGTTTTACTGCCAAAAGATTATTTACGTCTATTAATGACAGGCGAATATGCCTCTGATATGTCAGATGCCTCAGGCACAATGTGGCTAGATGTGGGCAAACGTGATTGGAATGCAAGCTTACTCAATGCTTGTGGATTAGATACTGAAAATATGCCAAAACTATTTGAAGGCAATCAAGTTACCGGCTATCTCCGTTCATCACTGGCTCAACAATGGAAGATGAAAGAAGTGCCTGTTATTGCCGGTGGTGGCGATAATGCTGCTGGGGCAATCGGCATCGGTTTATACCAACCAGGGCAAGCAATGTTATCGCTTGGTACATCGGGTGTTTATTTTGTGGTAAGCGATAAATTCCACGCTAATCCACAAAAAGCAGTACATAGTTTTTGCCACGCATTGCCCGACCGTTGGCATTTGATGTCGGTTATTTTAAGTGCGGCCTCTGCAGTTGATTGGGCAGCTAAATCATTAGGTTTTAAAGATGTACCAACACTATTCCAACAAGTAGAAGCAGATAAAACCGCCTCCGATGCAATATTCCTGCCCTATTTATCAGGCGAACGCACACCGCATAATGACCCTTATGCCAAAGGTGTATTTTGGGGCTTAGGTCATAATGATAATGCCGTAACAATGGCAAAAGCGGTGATTGAAGGGGTAAGTTTTGCGATGGCGCAGAGTATTGATGTATTGCACGAAACAGGTGTGAAAGCAGAAAATATCGCTTTAATTGGTGGCGGTGCGAAAAGTGCTTACTGGCGACAACTGCTTGCCAATATTAGCGGAAAAACCTTTGAATACCGCACAGGAGGCGATGTCGGCCCAGCTTTAGGGGCAGCCAAACTTGCTCAGATAGCACTTAACCCAGAGCAAGACATTGCTACTTTCTGCCAACCATTAGCATTGGAAGAAACCTATCAGCCAGACTCTGCTCGTTATGCTGAATATCAAGCAAAACGACAAAAATTCGATGAGCTTTATCAGCGATTAAAAGGGCTGTAAGGTTATTATCACGAAAACAAGCGGTCTAATTTTTGCAAAACTTTGCACAAAATAGACCGCTTGAATTTTTAATCGTTTTTTGTGAATTTAAAGTAGGATACTGCCGATTAATGCGAAGATAAAGCCCGTTACGCCAATCGAAGTTTCTAATAACGTCCAAGTTTTCAGAGTTGTTTTTTCATCCATTTCGAGGAAACGGCTGATTAACCAGAAACCTGAATCATTTACGTGAGAAAGCACAGTTGAACCAGATGCTATTGCAATTACAATAAAGCAAAGGTCAAATTGGCTTAGATCCGTTGCTGCTGCAACAGTCGGTGCTAGTAAAGCGGCGGTTGTTGTAAGAGCAACAGTTGCAGAACCTTGTGCAACACGGAATACGGCAGCAATCATAAAGGCAGCAACTACAATCGGCATTCCAGTATCTTGCATCATTTCTGAGAGTACATCACCAATACCACTAGCACGTAACACACCGCCGAACATTCCACCAGCCCCAGTTACTAAAACAATAGAACAAATTGGACCTAATGCGTTATTACAAATTTTTTCAATTTGATCCAAACTACGAGTATCTCGTAATAATAAGATAGCAACAATTAAGGTAATTAATAGTGCGACTGGTGTTTTACCAATTAAGCGTAAGCCTTCCACCCAAGGCTGTGATCCATCAATTACTTTAGCCACAGATAATGTGTTTAAGCCCGTATCAAATAAAATGAGTATAATTGGCAATACTAAAACAGTAAGTACTTTGCTAAAACTTGGTGGATTTTGTACTGCTGTTTCACTTGCTGGTTGAGCATTTAAAAACGTTTTTGGTAAATCTACGTGAATACGTTTGCTGATAAATTCACTAAATAAGTAAGTACCGATATACCAAGTTGGAATTGCACAAGCTAAACCAACTAAAACTAATAAACCAATATTTACTCCTAGTAAATCCCCAGAGGCAACAGGACCTGGGTGAGGAGGAAGAAATGCGTGCATTACCGCAAATGCCCCAGCTGAAGGGAAAGCATAACGTAATACCGAACCACCAAATTGTTTAGCGACACTAAAAATAATTGGTAGCATTACAACCAAACCGGCATCAAAGAAAATAGGGAAACCAAATAGCAATGAGGCTACTCCTAATGCTAGTGGTGCTTTTTCTTTACCAAACTTATTGATAAGCGTATCCGCTAATACCTTAGCTCCCCCTGTAATTTCTAGTAATCTGCCGATCATTGCTCCAAGACCAACTAATAATGCTACAGAAGCAAGAGTACCTCCAAAACCATTTAACATTGTTGGTAGAATTTTATCGACAGGAATACCTGCAGCAAGAGCTGTCAATAAACTAACAATAATCAGTGCCACAAAGGCGTGTACTTTGAATTTTATAATTAAGATCAACAACAATAAAATTGCTGCCCCCATAATAAACAGTAACATATGTATTCCTCTAATAGTTAATTGTTATCGGTAACATATCCATAAAAACCATCTTTGTAAATATTCAGTTAATTTTTATTTTAATTTTGTGATCAAGTTCAAATTTTATCGTTTTTCAACGTGATTTTTGTTCATAATATTGATAAATTCCTTTTATATTTAAGTTACCGATAACAAAAGGGAAAAATATGTCGCAAGGAAAAGCTTTTATCTTAATGGGTGTTTCCAGTACAGGGAAAACAACTGTTGGTACCGCTATTGCACAACAATTAGGATTAAAATTAATTGATGGGGATGATCTACACCCTCGAGCTAATATTATAAAAATGGGAAGTGGCACACCATTAAACGATGATGATCGTATGCCTTGGCTAGAACGTATTAACGATGCAGCATTTAGCCTTGAGCAAAAAAGTGAACAAGGAATTATTGTTTGCTCTGCTTTAAAGAAAAAATATCGAGATCAAATCCGCCAAGGTAATGCAGATGTACGATTTATTTTCTTACACGGTTCTTTTGAATTAGTTTTAGAACGAATGAAACAACGCAAAGGGCATTATATGAAAACCGAAATGCTTCAAAGCCAGTTCGATACATTAGAAATTCCGCAGGCAGATGAAGCCGATGTTATTTTTATTGATATTGATGGTAGTTTTAATGAAGTAGTAGATCGTTGCGTACAAGCAATTCAACCTTTACTCTAACAAGCGGTCAAAAAAGAGGGTATTTTGCAACTTAAACACTCTCGCCCAAATGAATTTTATAACCTAAATTGATAATTGGACTTTGTTGTGGCACGTCATTTAAACGATCTAACAATTCACTGGCGGCCACTCGTCCAATATCTAAACGAGGAGTAATAACACTTGCGAGTTGTGGAGTGAGCGATTGTCCAACATCGTGTCCGTGAAAACCTGCAATTTTAATCTGTTTGGGGACGGCAATACCTAAACGTTGGCATTCAAATAATGCTCCTATCGCCAAATCATCATTTGTACAAAAAATCCCATCAATTTGTGGAAATTTCACTAATGCTTGTTGTAATTGCTCTGCTCCAAGCGTAAATGAGGAATGTTTTTCCGTAGTAATACTATTCGGTGTTAAACCATTTTTCTGCATAGCATAGGTGTAACCTTGCATTTTGAGTTGCGAACGTTTATCCATTCTGGCTCCAAAATAAACAATGTGCTGACTACCACGAGCAATCATTGTTTCGACCATTGCTTGAGCTGCTGCGAAGTTATCAAAACCAATCGCTTGCTGAATACCAATTTCGCTGCTGTCCATAATTTCTATTACAGGAATATGAGCAACTTCTAGCATTTTGAGTGTACGGGGCGAATGATGATTCTCAGACAGAATAATGCCATCAATATGATAGGAAAGCAGCGACTCAATACGCTGCTCTTCTTTCTGCTCACTATAACCATAGTGGGCCAACATCGTCTGATAGCCTGCTTTATCGGTAACTTGTTCAATACCTTTAATCACATCTGCAAAAACTTGGTTAGTTAAAGAAGGGACTAAAACACCAATCGCTCGGCTTTTGGCATTAGACAAAATATCTGGTGTACGGTTAGGAATATACCCAAACTGCTCTATTGCTTGTGCGATTTTTGCACCAGTTTCTTTTGCCACTGAATCTGGGTTACGTAAGTAACGGCTTACCGTCATTTTAGTAATACCGAGATGGTTGGCTATATCTTGTAAGGTTGGGCGTTTATGTTTAATCATTGGAGTCGCTGGTTAATGAGTAAAAAAATTAATGTATCCGATTATATCTTAACTCAGAAAATGATGAACACTTTATTCATTATTAAAGCAAATCATACCTTTGAAAACAAATTAATAACCAGTACCCCAGCTAAAATTAACGCAATACCAATTAAACCAGCTAAATCTATTTTTTGCCCAAAAGCAAAGTAGGCAACAATCGCAGTAAGAACTATGCCAACACCAGACCAAATAGCATATACGATCCCAACAGGTAGGGTACGGAAAATAATTGATAGGAAGTAGAAAGAAAGAGCATATAGACATAGCGAGCTAACTGTAGGTGCCACCTTAGTAAAGCCATTACTTAATTTAAGTAAGTTAGTTGCTGCTATTTCTAAGCAAATGGAAATGGCAAGTAAGATCCAAATATTCATTTATTATCCTTTTTAATCTTTTTTATTACAGGCTTTAGCACCTAATACTTCTCCGCCTTTCTAGCTTATGTTGTCAGTGCCTTAGCCATTCATCTACAAACTGATTATATCCGCTTAAATCAAGATAGCGATTTTTAGATAGTGAAGGAATAACAGAATTAGGTAGTCTTAAAATTAGTAAAAAATTGTTATCGCTAGCGTATTTACCGAATACTTGAAGAGAAATATTGGAAACCTGAAACATCGCCCACATTTTTAGATTTATGCAAGCGGTTACTTTTTTCAAAAAATTGCAAATTATATCTGCAAAATAAAGGGCAAACCAATTTGGTTGCCCTCTTAAGATTACTTAACTAATTCACCTTTTGCTTGTAAATCAGCGTGGTAAGAAGAGCGGACAAATGGCCCGCAAGCTGCGTGTTCAAAGCCCATTTTCTCAGCTTCTTCACGGAACATATCAAATTCTGCAGGCGGTACATAACGTTCTACTTTTAGGTGATGACGGCTTGGTTGTAAGTATTGACCGATAGTCAGCATTGTTACACCGTGATCACGTAAATCTTGCATCACTTCTAAAATTTCTTCATTAGTTTCGCCAAGCCCTACCATTAAACCTGATTTGGTTGGAATATCTGGAAACTCTTGCTTAAAGATTTTAAGTAATTCTAAAGACCAGTTGTAATCGGCACCAGGACGAACCTCACGGTATAAACGTGGTACATTTTCAAGGTTGTGGTTAAACACATCTGGCGGATTTTCTCTTAAAATTGCAACCGCTTGTTCTACTCTTCCACGGAAATCTGGTACTAAAATTTCTACTTTGCAGTTTGGATTAAGTGCTTTAATTTCACGCACAGTTGCTGAGAAATGGGCTGCACCACGGTCTGGTAAATCATCACGATCGACAGAGGTAATAACCACATATTTTAACTTCATATCTTGCACGGTTTCCGCCACTTTACGTGGTTCATCTGGATCTAGTGGTAAAGGTTTACCGTGTGCGACATCACAGAATGGGCAACGGCGAGTACAAATTGCCCCCATAATCATAAAGGTTGCCGTACCGTGATTAAAACATTCGTGTAAATTAGGACACGAAGCTTCTTCACATACGGAATGCAATCCGTGACGACGCATTCCATTTTTAATACTATCGATTTTTGCCGAACTGGCTGGTAATTTAATTCGCATCCAGTCTGGTTTTTTTAATAACTCTTGGTCTGGATCAATGTTTCTTACTTGAATAATTGAGGTTTTAGCCGCATCACGATATTTCACCCCTTTTTCCATTTTAAAAGGAGCCATTTTTTTCGGATTTGACTGATTTGTAGCCGTAACCATTAAAATTTTGTATCCTATTTGTTAATAATTTGTTCGCTATTATAGCCTAAAATTGAGGTAAAGTGAGTGACTAATTTTGGGGAGATCTCATCACAACTTAGATCTTTTCGATGAATCAATTCACTGACTTGGCACATTTCAAGCCCCGCATAACCACAGGGGTTAATATATTTAAATGGGGTTAGATCCATATTTATATTAAGTGCTAAACCGTGGAAAGAACAACCTTTTCGAATACGTAGCCCAAGCGAGCAGATTTTCTTGCCTTCTACATAAACCCCTGGAGCATCTGCTTTTGGATATCCTTCAATGCCATATTCTGCAAGCGTTTTTACGACAGATTGCTCTAAGGCAGTTACTAGTTCTCGCACAGAGATCTCTTTTCCCTCAGCTTTTAAACGCTTAATATCAAGCAACACATACATAATTTGCTGCCCTTCTCCGTGATAGGTAATTTGTCCGCCACGATCACTTTGGACTACGGGAATATTTGTCGGATTAAGTAAATGCTCAGGCTTGCCTGCTGATCCTTGAGTAAAAACAGGTGAGTGTTGAACGAGCCAAATTTCATCATCTGTATGCTCATCACGTTTATCTGTAAAGGCTTGCATTTTATGCCAAATTTCTTCATAAGGCTGAATGCCGAGTTGGCGAATAATCAACTTCATTTCTCATACCTTCCGAAATAAGATTGCCCCGATTGGAGCAATAAATAATAAAAAATTATAACACCATTCTTACGCCTGAAATTTTTGCTAATTCGGTGTAAAGTGTTTCAACTTGATCGATATGCTCTGCAATAATATCGATAGAAACTGAATTATAAGTTCCTTTTGAACTACGTTGCTGGCGTGGGTTGTAGTCTCCTTTTGCATAAAGCTGGGTGACTGCTACAACATCATCAACTAAATCATCACGATGAGCACCAACCACTTTAAATGTGAAACTACACGGAAATGCTAATAAATCTTTTAATTTTGCTTGTGGTAAATCTTGTAAATTAACCGTTTTTGATTGAGACATTTTTAATCCTTATTTCTTAAATGGGGAAGCGGTGAAATTTTGCAAATTTTTTACAAAATCACACCGCTTGATCTTATCTACCCTAGATGGGGATAAAAAATTAAGTTGCAAGATTAATCAAATAAACCTTTTACTGTTAAAGCTATCCAATCCCAAGCTTTACCAAAAATACCCGCTTCTGGCACATCTTGTAAGGCTTGTAAATTAGTGCTAGCAATATCTTTGCCATCTAATTGGTAAATCATTTTTCCAACAACTTGACCTTTTACTAAAGGAGCTTCAAGATTTTTCTTTTCTAACTCATAACGTGCTTTTAGATCTGCAGCACGCCCTTTAGGAATAGTCACAAAACTATCGTTAATAGCACCTAATTGAACTTTATTGACTTCGCCATAATAAACACTTGGCTCTGCTACAGCTTGAGCCGCAGGAAGAGATTTGATTGTTTCAAAATTAGCAAAACCCCATTGAAGTAATTTTTTACTTTCAACTTCACGGCCTTTGTATGTTGGCACACCCATTACAACAGAAATTAAACGAGTATTGCTATTTGTTGCAGAGGCGACTAAGTTATAACCTGCTTTACTTGTATGACCGGTTTTGATTCCATCAACTTGCATTGTTTTATCCCACAATAAGCCATTACGGTTTGGTTGTGGTTTTTTAATGTTGTATTGGAACTCTTTTTCTGCATAAATATCATACTCTTCTGGCTGGTCACGAATAATATGTGCACCAATAATTGCCATATCACGAGCTGATGAATATTGTTCTGGATCGTCTAAACCGTGCACAGTGGTAAAATGGGTATTTCTTAAACCAAACTGTTGCACATATTTATTCATTTCATTAATAAAAGCAGCTTGAGAACCTGATACGTGCTCAGCCAATGCCACAGACGCATCATTTCCTGAAACAATGATTAAGCCTTTCATTAAATCAGCTACTGATACTTTTGAGTTAAGTTCTAAAAACATTAGTGAAGAACCCGGGAATTTTTGTGCCCACGAATTCTCAGTCACAGTAACCATATCTGTATTTTTAACTCTGCCTTCTTTTAAGGCCTCACCAACAACATAACCTGTCATCATTTTTGTTAATGATGCTGGGTATTGACGTTGATCAGCATTAAGGCTGGCTAATACTTCGCCAGAGTTATAATCCATTAAGATATAAGTCTGTGCATTTAATTGTGGGGCTTGTAAGTTAAAATTTGTATTTAAATCAGCATAAGCCATACTTGATATAGCGACGCTAATAAATCCCATTGCTTTCACAAATGTCTTTTTCATAAACTTGTTTCAATTCCTCTAATTAGTTTCGAGCATAAAGTTTTTTGGTTGAGCCAGCTTTTGCATTTTGATTTAAAATGTCAATTTTGACCCTTGCTATTCCTGAGTGGTGCATTCCAATTTTTTTAGCTGCAGCAGATGATAAATCTACCACTCGAGGGTGAATATAAGGCCCTCGGTCATTAATACGAACAATCACAGAACGACCATTACGTAAATTAGTTACTTCAATTAAAGTACCAAATGGTAATGTTCTGTGTGCAGCTGTCATTTTTGCATTACTAAAAATCTCACCATTTGCAGTACGACGACCGTTAAATTTATTTGCGTAATAACTCGCAATTCCTGTTTGAAAGTATTTACGAGTCGGGTTTTTATGCAGTTCTTTTGCCGATTTCTTCTTAACCGTCGAACTCTTTTTAACAACTTTTTTGGTTGCTTTTTTTGAGGTCTTAACTGCTTTTTTTGTTACTTTCGAAGTTGTTTGCTTCTTTGTTGAAATATTTGACTTCGTTTTTGCATCCTTTGTCGCCGCAAAGGAATTTAATGAACTAAAAGTCAGAAATCCAGCTAACAACAGGGTTACAATTTTACCTAATCTCATATAAGGTTTCCTCTATGTGGATGTCGTTATTGTTTGTAACGATGATAGTTTCACTGCTTTTTGATACCGCAAAAAAGCAAAAGTTTAATTTATTTCAGCTTATCGTAAGGATTATTACTACCTATTCGTTTACGATGCACATAAGTGGACATCATCAAACCAAATGCAGCCATAAGGGTAACATAAGATGTACCGCCATAGCTGAAAAGTGGCAATGGTACACCTACTACCGGCAAAATACCACTTACCATACCAATATTTACAAAAACATAAACAAAAAACAAAAGAGCCGTGCCACCAGATAAGATTCGACCAAAAGCAGAATCCGATTTAGTGCCAATCATCAGCCCTCGAGCAATAATAAATAGGTAAATTGCCAATAAAATCAAAACACCGATCATACCATGTTCTTCGCTTAAAACGGCAAAAATAAAGTCGGTATGCGGCTCCGGTAAGAACTCTAATTGTGATTGCGTGCCTTCCATCCAACCTTTACCATTCATTCCACCTGAACCAATCGCAATTTTAGATTGAATAATATGATAGCCTGCACCTAACGGATCTTTCTCAGGATTAAATAAGGTTAGTACTCGAGTTTTTTGGTAGTCGTGCATTAAAAAAAACCACATAATTGGAATAAATCCTGCCAAAAAAATAAAGCCTGCACTAATTAATTTCCAGCTTAACCCAGCTAAAAAGAGAACAAAAAGCCCTGCCGAGCAAACTAGAATAGATGTACCTAAATCGGGCTGAATAGCAACCAACAAGGTAGGCACTAAAATAATTGCAAGTGCAATAAAAGTATCCTTAAAGCTTGGTGGAAGAGCTCGTTTTCCTAAATAGGTTGCCACCATTAAAGGAACTGCAAGCTTGGCAATTTCTGAAGGCTGAAAACGGACAAAACCTAAATTCAACCAACGCTGAGCCCCTTTACTTGTCTCACCAATTAAATCAACTAAAATTAATAGTACTAAACAAAATACATATACATAAGGCGATATTTTTTGGTAAAAACGGGGAGGAATCATCGCCATAATAAGCATTAACCCAAACCCAAGTGATACCTGAATAATTCGGCTTGTAAACATTCGCTCATTTGCACCGCTCGCACTATATAAAACGAGTAATCCATAGCCTGTAATCGCTAATAATGCAACCAATAGGAAAATATCTAACGAAAAAATTTTCCAAAATAATTTTTTTATTCCATTATTCATTGTTTGCCTCTAAATCAAGCGGTCGATTTTGTTCTGCATTTTGCAAAGCAGGTTGCTCAGTTATTCCTTTTTTTAAAGCATAATCCATAATTTGACGAGCTACTGGAGCCGCTGCACTGCCGCCACCACCGGCATTTTCAAGAATTAATGCCACGACAACGCTCGGTTTTTCATAAGGTGCATAACCAATAAACCAAGCGTGATCGTGCAACTCTTTTCTAATTGCATTTTTATCGTAATTTCGACCATTTAAACTAAAAACTTGGGCGGTTCCTGTTTTGCCTGCAGAACGATAAGGGGCATTAGCAAATACCTTACGAGCTGTACCGTTTGAAGCGTGATTTACATTATACATTCCCAATTTTGCCAAATTCCAATAGGCTTCCGGCACCCCTTTAATATCTTCGTAAAGTAGTGGATCTTGATAAGGTGTAACCGAATTACTACTTTGCACTTCTAGCATCAAGTGAGGAGTATTCACTCTCCCGTTATTAATCAATATTGCTGTTGCCTTAGCTAGTTGCAATGGTGTTGAAATCCAATACCCCTGCCCAATACCAACGGGAATCGTATCGCCCTGCACCCACGGTTTTTTATGACGTCTTTGTTTCCATTCTCGAGTGGGCATTACACCAGCAGATTCTTCAAAAATATCAATTCCGGTTTTTACACCAAAACCAAATTTTTTCATCCATTCTGACATTTTATCAATCCCCATTTTATAGGCTAATTGATAAAAGAAGGTATCAGAAGACTCAGTAATCGCTTTATTCACATTGGTTGCCCCGTGTCCACTACGCTTCCAGTCACGGTAACGCTGAGTTGTGCCTGGCAATATCCAATATCCTGGGTCTGAAATTGTTGTACTTGCAGTAATAATTTGCTCTTCTAAGCCAGCTACTGCCATAAAAGGCTTAATTGTAGAAGCAGGGGGGTAAGTACCTTGTGTTGAACGGCTATAAAGCGGTCTATCAGGATCGTCTAATAAACCTTTATAGTCTTTACTTGAAATCCCTCCCACAAACAAATTGTTATCATAACTTGGGTTGGAAACCATTGCTAAAATGCTACTATCTCGAGGATCAAGCACAACAACTGCACCTTTATGCTTTGAAATCAAAGACATTACGTACTGTTGCAAGTCCACATCAATACTTAAGCGGATACTGCTACCAGCTACCCCTTCTTGATCTCGCAATTTACGAATCACTTTACCACGGTTGTTAATTTCAACTTCTTCAAAGCCCGTTTTACCGTGCAGCTGATCTTCATAAAATTTCTCGATACCGAGTTTCCCCATATCGTGAGAACCTGCATAATTCCCGAATTTTCCTTCCTCTTGTAGCTTTTTCTTATCACTTTCATTAATTTTAGCTACATAACCGATAATATGGGTTAATAACTCACCATAAGGATAATTACGTTTATAATAGGCTTGCACATCTAAACTCGGAAAACGGTATTGGTTCACTGCAAAACGAGCCATCTGCTCTTCTGTTAAATTACCCTTCAACATAATAGGAGTATAACGAGAGGTTCGCTTTTTCTCTTTATTATAATTCTCGATGTCTTCGTCGGTTAAACCAACCACCTCTTTTAATTCAAGTAAGGTTTGCTCTATGTTTTCCGTTTTTTCTGGCACAATAAATAAACCAAAAAAGGTTAAGTTTTCCGCTAAAACTTTACCATTACGATCATAAATTAACCCTCGTGCTGGTGGCACAGGCAATAATTTAATACGGTTACCATTTGAACGAGTCTGATAATCTTCATAATTCACTATCTGCAAATTATATAAATTTGCAAGCAAAATACCTGTTAATCCAAGCACCCCAAAAAATGCAATAAAAGCTCGACGAGCGAACAAGTTACTTTCAGCCTGCCCGTCTCGAACTTTTTCTCTTTGATTTGATGAAGTGAGTTTTCCTAATTTACCAAACATATAGCGTTCAAATTATTCTCGATGATATGGATGATTTGTGGTTAAAGACCACGCACGATATAAACTTTCCGCCACCACCACTCGCACAAGCGGATGTGGCAATGTTAATGGCGAAAGAGACCAACTTTGCTCTGCTGCTGCCTTACATTCCGGCGACAAACCTTCTGGCCCGCCGATTAACAATGCAACATCTCGCCCATCGTTTTTCCAAGCTTCTAATTGGGTTGCGAGTTGCTCTGTTGTCCAAAGCTTACCTGGAATATCTAAGGTAACTATCTTCGCTTTTCCTGCTGCGGCTAACATTGCTTTGCCTTCTTGCTCTAGAATACGTTTAATATCTGCATTCTTCCCACGTTTACCTGCAGGAATTTCAATAAGCTCAAAAGGCATATCTTTTGGAAAACGACGCTGATACTCCTCAAAACCAGTTGTTACCCAAGCTGGCATTTTAGTACCCACTGCAATTAATTGAATTTTCATATATTTTTACAAGCGGCTATTTTTCTCAAAAATATTGGATTTTGCAAAATTAATCCAAAATATGACCGCTTACCATCGAAAGAAAAAAGAAATTATGCCCAAAGTTTTTCTAATTGATACATATCACGGCTATCAGACTGAAGTAAGTGAACAATCGCTTGCCCGAAATCGACCACAATCCAATCGGCAACCGCTTTACCCTCATCACCAAATACTTCAAACCCTGCTTGTTTTGCTTCCGTGATTAAACGCTCAGCAGTTGAAGCGACGTGACGACTTGATGTCCCCGTTGCAACAATCATCGTATCTGTAATACTTGATTTGCCCTTCACATCAATAGCTAATACATCTTGAGCTTTTAAATCATCTAAGGTTTTTGTTAAAAATTCGACTAAATTTTGTTCCACGTTATTCTCTCTTTAATACTGTAAAAATGGTAAATTTTAGCACAGATTTAGGGGGGATAAAGGAGGAAAGCGGTTAAATACCGTTTTTTTCAAAAATAAGCGCTTGAAGGGGAGTGCTAAATAGGTTGTTTTAGGCTTGTAATTTTACAAAAAGTAATAAATATCAGATAATCTCTTTTTGATAGTGATAATGGTTACTATTATTATAATTTAAAAGGAGAATATACGATGAAGAAATTAACCACACTTAGCCTTTCGCTTATAACAATAGGCTTGCTTTCTGCCTGTAGTAGCTCTGGCGGTGGTAATCAAACATCATCAATAAACCAAGAGGGCAATAAAGCACCTACCACTATGACTCAAGGAAAAAATGATACATCGGTGGCGGTAAGTCCAAAAAGTAACGAAGTAGCGGCACCACTCGTGCAAGGAGCGAACAAAGTTTCAGCACCTGTAGTTCCAGTAAATGATGAAAATCCTTCTATTACAAAACAAACAGATAAGAAAGCTTCTATCAATCATAATACACCACCGTCGCAACCAAGTACGCTTAAAAATAATGTAATGGGGCAGGCATTTTATATTAAAGATGGTAAATCATTTGAAATTAAAAAAAATGACGATTATAAAACCACATTAATTATTGAGGGAAACAGACCAATACCCGTTATTACGAGTGATAGTGATTCTGGTAGTTTTACCTCATTTGTTGGTACTGAAATTGAAGGTATAAACTTTGATCAATTTTTTATAAGCGGATCAAAATTTGCTAATCTGAAATTCGGGCATTCTTATGGTTATGTATTTGCACAAGGTCAGGTAACTCCTGTTTCAGAAATGCCAACCACAAAAACTGCAATCTATTCTGTTGATAGTGTTTTTGTAGAAAAGGGGAAAAGTTCAACCTCAGAGCATAACTTATTAAATGTTGATTTTGCTAATAAAACTATCACAGGGCAAGTTGCAAAAGATGTGAATATTACTGGTAGCATTAATGGAAATGCCTTTGAAGGAAAAGCAATTTATCACAGAGATTCGGCATCACTAAAAGGCAATTTTTATGGTTCAGAAGCTACGGAGATTGGCGGAGCATACTACTCATCAAGCTTTGCGGGTGCATTTGGGGGTAAAAAGCAATAATTTTACTTGATCTATCTAAAAGGCTATTGAAAAATAGCCTTTTCTATCAAGCTTTACGACAATCTTCCCTATAATGAAAATAAAAATTTCTCTCTTATTCCTATTAATCTCTCAAGCTATCTACGCTGATGATAAGTCTATCCAAATTCAAGAGCGTATGAATGATCAGCATATACAAAAAGAGTACCAATTAGAACACCCGAAGCAAAATAACCATATAAACATTCCTGAAAACAATGCTAATAATCAGCAAATATCACTTACCCGCCAAGAGTTAATTCAACAGCCAAATTTGCTTAATTCAGCTATGCTATCGGCATTAGCAATGAACCATATCGAAAATATCCTTTTTCTTCTCCCTATTTATCAGCAGTTGCCGCAAACTCAACAAAATAGCGAAGTACTGCAATGGGCTAAAGCGATAGAGGCGAAAGCAGACCAAGATTATACCAAAGCCATTCAACTGTACCGCAATCTTATTGCGAGTTACCCTGAGCATCAAATCATTAGAATGCAATTAGCGGTTGCCTTATTTGAAAATCGTGAAACAGAAGCTGCTGAAGCTCAATTTCACAAGCTACAAGCGGATAAATTACCGCCACAAATTACACAAATCATCACCGGTTATTTAGAAGCTATCAGTAAACAAGATAAGTGGAATCTTCAAGGTGGGCTAACCTATTTAAACGATCCGAATATTAATAATGCTCCGGCTTCAGGCACACGATACGGCAATTGGATTGCACCGAAAAGAGAATCGGCACAAGGTATTGGCTTTTATTTTGAAGCGGATAAAAAATGGTCTTGGGGAAATGGTTTCTTTCACCAATTTCGTTTAAATACAAATGGCAAATATTACTGGAATAATAAAAAATATAATGAATATTCCTTGCGAGAAAGTATTGGTATTGGCTACCAAACTGCTAAGCAACGTGTCACTTTCTCACCTTTTTTAGAACAAGTGTGGTATAGCGGTGGCTCTAGACAAAGCGAAAGTGCAAAACGTTATTCCAACAGTGGCGGTATTAATAGCCATTGGCGATATTGGCTAACTCCACAATGGCAAGCTGCCATTACTTATGAATATGCCGAGCAGCGTTACACTCGCCGCCAGCACTTAGACGGTAATTACCATTTTGTTGCACCATCGCTTTATTTTTACCCAAACAGCCAGCAGTATTGGTTTTTAGGGGCAAACTTTAATCGAACCAGCACACGAGATTTAGATGATAGTTTTATTCGCCGAGGTATTTCTGTCGGTTGGGGGCAAGAGTGGAAAAACGGTTTATTAAGCCAACTGAGTTTAAGTTATGCTAAAAAACAATATCGTGCCGATATGCCTATTTTCGATCTTACTCAACGAAATAAAGAATATAGCGTGCAAACTAGCTTATGGCATCGAGGATTGCACTTCTGGGGCATTACACCTCGCTTAACTTGGCATTATACAAAAGTAAAAAGCAACCACTCGTTTTACAGTTATGATAAGAACAGAGTCTATCTTGAGTTCTCTCATACTTTCTAGTCTAAATGTAAATCGCCCCTGTTGATATGTAAATCGCTTCGGGGCGTTTTTATTTAGCTTTTTAACAACTTTTTCAAACGATACAGTTCGTCTAACGCTTGTCTTGGGGTTAGTTCATCTGGCTGAATAGCATTGAGTGCTTTCTCCACTTCGCTGATTTTAGGCTCTGCAAGCGGTGAAATTTTGTCATTATTTTGCAAATCGCTATCAAAAGAGGCATTAAATAATAGATCCGCTTGTGGATGTTCGTTTGCTTGTTTTGTTTGCTCAGAGATTTCTTCTAAGTGGGCTAAACGCTGTTTTGCCAGCTGAATGACTTGTTTCGGCACCCCAGCCAAAGCTGCTACTGCCAAACCGTAACTTTTACTTGCAGCCCCTTCTTGCACGCTGTGCATAAAGGCGATAGTGTCGTTATGTTCTCTGGCATCTAAATGCACATTTGCCACACCTTTAAGCTGATTCGGCAAGCCGGTTAATTCAAAGTAATGGGTCGCAAATAGCGTGAGGGACTGCGTCTTTTTCGCCAACCATTCTGCACACGCCCACGCAAGTGAAAGCCCGTCATAAGTTGAAGTTCCTCTCCCGATTTCATCAATCAGCACAAGGCTGTTTTCGGTGGCTTGGTGCAGAATATTCGCCATTTCGGTCATTTCCACCATAAAGGTTGAACGCCCAGAGGCGAGATCATCACTGGCTCCAATACGGGTAAAAATGCGATCAATCGGCCCGATTTCCGCACTTTCCGCTGGCACAAAACTGCCAATATATGCCATTAACGTAATCAGGGCAATTTGTCGCATATAGGTACTTTTACCGCCCATATTCGGTCCCGTTACGATCAATAAATGACGCTGAGCATTCAAAAATACAGGGTTAGCGATAAACGGCTCTTTTAACACTTGCTCTACCACTGGGTGTCTGCCACCTTTAATATTTACCCCTCTATTTGGGCTAAAAGTCGGGCAAACATAATTTAGGCTTTCAGCTCGCTCGGCAAGATTAGTTAAGACATCTAATTCCGAAAGTACCATTGCCGCCAGTTGTAGTTCACCCAAACGAGGCATCAAAATATCAAACAGCTCATCGTAGAGTTGCTTTTCTAATGCCAATGCTGCCCCTTTCGATTTCAGCACCTTATCTTCATAGGTTTTTAATTCAGGGATAATATAACGCTCTGCATTCTTTAACGTTTGACGGCGAACATAATGAATCGGTGCTTTATGGGCTTGCCCTTGGCTGATTTGAATATAGTAGCCGTGCACCGCATTAAAGCCGATTTTTAGGGTATCAATGCCCGTACTTTCACGCTCACGAATTTCTAGGTTTTCTAAATATTGCGTTGCCCCGTCTGAAAGTTGTCGCCATTCATCAAGTTCCGTATTGTAACCTTGGGCAATCACCCCACCATCACGAATTAGTTGCGGTGGATTTTCAATAATTGAACGTGCTAATAAATTGTGTAGCTCACTAAAATCAGCTAATTGTGAGAGTAATTTATCTAAACTAGCGGTCAGATTTTGCGAATTTTTTGCAATTTCGGGGATTTGTGCCAGAGCAGTACGTAAGCGAGTAAGATCTCGAGGGCGAGCCGAACGCAATGCCACTCGAGCGAGAATACGCTCCATATCGCCCACTTGTTGCAACAATGGTTGTAAATCGGCAATACGATCATTTTGCATTAACGCTGCAATGGTCTGCTGGCGGTTTTGTAGTTTGCCACAATCTCGAACTGGTTGATGAATCCAACGCTTTAATAAACGGCTCCCCATTGGGGTAACACATTTATCTAATACATCGGCAAGGGTATGTTCTGTACCGCCGGCAAGGTTTTGGGTCAGTTCAAGATTTCGGCGGGTAGCGGCATCAAGCAATACGGTATCGCTATGTTGAGCTAAATGAATGGCATTAATATGCGGTAATGCCGTGCGTTGAGTTTCTTGGGCATAATGTAGCACACAACCTGCGGCACAAAGGGCAACAACCGCTTTTTCCACCCCAAAGCCGGCTAAACTTTGCGTACCGAATTGGCGGTTTAGTAACTGAATTGCGGTTACCAACTCAAATTCCCATACTGGGCGACGACGTAAACCTTTGTAATTATTTAAAATGCCTGCCGCAGAAAAATCTTCTGGGTAGAGAATTTCCGCTGGTTGCAAGCGTTGTAATTCAGCCGTGAGTGCCTCTTTACTTGCTAATTCGCTGATTAAAAACCGTCCGGAAGTCATATCTAATGTGGCAATGGCAAAGGTACCTTTTTCTTCATAAATGGCTGCCACCAAATTATCCTGCCGTTCAGGCAAAAGAGCCTCATCACTAACCGTTCCAGGTGTTACAATCCGAACAACCTTACGTTCAACCGGGCCTTTTGAGGTAGCAGGGTCGCCAATTTGCTCACAAATTGCAACACTTTCCCCCAATGCCACCAATTTTGCCAAATAGCCTTCCACTGCATGATACGGCACCCCCGCCATTGGAATCGGCTCACCTGCAGATTGCCCACGCTTGGTTAATGAAATATCCAACAATGTAGCGGCTTTTTTGGCATCATCATAAAACAACTCATAAAAATCCCCCATTCGATAAAACAGCAGAATGTCTGGGTTTTGAGCTTTAAGTTGTAAGTATTGCACCATCATTGGCGTATGGTTGGATAGATCTTTTGTCATTTGAGATTTATGTAGTTAGATATAATTATAATTAGTGTAACAGATTCGCAATTTAGAAAAAACAAGGCTATTTTAGCCCTTGATTTTGCAGGTATTATTCATTACCTTCCTTTTGTTAATAAAATAGCATTTGCATCGCATAATTGAGTGCAAATCCACCAATAACTAACCAAAGAAAGCTCATTAATCCGAGTAATAAAGGTTGAAATCCAGCTTGTTTCAACGTTGAGAGTTGCGTTGTAATCCCCATTGCTGCCATCGCCATCATCAAAAGAACAGCCGATATTTGACTTAAGAAACGGACAATATCCGCAGGAATCCACCCAGTTGAATTAATCAGTGCCATCACAATAAATAAGAGGGCGAACCAAGGCATTTTGAATTGGTAGGTTCCCTGCTCGCTACGTTGTAAGTAAAAAGAGAGCAAAATCAAAAAAGGAGCAAGCATTAGCACTCGAATCATTTTACTGATCACTGCAACATCTGCTAATTCAGGGCTGATCATTTTGCCCGCACTATACACTTGGGCAACCTCGTGAATTGACGAACCAATATAAATGCCAAATTGTTTATCCGTTAAGCCAAGAGCAAGGGAATACAAGGTTGGGTAAAGAAACATTGCTATAGAACCAAAAATAACAATTAAGCCTATTGAAACAGAAACTTTATGCGAATCTGCTTTGACGACAGATTGAGCCCCTAAAATCGCAGCTGCTCCACAAATACTACATCCTGTTGCGGTTAAATAAACAATTTGTTTATCAATTTTGAGCAAATAAATACCAAGTAAGCAAGTTACAAAGAAAGTACTGATTAACATTATGGCATCGGTTACAATCGCATTAACACCGACTAATTGAATATCTTGCATTGTTAAATTAAATCCATACAAAATAATACCGAGACGTAATAAGATTCCCTTTGCAAAATTAACCCCGACAGCAATTTGACTTTCTAAACGGCGATAAACAATATTGCCAATAAGAAAGCCCGATAAAATAGCTAAAATTAATGCACTTAAATGCAAGGTTTGAGAAAAAGATGTTAAAGAGATTAATTTAGCAAATAATGTAACTGCACCTACAAGAGCTAAGCCAGGAAGATAATTTTTCATAATAATTTCAGAAAGGTAAAAAATAAGCGGTCAAATTTTAGCAGAACTTTGCAACTTTGTCTGATTAGGTGTGCATCGCTAGAAGCACACCTTTTAAAGTATATTGATTAGGATAGCGTGATTTTTTGCCCCGATTCTGCACTTTCAAACACCACTTCAATTATTTTAAGTACACAGATAACTTCATCAAGTTTTACTAATGGCTCAGCATTATTGGCAATCGTTTGATATAAATTTTCTACTAAGCATTGATAACTTGCTTTTGTATTTGGATAAGGCTGACGCACTACATTGCCATTGATTTCCGTATGCAAAATACCCCATTCACTTTCAGTTTCTGCATTCCAATCATCAACGGGAACAACACCATTTTTTAATAAATCTTCTTGATTATCGGCATTTTGTTTAACATAAGAACCTAGTTTACCGTGCAACACAAAAGTTGGACTAGGTTCACGAGCATATTTACTTGCTTTTAGTACCATTTTAAAACCATTAGCATAGTAAAGATGAATATCAAAATTATCGTCCACCAATGCTCCTTCGTGCTGATAACGCACATCAGCATAAACGGCTTGCGGCTTACCAAATAAATACAAGGCTTGGTCAATTAAATGCACACCTAAATCATAAACTAAGCCTGTGCCTTTATCGCCCGCCTCTTTCCATACTTTCGCATTTTTTTCTTTAGCATAACGATCAAAACGGATTTCACAATCTACTACATCGCCTAATAAATTCTGCTCCAAAATAGTTTTTGCTGTAGCAATATGGCTATCCCAGCGACGATTTTGATAAACATAAAGCACCTTGCCCTGCTCTTTCGCAAGCGTTGCAAGCTCTTTTGCCTCTGTAACTGTTGCCACCAACGGCTTTTCAACCAACACGTGCTTACCGGCTAATAAGGCATCTTTTACCATATCATAATGTGTTTGGTTTGGTGTAGTAATCACAATTAAATCAATCTCATCAGTTAAAAGTGAAGCAAAATCTCGCACTGTTTCCGCACTTGGTAACCACTGAGCCGCATTATTACTTGTACGCTCATACACTTTCTGCACACAAAAACGAGCATCTTGTTTAAAGAAAGGAAGATGAAAAACCCGGCTGGAAAAACCGGCTCCAGCAAGACCGATATTGACTATTTGCATAAAATCTCCTTAACGCTTTTTTGTTTATTGTACTCGGAAAGGAGCACAAGCGGTTAAATTTTAAGGAAATTTTGCAAAACATTTTGCTCCAAATATTTAGAGTGTAGTGATGTGGCAATGGAGGAAATTTAAAAAGCCAACTTCGTCAAAAGTTGGCTTTTATTGGTTCTATTATATTCTATTTTTTCTTCGCATATTTAAGCGAGTCAATCGCTACAGCTAAAATAATGATGCTACCTTTAATGATATATTGCCAGTAAGGGTTTACGCCGATATAGGTTAAACCGTAGTTAATTACGGTAAAGATTAATACCCCAGTTACAACACCAATAATGGTTCCGACACCACCAGCGAAAGATACACCACCTACTACACAAGCGGCAATGGCATCCATCTCATACATAAAACCTAAGTTATTTGTTGCACTACCGATACGACCTGCTTCTAACATACCACCAAAGGCATAGAAGATACCAGAAATCATATAGATACCCATTAGGTTTAAAGGTACATTTACCCCCGAAACACGAGCGGCTTCTGGGTTACCACCGATAGCAAAGACGTTTTTACCAAAGCGGGTTTTATTCCATAGCGTCCACATAATAATAGTGGCAATCACTGCATAAATGGTAATGTATGAGAGTTTAAAATCACCAAAACGGAAAAAACCCTGTGCAAAAGTTGAGAAATTATCGCTAAAACCAGCAATAGGAGAAGAACCTACCGCATCATAGTAAAGAGAGTTAATACCATATACGATAATCATTGTTCCCATTGTGGCAATAAACGGAGTTACGTTTAGGTATGCAATCACAATACCGTTAAATAAACCGATTAAACCACCAATCACACAGACCGTTAAAACAACCACTGGAATAGGAATTTCGCCGAGGTCAGGGAACACTTTGTTCATATTTTCCATTGATTGTAACAAGGTGGCAGAAATTACCGCCGCCAAGCCTACTTGTCGTCCTGCTGATAAGTCTGTACCTTGGGTAACAATTAAGCCTGCTACCCCAAGGGCAATGATTAAACGAACGGAAGATTGCGATAAAATATTACTGAAGTTTCGTAAACTTAAGAAACTTGGGTCTTGTACAATAATGACAATTAATAAAATTAAAAGTACAAAATAAATAGCATTTTGTTTAAAAAAATCGAGCGTTTTATTTTGTTGTAACGCGGACATAATTCACTCCTTGTTTATAAGTATTTTGCTGCGAGTTGCAAGATTTCTTCTTGCGAGGTTTTGGCGGTTTCAACAATACCTGCAACTTTACCGTTACTCATCACTAAAATTCGGTCTGTTACCCCTAGTAGTTCTGGCATTTCTGATGAGATCATAATAATCCCTTTATCTTTATTGGCTAATTCTAAAATCAGTTGGTAGATTTCAAATTTGGCACCAATATCAATGCCTCGAGTAGGTTCATCTAGCATTAAGATTTCAGGCTGGGTAAGTAACCAACGCCCAATAATTACCTTTTGCTGATTACCGCCAGATAACGAACCAATATTGGTTTGGTGTGAGGGAGTTTTGACGTTCATTGCATCAATCACCCATTGGGTATCACTTCTCATTTTTTTATTACTTAGCAAACCAAATTTCCCTAGGTAAGACTTCATATTCGAGATCAATGAATTGAATTCGATACTTAAGTTTGCATAAATACCCGTTGAGCGACGTTCTTCTGTAACTAACGCAAAACCATTATTAATGGCATCAAAAGCATTGCGGTTATTGATAACTTTATCGTGTAATTTGACCGTTCCCGCTGCTTTATCACGCACTCCAAAAATAGTTTCTACAATATCGGTGCGTTTTGCCCCAACTAAGCCAGCCACACCTAAAATTTCACCTTTACGTAGCGTGAAACTCACATCTTGAATAGACGGCTGGTTTTTAGCAGTCAGATTTTCGACTTCTAATACCACTTCTTTTGGTATATTTGTTTTTGCAGGGAAACGTTGTGTAAGTTCTCGCCCTACCATCATCGAAACGACTTGATCCATTGAAGTATCTTGGATTGCAACCGTATTGACCCATTTTCCATCTCGAAGAATGGTAATTTCATCGCAAATTTTGAAAATCTCATCCATTTTGTGAGAAATATAGATAATGCCACAGCCTCTATCTTTTAATTTTTGAATAATTTTAAAGAGATGCTCCACCTCTTTTTCTGAAAGAGAGGAAGTTGGCTCATCCATAATCACAATTTTTGCGTCATAAGAAAATGCTTTAGCAATTTCAATCATCTGCATTTGTGATACAGACAGTTTTGCAACTTTTTCTTTAGGATCAACATTAATATCTAATTCATCAAAAATCGCTTTGGTATCACGATACATTTTATCGTGATCAACAAAAGGCCCTCTTAATGGATAACGACCTAACCATAAATTATCCATTACCGTAACTTGTTTGACGAGATTCAACTCTTGGTGAACCATTGAGATCCCGTTTTCTAGTGCTTCTTTTGATGTTTTAAAATTCACAGGTTTGCCAAGAAAAAGAATTTCGCCTTCATCTTTAGCATAAATACCAAATAAACATTTGAGCAGTGTGGATTTACCTGCTCCATTTTCTCCCATTAAAGCGTGAACACTGTGGGATTTTACAGTTAAGTTAGCGTGATCTAAGGCTTTCACCCCCGGAAACGACTTACTTACATTTGTCATTGTAAGTAATACTTCGCCTGTCATATCTCACCCCTGATTACATCGAAAAATCGAAAAAAAGGCACGAATGCTGACACTCGTGCCATAAAGTACTGATTATTTTAAAAATTCTTCAAGATTATCTTGATCAACACCTACATAAGGAATACGTACAACACGGTTTTCTAATTTCCATTGTGTATCAGCCACTGCATCTTTACCATCTGCTAAGTTTGCTGAAAGCTGAACAACCGCTTTACCTTGGTTTACACCATCGTTTAACACAGTACCTGCAATTTCACCTTTTTTGATTAATTGAAGAACTTCAGGTAATGCATCTACACCAAAGATAGGTAATTTTCTGCCGTGTGCTTTTGTTGCTTCTAATGCACCTAGAGCCATACCATCATTGTTAGAAATGATCACTTCAATATCTTTTGCTTTACCGCTTGATAACCAAGCATCTACTTTATCTTTTGCTTGAGCTGCATCCCATAAAGCTGCATCCATAAAGATTTGCTCACTTTCAATGCCTTGTGCTTTTAAGCTTTCTACAACATATCTTGTACGAGCTTCTGCATCAGGGTGGCCAGGTTCACCTTTTAACAGTGCAAATTGGATTTTGCCATCTTTATTTAAGTCTAATTCTGGATTTGCTTTCCATTGTTTTGCAATTAATTCACCTTGAATAATACCTGACTCTTTAGGCTCTGTACCCACATAATAGGCTTTTGGATAGCTCTCAATCGCAGCTGAACCTGGGTCTTTGTTAAAGAAAACAATAGGTACATCTTCTGATTTTGCTTTTTGAATAATGGTTTTATACGCAGAAGGGTCCACTAAATTAATGGCTAATGCTTTAACACCTTTAGAAAGTAATACATCTACTTGGTCATTTTGGATAGATTGAGTATTTTGTGAGTCATTCATTAATAACTCAACTTTTTGTTCTTTACCTTCTTTCTCAATTTCTTTACGCATTAATGCCATAAAGTTATCGTCGTATTTATAGATGGTTACACCAATACGATTTTCAGCTTGAGCGGTGCTGATAGTTGCACCTAAAGCGACTGCTACTGCGACTGCACTTAATACTGCTTTCTTCATAGGATATTCCCTCTTTTTATATAGACATATTAATTGCTTACCATAAGCAACTTGCAGCAAAGAATAACGAATTTTTAGAAAATAATCCGTGATCGCTATCACAAATTTCACACAAAATGGAGAAAATTTTAATCCCAATAGTTATTTTTAAATATTTACTCCACAAATAATATAACAAAATATTATAAAAATATGGCCGCTTGTAAAAAATTAAGGCAGCTTAAAAGCTGCCCTAAAAATCAAATTACTACTTTAAAAATTGGGATAAGTTTTCTTGACTAACACCAATATGCGGAACATAAATTGTTCGCTCTTTTTGTGCTTCCCATTCGGTTCCCTGTGTTGCAGGCTTACCATCAGCTAAATTTGCCACTAATTTTACTACTACTTTGCTCTGAGCAAGGCTATCATTAAGTACCGAACCTGTCATTTCACCTGTTTTAATTAATGCTAATGCTTCAGGTAAGGCATCAAATAAAGGTAACTGTTTCTCGTGAGCTCGTAAGGCATCTAAAGCCCCTATTGCCATTTCATCGTTATTTGAAATAACAATCTCAATTTCATTCGCTCGGTTTGACACAAGCCACTCATTCATTTTATTACGAGCAACCGCTGCACGCCACATCGCAGTATCACTATAAACCTCTTCTGTTGCAATGCCTTGTCGATTCAACTCATCGATAACAGCTTGAGAGCGAATAGCACTTACATCACTTGGCTCACCTTTTAATAGAACATACTGTAACTTACCATCTTTATTAAGATCGAAACTCGGATTAGCCTTCCACGCATTAGCTATAAGTTCACCTTGGATTTTACCCGCTTCTTTAGGATCAGCACTCACAAAATAAGTTTTGTCATAACTTGCTAAAGCTGCAGGTTCAGGCGAGCGATTAAAAAAGACAACCGGTACGTTATGTACTTTTGCTTTTTCAACAATAGTTTTTGATTCATTTGCATTAACAATATTAACTGCCAATACTTTCATTTTATGGGCAAGCAATGTTTCAACTTGTTTTAATTGCTTAACTTGAGAGTTCTGAGCATCATTCATAAACCATTTTAGATGAGTTAAATTTTTTGCCTCATCGTTTATATCTTTACGCATCTGCTTCATAAAGTTATCATCATATTTATAAATAGTTACCCCGACTCGATGTTCAGGCTGAGCATAACTCACATTCGCAGTAAAGATCACAAATAATGCTAAAGCACTTAATACGATATGTTTCATAGAATGTCCCTCTTGCTATGTAAAAATATGATTAGACTAGAGAATAGCTAATTTTGCCAGAATCGTCCGTGATCTAGTTCACAGTTTAGGAAAGAAAAATAGAGCTTGCTAATTTACTATATGCTAAGAAGATTTAATAAACTTAAGACGCAGATGGTCGTAAACCCAATTAAAAATAACAGAATAAACCAAAATAAATAATGTCATTCCAATATCAAGCAGAAAAGCTTCCCACCAACCAATATTAAGCATATACATTACTAAAGGAATAGTAAAAATCAACAAACCACCTTCAAATAACAGTGAATGTATAATACGAATACCTAATCCTCTGGCAACTCGCTCACCCGTAATAACTTTATCGAATCCCCAGTTAAAGATAAAATTCCACACCATTGCAATAACTGAAATCAATATAATCACTCCTGTTAAAGCACCAGTGCTGTGGCTTGTAAATAATGATGTTAGAATAACCGTAAAAATTATTGCGAAAAGCTCAAATAATACTGCGTGTAAAACTCGCTCTCTAGCGGTCATTTTTCCTCCAAAATTTACAAATCACGAAAAAGCCAAAAGTATATTTTAAATCAAATTATTACAGATTTAGGATTGCGACAAAAGCCATTTCGTTTTAAAGTAATGTGATGATTTACTATTTTACAAGGATTATGCAATGAAAAATGATAAACCGACCGAATGTGAAAGCTGTAATACTTTTGATGTTGGCTCTATTTTAGACAACAGTGAAACTGTTGCGACGATTCAACGTATTTACGAAACAGAAGTTGAAGCTAAAGCGGCCCTTGAAAAACTCACTCAAAAAGCACGAGATGTTGAATCAGAGCCTTGCGAAATCAGCAGTGAGATTAAAGCTGTTGAAGGTGGTTTTGAACTTAATGCCCATTTCAAATTTAGTTGCCAAGCAGAAGTGGTAATTTTCCAATTAGGAACTCGCCATTAATTATTATTCAATTAAGCAAAGAATTGCTTAGTCCCTTCCAACAATTCTTTGCTTTATTTTCCAAAATATTCAGTTATTAACACTTCATTTAAAAACTCAACGCACTCAATATTTTTTAGATAAAACACACTTACAAAAACTTTTATATCTATCTCAGTTAAAGAAGCAGATAATCCATTTCCCAAAACAAAATAATTTCCTGTAAAACTTTGCAAAATGAACTCTATTTTGTTCTAATACTTCCCAAAGCAATTTAACTTTTTGCTACAATTCCAACTATTTATTGAATTTATAAATTAGCAGAGAAGAATATGAATACAAGTTCTTTTAACCGTACTTGGGCGAAAGTCATTTTAAGTGCGTTAATGCGTTATGGCGTAAAACATTTTTGTATTGCACCTGGTTCTCGTTCTACCCCTTTAACCCTTGAAGCAGTGCAATTACAACAAACACAATATGCACAGTGCCACACTCACTTTGATGAGCGAGGCTTAGGTTTTTATGCTTTAGGAATTGCAAAGGCGACAAACGATCCTGTTGCTATTATTGTGACTTCTGGCACGGCTGTTGCAAACCTCTATCCTGCTGTGATTGAGGCAAGCTTAACGCACCAAAAATTAATTATTCTCTCTGCTGATCGTCCAACTGAGCTAATTGGTTGTGGTGTTAATCAAGCTATTGCTCAACAAGGTATTTTTGCAGATTACCCTGTTGAAAGTGTCAATCTTCCAAAAGCAAATGAAGCCTATAATGCAAGCTGGCTTGTCTCAACCATTGAAAAAGCCTGCACAACACAAGCTCAGAAAGGTGGTGTTTTACATATTAACACGCCTTTTGAAGAGCCTCTTTATGATGCAGATATTAACGAAATATTAAACTCGCCTTGGCTTCGACCAGTTCAAGGATGGTTAAATAACACTCAGACTAAATGGATAGATCAACAAGCTATTCAAAGCGAAGTTTCGATGCACGAAAATTGGGATTATTGGCGAACTAAACGAGGTGTAATCATCGTTGGTAAATTACCGCCAGAACAAGGCACAGGTTTAAAAACCTGGGCGGAAACAATGGGCTGGTGCTTACTGAGTGATGTACAATCTTGCATTGAAGCAAGCCTTCCTTATGCGGATATTTGGCTTTCAAATGAAACTGTGAAGCAACGCTTATTACAAGCAGATATTGTCATTCAATTTGGTACACAACTTGTCAGCAAGCGTGTAAATGAGTTTTTAAAGGCTTTCCAAGGCGAATATTGGTTAGTTGATGAATCACAAGATTATATTAACCCTTATGCTCACCACCAAACACGTTTTATTGCTAAAGCTCATCACTTTTTACGTGTGCATCCGCCACTACGTCAAAAACCGTGGCTACTTGAACCGCTTGCATTATCGCAATTCTGTGCAACCTTTATTGAGCAACAAGTCGGAGGCAGTTTAAGTGAAGCTTCGCTTGCACATAATATTCAAGATGTATTAGCAGTAAATGGTAATTTATTTATTGGAAATAGCCTCTTTGTACGTTTAGTTGATGCTCTGTGCAGTTTACCTGAAGGCTACCCTGTTTATACTAATCGAGGAGCAAGTGGAATTGATGGTTTAATTGCAACAATGGCAGGGATTGCAAAAGGGAGCGATCGCCCAACAGTTGGTGTTGTCGGCGATATTTCCGCATTACACGATTTAAATTCTATCGCCTTATTAACCAAAATTACACAACCTACTATTTTATTTGTTGTGAATAATAGTGGTGGAGCAATTTTCGATATGCTACCTGTTGATACTCAAGCTAAGAACCAATATTATCGCTTAATGCATAACTTTGAATTTGCTCAAATTGCCACAATGTTTGGTATTGAATATATCCGCCCTTTTACTTGGGCAGATTTAAAAAGTAAATTAAAACACGCTTATGCTCGCAAAGGTGTTACGCTCGTCGAAATTAAAGTGAATGAGCACGATGGTAGCAATATGTATAAATCATTGCTAAAACAAATCTCCCAAGCAGAAATAGCTTAATTCTCAGAACGCACCAGCTCTGCTGGTGCTTTTATTAGCTAAAATGTCAAACATTCTTTCATCGCAATGGCACGCAGCAGAAGGTACTCCTGTTGTATTCTTACACGGTTTACTGGGTTCACAACAAGACTGGCACAAAGTGCTATCTCTTTTGCAAAATTTCCCTAAAATTCGACCGCTTACCCTCGATCTCCCTTTTCACGGCTTAAGTGAACAGGTAACTTGTAGAGATTTTGCAGAAATGCGTTCACTACTACACACAACGCTAACCCATTTAATTGGTTCACAACCCTTCTATTTAGTCGGCTACTCTTTAGGGGGAAGAACTGCATTAGACTATCTGCTCAATATAGATAATCCAAATTTAAAAGGAACAATATTAGAAGGTGCGAATATCGGCTTAAGTTCTGAAACAGAACGCCAAACTCGGCTGCAAAACGATCTGGCTTGGGCAAATCGTTTCCGCAATGAACCAATAGAAAATGTACTAAAAGATTGGTATCAACAACCTGTTTTTGCCGATTTAACCAGCCAACAACGCACAGCTTATATCGCAAGCCGAATAGATAACCAAGGCTACCACATCGCCCAAATGCTAGAAGCAACAAGCCTTGCCAAACAACCGAATTACGCAAAGCAACTCAAAACTTCGCAAAAAAACGTCATCTTTTTTATTGGCGAACACGATTTAAAATTCCGACAAATGGCAGAACAAAACCAACTGCCGACACAAATTATTCAAAATGCAGGCCATAATGCCCATAGAGGAAATGCAAAAGAGTTTGTAAAAAAACTAGGGGCGTTTATAGAAAGAAGTGAGGCGAGTTAGTTTATTTTAAGCCTATTACTTACTTCACACAGAAATCCCAAAACAAAAACCTAGAGTGGCAAAGCCACTCACTTATCACTAACCTAGTACGCATTTGCGTGCTAGGTTTAAAAACTATCGTTTCCTAGCCACTTCCCCCCTGCAACCTCTGCAACAATCTATCCATTGCCCTATACCCCAACGCTTCCGCCAAATGTGCTTGTTGAATGTTTTGCTCGCCGGCTAAATCAGCAATAGTGCGAGAGACTTTTAAAATACGATGATAAGCTCGTACCGATAATCCTAGCTTCGTTAAAGCATTTTCTAAAAAAAGAGCATCTTGGGCGGAAAGTTTACAATCTCGCTCAATTTCTCGGGTTGTGAGTTGAGCGTTAATTTTCCCCGCTCGCTGAAATTGCATTTCTCTGGCTAAAAACACCCGCTTGCGAACCTGTTCTGTGGTTTCGCCTCGATCTTCATTGCCACTTTGTAATGCACCTTGTGGCAATAACGGTACTTCAATCGACAAATCAAAACGATCTAAGAAGGGCCCTGAAAGCCGATTCAAATATCGCATAACCTGCTGTGGCGAGGCTCTATTATGCGAACCTTGATAATGCCCCGTAGGACTTGGGTTCATTGCCGCAATCAACTGAAAGCGAGCAGGGAATTGCACTTTCGCATTAGCTCTGGAAATAATAATTTCACCAGCCTCTAATGGCTGACGCAAGGCATCTAGTACCTTTCGCTCAAATTCGGGCAGTTCATCTAAGAAAAGCACACCGTTATGGGCGAGAGAAATTTCCCCCGGTTTTGGGATCGAACCGCCTGTCAAAGTTACAAATAAGTGACATAATAGGCAACACATGGAACGGTAGAATAAGGCTTAAGCCTATTTTTTTACCTTAAAAAGATACTATTTAATGGCATCATTTACACAAATAGCTATCAAAGCTTTTAAAAAGATACTAATAGAAGTCAAATTATCTATGAAAACAGAACAAACTTTTAAACAAGTTCGTAAGATTAAACCAACACGCCTTAGTGTATCAGGTTATCTTCCTTTCAAAGAGGGAATTAGTGTACCTTACGAATCTACACTTGAGCGCGATCTCTTACTCTATTTTACTTATATGCCTGCGGTAGAGGAAATCGTTTCTCAGCCTACTCGCATTTTGTTTGTAAAAAATGGACTAACCTATCCTTACACACCAGATTTTTTCATTCGTTTCAATGATGGGCGACCGTCCTTGTTAATTGAAGTGAAACCGAAATCAAAATGGAAAGAACATTGGCGGGATTGGAAAGAGAAATGGAAAGCGACAATGAAATTTGCGAAGAAGAATGATTGCATCTTTCATATTTATGATGAAGATAAAATTCGTCATCTTGCTTTATTCAATATTAACATCGTACAGCGATACAAGAGATTACAGTGCGATCCTGAAGATATTAAAGCGGTACTCTCTCAAGTGAAATTGCTTGGTGGCACCACAATAGATTATCTACTTTCTCGTTTCTTTACAGGTTCTTTGTATCGCACGAAAGGATTACAAATTATCTATCACTTGTTGGCAACCAAACAACTAACTTGTAATTGGTTTGAGCCACTTTCTGAATTTACTGAAGTTTGGGGATATTCAAATGACTAATTCAAATGAAAAAGGATTTATTCACCCACGTTATCATGGCAAGTTAGAGCGTGGTCGTATTATTCTTCAAAAGGGTAATATTTATGTAAATCGTGAAGATGGCGAACAATATGAGTTACTTGAATATCTTGATGAAGATGCTCAGGTCATGATTAGACATATTCATACTCGCCAAAGCAAGATTGCCAGTATTCATCAGTTAGATAATTTAAAAATCAATGAGCGTGAAGATATATCCGTTGATTTAAGTGCAATCAGTGATGATTATTGGGAAAAAGCACTAGAAAAATACGAAATGATCAAACCGTTGCTTAATTATGAACAACATAGTCCCGCATCGGTAAAATCTCGAGCTGAAGAAGTCGGTGTAAGTAAACGTAGTTTATATCGTTGGTTACAAGCCTATAACTCATTAGGTTCTATCGCTGGGTTAGTCAATCGTAAACGTGGTTGGGCTGAAGGTAATTCTCGTTTAACTAAAGAACAAGATGAATTAGTTACATTAGTCATTAATGAGTTTTACCTGCACAAGCAACGTCCTTCTATTGAGCAGACGATTCGTGAAATACAACGTGTAGCGAGTCAAAAAGGCATTGATAGCCCTAGCCGTAGAACTATTCGACAACGTATTTTACGTATTTCGGAAGAAGAAAGGTTACGTAAACGTGGACAAAAAGAAAAAGCGAAGAATAAATTTACACCTAAACCAAATAGTTTTCCAAATGCTGATTCTCCGCTAAGTGTGATTCAAATCGACCATACACCTGTTGATTTGATTATCGTAGATAATCAGTATCGCAAGCCGATTGGCAGACCATATTTAACGTTAGCAATGGATGTGTATAGCCGAATGATTACAGGTTATTACCTATCACTTGATGCACCGTCTGTTACTTCCGTTGCAATGTGTATTGCTCGCAGTATTTTACCCAAAGAGCGTTTATTACTCGATCACAATGTAAAAGGTGAATGGTCAGTATTTGGTTATCCAAATAAAATTCATGTGGATAATGGTGCAGATTTCCGTTCACTTGATTTATCAAAATCTTGTGAAGCACATGGTATTGCTTTGGAATTTCGCCCAGTCGGTCGTCCTGAATTTGGTGGGCATATTGAACGTGTGATTGGTACATTTATGAAAGAGGTTCATTGTTTGAATGGAACAACTTTCTCTAGTACAAAAGAAAAAGATACTTATCAATCCGAAGCTGAAGCTGTAATGACCTTAGATGAATTTGAAACATGGCTGATTAACTACATTGTAAATGTATATCACAAACGTGTTCACTCTGCTCTAGGTATGTCACCAGTTCAAAAATGGCGATTAGGGATTTTTGGAGATAAAGAGCATGTAGGTTGTGGTTATCCGCAAATGCCCGTTGATGAACAAACGCTATTACTTGATTTTTTACCAAGTGAAAAACGTACTATTCAGCACAATGGGGTAACGATTGATGGCTTGCGTTACTATGATGTCGCACTCAATATGTATATTAATGATTCGGATGAAAGTGGTAAGAGTAAAGAATTTTTATTCCGTCGTGACCCACGAAATATTGGAAAGATTTGGTTCTATGACCCAAGATTAAAACGTTATTTTCCAATTCCATTTGCAGACCAATCATTGCCTGATATGAGTATTTGGGAATACAAGCAGGTTCGCCAATACTTAAAAAATAAAAATGAAAAGTTAATTCATTCACAGCAAATTAATGAAGCATTAACTGAAATGCGTGAACTAGTGAAGCAATCCGTTCAACGTTCTAAGAAAGCTCGTAGGCAAGCACAGCGGCAGAAAGTTCATGAAAAAAGTGAGGTAGTTATTCCAATAGCTTTAAAGGAAAGTAAATCATTAGAAATGACTAAAGCACCTGTATCTAATTTACTTTCAGATAGCGAATTTACCTTTGGGGATATTGAATAATGGAAACGCAATATGAGTATATTCATGAGAAATTTCGTCATTTAGTAAGTGCAAGTAATCAAGAACGGATTGAGTTTTTAGATGAACCTCGTTGGATAGGTTATCCTGTTGCAAATCAAATCGTTGAAAATCTCGTTTCACTGATGAATAAACCGAAAAGACCAAGAATGTTTAATTTGCTAGTAGTAGGTGATTCTAATAACGGTAAAACAACCTTAATTCGCCATTTCTACGACTTATACGGACAAACTTACATCGATAGTCTATCGGATGGTGTTCGCCCTGTTATTTTGGCGGAAGCACCGCCAAGTGCAAATGAGAAAGAGCTTTATATTTCATTGTTAGAGCGTTTTTACGTTCCGTATCGTGCAACAGATAGTATAGCCAAATTACGTTATCAAACTATTCACTTATTTAGAGAATACAAAGTGAAGATGTTGATTATTGATGAGTTTCACTCTCTGCTTGTGGGGACGCCACGCTTACAAAGGCAAGTAATGAACGCAATTAAGATGCTATGTAATGAATTGCAAATTCCAATAGTTGGCGTAGGAACACGAGATGCTATTCGAGTGTTGCACACAGATCCACAACACGCAAGCCGTTTTGATGTGGCTGAATTACCAATATGGAAGTTAGATAAAGAGTTTCAAAAGTTGCTTTTCCAATTTCAAGGTATTTTGCCATTAAAGAAATGTTCAAACCTACATTTACCTGAATTAGCTACAAAAATTCATATTATTTCAGGTGGAAACTTAGGAAATGTACATCGTTTATTAATGGCTTGTGCTGTGGAAGCAATTACATCTGGCACAGAGCAAATCACATTAGAAATCATAGAGCGTAACTCATGGATAAGACCAACGCAGGGCTTTCGAAAAATTATCGGATAAGAAAAGGCGTAATTAAGACGCATTGTTATCCGAATGAAAGTATAAGTTCATGGTTAATTAGAGCTGCATTAGATTGCGGTACTGAGCCATTAACATTTACAGGGTTTTATTGGGATAAATTACGACTATGGACGTATGATTTAGACAGAGGGTTTGAGCTTATTCAACCTAGAATCTATTCTGATATTCGTGACTTATCTTTGAATGAAATAGTAAACCTAGAGGCTCACTCTCTTTATTCTGTATTAAAACGGATTAATGGAGAGAAAACCTTGATGAAAGGTCAAGCTAAATGGGTTATACCTAGAAGCTCTCGTAATCGTTCATATCGCATAGGTCAGCCTTATTGCCCTTGCTGTTTAGATGAAATACCGTACTTACGAAATGAATGGCGTTTTGCATGGTGTTTTGGTTGTCTGAAACATCAAACATTACTTGAAATAAAGTGCCATTGTTGTAATGAATTATATCAACCACATTTACTTTCTGCGGATAAAAGACATCTTAGCTATTGCCATTATTGCGGTGAGAAGTTAAATTATTACACTAATTCATTAAGTAAAACGGAAATTGAAACACTACAAATACTCAACACTGTTTTTACAACTGATTCAGGTGTGTGTTTTCAAAAACATATTAATTCTCAAAAGTATTTTGCTACTTTACGTTATTTTATAAATCTCCTTCGTCGTGGAGCAATAGTAAAATCTTCTCATTCTATTGCAAGATTTCTTGAGCAGTTAGGGGTATCACAAAGTAACCTATTCCAACCTAAAACAGCATTAGCATTTGAGTTACTACCGATAGATGAGCGTAAAAACCTTTTGGTGAATGCTGTAAAAATTCTTCAGTTATCTTCTGAAGCAATTATTTATGCAATTCAACAAAGTGAAATTACGCAAAAAGCCTTTGCTTTTGAAAACTACCCTTCTGAGCTTGATTCACTATTCAAACATGCTAGAGATGGTCGGACTGTTAATCGAAAAACAGTAGCAAGTAAGCCTAAAATTAATTCTATTTTAAGTCTTAATCGTCAATGGGAGCGATTAAAACGACAATTACAAATTGCAGTATGAAGATACCCCAAATTCGCCCGAAAAATAGTTGCTCTATTTGTGGCAACACACCAGTTAAACGCAAATTCCAAGAGGAATATTATTGTGCAAATTGTTACGCCCAATGGTTCAAACCGAAAATCTGTAGAGATTGCGGACATATTAAGCGTATTCATAAGCAAAGTGAGATTTGTTTGGAATGTGAGAGATTAACGAGCTGTGTACGTTGTGGTAAAACAGTTGGTACATTTGAAGTTGGTATGATTAGCCAATATGGTTCTGTTTGTAAAGTGTGTGTTCGCTATTTTCGAGAAGAAAAAGAATGCGATGAATGTGGCAAAATGACACGAGATAGATATCGTTCGCCAGTAACTAATGAATCTATCTGCCTTTCATGTTATCGCCGATATACTTTTGCAACGTGTAAGAATTGTCGTCGTTATCGTAAAGTGCATAATCAAGAAAAGCAATTATGTAAGAAATGTGATGAAAAGCTACTTTCAACCTGCCCTAAATGCAAAACAGAAATGCCCTCTGGTTATGGTAATATTTGCCCTGATTGTGCAAAGAGAACCTTGTTATTCAATATGATTCGCTTAAATGTGCATATATTCCGTAATAAAGCATTGAAAACCGCCTACAAGAAATTCATTTTTTGGTGTATGAGGAAATGCGGTATTAGCGTGGCATTGCATAAAGGCCCAGGCTTTATGCAGTTCTTTATTGATTGTGATGATATTTGGCAAAAAGTCCCTAATTATGCAGAATTAATTACTCACTTTAAACCAAATGGCTTACGAGCAAATTTAACAGTATTGCGTTGGCTACTAGATACTAATCAAGTTGTTGTTGATGAATCATTGAAAGCTGATTTAGCAGAGCTAGAACGCATACAAGCCTTATTCAATAAACTTAAAGAGTCTGCACCTTGTATTGCAACTTACTACCATAAATTACAAAGACGATATGATAATGGCAAAACTTCACTTAAATCAATACGATTAGCTTTACAACCAGCGATAGACTTAATTAGCTCTAATAACATAACGAATTATCCAACACAAGAACAGTTAAATCACTATCTTGTAATAAAATCAGGACAAATGGCTGCGATAACAGGTTTTATTAACCATTTGAAATCAGATTACAACTGTGAGCTGAATATTGACCGTAAACTAATTCAACAGATGAAATCTAAACAGCTTAAGAAGCATTGTTTTAAACGATTAGTTGAACTCTACAAAAAGTCAGACTTAACCGAAAATGAGAAAATGGAACTTGTTTATGTAGTGTTATACAGTTTATATGGTGTAGAGCTAAAAAAGCTAAAACGTGATGAAATCTTTTTATTCGATGATGTTGCTTACTATCATGATGAAGATAAGAATTATTTCCTACCTAAAGACATTTACCTGCGTTTAACCTCAACTTTTTAAGTAAAAATTCATTTTGCTATTTTGATCGAAAAAATGGATTTTTATCAAAAGCCTCCTATTGTCATCTTCTAAATAGTTATTTAAACAATAGATGAAATAATTGTAATGTAGATTCTATGTAAATTATGAGATGTTATGATCGTAAATAGGTAATTATTAAAGACAATCAGTTTGAGAAGTAGTATTTGAGTTAGTAATAGATATTCTTTCGTATAAATAAACTTCTAACTGAAAGTATTCTCTGCAGTGATAATTCACAATTGGTTAAATTGAATTCTCCATAATATTTAGATGTATGCTTAGGGTTTATTTATCAAATACTGATTCTCATTTAATTTGTTCTAATATCCTAATTTCTCACAGTAGTTAAATATATAGTATTTCTTAGTTCAAATTTTTTGAATAAATAAGTCAATTTTATTTGCTTTTATTTTCATAAATAATATTTAGAATGAAATAAATGAAACAAGAATGAGGTTGATATTATATGGATAAACTACTTGTAGTTGCTTTTGGCGGAAATGCTCTCATCTCAGATCCTCATAGGACAGATTTTAATCATCAGTATGAATGTTTAAGTCAGTCAGTTGACAATATTTTATCATTACAAGAATTAGGCTGGAAAATACTTATTGTTCATGGTAATGGACCTCAGGTCGGATTTTCTTTACAGCGTTCTGAAATTGCTAAAAAAGAAGTTAGTCCTATTTCTATAGATTATGCGGTGGCTGAATCTCAAGGCTCAATAGGTTTTATGTTTCAAAGAGCCATATACAACGAATTAAAAAAACGCAATTTGGATTTTCAGGTTGCAACCTTAATTACACAAACCTTAGTAGATAGAAACGATCCAGCTTTCTTAGTTCCATCAAAGCCAGTTGGTTGTTTCATGACGGAAAAGCAAGCTAAAGAAAAGGAGTTAGCTTTAGGGTGGAGTGTAATGGAGGATTCAGGGAGAGGATTTAGAAGAACTGTAGCTAGCCCTGAACCTAAAAAGGTATTAGAAACTTCAATAATTAAATCACTTTTAGAACGTCATTCAATAGTGATTGCAGGAGGAGGAGGGGGAATTGCTGTATGTGAAGATAGCCAAGGTTATTTGAGTGGTGTTGAAGCTGTTATAGATAAAGATCTTACGGCAGCTTTACTCGCTATTGAGCTAAATGCTAGATATTTATTAATTTCTACTGGAGTTCCCAAAGTTGCTATTAATTTTGGTAAGCCTAATCAGCAATGGTTAGATAAATTATCTAAAAGTGATGCGCAAGATCTAATAGATAAAGGGGAATTTGGTGAGGGATCGATGTTACCAAAAATAGAAGCATTGCTTAAATATATATCAGTTTGCCCAAAAGGATGTGGAATTATTACAACTCCAGCTTTAATGATGGATGCATTATTAAGTAAAAATGGGACTCGTATTGAGGGAACAAAATACGCACCTGACTTTTAGGTAGATTCAAATGACTTTTTCTTCTGAAGCTATATATATTTTGAGAATAATTGCTGAGGCGGGCAGTTTTTGTGAGGCAGCAAAAAAACTTCATAGAGTTCCATCCGCAGTAAGTTATATGGTCAAGAAACTTGAGGATGAGTTGGGGGTTTGTTTATTTAATAGAGATGGAAAACAAATAAGTCCAACTGCTGCTACTCAACATATTATTACTCAGGGAGAGTGGATTTTACAGGGAGTATATGATCTTAAGCGTCATGCTATTCAGTTAAGTACAGGAATAGAGCCTCACTTTACTATAGCTTTGAACTATATCATGAATCCTCACCCTATTACAGATTTGCTTAGAGAGCTAGCAATTAGATTTCCTGTAACAGAATTTTCGATAAGAACGGAAGTTTATAATGGATGTTGGGATGCTTTATATGAAGATCGTGCTGATTTCGTTATAGGTGCTCCTCAAAATCCGCCATGGCCTGATGATATTTCCACTGAGCCAATGGGAAAAATAGGATGGGTATTTGTGGTTGCAAAAGATCATCCTGTTGCATCAATAGATGGGATTTTACGGGCTGACCTCTTACGTAATTATCCTTCAGTTGTGGTTCATGATTCATCTGTGGCATTACAACCTAAGAAAACTTGGGCTTTGCGTGGGCAGAAAATGATATATGCAGCTGATTTAACGATGGCTAAAAATCTTATAGCTAATGGCATAGGTATAGGTTTCTTACCTGAGCGTTTTATTTCAGATCCTTTAACTCAAGAAAGAATAGTTGTTAAGCAAATTTCAGAACATAAACATCCGATAGCGATTAATTATGCTTGGAAAACGCACAGTCAAAGTTCAATTCTAAAGTTTATTGTTGAATATTTAGTAGATGAAAAGCGAAAGGAAGAGTGGCTTAAATAGAAAGAATTAATTTATTTCACATCATTAATAATTAGTTTTTTACAATCAAGGAGAAATTTATGAATGAAGAACTTTTTGAAGCGGTAGCTTTAGGTAATAAAGAGAAAGTAAATATGCTTTTGGCTAAAGGTGCTGATATTAATGCTCAAGATAAAGGGAAAAGAACACCTATTCTTATTGCAGCACAACATAATCATCTTGATTTAGTTCGTTTTCTTGCAGAGCAAGGGGCTGATATTAATGCTCAAGATAATAAATCATTTAACCCTTTTATTCATGGGTGTATTTTTAATAAATTAGAGTTGGTTAAATTGATGGTTAAATTGGGGACTGATATTACTCGGTTAACTCGTTTTGGTGGTAACGGTTTAACTCCAGCAGCAGAGAAAGGACATGAAGAAATTGTAAAGTACCTGCTAGAAAACACAGATATTAATGTAAATTTAACTAATAATGTTGGTTGGACAGCATTGATTGAGGCGATCATTCTAAATGATGGTGGAGAAAAAATGCAAAGAATTATTCGTTTACTTTTAGAAAATGGTGCAGATCCTACTATGACTGATGAATGGGGTGTTCCGCCAATAGAATTAGCAAGACGTAAAGGATATCAAGAAATAGTTTCTATTATTGAGGAATATTTGTAGTGAATTAAATTGATAACGTGGTATTTATAAAGAGGTATTGGATGAATTTTGAGTTTTATTTAATCGATAAAATCTTATTACCAATGTACGCTTCATTAACTTTAGATGAAAGTAAGATTTTTTCTCGGCATAATCACGTTATTAATTTTATATCTTCAACAGGGTATTTATTTGCAGTAGTTGATGAAAGCGTACCATTGGCTCCAAGACAAATAAGAGTTAAGGGAAATCACTTATCATTTAATATTAATACCCTTACCCTTCCAAACACTCCTCCTCCATCTTTTGATTGTTCATTGTTAATACCAAGAAGAGATTATCTTAACAAGATAGTAATTGAAGATGGATGGAAAGTATTATCGAATAAGCAGTCAGAGCCTAGGGGAGAATTTCAATATTTATTATATAAATCTTTGAAGGCTAATATAAAAAGTCTATTTGTTGAACTTGAAAAAACTCGACCAGATCTAAATTTTCCTGTTTCGAAACTACTAGGATTAGGCTATGGATTAACTCCAACGGGAGATGATTTTTTATCTGGGTTACTGATCAGCCTATCATTGGCTCAAAGCCCATATTCTCATCAACGTAATTATTTAGTGGATGCTATATATAAAAGTATTTCACAAACAAATCTCATTTCTGCTGCTTTCATTTCTGATGCTTGTAAACAGCAAATTAGTGTTCCTATACAGAATTTTATCAATGCCCTTTTGGGTAAAGATACTAATAATAATGTTATTTCTGTAGTTACATCATTAGGTCATAGCAGTGGTTATGATTTACTCAGTGGTCTGCTTGCAGGTCTTCCTCATCCAATAGAAAGGAGAAAATTATTATGTCCTTACATAGTCGATTAAAATCGAATACTTATATTGATTCAGTCACTTTAATGGCAATTTCAACAGCTGTAAATAAGCTAAATGGTGTAGCACAAGCTCAAATAGCTATGGGAACACCAATGAATAAAGCGGTTTTAGAGAGCGCTGGATTATTAACAGAAGAATTATCTAATGCTGGTAGTTCAGATTTAATGTTGGCTCTTATTTTGGAGGATGATGCTAACGTAAATGATATTTTTTTAGAAGTCGATTCGTTATTAACTCGTAAACCGAGTCAAATCAAAAGTAATGATAGAGAAGTGTTTTACTCGTTAGAAGCCGCAGCTGAGAATGTACCAGATAGTAATTTTGTAGTTATTTCTGTAAATGGTGCATATGCAGCAAGAGAAGCACAAAAAGCGCTTACTCTAGGTAAACATGTAATGTTATTTTCTGATAATGTTAAGATTCAAGATGAAAAAAATCTAAAAGATCTGGCTCATGATAAGGGATTATTACTTATGGGACCTGATTGTGGGACTGCGATTATCAATGGTGTGGGGTTGGGATTTGCTAATAAAGTTCGTCGTGGAAATATTGGAGTTATTGGCGCCTCGGGAACTGGTTCACAGGAAATTTCAGTAAGAGTTCATGAGTTCGGTGGAGGAATCTCTCAATTAATAGGTACAGGAGGAAGAGATTTATCTACAGAAATTGGAGCAAGAATGATGTTAGATGCATTAAAAATGTTGTCTGAAGATGTATCTACTGAAGTAATTATTTTAGTTTCTAAACCACCTGCAAAAGAAATTGCAGAAAGAGTGTTATCTGCTGCTGCGAATATCGATAAACCTATTTTTATTTGGTTTTTAGGTTATCAAGATCAGCAACATGAAAATGCAAAAGTGAAATTATTCTCATATAGTAAGCCTTGTGCTATGGCCGCTGTTATTGCATCAGGGGTTTCTGAAGAAAGTATTGATAAACATGCATTAAATATCCCTTTAATTGAGGAAGTTCGTGCGAAGTTAAAACCAGAACAGAAGTATATTAGAGGCCTATTTTGCGGTGGAACTTTATGTGATGAAGCCATGTTTATTGCTTCAGAAAAACATTCAGATATATATTCTAATATTCATCCTGATTTAGATCATCGTATAGGTCCTAATGATAAAAGTAAATGTCATACATTTTTAGATTTTGGAGATGATGCTTTTACAAATGGTAAACCACACCCAATGATAGATCCAAGTTATCGTATAGAGAGAATTTTAGAGGAAGGACGAGATCCTGAGGTTGGAGTTTTATTATTAGATTTCGTTCTAGGTTTTGGAGCGAATTCGGATCCTGTAGGCATAACTTTAGATGCTTTGGTTAAAGTTAAGAAAGAGGCTGAACAAGCAGGACGACATTTAGAAATATTGGCCTATGTACTTGGTACAGATTTAGATGACCCAAATGTAGTAAGTCAAGTTGAAAAATTGAATCGAGCTGGAATTACAATTGCTTCCAGTTCTACTAATGCAGGGTTACTTGCTCGTGAATTTGTGATTAAAGGAGCTTAATGATTATGACAACTTTATTTGAACAACCACTTAATGTAATTAATATAGGTATTAGTCAATTTTCGGAAGATTTGCAGAAACAGCAAGTACCAGTAACGCAGTTAGATTGGAAACCAGCAGGAGGAGGAGATGAAAAACTTATTGAATCTCTTGCTATTTTAGAACAAGCAGAGATTGCAGAGAAAATTAATGCTGCTAATCAAGAGGCCTATCAGAGAATTATTAGTGCGCAACCAGTTTTAAAGTCTTATGCTCAAGCAAAAGATGTTATTCCAGGAATGACAGATAAAACGATTTTACATGCAGGTCCACCTATTGTTTGGTCTAAGATGAATGGACCTATGCGAGGAGCTATATGTGGAGCAATTCTTTTTGAAAAATGGGCTAAAAATCTAGATGAGGCTGCTGAATTAGCAGCTAGTGGAGAAATTAATTTCCGACCATGTCATGAGCATCAAGCAGTAGGTTCGATGACTGGTGTAACTAGTCCGTCAATGTATGTTCATGTAGTCAAAAATATGACTCATGGCAATATAGCATTTACAAATCTTTCTGAGCAATTAGCTAAAATTTTACGAATGGGGGCAAATGATCAAAGTGTTATAGATCGTTTAAACTGGATGAGGGATGTATTTGGCCCTATATTGGCTCAAGCAATGACTTTTTGTGAGGAGGGAATCGATTTACGATTAATGTTATCTCAGGCTCTTCATATGGGAGATGAATGTCACAACCGTAATGTAGCTGGTACAACATTACTTATCCAGAAATTAGCACCTTATATTCTTGATACTGATTTTAGCACTAAAGATAAAAAAGATGTATTTAATTTTGTAGCTTCTTCTGATTACTTCTCTGGTCCAACATGGATGGTTTGCTGTAAGGCTGCATTAGATGCAGCACAAGGGATTGAGCATTCTACAGTGTTAACAACAATGGCAAGAAATGGAACTGAGTTTGGTATTCGTGTTTCAGGTCTTCCTGGTCAATGGTTTACAGGCCCTGCACAACAAGTTATAGGTCCAATGTTTGCTGGTTATAAACCAGAAGATTCAGGATTAGATGTTGGTGATTCAGCTATTACTGAAACTTATGGAATAGGTGGATTTGCAATGGCTGCTGCTCCAGCAATAGTTTCATTAGTTGGAGGGACAGTTGATGATGCGATGATGTATAGTAAAACTATGCGTCAAATTACAACAGGAACAAATCCTAATGTAACAATTCCAGCACTCAATTTTATGGGGGTACCCACAGGTATTGATGTGAGAAAAGTTATTGAGTCTGGGGTCCTGCCAATAATCAATACTGCGATTGCTCATAAAGAAGCTGGTATTGGAATGATAGGGGCTGGTATTGTTTATCCGCCGATGGAAGCTTTTGTTAAAGCTATGCATGCAATTGCGCAACAATATAGAGGTTAATATTATGACAGGATTATGGAAAAAAGGAGATTGGGCAGCTTTCTTTGGCCTATTTAGTAATAATTTGACCAATCTGCTAACTATGATTGCGTTACTGACTTTGGTTGTTGGTATTCCTAAAGATATTGTTTTTGGGCAAGTTGCTCCTGCGTTTGGATTAGCTGTATGCTGTGCATCTGTTTTTTATGTTATTTTTGCAAAACAGTTGGCTAAGAAAACGGGTCGTGATGATATTGTTGCATTGCCATCTGGACCAAGTGCTCCATCTATTTTTACAGTTACATTTTTAGTTTTACTTCCCGTTTACCAGGAAACTCAAGATTACAAATTTGCACTTAGTATAGGTCTTGTTTGGGGATTTGTAGAAGGCATGATGTTATTTTTTGGTGCATTTATGGGAGATTTTTTACGTAGGGTTGTTCCTAGAACTGTTCTGTTGTCTTGTTTAGCTGGTCTTGGCTTATTATTGTTAGCTATGAATCCGATGCTTCAGGCCTTTCATACACCAGTTGTTGCCTTTGTAGTGCTTGTACTAATCTTTATTAATTGGTTTGGGCGTTCCCCTATGTTCAAAAAAATTCCGACAGGATTGTTATTATTGATCGTTGGATCTTCACTAGCCTGGGTTTTTGGTTTACAAGATCCGTCTGCTATTGGAACAGCCCTACATAGTGCAGGTTTTAATCCACCAACACCTCATATCAATGATTTTATTGATGGTATTCGACATGCAGGGCCATATTTAGCTTCAGCCGTTCCATTAGCATTAGCTAATTATGTTTTTGATCTTGAAAATATTGAGAGTGCTCATGCAGCTGGTGACCCATATCCAACCCGTCGGGTAATGCTTGCTAATGGTGGTTCAAGTATGTTCGGCGCATTAATGGGCAATCCGTTTCCTGTAACGGTATATGTAGGCCATACAGCATACAAAGAAATGGGGGCTGGAATAGGCTATACATTAGCTACAGGTCTAGTTATGTTACTAGTTTGCATGTTTGGATTAGGAGCTTTCTTATTATCTTTGATTCCAATGGCTGCAATTGCTCCAATTTTAATCTTTATTGGAATTGTAACAGCAAATCAAGTTGTTCGTGAAACCCCTAAACTTGAAGTACCTGTAATTTTCGTATGTTTATTCCCATGGATTGGGGCTTGGGCATTAACGCTTGCTAATAATGTACTAAAAAGCGCAGGAACGAATGCTGGAACAATCGGTTGGGATATACTACAAAAAGCAGGAGTTGATTACACAGGATTATACCATTTAGGTAGTGGAGCTCCTTTGTCATCACTATTGTGGGGGTGCATCGCAATATTTGCTATCACAAATAATCCTAAAAATGGAGCAATTGCAGCAGTTATAGCAGCTATATTATCTTTCTTTGGAATAATTCATCAACATGTTCCTGTTTTTGGTGGAGAGGCTCCGCTTATGTTTGCTATGTCCTATTTAATGGTAGCTGGGCTATTATTTTTAAAACACGTTTTAAATAAAAAGGATGTGGAATAGATTTTTCAGTTAAGTAATATTAAATTGGGACTTATATTATACCGAGCTATTCAGCTCGGTATTTTTTTGTTATATTGTCTATACGTATATAAACCAAGGATAGTTAAATACTCAAAATATCTTTAGCTATAAAATTCTCTTTTGTTTAAACTTATGAAAGCTAATTATAGGGGAATATTAAGCTTGAATATAACAATAGATATAAACACAACTAAAATTTATTTAGACATAACTAGATGTGTTTACAATAGACGAAACTTTATAATATCATAAAGGAATATTCTTATATAATGATTATTTTTTACTTAAATAATTCAATTTGAGTAAGTTTACTTATTCCATTATATATCCAATTACTAGTTTCTGCCGTTGGATGTTTGAATGTAGAAACTTTCATTTCTTTCTTATTCTGTTGAGAAATATACTCCGTTGGTAATTGTTCTGAGTGAATTACTTCACAAAGTATTTCTGCTAATTTACTACCTCGAATATCATCTAATGTGATAAAATCTTCGTCATTACTTTTTTTAAGTAATCTATCTGAACGTTCAATCAACGTTATATTTTGTTCATTGAGGATTCCTTAGAGTAGCATTTAGAGTAATTTCTTAATACCGTTCCAAACCCAGTTATTATTTGTCTTTGTAGCTTCTACATGTCTAAATAACGACATTTTTCCATCTTTTGAATCAACATAATCACTGTTTACACCTTCGCTTGATACGATTTCAATAAATAGCTTAAATAAGTTCTCATCTCGGCTATAAACATTTCCCTCACCTGACAAGAACTGTTGAATACTTTGAGGTTCGTAAACGACACTACTAAAACCTGAGTTTTCTTTTTCATTTCGAGCAGGGAAACTTAATATAAAGAATGTTCTTTGTTGCACATCTACTCGCAATATTAACGCTGCTACTGGATAATGTTGTCCTATTGAATTAAGAATTTCTTCTAATGAAACTAACGTAAAGTTATCACTTTCATTAAAACCCCGTTTAGGTGTGTACCAGTAGACTTTTGCACCTTTTTCAAAACGTAAACGTTTAGCGTGTTCCCATACAGTATCTAGACGTGATTTTCCTTCAATTTCTTGATTGCTAGGAATGTCATAGAAACAATTAGCAATACCTGTATTACCTGTTTTTCCTTGTTTCTCACCTACTCCATAATTTTCTGGCTCATCGTAGTTTAAGACTTTAACTTTACCACCTTCAGAGGTTTCTTGAGTAAGTCTAATGCGGTTTATTTCTCGTTGTTCACCTAGTAGTTTTAAATGTTCTATTACATCCGCCGTCACGAGGTTATTGACGTTATCTAGTGCTATATCTAGCTTTTCAAGCTCGTGTTCTCGCTCATATTTTCGTGTTCTGTATTGAGATTCACCATTATATTGTTCTTTACCATCTTTGCTCACTTGTATCGGAGAATGGTAATAAAGATTAATTGCTTCTCCTTGAGGTTGACTAATTCCTGTAATTTGGCAGCAAAGTACAGAATTTCCTAACTCAACACCATAGAATGAAAGTGCGATTGGTTGGTCGTGCCAACAATGGATTAGGTAACTAGGATTCTTATTACCTTTGGAAAGAATGATGTTATTCATTACATCTTTTACAACTTTTTCTGTATATTTACTATATTTTAAATGATAAAGAAATACGGCATCTTTTGTGGAAAGGTTATTCGGTACAAATATGCCTTTGTTTTCAAATTTTTCCCGAAGTCGTAATTTTTCTTCAACCTTGCTCCAACTATATGTAATCAATATGCGTTTTAACTCGCTTGAATAACCATAGTGAGCCATAAAGAAATGGAGTGGGTGAATAATGTAGGATTTGTTGCTGTTTTGAGGGTTAATTACTAGCAGTTTATTCCCATCTCTTTTAAAACTATCTAAATATGATGAGTGAACGTATTTGTCTGCTTCGAGTGGGTGCGGTGTTCTGTTCATCCAAAGAGGTTTATAACTCAAACCTTGCCCTTTTGAGAAAGTAACTTCAAACTCTTTAAGTCTGAACTTATATTCAGATTCGCCCTTTTTCCAAATGCTGCCAAACGGAATTTTATGTAAGTAGTTGATAGGTAAAGCAACCCTAAAGAAACTTTGACGCAAGTTGTCTGTTTCCTTATCTGTATAGGTGGGATTAGTTAAATTGATAAAAGTGACTTCAACGAGTGTTTTAGATTTGTCTAATGAAAGGCGGTTTTCATACCAAGTAACAACATATTCATGTTCTTTATTATAGAAACCACGAATCGGGTTTTCAAAATATTTTTTTAAATTAAGTGAACATCTCCAACGAACTCTCTCTAAATTATTTTCATCAAAATATGACATAATCCACATCCTTTCTATTATTTCAAGAGATATGTAGATTATAAATGATGTGGTAGCTATGTGACAATTATTTGTATCGTTTGTCAGTTATTTGTAACTTTAACACCGCCCCCCACCAATGCCACCATAGAGGCACTATGATGTGGGGCTCGAAATGGACGTTGTTTCCAATTCTGAAAATTCAATTCATTTTGCACAAGGCTGGTTACCGAGGCAGTTTCTATCGCCTCTTGATCTGACATTTCAGGCAATAAATCCGCCAAACGACTTGCCAGCATTGTTTTGCCCGTCCCTGGTGGACCTAAAAAAAGAAGATTATGTTGCCCGGCAGCTGCAATCATCAACGCTCGTTTTGCGTGTTGTTGCCCAATAATATCGGTTAAATCTCGGCTTACAAGCGGCCGATTTTCTATAGAATTTTGCGAAATTTGCTGACAAATCGGTAATTTATCTCGCTTATTAAGCATATTAACCACATCAAGTAGCGAACCGGCATAATAGGTTGTCGCATTAGAAACCAAGGAGGCTTCATTGGCATTTTGGCGGGCTAATATCATTTGCCGTTTGGCTTTATCGGCAGAAATGACCGCAGGAATGGCTCCGTGCACACCTCGCAAATGCCCTGTTAAAGCTAATTCTCCCAAAAACTCAAACTGTTTAAGTAAATCAGAATCAATCTGCCCAGAGGCAGCCAAAATACCGATTGCAATCGGCAAATCAAAACGACCACCCTCTTTGGGTAAATCGGCGGGAGCAAGATTTATGGTAATTCGCTGTGGCGGATAGATAAAATTCGCATTAAGCAATGCACTTCGCACCCGATCGCCAGCCTCCTTTACCGTTGCTTCCGGCAAGCCTACTATAGTTAATTTCGGTTGCCCGTTGCTGATATGTACCTCAATCGTCACCAATGGGGCTTCCACCCCTATAGATGCTCGGCTGTAAACTATCGCTAATGTCATAAAAAATGAAAAGTCAGAAATGGATAAAAACAGAATAAAAGGAAAGTAAAAAAGGTGATAGAAACAATTTCTAATTTTTCGAGCGAGATCGCAAAAATAGTTTTAGGCAAAAGAAAAGCCGATCAAAAATCGGCTTTAGGAAGGATTATTTCACAATTTCAACTGGTCCGTGATCATCGCAATGATCTCCGTGCTGATGATGTAAACGACCATCTACGATGTAATCGATATGATCGCCGTGCGGTACGGCTTCGTGCCCACAGCCTTCACCGTGAACGTGATCGCCACAGTGATGAGCCGCATTACACTCATCTGGGTTTTGTTCATTTACATCTAGCGTATGCTCATCGTAATGATCGCCGTGTTTGTGGTGTAAATGCCCATCGTGTAAATAGTCGATATGATCGTTATGTTTAATTGCGGTATGTCCACAACCTTCGCCGTGTTGGTGGTCGTGGTTTGCGTGTGTTTTACAAGACATAAATGCTCCTTAATAAGCGAATAAATCAGTTTGATCCTAATCTGAAATTCAATACAATTCAAGCAGTCTCTATGGTATATTTTATGCAGTCTAGAGGAGCAAAAAATGAAAACTGAATGCGATATGATTATAATCGGTGGCGGAATGGTTGGGGCTGCCACAGCACTTGGGCTGGCAAAACAAGGGTTGAATTTAGCCTTAATCGAGAAAAAACCATTACCGACCTTTACCCCAAACGCCGCTTATGATCTGCGAATTTCTGCTATTAGCCAAGGCTCAATTCAGTTATTACAACAACTAGAAGTATGGAGCACTATTTCCGCAATGAGAACCTGCCCCTATACTGCACTGGAAACTTGGGAAATTGAGGGCTTTAACACGGCATTTTCCGCTGATGAAATCGGGCTAGAAAAACTGGGCGATATGGTCGAAAATAACGTGATTCAAATTGCATTATGGCAAGCGTTACAACAATATCCAAACTGCCAACAAGCGGTCGGATTTCAACAAATTTCTGCAAATAGAGAAGAAAATCGCTGGACGGTTAAAGTTGATGATAAAACCTTCTGTGCCCCTATTATCATTGCCGCAGACGGTGCCAACTCCCAAACTCGCCAATGGGCTGGTATTGGGCTAACCAGCTGGCAATACCGCCAACACTGCTTATTGGCGACTATTACTTGTGAAAATCCTACTCCACCTGCTACTTGGCAACAATTTTATCCGACAGGCCCTCGTGCGTTACTGCCACTTGCAGGTAACAATAGCTGTATTGTTTGGTACGATTCACCTCAACAAATCGCACAACTTAAAGCCCTTCCACCAGAAAAACTGACCCTTGAAATTGAGAAAAACTTCCCTGCTCGCTTAACTGCAGAATTAGGTAAAATTCAAGTTCAAGCATCTGGGGCTTTCCCCCTAACTCGCCAGCACGCTCAACATTACGTACAAAACGGTGTCGTGTTGATTGGCGATTCTGCCCACACCATTAACCCTTTAGCAGGGCAAGGGGTAAATTTAGGTTTTAAAGATGTAAAAGCCTTGCTGGAGGTTATCGAACAAGCGGTCAAAAAAGGGGAAAATTTTGCAGATGAATCAATTTTAAAACGCTACGAACACAAACGAAAAACAGATAATTTACTGATGCAAACAGGAATGGACGTGTTTTACAAAGCCTTTAAAACCGAGCTACTGCCCGTTAAAATCGCCCGTAATTTAGGGCTAGTATTTACGGAAAAAGCCACTCCACTTAAAAAACAGATCTTAAAATATGCGATAGGTATTTAACTGACAATAAAAAAGAGGAGTCATCACTCCTCTTTCCGTTATCGCTGGCTTACATCGCAATAATCACGCATTCTGCTACACTACGAGCATTTGACTGTGCTCTTGAGGTTGCCGCTCTGTCGCCAATCGGCCCGACAAAAACACGGTTCCATTCTGCACTGCTTGCAATACGAGCATTAAAACCGGCCATTGCTAGTCGTGCCTGCATATTTTCTGCTTGAGCTTTATTTTTGAAGGCTCCACACTGTAAACCAAATTTACCTGCTTGATTTGCTGCTTTTTGAGCAGGGCTTGCTGCGGTTGCAACGATTTTAGCTTGTTGCTCTTTTTTCGCTTTTTCTGCTGCTAATCGAGCTTGCTCTGCTTTTTTCGCTTCTTCTTGTCGTTTTCTCTCCGCTTCACGACGTCGCTCTTCCGCACGTTGTACTAATAAAGCCTCTTCTTCTGCCCTTGCTGCTAACTCAGATTCACTTAATGCTTCTTCTACTGTTGTTGTATTGCCAGCTGTATTATTTTGCTGAGATTGTGCCGCTAATCGAGCTTCTTCTTGTTTGCGTCTTTCTTCAATTTGTTGCTTTTGCTGTGCGGTTAATTGTGCTAAACGCTCTTGTGAAGTTTGGCTATTATCTGTAATCACAGTACGGGTTTCTAAATCACGAATATAGCTCCAAGTCTCTTCTGGGCGGCTTGGTAACTCACTTTTAGATTGTTGATTATTAGGTTGTATCGTTGTCGGAACAACAGATGTTGGAGCACTGGCTTTTAAAAACCATAAACTTACCCCACTCACTAAAATCAACACAATAATTACCGTTAAGATTTTTTTGACATTATTCTCTTTTTTTGTTTTTTTGCTCTTTTTTTCATTTGAGCGAGCAATATAATCACGCTGTGGCACTCTAACCGCCTCTTAAAAATAAAATATAAACCAATTTGTAAATTTTACTGGAAAAATAACCGCTTGCCTATCTTCTATACACGTTTCATCTTTAAAGTTTTGTAAAAATAAGTAAAGATTAACACTCTAGCTCATTTTAATGAGCAAGATAAACATCAAAACGATGATTTTTTGTGGTCTGCGAAAAATCAGGTTTTTGCTCTGCTAAGAAAGGGGCATAATCCGGGCGTTTTACCACCACCCGTTTTTTAGCTAAGGCTTTAGCCGGTAGAAAAAAGTCATCTGAGTCCAAATCCGACCCGACCAAATGTTGAAAAACTCGCATCTCTTTTTTTACCAAAGCACTTTTTTGTTTATGAGGATACATCGGATCTAAATAAACCACATCCGCACTTTGCACTTTAGGATCAAGCTGCGAAATGTTGCGAAAATCGGCTAAAATCATCCGTTCTTGCATAAACTCACCGATTTCCGCATCTTGATAGGCTCGATTTAAACCGTCTTCCAATAATGCTGCAACAATAGGATTGCGTTCGACCAATAACACCTTGCAACCGATAGCCGCCAACACAAAAGCATCTCGCCCAAGCCCAGCGGTCGCATCAATCACCGTGGGCAAATAATCGCCTTTAATGCCTACCGCTTTGGCAACCGCCTCGCCTCGTCCGCCACCAAATTTACGCCGATGAGCCATTGTGCCATCCACAAAATTCACTGCAATCGCCCCAAGTTTTGGTTCGTCTAATTTGCGTAATTCTAAACGCTCTTCTGTAAGTACAAGGGCTAAAATGCTATCTTCGTTATGAACAAGCTGCCATTTGTTGCAAATATGTTGGAATTTGTCGTTATCTTGTGTTTCGTTAATTAGTTGGATCATTAAAACAAATCTCCCCCTCCCCTCTTTACTAAAGAGGGGAGAGCGTGCAGAACGTAATTTAAATTTATCAGACTATTTTAGCGTTTAATTGTAGTGAAAAAAGATAAATCTCAAATTTTCTCGATCTTATTCCCCTCTTTAGAAAAGAGAGGTTAGGGGAGATTTGACTATACTCCCAAAAGCTCCTCAAAATGTTCAATTAAACAGGCTTTCCCTGCCACATCTTCATCTTGCCAAGCTGATTTTAACATTTCATCACTAAATAATTTTTCATATTCGCTTGCGATTGGGTGGTAGCTAATGTGCCACGGTTCAAAACCTACTCGGCTATGCGTGCCGTCAAAAGGGAAGAAAAAACCAAACTGTTCGGCATTGTGATGTAGCCATTCTGCCAATTCAGCAAAATAACCTCCCTCTAGATACTCCCAAGGTTCAAGCAACAACGGGGTGTTTTCAGGTAATAAATCTGGGTCAAAAATATCAATTTCAGTACCCCAATGATGACGGCTTGCCCCTGGCACCGCAGACCATCTCAACATTGCTTGGCATTTTTCAAAATCAGTTAAGACGGATAAATCAATCGCCACACCATTATCGTCGTGTACTTTACGCTCGCCGTTAAATTTCGCATTCCAAATCAATTTTTGTCGCTCAAAATCACGAAAAGTACTCGCTGGTTGAAGATTAAAACCTGCCTCTTTTGCCTCTTTTTGAAGTGCTAAAAAGGCATTCACAACTTCAGGTTGAAGACTGTGTTTATCTGAAAGAGGATTAGGCAAAGACACTAAATGCTCACGGGTTTTACCCGTTAAGATATTTGCAAAATTTTCCACAAAAATGACCGCTTGTATATAAAATTAATTGCATTAAATTATAAACCAAATTTCAGCAATATATTTTTTCTTGTGGAAATAAAACCCTTTATATGTTAAAAAGTTACCCTAAATTTCCCTTTTCAATGTAACAAATTAAGGAACACAACAATGTCTTTACAAGCAATTATTGAAGCAGCATTTGAAAAACGTGCTGATATTACCCCTAAAACTGTGGATGCAGAAACAAAAGCGGCTATCGAAGAAGTGATCGCAGGTTTAGATAATGGTTCACTACGTGTTGCCGAGAAAAAAGATGGCGAATGGGTGGTAAATCAGTGGGTGAAAAAAGCGGTGTTGCTTTCATTCCGTATCGCTGATAATGAAGTGATTGACGGTGCTGAAACCAAATTCTACGACAAAGTACCAACTAAATACGGAAACTATACGGAAGAACAATTTAAAGCGGACGGTATTCGTGCTGTGCCAGGTGCGGTAGTACGTAAAGGTTCACACATCGAGAAAAACGTAGTATTAATGCCATCTTTCGTAAACATTGGTGCTTACGTTGGCGAAGGTACAATGGTAGATACTTGGGTAACTGTTGGTTCTTGTGCTCAAATTGGTAAAAATGTTCACCTTTCAGGTGGTGTAGGCATTGGTGGTGTGTTAGAACCATTACAAGCAAACCCGACTATTATCGGCGACAACTGTTTCGTTGGTGCACGTTCTGAAATTGTAGAAGGTGTGATTGTTGAAGATAACTGCGTAATTTCAATGGGTGTATTTATCGGTCAATCAACTAAAATTTATGACCGTGAAACAGGCGAAATCCACTATGGTCGTGTGCCGGCTGGCTCTGTGGTTGTTTCAGGCTCTTTACCGTCAAAAGATGGTTCACATAACCTTTACTGTGCGGTTATCGTGAAAAAAGTAGATGAAAAAACATTAAGCAAAGTAGGCTTAAACGACTTACTACGTTCTATTGATGAGTAATTCATAAATTGAATTTCCCTCACTTTGCAAAAGTGAGGGATTTTTTTACCGCTTGTAAGGAATTATTATGAAAAAAATCCTCCTTTTAAATGGCCCGAATCTCAATATGCTTGGAAAACGTGAGCCTGAAATTTATGGTTCGCAAACCTTAGCGGATATTGAAACGCACCTGCAACAATTAGCTAATAAACAAGGCATTAAATTAGAATATTTCCAAGCAAACGGTGAAGAGCCGATTATTAACCGTATTCACCAAGCATTTCAAAATACCGATTTTATTATTATCAACCCCGGTGCATTCACTCACACTAGCGTGGCAATTCGTGATGCGTTACTGGCGGTTTCTGTTCCGTTTGTAGAAGTCCATCTTTCTAATGTGCATAGCCGTGAACCTTTTCGCCATCACTCTTATCTAAGTGATGTAGCAAAAGGTGTAATTTGTGGTTTAGGGGCTAAAGGTTATGAATATGCATTGGATTTTGCAATTAGCCAATTAAAAAATCTTTAAACTATGCTTTAATCTCAATACAATTACATTTTATAATTATAATATTAATTAAAGGTTCTTTATTTTAATGGATAAGTTTTCTCTTATATCCTTATGTTTTATTCATTTAGGATTATTCTCTTATTTCAGTATCATTTTTTTTATAACTAGAGAAGTAATGATCACTAAATTTGTGGATAAAACAATTTTAGATAACCCTGAAAATTATCATTCAGTTAAAAGAATGAGAAATTTGGGCTTTCGCTTTGATTTAAAAATAATCGCATTATTTTTAACCATACCATTTTTAATGGCAGCACTATTATCAACTATTTTTTCAGTTCAAACCATTCTTGCTAGCTATGCTGGATATATTTTAATTAGTAGCTTTTTTATTACCCTAGCATTAATTTGCAACTATTTTTACTTCAAAACTTATAATAATTACTATGATGTTTTTATCTTTGGATTAATAGAAGAAGATACAAAAGCCGTATTAAAAAATATACTTGATGATTATCCTGTTATACGCATTATCACAACGGCATCTATTATAAGTTTGATTCCTACTTTTCTAATATGTAACTACAAAACGCCATATCTAGAACTGCCATTATGGTTAAATATTCTTATATTTATCAGTATGATAGTAGCAATGTTTTTTGCAATTAGAGGAACAATAAACTCTAAACCTCTAGGAAGAATACATTCTCAAGTATCGCAACTTGCAATCCTAAATAAAATGGTACCAAATGGTATATTAGCAATTCGATGGGCATTTCAAGATAGAAAACGAAATGTAAATTTTAAGCCTGTAGATAAACTAGTAGGTAAGCAGCTAATAAATGAATCAGGTCTAAAAACATTATATGCAAAAACAGCTAAAAATGAATGGTTAGAACATACGAAACCAAATGTAGTATTAACCATTATGGAAAGCTTTGGGTTAAATGGACTGATTACCGATAATAAAGATGAGAATGATCTGTTAGGCTCTTTACGATCTTATATGGAAACAGAGTTCGTATTTAAACGTTTCTTATCCTCATCAAATGGCACTATGAGTACGTTAGCGTCAATTTACTTCCATAGTCCGATGCAAGAAATTACGCAATCTATTGCTCAAAATGTAAGACTAAAAACAACACCTTTTTTGATTTATAAGAACCAAGGGTATAAAACTGTTTTTATTTCTGCAGGTAATATGATGTGGCGAAATTTAGCAAATTACCTCCCTATTCAAGGGGTAGATGAGTTATATGATCAAAATACTTTAATTGATAGATACCCTGAGGCTAAAAACACATTATCTTACTGGGGAGTTGCTGATGAGTTTGCTTTTAAATTAGCTAATGAATTATTAGAGAATGCTAATGAGCCAATGTTTATTAATATTTTGACTATTACTAATCATCCTCCATATAAAGCCCCAAATGCATATATACCTAATAAGGTTAATCCAAAAGTATTTAAAGATAAATTTGGTGAAAATGATACAGAGCGCCGTAATATATTAGAAAGTTTTCAATATGCCTGTAATGCCTTAGGTAATTTTATTACAGATGTCAAACAAGGAAATAAAAAAGATAATACAATTATTGCTGCTACAGGCGATCATCACATTAGAGGAATGAAACATAAATTTCCAGAAGAATTTTTTATGGCTAATGCCGTCCCATTTATTTTAAGTGTTCCGTCTAAATTACAAACCCAATTTGAAATTGACTATTTACCTGCGAAGTTAGGATCACATAAGGATATTATGCCTACTCTGTATCATTTAAGTCTTTCTGATATCGAATATCTACACTGTGGGGGAGAAAATTTATTAGCACCAGTAACAGATAACTATTTTGCATTCCATCCTTATATATGGGCCGATAATTCAGGAGTAATTGATCTAACATCACCTGATTTTACTAAATATAAATGGGATGATCAGGATAAGTTCTTTATAAAAAATAACTCATTAGACCACAATGAGCATAATAAAATTAATGCTTATACACAGCTCCTTGATTGGCAAATAAATTATTTAATTAAGGGATATCAAGATGAGAAAAAAGACTAATACTTCCGATTTTAAACTGGTACGATGAATACCAAAATCGTTCATTTTCGCCAAATTTCTGAGATTTTATTCGCAAAATTGGCGAAATTCAGTTATTCTACACACAGAATTTTTTAACTCTGCATTTTATAAAAAATGCAGAGTTCTGTTTTTAGCTAACAACATACGGAATCTTATTATGGATATTCGCAAAATTAAAAAACTTATCGAATTAGTTGAAGAGTCTGGCATTACAGAATTAGAAGTGTCAGAAGAAGAAGGTACAGTACGTATCAGTCGTGCGGCTCCTGTTGCAGCTGCAGCTCCTATTCAATATGCAGCAGCACCTGTTGCAGCACCAGCACAAGCTGTACAACCTGTAGCTGCTCCGGCAGTACCTGAACCAACTGCACCAACAGCAGAAGTAAGTGGCCACGCAGTCCTTTCTCCAATGGTTGGCACGTTCTACCGTAGCCCAAGCCCAGATGCAGCACCATTTGTTGAAGTGGGTCAAACTGTGAAAATCGGTGATGCTTTATGTATTGTTGAAGCAATGAAAATGATGAATCGCATCGAATCAGACAAAGCAGGTGTGGTGAAAGCAATTCTTGTTGATGATGGTGAAGCAGTAGAATTTGATCAAAAATTATTCATCATCGAATAATAGTCTCCCCTCTTATCCCCTCTTTTAAAGAGGGGATGATCATTCATCTATTAAATGAAACTCTGAATATCGTTCAATCTTTGACGATCGCTTCTTCTTAACAAAGAGGAAGGGGGAGATTTTAAAGGAGAAAATCCCAATGTTAGAAAAAGTTGTTATTGCAAACCGTGGTGAAATTGCGTTACGTGTTTTACGTGCTTGTAAAGAATTAGGCATTAAAACCGTAGCGGTTCACTCAACTGCAGACCGTGAATTAAAACACGTTAAATTAGCTGACGAAACAATTTGTATCGGCCCTGCACCTTCAGTAAAAAGCTATTTAAATATCCCAATGATCATTGCAGCTGCTGAAGTAACTAATGCAGATGCTATTCACCCGGGCTACGGCTTCTTATCTGAAAATGCAGATTTTGCAGAACAAGTTGAAAAATCTGGCTTTATCTTTATTGGCCCAACAGCAGATGTCATTCGTTTAATGGGTGATAAAGTTTCTGCAATCAATGCAATGAAAAAAGCAGGTGTTCCTTGTGTACCAGGTTCTGACGGCCCAGTTGGTAACGATCCAAAGAAAAATAAAGAAATTGCAAAACGTATCGGCTACCCTGTTATTATTAAAGCTTCCGGTGGTGGTGGTGGTCGTGGTATGCGTGTGGTGCATCACGAAAAAGATTTAGAAGAATCTATCGCAATGACCAAAGCTGAAGCGAAAGCCGCATTTAATAACGATATGGTGTATATGGAAAAATATTTAGAAAATCCACGTCATATCGAAATCCAAGTCCTTGCGGATACTCACGGTAATGCCGTGTATCTTGCCGAGCGTGATTGTTCAATGCAACGTCGCCACCAAAAAGTGGTGGAAGAAGCACCAGCTCCAGGCATTACGCCTGAATTACGTCAATATATCGGCGAGCGTTGTGCCAATGCGTGCCGTGAAATTGGTTATCGTGGTGCAGGTACATTTGAGTTCCTATATGAAAATGGCGAATTCTACTTCATTGAAATGAATACTCGCTTACAAGTAGAACACCCTGTTACTGAAATGATTACAGGTGTGGACTTAGTAAAAGAGCAATTACGTGTTGCGGCTGGCTTACCACTTTCTATCAAACAAGAAGATATTAAAGTGAGAGGGCACGCAATGGAATGTCGTATCAATGCGGAAGATCCAAACACTTTCTTACCTTCGCCGGGTAAAATTACACGCTTACACGTGCCTGGTGGCTTAGGTGTGCGTTGGGATTCTCATATCTACTCAGGTTATAGCGTTCCTCCGCATTACGATTCAATGATTGGTAAATTAATTACCTTCGCAGAAAATCGTGATATTGCCATCAGCCGTATGGAAAATGCGTTATCTGAAACTATTGTTGAAGGAATTAAAACTAACATTCCTCTTCATACTCAAATTCTTTCAGATAAAGAATTCCGCAAAGGCGGTACTAACATTCATTACCTAGAGAAAAAACTAGGCTTAAAGTAATGTAGCCAAGTATAATCATAAAACGATCTGCACCCTAAAAGTTAGAATATAAACTAGCTGATTCAGGTGCAGATTTTTTATAAATAAACCATCTCCAGCTCCTAAGCTTGAATAAGAAATAGAGTTTAACTAAAACAAACCTTGCAAAATTTTTATTAAAAATAACCGCTTGTTCTTTCTTTAAAACCGAAAAAATAATTATTTTTATGGGCAACCGATTGCTTGTTTTTTTAGATCAAAAAAAAGTAAATAAAGCCTTTTAAAGCTTAACGCTTTGGGCTAATCTAAACAAAATTTTAAATAAGAAAGGAGCAAAAAATGACAATCTTCCAAGTTGCTGAAAAATGGTTAGCACAAGATCCAGATGCAGAAACTAGAGCAGAATTAGAACAACTTATTCAAGCCGCTCAAACGGATGAAAAAGCAAAAACGGAATTAGAATCTCGTTTTGATGGTCGTTTACAATTCGGTACTGCAGGTTTACGTGGCAGATTACAAGCCGGTTCAATGGGTATGAACCGTGTGTTAGTGGCTCAAGCTGCTGGCGGTTTGGCTGAATTTGTAAAAGGCTACGATAAAACCCCTTCTATTGTGATTGGTTACGATGGTCGTAAAAATTCAGATGTGTTTGCCCGTGATACCGCAGAAATTATGGCAGCGGCAGGCATTAAAACCTACCTTTTACCACGCAAATTACCAACCCCTGTTTTAGCTTATGCAATTCAATATTTTGATACTACCGCAGGTGTAATGGTAACCGCAAGCCACAACCCGCCTGAAGATAATGGTTATAAAGTCTATTTAGGTAAAGCCAATGGCGGTGGTCAAATTGTTTCTCCAGCAGATAAAGAAATTGCTGCGTTAATTGATAAAGTGGCAAACGGTAGCATTGCTGACTTACCTCGCAGCCAAGATTTCACTGTGTTAGATGATGAAGTGGTTAATGCGTATATTGAAAAAACAGCTTCATTAGCAAAACAACCAAAAGCGGAAATTAACTATGTTTATACCGCAATGCACGGTGTTGGTTATGAAGTATTACGCAAAACACTGGAAAAAGCAGGTTTACCACAACCTCATTTAGTGAATGCACAAATTCAACCAGACGGTACATTCCCAACAGTAAACTTCCCGAATCCAGAAGAGAAAGGTGCATTAGATTTATCTATTGAATTAGCGAAAGAAAAAAATGCAGAATTTATTTTAGCTAACGACCCTGATGCAGACCGTTTAGCCGTTGCAGTGCCAGATGCACAAGGAAATTGGAAACCTTTACACGGTAATGTGATTGGTTGTTTCTTAGGTTGGTATTTAGCGAAACAATACCAAGCAGAAGGCAAAAAAGGTGTATTGGCTTGCTCTTTAGTTTCTTCGCCGGCATTGGCTGAAATTGCGAAAAAATATGGCTTTGGTTCGGAAGAAACACTAACCGGCTTTAAATATATCGGTAAAGTAGAAAACCTATTATTCGGTTTTGAAGAAGCATTAGGTTACTTAGTGGATCCAGATAAAGTACGTGATAAAGACGGTATTTCAGCCGCTGTTGTCTTCTTAGATTTAGTATGTAGCTTGAAAAAAGAAGGTAAAACCATAGCAGATTACACCGCAGAATTTGTGAAAGAATTCGGTGCTTATGTGAGCGGTCAGATCTCTATTCGTGTGAGCGATTTATCAGAAATCGGCAAATTGATGACGGCATTACGCAATAATCCACCAGCAGAAATTGGTGGGTTTAAAGTGGCACAATTTATCGACCACACCAAAACAGAGCGTCAAAACGATATTTTAGTCTTTGTATTGGAAAATGGCAGCCGCTTAATTGCTCGTCCATCTGGTACAGAACCAAAAATTAAGTTCTACTTAGATGCTCGTGGTAGCGATGCAGAAAATGCAGAGCAAGTATTAGCTCAATTCGATGAAAGTGTTCGAGCATTACTTCGCCAAGAGCAATACGGTAAACAAGATTGTTAATTGAAACTAAAGCACTCGCCTCTTCGTGAGTGCTTTTTTCTTTTATGGAGGGGACAAAATGGCTCAAAAAATTATTTTAGATTGCGACCCTGGGCACGATGATGCCATTGCAATGATGTTGGCTTGGGGAAACCCCAATATTGATTTATTGGCTGTTACCACTGTGGTGGGAAACCAAACCTTAGAAAAAGTTTCTCGTAATGCGTTGGCGGTGGCAGAAATTGCGAATATTCGCAATATTCCTTTTGCGAAAGGTTGCCCTCGACCATTAGTACGAGAGGTGGAAAATGCCCCCGATATTCACGGTAATTCGGGTATGGACGGTCCATTACTGCCCGAGCCTACATTAACATTTGAAGACAAACACGCGGCAAATTTAATTATTGATTTAGTGATGTCACACCCCGAAAAAAGCATAACCCTTGTGCCAACGGGTGGTTTAACCAATATTGCCTTAGCTGCTCGGTTAGAGCCCCGCATTATTGAGCGTGTTAAAGAAGTAGTGTTAATGGGCGGAGGCTACCACACAGGAAACTGGAGTGCGGTGGCAGAATTTAATATAAAAATCGACCCTGAAGCGGCTCATATTGTCTTTAATGCAGGCTGGAAAGTCACAATGGTTGGTTTAGACCTCACGCACCAAGCACTTGCAACGCCTGATGTAGTGGAACGCTTTGCTGCATTAAACAGCAAACCGGGGCAATTTGTGGTGGAATTGTTAGAGTTCTTCGGCAAAATGTACAAACAAGCTCAAGGATTTGATTCTCCGCCCGTGCACGATGCCTGTGCGGTTGCCTATGTGATTGACCCGAGTTTAATCGAGGTGCAACAAGTACCGGTCAATATTGAGCTGACCGGCACTCATACGCTTGGAATGACGGTGGCGGATTTCCGCTATCCACCAAAACAATGCAATACTTGGGTGGCTAAAAAATTAGATAAAGAGCGTTTTTGGGATTTAGTTATTGACGCAGTTAAAAATCTCTAAAACGATTTCCCACTAGAATAGTATATAATTAAGTTTTTGGGCAAAAAGTGAGTGCAAGCCACTCACTTATGCTGAGCCGAGTATGCTTTGTATACTAGGTCGAAAACCGACTTAATTAGACTTTATGAAAACACTCTTTCTTCTCTTTTTCCTACTTACAAGCGGTTCAATTTATGCAAAAGATTGCATTGAATATACGAACGAATCGCCCTTTCATATTACCCGAGTGGATCTTAACTGCAAAAATATTGAATTAGTTGGCTCCGAGAAAAGCGATAATGGCACAACGGTTTCAGAGTTTGCCAAAAAATATCAGACAGATGTTGCTATAAATGCGAACTTCTTTTGGAAAGATTTTACCCCGATAGGGCTTGTGGTAAGTAATGGCAAACGTTGGTCAAAATATGGAGATACTCGCTCACGAGTGCTGTTTGGTTGCGATAAAGCGAACAAATGTTTTATTGAAGACAAAAATAAAGTTACCCCACAAAATGCAAAATGGCAGGTGGTAATTGCTGGCTGGCATTGGTTTAACCGAAACACGGAAAAATTTGAATGTGGTAAAAATGATAAAGTCGGCTGTGTGCAGAGCGTTTTTACCAACAAACACCCAAGAACCCTAATTGGCTTAAATGAGGCTAAAAATTGGCTCTATTTGGTTGTGGTAGAAGGGCGACAACTGACGTTTCAAGGTGTAACTCTTGATGAGTTAGCACAAGTCGCTAAAAAATTAGAGCTAACCAAAGCTGTGAATCTGGACGGAGGCGGCAGCTCAACAATGGTTATAAATCACAAGCGGGTAAATTCTCTACCATTTTTGCAAAGCGAAGAACGCAAAGTTTCCAACCATTTTGGGGTAAGGTTGAAATCCGAATAAATTTTACAAAGACTTCGGAAAAAAATAACCTCTGATGGCGCGAGTGTCCCACTCGTGCCGAAAATAATCGGTCAATTTAAATTTGGGATAGTGGACAAAATTTGATAAAAATTAGCCGATTGTACTAAGGCTAGCCTAGCACCAGCGAGGACGCTGGCGCTATCGGAGTGAGATTAAAAGAAAAATAAATTTTGCAAAAATGTCGGAAAAAATGACCGCTTGTATTAAAGAATTCTATTAAGCATTGGTATATTCGGCTTTATCGTCTAACCAGCGTTTGATCAATGCTTGTGCAAGCGGTGGATTTTCCACAATAATTTGCTTGGCATAGCGTTGCACCAACGGAATCATTTTGCGATCTCGCATTAAATCCGCCACTTTAAATTCTGCCATACCGGTCTGTTTGGTGCCGAGAATTTCCCCTGTGCCACGAATTTCCAAATCTTTTTCTGCAATGTAAAAACCGTCTTGGCTATCTCGCATTACCTGTAAACGCTTGCTGGAAATTTTGCCAAGCGGCGGTTTATACATTAGCACACAATGGGAGGCAGTTGCTCCTCGCCCTACTCGCCCACGTAATTGGTGTAGCTGTGCTAAGCCTAAACGTTCGGAATTTTCAATAATCATCAGGCTGGCATTCGGCACATCAACCCCTACTTCAATCACGGTGGTAGCAACCAATAAATCTAAATTCGCCGCCTTAAATTCCGCCATAATCGCTTGTTTTTCTTGCGGTTTCATTCGCCCGTGTACCAACCCAATACGTAAATCAGGCAAGGCTCGCTGTAAATCTTCCGCAATGGCAGCGGCGGCTTGTGCCTCTAATACTTCCGATTCATCAATTAAGGTACAGACCCAATAGGCTTGGCGGTTTTCCTGCTTACAGGCTTGATAAACCCGTTGCACGATTTCGGCTCGTCTGTCTTCTGAAATCACAACCGTTGTAATCGGTGTTCTCCCCGGTGGGAGTTCGTCAATAATAGAGGTATCTAAATCGGCATACACCGTCATTGCCAAAGTTCGAGGAATCGGGGTGGCGGTCATAATCAGTTGATGCGGATAAATTTCTCGCCCGTCAGCCGTTTTCGCCCCTTTTTCACGTAGCGTTAAACGTTGATGCACACCAAAACGGTGTTGTTCATCAATGATCACAAGCGCAAGATTATGAAATTCCACCGCCTCTTGGAACAGAGCGTGAGTGCCGATAATCATCTGCGCTTCGCCGTTTTTGATCGCCTCAAGTTGAGCTGTGCGAGCTTTGCCTTTCACTTTACCGGCAAGCCAACCCACCTCTATACCAAAAGGATTCAGCCAATTCGCAAAATTATTAGCGTGCTGTTCGGCTAAAATTTCGGTCGGAGCCATTAACGCTACCTGTTTGCCGTTATCTATCGCTAACAAGGCGGCAAGGGCGGCAACTAAGGTTTTACCCGAGCCCACATCGCCTTGCACTAAGCGCATCATCGGCGAAGGTTGGGCTAAATCACGCTCAATATCTTCCGTTACACGGCTTTGGGCGTTGGTCGGTTGGAATGGCAAACTTTGCAGAAAACGCTGTTTAATATCCGTTTGATACATTAAAGCCTCCGCATACTGCTGTTTTACCCCCAAACGCAGTTGTTGCATTGCTAAATTATGGGCGAGTAACTCCTCAAAAATCAGCCGTTTTTGTGCAGGGTGTTCGCCTTTTTCTAAGGTTTCGGCAGAAATGGTCGGAGGCGGACGGTGCAATAACTGCAATGCCTCTTTTAAACTGTATTTATGCGGATTGTATTCATCTGGCAACAGTTCAGCCACTTTTACATTATTTAACACCGCCAAGGCTTGCTCGGTCATTTTCCGCAATGAGGCTTGTTTTAAGCCCTCTGTGGTGGAATAAATCGGTGTCAGTGTTTCTGATAATTCAAGCGGTTGATTATTGCGGATAATTTGATATTCAGGGTGATGAATCTCCGCCATAAAACGACCACGTTTAATCTCGCCAAAGGCTTTTACTCTCGCTCCCACCACAAAACTGTTTTTCATTCCCGCATTAAAATTAAAGAATTTCAGCATAATTTTGCTGGTGCTGTCGGAAAGGGTAACGGATAAAATCGGACGGCGACCAAATTGCACTTCGGCAAGTTGCACATAGCCTTCAATGGTCGCAAAACTTTCCGGGCGAACATCGGTAATCGGCGTAATACGGGTGCGATCTTCGTACCTCATCGGCAGATGAAACAACAAATCCTGCACATTATTGATGCCAATCCGACTTAATTTTTCCGCAATCGCTGCCCCAACGCCGGAAAGAGCAGTTAAAGGCACTCCGTCTAATAATTGTTCGCTCATAGTGTTTAATTCGGTTCAAAAGGGTTGAATAGACGCACATCGCAACGGGCGAAGTCTTTGGTATTACGAGTAACTAAAATCAGGTCATTTGCCTTAGCAATAGCTGCAATATAGGCATCATTGATCGGGCTTCTATCCGGAATATGAAATTCTGCACAGATAATGGCGGCTGCTAAATCAAACGGCAAAATACGTGCTGAAAACTGTTTTAATAACTGATTTTCAAACCAATCATTTAGAATATAGTATTGGGCTAAATCTCGCTGTTTTTTCGCTAGAATACCGATTCTAACTTCACTGATAACAGTGCTACAAAGATAGCAGTTATTCAACTCAACTTGCTGAAACCAACGCATTACGTTTGAATCGGCTCTGCCTTTTCCTGCTTTACGCAGTTCGGAAATAATATTGGTGTCGAGCAAATACATTAGTCAAAATCCACCGTTCTACATTTAGAATTTTTACGAATATCTCGTAAAATTTGCTCAAAATCCGCCATATCGACTTCATCTTCTTCAACAGAAGGCGAGGCAAATATATCTGCTAATGTTTGTGGCTTGGTTTGCTGTTTATAATCCACATAACTCGACACCACACTCACAATTTTACCCCATTTGGTGATAAAAACCGGCTCTTTTTCCGCCATTTTCAACACTTTGCTGGCATTTTGGTTAAATTCTCTTGAAGTGATGGTAATAGCCATAATAATCTCCAAAATGTAGTGAAAAGTTGAGTGTATTTTAGTAAATGTAGGAGGTTTTTCAAGAGATGCTTTGATATACAATAGAGAATAGCCAGATCTTTTTAATTTTCACTACAGATAAAGCCCCTTATACCGCTATCGAACCGCCTTTTGATATTCCTGAAAGTTGGGAGTGGGTGAAGTTATCTGATATTGTCTTTAATTTAGGACAGAAAACACCAACTGAGAAATTTTGCTATATTGATGTTGGGTTAATTGATAATAAAAAACATAAATTAGAAAATACAGAAAATTTTATTGAAGCAAAAAATGCACCTTCTCGGGCAAGAAAACTAATCCAAAATGGAAGTATTTTATATTCAACAGTAAGACCATATTTGCAAAATATCTGTATCATTGATAACACATTCAAATATGAACCTATTGCTAGTACGGCTTTTGCTGTAATGAATGTATTTACTGATTTTTATAATAAATATCTTTTCTATTATTTGTTAAGTCCACCCTTTACTGATTTTGTGAATCAAGAAATGGTGGGGGTAGCTTATCCTGCAATTAATGATGAGAAATTATATAATTTTTTAGTACCTATCCCCCCACTCAACGAACAACACCGAATCGTCGCTAAAATTGAAGAGCTTTTGCCTTTTATCGAACAATACGACAAACAGGAACAAGCCTTAAAAACACTGAATAAAAACTTCTCCGAACAGCTAAAAAAATCGATCTTACAGGCAGCGATTCAAGGCAAATTAACGGAGCGATTACCGACCGATGAATCTGCCAGTGAGCTGTTAAAACGCATTGAAGCGGAAAAAGTGCGGTTGATTTCCGAAGGGAAATTGAAAAAGCCGCGAGTTCGTGATAATTCACAGAATGAGAAGTTCGAGCCACCGTTCAAGATTCCACAGGGGTGGGAGTGGGTTAGGTTGGCTGATGTGTCTGTTATTACAATGGGGCAATCTCCAGACAATAAATATATTGGAAATATCGGAATTGAATTTCATCAAGGAAAAAGTTTCTTTACTGAAAAATATATTTCTAAGTCTAGTCTTTATTGTTCTCAATCTTCAAAAATTGCAGAAAAGAATAGCATTTTATTATGTGTAAGGGCTCCAGTTGGTATTGTAAATCTAACAAATAGAGTATTATGTATCGGACGAGGGCTTGCTGCAATAAATCCAATTATACTTGATTATAAATTTTTATTTTATTTATTACGTTGTTATCAAAATTATTATGAAAGTTTGTCCACTGGGAGTACCTTTAAAGCAATCAATAGAGATATTATTGATGAAACATTTATTCCCCTTCCCCCACTCGAAGAACAAAAACGCATAGTAGAAAAAGTGGAATTGCTTTTATCGCAAATAGAGCGTTTATAAGAGCATATAATATACGCCCACGGACGCACGTAGATGTAGGTCGGGCATTTATGCCCGACCTACAATACTGATTTTCAACACACAAAAGGAAATCAGTATGATCTTATCTTACGAAAAACATCTTAAACAATCCAACCTTGCTAAAAATACCATTTCAGCGTATTTATTTTCTATTAAGCAGTTTTATTCTTTATTTGATGAAATGAATAAATCGAACCTAAAATCCTATAAAATTTATTTAATAGACCATTTCAAACCGCAAACTGTGAATTTAAGATTACGTGCAATAAATTGTTATTTGGAATTTATTAAAAAAGAGAAATGGAAATTATGTTTTGTTAAAGTGCAACAAAAGCCTTTTTTAGAAAATGTCATTAGTGAAGCAGATTATGAATATTTTAAGAAACGCTTAAAAGCTGACAATAATCTCTATTGGTATTTTGTCATTCGTTTTATGGCAGCAACAGGGGCAAGGGTTAGCGAGTTAATTCAACTCAAAGCGGAGCATATTCAGCGTGGTTTTTTAGACCTTTATTCCAAAGGCGGTAAATTACGTCGTATTTATATTCCCGAAAGATTACAACAAGAATGTTTAGCTTGGTTAAAACAGAGAAATTGCCAACACGGATTTATTTTTCTAAATAAATATGGAGAAATAATTACCACAAGGGGAATTTCATCACAATTAAAAGTATTGGCAAAAAAATATAAATTAGATCCTAAAGTGATATATCCGCATTCATTTCGTCATCGATTTGCTAAAAGTTTTTTAGAACGGTTTAGTGATATTGCTTTTTTGGCTGATTTAATGGGACACGAAAGTATTGAAACTACCCGAATTTATTTACGGCGTACCAGCACAGAACAGCAGGCTATTGTGAATAAAATTATTGATTGGTAAATTTTCAATAAACTTTGACAGTTGTAGGTTGGGCATTTATGCCCAACATTATTCAAATGATGATGGATTATCGGGCATAAATGGCCGACCTACATCTACGTACGTCCGTGGGGATATATCATATGCCCTTATAAACGCTCTATTTGTGATAAAAGCAATTCCACTTTCTTTACTATGCGTTTTTGTTCTTCGAATGGGGGTAGGGGGAATAAAATATCCAAAATATCATTTCTTGAAATTCCAGGTATCATACTTTTAGCTACACTTTTTAATTTATCGATATAGTTATGAAGATAAAACTTTAAGAAATATTTATTTAGATAAGGATATGTTTTTATTGCCATAATTTGTCTAGCAATATGAACTTTATCTTGTTCTAAGAAAAGCATTTCGCCAATAGTACCTTTGCAAGTAATCAGTAAATCTCCTTTATTTGCTATTTTTGATGCTCTATTTGTATAGCGATTAATTTCTAGTTTGTTATTTATAAAATTACTTGCACCTGTAATATATGGAATTCCAATTTCTTCTTTTGAATAGTATTCAGGTGTTAAATCTTGACCTGAAATCAATTCAATTAATTCACCAAGCCTAACCCACTCCCACCCCTGAGGAATCTCGAACGGCGGATCGAACTTCTCATTCTGTGAATTATCACGAACTCGCGGCTTTTTCAATTTTCCTTCGGAAATCAATCGCATTTTTTCCGCTTCAATGCGTTTTAACAGCTCGCCGGCAGGTTCATCGGTCGGTAATTGTTCCGTTAATTTGCCTTGAATCGCTGCCTGTAAAATCGATTTTTTTAGCTGTTCGGGGAAGTTTTTATTCAGCGTTTTTAAGGTTTGCTCCTGTTTGTCGTATTGTTCAATAAAAGGTAGCAGTTCTTCGACTTTAGCGACGATTCGGTGCTGTTCGTTAATTGGAGGGAGAGGAAAAATTAATTCTTTTAGTGTATTTAAATAAATACCTTTTTGTGCAGTCCCTTTACTATTTGATACCATTAAATCTAGCAAAAAAGCAGATTGAAGAGCGTAACTAATATATTCAGAATTAACCAGAATAGGCTTTAAAACAGCAATACTTCGTTGCAAAGCAAATTTTGCATTTGATTTTACAATAGCAGTTCGCCCAATTGTTCCGACAATTGTAAGCAAAACATCATTCAATTGAATTTCGGTTCTTTGATTCTCTATTTCCCATTGTTCAATAGACACCCAGCGTGATGCTGATGAGAATTGAATTTCGTGATTAAAAATATTAGCAGCACTTAAAATAGGAATTCCAGATAAATTATTGGGTGGTGGATTGTGAGAGCCATCTGTAATTTTTGATGTGATTTCATCAAGCCTCACCCACTCCCAACTTTTAGGAATCTCAAAAGTCGATTCGATAGCGGTATAAGGGGCTTTATCGGTAGATTTTTTGCTTTTTTTTATTTTTCCTTCGGCAATCAAGCGGTCTTTTTCTGCTCGAATTTTGCAAAGGAGTTCGCTAGCTGGCTCGTCATTCGGATCTTGCGGTACAAGCTTGCCGGAAATAGCCAGTTGTAAAATGCTGCTTTTTAATTGTTGGGCGTTCATTTTTGTTCTCAATTCAATCGGGATTACTTCTTAAAATATTTTTGATTACGATGTTTAGGATTTTCGGGGTATAACATTTCAACTACGCCAAAAGCTAAGGCTGGTTTTAAATATTGCATACGGAAATGTTTGTCATCTTTTAACCCGAGTTTTTTCATAATGTCTTTACTTTTCATTGGTTCAAGCAATACGGAAAGTAAACGAGTTACTTCGGGGGTAATTTGACAGTTTTCTTCTGGGGTAAAGACGTCGCTTTCTTCAGTTTGCTTTTCTTCGGGGGCTACGCTTTGCTTGTCTTTACTAGCTTTATCAAGTTGAATGCAAGATTGACTAAAATAATCATCTTGTGATTTCTCAGTGATTATCTGCTCTAAGCCGACTAGAGTATAGAGCTGTTTTCTCGGACTCCCTGAACTGGTCAACAAACCCTTTTCTTTGAGCCTTGCCAAGGCTAAAGTGATATGTCTGCGTGGATATTGAGGCATTTTTTGTGCTAATTCCGCAAACATTGCCTTGCCTTGATTGAAAGCGATAAATAGCAGGCAGTCTTTTTGAATAGGCTGTAAGTTGGAAAATTTTTCACCAAAACAAGCGGTGAATTTTTCCTCAAAATTGGCAATAGCTCCTAATTGAAAGGTTAGGGTAAGTTTTGTGTAATCAATTTCACTTTCCAAAAGCGGAGAATTGAAATTTCGGCTTTGCCAATAGGAATAAATATCTCGCACGCCTTGCCCTTGTCGCTCGCATAATCCTAAACGTCGGAATAGATTATGAATAATAGAATTACGGCATTCCGAGCGTTGTCCGGCAATCGCTGTTGGAATATCGATTAGCATTACCCCCGCATTTTCAAAAATCAATTTGTTATCTTTGGTCTTAATCACTTTTAAATGGCGAGTATTATTAAAGTAGTCTGCGTGCGTGATTGCGTTGATGAATGCTTCTCGCAGTCCATCGGTAATTTCGTTTTCCTCGGTGCGTGTAAGATTGTCTAATTTGAAGTGCTTATCTTTTCCAAGTTCTTGAATAAGCGGAACTACTTTTAGATAAAATTCAAATAGATTGCCTTCTTCCAGATCAAAATCGGTGATTCGCAATGTATAGCGTTTTATATCATCGTCTTCTTCGTAATACTCAAAAAAGAAATGGGGAAATACGCTGGTAATAGCGTAGTTTTTTCCAAACATCAATAAACCAGCATTGGTAATACCTTCACTATTTTGTGCCAAATCTTTTTTGTAAGCCCCTATTTCTTGCAACAATTTCTCGTCCGATAGCGTAAGTAATTTTGAGGTGCTGTTATGGGCTTTTAAGAGGTTTCTGTATTTATCAAGTGTGCTTAAACTAATATCATCAATAGAAGCGTAAGGTACAATTCGCCCATCAGCATCTTTTTGACTATAACTTGAAATGAAAGAACGAAGTTCGGAGGATGTGAGCTTATGATCGCCTGAATTTAGGCGAACATAAGAAAGCCGATAATCGCCATTTAAATGAATAGGACGATCTAAAATATCGGCGGCTTTCACATAAATTGCAATCACGGTTTTATCTTCAATTTGGAAAGGTTTTACATCATTGTCATTTAATAATGATTTGCTGACTTTTTCACTACGAGATTGCGAGAATAATTCATCGATCACTTTTTCAGGATTATTGACACCCGAGATAAGCAATTCAGGAGTATATCCTTGTTCATTTTCTTTTACGCCTAATAGAATAAATCCGCCATTACTATTGGCAAAAGCAGAGTAAGTATGCCAAAGATCTTTTGGTACACTATTTTTAGCTTCTTTGTATTCTATTTCTGATTTTTCTCGGATAAATTGCTGATTTGCAATCATCTCTTTAATCTCTTTCCAAGTCAGCATTTGCTCTCCTGTTACAACTTAATCCCCAAAATCCCTGTAATTTCACTCAAAATGCGGTCAATATCAGCATTTAAAGCGGTGCGTTTTTGTTGGTAATTTGCAATTAACTCATCGGGCGGCAAAATTTCCTCTTCTTCGTGCGGAAAACCGCATAAGTCGATGTTGAATTGGCGGTCTATTAGCTCTTGCACGTTGTAACAACGGGCTTTGTCGAATCCGTCGATTTCAATCGCTTGGCGATTTTCCCACCATTCCATTACTTCATTGAAATGCTCTAATTTCATCGGTTTGGTTTTCGAGAAATTTTTGTAGCCTTTCGGCATATCAAGGCGGTAGAACCAGGTTTTTTCCGTCGGTTTCGTATTGTCGAAAAAGAGAATGTTGGTGGTAATCGACGTATAAGGGGCAAACACACTATGCGGCAAGCGAATCACGGTATGTAGGTTCATTTCTTCCAGTAGCTTTTTCTTGATTGCCATTTTGGCGTTGTCGGTACCGAATAGGAAACCGTCAGGCAGTACGATGGCGACACGTCCGTTTTTCTTCAAACGATACATAATCACCGACATAAACAAGTCTGCCGTTTCACTTGAACGCAATGCCGCAGGGAAGTTGGTTTTAATTTGTTCGATTTCCGAACCGCCGTAAGGTGGGTTCATTAAAATAACGTCAAACTTGTCTTTTTCGGTGTAATCTTTCACTGATTTTTCAAGGGCGTTGTCGTGGTGGACATTCGGATTGTCGATGTCGTGTAACAATAAATTTGTCACACAAAGCAGGTGCGGTAAGGCTTTTTTCTCAATACCGTAAACCGAATTATTGAATAAAGTGCGGTCGGAAACCGAAGAAATTTGTTGCTCTAATTCTTTCAAAGCAGAAGTTAAAAAACCACCTGTACCGCAGGCAAAATCAGCAATACGTTCCCCCAGTTTTGGCTTGATCATTTTGACCATAAAATCGGTAACGGCTCGTGGCGTATAAAATTCGCCTGCATTGCCCGCACTTTGTAGGCTTTTTAGGATATTTTCGTAAATATCGCCAAAGGCGTGGCGTTCTTGATACTGCTCGAAATTGATTTCATCAATAATGTTAATCACTTGGCGAAGCAGTACGCCGTTTTTCATATAGTTGTTGTTATCTTCAAAAGCGGCACGAATAATACGCTGATTCATTGGGGTTTCAGCGGTAATCGGTAGATTTTTCAAAGCTGGGAAAAGATCATTATTGACGAAAGAGAGCAGTTCATCGCCTGTCATCGCTTTACCGTCTTTGTTATCTTTCGCCCAATTTGCCCAACGAAGAAAATTAGGCAGAATCGAACGGTAATTATCGTTAATCAGCTCCCATTCTTGCTCTTTTGCATCGTAGATTTTCAGAAATAAAATCCATACGATTTGTTCAATACGTTGGGCATCGCCGTTGATCCCAGCATCGTTACGCATGACATCTTGTAAGCGTTTTACTAAATTATTTAGGCTCATTTTGTTCCTTGTTTAAGTCTTTTAAGCACGATTGGCACTTTGCAAAGTTTTGCTAAAATTTAACCGCTTGTTACTCCGAATAAATGATTTTTTCCAGTCCTTTTACCGCTTTACGATAAAGTTCTTTGCCACCAAATTTATTTAAAATAGGGAGCAAACCGCCGAATGTTCGGAATTTTGGCGTTTGTAGCAATTCGGTTTTGGAGAGTTCTTTGGTACCCGATTTGACATATTCATCGAGCAACAGTCCTAAAACCTGTTGGTTTTCAGTTGGAAATTCGGATAGATATTGGCTCTGTTTGACTTTCTCAACACGTTCAATTTTAGTTAACGGTTTTTTGCCAAAGCCGACCGAGGCGATAACATCTAAATCATCAAATTCTTCTGACAATGCTTGTTTTTTGCGTAACGCTGAGAGCCATTTTGGGTCGGTGTAAAATTTCGAGAAAATGTCACCGCTTGCAAGCCATTGATGTTGGAATTGCTCGTAATTGGCGAACTCTTTTTGAATTTCACGTTTGGAGAAAATATCAATATCTTCAGAAACCAATTCGCCTTGTTCGTTAAGATATTGTACTTTTTCATCAAGAATGCGTAATTTTATTGAACCGGCTTCAACGACAACGATTGGTTTGTATTCAGGGATTGGTTCTTTTACTGAATCATCGCCCGAAGTGCGGTCGGTGTTTTCATCGTTTTTCTGATCATCAAAAGGTTTATCTTCCGGTACATCTAAAATCACCACCGGTTCGCCATCAAAACTCGGATCGGCAAATAATCGGGTTACGCCTCGAAAATCTAAAATGGTGAAAAACTCTTTACCGGCGTCGGTGCGTAAGCGAGTGCCACGCCCGATAATTTGCTTGAACTCGGTCATTGATTGAATGTTAGCATCAAGTACCACAAGTTTGCAGGTTTTACTGTCCACGCCGGTGGTCATCAATTTTGATGTAACGGCAATCACTGGGTAATCTTTTTCTTCGTTATGCACATCACAAAATGTTTCTAAATCGGCGGTTTTGCCGCTTTGATCGCCAGTGATTTGAGTGACATATTTTGCGTTTTTCTGCATCATATCCGCATTTAAGCGAGCTAATTCCGCCACCATTCGTTGAGCATGGTTGATGTTGGCACAGAAAACGATGGTTTTATCCAAGCGGTTGGTTTTCTTCAAAAATTCGGTAATGCGTTCTGCCACTAGGCGAGTGCGGTCATCAAGAATGATGTTGTAATCAAAATCTTTGACGGTATATTCACGGTCTTCGATTTCATTGCCGTCTTTATCTTTCTGACCTTTCAATGGTCGCCAGCCACGCAAATCACAGTCTAAATCTACCCGCACCACACGATAAGGGGCGAGAAAGCCGTCTTCAATGCCTTGTTTTAAGCTGTAAGTGTAAATCGGTTCGCCAAAGTAAGTAATATTACTCGCATCGGCGGTTTCTTTCGGGGTTGCCGTCATACCGATGTGGGTTGCATCAGAAAAGTATTCTAAAATCGAACGCCAGTTCGAGTCTTCTTTCGCACTGCCACGATGACATTCGTCGATGATGATTAAATCAAAGAATGACGGTTGGAATTGTTTAAACAGTTCGTGCTCCGTTTCGCCGTCAAGCTGTTGATATAACGCTAAATACACCTCGTATGCACTATCCAGCTTTTTATTGCTGACTTTCACCATTTTGTCTTTAAACGGCTTGAAATCTTGGGCCATTGGTTGATCAACCAAGACGTTACGATCTGCCAAAAACAGCACTTTTTTCTTCACACCGGACGCTCGTAAGCGGTGAATAATTTGAAAAGCTGTGTAGGTTTTTCCTGTGCCGGTCGCCATTACCAATAAAATACGCTGTTGCCCTTTTGCAACGGCTTTTACAGTACGGTCAATGGCAACTTTTTGATAATAGCGAGGTTCTTTGAAATTGTCGGAAACGCTGGTGTAATAAGGTTGCTGAATAATTTTTAGCTCTTCAGGGCTATATTGTTTTGACCAGCGTTGGTAAAGCTCATCAGGTGTTGGGAACTGTTCCATCGAAAGTTCTCGTTGCACACCAGTGAGAAAATCGTGTTCTACAAATTTATCGCCGTTAGAGCTGTAAGCAAAGGGAATATCCAACAAACGAGCGTAATCCATTGCTTGTTGCAAGCCATCTCTCGGGGTGTGTTTATAATCTTTGGCTTCGACAATGGCGAGATTGATATCGGCGGAATGGTAAAGTAGATAGTCGGCACGCTTAGGTGTTTGGCGAGAGACTTTTGTTGTCTTAGGTTCGACAATAATTTGCCCATCGGTCAGTTTTTTTTGAGCTTTAAAAGAAAATTCTTCGCTCATTTGACGATCCGACCAGCCGGCATTTTTAATCGCAGGCGTAATGAATTTGGTGCGAATGTCAGCTTCGCTCATTTTTCTCATTTCATCTATGCTAAACATTTTTCCTTCCGATAAGCGTAAATTATCGGCAGATTATAGCAAATATTTTTAGGGAAATTAAAATAGCGAAAGTATCGTTTCCAACGAATTTGGCGGATTTTGCTTTGAGTGATCAAATTAAGGTGAAACAAGCGGTCATTTTTCATAAAATTTTTGCAAATTCTCTTGAAAATTCAACCGCTTGCCCCATTTATTTCAACGTTTTTATGAAAAAGAATAGTAAAAGGAACTCAAAATGGCAACAAATCAAGAAACTCGAGGTTTTCAGTCGGAAGTCAAACAACTTTTGCAGTTGATGATTCACTCCCTTTATTCAAATAAAGAAATTTTCTTGCGTGAATTGATTTCAAATGCGTCTGATGCGGCGGATAAGCTACGTTTTAAAGCACTTTCTGAGCCTGCTTTATATGAAGGCGATGGTGATTTACGTGTGCGTGTGTCTATCAATGAAACCCTAGGTACTATTACCATTAGTGATAATGGAATCGGGATGACTCGTGAGCAGGTTATCGACCATTTGGGGACTATCGCTAAATCGGGTACGAAAGAGTTTTTAAGTACGTTAGGTTCAGACCAAGCTAAAGATAGCCAACTTATCGGGCAATTCGGGGTCGGCTTTTATTCTGCCTTTATTGTGGCGGATAAAGTAACGGTAAAAACTCGTGCCGCAGGCGAAAGTGCAGAAAACGGCGTGCTTTGGGAATCATCAGGCGAGGGCGAATATACGGTGTCCGATCTGCATAAAGCGGAGCGTGGTACCGAAATTACCCTGCACTTGCGTGAAGAAGAAAAAGCCTTTTTAAACGAATGGCGTTTGCGTGAAATTATCGGTAAATATTCTGACCATATTGCGTTAAGCGTCGAAATTCAAACTAAAGAATACGATGACGAAGGCAAAGAAACCGGCACAAAATGGGAAAAAATCAACAAAGCCCAAGCCTTGTGGACACGTAGTAAGAACGAAATTTCTGACGAAGAATATAAAGAATTTTACAAACATATCAGCCATGATTTTGCCGATCCATTAGTGTGGTCGCATAATAAAGTGGAAGGTAAACAAGAGTACACCAGCTTGCTTTATGTGCCGAGCAAAGCCCCTTGGGATCTGTTCCAACGTGAGCAAAAACACGGTTTAAAACTTTATGTGCAGCGTGTATTTATTATGGACGATGCGGAAGTCTTTATGCCGAACTACCTGCGTTTTATGCGTGGTTTGCTAGACACTAACGATTTACCGCTGAATGTCAGCCGTGAAATTCTGCAAGAAAACCGAGTTACTCAATCGCTACGTTCTGCTCTGACTAAACGAGCATTACAATTATTAGAAAAATTAGCGAAAGACGATGCGGAAAAATACGCACAATTCTGGAATGCGTTCGGCGTTGTGTTGAAAGAAGGTGTGGGCGAAGATGCCACCAATAAACAGCAAGTGGCAGGCTTGTTGCGTTTTGCCTCAACAGAGCGTGATGACAGCGAACAAGCGGTCGGTTTTGCCGATTATATTGCAAGAATGAAAGAGGGGCAGAAAGCGATTTATTACCTCACGGCAGATAGCTACCAAGCGGCAAAAAACAGCCCGCATTTAGAGCTTTTTGCGAAGAAAGGGATTGAAGTCTTATTGCTTTCAGACCGCATTGATGAATGGTTACTCGGGCATTTAACCGAATTTGACGGCAAACCGTTGCAAAGTATTACCAAATCAGATTTGGATTTAGGAGATCTTGCTGACAAAGCCGATGAAGAGAGCGAAAAAGCTCAACAGGCAGAATTTGGTTCATTCTTAGAACGTGCGAAAACCTACTTCGGCGACCGTGTTAAAAACGTGGTTTTAACCCACCGTTTAACTGACACGCCAGCAGTTGTTTCAACCGACAGCGATGAAATGACCACCCAAATGGCAAAACTATTCGCCGCAATGGGGCAACAAGCACCAGAAGTGAAATACACTTTTGAGCTAAACCCTGATCACGCAATGATTAAAAAGGTTGCCGATATTGCCGAAGAATCTGAGTTTAACGAATGGATTGAACTACTGTTTGAGCAAGCATTACTTGCTGAACAAGGCACGCTCGAAAACCCAACTGCCTTTATTAAACGAATGAATAAGTTGTTGGGGTAATACCATTCCTGAATAATGAGTAACTAAACCAAAGTTTACTGTTAGTCTGAAAATCACAAGCGGTTATTTTTTTAGGGGATTTTGCAAAATTTCCTGAAAATTTGACCGCTTTGTTTTAAAATAAACAGATTTTCAAGAAACTAACCGAATTAGCAAATAGGAACAACAATGCGTACAAGTCAGTATTTATTTTCAACTCTTAAAGAAACGCCAAACGATGCACAGGTGGTTAGCCATCAGTTAATGTTACGTGCTGGTATGATTCGCCCGATGGCATCAGGTCTATATAATTGGTTGCCGACAGGGATTAAAGTGTTGAAAAAAGTCGAAAATATTATTCGTGAAGAGATGAACAAAGGTGGGGCAATCGAGGTGTTAATGCCAGTGGTTCAACCTGCGGAATTATGGGTGGAATCAGGTCGTTGGAATGATTACGGCCCTGAATTACTGCGTTTTAAAGACCGTGGCGAGCGTGATTTTGTGCTTGGCCCGACTCACGAAGAAGTGATTACTGACTTAGTTCGCCGTGAAGTCTCTTCTTACAAACAACTTCCGCTCAATTTATACCAAATTCAAACCAAATTCCGTGATGAAGTTCGCCCTCGCTTTGGGGTAATGCGTTCTCGTGAATTTGTGATGAAAGACGCTTACTCTTTCCATACCACCAAAGAAAGTTTGCAAGAAACTTACGATGTAATGTATCAAGTTTACAGCAATATTTTTACTCGTCTTGGTTTAGACTTCCGTGCGGTGCAGGCAGATACTGGTTCTATCGGTGGTTCAGCTTCACACGAATTCCAAGTGTTAGCCTCAAGCGGTGAAGATGATGTAGTATTTTCAAGCGAATCTGATTTTGCAGCCAATATCGAATTGGCGGAAGCAATGGCAGTAGGCGAACGCCAAGCACCAACTGCAGAAATGGCATTAGTGGATACGCCAAATGCGAAAACCATTGCTGAATTAGTGGAAAACCACGGTTTAGCTATTGAGAAAACTGTTAAAACCTTAATCGTAAAAGGGGCGACGGAAGAACAGCCGTTAGTGGCATTAGTTATTCGTGGCGACCACGATTTAAACGAAATCAAAGCACAAAAACATCCGTTAGTGGCAGACCCGTTAGAATTTGCTGATGAAGCGGAAATTAAAGCGAAAATTGGGGCGGGCGTTGGTTCACTCGGTGTTGTGAATATGCCTGTGCCAGTGATTATCGACCGTTCTGTGGCGTTAATGTCAGACTTCGGCTGTGGGGCAAATATTGACGGCAAACACTATTTCAACGTGAACTGGGAGCGTGATGTTGCAATGCCGGAAGTGTTCGACTTACGTAACGTGGTGGAAGGCGACCCTAGCCCAGACGGTAAAGGCACGCTTCAAATTAAACGTGGTATCGAGGTGGGGCATATTTTCCAATTAGGTACAAAATATTCAGAAGCGATGAAAGCCACCGTGCAAGGCGAAGACGGTAAACCGCTTGTAATGACAATGGGTTGTTACGGTATCGGGGTAACTCGTGTAGTGGCGGCTGCGATTGAACAGCACCACGATGAGCGTGGTATTATCTGGCCAAGAGATGAAATCGCTCCGTTTACAGTGGCAATCGTGCCGATGAATATGCACAAATCAGAAAAAGTACAAACCTTTGCCGAAGAGTTATACGCAACCTTAAAAGCACAAGGTGTGGATGTGATTTTTGATGATCGTAAAGAACGCCCGGGCGTAATGTTTGCTGATATGGAACTAATTGGCATACCGCATATGGTGGTCATCGGCGAGAAAAATTTAGACAACGGCGAAATCGAATACAAAAACCGCCGTAACGGTGAGAAACAGATGATCGCCAAAGATAGCTTGTTAGATTTCTTAAAAGCGAATGTAAAAGCGTAATTTGATCTGACTACATATCATAAAACTAAAAGGGCTGAGCTCTGTGGAATACAGAACTCAGCCCTTAAATTATTAAATAGCCTAATTGGAGGCTGATTATTTTTGTAAAATAAAAGAAAAATATGACCGCTTGTTATTTTTTATTATAAAAAGCATATGCCTCATCAATAGAATTAAATTTATGCATAATCCCTTCTTCTAATACCATTGCTGAATCGCAATACTCTTTTATTGATGCAGGGCTATGAGAAACTAAAATAAGAGAACGATCTTTACGTTTTTCAAATAACTCGTGCTTACATTTTGCAGCAAACCGGGAATCTCCAACCGCAATAACTTCATCAATTAAGTAGCAATCAAATTCAATAGAAAGTGATAACGCAAAGGCTAGTCTTGCTTTCATCCCTGAAGAGTAACTTTTTACGGGTTCGTAAAGATATTCTCCTAACTCTGAGAATTCTTCAGTAAAGGATTTTACATAGTCAAAATCTGCACCATAAATACGGCTAACAAAGCGAAGGTTATCCATTCCTGTTAAACTACCTTGGAAAGCTCCACTAAAGGCAAGAGGCCAAGAGATAGACATTTGGCGATCTATTTCACCTGTTGTTGGGGGCTCCACACCACTCATTAAACGAATAAGTGTTGATTTACCTGCACCGTTTCTACCTAAAATACCAATTTTTTCTCCTTTTTGAAGTTCAAAATTAATATCTTTTAATACGGTTCGCCAACCATTATTTGTACGGTATCGCTTACTTACATTTTGAACTTTTATCATTGAGGCTCAATTCCTTTACTAAAATTTCTGACAAGGCATAAGCCAATAAAGAGCAATACAAGATCACTGACAAGAAGATAGCCTATACTCTCATATGTTGTCACCGCTTCGCCAAAATAACCACTTCTAAACATTTCTGTACCGTGGATCATTGGAAACCATAGAGCAATTTCTTGAGCCTTAGGGGGTAAATTATGTACAAAGAAAAATGCACCAGATAAAGGTAAGAGAAAAAAGCTTAATGTTCCCCAAATTTTACTGAACACCTCAAAATAATAAGAGATTGAACAAATAATTAAACCAAACCCCCAAGCAAAGAATGCCATTAACCCCCAAGCACATAGCATATAAAAAATATCTTGTGGTGGCTCTATCCAATTTATTGCGATAAAGATAGCCATAAGTAGAATTTGTGCTATAGATGCCCCAGCAACTTCTAACAACACACGAGTAATGATTGTATCTAAAACTCGAACATTTCTGTGATAAAGCAAACTTAAATTAGAACTTATTGCCCCTATCGCTCGGTTTGATGCATTACGCCACATCATTGCTATTGGATAGCCTGTAATCATAAATGCAATAATGTTCAAGGTTGAGTATTTATCAGCTCTCAGATATTTCCAAAAAATTGTTATTAGTAGCGTAAGCAATAGTGGCTCCACAAATAGCCATAGGAAACCAATATTACGACGTCCATAACGAGTTATCAGCTCACGCATCAATAATGCGTGAATAACCCTTTTTTGAATAACACAAGAACGTTTAAACGTTGTTTTGTCACCATATCGCATTAGTTTTTATGCTCTCTAATACTTGCTATCAATAGACTTAATACACCATATAAAATTAAACCAATAAAAAAGTAACAATCGAGCAATTAATTGCTGCAACTTTAATTTATTATCCTTTATACATAGACCCTATATATGGGCGATTTATTGATATTCACCAAGCCATTAATTTATTAGAAAAACAAAAAGAAAAATTAACTAATGACGGAATAAAGCGTTCTTGGCTACATAAACAATATGGAAAGCTTAGCCAATTATATAGAGTATTAATACGTAGTTCCTGATTGAATGGGAGACATAATGGAACATTATTTAGATGAATTAATTAAAAAGAGCCATAACATATTATTATTACAAGGCCCTATAGGTTCTTTTTTTACTGATTTTTCCGATTGGCTAATAACGCACAATAAAATAGTTTTTAAATTAAATTTTAATGCTGGAGATGAGCAATTTTATTCAAACAGGCGGGACAATACATTTGCTTATCGTGATAGTGTTAATAACTTTGAGGCTTATTTACTTGATTTTTGTCAGAAAAATCAAATAGATAACATCTTATGCTTTGGCGATAATAGAATTTATCATAAAATTGCTAAACAAGTTAGCCAACGTTTAAACATTGTCTTTTGGGCATTTGAAGAGGGCTATTTTCGGCCAGAATACATCACCTTAGAAAAATGGGGGGTAAATGCCTTTTCTCCCCTTGCAAGAGATAAGCAATTTTTTCTTAATTATGCTCATTTACCAGAACAACCCTTACCTCAAAAAGTAGCAAAAGGGTTTAAAAGTATGGCAAAACAAGCTATCCCTTATTATTACAAGGCTTATTTTAAACTCTCAGAATATCCGAACTATAAGCACCATCGTATTTTAAATGTCAGTTATTATATAAAATTGTGGGCAATATCAGGCATAAAAAGGCTATGTTATTGGTTATATGATAGTGGCTTTGCAAAACGGGTAGAAAGAGGTGAGCTAGGTGAATTTTTCATTGTGCCACTACAAGTTTATGATGATACTCAAGTGCAAGTGCATAGTGATTATAAAAGTGTTGAGTTGTTCTTACGCAAGGTGTTAGATTCTTTTGTTGAAAATGCACCAAAACATTTAAACTTAATTATTAAGCATCATCCAATGGATAGAGGATTTATTGATTATGGTTTGGTTATAGATGAATATATAGCCAAATATCCTCACTTAAAAAATAAAATATACTATATTCACGATGTGCCGATGCCCGTGTTTCTTCGTTACGGAAAAGGAATGGTTACCTTAAATTCTACTAGTGGTCTTTCAGGGTTGTTACACGATATGCCGGTAAAAACACTTGGCAGAGCCAGCTATGATTTTGAAGGTTTAACGGATCAGCAAAGTTTAGATACTTTCTGGTCCAACCCCCAACCTCCAGATAAAACCGTATTTGAAGGGTATCGTCAATATCATCTGCATAAAACACATATTAATGGCAGTTTTTATAATAAAGTAATTTTACGTTATCCTTATAATCAATAACGCTAAAGCAAGCGGTTATTTTTTCAGAGAGTTTTGCAAAAAAATGATAAAAAATGACCGCTTGTAATAAACAAAGCCTTATCTTTCCCTAAAACACTAAGCGACATCACGAAATAAAAAATATTTTAAAGCTTTCATTTATTTCTCAGGTAGAATATCATCTTATTAAAGCAACTGTCTTGTAAGGAGCTACTATGAACATTCCATTCTGCTTACCTGAAAACATTAGCCCTGAAACATTCTTGCGTGAATATTGGCAAAAACGTCCACTACTCATTCGTAACGGTTTGCCACAAATCGTCGATCTTTTTGAGCCTGCCGATATTATGGAACTTGCTTTGGAAGAAGAAGTTACCGCTCGCCTTATTCAATGCCAAGATGAAAAATGGTCGGTAAAAACAAGTCCGTTTGTAGAAGAAGATCTACAAGGCTTGCCTGCACAATGGTCTGTTATGGTGCAGAACCTTGAACAATGGTCGCCAGAACTTGGCGAGCTTTGGCAAGCATTCGGCTTTATTCCACAGTGGCAACGAGACGATATTATGGTTTCTTGCTCTCCAATCGGCGGAACGGTGGGCAAGCATTACGATGAATATGATGTATTCCTCGTACAAGGCTACGGGCAACGCCGTTGGCAACTGGGTAAATGGTGCGACCCAAGCACAGAATTCAAACCCAATCAGCCTATCCGTATTTTTGATGATATGGGCGAGCTTGTACTAGATGAAGTAATGAACCCGGGCGATGTGCTTTATGTGCCATCTCGAATGGCACACTATGGCGTTTCTGAAAGCGAGCTAGGTTTAACCTTCTCTTTTGGTTTGCGTTATCCAAATGCGACGGATTTACTAGAAAACATCTGCAAAACCATTGAGCAACAAGCAGATACAATAAATTCATCGGAATTTCATATTCCGTTCCGCCTTACACCTAATGAACAACCAAATGCCTTGCTCGATCCAAAAATGGTGAAAATATTTAAGCATCATTTAATCGATCTGCTACAAAATTCAGAACAATTTGACGCACTCTTTACTCACAGTGTGGCAACCGCTGCAAGCAGCCGTCGTTATGATTTACTACAAACAGATAATGAGTATTACCCTGATGAAGTGCAAGAAATTCTAGAAGCCGGTGGCTGGTTGCAACAAGATGCCAATGTCAAAATTCTCTACACCGAAGAGCCATCGAGAATCTACGTTAATGGCGAGTGGATCGATGAATTAAATGAAGCGGAAATGGCACTGCTTATCCGAATTGCAAATGGGGATTCTGTCTCTTGGAATAAGCTAGCCTCAAAAGTACAAGATCAAGCAGAACTAGAACTTATGCTGGATACCATCTGCGATTGGCTAGATAGCGGCTGGATTGTGCTAGAAGAAGCAGAATAAACAAAACTCTCTACAAGCGGTTGAATTGGTAAATTTTTTTGCAAATTCAGCCGCTTGTTTATTTTAATAAGGAAACATAAATGCAAATTGAACAATATCAACAGTGGGTGCGAGAGTTTTACCAAAACCAAGGCTGGTATGAACGCAATCCTTTTATGAGAATGACTTATTTAGCTGAAGAAGTCGGGGAAGTTGCCTGTGCGGTCAGAGCAATCGAGATCGGACGAGAACGCCCCGATGAAACCGAAGCTTCTCAACAACAAAAACGAGATAACCTTATTGAAGAATTAGGCGATGTTATAGACAATTTATTTATTCTGGCAGATAAATACGGCATCTCAATGGCGGATGTTATCCAACGTCACCAAACAAAATTTGAAGCACGCTATTTGCAAAATATCGAGAAAAAATAACCGCTTGTGATAAGCCTCAGAAACATCAAAATGATAATAATGGATAAATAAAACGATGTGCAAGTATGAATACTTGCACCATTGTAGGAATAGTTGCTTATACCTACTTTACAACTATTTTGCTCAAGCATATACTAAAACCTCTTTTAGTCGGGGTGCTTGCTATAGCAGGCTGAGAAATACCCGTTGAACCTGATGCAGTTAATACTGACGTAGGAAACTATCTATGCAACAATCACTTCATTTGCCGATTGAGGCTGTTTCTTGTTTCATTGTTAGTTGCGTTATTCTCTCAATCAAATAAGGAATAGCACAATGCAAAAAACTTCTATCTCTTATATCAAACACTATGCTCTATCGCTTGTTATCGCAGGTGGATTCTCTTTTAGCTCACTACCAGTCTTATCTTCTGAAGGTAGGCTGACAGTTTATTGTAGTGTTCAAAACAGCACCTGTGAAAAAGTGACAAAAGCGTTTTCCGAAAAATATAATATCGACACAAAATATGTTCGCCAAAGTACGGGCACTATTTTAGGGAAAATAAAAGCAGAAAAAAGCAACCCGCAAGCCGATGTTTGGTATGGTGGAACAATAGAACCGCACATTCAAGCCGCTGGTGAAAATCTTTTGGAAAAATACCGCTCACCCAAACAAAACGAAATTCAGCCTCAGTTTGAAAAATTGACAAACCAATGGGGAGATTATACCTCCATAATTTATTCAATGGCTTTGGCAATAGGCGTAAACACAACCAAGCTAGAACAACTGAAAATCGATGCCCCACAATGCTTAGCTGACTTAATTAAGCCGGAATACAAAAATTTAATTCAGTATCCAGATCCTCGAGTTTCCGGTACTGGCTATAATTTTATTAGCACCTTGATTCAGCTATGGGGTGAAGAACAAGCCTTTGAGTATCTGAAAAAACTGCATCAAAACGTATTCCAATATACAAAAAGTGGCTTAGCAACTTCCCATCTTGCAACAGGAGAAGTCGCTGTTGATGTGAGTTTTATACACAGTTATGCTCGTGAAAAAGAAAAAGGTGCACCGGTTAAAACCATCTTAGCTTGTGAAGGAAATGGTTATACGCTAGGCAGTGTCAGTATCATAAAAGGTGCAAGAAATTTGGATGCTGCCAAATTATTTGTGAATTATGCTCTAAGCGCAGAAGCACAGGAAATCCATTGGCAAGAAGCAGACTCTTACCAATTCCCAACCAATATTAATGCTCGATCAGCCCCTCAAGTTGCTGAATTTCACAACATTAAATATATTGATTTTGACTTTAACCGCTTTGGCTCAAATACTGAATCGCAAAGATTAATCAAAAAATGGAGTGATACCATTAAGAATTAAGACTAGTAATAGTGATGGACGGATAAATCAAATGATGGCGCAAGCGTGGACGCTTGTGCCATCGGGGGAAATTTAACCGCTTACCTTTTTAATATTCGCTACACCTAATCATAGGTTTTACAAACAATTTCTTTTTCTTCACAAAACATTGAATTATGATTTGCTTGGCATTTTTTCTGTACATTGAGCTTAGCAATCCCTCTATTTGTATGTTCACTACGATATTCTTGGGTGAATGGCTTTAGTGTACAAACATAAACAGAATCAGCACGGCTCTGCTCTGAAGTATCAATAAAAACGGGAATAGGTACACCAACCTGACCAGTAGTTCCAACAGGCACAATACAACCTGTTAATAATAAACAGAATCCCAATACCAAAGAACGCATATATATTGTCTCCTTTATAAAAATAAAATTGCAACAAAGAAGACAATTTTTATTGATAGAAGTTTAATATAAGTAATAATTAAAGATAATAAATTTCCCCTAAAACAATATAAGAACCACTCTTTTCGTGGAATTTATATTTTCTGCTCATAATTTTAAAATTAATAATAAGAATACCCTGATCGAAATTACATCCCACAAGCAAATATGACTTTTTCGGCCAAGATCGCAAAAATCATTAAAACTTGCAAAATATTGATAAAATTTGACCGCTTGTGATAAGCCATAGAAACACGGTAATGATAGCAATTGGTGGATAAATAAAATGATGGCGCAAGCGTCCACGCTTGTGCCAAAAACAAAAGCCCAAATAAACCAAATTTTACTTGGCTGATTTAGGCTTTTAGCTTATGGTTGAAATACTTTCAGAACTAGAATTAACAGGCACAAGCGTGGACGCTTGCGCCAAAACAAAGCACAAATCAAACAACTTTTACTCAGTAGATTTGGGCTTTTAGCTTATGGTTGAAATACTTTCAGAACTAGAATTAACAGGCACAAGCGTGGACGCTTGCGCCATCGGGGGTGAAGAGAAAGCCTTTGAGTATCTGAAAAAACTGCATCAAAACGTATTCCAATATACAAAAAGTGGCTTAGCAACTTCCCATCTTGCAACAGGAGAAGTCGCTGTTGATGTGAGTTTTATACACAGTTATGCCCGTGAAAAAGAAAAAGGTGCGCCAGTTAAAACCATCTTAGCTTGTGAAGGGAATGGTTATACTCTAGGCAGTGTCAGTATTATAAAAGGTGCGAGAAATTTGGATGCTGCCAAACTATTTGTGGATTATGCTCTAAGTGCAGAAGCACAGGAAATCCACTGGCGAGAAGCTGACTCTTACCAATTCCCAACTAATATTAATGCTCGTTCAGCCCCGCAAGTCGCTGAATTTCACAATATTGAGTATATAGATTTTGACTTTAACCGCTTTGGCTCAAATACTGAATCGCAAAGATTAATCAAAAAATGGAGTGATACTATTAAGAATTAAAACTAGTGGTAGTGATGGATCGACCATCTGAAATAACCCCAAAAAAGCTGGAGTTTTTTTAGACATACATTAAAATAAGAAATATATTTAAAAAAACATCAGTAATACCATTAATCTAATATAATGGAGAAATAAATGAGTAATTGGAAAGAAACAAAGCAAAAATTCTTAGACGAATGGCCTATTGATACCGTAAAAAATATGACTCTAGAACAATATACTAATTTGGAGAGGAATAATTCTTTTACATATTGGTTAGAATCTAAAACTAACGATATTATTGGTATTGGGGGAGGTTCAGCCTATAAATTTGGTATTTTTAGAAGAAATAAAACAGAAAATATAAAATATAAAAAAGGCCAGACTGGTGATGATACATATGCTTGGTATAAAAAATACGGTAAAGATAAAGATGAAGCTTTTGAAAATATTAAGAAATTAATACTAAAAATTATAATAGCTGCGCAAAATTGCCTATTTGAGCAAATAGATAATATTGATTTAGGTTCCTCCATAAAATGGAAAATAGCTTTTATATATGCGCCTGAAGAATCATTATTACAAATAGTTAGTAATGAAGCATTTAAATTTTTAGCTAAAAAATATAATTTGAAATCCAATAAAATTTCCACTATCCAGAAAGAACTAATTTTAAAAAAACCTGATAGTGACTCCTTCTATGATTATTCAGCCAAACTTTTTAATGAATTTAAATCCTCTCAGCCTATAATAAAACATCAAGATTTTAATAATAATTACGATATAAAAATAAATAAAAAGGCTAATGCATTAAATCAGATTCTATTCGGACCACCAGGTACAGGTAAAACTTATAACACTATTAAGCATGCATTAAATATACTAGCAGAAAAAGATAATAATCTTGCATTAGAATTATATCATAATTCAAAAAATAAAAGTTTCATGCAGATAAAATTCAAAGAATTTGTTGATAATGGCCAAATAAAATTTATAACATTTCACCAAAGTTATGGATATGAAGAGTTTATTGAAGGAATAAAAGCAACTACAGATGACAATGGAAATATACATTATGATATTAAATCTGGAATTTTAAAAAAACTATGTCATTCATGTATTTATTCAAGCTGCAATAAAAATTATGTTTTAATCATAGATGAAATAAATCGAGGAAATATATCAAAAATTTTTGGTGAGCTTATTACCCTAATAGAACCAACAAAAAGAATTGGAGCACCAGATGCACTTGTATTAGAACTCCCTTATTCTGGAGAACAATTCGGAATCCCTAATAATTTATATATTATTGGCACAATGAATACAGCTGATCGCTCTATTGCTCTTATGGATACAGCGCTTAGACGTAGATTTAATTTTGTGGAAATGCGACCTAAACCAGAACTTTTGAAGTCCAAATGTTTAGCTTCAAACATAGATTTAGAAAAAATGTTAACAATAATAAATGAGCGTATTGAGTATCTTTATGATCGAGAGCACACGATAGGACACGCATATTTTATGAGCTTAGATGAAAATTCAGATGCTGAGGATCTAAAAGATATTTTTATAAATAAAATTATTCCTTTACTTCAAGAATATTTCTATGATGATTGGGAAAAAATTAGATTAGTTCTAGGCGATAATAATGAAAATGAAATAATAAAAAGAGAAAAAATAGAAAACGAAAAAATATTTATCTCTTCACCTGATGATTTTTTAGAAGATAAATATTCATATAAAATTAATAATGAAGATAAAATCACTCAAATACTTAAAGAAAGATGGTCACATTAAAAGAATATGATAAATTGTATCTTAAAAAAGAGAATGTATTATTTTTTAAGTCAATAGAAAATTTTATAAAAGATAATATTGAAATTGCTCAATTTCTAAAATTAGGTAGAGACAAAATCGGAGATTTCTTGCAGGCTCAAAATTATGTTGGAATAATTCAAACAAAAAATGGAGAGGCACTTGAGATTTTACCTAAAATATATAACGAAAATGGTTATAACTCAATAAATGAATCAAAGTCTATCTTATTAAAAATGTTAAGATCATTAAGAAATTATCCATTTAAAAATATTGACATTTCAAATCTTTCTTACACAAAATTACCATTAACAGAAATCTTTATTTCTATGTTTCTAAATGAACTTTACTATCTAATTAAAAAAGGAATAAAAAGTGATTATATTGAACATGAAGATAATCTAGGATATCTAAGAGGTAAGTTAAATATATCTAAACAAATACAATATAATCATAAAGAGAGATTTTATATTCATTTAGCAGAATTTAATACTGATCGAGTAGAAAATAGATTAATTAAAAGCACTTTAGCATTTTTACAAAAAATATCAAGATCTAACCAGAATAAGCAACGTATCCAAGAATATCTATATTTATTTGATCATATATCCTTAAGTAAGGATACTAGTAATGATTTTTCAAAAGTTAAACTTGATCGACAGATGAGTTACTATGTACAAATACTTTTGTGGTGTAAAATTTTCTTACAAGGTAATTCATTCAGTCCATACAGGGGAAATGATATTGCTTTTGCATTTTTACTTGATATGAACAAAATTTTTGAAAGTTACGTTGGGTATAATCTAAAAAAAATGGAGAAAAATATACAACTTCAACATTGTGAACATCATTTACTTAAAGATAATATCACTGATAATTATAAATTTAAATTAAAACCAGACATATACATACGTGAAAAAAATATCATTATAGATTCCAAGTGGAAAAAGATAGTTGATGATAGTGATTTCAATCAAGCTGACTTCTATCAACTACTTGCATATGGCAACAAATATAAATGTAAGAATATGTATTTAATATATCCTACTTATGACATTTGCTATCCAAAATCATTTAACTATAACACCAACAATTCAACAGATTTATTTCTAAATATAATATTTTTTAATATTAAGAATGATATATTTTGTGGAGACCTTATTATATAAGAATCATTAATATCCGTAGAGCTATATATAATAAGGCTTATAGCAGACTCTTTGAGCATTTGGGTTTTAAATCAAAGTTGTTTAAGATAAAAATACCTGCTAAAAATGATCTACTACCAAAAATTGGAGTAGATCAAAAGCTGTTTTTTTAGGTTTACTTAAGCACTATCCTCGCACTCCTAAACAATCTCATCCAAGCCCCATCTTCCGTCCAATCTTCAGGATACCAAGAATTACTTACCGCACGGAATACACGTTCTGGATGTGGCATCATTGCTGCGACTCGTCCATCCACATTTGTAATAATGGTAACCCCTTCTACTGAACCGTTCGGGTTAGCAGGGTAAATTTCTGTTGGGTTAAGCAGGCTGTCAATGTATTGTCCAACCACTAGGTTTTGTGCTTTTAAGCCTGCAAATTGTTCTGGTGATTTGAACTCCACCTGTCCTTCACCGTGGCTGACTGCAATCGGCATATGGCTACCTGCCATTCCGTTGAACCAAAGTGAGTTGGTGTCGTTGATTTTTACCATTGCAACACGAGCCTCAAAGCGTTCGGATTTATTGCGGACAAAGCGTGGCCAATTTTCCGTGCCAGGGATAATTTCCGCTAGGTTAGAGAGCATTTGACAGCCATTACATACGCCTAATGCCAAGGTATTCGGGTTGGCGAAGAATTGGCTGAATTGATCTCGCAATTCTGGGTTGAATAAAATGGATTTCGCCCAGCCACCACCGGCACCAAGTACGTCGCCGTAAGAGAATCCTCCACAGGCTACTAACGCATTGAAATTATTCACATTATGGCGACCGGCCATTAAGTCGGACATATGCACGTCAATCGCATCAAAGCCCGCACGGTCAAAGGCAGCCGCCATTTCGTAATGGCTGTTTACCCCTTGTTCACGCAAGATTGCAATTTTCGGTTTTGCCCCTTTGTTGATGAAAGGTGCGGTAATGTCTTCGTTTACATCGTAAGTTAAGAATGCCGATAAGCCTTTGTTATTCGGATCTTTCTTCGCTTCAAACTCTTGGTCTGCACATTCAGGGTTATCACGTAAGCGTTGCATTTGGTGGGTAAGCTCTGCCCAAATTCCACGCAGTTCCGAACGTTTTTCGCTTAACAGTTTGCGAGCACCACGGCTGATTTCAAAACGATCATCGGCATTTACCGCCCCGAGTTCTTTGGTTAAATGAAGTAGATTGTGATCTTTTAACACTTCACGCACCGCATTTAATTCGCTGTCGGCAACTTGGATAACAGCCCCTAATTCTTCATTAAATAGCACCGCTAAATCGTTGTCGCCTAAGGCGGAAATATCCACATCGACACCACAATTCCCTGCAAATGCCATTTCTGCAAGTGTTGTGATTAAACCGCCGTCTGAGCGGTCGTGGTAGGCTAATAATTTACCATCTGCCACTAACGCTTGCATTGCGTTGAAGAAGTCTTTTAATGCTTGAACATTAACAACATCTGCAGGCTTGTCGCCTAACTGTTTGTAAACTTGAGCCAGTGCAGTTGCCCCTAAGCGATTATTGCCTTCGCCTAAGTCAATTAACAATAGACGGCTTGCCCCTTTGTCGGTACGCAACTGTGGTGTAACGGTTTTACGTACGTCTTCTACACGAGCGAAAGCTGAAATCACTAGAGAAAGTGGTGCGGTTACGGTTTTCTGCTCACCGTTTTCCTGCCAAGTAGTTTTCATCGACATAGAATCTTTACCTACTGGAATAGTTAAACCCAATGCAGGGCAAAGTTCTTCGCCCACCGCTTTTACCGCTTCATAAAGACCGGCATCTTCGCCACTATGACCTGCTGCGGACATCCAGTTCGCCGAAAGTTTAATGCGTTTAATATCGCCGATATCCGTGGCCGCAATGTTTGTGATCGATTCTGCCACAGCCAAACGAGCAGATGCACCAAAGTCTAATAATGCCACAGGTGCACGTTCACCCATTGACATTGCTTCGCCGTGATAGCTATCCAAACTTGCGGTAGTTACTGCACAATCAGCCACCGGAATTTGCCACGGGCCAACCATTTGATCACGGGCAACCATACCGGTTACCGAGCGGTCGCCAATCGTAATCAAGAACGTTTTTTCCGCCACCACAGGCAAACGTAATACACGGTGTAATGCCTCTTTTAATTGAATTTCTTCCTGTGCAAGCGGTGCATTTTCAACGGATTTTTGCGAAACCTCGCGGGTCATTTTCGGTGTTTTGCCTAACAACACATCCATTGGCAAATCAATCGGTTTGTTGTCAAAATGCGGATCGGCAAGGGTTAAATGTTTCTCTTCCGTCGCCTCACCAATCACCGCAAACGGCGCACGTTCACGCTCACAAAGTGCGGTAAATAATTCGAGTTTTTCTGGGGCAACCGCCAACACATAACGCTCTTGCGATTCGTTACACCAAATCTCAAGTGGCGACATTCCTTTTTCATCACATAAAATTTTGCGTAAATCGAATTTACCGCCACGTTCTCCATCGTGAACAAGTTCTGGCATTGCGTTGGATAAACCGCCAGCCCCCACATCGTGGATAAATAAAATCGGGTTGTCATCGCCTAACTGCCAACAACGATCAATCACTTCTTGGCAACGGCGTTCCATTTCTGGGTTTTCACGTTGAACCGAGGCAAAATCTAAATCTTCTTTTGATTTACCGCTATCCATTGAAGAGGCTGCACCGCCACCCAAGCCAATATTCATCGCAGGGCCGCCAAGCACAATCAATTTCGCACCAACAGGGATTTCGCCTTTTTGCACGTGTTCGGCACGAATATTGCCGATACCGCCTGCTAACATAATCGGTTTATGGTAGCCACGCACTTCTTCGCCGGTAAAGCTGTTTACTTTTTCTTCATAAGTACGGAAATAACCTAATAACGCTGGGCGACCAAATTCATTATTAAATGCCGCACCGCCCAATGGCCCTTCAATCATAATATCTAAGGCGGATGCAATACGGCTTGGTTTGGAAAGCGGGTTTTCCCAAGGTTGTTCAAAGTTTGGAATCACTAGGTTTGATACAGAAAAACCTGTTAAGCCGGCTTTGGGTTTTGCACCACGACCAGTTGCCCCTTCATCACGAATTTCACCGCCCGAACCTGTTGCCGCCCCTGGGAATGGCGAAATTGCCGTTGGGTGGTTATGGGTTTCCACTTTCATTAAAATATGGGCATCTTCTTGGTGGTAACGGTATTGACCGTCTTCGTCAGGGAAGAAACGACCGACTTTCGAACCTTCCATCACCGCCGCATTGTCTTTATAGGCAGACAGCACATAATCAGGGGTTTTCTCAAACGTATTTTTGATCATCTTAAACAGCGATTTTTCCTGTTTCTCTCCGTCAATAATCCAATCCGCATTAAAGATCTTATGACGGCAATGTTCTGAATTGGCTTGAGCGAACATATAAAGCTCAATATCATTCGGGTTGCGGCCTAATTTAGTGAAATTTTCCACCAAATAGTCAATTTCATCATCGGCTAATGCTAGCCCTAAATTTACGTTTGCATCTTCTAACGCTTGACGACCACCCGATAAAATATCTACCGTGGTAAATGGTTTCGGTTCTTGTTGTTTAAACAGCACCGCTGCATCGTCTGCATTGCGGATAACGGTTTCCATCATACGGTCGTGTAATAATGCAGAAAGTGCGGTTTCTTCTTGTGCAGATAATGCACGTTCAAACTCAAAATAGTATGCCAAGCCACGTTCAACACGGGCAACTTGTGCCAAACCGCAATTATGGGCAATATCGGTGGCTTTTGAAGACCACGAAGAAATCGTACCAAAGCGAGGAATCACGATAAAACATTCACCCACAGGATCGTGTTCGGCTAAAGTTGGGCCGTAGTGCAATAATTGGTTTAATTTCTCTTCTTGTTCTGAAGAAAGCGGCGCAGTTAAATCGGCAAAATGCACATATTCGGCATAAACTGATTTTACCGGTAGATTTGCTGTAGCAAATTTTTGTTGAAGTTGATTTAAACGAAATTCAGAAAGGGCAGGCGAGCCACGAAAGGTTTGTACAGTCATATTTTGATTCCGTATCTAAACAAATAAAAATTATGCTTATTATAGATGATAACGCAAACGTTTGCATTGCATAATTTAAGTATGAAACTTTAAGCAATCTTTAGTAAATAAATACAAGCGGTTCATTTTTTGTAAAATCTTACGAAAAAATGGCCGCTTGTATTCTTTTAAAACAAAGGGTTGCGAAATATTTAAAGAGCAAATAGCTTATTAATAACTCTTAACACTAAATTACACTTCGGTACAATAGAATCAACAACTAAATATTCCGTTTTAGCGTGCATATTGCCACCTGTTGGGCCTAATCCATCAATGGTTGGGCAACCTGCAGAAGCAGCAATATTGCCATCACTTAAACCACCAGCATCAATCCATTTAACCTCAGTTTGCATTTCTTGACCTACTTCATCAAATAAGGCTTTAATTTTTGGTAAATTTACTTCATCAATCATTGGAGCCTCATCATTTACAAGTGTTTTAGTTGATGTTACTCCTTCGACAAATGGATTACCTAAGACACGTTGTAGTTGGGCCTCAAAATACTCAGTTGATGATGGCAAGCGATAACGCATTTCAATAGTTAATTTGGCATAATCAGCTATCACATTGTGAGCTGTACCTCCATTTGTCATTACACAGTTGAAAGTATGCCCTATGTCATAATCATTTAATTTAGAGAACTCTACAATAAAATTAGCTGCTTCAACTAAGGCTGAACGACCACGTTCAGGGTTATTTCCTGCGTGAGCTGGTACACCGTGAAATTCAATATCATAGGTAATAACACCTTTTCTAGTTGCAACCATTGAACCATCTTCACGAGCTGGCTCCATAACAAAACAATATTTTGATTTACGGGCATACTCACGAATACTTTCTTTCGCATAAGGAGAACCAAGTTCTTCGTGTGAATTTAGATAAACGGCAACCTTCAGTTTACTTAAATCTAGTTCTTGCAAAATATAAAACGTTAAAAGTGCACCTGATTTATCATCGATTACTCCAAGTGCATTCACTTTTCCATCTTTGAATGTAAACGGAACATCCTTGCCAGAACCGACAGGAAAAACCGTATCCATATGAGCAATAAATAGAATGTCATATTGCGAGGCGTTTAAATCATTACTAATAAGTAAGCTCTCTGCAACTTTATCGCTTGTCATAGGTAAACGTTTATGTGCTAAACCCAATTTATCTGCTTTGTGAATAAACCAATCTGCGACTTTATTAACACCTTCAAGTGAATTTGCTGGGCTTTCAATATCAGTAATTTCTTTTAGCTCAGCTAAAAAAGTATCTAATGCTTTGGTTTCCATAATGCCTCCTAAATTAAAAACTGCATCACAAACATTGCAAGATAAGCATTGATAATACAAATGCCAAACAAGACTAAGTAATGTTTGCCAGGCACTCCTAGCACACCAAGAACACGTCCCATATATTGTACGGTTGATCCGACTAATGCCATACCTGGTAATAAAATAGCAATATGATGAGCATTAAGTACCCCTTCTTGAACCAATGCTACTAATACACCGGCTGCGCCGCCCCAACTTAAGAATGCGGCTAAAAATACGGCTATTGCTTCGCCAGGTAAACCAACAGGAGCCATAATAAAACCTAGCCACTCTCCAATTATTTTAAGTAAACCTGAAGCATTTAGCATATAGATAATTACAAATGCCATAAGAACATTAGGAATTGTGCTATGAATAGCAATATCCCAACCTTTACGAGCACCTTCAATAAAAATATCAGTAATTAATTTCTTTTGCGTACTCATACTTCAGCCTCCTCTTCTTTTACGAAAGTTTTTACATATAAACGCATTAAATTCGCACCAAAAATTTTGAATAAAAATATGACCCCCAAACACATAGCAATAGTGGTTGGAGCTACAGCACCCGATTTATCTGAAACCAAAAGTAATGGAGCAAAAGAAGAGAGGAAATTAGTCAAAAGTGCTCCAGCACTAAATTGAAAGGCAGCAAAAATTAGTAACTCTTTATAAGTAATTTTACCTTCATCACGCAAAAATTTAGTTGTAGAACTGCCAGCATCAGTACTTTGTGTACTTGCAATTAAAGAAATGGAACAACTACCGGGAATTCCCATTAATGGTTTTAAAATTGGACTCATCCATTTAGATGCCGCAGCTAATGCACCAAAATGTTCAAAAATTGCTACAAAACCGAGAGCTAACATCACACTTGGAATAAGTGTTACAGCAAAAAGGAATCCTCCTTTTGCACTGCTTCCTCCAGAGGTTTTTAGCCATTCTGGAAATTGTCCTGTTAGTTTACCGAAGTCAAAAATACCGCCTACAAAGTCTTTGGCAAAACCACCAAAGAATATGATCGCACAAGCTAGCGAAATAGTGCCAACAATCAGCTTTTTAGTTGTGACATTGTTTTCCATAGCAACTCCTTAAAAAATCAAATAACCAAATTTGATTCTACTATTTATATTTAAAGAGTGATGTGATCTGTATCTCAAAACCAAAATAAGCAACTAAATACATAGCATTAATTAAATATAATCTTCTTAGAATTAATGTGATTTGCCATTTAAAATAATTATAACTGTAACTCTCTCTGTAGTTTTTTTATTACCCAATATTTCGTAAAATCAGATAAATAACCATAACTAATCGGTTAAATAAACGAATGAAACTTAATAAACAACTTGCACAAGCTATTGTTAAACGCACAATGCAAATTATTCCAAATTCTGTCAATGTAATGGATGAAAACGGTGTAATTATTGCCTCTGGCGATCCTAGTCGTTTAGGGCAACATCATTCAGGTGCGGTATTAGCATTACGGAAAAATCAATTAATTGAGATAGATGAAAAACTATTACGTCAATGGAATTTAAAAGAAGCACATCAGGAAATAAAACAAGGGATAAATATTCCTATTACCTATCTTGGTGAAAATATTGGTGTAATTGGTGTTTCAGGTTTTCCAAGTCAAGTTAGGCATTATGCCGAGTTAGTGAAAATGGCAGCGGAGTTAATGGTAGAGCAATCTGCTCAATTAGAAAAGGAGCGTTGGCAAAGCCGATATAAAGAGGAGTTTATTTTAAGCTTAGCGAAAGGAGAGCTATCCATTGAGCAAATTAAGCATAAAGCCTCGTTTTTTCAGTTACCAATAAATCAATCGTATGTAGCCTGCTTAATAAAATTAAATGATACGACTGCGGAAGAATTAGAGGCATTACTTTCTCATTTTGCACATTATTATCCACATATCTTAACAGCGGTGGTAAATTTGCAAAATATCTTGTTTTTACAACCGCTTGATAGTCAATTTGCAACTTCAAAAAAGCAGTTATGGCAACACTACATTCCATCAAAATTACAACAACATAACTATAAAATTTCGGTTGGTATTTGTGTTTCTACCTTAATTGAGATTCCTTTTTCATACCATACCGCACAGCAAACATTAAAGTATGCTGAACAGCATCATTTAAAAAAGCAGGTGTTGCTATTTGAAGATTATAAATTTCCAACATTATTAGCCGATTTTGCTCAAACGTGGCAAGCTAAAGAGCTATTAGCCCCTGTATCTCAACTTATAAAAAAAGATGAGAAGCACTTCTTATTCAAAACAATGCAACAATATTTTTTCTCAAATTGTGATCTAGCTCACGCTTCTAAAAAGCTATTTATTCATCCTAATACATTACGCTATCGATTAGATAAAATCGAACAGATAACTTCCTTATCTTTCAATAAGATAGATGAACGAGTTATTCTTTATCTTGGAGCATTGTTACTTAAATAAATTGTATTAAATTACAAAAATATTTCTTTAATATGCAGTTTTTTTGTTTATTTATCTAACGAAAATATTTGGTTATATCCTCATAATGCTAATCGTGTTTAACATTTAGAGGAAATAAAAATGGTTACAGTATCTGCTCTTGGTGCAATCATAGCACTTTCAGTTGCGATTATTTTGATTCTAAAAAAGGTGCCACCGGCATATGGAATGCTTGTTGGGGCATTAGTTGGTGGTTTAATTGGTGGAGCAAATCTAACAGAAACTGTTGGGTTAATGATTGGTGGTGCACAAGGCATTACTACCGCAGTAATGCGTATTTTAGCAGCCGGTGTGCTAGCTGGTGTACTTATTGAATCAGGAGCTGCTAGTACGATTGCTGAAACAATAGTAAAGAAATTAGGTGAGACTAGAGCATTATTAGCTTTGGTATTATCAACAATGATCTTAACCTCTGTTGGAGTATTTGTTGATGTAGCCGTTATTACTGTTTCACCTATCGCTCTTGCATTAGCGAAAAGAGGTGGCTTATCAAAACCTGCCATTTTATTGGCGATGGTTGGTGGAGGAAAAGCAGGTAACATTATGTCCCCAAACCCAAATGCGATTGCTGCATCAGATTCTTTCCAAGTGCCATTAACATCTGTAATGGCTGCTGGCATTATTCCTGCAATTTTTGGTATCACTTTAACCTATTTTTTAGCAAAACGTTTAATCAATAAAGGTTCAAAAGTAGTCGATAGTGAGGTGGCAATCCAAAGTAGCCAACATCTTCCAACCTTCCTACCTGCAATTATCGCTCCCCTCGTTGCAATTATTTTATTAGCCTTACGTCCACTTGCAAATATCAGTATTGACCCGTTAATTGCATTACCGCTTGGTGGTCTAGCGGGGGCAGTTGCAATGGGAAGAGCTAAACAAATCAATCAATTTGCAACCTCTGGCTTATTAAAAATGGCACCTGTAGCCATAATGTTACTTGGTACCGGTGCATTAGCTGGAATTATTGCTAATTCAGGTTTAAAAGATCTATTAATTGATGGCTTAAAAGCTTCGGGATTACCCTCTTATTTATTAGCTCCTATTTCTGGTGCGTTAATGTCCCTAGCGACAGCTTCTACTACTGCAGGTACTGCAGTTGCAGCAAATATTTTTAGTTCGACATTATTAGAACTTGGTGTTTCAGGCTTAGCAGGTGCGGCAATGATCCACGCTGGGGCAACGGTATTAGACCATATGCCACACGGTTCATTCTTCCACGCAACAGGTGGCAGTGTGAATATGGATATTAAAGAACGCCTGCGTCTTATTCCATATGAGAGTGCCGTTGGTTTATTAATGGCTGTTATTTCAACCCTTATTTTTGGTGTATTCAAATTATTCTAGGAGTGTGTGATGAAAATTGTAATTGCCCCAGATTCATTTAAAGAAAGTTTAACTGCATTGGAAGTTGCAGATTCAATAGAAGCTGGCTTTAAACAGATTTATCCAGATGCAGAATATGTAAAAGTACCAATGGCAGATGGTGGCGAAGGTTCTGTACAATCGTTAATTGATGCAACACAAGGCTCACTTATTGAGGTTGAAGTAACTGCTCCTCTTGGGAACAAAACAACTGCATTTTTAGGTATTTCTGGCGATAAACAAACTGCATTTATCGAAATGGCAGCAGCTTCAGGTTTACATTTAGTGCCTTTTACACAACGAAACCCTCTTAAAACCACTAGTTACGGAACCGGAGAGCTTATCAAAAAAGCATTAGATTTAGGTGTGCAAAAAATTCTACTCGGCATTGGTGGTAGTGCAACAAATGACGGTGGCGTGGGAATGCTGCAAGCATTAGGAATCGTCTTTAAAAATTCGCAAGGTAATGAAATTGGATTTGGTGGAGAACAACTTCAACAAATAGCTTCAATTTCAACAGAACATATTGATCCTCGTTTAACAAATGTTACCTTTGAAGTTGCTTGTGATGTAAACAATCCATTATGCGGAGAATTAGGAGCCTCAGCAGTATTCGGTCCTCAAAAAGGTGCAACTCCTGCAATGGTAGAAACGCTAGATCAGGCACTAGCTCACTTTGCTGATATTGTGGAACAACAACTAGGCATAAATATTGCAGACAAAGCAGGGGCTGGAGCTGCTGGCGGAATGGGTGGTGGCTTATTGTTATTACCTAAAACCGAATTAAAAGCGGGTGTACAAATCATTATTGATGCAACAAACTTGGCAGAAAAAGTCAAAAATGCAGATTTAGTCATCACCGGTGAAGGGCGAATGGATGCTCAAAGTATTGCAGGAAAAACACCGGTTGGGGTTGCGAAAACAGCAAAACAGTTTGGAAAACCCGTCATTGCGATCGTTGGTTGCTTACGAGAAGATTACAATGTTGTTTACCAGCACGGAATTGATGCCGTCTTTCCTATTATCCGCAATCTAGGGACACTTGAAGAAACCTTAGCTAAAGGGCGAGAGAATCTGACATCTAGTGCAGAAAATGTTGCTCGATTAATTCAAATACATATGGTAATAAATTAATAATCTATCTAATAGAGGTATAAAATTATATGCCTTTTCTTTTTATATATTTTCTCTAGTATTAGCTTAACTATGCAGAAATTGTTAAAATTACCGCGATGTGTAAAATTCACGCAAAAATAACCGCTTGCAATAGCGGTTATAATGAGTATAGAGAAAATAAAATGAACTACTTAGAAAGTGCAAAAGAGACTTTATCTCTTTATACCTATGAAATAGAGCGATTAAACCAACGATTATCTGAAGAATTTAATCAAGCGGTTGAGTTAATCCTAGAATGTACTGGGCGAGTTGTTGTTGCAGGTATTGGAAAATCGGGGTTAATCGGCAAGAAAATGGTTGCAACCTTTGCTTCAACAGGAACACCGAGTTTTTTCTTACATCCGACAGAAGCTTTTCACGGTGATTTGGGAATGCTTAAGCCGATTGATGTGGTTATTTTAATTTCCAATAGTGGCGAAACGGACGATGTAAATAAACTGATCCCTAGCCTCAAAAGTTTTGGTAATAAAATTATTGCGATGACCGGCAACCCTTATTCGACATTAGGCAAAAATGCCGATCTTATCTTAAACATTAACGTTGAAAGAGAAGCCTGCCCAAATAATTTAGCCCCAACAACCTCTGCATTGGTAACGATGGCATTGGCGGATACATTAGCGATAGCCTTAATTAAAGCTCGTGATTTCAAAGCAGAAGATTTTGCCCGTTTCCACCCTGGTGGTAGTCTTGGTCGCCGTTTATTGAACCGTGTACGTGATGTAATGAGCCGTAAGTTACCGATTATTTCGCCCGAAAGTTCGTTTACCGAATGTTTAAATGTGATGAATGAAGGCAGAATGGGGGTCGCAATCATTATGCATGACGATAAATTAGAGGGGATTATTACCGATGGCGATATTCGCCGTACTCTTGCAAAATTTGGAGCTGAAAGCTTAAATAAATCCGCTTCAGAAATTATGACCCGCAATCCAAAAACGATTGATGAATCTGAATTCCTTGCCAAAGCGGAAGATTTAATGAAGGAATTGCATATCCATTCGTTAATTGCTATTGATGAAAAAGGGAAAGTTTCCGGACTTATTGAATTTTCTAGTTAATTTATGCCCAAAAAACACCCGCTTGTTATCTTGCAAGCGGGTGTTTTTTCCACATTTTTTACTACTATTTTTAATAGAGATCTCTATAAGAAGAATACACCTATTTGGAATAATTTTTCAATTTCATCAATTTGCTTTTTATCATTTACAAAAATGATGACTCGGTCATTTTCTTCTATAACTGTTGATTTATGAGCAATTATTACCTCTTCGCCTCGTACTATTGCTCCAACAATAGCTCCTTGTGGTAATTTTAAATCTTTAATTTGTCTTCCAACCACTTTCGATGAGGTTTCGTCTCCGTGGGCAATAATTTCTATTCCTCCAGCAACACCAAGTTTTAATGATGAAACTTGAAGAATATCACCTTTGCGAACATAGCTTGCTAAGGCAGAGATTGTCGCTTGTTGTGGGGAGATAGCAATATCAATAGTCCCCCCTTGAATAAGATGCAAATAAGCTAAACGTTGCACAAGAATAATCACTTTTTTTGCCCCTAAGCGTTTTGCTAGTAGGGCGGACATTATATTTGCTTCATCATCACTGGTTACGGCAAGAAATAAGTCGATATTTTCGATATGCTCTTCAAATAACAATTCTTCATCTGAGGCATCGCCAGCTAAAACTAAGGTATGGGATAGTTTTTCTGCCAGTTTTTCCGCTAGTTTAGGATTGCGTTCAATAATTTTAACTTGGTATTGCTCTTCTAAATCTCGTGCTAAAGATGAGCCAATACTACCGCCACCGACAATCATAATACGTTTATGGGGTCTATCTAAGCGTTGTAGCTCACTCATTACCGCTCGAATATGTTGTGTCGCACAGATGAAGAACACCTCATCGCCCGCCTCAATAATAGTAGAGCCTTGTGGCACAATAGGCTTGTCTTGGCGAAAAATAGAGACAACACGGGCCTCAATATGAGGTAGATGATCTCGTAATGCCGAAATAGGGTAACCAACCAAAGGCCCACCATAATAAGCTTTTACATTAACAAGGCTTACCAACTCATTCGCAAAGTGTGCTATTTGTAAGGCTCCAGGGTAATGAATTAAGCGTAGAATATCTTTTTTAACCAAGATTTCCGGTGCAATAATATGATCGATTGGCAACACATCGTCGTTAAATAGCTGTTCTTTTTCACGCACATAATCAGCACTGCGAATACGTGCAATTTTAGTTGGCACATTAAAAAGCGTATAAGCGACTTGGCAGGCAATCATATTGACTTCATCACTATCTGTTACCGCAACCAATAAATCAGCATCGCTAGCTCCTGCTTCCCGCAAAACTTGAGGAGAGGCATATTCGCCACGAACAACTTGTAAATCGTGCTTATCTTTTAGCTTATCTAAGCGTGCAGGATCATTATCAATCAAGACAATATCGTTATCTTCACTTACCAAGTTTTCAGCTAAGGTTGAGCCAACTTGCCCAGCACCAACAATTATAATTTTCATCTAATTTGCCACTTTTTGTAATTTTGCATAGAAGAAACCATCTCCGCCATTTGCTTGTGGGAAGAACTGTTTTTCCAATACTTTTTCGCTATTAAAGTCCATTTCTAGCTGTTTTGCATCTGGGTGAGTTTGAATAAACTGCAGAATTTGCTTACTATTTTCTTGCGGTAAAACCGAGCACGTTGCATAGAGCAAAATGCCGTTTGGTTTTAACCTTTGCCATAAAGCTTCAAGAATTTGGCGTTGCAATGCAGCTAATTCCGCAATATCACTCTCTTTACGCAACCATTTAATATCTGGGTGGCGGCGAATTACCCCTGTTGCAGAACAAGGTGCATCTAATAAAATGCGATCGAACATAATATTATCATCTAGCCATTGCTCTGGTTTTGAGGCATCACCACAAACAACTTCTGCTGTTTGCCCTAATCGTTCTAGGTTTTCACGCACTCGTTTTAAACGGCTTTCTTCAATATCTAAAGCAATAACATTCGCTTTTGGGGCTCTCTCTAAAATATGGGTGGTTTTCCCACCAGGGGCGGCACAAGCATCTAAAATCATTTCGCCATTTTCGGCACCTAATAATTCTGCCGACCATTGTGCGTGGGCATCTTGCACCGTTGCCCAACCTTTTTCAAAGTTCATTAGTTGCGTAACGGCGACAGGTTTGTCTAGCAATAATGCACAAAGGGGGATACAAGCGGTCGGATTTGGCTCGGAATTTACCAAATCGCCTAATAAGGTTGCATAATCATTTGGTTTTATACATTGAGTGTTTACCCTAATCCACATTGGTGGACGTTGATTATTTGCTTCAATAATTTCTCGCCAATGAGGGTAAGCTTTTTTAAGCTGATTCACAAACCATTCTGGGTGATACGTTTGCCAATGTTTATCTACTTTTGCCAGAATTTCATCTTGTTCACGCAAAAAACGGCGTAGCACGCCATTGGTTAAAGCCCGAAAACTATCAAGTTTTAAGGCTTTGGTTGCATTAACCACTTCATCTACCGCTGCGTGAGCCGGCACTCGCATATAAAGCAGTTGATATAACCCAACTAAAAGCAAGCAGTGAACTAAACGTGTTTTACCCTTTAGCGGTTTTTCCACTAACAATTTAATAATAGATTCTAAACGAGGCAATACTCGGCAAATGCCAAAAGTAATTTCTTGTACCAGTGGTAAATCTTTTGGGTCTAGTTGTTTTTGAGCGTCAGGAATAAGGGTGGAAAGCGACTTTCCTTGATCTAATACCTGCAAAATAATATGTGCACTTAACGCACGAGAAGAAAGTTTTTTCATAAAATAAAAATGCCATTCTGACAGAATGGCACTATTGTAACTGAATGCGAGATTATCTTAAAACTAAAATTGGTTTAGTTGTATTGCGAGCCACTTTTACGGTATTGGAGCTTAACCCTTTCGATTTAGGGTTACTGCTTGCAAGCATTAAGATTAAATCTACCGATTTTTCCTCCGCAATACGGCAAATTTCTTCATAAATGGTGCCATAGGCAACAATATGTTGCACTTTAGACCCTTCAGGAAAGTTAGCTTTAGTAAACTCGTGCAGTTTTTGGTTAGCTTCTGCCACTACCGATTTATCAAAGTTTTTTGGTAAAAACGCTGCAATTAGGCTGTTATCCACCGGCTCAATAATAGAAACAACACGGTAAACCGCATTAGGATTACTAGCTGTTATTTGAAGTGCTGTTTCTACAACATATTTCGCACTTTTCAGGTCCGCTAAATCAATGGCGATAAGTAATTTATTGTACATAGAAAATCCTTAATAAATGCCCTTAAAGGGCATTTATGAGTTAGAAATTATTGTTTTTTTGCTCTGCGACGTTGATTTGCAATAACACCAACAAGAACTAACAAGGCAGGGATAAATATCCATTCTTTTGCTGGAGCAGGTTGTGGAACCGCAACATAAAGTAATGTTTGATCCCAGTTTAAACCTGCCTTAGCAGCTTCTGAATCCATTTCTACCATATCAATGATAATTTTCGGTGTTTCAATATCATCAACCTCAATGGTTTCTTCCGTTTGAATTAAGGTTAAACCTAAGTTTTTCAAACGTTCTTCTCCATTTTCTCCTTCTGGCACAGGAAGCTGAGCATAAAACTCTATTTCTTTACCATAAGGATTCATTCCAGCGACTTTTAGCGTAATATTTTGCCCTACTTTTGCATCTTGTAGCTGTTCTGTTAAGTGAATCGGCTCAATATGACGCTCTGATGGATAAATTCTTTCCATAAAGAAGCCTGGGCGGAATAAAGCAAATGCCGCAACAAGTAATAATACGGTTTCCCACCATTTATTTTTAGCAACAACAAAATTCATTGTCGCAGAGGTAAATGCTAATACCCCGATGGTAGCGGTAAAGAATACTAACCAACCGTGTCCTGGATAACGAAGATCGATTAATAATAAATCCGTATTAAAGATAAATAGGAATGGTAGGATAATTGTTCTTAAACTATATAAGAATGCCACCATACCTGTTTTAATCGGGCTACCGCCAGAAATTGCCGCTGCCGCAAAAGATGCTAAACCAACAGGAGGTGTAACATCCGCCATAATACCAAAGTAGAACACGAATAAATGCACTGCAATTAACGGTACAATCAATCCGTTTTGGCGACCAACCTCAACAATAACGCCCGCCATTAAAGACGAAACGACGATATAGTTTGCGGTTGTTGGCAAGCCCATACCTAAAATTAAGCTAAACACTGCCACAAGAATTAACATTAATAAAATGTTACCCATCGACAGAATTTCAATTACGTTTGAAAGCTGAACACCAAAACCGGTTAATGCGACAACCCCTACGATAATACCCGCAGTTGCTGTTGCTAAGCCGATCCCCGTCATATTGCGACCACCCGCCTCAAGACTATCGATCACATCTTTTACACCTTGTTTAATAATTTCGGTAGTAATCGATTCTTTACGGAAGAAATTTAATAACGGGCGTTGTGTTAATTGAATGAAAATCAATGTAACCGTTCCCCAAAATGCTGAAAGCCCTGGTGATAACATTTCAATCATCAAACACCAAAGTAAGATAACAACAGGGATTAAGTAATGTAAGCCTGCATTCACTGTCGGTTTTCTTGCTGGTAATGCCACAATATCAGAGTTAGGATCATCAACTTCCAAATCAGGGAAGCTTGCTACACGGCGAATGGCTAAAATATACCAAGTGGCAAGCAATACACATACAATGGAGAAAGCATAATCAGGTGCAACTACACGAATCCAACCTAAACCGTAATAAACCCCGATAACTAATCCAATTACAACAAGAATTGAAGTAACCATTCTTAATAAAAAGACTAAGAATGGACTTGGTGGATCAGTTCTTGGTAAACCTTGTAAATTCATTTTGCACGCTTCTAAATGCACGATATAAACCAATGCAATATAAGAAATTAATGCCGGCAAGAATGCGTGAGTAATTAACTGGCTATATGGCATATTCACATATTCAATCATAAGGAATGCTGCCGCCCCCATAACAGGTGGCATAATTTGCCCATTTACCGATGAAGCGACTTCAACCGCACCTGATTTTTCTTTGGTGAAACCAACACGTTTCATCATAGGAATGGTGAATGTACCTGTTGTGACCACATTGGCAATCGAAGAGCCTGAAATTAAACCAGTTAAACCTGAAGAAACAACCGCAGCTTTCGCAGGCCCGCCTCTTAAATGCCCTAAATAAGCAAAGGCTGTTTTAATGAAATAGTTACCCGCACCGGCTTTATCTAGTAATGCACCAAATAATACGAATAGGAATACATATTTGGTTGAAACACCTAGGGCGACACCAAATACACCTTCAGTGGTAATCCATTGCTGGTTTACAATTTGAGAAAGTGAGCCAGAACGATGGCTAATTATCCACTCTGCAGGTAAATATTGCCCAAAGAAGTTATAAAGTAGGAATACTATCGCAATTAAGACCAATGGTAACCCAAGGCTACGACGAGTGGCTTCCAGTACTAAGAGAACCCCTGCACAACCTGCGATAATATCTTGCAAATTAGGGGCACCAAACCGTTTTACCAACCCTTCGTAAAAGAACAAATAGTATAATCCTAAAAATGCTCCTAAAAATGCAAATGCCCAATCAATATAAGGAATTCGATGTTTAGGGGAGGTTGCAAAAGCAGGGTAAGATAAAAAGGCAAGGAACATTGCAAACGCTAAATGGATAGAACGAGCTTTCGTATCATCGACTACCACATTCAAATTAAAGCCTGCAGAAGTTATCCATTCCTGTAAAACAAATGGGACAGGGGATGCATAATAAATCTGAAAAAGAGACCACAAAATAGCACCATAAACAATGGCTTTCTTCGCAATGCCAGACGGTGTTCGCCCCCCGGTATCATTTGAAGCCACCATATCTTGCAGGTCATCGTAATCTACTTTAGATTCAACTGACATAAAAGACTCCTCAAAATAAATATCAAGCGGCGTTATTTTCCTAAAAGTTTGCATATTTTTGCAAAATTTTCTAAAAAACAGACCGCTTATGAGCCAAAACACTGTTGATAACTTATTAATTCATATCAAAAAACTAATAAGTTATCAACAGCCAAATAAAGACAAAAAACCAGCACGCTAAAAAACGTGCTGATTAAATTAAGTGAAGAAAGCGAAATATTATTTAATCCAGCCTTTCTCTTTATAGTAACGCACCGCACCTTCGTGTAATGGTGCAGAAAGAGCGTTTTTAATCATTTCTTCTTCTTTTAAGTGAGCAAATGCAGGGTGTAAACGTTTGAAGCGATCGAAGTTATCAAATACCGCTTTTGTTACCGTATAAACTTTGTCTGCATCTACATCAGCAGATGTCACTAACGTTGCATATACACCGAAAGTTTCTGTCGGCTCATCTGAACCTTTATATAAACCGCCCGGAATAGTTGCTTTAGCGTAATATGGGTGATCTGCCACTAATTTATCAATTTCAGGGCCTGTTACTGGTACTAATTTTGCATCACAAGAGGCCGCAGCTTCTTTTAATGCACCATTAGGATGACCAACGTTATAAGTAATTGCATCTAAGTTGTTATCACACATTACAGAAGCCATTTCTGCTGGTTTTAACTCTGAAGCAACTTTAAAGTCTCTGTTTGTCCAACCTTTAGCATCTAAAATAACATTCATTGTTGCACGAGTACCAGAGCCCGGGTCACCCACATTAACACGTTTTGCTTTTAAATCATCAAATGAGTTAATGTTTGCATCGGTACGAGCCATTACGGTAAACGGTTCTGGGTGAAGTGAGAAAATCGCACGGATTTTATCGTTTTTCTTACCTTCAAATGAGCTAGAACCATTGTAAGCGTGGAATTGCCAGTCTGATTGTGCAATCCCCATATCCATTTCTTTTGCAGCAATAGAATTTAAGTTAGCAACAGAAGCACCTGTTGATGGAGCATTACATTTCACACCTGTTTTTGCAGTATCACGGTTTACTAATTGGCAAATTGATTGACCAACTACATAATAAACCCCAGTTTGACCACCAGTACCGATAGTCACAAAAGTTTCAGCAGCTTGCACTGAAGCTGTACCCATCACAAGGCTTGCAAGGAAAGAAAGTTTTACTAATTTTTTCATTATTAACTCCTATTATAGAGGGATGAGAAAAGGTAAATTTTATTGTTTTATAAGCTTTAGCCTAAAAACATCACAAGAGATACAAAACTTCTTTGAGTTGCATTTGCCTCTTAACTATGATTATTAGCATAGATTTTTGAATTAGTAAAATTATTTTTAATAATCAAAAAAATCTATCGCTAAAAAGTATCGCTGTCTCGCAGCAAGTGAATATCGCCTTTACGTCTTAAAAAACCAGAGCGATCGAAATACTCAATGAGTTGAACAGTCAGCTTTCGTCCGTAATTTAATTCATCTCGTAATTGATTAACCGAAATACTGCCGTGTTCTGCCACAAAGGCTTTAATCAGAGTGGCGAATTGCTCGATTTGTTCGCTTAATAGAAAACGGTCTTTTACAATCGGAATTAAATAGCCCAATTTCCCTGCTTTGTAGAGTAAGTTACGCATTTGAGTTTCGTCAATAGAGAGCTGGCTGGCAATATCTCGCACCCAAAGAGCTTGATTTGTTGCTTCAAAAAGCGGTCGGATTTGTTGCCAAATTTGCAATTCAGCTGAATCAAATTCAATACGATGCTCTGGCAAATGCAACCAACCTCGGCTATTGGTAAGCTGTTTAGTTTCCACTAATTCATCAATAAATTGATATGCCAGTGTTTCAGGTAAATCCAATAACGCTATACGATACAAACGGGCTTTGGTTACGCCTAATTGATCTTGATGTTGTTGATGATATTCCGCAATTTTAGCTAACACATTTTGCTGGGCGGTATTTTTAAATTCGGTGGTAAACACCCATTTTGAGGAAATATCAAAACCAAGCTCGGCAATATCTTGTGCAAAGCATTGTTCCGCCCATTGTAAAGCGTTTAATTCTCTCGCTTTCTGCTGTAAGCATAAACTCACACGGTTGGCGAAATCATTACAAGCGGTTGTTTTTGCTAAATTTTTTACAAATGCCAAACGTTCATCGGTTCGCTTATGACGTTTCGGCGAATGAATTTCTAACACTTCCGCCCCAGCTAAAGTTTGGCTATCATCGCCACTACGCAAAATCAGTTTATCGCCCACCGCAATATGTAGTGGTTCGTCTAAAATCACTTCTGCAAAATAGTGCTGATTTTTAACCGCTTGCGTTGCCTCAAGTAAATTCAGTTTACCCGTAATATGCGAGGCAAAGTGGTAAAGATGCACCACGCTGTTTTCTTTAAAAACTTGGTTGGCACAAAGTTGAACGGTAATACGATCAGTGGCAAACTTAGGTTCAAGCTCGGTAATCCAATCACCTCGTTGAATATCTTCTTTTTTTACATTAGCGATATTCAACGCTAAACGTTGCCCCGCCAAGCCTGTTTCAGCCGGTGTGTTTTGGGCGTGAATTGCCTTAATTCGCACTGTTTTACCATTGGATAAAAACAGCTCGCTCCCGATATTCACACTGCCCGAAACCGCCGTTCCTGTTACCACCAAGCCCGCTCCTTTTACGTTAAAGACACGGTCAATCGCATAGCGGAATGGTTTTTGTGTTTGGATATTTTGTTGATTTAATTGAATTAAATGGGCTTTCAGCTCCTCAATGCCAGCTAAGGTTTTGGCGGAGGTAACAAAGGTTTTAGCATCGGCTAAAAACGGGTGAGCAGTTTTAACATTCTCAATCAGTTGTGAAATCTGTTCAGGCTCGGCACGATCAGCCTTGGTAATCACAATCATAATATGTTGGAAATTTAATAAACGAAGAATTTCCAAATGTTCTTCGGTTTGAGGCTTAATCCCTTCTTCGGCAGAAATTACTAATAGAGCGTGGTTAATTCCCCCAAGCCCTGCCAACATATTGGATAAAAAGCGTTGATGCCCCGGCACATCAATAAAACCTAAAACATCATTTTCAATCGGTAAATAAGCGTAACCTAAATCAATGGTTAGCCCCCGTTTTTTCTCTTCGGGTAAGTGGGCAGTATTGGTGCCGGTTAAGGCTTGTAAAAGAGCCGTTTTGCCGTGATCGACGTGGCCTGCGGTGCAGATAATCATAAGAATCCTTATTGAGAAATCAGTAGCTATTTTGACGGGCGGATTTAAAATCTACGATATAGACATTTTCCTGACCAATCAGGAATTTTACTTGATGCTTGCCATTTAAAATGGGAATTTCTTTTTTCTTACGAAGTCGATAAACATCAGCGGTATAGGAAAGTTTATCGACTTCGCTTTTTATCGCATCATAAAATTGCTCTGCGATAATAGGGTTTCTTGATTGTTGTAAAATATAATCCGCCTGATGAAATAATTTGGTTTCAGCCTGTTTAAGCCAAATAATGCCATAATCAAACTTCATCATTTTTCAGATAGTCCTAATTTTTTACGCAAATCTTCCATTACTTGATCGTGCGATTTGGTTTCTATCAATCCTTTTTCCAATTTATACAATAAAGCAAGTTCATCTTCTGTATAGAAATTTTTTTGCTTTTCGCTTTCGGATAAATTATGCAATAGTGCGAGATCCATATTATCCCCCTTTCGTTATATAAGCTATTCTAGCCCGATTTAGGTAAAGTTCAAGATTTCACTTTAAGGTAAGTTACCCATTGTTCCAACATTTTTATTTTAACATCTCAACCAATCCCTCAAACTCCGCAACAGATCGTAAATCCAACCAGAATTTTTTATCGGAAAAACGTCCGATAATTGGGTTTTCAAAGGCTTTAAACTGTTTTTCTAATGCGAGTAAATCGCTTTGTTTTTCAGCAGAAATCGTGATTGCAAGCGAAGGTAAACGTTCGGTCGGTAAAGCTCCACTGCCAATTTGTGCAAGGCTTGGTTCAATTTGCAAAATATAGTTGGAATTTAACCGCTTGCCTAATACCTCTTTTAATTTTTCCGCTTTGGTTTGTAAGGTTTCAAGAGATTGTGTGAGCAAATTCAAGGTTGGTAAATCTGCTGTCAGCTTTTCTGGGAATAAATAGTGGCGTAAGGTTGCTTCAAGAGCAGATAAAATCACTTTATCGCAACGCAGAACCCGTTTTAATGGGTGTTGTTGCAGTTGTGCAATCATCTCTTTACTTCCCACAATAATCCCAGCCTGTGGGCCACCTAATAATTTATCGCCAGAGAATGAAACAAGGCTCACACCCGTAGCCACTTTTTGTTGCACCATTGGTTCTGCCGGTAAATTTAAGGCTTGCATATTGGTAAGCGAACCACTGCCCAAATCACTAATCACGGGCAAATCAAACTCTTTACCAAGAGCCACCAACTCTTCTTCCGAAACGGAGCTTGTGAAACCTTCAATATGATAATTACTGGTGTGTACCTTCATTAAAAAGGCAGTGTTTTCATTAATCGCATTACGATAATCTTTTAAATGAGTGCGGTTGGTTGTGCCAACTTCCACCAATTTACAACCAGCTTGAGCCATAATATCTGGAATACGGAATGCTCCGCCAATTTCCACCAATTCACCACGGGAGACAATCACTTCCTTGCCTTGTGCAAAAGTAGCTAACATCAACAACACCGCAGCTGCATTATTATTCACAACACAAGCTGCCTCAGCCCCCGTAATTTGTTGCACCAGTTCAGAAATATAATTATCTCGGTGTGAGCGTTTGCCCTCTTCAATATCAAACTCTAATGCCACATTATTTTGCATAGCATTGGTTGCTGCTTGAATCGCATTTTCCGACCATAACCCTCGCCCTAAATTGGTATGCAATACCGTACCCGTTAAATTAAAGACAGTTCTAATTTTAACCTTACTTAAATTTTGGAGTTTTTCTTCCAACATCATAAAAAAGGTATTTTCATCTGCAATAAAATGCGGAATAGAATGATGTTGAGAAATAAAACGGCGAGCTTGTTCAATCAGCAAACGAGCTTGTTCTGCAACTGTCGAATATGCAAATTGTTGGCATAATTCGACCGCTTGTGGTTGCTTTAAGAGTGAGTCCAGAGAGGGAATTTGTCGGAATAATTGTTGCATAGTGATTTTCTGTTGAGAATTCTTTTGATAATTCTAATAAATAAAGTACAATATTGCCATCTTTTCGGAAGTGCGTCATCTCCGGTGAGGTGGCAGGACTTCAAATCCTGTTGAGGACGCCAGCGTTCTCGGGTGGGTTCGACTCCCATGCACTTCCGCCAAATTTTAGGCAACTAAATGTTAAAATTTAGTTGCTTTTTTATTACCTATATCAAATAACCTTCCAAAATTTTATAAAAAATGCGATCTAGCTCACATTTTTTATTTTTTCTATTTGTAGTGAAAATTTATTAAAGTATAATTATTTGGAGTATTTCTTCACAACAAAATCTAGTCTTTTGACTACCTTTTGCAATATAAAAAAGGAACAGTTATGTCAAAACTATCTCGTGATACTATCTTAAATAAAATTCAACACGGACTCATTGCATCTTGCCAACCGGTAGATGATGGCCCAATGGATAAACCAGAAATTGTTGCCGCAATGGCACAAGCTTCAGTCATAGGTGGAGCCAAAGGGATTCGTATTGAAGGTATTGAAAATTTAAAAAGCACTCGAGCAGCCGTTGAGGTACCTATCATCGGTATTGTAAAACGAGATCTGCCCGATACCCCCATTCGCATTACTCCTTTCTTAGAAGATATTGATGCTTTAGCTGAAGCAGGAGCAGACATTATCGCCGTTGATGGCACATTCCGCACACGTCCTGTAAGTATTGAAGATGCAGTAAAACGCATTCACGATAAGGGATGTTTAGCAATGGCGGATTGCTCTAATCTTGAAGAAGGCTTACATTGCCAACAACTTGGTTTTGATATTGTGGGAAGCACAATGTCTGGCTATACAGGAGGAGATATTCCAGCAGAACCAGATTATCAATTAGTTAAAGATTTAAAAGCAGCTGGCTGCAATGTAATGGCAGAAGGCCGTTATAACACACCGGAGCTTGCCAAAGTCGCTATTGAAATCGGAGCAGATTATGTGACAGTTGGTTCAGCTTTAACTCGATTAGAGCACATTGTAAGCTGGTTTGCTGATTCGGTTAATTCAGCGAAAAAATAGAGGTAAGTTATGCGTTGTTTAGCCATAGATATTGGTGGCACAAAAATTGCGACCGCTATTATTCAAAACAATCAAGTTGAGCAACGAAAACAAATTCAAACGCCAACGGATAGACCACAAGAAGATCAAGCTGGGAGTTTGCATCAAGCATTAAAAGAAGTGGTTGAACATTACCAAGGACAATTTGACTTTATTGCCGTTGCTTCAACAGGCATTATCAATCAAGGTATTTTAACCGCCCTTAACCCGAAAAATTTGGGCGGTTTGGCGGAGTTTCCACTAAAAGAGAGTATTGCTCGCCACACAGACAAACCTATTGGTTTGCTCAATGATGTGCAAGCAGCGGTTTGTGCCGAATACTTATTTGAAAACCAACAAGCGGTTAAAAATTTTGTATTTATTACCGTTTCAACTGGTGTTGGCGGTGGCATTATTTTAAATGGCGATTTATTAACAGGTCCGAATGGCATTGCAGGACACATAGGGCATACGCTCGCCGATCCTAACGGCCCGGTTTGTGGTTGTGGTAGAGTTGGTTGTGTCGAAGCGGTAGCGGCAGGACGAGCCATTGAAGCAGTTTCAAGCAAGTGGGATGAGCCTTGTACCCCTAAAGAGGTTTTTGAACGCTTTAGACAGGGCAATCAACAAGCGGTCGAATTAGTTGAAAAATCTGCAAAAGCAATAGCTAATTTAATTGCTGATTTGAAAATTAGTTTAGACATACAAAAAGTGGTATTAGGGGGAAGTGTTGGCTTGGCGGAAGGTTATTTACCGCTTGTTCAACGCTATTTAACTGAAATGCCAACAGTTTACCAATGTGCATTAGAAAATGCACAATCAGGACAAGATGCTGGTTTAATCGGTGCCGCTTGGTGGGCGGAAAATCGGCTTAAACAAGGATTAACGCTTTAACAAACAAATTCTAATTTTGGAGAATCAAATGAAAAACTTAAAAGGTATTTTTAGTGCGTTACTCGTTCCTTACAACGAAGATGGCTCTATCAATGAAAAAGGTTTACGCCAAATTATCCGCCATAACATCGAAAAAATGAAAGTAGATGGCTTATATGTTGGTGGTTCAACTGGTGAAAACTTTATGATTTCAACCGCAGAGAAAAAAGAAATTTTCCGCATCGCAAAAGATGAAGCGAAAGATGAAATTGCCTTAATTGCACAAGTAGGTAGCGTAAACTTACAAGAAGCGGTTGAATTAGGTAAATATGCTACAGAATTAGGCTACGACTGCTTATCTGCAGTAACACCGTTCTACTACAAATTTAGCTTCCCAGAAATCAAACACTACTATGACACAATCATTGCAGAAACAGGTGCAAATATGATTGTTTACTCTATTCCATTCTTAACAGGTGTGAATATTGGGGTAGAACAATTCGGCGAACTTTACAAAAACCCGAAAATCTTAGGTGTTAAATTCACAGCAGGCGACTTCTACTTATTAGAACGCTTGAAAAAAGCTTATCCAAACCACTTAATCTGGGCTGGTTTTGATGAAATGATGTTACCAGCTGCCGTATTAGGTATTGATGGAGCGATTGGCTCAACATTCAACGTAAACGGGGTTCGTGCTCGTCAAATTTTTGAATTAGCTCAACAAGGTAAAATTCAAGAAGCATTAGACATTCAACACGTTACTAACGACTTAATTGAAGGTATTTTAGCCAACGGATTATACTTAACCATTAAAGAGTTATTAAAATTAGAAGGTATAGATGCAGGCTACTGCCGTGAGCCAATGACATCAAAAGCAACAGAAAAACAATTAGCGGTAGCGAAAGCTCTGCACGAAAAATTCTTATAATTGCTATTATTTCATATAAATTTCCTTAACGCTTTTGCACCTTGTATAGCTAAAACTACTCAAGGTGCTTTTTTATTTCTATTTTTTGATATGAAGGGAAAATATTTTTAGACTAAAATAACACTATTGTTGGATAAGATTATTTTAGTAGCATATTTATGATCACATTTATTATTGGCATTTTAGCGGGAGTAGGAATTGCCTTTCAATCTGCTGTTAATGCCCGATTACGTTTGCATCTTGGCTCACCATTTTTAACTTCTTTAGTCTCCTTTTCTGTCGGATTAACTTTTTTATTTACCTTATCCTTATTGCTTAACAAGCCGTTACAATTTCATCAAAACATATTTGAAATAGCACCTTTCTGGGCTTGGACTGGCGGATTTTTGGGAATGATTGCCTTAACCATTAATGTTTTAATCTTCCCTAAATTAGGTGGTGTACAAACTGCCGTAATGCCAATTTTAGGGCAAGTCATAATGGGTATCCTTATTGATAGTTTTGGTTGGCTTAATGCTCCACAAATTGCATTTTCTGGCAATCGTATATTAGGCATAGCATTAGTTTTATTAGGTGTTTTTGTGGCTGTTGTTTTGCCAAATTTAAGAACATTAAAAAACAAAACAGGGGGTAATGAATTATGGCTATGGCGAGCAGTTGGGGTATTAGGTGGTATTTCGATGGCAACCCAAGCTGCGGTAAATGGTGAACTTGGAAATGTACTTGGTTCGCCTTTAAGTTCAGCGATTGTCTCATTTTTAGTTGGCACATTAGGCTTGTTATTCGTTGTTATTTTTTATGAAAAAAGTGTTGTTAATTTAGTAAAATCAACAAAAGAGCAACCTTTTTGGATGTGGCTTGGAGGTGTGTTAGCCGGTTCATTTATTTTCGCTAGTGTTTGGCTTGTACCACAAATAGGTACCGGCTCGGTTGTAATGTTAATGCTATTAGGCTTAATTTCAGGCAGTATTTTGGTTGATAGATTTGGGCTGTTTAGCGTGGTAAAAAAAGCGATTTTACCCTCGCAAATTATCGGCATTGTTCTGCTTTTAGCAGGTGTGGCTTGTATTCGGGTTTTCTAATAAAAAAACAAGCGGTCGGTTTTGCAAAAAAGATTGCAAAATCAACCGCTTGAATATTCTTATTCAGATAAGCTTACCCCATAAAAAGGTGTATATCCAAATGGGTTTTGTACGAAACCTTGCACTCTTTTGCTTAATGGTACATAGTTAATGGCGTGAGCCAGCGGAATAAATGGTGTTTGCTCATTGGCAATTTCCACCGCTTGTTGATAGAGTTTCGCTCGCTCCTCACGGTTTTGTGTTTGTACCGCTTGTGCTAGTAAGTTTTCAAACGTTTCATCCGTCCAGCGTCCATAATTTGTGCCTGGAATATTCGCTTTACTTAACAATGGGAACAGGAAGTTATCAGGGTCGCCATTACGGCTCGTCCAACCATAAGTACCGGCAGAAAATTCACCTTCACGAGTACGTTTATTAAAATCTGCCCATTCGTGAGTAACTAACTTCGCCTTTACACCAATTTTTGCCCAGTCTGTTTGAATAATTTCAGCCGTACGGCGAGGGTTTGGATTAGACGGACGAACCACTGGCTGCACCCAAATTTCCGTTTCAAAACCGTCGGCAAAACCAGCCTCCGCTAATAATGCTTTTGCCTTTTCTAAATTAAATTCATATTGAGGCAAATTCGGGTTATAGCCTAATACCGCATCAGGGAACGGGTTTGTTGCCACAGAACCACCACCTTGATACACCGCCGCCACAATAGATTTTTTATCCGTCGCATAATGTAATGCTTGGCGAACTTTCGGATTGTTTAATGCTGGCTTTGTGCTATTTAAACCAATATAAGCAAGATTTAACCCTTCACGCTCCAGTAAATTTACCGCAGGGTCTTGTTTCATTTGTGCAATATCTGAAATATTCGGGAAATCAATGACATCGCACTCTCCCGCTCTTAACTTAGCATAACGAGTGCCGGCATCTGGGGTAATGCTGAAAATAAGTCTGTCGAATTTCGCCTTTCCTTCAAAATAATCTAGGTTGGCGGTATAGCGTACGGCGTGATCAGTTTGATACGTTTGGAAAACAAAAGGACCTGTACCAATCGGCTGTTGATCAAGTAATTCAGGTTTTCCTTCCGCCAGTAATTTATCGGCATATTCTTTAGAATAAATCGACAAGAAATCCATCGCAACTGTCGTTAAAAAGGGGGTATTTGGCTGTTGCAACGTAATTTTAACCGTATGATCGTCCACTTTTTCTACGGATTTTAAGATTTTCGGCAAATTCATCCAATGGTAGTAAAAATAGGTTCCGCCAGAAACTTTATGATAAGGATGATCGGCATCAAGCTGACGTTGGAATGAGAAAAGCACATCATCCGCATTTAATGGGCGAGTTGGGTTAAAGGTTTTATTTGCGTGGAATTTCACATCTTTTCTTAAATGGAAAGTATAAGTCAGACCATCTTCAGATATTTCCCATTTTTCAGCCAAACTTGGCTCAAGTTCTAATGTACCCGCTTTAAATGATAACAAACGATTATAAATTTGCTGAGAACTTGCATTAAAATCATTGGCATCATTGGTAATAGCAGGGCTTAATTTCATTGGTGGGGTTGCCACGCAGTTAATCAATGTGTTCGCTGGTGCAGCATAAACAACACCTGAACTAAGAAAAGCTAAACTGAATGCTAATTTAGAAAGACGCATAAAAACTCCTTAAATAAGATATTAAGCGTAACTTACTCGGCATTATATCGTTTTAAAAATAACCAAAACTTATAAGTTATAACCAAAGCTAATTCGTAAGAATCATTTGCAAACAATGGTATCTTCGCTAGAATAGCAATAACGATTTTTTAACAAGAGATTTAAGATGAACTCTATTTGTATTATCACTGGCAGCACATTAGGTGGTGCGGAATATGTTGCCGATCACATTAATGATGTATTAACCGAACAAGGCTTTGAAGTAGAGCTATTTAACCAAGCAACACTTGCAGATATTGAAGGTAAATCACATTTAATTGTCGTTACTTCTACCCACGGTGCTGGCGAATTACCTGATAATATTCAACCTCTATTTGCTGATTTAAAGTCAAGCTCTGCTGACTTCAGTACAATGAAATTTGGTGTCATTGGGTTAGGTAGCAGCGATTATGATACTTTTTGCAATGCCGTTGATATTGTAGAAGATTCTCTTAACGCTAAGGGAGCAAACCAAGTATGTGAATCACTACGTATTGATGTGGTTAATAATTTCGACCACGACGCTAGTGCTGAAGAATGGCTACCTTCTTTTCTACAAAATCTATAAGGATTTATGATGAATAAAATGAGATTCAGTATAGGTTTATTCTCTATTTTAGCTTTTTATTTACCTACTCATGCTAAATCAGAGCCTCTTAACCAAATTTATCACGTTTTAAATTACAGTTGCTATCAAACAAAAGATGAATCAGGCAGTATTGTCGAATATTGCTCACCGATATATACCGATAGCATAGAGAATTTTCAGATTCCAATGCAGGGCTACCACACAGAAGACAGTAAGTTAGATTTAGCTCGCCACTATGCTCAAAATAAAAATAAGGCATTAAAAAAAGCAAAGCAGCCATTAACACACGCAAAAGATAAAGAAAACCCAGAATATGGAACTATTGAATACGCTGAAAAATATCGAGCTGGAACCGTACCTGTTTCTGTTGGTGTAAGTGGTAATCTAGGTGGTTCAACAGCAACAACCTCTGCCGGAGGTTTAGGAAATAGAAACCCTCAACATATTGTAGAGCGTGAGAACATTCTGGCTAAAAAGGCTGAAGAACATCATAAAAAAGAAGTACAACGCTTAGAAAAAGCTAAGCGTGATTTAATTATATTAAAGAAAAGAGTTGAAGAAACGAGAGCTGAAGCCGAAAAAGCAGCTCAAATAGCCAAAAATAGTCCAAGTGATGCTAACTTAAAAAAAGCAAAAGATGCGGAATCTGCAGCGAATTACCATTTATCTCGCTTGAAATTAAGCAAGGTAGAGTATTATGAAGAAAAAGTGAAAATAAGTGCGAAAAAAGCAGAAGAGGCTAGAGCGAGAGCAAACAAAGCTCAAATGCTTTTTGAAGCAGGCGAAACAAATATTAGACAACAGTTAGATAAAAAATAATGAACATATATTGTTGAGTTGCATAATATAGTATTTGAGGAAAATATAAATAATGCGATATCTTATTGTCTTTGGTACTCGCCCTGAAGCTATAAAAATGGCTCCTCTCATTAATGGCTTTAAAAAAAGTGGTTTAAATTTTCGTGTTTGTGTCACCGCACAACACCGTCAAATACTAGATCAAATTTTGGAGCTTTTTGACATTAAACCAGATTATGATTTAGATATTATGAGTAGTAAGCAAACGCTTTCTTCCGTAACATCGTCTATTTTAGAAAAAATCCAGCCAGTTATTGATGAATATAAGCCAACTACTATTTTTGTTCACGGTGATACGGCAACAACATTGGCTACATCTTTAGCAGCTTACTATAACCAAATTGATATTGCACATATTGAAGCAGGATTACGAACCCATAATATTTATTCGCCTTGGCCGGAAGAAGGCAATCGCAAACTTACCGGTGCATTAGCAAAATATCACTTTGCCCCCACACAAAGCACTCAAGCTAACCTGCTTGCTGAAGGTATAAAAACGGAAGATATTTACATTACAGGAAATACCGTTGTTGATGCTCTTTTTCTTGCCTGCCAAAAAATTGATAAAAATGCCGAACTTTTAGACCGCTTACAAAAACAATTTAACTATATTGAGGGTAAAAAAGTGGTATTAATCACCGGCCACCGTCGAGAAAACTTTGGTTTAGGTTTTGAAAATATCTGCGGTGCTATTTCTTATCTAGCAGAACAATTCCCAAATGTAGAATTTGTTTATCCAGTCCATTTAAACCCAAATGTAAGAGAGCCGGTAAACCGTTGGTTACAAGGAAAAACGAATATCCATCTTATAGAGCCACTGGATTACTTAAGCTTTGTTTACTTAATGCGTCAATCTTATTTAATTTTAACGGATTCAGGCGGAATTCAAGAAGAAGCCCCATCATTAGGAAAACCGGTATTAGTAATGAGGGATACCACAGAACGGCCAGAGGCAGTTGAGGCAGGTACGGTAAAACTGGTGGGAACATTCAAACAAACTATTATTGATAGTGTAACCGAATTACTAACAAATAATGAGTCTTACCAACAGATGGCAGAAGCCCATAATCCTTATGGAGATGGTACTGCTGTAGAAAAAATATTAATGATTCTTGGAATTCAAAAACAATAAAGAACAAGCGGTCATATTTCACAAGTTTTTCGCAAAAAACTCCGAAAATATAACCGCTTGTATCTAATTCTTATTTAAATTAGAAGCCAGCGTCTTTTTCTAATTGTTCAACTAAAGCATCAGGTAAACCTAAAGCTTCAGCTAAATTAGCTAAAAAGATAATCTCTTTACGTTCCAAATCTTTACATACTGCTCGAGCAGCTAAATAAACTTGTGTTGCTAATGCCTGATTATTACCTACTTGGCGGGCAATTTCGCTAATAGAAGTAGGATTATTTAATTCTTGCTCAATCCAAGCTAATACTTCAACATCATCTCCTACCTGAGCAATAATTGTTGATTTTTCTTCTGCGGTTATCTCACCATCAGCCGCAGCGGCTGCTATCATTGCTTGTAAAATTATTTTACTTGCCATATTTTCATCAACATCATTAAAACTGCTCTGTGTTAATTCAGATGCTACCGTATTTTGCGTTTGGTACTTCTGATAAGCTTGATAAGCAAGGCTACCTAAAGCAGCAAGAGAACCTAATTTAGCTAAGCCAGCACCACCTTTACGCCCAAAAATCATTGAAATAAGGCCTACTGCAGCAGCACCTCCGCCAATTTTAGCAATTTGGTCGTTTTTAGAATTACCTTTGATTAACCCATCTGTTGTCGCATCTTTTGCAGATGTTAAAACTTGATTTAAAATTTTGCTAAAGTCCATCAGATTCCCCTTTATTAGGTAAGTAGATAAAATTTAGTTATTTAGTCAAATTGGATAAATAATAGTTCAATACTAAACCATTTTTTATAAATAAAAACCGCAACAATGTTTAAACTTTTTACCAGATCCACAGACACAATTTTGTTTTTGATTTGGTAATGGAACAGTTGGATCAATAAAAAACCAGCGTTGATTAATCTTCACAAAAAGTGAAATTTCATTATGTGCTTGGATACCTTCTTCTGTTTTAAAAAATGCATTAAATTCTACTTTGCTATGATTTTTTGAAATATTTGGCAAATGCTTCACTATCTCTAATCCAGCCCAGTGGGTTGTTTCTCCCCACTCTTTCATTGCTATTTGATCAAGATATTTTTGCTGGTTTGGAACTGTTGTTTCAACTATATAAGGAATATTAACCAGAGTATAAGCACAATAACGAGAACGCATTAATTGTTCTGCAGTTTCAGGAAAACTCTTATATAAATGAAAAGGTTGGCAACATTCAGTGTAATCCTGACCAGACTGACAAGGACAAGCGGTTATTTTTTCTGACATTTTTACCTGCATTTAATCAAACAATAAATATATCGAATTTTACTGTAGAAGCAGAAAAATACAAATTTCTTAAAAAGCGTGACACACCCCTTGTGGATAACTTCTTAAAAAATACTGAATTAGTTGATAGTTATTTTTATAAAGAAGGGGATAATTTAAGTGTTGTGGATAACTTAATCTTTTATCCACAAGTTAGATCTTTAAATAAATTAATTTATCCCCTTCCATTTTTTAAAATAACCTCTTGTTTTTTAAAAGAAAGATCACTTACACACATAAAATGGAAGATCTAATATAAATAGTAATAAAGATCTATATAAAGATCTATTTTATATTTAGCTTTCACCTAATGGATCCTTTTTTAAGATCTTAAAATCTATTTCCCAGTAGATCCTTTTTTAAGGTAAAATACTCGTTTATTTTAGAATAGATTTTTGTAAAACAAGGCGATATATGATTTATAACGATATTTACGACGTAATTGTTGTAGGTGGCGGACACGCAGGAACTGAAGCCGCTCTAGCTCCTGCTCGTATGGGACTAAAAACCTTATTACTCACACATAATGTAGATACTTTAGGGCAAATGTCTTGTAACCCTGCGATTGGGGGAATTGGTAAAGGGCATTTGGTAAAAGAAATTGATGCGATGGGCGGTTTAATGGCTATCGCAACCGACCAAGCAGGGATCCAATTTCGGACTTTAAACAGTTCAAAAGGCCCAGCTGTGCGAGCAACCCGTGCTCAGGCAGACCGTGTGCTTTACCGTAATGCGGTACGAACGGCTCTTGAAAATCAGCCGAATTTAGATATTTTCCAACAAGAAGTAGTAGATATTTTAATTGAAAATAATCGTGCGGTAGGTGCAGTAACTAAAATGGGGCTTGTGTTTAAATCTCGCTCTGTAATTTTAACGGCCGGTACTTTCTTAGCAGGTAAGATCCATATTGGTTTAGATAATTACGAAGGTGGACGAGCAGGAGATCCGGCAGCAACCAGTCTCGCCCAACGTTTAAGAGATCTTAATTTACGTGTTGATAGACTAAAAACAGGCACACCACCTCGTATTGATGCACGTACTATTGATTTCTCAGTATTAGCAGAACAGCACGGTGATAAAGTATTGCCGGTAATGTCTTTTATGGGATCCGTTGATTTACACCCTCGCCAGATTCCTTGTTACATTACACACACTAATGAACAAACGCACGATGTAATCCGTGCTAATTTAGATCGTAGCCCGATGTACACAGGGGTTATTGAAGGTATTGGCCCTCGTTACTGCCCTTCTATTGAAGATAAGGTAATGCGTTTTAGTGAGCGTAACAGTCACCAAATCTACTTAGAACCGGAAGGTTTAAATACAATAGAGGTTTATCCTAACGGCATTTCAACCAGCTTACCGTTTGATGTGCAAATGGGGATTGTTCGTTCAATGAAAGGGTTAGAAAATGCACGTATTATTAAACCGGGCTATGCGATTGAATACGATTACTTCGACCCTCGTGATTTAAAACCAACCCTTGAAACCAAAGCTATTGATGGTTTGTTCTTTGCCGGACAAATTAACGGAACGACTGGCTACGAAGAAGCTGCTGCTCAAGGTTTGTTAGCAGGGATTAACGCCGCATTACAAGTGCAAGAAAAAGAAGCTTGGTTCCCAACCCGAGATTTAGCTTACACAGGTGTATTGGTTGATGATTTATGTACGCTTGGCACTAAGGAACCGTACCGTGTCTTTACCTCCCGTGCAGAATACCGCTTATTACTGCGTGAAGACAACGCAGACAGCCGTTTAACACCGATTGCTCATCAACTAGGGCTTATTGACGAAGCTCGCTGGGTGCGTTTTAACGAGAAAATGGAAAACATCGCAAAAGAGCGTGAGCGTTTAAAGCAGATTTGGATCCACCCTCAATCGGAACATTTAGCTGCAATGAATGAACTTGTAAGCTCGCCATTAACGCGTGAAGCAAGTGGGGAAGATTTATTACGTCGCCCTGAAATGAGTTATGAAAAACTAACTCAAGTACCACTTTTCGCCCCTGCACTAGAAGATAAACAGGCTGCAGAACAGGTCGAAATTGCGATTAAATACCAAGGCTATATTGAACATCAATATAATGAAATTGAACGTCACCGCCGCCACGAAAACACGCAAATTCCAGCAGAGTTTGATTATGACAAGGTGGAAAGCTTATCCAACGAAGTTCGAGCTAAACTAATGCAACACCGCCCGGTTTCTATCGGGCAAGCAAGCCGTATTTCAGGCGTGACCCCTGCGGCAATTTCAATTCTATTAGTGAATTTGAAAAAACAAGGAATGTTAAAACGCGGAGAACTGTAGTTCTACAAGCGGTTGATTTTGCAAATTAAATTGCAAAAACGACCGCTTATTTTTTTACTTATCTTTCATAAAAGATAGTTTTTTATCTTTTATTCAATTAGTTACTCAAAAATAAACTTTTTGTTTTCTTATTCTTCTTTTTATGATATTTTTTATTTAAATTTTTTATTTAAATATCAAATATGAAAAATACTATTCAATATCTTGAAGAACAAATCAGCATTCTAAAAAATTTGCAACAGCAACTGATTCAAGCGGAAAATGAACAAAAACAGCAGAAAATTGCTGGTAATATTGACGATCTGCCTGCATTAGGGCAGTTGTTAAACGATAAACGTAAAAGTTTAGGAATTGACCTGCAAACATTAGAACTGCAAACAGAAGTCTCGCTTTCCACGCTAAACCGCCTGTTTCAAGACCCAAGCCAAGTAAGGTTTGCAACGGTGCTGACGGTGGCTAATGCCTTAGGGGTAAAACTATGCACGTTATAAGAAAAGCAGATGTGTTGTTATATGGCGAGAAAATCGGCGAATTAAGCCAAGATGGTGAGATTTTTCGTTTTGCATATTTGCCGGATTATCAAGGTGTCCCTCTTTCATTAAGTTTACCAGTCAAGCAAAGAGAGTTTGTCACACAACAGTTTTTCCCTTATTTTGCTTCCCTTGTGCCAGAAGGGTGGTTAAAAGCGAAGTATGCAGATTTGCAAAAAATAGATAATCGGGATTTGTTTAGTTTACTGCTTAATAATGGTGATAATTTAATAGGAGCGGTGCAAATTGTTGGGAGAAAAACGTGATGTTCTGTCGGATCTTATTAAAACCTTTGCTTAAAAATGAGCAGAAATACAGTAAAGCCGGATTATTGGCATTGACCGATGAGCCGTATTTTAATCCGCAACTGCCTTTTGATCGGCAGGCATTTAGTTTGGAATTGCCGATTAAACAGCAAGGAATGAGCATTTCCGGCTATCAACCTAAATTACAGCTAGTGATTAAAGATAATCAGTTTAATAGCGTTAATCAGCAAGGAAACTATATCTTAAAACCTTCACCTACTGATTACCCATTTTTAGCCGAAAACGAACACGCCACAATGCAGGTAATGAAAGAATTGGGGTTTGATGTGCCACCTAATGGCTTAGTTGCTTTTCAAGTCGATAAACAAGCGGTTAAAAATAGTGAAGAATTTGCATTTATAATTAAACGCTTTGACCGTATTGACGGTGTTCCTATTCATCAAGAACAGCTTGATGGTGCAATGAATATCCAAGAAAAATACGGTAAAATCGGTTCAGATAATGAGCAGTATGTGAGCTACGAACAGTTAGTAAAATTTATTCTGTTTTACCTTGAAGACAATCTGGCATTAAGACAAGAGTTATTCCGCCGTGTTGTTTATGCCTATTTACTCGGTAATAACGATCTGCATTTGCGAAATTTTTCTCTTATTTACCATAAAGATGGCTCTCGAGCATTAGCCCCTGTTTATGATTTTGTTTCGGTTGCTCCTTATCCCGCAATATTTAATAGTAGCCTACTAGCATTACCATTATTGCAAAAAGAAGAGGGCGGAAAGGCGTTAGCACACGGTTTTCATACGAAATACGGTGAATATATCGGGCAGGATTTTATTGAATTTGGCGAAAATATAGGGCTAAATCGCAATGTGATTATCAATAAACTACTACCACAGTTGGAAAAAGAGCGTGAAATAGTCGGGCAGATCTACCAACGTTCCTTTATGCCACAAGCAGATAAAGAAACGGTGCTTCACTGCTATCATCGTCGATTAAAATTGATACAAGTGCTTGATGAGCCGATTATCTAATCTGCTAGATAAAATCTTACTGTAAGTGAGTTATAACTGTTACAATCTCCCTAATTTCTTACTTTTAAACCGAGCAATGCGTTTAACTTGCTCTGATAAGGACAAATAATGTTATCAAAACTTAATAGTTTACTCGCCCAAACCGATATTTCACTAACCGATCAGCAAAAACAGCAACTTGTGGATTTTGTTCGGTTATTGGATAAATGGAACAAAGCCTATAACCTTACCTCCGTGCGTAACCCTGATGAAATGTTGGTAAAGCATATTATGGACAGCCTTGTGGTTAGCCCGTATTTAGAAGGCGAGCGTTTTATCGATGTTGGCACGGGGCCTGGATTGCCAGGGATTCCGCTTGCTATTACAAACCCTGATAAGCAATTTGTTCTGCTTGATAGTCTTGGCAAGCGAATAACCTTTATCAAAAACGCCTTGCGTGAGCTGGGTATTCAAAATGTGACACCGGTATTAAGCCGAGTGGAAGAATACACCGAACAGCAATTCGACGGCATATTAAGCCGAGCATTTGCCTCACTAGATGATATGGTAAATTGGTGCTACCACCTTCCAAATGAGCAAGGGAAATTTTATGCCTTAAAAGGTGTTTATGATGAATCTGAAGTTCAAGCTATTAAAAAGCCTATTGAACTAACAAAGGTTGTAAAACTTGAAGTACCGGAATTAGTTGGCGAACGGCATTTAGTTATATTGAAGAAAGCTTAGCTTTTTCTAAACTAAAATAAGGCAAGCGGTAATATTTTGTAAAAAATTTGCAAAATATTACCGCTTTTGTTTTATAAGGATTTAATTGTCGAATATATGGATTTTTTAGCTATAAATTCATAATGTGAAACAGATCACACATATCTTTTTTGTATATTGTTACTATTAATCTGCTTATTAAAGGTAAGTCTATTTATTAAACATTAATGTTAATTTAGAGTTAAATGTAACTTTAAGGAGTTTCATATGAAAACTGGTAAAAGAACGTTCTTAAAATCACTTTTAGCTGTTTCTGTGCTTGCAGTAACAGGATTACATTCAGGTATTACTTATGCTAAAGGCTCAGATACTATTAAATTAGGTTTCTTAGTAAAACAGCCTGAAGAGCCTTGGTTCCAAACAGAATGGCGTTTTGCCGATAAAGCAGCTCAAGATTTAGGTGGTGTAGAAATTATTAAAATTGCTGTACCAGATGGAGAGAAAACGTTAAATGCTATAGATAATTTAGCTGCTAATGGTGCTAAAGGTTTTGTTATTTGTACTCCAGATCCAAAATTAGGCCCTGCTATTATGGCTAAGGCAAGATCATACAACCTTAAAGTTATTACTGTAGATGATCAATTCTTAAATGCAGCAGGTGAACCTATGACGAATGTGCCATTAATTATGATGGCAGCGACTGAAATTGGTGAGCGTCAAGGGCAAGAGCTTTATAAAGAGATGCAAAAACGTAATTGGGATGTAAAAGACACCGCCGTTTTAGCTATTACAGCAGATGAATTAGATACTGCACGCCGCCGTACAGAAGGCTCTATTGATGCATTAATTAAAGCTGGCTTCCCTGCAGAGAAAATTTATAAATCACCGACAAAAAGTAATGATATTCCAGGTGCTTTAGATGCGGCAAACTCTATGCTTGTGCAACATCCGGAAGTTAAAAATTGGTTAATTGTTGGTATGAATGATAACACTGTTTTAGGTGGTGTTCGTGCTACAGAAGGTCAGGGCTTTAAACCTGAAAATGTAGTGGGTATTGGTATTAATGGTACAGATGCGGTTAATGAACTTTCTAAACCAAATCCAACGGGATTTGTAGGTTCTTTATTACCTAGTCCAGATGTGCACGGTTATCGTAGTACAGAAATGTTATATAAATGGGTTAAAGAGGGGGTAGAGCCACCTAAATACACACCGATTGGTGATCCTGTATTACTAACCCGTGAGAATTTTAAAGTCGAACTTGAGAAAAAAGGACTTTAAGTTTTCAAATCGTTTCAGTAAGGAGGATATATGGTCGCATATTTAGAATTTGATAATATTCATAAAGAATTTCCGGGTGTTAAGGCTTTACAAGGTGTTTCATTTAAGTGCTATGAAGGTAAAGTTCACGCATTAATGGGAGAAAATGGGGCAGGTAAATCCACCTTACTGAAAATATTAAGTGGCAATTACCTTGCAACAGAGGGAAAACTTCATATTGGTGGCAGAACAGTTAATTTTCGTAATACCAAAGATGCTTTGTTAGCAGGGGTTGCCATTATTTATCAGGAATTAAATATCGTTCCTGAAATGACAGTTGCAGAAAACTTATGTTTAGGGCAGTTCCCTCACTCTTTTGGGGTTGTTAATCAGAAAAAATTAGAAGAAACCGCTCAGTTTTATTTAGATAAGTTAGAGTTAAATATTTCGCTAAGTACTCAACTTAAAGATTTATCTATTGGGCAGTGGCAAATGATTGAAATTGCTAAAGCATTAAGTCGAGGGGCTAAAATTATTGCTTTTGATGAGCCAACCAGTAGTTTATCTGCTCCTGAAATTGAAAAATTATTTTCAGTTATCAATGAGTTAAAACAGGAAGGAAAAGTTATTCTTTATATTTCTCATCGTATGGAAGAAATTTTTAGAATTAGTGATGAAATCACCGTTTTAAAAGATGGGCAATATGTTCAAACTTTCTCAGATTTATCAAAAATTACCAATGACGATCTTGTACGCAGTATGGTTGGTCGTAATTTAGGGGATATTTATAATTATCGTCCAAGAGAACTAGGAGAAGAACGTTTTAAAGTTTCTCATTTATCGGGTACAGTTCTTCAAGGTGATTTTAATTTAAGCGTAAAAGCAGGTGAAGTTTTAGGGTTATTCGGGCTAGTTGGAGCAGGTCGTTCTGAATTATTAAAAGTTATTTTTGGTGCAGATAAAATGACGCAAGGGACGATAGAGCTAGATGGTAAAACATTAAAAATAGATTCTCCAAAAGATGCGATTAGCAATGGGATTGTGCTTTGTCCTGAAGATCGGAAAAAAGAAGGTATTATTCCAACAGCGACTGTTGGGGAAAATATCAATATTAGTGCGAGACGCTTGCATAATTTTATGAAATTTATCATTAATGATAAATGGGAAAAACAAAATGCAGAATTTCAGCGTGAGCAAATGAATGTTAAAACACCATCGGTTGAACAGTTAATCGTTAATTTATCTGGCGGTAATCAACAAAAAGCTATTCTTGGTAGATGGTTATCTGAAAACGTAAAAGTGTTACTTTTAGATGAACCAACTCGAGGAATTGATGTTGGGGCTAAATCTGAAATTTACGATTTAATTTTTAAACTTGCAGATGAAAAATTAGCCATTATAGTGGTATCGAGTGATTTACCAGAAGTGATTGGTTTATCAGACAGAATAATGGTGATGAAAGGGCAAAAAATCACAGGTGAGGTTAGCCGAGCTGAAGCCACAGAATCTGGTATTTTAAAATTAGCGATGGTTAATAGTGATAATTAGAATTTTATTAATGAGGAATATGTTATGTCAGCAACACTTACAACAAATGGAAAATCTGCTAGCACAATAAATAAAATCTGGACTGCCTATGGTATGTTATTGATTTTCTTTACAATTTTTATCTTAGCTTGTATTTTTGTACCAAATTTCGCAACAGTTATTAATATGAAAGGGCTTGGTTTAGCTATTTCAATGAGTGGTATGGTTGCTTGCGGAATGTTATTTTGTTTAGCAGCCGGTGAAATTGATTTATCTGTTGCTTCTGTGATTGCCTGTGCAGGGGTTGTAACTGCAGTTGTTATCAACCAAACACAAAGTGTATGGATTGGTGTATTAGCAGGGATGGGGCTTGGTATAGCAGTAGGGCTATTAAATGGTTTTATTATTGCAAAACTTAAAATCAACTCATTAATTACCACTCTTGCAAGTATGCAGATTGCCCGTGGTTTAGGTTATATCATCTCAGATGGTAAAGCGGTTGGTATTACGAAAGAAGAATTTTTTGAAATTGGTTACCAAGATTTTTTAGGTGTTCCTCTTCCAATTTGGTTTACCGTTATCTGCTTTGTGGTATTTGGTTTCTTATTAAGTAAAACAACTTATGGACGCAATACATTAGCGATTGGTGGTAACCAAGAAGCCGCTCGCTTGGCAGGGATTAATGTTGATAGAACAAAATTAATGATTTTCGTGGTATCAGGATTTATTTCAGCCGTTGCCGGTATTATTCTTGCAGCCCGTATGACAAGTGGACAACCGATGACATCAGTTGGTTTTGAATTAACTGCTATTTCAGCTTGTGTACTTGGTGGTGTCTCTTTAACAGGTGGTGTAGGTCGTATTTCATTTGTGATTGCAGGGGTACTTATTTTAGGTACGATTGAAAATGTGATGAACTTGCTTAATATTTCCCCATTCTCTCAATATGTTGTACGTGGTTTAATCTTGATGGCAGCCGTAATTTTTGATAAATATAAACAAAAAATATTTAGATAAAATCGGAATACTAATGCGACAAAACAAAGAGGACTTACAAGATAATCCTTTACTTCCCGGGTACGACTTCAATGCTTATTTAGTTGCAGGTTGTACCCAAATTGAAAAATCAAACGAACTGGACTTTCCAATCTACAGACCTAATGGAATGAATGGTTATATTCTTAATTTAACTATTAAAGGAACGGGTTCAGTTTTTCATAATGATCACCAATTTGATTGCAAGGTTGGTGATCTTCTTTTATTTCCACCTAATGCTATTCACGATTATCAACGTTCTCCTCATTCTGACTCTTGGCATCATCAATGGATTTATTTTAGGGCTAGAACCCTATGGAAAGATTGGCTAAATTGGAGTGATACTATTCAAAATGTAGGAAGATTAACCATTCCTGACCAGCAAACATATCAAAATATTTTAGAACTCTTTCAAAAGATTGAGCGAGAATATAATTCAAACAGACCTTTTTCTGAAGCAATGTCGATGAGTTTGCTTGAACAGTTAATTATAACCTGCATTGAATTAGAACCGGCTAACCAAAAAAGAAAGATAGAGCCAAGAATTTTAGATGTTTGTAACTTAATCTCGCAAGATATTCATCTTAATCATAAAATTGAAGAACTGGCTGAATATATTCATATTTCGCCTTCTCGTTTAACGCATTTATTTGTTGAGCAAGTTGGCACGAGTATCGTTAAATGGCGTGAAGAACAACGAATGATAAGAGCAAGGCATTTATTACATACCTCTAATGCACCTATTTATCATATTGCCCGCCAATTAGGCTATGATGACCAACTTTACTTTACCCGTTTATTTAAGCGTTATACGGGGTTAAGCCCTTCTGCTTTTAGAGATTCAAGATAAATTGTGATCTAAATCTCATTTAAAATAATGTAGCTGTTTTATCCATATAAATAGCTATTTACCCCCTAACCGAGTTTAAATTGAGAGTGTTAGTCTAGCACTCATATAAAAGAGGTTAATGGGGTAATGGTTATGTCAGACACTCAAAAAGCAATTATTGAAGGTAATACTTCGCTAGGAATTGAATTTGGTTCAACACGTATTAAAGCAGTCTTAATTGATAGCAAAGGAAATATTCTGGCGGTTGGCGGTTTTAACTGGGAAAATCATTTCTCAGAGGGCGTATGGACTTATCCACTAACAGAAGTTTGGCAAGGTGTTCAAGCTGCTTTTAAAGATCTAACAGAGAATGTACAGCAACAATATGGGCAATCGTTACAAAAAATAGCCCATATTGGTGTAAGTGCAATGATGCACGGCTATTTAGCCTTTAATAAACAAAATGAACTTCTCGTGCCTTTTCGCACGTGGCGGAATAACTTTACCGCTCAAGCCTCTCACGAATTAACTCAACTTTTTAACTACAATATTCCGCAGCGTTGGAGTATTGCCCATCTTTACCAAGCTATTCTTAATCAAGAAGAACATTTACCAGAGGTAGATTTTATTACTACCTTAGCAGGTTATGTGCATTGGCAATTAACTGGCGAAAAAGTATTAGGTGTGGGCGATGCCTCAGGAATGTTCCCGATTGATTTAGCTAGCCAAACTTATAATGCCTCAATGCTTTCTCAATTTGATGAATTCATTGAAAACAAAGGTTTTGAATGGTCTATTGAGCAAATTTTACCGAAAGTATTAGTTGCAGGAGAAAATGCAGGTACTTTAACCGAACAAGGAGCATTATTGCTTGACCCTACGGGTAATTTACAAGCAGGTGCTTTACTTTGCCCTCCAGAGGGGGATGCTGGCACAGGTATGGTTGCAACCAATAGTATTTCTGAAAAAACAGGTAATATTTCAGCCGGTACATCTGCATTTGCGATGATCGTATTACAAAAAGAGCTTTCCAAAGTATATGAAGAGCTTGATATGGTAACAACACCAACAGGCAAGCTAGTTGCTATGGCTCACTCAAATAACTGCTCTTCTGATATTAATGCTTGGGTTGGCTTATTTAAAGAAATGCTTTCAACGCTAAATTTACCTTGCGATACCGATACCCTATATCAAACCTTATTTTTAAAAGCATTAGAGGGCGATGCTGATTGCGGTAATTTACTCTCTTATGGTTTTTATTCAGGCGAACATATTGTTGGTTTATCTGAAGGTTGTCCTACCTTTATGCACCCTGCAAATGCGAATTTCAACCTCGCTAATTTTATGCGTGTTCATCTTTATACTGCTTTTGCTGCAATGAAAATCGGTATGGATATTTTAATGCAGCAAGAAAAGGTGGAAATAACCCAAATTCTCGGACACGGTGGAATTTTTAAAACCGAAAATGTCGCACAAAAATTCTTAGCTTCCGCATTAAATGTGCCTATTGCCACAATGCAGACAGCTAGCGAAGGTGGTGCTTGGGGAATAGCACTTTTAGCGAATTATCTCAATGAATACAAAAAAGGTATTTCATTAGATGACTATCTTAATCATCAAATTTTTAACTCAACTTCGGTTTCAGTTTCTGAGCCTGATGCAGAAATTTCAGCAGGGTATGAAGCATTTATGCAGCGTTATAAAAAAGGAATCAAAGTTGTACAAGAAGCCGTTTTAGCATTTAAAGAATAAGGAGTTTTTATGGAATTTATTAAATCATTAGAAGCTTGGTTTATTGTTGGTAGCCAACATTTATATGGACCGGAAGCATTAAAACAAGTGGAATTAGACGCAGCAGAAATTGTGGATTACTTAAATAAACAAAATCCATTTGTAAAAATTAAATTAAAACCGGTTGCTACTACCCCCGAAGAAGTTTTTGCTGTTTGCAAAGAAGCAAATAATCAAGAAAACTGTGTTGGTGTAATTGCGTGGATGCACACGTTTTCACCAGCAAAAATGTGGATTGCAGGACTACAAGCATTTTCTAAACCATTAGTACAATTCCATACACAATTTAACCGCCATATTCCGTGGGATAAAATTGATATGGACTATATGAATTTACACCAAACAGCCCACGGCGATCGTGAATTTGGTTTCTTAGTTTCCCGCTTACGCTTACCAAGAACTATTGTTGTTGGGCACTGGCAAGATGAAAGCGTGAGAGAACAATTTGATCGCTGGATGCGTGTAGCCGTTGCTATTTACGATCACAAACAACTTAAAGTTGCTCGTTTTGGCGATAATATGCGTGAAGTGGCGGTAACAGAAGGCGACAAAGTAGAAGCTCAAAAAGTATTTGGTTACAGTGTTAATGGTTATGGTGTTTACGAATTGGCAGAAGCTATCAATGCAGTTTCAGATGAAGATGTTTGCAAATTATTAGCAGAATATGACCGCTTGTATAATGTGGAAGATAGCTTAAAAGAGAATGGTTCAGCCAGAGAATCGCTAGCCTATTCAGCTCGTATTGAACTCGGCTTAAAAACCTTCTTAGATAATGGCGGATTTAAAGCCTTTACCGATAACTTCCAAAACTTAAACGGCATTAAGCAATTACCAGGTTTAGCAGTACAACGTTTGATGGAACAAGGTTATGGATTTGGTGGTGAAGGCGACTGGAAAACGGCCGCTCTGGTTCGTGCTGTGAAAGTAATGGGCTATGGTTTGCCAAATGGTTCTTCATTTATGGAAGATTACACCTACGATTTAGATGAGCAAAACCAAGTCGTTTTAGGGGCTCATATGCTCGAAGTTTGCCCGTCTATTGCGAAAGAAAAATCTAAATTAGCTATCAGACCATTAGGAATTGGCGGTAAAGCAGACCCTGTTCGCTTAATTTTCAGTGGTAAAGCAGGAAAAGCAGTAAATGCAACCGTTGTGGATATGGGCGAACGTTTTAGAATGGTTGTTGCAGATCTAGATGCTATTGACCCACCGAACCAAATGCCTAATTTACCAGTTGGTCACGCATTCTGGAAACTACAACCTAACTTTGATGTAGGCACACAAGCTTGGATTCTTGCTGGTGGTGCTCACCACAGTGCTTTCAGTTTAGACATTGATGCAGAAATGTTACGCACCTTTGCAGAATATTTCGGTATTGAGTTTATCCATATCAATGAAAAAACAGAATTACCACTGCTTAAAAATGAATTACGTTGGAATGATTTAGCGTATAAATTTGCCAAGTAATAGTATTAATTAACAAGCGGTCATTTTCTTAAAAATATTTGCAAAATATAAAAGGAAAATGACCGCTTGTTGTTATTTTCTTACATCTCTAGGACTAAATCTAAATTCATTTTTAAAACAAGTAGAAAAATAACAACTATCGTTAAAACCACTTTCGTAAGCAATATCAATAATATTTTTGTCGGTATAACGTAATTGATAATATGCATAAGCTAAGCGTAATTTAGTTAGATATATTTGCGGAGAACTACCAGTTTGGCATTTAAAGTAACGATGTAAAGTTCTTAGTGATAGATTAAATTGAGTAGCAAGTTGCTCCCAATTTATTTCTTCAGCAAAATGGTGTTTTAACCAAATAAGTAGTTGATTTATTTTATCTTCAGTATTACCACATCCAGTGCAATTAAACGCATTTAGTTTCAATAATTTTAATAATTGGAAAAAATCAGCTTCTAATGGAATTCCATCAGAGCATAAAGAGCAATTTTCAATAAGCTTTATTGATTCGTTAAGAACCTTGTTATTTATTAGAGCACAATTACCTTGAACAGGTTTAAATTCTTGTAACATTGACTCAATGTTATGTATAAATTTAAAGTTATTGTATGACTGTACTAAAATATTTGTTAAATGAAGCCCTTCTACATTTTCATATAAATGTCTGTCTTTAGATTCAATATATAACACCATTCCTTGATGTAGTTCAAAAGGATAGTCGTTTAGAATATGTCTTCCGTGTCCCTTATTTATAATGATTAATTCATTAAAATTATGGGTATGCTCAGGAAAACAATCTTGTGGAGAGCGTGGTTCAATCGCAAGAGGTTGCTGACTAGAATTGAAAAACTCATTTGCCGATAGTTTTAAAATCATATCTAACATCCTCATTAAATTGATAACGTGAATGAAATATAACGATTGAAATACAGTAAAACAAGATGATAAAACAGTTTAAAAGACTAAAAAATAAACTTTTTTCTATATTTGTGAGACAGATCACTTCGACCTTTAAAATTTTGCCATTTCTTTTTTGATACTGTCATTTATTTAAAAGATTAGTACTCCTCTCTTTTCTACACTGTTCCTAATTAAAAAAAAGAGGGACTTTGTATGACTATTCTTAATATAGCAGCTGTAGATTTAGGCGCTTCAAGTGGTCGTGTAATGATGGCATCTTTTGATACAGAATCTCATCATATTTCATTAACGGAAGTACATCGTTTTAAAAATCAGTTTATTGAACGTAAAGGGCATTTTTGTTGGGATTTATTGTATTTAGAAAAAGAGATTGTTACCGGATTAAGAAAAATTATTTCAGATGGAAATCCTTTACATAGTATTGGTATTGATACTTGGGGGGTTGATTATGTATTACTTAATGATAAAGGTGAGATTGTTGGGCAGACATATTCTTATCGAGATCATAGAACAAATGGTGTAATGGCAGCTGTTCAAGATGAATTAAGTAAAGAAACAATTTATCAAAAAACAGGTATTCAATTTCTTCCTTTTAATACACTTTACCAATTAAAAGCAATGGTTGATGAAAACCCAGAATGGTTATCACAAGTTTCTGATTTCATTATGATTCCAGATTACTTAAATTTCCGTTTAACAGGGGTTATTAACCGTGAATATACTAATGCAACAACAACACAATTAGTTAATGTAAATATAGATAGCTGGGACACATCTTTACTTGATTATTTAGGTTTACCTGCTCGTTGGTTTGGACGAATTCGCCATCCTGGTCATCAATTAGGAATGTGGGAAAATAATATCCCAGTTATGTCTGTAGCAAGCCACGATACTGCTAGTGCTGTTATAGCTTCTCCTTTAAAAGACGAATATTCAGCCTATTTGTCTTCCGGAACTTGGTCTTTAATGGGGTTAGAGAAAACATTGCCTTGCACAACAGAAGAAGCAATGAATAGCAATATTACTAATGAAGGTGGAATAGATGGTCATTATAGAATTCTAAAAAATATTATGGGACTTTGGTTATTTAATCGCCTTTGTTCAGAACATCACGTTACCAATATTCCTGATTTAGTAAAACAAGCAGAAAAAGAAACCGCTTTTAGAAGTCTTATTAATCCGAATGCTGAATGTTTTTTAAATCCTGATTCAATGGTTGAAGCTATTCAACAATATTGTAGAGATAACAATCAACCTATTCCTGAAACAACATCTCAAGTAGCCCGATGTATTTTTGATAGCTTAGCAATGTTATATCGACAAGTAGCAGAGCAGCTTTCTTCCTTACAAAAAAATCCGATCTCTTCTATCCACATCGTAGGTGGTGGTAGCCAAAATGAATTTTTGAATCAACTTTGTGCAGATATTTGCGGCATAGAAGTCCTTTCTGGACCGATAGAAGCCTCTGTTTTGGGTAATGTTGGTTGTCAATTAATGGCTTTAGATCAAATAAAAAATGCAAAACAATTCCGTGAATTGGTTTGTGAAAACTTCCCTTTAAAACATTTTAAACCGAATCCTAGCTTTACAGCATCTTCATTCTTTAAAGATAAATGGCAGGAATTTAATCAATTAAATTAACAGAAGGAATTTAATTATGAGTACAGTAACACAAGCATATGAATTAGCTAAACAACAATTTGCAGATATTGGTGTTGATACCGAAAAAGCTATGTCTTTATTAGCTACATTACCCATTTCAATGCATTGCTGGCAGGGCGATGATGTGGCAGGTTTTGAACACCAAGAAGGTGGTTTAACAGGTGGTATTCAAGCAACGGGTAATTATCCTGGTAAGGCTCGAACACCTCAAGAATTACGTTCTGATTTAGAACTAGCTTTTTCATTAATTCCTGGTGCTAAAAGATTAAACCTTCACGCATCTTATTTAGAATCTGATACTAAAGTAGATCGTAATGAAGTAAAACCACAACACTTTTCCCATTGGGTAGAATGGGCAAAAACAAATAAATTAGGTTTAGACTTTAACCCAACTTATTTTTCTCATCCGTTAAGTGCGGAGGCTACATTAACTCACCAAAATAAAGAGATTAGAGATTTTTGGATTGAGCATGGTAAAGCTTGTCGAAAAATTTCAGAATATTTTGGTAAAGAATTAGGTACTGCTTCTGTAATGAATATTTGGTTACCTGATGGAAGCAAAGATTTAGTTGTTGATAAATTTGCACCTCGTCAACGTTTAGTTGAATCGCTAGATGAAATTATTAGTGAAAAAATTGATCCTAAATATCATTTAGATGCGGTTGAAAGTAAATTATTTGGTATTGGGGTTGAATCCTATACTGCAGGTTCAAATGAGTTTTATGTAGCCTATGCAGCAACTCGCCAAACAGCTCTTTGTTTTGATGCTGGCCACTTCCACCCAACAGAATCTATTGCCGATAAAATTTCAGCAGCTATGCCATTTATTCAACATTTCCTTTTACACGTTAGTCGCCCTGTTCGCTGGGATAGTGATCACGTGGTATTACTCGATGATGAGACCCAAGCAATAGCTTCCGAGATCGTCCGCCAAAAACTATTTGACAGAGTACACATCGGTCTAGATTTCTTTGATGCTTCTATTAATAGAATTGCGGCTTGGGTAATTGGTACTCGTAATATGCAAAAAGCTTTACTTAAAGCGTTATTAGAACCAACAGAACATCTAAAAACATTGGAATATAACCGTGATTTTACCGTTCGTTTAGCTTTACTTGAAGAACAAAAATCACTTCCTTGGCAAGCAGTTTGGGCTATGTTCTGTGAACGTAATGGTGTACCTGCAGGAAGTCAATGGCTAGATGATGTGAAAGAGTATGAACGTAAAGTTTTAAGTCAGCGTGGATAAAAAAGGATAAACATATGCAACAAATTATTAATTCTTGGTTTGTGCAAGGAATGATCAAAGCTACTTACGATATGTGGCTTAAAGGGTGGGATGAACGCAATGGTGGAAATGTAAGTTTACGCTTATTAGATGATGATGTGGCATCCTATAAAAATGATTTTTATAAGAATCCAACACATAACAAATTAACGCAAGATGTGACAGCTTTAGCAAATCAATATTTTATTGTAACTGGGTCAGGGAAGTTTTTCCGTAATATTATTTTAGATCCTACAGATACTTTAGCCGTTATTCGTATTGATGAAGAAGGAAAAGGCTATTACTTGATGTGGGGACTAGTTAATGGCGGAGTCCCAACTTCTGAGCTTGCCTCACATCTACAATCTCATATTGTCAGAATGAAAGTTACGAATGGACGAGATAGAGTCATAATGCATTGTCATGCGACAAATTTGCTTTCTCTTACTTATGTGATGGATCTTGATTATAAAACGATTACTCGAGAACTTTGGGAAATGAGTACAGAGTGCTTGGTTGTATTTCCTGATGGTGTAGGTGTATTACCTTGGATGGTTCCTGGTAAAGATGAGATTGGTTATGCAACCTCGAAAGAAATGCAAAAACACTCATTAGTTTTATGGGCTTTTCACGGTGTATTTGGTTCAGGACCATCTCTTGATGAGACTTTTGGACTTATTGATGTGGCAGAAAAATCTGCTGAAGTAGCAGTTAAAGTTCGTTCAATGGGTGGTAAAAAACAAACTATCACAACAGACAACTTTAAATTACTCGCAGAGCGTTTTGGGGTAACACCAATCGCAGGCATTTTAGAATAATCAATATTAAGTTTGGTCAGCTTAATATTGATGAGCTGACCAACTTTTAACAGAAGGAAAATTCTTATGGGTAGCTCAATTTTATTAGGTATTTTTTGGCATTTTATTGGTGCCACCTCTGCCGCTTGCTTCTATGCACCAATGAAGAAAGTAACAAATTGGTCTTGGGAAACTATGTGGGCGGTTGCAGGATTATTCTCTTGGATCTTACTTCCGTGGTCTATTAGTTATTGGTTATTACCAGATTTCGGAGCTTATTATTCTTCATTTAGTAGTAATGTATTACTTCCTGTTTTCTTATTTGGAGCAATGTGGGGAATAGGTAATATCGGCTATGGATTAACAATGCGTTATCTTGGTATGTCAATGGGTATTGGTATAGCTATCGGAATTACCCTTATTGTAGGTACATTGATGACACCAATTTTACAAGGCCGTTTTGGAGAATTACTTGCAAGCTCTGGTGGAAAAATGACACTTCTTGGTGTAGCTGTTGCGGTTATTGGTGTTGCAGTTGTTTCTTATGCTGGATTGCTGAAAGAAAGAGCAATAGGTATTACAGCTGAAGAATTTAATCTTAAAAAAGGATTAGCTCTAGCTGTTATGTGCGGTATTTTTTCAGCAGGAATGTCATTTGCGATGAGTGCAGCAACCCCAATGCACGAAGCTGCAACTAGTTTAGGTGTTGATCCTCTTTATGTAGCATTACCAAGTTACGTAGTCATTATGGGCGGCGGTGCAATTATAAATTTAGGTTACTGTATTATTCGACTAATGACTCGTCCAGAACTTTCATTTAAATCTGATATGAGTGTTGTAAAAGGCTTATTATTTAGCAATATCTTCTTTGCGGCACTTGGTGGAATTATGTGGTATCTCCAATTCTTCTTTTATGCTTGGGGACACGCAAATATTCCGACTGAATATGGATTTATGAGCTGGATGTTACATATGAGTTTCTATGTACTATGTGGTGGTATCGTCGGTTTAATTTTAAAAGAATGGAAAGGTACAGGGGTAAAACCAACAAGAGTATTATGTATTGGTTGTTTAATTATCGTTCTTGCAGCCAACATTGTAGGTTTAGGTATGGCTAATTAAGTTATAAAAAATAAAAGGAAATTAATTATGATTAGAAAAGCTTTTGTTATGCAAGTTAATCCAGATGCTCACGCTGAATATAAAAAACGTCACGATGAGATTTTTCCCGAATTAGTTACAGAACTTAAAAATCACGGAAGCCATCATTATTCTATATTTTTAGATAAGGAGCGTAACTTACTTTTTGGTTATGTTGAAATTGAAGATGAAGCTCGTTGGAATGCGATTGCAAATACGGCAGCTTGCCAAAAATGGTGGGCATTTATGAAAGATATAATGCCATCAAATCCAGATAATAGTCCTATCTCTCAAGAGTTAGAACAAGTATTTTATTTAGATTAAGCCTTAATTAACAAGCGGTTATTTTCTTAAAAATATTTGCAAAATATAAAAAGAAAATGGCCGCTTGTTGTATAAGGATTAATTATTTAAGTAATTCAGCTAACGCGTTAGCCCCTTTAAAATCCACTTTTCCTGAGCCAAGTAGAGGAATTTCATCAACAATAAAAATTTCACTTGGTTGCATAATTGGCGGTAAGGCAGAGGATTTCATCCGTTCTTTGATTTCATCTAAAGTTAATAGCGTTTTTATTAATAGAACAATGCTTTCACCTTTTTTGTCGTCGCTGATAGCGGTTGTAACAAAGGTCGTTTCTTCGTTAAAAAGTGGAGTAAGCTTTTCTTCTACAGAGCCTAAACTAATCATTTCGCCGCCAATTTTGGCAAAGCGGGAATATCTATCAACAATGGTGATAAAACCTTGTTCATCAATATGTCCTTTATCGCCGGTTTTGTAGTAGCGTTCGCCATCAATCTCGGCAATGACATCAGAGGTTTTATCTAAATCGTTGAGGTAGCCTTTCATTACTTGTCCGCCTCCGATTAGAATTAAACCATCTTCGCCGGTAGCTAATTCTTCCAAACTATCGGGATCGACTATTTTGATAATAGTACCCGGTAGAGGCATACCGACAGATCCTTCTTTGCTAAAGGTAAACTCTTTTAATGTATCAGGATCGAGCAAGTTCGGCATATTTACTGTGGCAACAGGGGCTGTTTCTGTTGTTCCGTAGCCTTCTAAAATTTCCAGCCCGAATTTCATTCTAAATGCTTCTTTTACATCGGCTTTTAGTTTTTCTGCCCCAGCAATTACCATTCGTACGTTTTGGAACATTAACGGGTGTAGTTTTTTATTCCGTACATACAAACGGAAGAAGGTAGATGTTCCGAATAAAATAGAAACTTTATGTTTAGCCGATAATTTACCAATAGTAGCACCATCAGTCGGGTCGGCAACACTTACCATTTTTATTCCTTCACATAATGGCATTAAAGTTGTTACCGTTAAGCCGAATGAGTGGAAAATAGGTAGCGAATTTAAAATAACATCCTCTTTTTGGAAGTTTAATAATTCACTGACTTGTTTAATATTAGTGAGTAAGTTTTTATGGCTTAACTCAATACCTTTTGGTTCGCCTTCGCTACCGCTACTAAATAGAATGGTTGCGGTATCGGTTAATTCAACAGATTTGAAATAGCGAGCTTTAATCCACCATTTTGGTGCAATACAAGCGGTCAAAAATTTATAAATTTTTGCAAATTTAGTTGGACGTTTTGCTAAATCTTCCGCAAAAAGAGCTTTATCTGCCAATAGTGTTGAAAAATCGAAACCTTTTTCGACAAGTTTTTTCATAAATTTTTCAGAGCTGATAACCGTTTTAATATCTGCTTTGGCTAACGCTTTTTCCATTACTTCTTGGCTTAAGGTGTAATTTAGGTTTACCGGAATTTTTCCCAACACCATTAATGCCATATTCACAATAGCGCCAGCAGCAGAACTCGGCAGTAATACACCAATATGTTTTTCGTCTTTTAGTTGTTTGCGTAGTTCATTTACAAACAGTAAAACGGCAGTAATAAATTGAGCATTATTTAATTTTGTGCCTTGTGCATCGACTAATGCCTCTTTAAATAAATTCGCTTTTGCCGAACTTAACCAATGATGCATTAGTGGTTTTTGGCGATTCATAAAGTTATTCCACGCTGAATAGGAGAGCTCAAGCACTTTTTGTTTCATTTGGGTGGAATTAATAAAACCTTTAATTGGTTTGCCGAATGCGACTAACACATCACGCTTGCCTTTTTTACTTAAGTTTTTGTAATGACTATTAGCACGAGAGAAACTCGAACCCCATAAACCACGTAAGTAGAATGGCACGGTAGTTACATTTTCTAAGCCTTCTAATACTTTTTCAAAACCTTTTTTAAATTCATTAATTTGCCCGTTATAGCTAATATGACCTTCAGGGAATAGGGCAACAACTTCACCACGTGCTAAATATTCACGAATGGTTTGAATACTCTCTTTACTTGAGCCAGCACCGATTGGGATCACTTTAAAAATACGGAATATCCAGTTTAGATACCATTTGTTATAAATTGGGCGGAACATTACAAATTTTATCGCACGAGGGCTAGCCGCTTGTAAAACCAACCAGTCAATCCAACTGATATGGTTACCGAGCATCAAAAGACCACCGCTTTGAGGGAGATTTTTTAATCCTTCAACATTAAAACGATAACCGGTTTTTAAGATCGGTAATAGCATTAAACGGGTAAATAAATGAGGGAGTTGTAGTAGAGCATAAAAGCTTCCTACCAAGCAAACTAATGCTGCAAATAAGAATAAGCCGGTTGTTGAAATGCTTAACTCAACAAATACAATGCTAAGCACTAAAAAGCCAACCATCGCAACATTTTGTATAAAATTATTACCAGCCATTATGCGACCGCTGGTTTTTTCGGGGGCAAAATATTGGATAGTTGCATTTAGCGGGACAATAAATAAACCACCAAAAACACCGAAACTAAATGAGCAAAGAGTAATTATCCAAGCATTAGTGGAAAGGGTAAGATAAAACAGCGATAGGAAAATACCAAAAGCACCCACAGGTACAATACCGTGTTCGATATGCAATTTTGAGGCTTTTCCTGCAATATAAGAACCAATGATTAAACCTAATCCGCTTACCGCTAAAATAGCCTGAATAATTAAGGCATTATCGGCATTGAAGGTTGCTTTATAGTGAGCAGGAAAGGCTGCCACTAAAACTTGAGAAACTCCCCAAAACAGACTTAACCCAATAATACTTAACCAAATATTTTTGTTTGAACGCAATTCTGAAATATTCTCTTTTAAATAGCCAAGAGAAAGATATTTTTTAATTGCAAAATTTTCTTTATTTTTAACCGCTTGCGGATATTCTGGAAGGCGGAATGCACATAGCATTTCAAGCAAACTTAATATAACTAAAGCAATACCGATTGGTGCAACGCTTGCAATAATTTCATCTGGTGAAGATGAGGCAAGATAATTTGATTCAAAGAAAAATGAGAATGCAAAGGAGCTAAATAAGATTGCCACAATAGTAAGAGCCTGAATAATCCCATTTGCCATACCTAAATGTTCTGTTCCAACAATAGATTTTATAATGCTGTACTTAGCTGGTGAGTAAATCGCACTTTGAATAGCAAGTAAAAGAGTTAAACCAAAAGCAAGATAAAATTGCCCTAAAAAATAGCAAGTACAGATAAGCAAACTCAGTACGACCGCTACAATAGTACTGATTCTAATGACTTTGGTTCGAGAGAATTTATCACTTATCCAAGCAGATGGCGAAAACAAAAAGATAAAGGGTAATAAGATCATCGCATTAATAACTGCGGTTAATACGACTAAGGTATTACCATCAAAACTTTTTAATAAAATATTTTGAATGGTTATTTTATGGGCTAAATCAACACTGGCATTTAAAAATGCAATCGCTAGGTAGGGGATAAAACCTGTTATTTTTAATAGCTTTAACATATAAGATTCCTTTAATGCATAACTGTCATACCGCTATATTATCTGTTTTTAAATTTAGTGTAAAGTGTTACTTTTTACTTTTGTTTTTTTTATGTAAGAAAATTATAAAAAATAACCGCTTGCTTTTATATACAAGCAAGCGGTTACCTTATTGGGATGCTTTTTGGTAGGTTTTTAGCGTTTCCATATTAAAAACATAGGGTTTTAATACAAGTAAAATATCAAATAGATGTTTTAGTTTTTCGTCTTTAGGTGTGCTATTAGATAGCCCCTCTAATGTGATATCTACTTCAAACTGTGCTAATTGCCTTGCCACGTCAATATAGGCTTGTAGTAAGTTAAATTCAGTCTCATTACAACGAGTAATAATAGCTAAAATTTCTCGTTCTTTATTTGTAAAAATTCCATCTCTGGGGTGCAATAAACCTTTTTCTACGTATTGACTAAGCGTTTGCTCACTTATTTTAAACTCTTCACATAATTGAGTAGAGCTAAAGATTTCGTTTTCAGCCCCCATTATTAGTGAAAGCGAATGAATCAAGCTTTCATAAGGGTTATTTATATCGAAGTTAGGCTGAGCAAATAAAGCCTTTATTTGTGAAATACTGGCATTAAAATTCGATTGTAAATATTTAATAAATTCGAGTAATTTAATATTACTTTCATCGTAAAGATGGAAATTAGGTTTATCTTTATATGGCTCTGGCAGCAAATTCTCTTTTATATAGTACAGAATTGTTGATTTTGGCGTATTGGTTAATTTGACTAACTCATTCATTTTTATCATAAATTTTTCCTTCTATACAAAATAAAATAAGTGTTAAGTAAAACGTTGTAGTTTTAATGTGAGTATTCACTATTTTTCTTTTTTTTACAATAAAATTAAGTTGTTTAATGGAGCGTTTTATCAGCACTTCTATATAAATGAAGCTTTTTTTTCAAAAATGTGAAGAATGCCTCGTTTTAGCTAGTTTTTATGTTGCAACTATTCATTTGTAAAGTATAATTTATGTTGGATTTTCATTGATTAAACAGTGGCTAATTATTAGCCTTTTTGTGAAAATGTAGTTACTCAATTAAGGATAAAATGTGTCAGCTGTAATCAATAAAGCAAAATTACAATATCGAAGAGCATTGGGTATTGAGGCTGGAATAATTTTAGTTTTGGCTTTTGTACTTTTTTTATGGAAAGGTTATGTGAGCATATCCTTTCTTGCCGGAGGATGTGCAAGTTTTGTACCCCATAGTATATTTGTATATTGGGTTTTCTTTAGAAATTCTACCAAAGATCGGACAAAAATGACCGCTTTCTATTGTGGAGAGGGGATTAAATGGCTTATTACAATTTTATTGATTGTTTTAAGCTTTACTTTGATTCCTAATTTGCAATATTTAGTGTTTTTTGTGGGTTATTTTTTAGCGTTGTTTTTAAACATCGCTTTACCGATGTTGTTAAGTCGGAAATCAACATAGTTTTTTAATTTTACGAAGGATAAATTATGGCAGGGAATACCTCAGAATATATTAGCCATCACTTAACATTTTTAAGTACTGGCGATGGGTTCTGGAATCTTCACCTAGATACTTTGTTTTTTTCAATCGTATCAGGTGTTATTTTCTTGTATTTTTTCCGCAAAGTAGCAAAAAATGCAACCTCAGGGGTACCTGGTAAGTTGCAATGTTTTGTTGAGATCGTTCTTGATTGGATAAATGGTTTAGTGAAAGATAATTTTCACGGGCCAAGTCGAGAGTTAGGTGCTATTGCATTAACGATCTTCTGTTGGGTTTTTGTGATGAACGCAATCGATTTAATTCCGGTTGATTTCCCACCACAACTAGCCAACTTGTTTGGTATTCACTATTTACGTGCAGTACCAACAGCGGATATTAGCGGTACATTAGGTTTATCAATCGGTGTATTTGGCTTAATTATTTATTACACCATTAAGTCGAAAGGCTTCGGTGGTTTTGTGAAGGAATATACTCTTCACCCATTTAATCATTGGGTTTTCATTCCAGTGAACTTCTTGTTAGAAGTGGTAACACTTTTAGCAAAACCTGTATCTTTAGCTTTCCGTTTATTCGGTAATATGTATGCAGGGGAGTTAATCTTTGTCTTAATCGCAGTAATGTATATGGCAAATAACGTTGTTTCTCAAGTGTTAGGCGTTCCATTGCATTTGATTTGGGCTATTTTCCATATTTTAGTTATTACGCTACAAGCATTTATCTTTATGATGCTGACTATCGTATATCTAAGTATGGCATATAATAAAGCTGATCACTAAAATTAGATTTATCTAATTTTGTAACAAGTTCTAACATCTTGTTAGACATTTTTTATTAACTAACTAACAATCCTAGCCTCTGGCTATTCCATTACTTTAGGAGCTTTTTTATGGAAAACGTAATTACCGCAACAATTTTCGGTTCAGTAATTTTATTAGCAGTAGCTGCATTTGCAACAGCGATTGGCTTCGCTTTATTAGGTGGTAAATTCTTAGAGTCTTCTGCTCGCCAACCAGAATTAGCAAACAGCTTACAAACTAAAATGTTTATTGTTGCAGGTCTTTTAGATGCTATCTCAATGATCGCAGTTGGTATCGCATTATTATTCATCTTCGCTAACCCTTTCATTGGTTTATTAGGCTAATCCCTGTAAATAATAGGCGTTACCTTCGGGTAATTTAACTAACTTTATAGGAGGCGTTGTGAATTTAAATGCAACACTAATTGGTCAGCTCATAGCATTCGCACTTTTTGTTGCGTTTTGTATGAAATTTGTATGGCCACCAATAATCAAAGCGATTGAAGATCGCCAAGCGAGCATTGCTAATGCTTTAGCTGGTGCAGAACAAGCGAAACAAGAACAAGCCGATTCTAAAGCATTAGCGGATCAAGAAATTCGTAAAGCAAAAGAAGAAGCTCAAAAAATTATTGATTTAGCAACAAAACGTCGTAATGAAATTTTAGAATCTGTACAAACAGAAGCTGAAGTAGAACGTCAACGTATTATTGAACAAGGCTATGCGGAAGTAGAAAGTGAGCGTAAGCGTGTTCAAGAAGAGCTTCGTCAAAAAGTTGCGGCATTGGCTATTGCTGGTGCTGAGAAAATTGTTGGTCGTTCAGTGGATACTGCAGCGAACAACGATATTATTGATAAGCTAGTTGCAGAACTATAAGAAGGTGGGGCAGATGTCAGAATTAAGCACAGTAGCTCGCCCCTATGCTAAAGCAGCTTTCGATTTTGCTTTAGAACAAGGTCAGTTGGATAAATGGCAGCAAATGTTACAATTTTCTGCTCTTGTCGCTAGTGAAGAACAAGTAATAAATGTTATTAGTTCATCTCTCACTAGTAATCAAATTTCTGAAATGTTTATCAAAATTTGTGACAATCAATTAGATCAATATGGGCAAAATTTCATTCGTGTAATGGCTGATAATAAGCGTTTAGCCGTATTACCTGCGGTATTTAGTGCATTTTTAGAATTAAGAGCAGAACACGAATCAATTAAAGATATTGAGGTTGTGTCTGCAAATACATTAACAGATGCACAAGAAGCAAAAATTGCCAATGCGATGGAAAAGCGACTCGGAACAAAAGTACGTATTACTTCATCAGTTGATAGCTCATTAATTGCGGGTGTTATTATCCGTTATGATGATGTGGTAATTGATGGTAGTAGTCGTGGACAGCTAAACCGCTTGAGTCAAGAGTTGAGCTTGTAAGAGGAATAAAAAATGCAACTAAATTCAACTGAAATTAGTGAATTGATTAAAAAACGAATTGCCCAATTTAATGTAGTGAGTGAAGCTCAAAGCACAGGGACAATCGTTTCAGTAAACGATGGTATCATTCGTATCCATGGTCTTGCTGATGTAATGCAAGGGGAAATGATTGCATTACCAGGTAATCGTTATGCGATTGCTTTAAACTTAGAAAGAGATTCTGTTGGTGCGGTAGTTATGGGTCCTTATGCGGACTTAACTGAAGGTATGGAAGTGCAATGTACAGGCCGTATCTTAGAAGTACCAGTAGGTCCTGGTTTATTAGGACGTGTAGTTAATACGTTAGGTCAGCCAATCGATGGTAAAGGTGAAATCGAAAATGATGGTTTCTCTCCTGTTGAAGTGATTGCACCGGGTGTAATTGATCGTCAATCTGTTGATCAACCAATGCAAACAGGTTACAAAGCGGTCGATTCAATGGTTCCAATCGGTCGTGGTCAGCGTGAGTTAATTATCGGTGACCGTCAAACAGGTAAAACAGCTTTAGCTATTGATGCCATTATCAACCAACGTGATTCAGGTATTAAATGTATTTATGTTGCGATTGGTCAAAAAGCATCAACGATTGCAAACGTAGTGCGTAAATTAGAAGAACATGGTGCATTACAAAATACAGTTGTTGTTGTGGCATCTGCATCAGAATCAGCAGCATTACAATATCTTGCACCTTATTCTGGTTGTGCAATGGGAGAATACTTCCGTGATCGTGGCGAAGATGCATTAATTGTTTATGATGATTTATCTAAACAAGCTGTTGCTTATCGTCAAGTGTCATTATTATTACGTCGTCCGCCAGGCCGTGAAGCATTCCCAGGGGATGTTTTCTACTTACACTCTCGTTTATTAGAGCGTGCGGCTCGTGTAAATGCAGATTATGTAGAACGTTTCACTAATGGTGCTGTAAAAGGTAAAACAGGTTCATTAACTGCATTACCAATTATTGAAACTCAAGCAGGTGACGTATCCGCATTCGTACCAACAAACGTAATTTCTATTACCGATGGTCAGATTTTCTTAGAGTCTAATTTATTTAACTCAGGTATTCGTCCTGCGGTAAACCCAGGTATTTCTGTATCTCGTGTTGGTAGCTCAGCACAAACTAAAGTTATTAAGAAAATGTCTGGTGGTATCCGTACTGCATTAGCTCAATACCGTGAATTAGCAGCATTTGCACAGTTTGCTTCAGATCTTGATGATGCAACACGCAAACAGCTTTCTCGTGGTCAAAAAGTAACTGAATTACTAAAACAGAAACAATTCTCGCCAATGCCAATTAGTGAGCAAGGATTAGTATTATTTGCAGCAGAATTTGGTTATTTAGATGATGTAGAACTCGAACGTATCGGTTCATTTGAGACTGCTTTACTTGCTTTCGCTAACAGTAACTATGCAGATTTTATGAAAGATTTAACAAAATCAGGTGACTTTAATGACACAATTAAAGATACCTTAAAAGATATTGTTGAAAGTTTCAAAAAGAATGGTGCGTGGTAATTCACAACTAGCGGAGAAATATTATGGCAGGTGCTAAAGAGATAAGAACTAAAATTTCCAGTGTTCGTAATACGCAAAAAATTACGAAAGCAATGGAAATGGTTGCTACCTCTAAAATGCGTAAAACGCAAGAGCGTATGGCTGCAGGTCGTCCTTATTCGGAGACTATCCGTAAGGTTATTAGCCATATTGCGAAAGGAAGCATTGATTATACGCACCCGTTTTTAGCTGACCGTGATATTAAAAAAGTTGGTTACTTAGTAATTTCTTCTGACCGTGGCTTATGTGGCGGTCTTAATATCAATTTATTCAAAGCACTATTGCACGAATTTAAAAATTGGAAAGATAAAGACGTAAGTGTTGAACTAGGTTTAGTCGGCTCAAAAGGGTTAAGTTTTTTCCAAAATTTCGGTTTAACTATTCGTTCTGAAATTGTGGGATTAGGCGACACTCCAGAAATGGAATCTATTGTTGGGGCAGTTGATGATATTATCGATGCTTATCGCAATGGAGAGTTAGATGCTGTGTATGTGGCTTATAACCGTTTTGAAAATACAATGTCGCAAAAACCTGTTATTGCACAACTCCTTCCTTTACCGAAATTAGAAAATGATGAATTAGATAATCAAGGTGCTTGGGATTATATTTATGAACCAAATCCACAAGCTTTACTTGATAGTTTACTTGTTCGTTATATTGAAACTCAGGTATTCCAAGCAGTTGTCGATAACCTTGCTTCTGAACAAGCCGCTCGAATGGTAGCAATGAAAGCCGCAACAGACAATGCGGGTACATTAATTGATGAATTACAATTAGTGTACAACAAAGCTCGCCAAGCAAGCATTACAAATGAATTAAATGAAATTGTTGCAGGCGCTGCAGCAATTTAACAGATAGAGGAACGGTAATGGCAACAGGAAAAATTGTACAAATCATCGGTGCGGTGATTGACGTTGAATTCCCGCAAGATGCAGTACCAGCAATTTATGAAGCCTTAAAAGTTGAATCAGGTTTAACCCTTGAAGTTCAACAACAATTAGGTGGTGGCTTAGTGCGTTGTATCGCATTAGGTTCATCAGATGGTTTAAAACGTGGTTTAAAAGTTGAAAATACAAATAACCCAATCCAAGTACCAGTTGGTACACAAACATTGGGTCGTATTATGAACGTATTAGGTGAGCCAATCGATGAGAAAGGCCCTATTGGTGAAGAAGAGCGTTGGGGAATCCACCGTGCTGCACCAAGCTACGAAGAGCAATCAAACAGTACTGAATTACTTGAAACAGGTATCAAAGTAATTGACTTAATTTGCCCATTCGCAAAAGGGGGTAAAGTAGGTTTATTCGGTGGTGCTGGTGTAGGTAAAACAGTAAATATGATGGAATTAATCCGTAACATCGCAACCGAGCATAACGGTTATTCGGTGTTTGCGGGGGTGGGTGAGCGTACTCGTGAGGGTAATGACTTCTACCACGAGATGACAGATTCTAACGTTATTGATAAAGTATCATTAGTTTATGGTCAGATGAATGAACCACCAGGTAACCGTTTACGTGTTGCTTTAACAGGTTTAACAATGGCTGAAAAATTCCGTGATGAAGGTCGTGATGTATTATTCTTCGTAGATAATATCTACCGTTATACACTTGCAGGTACAGAAGTATCAGCATTGTTAGGTCGTATGCCATCTGCGGTAGGTTATCAGCCAACACTTGCAGAAGAAATGGGTGTATTACAAGAACGTATTACTTCAACAAAAACAGGCTCTATTACGTCTGTGCAAGCGGTTTACGTTCCTGCGGATGACTTAACTGACCCATCGCCTGCTACAACCTTTGCTCACTTAGACTCAACTGTTGTATTAAGCCGTAATATCGCATCTCTTGGTATTTACCCTGCGGTAGATCCATTAGACTCAACATCACGTCAGCTAGACCCATTAGTTGTGGGACAAGAACACTATGATGTTGCTCGTGGTGTACAAACGGTATTACAACGCTATAAAGAATTGAAAGATATTATTGCAATTCTTGGTATGGATGAATTATCAGAAGACGATAAATTAGTGGTAGCACGTGCACGTAAAATCGAACGTTACTTATCACAACCATTCTTCGTTGCTGAAGTATTCAACAGTACACCAGGTAAATATGTACCATTAAAAGAAACTATTCGTGGCTTTAAAGGTATTTTAGAAGGTGATTACGACCATATTCCAGAACAAGCGTTCTATATGGCAGGTTCTATTGACGAAGTTGTTGAAAGAGCAGCAAAAATGTAATTGTTCCCTAAACCAAAAGGGATAAGGAGAACAAATGACTACGCAATTTGAACTTAATATTGTCAGTGCTGAAAAGAAAATTTTTACAGGACAAGTCGTTAGCGTACGTGTCAGTGGTATTGAAGGTGAATTAGGTGTGTATGCAGGGCATACTCCACTTTTAACTTCTATTAGACCAGGTATGGTTAAATATACTCTTGATGATGGTAAAGAAGAATTTATCTATGTATCAGGTGGTTTTTTAGAGGTTCAGCCAACCGTTGTTACGGTGCTTGCTGATATTGCGATTCGTGGTGAAGAGTTAGATCAACAACGTATCTTAAATGCAAAACGCAAAGCAGAAGAAACGTTAAATAAAACTAACAATGCTGATTTATCAGCGAAATTATCACGTGAGATTGCAAAATTACGTGTTTACGAAATTGTCAATTCAAAATTAGCAAATAGACGATAATAAAACAAAGTAAAAAAGCTGAATAGAATAAAATCTATTCAGCTTTTATTTTATGTAAGCGGTTGTTTTTGTAAACTTTTTTGCAAAAACAACCGCTTGTATGATTTAATTAAAGAATATTCTCAAACTCTTCTAATACAGCTTTTGGCCATACGCTAGATTGCACTTCGCCGATATGTTTTTTGCGTAATAAGAACATCACTAAGCGAGATTGCCCGATACCGCCACCGATAGAAAGTGGAAGTTTACCTGCTAATAAATCTTGATGCCAATCCATTGCTAAGCGATCTTCATCGCCTGTCAATGAAACTTGCAAACGTAAGGCTTTTTCATCAACACGAATACCCATTGAAGAAAGCTCGAACGCTGTGCCTAATTCTTCGTTCCACACTAAAATATCGCCGTTTAAGCCTTTGTAGCCTTGCTCTGATTCTGTTGTCCAATCATCATAGTCTGGTGCACGCCCATCGTGTGGTTTACCGTCTGATAATTTACCACCGATACCAATTAAGAACACTGCACCACACTCTTTACAGATTGCATTTTCACGTTCTTTGCCGGTCATATTCGGATAGCGTTGTACTAAATCTTCGCTGTGAACAAAGGTGATTTGTTTTGGCAGTACAGACGGAATATCAAAACGAGCTTCCACCGCTAATTCTGTTAAACGAATCGCTTTATAGATTTCGTTTACCGTTTCTTTTAAATAATCGAAGTTACGACGACCTTCAGGGATTACTTTTTCCCAGTCCCATTGATCAACATAAACAGAGTGGGTGCGGTCTAAAGAATCTTCATCTGGGCGTAATGCCTGCATATGTACAAATAAGCCTTCGCCCTCTTTAAAACCAAAGCGTGCTAAAGTATGGCGTTTCCATTTTGCTAATGAATGTACCACTTCAAAAGTAGCATCAGGAATACATTTCACATTTACTTTTACCGCTTTTTCGATACCGGAAAGATTATCCTGCATACCGTTGCCCACTTCACTTAAAATTGGGCCTTGTACTTCAATAATGCCTAATTTATCAATTAAATATTGCGTAAAGGTGTTTTTAACAAAACTGATTTCTTGTTGTTGTAAGATAAAGGATTTTTTCATTTTACTGCCTTGTTTGATTATGTGTGTAATGTGGTTAATTTAAAGAATTTTGCAAAAAATGCAATGTTTATCAAATAAAAAATTAATATGAGTGGATAATATTTTATTTTTATAGTTAAATATTAAATTATTTTTAATAAAGTTTGATTGTGGAATGAAAAATGCACAGTAAAAATCATACAAAATATGAAATAGATAAGTTAGATCAGCAAATTTTACGCTGGTTAATTAAAGATGCCCGCACACCTTATGCAGAAATGGCGAAAAATTTTGGTGTAAGTGCCGCTACTATTCACGTTCGGGTTGAGAAAATGCGTCAAGCGGGTATGATTAAAGCCACTAAAATCGTCGTAGATGAACGCAAGTTGGGCTATGATGTCTGCTGTTTTATTGGTGTTATTTTAAAATCGGCCAAAGATTACGATAAAGTAATTGAAAAACTAAGTGCTTTTGATGAAGTAGTTGAAGCTTATTACACCACTGGTAACTATTCTATTTTTATTAAAGTGATGACAAGAACTATTGAAGAGCTTCACTCAGTGTTAGCTGGAAAAATTCAGTCGATTGACGAAATTCAATCAACAGAAACTTTAATTTCACTCCAAAACCCAATTTCTCGTGAAATTCTGCCATAAATTTAACTTCTGAATACAGATAAAAATTTTTAGAAATTTGATATAAAATAGTTTGGTCTTATAAAAAAAGGGAAATACAATGCTTACCAGCCAGCCAGCCAGCCA
>NZ_JAQSJE010000006.1 GCF_028649535.1 Mannheimia cairinae | reverse complement strand
AATTGCCCGAGAGGCTTAATTATACAACACTCAAATGTTTTTAGCTTGTTTTTGGATTTTAGATTGAAGAATAAAGAATAAATAGAAATAAAGAATGATTGATGGCGAGAGAAAGTCATTGATTATTAACCGAATATTCTGGCGACCATAGTGCTGTGGTGCTACCTGACTCCATTCCGAACTCAGAAGTAAAACGCAGTAACGCCGATGGTAGTGTAGTGTTTCGCTATGTGAGAGTAGGACATCGCCAGATTGAATAATAGACCCTGAGTAGAGATACTTGGGGTTTTGTTTTTTGTAGCGTAAGAGGAATAGAAAAATAGACCTAAGACTCTAATATGTTTTGTATATTCTGAGATTAATATAGTAGATAAAAGCAATTTTATCTACTATATCGGTAAGGTTTTAAAATAAGCTTTAAGTTATAATAAAGCTTTATTCACTTTTTAGTAAGAAAATCCCTTTGGAGCTTAAATGAATATAGAATTCAGATTGGGCTTCATCATATTGATCAGGGTTTAGATTTACCATAATTTCTTTGCCTTGCCATTCCACAATAATTTCCCAATGTGCTCCCATATAAACAGCGTGTTTAATTTGGCAATGTTGGCTCTCTTCTCCTGTGTTTTTCAATTGAATTGCCTCTGGGCGAATACCGACTAAACAATCCCCATTTGGCACATTAAAGCGTTCTGCATTTTCAAGCGTGAAATAGAAGTTTCCAATCTGAATATGATTATCGGTTTTTATTGCCGGTAAGATTGTCGATTCCCCCATAAAATTCGCTAAAAATAATGAATTTGGCTGTAAGTAAAGCATTTTTGCGGTATCTTGCTGTTTAATCACACCTTTATCCATTACGATAACTTGGTCTGATACGGCGAAGGCTTCGGATTGATCGTGGGTAACATAAAGCGATGTTATATTAAGTCGCTGTTGTAATTCACGAATTTTTTCACGCATTGAGCGGCGTAAGTTAGCATCAAGGTTACTTAGAGGTTCATCGAAAAGTAATACCTTTGGTTTGAGAATTAAAGCTCGAGCAAGGGCAACACGTTGTTGCTGTCCGCCTGAGATTTGATCAACAAATCGGTCTTCAAAGCCTGCAAGATCCACTAATTCTAAAGCTTCTTTTACACGTGCTAAGCGTTCTTCTTTCGCCACACCTTGCATTTTTAAGCCGTAGCCGACGTTATCGCCAATCGACATATGTGGGAATAATGCATAAGATTGGAATACGATACAAATATCTCGGTTTTGGATAGAGCTTTGTGTAACATCTTCGCCATCAATAAATATTTGACCAGAAGTTGGATTTTCTAATCCTGCTACTAATCGAAGGACGGTCGTTTTTCCACAACCTGAAGGCCCGAGTAGCGTTACCATTGAGCCTTTTTTAATAGAGAGATTAAGATTATCAATAACGGTTGCTTTACCGAAAGATTTAGTGATATTTTTTAATACTAAGAAATCATTTTGTTGCATTGTTCTTATCCTTATTTACATCTTTTTCGCTTTGGAACGGGCAATGCGAGTATCACCAACAATCCAGTCAAAAATTAAAATAATAGCCATCATTACGACAATCAGAATAGAGCCGTAGGCAATAGCAATACCATATTCGCCATCTTCCACGCGATTTAAAATATAGGAAGTGGCTACTCGCGTATCCGCCGTAACCAAAAATACGATTGCACTAACTGTTGTCATCGCACGCACAAAGCTAGTAACCAGAGCAGAAAGTAGAGCTGGTTTTAGTAAAGGGAATACGATATAGATTATGGTCTTAAATGAACTTCCTTTAAGAGAGAGAGAGGCTTCATCAAGGGATTTATCTAGTTGGCCTAATCCCGCCACAGCAGCACGCATACCAACAGGCATATTACGCATTACCATTGATAAAACAATAATTAACCCTGTTCCGGTAATATAGATAGGAGCATCATTAAACGCAATGATATAAGAAACACCAGCTACCGTACCAGGTACAGCAAAACAAAGCAATGTTAAAAATTCTAGGGTTTTTTTACCTTTGAAATCTCGTCTCACAGTAATATAGGCTATAAGCAGACCAAATATAGCTGTAATAGGAGCTGCACTTGCTGCAAAAATAACAGTTTGAATTAAAGATGGCCAAGCTCCATCACTAAAACCTTGTCCGAATAGGTTAATGTAATTATCTAATGTTAGACTATAATCTACCCCCCAGTTTTTAGTAAAGCTACCGTAGAATATGCTTCCATATAAAACAGCATTAAAAATAACCCAAAAACCCAAAGTGAAAATTGTGATGTATTTTAAAGTTATTGGTAGCTCTTGCACATCTCCCCGATATGATTTGCCCGAGACCGTAACGTAAGAGCGGTTTCCTATCCACCAATATTGAATAACAAAGATAGCTAAAGAAAAAATAAGTAATATAGTTCCTAGTGTGCTCGCAGAAGCATAATCTAATTGGGAACCTGCAATATAGAAATAAATCTGTGATGAAATAACATCAAAACTACCCCCAAGAACCAATGGGGTACTAAAATCAGCCAGAGATTGAATTGCAACAACTAAGAATGAATTAGCTAGTGCAGGTTTTAATAGAGGGAAAATAATATTAAAAAATGTCTGATAACGGTTAGATCTTAACGTGTAAGATGCTTCCTCAATAGAAGGATGGATAGATTTTAATGCTCCTTCTAAGATCATAAATGACATTGGAGTAAGAGCTAATGTATGAGCTATTACTATTCCAGTAAAACCATATAACCAGTTACTACTAAACCCAAAATACTCAACTAAAAATGATGTTACATAGCCTGAGCGACCAAGCATTAAAGTAACACCAAGCCCAACAACAAATGGTGGTGTAACAATAGGTAAGATAGAGAATATTTTACCTATTACAGCAGTACGTTTTGCAATTCTTGTAGTATAAAGAGCAAAAAGTAATCCAAATAGTGTAGATAAAATCCCAATAGTAAATGCTACGCTTAATGAATTTGTAATAATACGTAGAACGTAAGGTTTGCTTACGATATTGAAAACTTGACTCGGAACGAATTCCGAGCCGTTATAAAACATAGAAAGAAAAATCGCAAATGTTGGATAAACAATAAAGAAGAAAATAAGTAATATTATGCTGAGAAGGGAAAAAATAATAAATTTATCCCCTTGCATAAATTTCATTTTAGCCAATGCATTTGTTGCGAGAGCAACCAGTGATACTACTAATATGAAAATTGAATATCCAAGGCTGAATTTTTGGAGAATTGCCGATACAAATACAAAGGAAAAGATAGCCAAAATGGATATTAATTCAAGCTTTCCCTGATTTGATTCACTCTTATCTTTTGATAAATAAGTAATTATCGGTAAAATTAGTAGAGAACCGAACCAAGCCCAACTTAAATTTGGTTTACTCCATCCCATTGCAGCATAAATTTCGTCTGCAGTAGAATCTGTTATACCATAGTGTAGTGTCATTGTCGGTAATATTATAAAACCGATAAATGACAAGAAAATCCAAATTATATTACCTTTTAATATTTGTGTCTGTTCCCTCATACAGCCTCCATAAAACAATAATTATTTTGCTAATTTAACTTCTGTCACCCATTTGTCAATAAGTCTGCTACGAACTTCATTTAAACCAAATTTATCAAAATCATAATTAATAAGGTTCAAATCAGCTGGTTTAAGAGAATATGGAGATGGCTCTGCATTAATATTTGTTGGAATATGGTGAGATTGAGCTTTCTGCCAAGATAATTCTTGTGCTTCTTTAGACATTACCCAATCTGCAAATAATTTTGCATTTTCCAAATTACGAGCATTTTTAATAATACTGATACCGCCTAACTCATAACCAGTTCCTTCGCAAGGAACTATTAACTCAATAGGTGCACCATTTTCTTTTTCAAATGAGTAATTCTGTAGAAATCCAATTCCTATTGCAGTTTCTCCTCGAGCGGTGTTTCTAGATGGGGCAGTACCAGCTTTAGGATATTGAGAAATATTTTGATGAAGCTTTTTAAGATAATCAAATGCAGAATTTTCTCCCCATAATTGAATAAACGTAGATATTGCAGTATAAGCAGTACCAGAGCTTTGTGGATCAGCTAATTGGATTTCATGTTTTAAGCGAGGATCTAATAAATCCTTCCAACATTTTGGCAGTTCATTAATACCTAGTTTTTTTAATCTATCTGTATTTACACCGAAGCCTAAAACCCCCATATAGACCACAGAACTACTTCCATTACCTAGTTTTTGAAATCTAGGAAGGACTTCGGCCAATTTAGGGGATGAATAAGGTTCAATAAGACCTAACTCTACAGCTTGTAAATGGGTATCAAACGGACCTCCATACCACACATCTGCTTGGGGGTTGTTTTTCTCTGCATCTATTTTAGCCAATGTACTACCAGAGCTATTACGAATAAATGATGCTTTAATGTTATATTTTTCCGAGAAACCTTGAACAGCCTTTTCACATACAACATTTTGAGCACTGCAATATACAACAACTCTTCCTGATGGAGATGCAAAAGTTTCAGGACTAGCTAATAAACTTGCAAGGCACAGGCTAGAAAGAGATAAAGCTATTTTTGATAATTTCATAATTTTCTCCTGATACTTATCTTATATAAACTTACTTAGCTAATTTTACTTCATTGACCCATTTATCAATTAAGCGTTTACGTTCTTCGCTTGAACCATATTTCTCAAAATCGTAATCGATCAGATTTAAGTCTTTCGGGTCAAGTGAATAAGGGGATGCTTCAGCAGTTGTATTGGTTAATACTTGGAATGCATTACCTTTTTGCCAAGAGAGTTCTTGTGCTTCTTTTGAAAGAGCCCAATCGACAAAGAGTTTAGCATTATCTAAGTTTCTTGCACCTTTAAGAATACTCACACCGCCTAATTCGTAGCCCGTACCATCACTTGGTACCGTCATATCAATATTCGCCCCGTTTTTCTTCTCAATCGCATAGTCGTGTAAGAAACCGATGCCGATAGTTGTTTCGCCACGGGCGGTATTACGAGCTGGAGTAATTCCTGATTTTGTATATTGCGAAATGTTTTTATGTAATTTACGGAAATATTCAAAGGCTTTTTCTTCGCCCCAAAGTTGAACGAAAGTTGCAATCGCAGTATAAGCTGTACCTGAACTTTGCGGGTCTGCAATTTGAATTTCGCCAGCTAAACGTGGGTCTAATAAGTCTTCCCAAGTGCTAGGGACTTTTTCAATGCCTAATTTTTTTAAACGGTCAAGATTCACACCGTAGCCTAAAATCCCCATATATACGACAGATGAATAGTTCCCTTTTAATTTTGCAGGATCTCTAAATTTTTCAATAATTTGCTCAAGATTAGGCGATTGATATTGTTGTAATAATCCCATTTCTGCTGCTTGTGAATGCGGATCTAAGGTGCCACCGTACCAAACATCAGCTTGTGGATTATTTTTTTCCGCTTCAATTTTTGCCAAGGTGCTACCAGAACCGTTACGCACAAAAGAAACTTTAACATCATGTTTTTTACCAAAAGCTTGGATTTCTTGCTCACAAAGTTCATTGGTAGCACTGCAATAAACAACAAGACGACCCGCAGCTAAAGCTGATTGAGAGAATACTGAGCCAAGTAACAATGTTGAGAGTGCTAAAGATAATACTTTTAGTTTCATATTTATGCCCCTGAATAGTTATGAAGGAAAGGATTTTAACTATAACAATAAATAGCATTGAATTCTGTGAGCAACCTCACAGTTCAAGGAATAAGTTCTTAAGATGAATAAAATTTAATAAATTCAACTAATTATATTCAGGTATAAATTGAACCTTTTTATGTAAAGTTAATCTTATAAGGTAGTTAGCAAAAGTTAGCTAGTTTTATTAATATGAGGAATGATTATGAAATCTATTTTAAAAGTTTTTAGTGTTGTTGCATTAATGGCTACGGTATCAGCTTGTAGTAATATGACGGAAACACAACGTAACACCGCTATTGGTGCTGCAGTTGGTGGAGTAGCTGGTCACGCTATTGGCGAATCAACAGGTGCAACCTTAGGTGGTGCAGCTTTAGGTGGTGTAATTGGTAGCCAAATAAAATAATTGTAAAAAATAAAGAAAAATAGACCGCTTGTTGTGTAGATCGGAAGATTTACAAACAAGCGGTTTTATTTTGTCGAAATTTTGTAATAGTGAACTTTTCTCTTTTTCTTTCTTATTGGTTTCGTTATAATACTCTAAGTTTTGAAACGAAAGAAAGGGCAGTAAAATGTCAAAACGTAATACCCAACAACGTCGCCACCTTATTGTGCAAATGGTGCAATCACAAAGTGAGGTAAGCGTAGATGAGCTTGCAACCCTTTTTGAAACATCAGAAGTGACGATTCGTAAAGATTTAACCGCTTTGGAAGAAAGTGGTTTTTTATTGCGAAAATATGGTGGAGCGGTGAAAATCCCATCAGAAATGATGGAGGAATCATTTAATGAACAACTTTCAGTTCAAAAGAAACAGATTGCCCAAGCCGCTCGTGATTGTATTCGAGAGCATAATCGCATCATTATTGATAGCGGTAGTACAACAGGGGCATTAGTCAAAGCATTAAATCAAACGGGTTTGGTGGTAATGACTAATTCCCTCAATTTAGCGACAGAATTAACGGCATTAGAATGTGAGCCGACTGTTTTAATGACAGGTGGAACTTGGGACGCTCGTTCTGAATCCTTCCAAGGAAAAGTTGCAGAACAGGTGCTACGTTCTTATGATTTTGACCAATTATTTATTGGGGCTGACGGATTAGATCTCAGCCGAGGCACAACCACTTTTAATGAATTAGTCGGTTTAAGTCAAGTAATGGCAGAGGTTAGCCGAGAAGTGATAGTGCTTATTGAATCACAAAAAATCGGGCGGAAAATGCCAAATATTGAATTAGAGTGGAGCAAAATCACAAAAATTATTACAGACAACCAATTAAGTTTCGAAACGAAAGAACAAATCGAAAAAATGGGTGTCGAAGTGGTCATTGCTAAATAAACAGAATCTTTAAACTTAACAACATAGGAAAGTAAATTTATGTGTGGAATTGTTGGTGCGGTAGCACAACGTGATATTGCAGAAATCTTAGTAGATGGCTTACATCGTTTAGAATATCGTGGTTATGACTCAGCCGGTGTGGCGGTATTAAATGCCGATGAAAAGAAAATGCAGATTGTACGCCGTGTAGGGAAAGTAAAAGCATTAGATGAAGCATTAGAAGCTAAGCCTTTATTAGGTGGAACTGGTATTGCTCATACTCGTTGGGCAACGCACGGAGAGCCTTCAGAAACCAATGCTCACCCTCATCGTAGCGGTAAAATTGCCGTTGTACATAACGGTATTATTGAAAACTACGAAGAGTTAAAAGTTGTTTTACAAGAGCGTGGTTATGTATTCCAGTCCCAAACTGATACCGAAGTTATTGCTCACTTAGTTGAGTGGGAATTACGTTCAGCTTCTTCATTATTAGAAGCAGTGCAAAAAACGGTGGTGCAATTGCGTGGTGCTTACGGTACCGTTGTTTTAAACGAAGAAGAGCCGGAGCATTTAATCGTGGCTCGTTCAGGTAGCCCACTTGTTATCGGTTACGGTGTTGGCGAAAACTTTCTAGCTTCAGACCCGCTAGCATTATTAAGTGTAACCCGCCGTTTTGCCTATTTAGAAGAAGGTGATGTGGCAGAAATTACCCGTCGTTCAGTAGAAATTTACGACCGCCAAGGCAACAAAGTTGAGCGTGAAATTCACGAAGGTAACTTTGAAGCAGATGCGGCAGATAAAGGCCCATATCGCCACTATATGCAAAAAGAAATTTTTGAACAGCCGGTTGCGATTATGAATACCTTAGATGGTCGTATTCACGACGGTAAAGTTGATGTTTCAGCAATTGCACCAAATGCAGCGGAAATTTTATCAAAAGTGGAACACGTACAAATTGTGGCTTGCGGTACTTCTTATAATGCAGGTATGGTTGCACGCTATTGGTTTGAATCAATCGCAGGGGTAAGTTGTGATGTGGAAATTGCTTCTGAGTTCCGTTACCGTAAATTTGTTACACGTCCGAATAGCTTATTGATTACGCTTTCTCAATCGGGCGAAACTGCAGATACTTTAGCGGCACTTCGTTTAGCGAAAGAGTCTGGCTATATGGCGGCAATGACAGTATGTAATGTGGCAAGTTCATCATTAGTACGTGAATCCGATTTTGCTTTCTTAACAAAAGCAGGGGTGGAAATTGGCGTTGCTTCAACAAAAGCCTTTACTACGCAATTAACTTGTTTATTATTATTAAATGTGGCGATTGGTCGCTTACAAGGTCGTATGAGCGAAGAACAAGAGCATCACATTGTACAATCTTTACAACGCTTACCGGCACAAATTGAAAGTGCATTAGTGTTTGATAAGCAAATCGAAAAATTATCAGAAGATTTTGCCGATAAACACCACACATTATTCTTAGGCCGTGGCGAATACTACCCAATTGCGATGGAATCGGCATTGAAATTAAAAGAAATTTCATACATCCACGCAGAAGCTTATGCGGCAGGCGAATTAAAACACGGTCCATTAGCGTTAATTGATAGTGAAATGCCAGTTGTGGTGGTTGCACCGGAAAATGATTTACTTGAAAAAGTAAAATCAAACATTGAAGAAGTGCGTGCACGTGGCGGTCAGTTATATGTCTTTGCAGATCACGATGCAGGTTTTGAAGAAACAGAGGGCTTCAAAACTATCGTATTACCGAAAGTAGATGAAGTAACAGCACCGATTTTCTACACCGTGCCATTACAACTACTTTCATACCACATCGCCTTAATTAAAGGCACCGATGTGGATCAACCTCGTAACCTTGCAAAAGCGGTAACGGTTGAGTAATTAGCTAAGAAAAAACCTTATTCAGTGATGAATAAGGTTTTTTGCTTTTACAAGCGGTTATTTTTTAAAGATATTTTGCAAATCTTATTTTGCTAATAAATCTTCTTTTTCACCATATACCGGCACAAGTGTTTTTTCATAAGCGGCTTTTAATTTACCGTTAGTTTTGAAATTCGCAATTGACTGGTTTACTGCATCCAGTAATGTTTGATTACCTTTTTGTACCGCAGGGGCGATATTTTCTTTCTCGCCAAGGCTACTAATTGCTACATCATAAGTTGGGTTCTCTTTTGCCCAGGCCCAAAGTAGAGCGTTATCGTGAGCAAGAGCCACACCACGACCATCTTTTAAAGCATCGAAAGTTTCGGTATTTTGATCGTATTTTAACAATTTGATTTCAGGATGATTTTTGCTGAAATACGTATCTGCCGTTGTGCCTTTATTAACTAACAACGTCTTGCCTTTCAGTTGGGCGACATCTGTAATTGGGGCATCTTTTGGTGAAATCACACCTAAGGCAACATTCATATATGGGCTGGCAAAATCAACCACTTCTGCACGTTGTGGTGTTTGCGTAAAGTTAGCCAGCACTAAATCCACTTTGTCAGAACGTAAAAATTCAACACGATTAGCCGCTTCTGTCAGCACAAATTCTACTTTATCGGGGCTGCCAAGAAGATCGGTAGCAATGTCTTTGGCAATTTCTACATCAAAACCTTGGTTTTTACCGTTTGAATCGATATAACCAAATGGTGGTTTATCGCCGAATACGGCAATGCGGATTACACCATCTTCTTTAATTTGTGCTAAATCTTTCGCTTGTAAGCTAGCAGTTAAACCTAGAGCAATGGCTACTGTGGTAATAATTGTATTAAGTTTCATAGATAACTCCTCATTATGATGTTGTGAAAGCTAGTTTTTGATTATTTTTGAAATGGTTAATAATCCATTCCGTGTAAAAATTGTTTTGCCCGTTCGGTTTTTGGTGCTTTAAAAAATTCGTGTGGTGGCGATTGTTCAATAATCTCGCCTTTATCAATAAACACAATCCGATCTGCCACTTTTTCCGCAAAGCCCATTTCGTGGGTAACAATCAGCATCGACATTCCTTCCTCTGCTAGCTCTAATACCACATCAAGCACTTCTCGCACCATTTCTGGGTCTAACGCTGCGGTGATTTCATCTAACAAAATCACTTCTGGGTTCATACATAATGCTCTTACAATCGCAATTCGCTGTTTTTGCCCACCTGATAATTCGCGAGGAAATGCAGTTTTTCGGTCAAATAAGCCAACACGTTTTAGCAGTAAGTCCGCTTGAGCCTCAACCTCTTCTCGTTTACGGTTTTGTGCTTTTAGAGGGCCAAGCAAAATATTGTCGATAACATTCAAGTGAGCAAAGAGTTCATAACTTTGGAACACCATTCCCACTTTTTGACGGGATTGCTCCCAACTTAAATCATTACCAAATTCGCCTACACCTTGCATACGAATTGCACCACCTTGTTTTTCCTCCAACCCATTAATACAACGAAGTAAGGTACTTTTTCCACAGCCAGAAGGCCCTAGTAACACCACGACTTCCCCTTTGTGTAAATCTAAACTGAGATTGTTAATCGCAACGGTTTCGCCATATTTTTTATGCAAATTTTGAATAGAGAGTAACGGCATATTTATTTAAGTTAAGAATTCAATGAGGAGATTTTGCAGAATTTTTATATTGAAAGGAAAGTATAAGAAGCTATTTTGTATAACTTTTGATTATATACAAGCGGTTGGATTTTTCTTATTTTTTGCAAACTTTGGTGGTAAATTAACCGTTTGTTTTTGGCACGAGTGGGACACTCGCGCCATCGGGGGTACAGTTACACTCGACGGAATAATCTAACCGTACCTATGTGTGTTCTACAAATATTTTTCTGCTTCTCTGAGCGTCAATTGGGACAAGCCTGCTTTGTTTTCGGTGATAAACGTCCGCACCCATTCGGGATTGGTTTTGGAATAATCACGCAAAATCCATCCCATTGCCTTATTGATAAAAAACTCGGTTTGGTTGAGATTGTTCAGCAAAATCCGTTTTAACAGCTCCGGTTTAGTTTTCTCTTTGCGTAAAAGCTGATGGTTAATCGCCACTCTACGTAACCAGATATTGTCCGCCTTGCTCCACGACAACATTGCGTCATCGACGGTTTGGCAGGGAAAGCGGATGTTACCAATGGTTTGATCCAAGTTGTCCACCGTATCCCACCATGATTTGGTGGTAACCAGTTTTTGCAAACGGGGCAAATCCTGCTCGGTCAAAAACGACTGCATGATGTGCAAATAATCGGCAGCAATATATTGAAATTCACGCTCCGGCAATGCCCAAAGACGTTCCACAGCTTGCCAATCAATATGCTTTTTCGCTTTCTCCTGCTTGAAATAGGCAGTACATAACTTTTTCCGTTCAGGCATTCGAATGCCTAAAAATGGGAACTGATTCTTCATATACACCGCCATCTGTATAGCTTGTTGGGCATTTTTCTTTTGGTACAGTTGAGTGATAAGTTGTTCTAACATAATTGTTTCCTGTGGTTTCAAAATGCCGCTTTTGCCGAAGCACCATCTGAAATCAATCTTTCAGAAAACATTCACCCCGATAGTGCCAGCGTCCACTGTGGTACGAGTGGGACACTCGCACCATCAGCGTTGTGAGTAATAACCTACTCTTGATTGATTATGGAATAAACTTCTCGGTTTTCATTACGATTTATCAGCTCAATAATGCCTGTCGCCACGGATTTTCGGCTAACGTACATTTTTCTCTCTTGGGGTAACTCTTTAACAATGTGGAATTGGTGGTGTTCATCATCATTATTTAAACCGCCGGGGCGGATAATTAGCCAGTTAAGTGAGCTTTGTTTTAGGTAGTTTTCCGCTTCTGTTTTGGCGACTAATGCCTCTCCTAGTGCTTGTTGGGCTTTAGGGCTGATTTTATCCCATTGTTCCCCGCAACCTACGCTAGTGACTAAAATTACTTTGGTATTTTTTGAGAAATTTTCGACCGCTTGTATTAGGTTGATATTGGCGGTTTTATCGCTACGCACACCTTGCTCATTTTTACCGCCAACCACTGTAATTAGTAGTTGGGGTTGTGTTTTAGCTAATAACTTATTACACGCTTGCGGATCGAGTAAATCTGCTATTTCTGTCTGGATATTTCTCTCGCTAAAATAGTTATCGGTTGGTGCTTTACGTAATACCGCAATAGTTTCTGTTGAAGATAACTTTTCGCAAATGGCTCTACCAAGTAAGCCGTTTGCACCGCAGACTAAGATCATTCACTCTCTCCTTTCATCAGTTGTTGCATAGCACTAATTTGATTTTCACGCAGTTGCCCCTTTTCATCTCGTCCTACGAAAACCTTAAACATTGCCTCGCCACTACGGTTGATAAAGGTAAGTGCGACGGTGCGTTTTCCCATAAATGGGCGATCTAATAAATAGATACTGGCACAATTTTCATAGCGTAAATGTCCGTGTATGCCTCCTTCTTCATTGTGGTCAAAGTTGTAAAAACCTCGGGCGATTTTCCCTTGTGGCAGTTTGCCAGTCACTTCGGCAATCGCATCTGGGGTATGGAGAATAAAAGTAACCGGCTCATTCCAACTGGCAATCGCTTGCATAATTTCCACAAAACGGTCTCCATCGGTTTTCATTACCATTTCACTTGGCAGGCAGTTGATAACGCTTTCGAGGCTACATTGGTTCATTCCGGCAAGCATTTCTAAAATTTGCCCTGGGTTGGCTTTTAAATTTTCACGTAATTTATCAGTTAGTTCTGTATTTAATTGTGTTGTCATTATCTGTTCCTTTTTTGATTCGGGGAGTGTCAGCATCAGTTTGCGGATTAGCGTTGGCGACCAATATCGTCCGCTGGTGTTAAGTGTTGCCATTTTGCCTTCAAGTTTCAGCAAATTCAATGTTTGCCATTGGTGTAATAGCTTTGTCGCTTTTGAATTATCAATGAATGGGGTAGTGTCTAAATACCCTAACTCAATGCTGTGCTGAATGGTACCGAGCAGGGGTTTGTGTTCGCCGTGTTTACTTAAATAAGATAGGTTTTTTTGATCAGGTGGCGAATTTAAATAGCGGTTGAGATCGGACTGCACTTGATAGCTTAATCCGCCAAAGTTACCGCCTGCTCCCGAGCCGAACGCCAAGCACGGCATATTGGATTTTACCAAGGTGTTGTAGCGATTGCGTTCGCCCCTATTTGGAAAGGCAAAATGATTGTTGCTGACTTGTTGCCAGCCCGATTTCGTTAAATATTCTACAGCATATGCATAATGCAAACTCTGTGTATCAAAGCCTGCTGGGGCAGGTAACGTGCCGTGTTCGATCAGGCGGTTAATCGGTAAAAAAGGGTAATTGTTGAACGCATAAATATCCAAACCGGCAATCGGCAGGCTGGCGGCGATCTCAATATCTTTCTGCCAAATTTCATCGCTTTGGTTGGGTAAACCGAAGATTAAATCCGCCACAATAACCGCATCAAGTTCGGTAAGGGCAGTTAGGTACTCCAGTGCCTCTTCGCCACTGTGTTTCCGCCCAAGGCGTTTACGCAGGGCGGAATTGAAGGTTTGAATACCGATAGAGATCCGATTTACTCCAGCCTCAATGCAAGCTTTGGCTTTTTCAATATCAAAATGGCTAATTCTGCCCTCAATCGTAAATTCGCAATCCTCGGCGAGAGGTAAATATTGGTAGCAGGCACGGATTAAGCGAACCAAATCTTCGGTATGCAATGCTGTTGGTGTACCACCACCAAAATAAACGGCTCGAATTTTACCTTCGCTGTGGCGTAATGTCGCTTCATAGGCAAGTTCGGCAATTACTCGGTCGGTATAGCTTTTGCTGTATCCCTCTTTCCACGCATTACGATAAAAACCACAGAAAATGCAGTGGCTAGCACAAAAGGGAATATGAAAATAGGCGACACCGTCTTCTTTTAAAGCATAAGTGGCTTGTTGTTGCCAAACCGATTGCCATTCGCCTCGGTTGATATTTTCGCCGCCCCAAATCGGCATTAAGGCTTGCCGTTCAGGGAAGGCATTGGGGGAAGCTTGTTGGGGAGTCCAATTAAGATTTTGAATATTCATTATATCAATTCAATATTGTGATAAAGGAATCAATTTATAACAAAATTTAGCCATAATAGAATTGATTGAAATTAAATGATAATGATTTTTAATTGTTTTAATTTGTTTTTTATTCGGTTCGCTTAAATGGACTCAAAGAGAGGAAAGAATTGATTAAAATAAAATTCAGGCCCACTAATGAAAATCAAAGGGGCCTGAATATTAAATATTTTAGAAAATGGCTTCTAGACGAAGGAAGGTACCAATGGTGTGGCTACGATCTTTGTCTTTATCATTATAGAAATAAACTTCTGGTTGAATGAAAAGCCATTTACGCCAAATTGGCTGGCGGTAGGTTACAAAAGGCCCCCAATGATTTAATTTCGATAAGTTGGAGTCAAGTCTCCCACCAACAGCAATACCGTAGCTAATACGGCTAAGTTCCTTAAAGTTGTGTTGGCGGTATAAGCTATGTCCCCAGCTTCTTTCTTCATCTATATCGTGGCGATATTCAAAATGGGTGTGGTTCATAATAAAAGTGGTTTCGCTTTCATTATATTTATTTTCAAGGTTGGTTCGTAGATAATGTTTACTGTTTGAACCGTAACGATAAATTTGTTCTAGGCGGGTATTAAATTGTTCGGTAATATCCCATTCTCTACTAATACGTAAACGTCCATATACATCATCGCCAGAACGAATACCACCATCAAGATCGGTTTCAATCCCCAACGCTTTAATATTGTCAGACCAGCGTAATGCTATTGATGAGTTGGAATCACGAGCTTCTTGAGAGTTATAACGTTTATTTTTATCAATCTGATTATATACATTACGTGTGCGATTTTTGTCTCTGTTTTCGTTATCTAGTTCATCATCACCAAACACGATATTTAAATGTTTTTTTAGTACAGGTAATCGAATTTTACCCCTTACACGAGGCTTGTAAGTAAATTTATCATATCTATTCCATTGACTGTCCATCATTACACGTAATGAAGCGGATGCTGGGTCATTAGGATCGGTTTCACCTAGCCAATTATTAATATCATTTGCCCACTCATCTAAAGTGTCGCTGATTGATTTATGTTGTTGATCTACCCAGGTGTTATTTTCTGCGGCTACTGCAAGTGTAGGCGAAATAACCAATAGAGGAATAAAGTATTGGATTTTCATTAGGTGTCTCCTTGTAAGATGGTTACCTCATCATAATCTAAAATCTTTAGTATTACAAAGAGAATTAAGCAAGAGGGGTTATATTGCGATATGTGGAGAATAACGCTCTGTTAGCATAATAAATTCACTAAGTGAGATTTTTTTAAAGGTATTTGTAGTTTGATATAAACTTCGGGCCGTAATATCTTGTTCCAATAAATAACAATTTGGCAGATGTGCAAAAAACTCTCGATTTTTAACCGCTTGTAACACGCCATCTTGCCATAAAACAACCGCATCATTTTCGGTTAAATGCGTTAAAAAAGAGCTTAAGGTTTCGGGAGCGTATTCGGCTTTAGAAAATGTATAAAGCATTGATATTCCTTAAAAAGTCATCACTTTTTCAGCTTGGGCGAGAATCTTAAAAATCTCGGCTCTCGTGATAAATTGAGCATTGGGTAAAATCCATTTAGCTTGATTTAATCCTCTAAAATCAACGGATTCTTGGCAAATAAAGCATTCGTTTAAATCATAAAGTTCGAGCAGTTTAAAGGTTGAGATATGATCTTTTTGCAGTAACTTTTCAGGTTGCTGAGAAGCGACCAAATTAAAGACACCATCATTTAAAAAACAAATAGCAATCTCTTGCTCATCACAAAATGCACTGGCGGCGAGTAAGGCATCTAATCCTTCTCGACTGATTGCCGAACCAAACGGCGGTTGGGTAAATAAAAAGGCTAATTTATATTTTTTCATTTTAGAATGTCAGTAATCTATCTGCTTGTAACACCGCTTGGCTAAATTCGCCAAGCCCGGCAAGGGTAAAATGCTCGGCCAAATTTGCTTGCTCTAAGTGGGAACTTACTTCATCAACAACGCCTCGGCGTTGTGCCGCCGCAATACATAAATGCAATGGCAAGCGGTGTAATTTTGCCAAATTTTGCCACTTTTCCACTAAATTGTTTTCATCGCTAGCAGGATTAACAAAAGCATTGGCATTACTGACCCCTTCTTGAAAGAAGAACACTTGGCGGATAGTGTGATTCGCCTTAAGTAATTCTTCCGCCACTTGATAAGCCAGAAATGCCCCTTGGGAGCCATAAACGGGCGATTTAATCGCAAGTACGTAGTCCATTAGTCATTATCCTGTTTAATTTGGCGAATGTAGAGATAAACCGTATGGCGAGAAATATCCAACTTTTCTGCCACTTGGTTAATCGCATCTTTAATATCAAAAATGCCTTTCTCAAACAAAGAAATCACAATTTGGCGGTTTTTATTATTATTGGAAATATGGCGATCTGCCATTACATCATCAATAGTGGTTTGAATAGTTTGAGCTACTAAATCTTCCACCGAGCTAGCAAAAGTGACCTCTGATTCCGTATCTATTGGAGCAATAAAAGAGCTAAGAAATTGTGAGGTCGGCACTTCCAAATTGATGTTGATACATAATAATCCAATCACATATTGTCTTCCGTTACGGATAGCAATGGTAATCGACTTCATCAAAATCCCACCTTTCGCTTTGGTAAAGTAGGGTTTAGACACGCTGTCTGTTGCCATATGATGTAACGATTTTAACGCTCGGTCGGTAATTGGCGAGCCAATTTTACGGCCAGTATTATGCCCGTTTGCGATATAAATAGCGGAGTGTTCAAGAAACTCAAGAGAATGTAAGACGATTTCACAATGCTCGCCGATTAAAGCGGCAATACCATCTACAATCGGGAAATAAGAGGCAAGAATAGCGTGATCTTCATCAGAAAACGGTGTGAATTTTTTAGTCATAATACAAGCGGTCAGATTTTATAAAATTTTTGCAAATCTTATAATAAATCTGACCGCTTGTGTAGCTTGAATGAGGAAGTTAAATTTTATTTCTTCGCGTTAGTTGCTTTGAAATCTAATAATTCAATTTCAAATTTTAGGGTTGAATTTGCTGGGATTTTCCCTGTAGCACGTTCACCATAGCCTAATGCCGGTGGTACCACGATTTCCATTTTGCCACCTTTTTTCAGCATTGGGATAGCTTCAATCCAACCTGGAATTAATTGGTTTAATTGGAATTCAATCGGCTGCCCACGATCATAAGAGCTATCAAAAACCGTACCATCAGTTAATGTACCTTTATAATGTACTTTTACCGTATCTTCTGCTTTTGGCGAATCGCCTTCCCCAGCTTTTTCAATTTTATATAATAAGCCTGATGCAGTTTCTTTTACACCGTTTTGTTTTTTATATTCAGCACGGAACTTATCGCCTGCAGAAACAGTTGCTTTCGCTTTTTCTTCGTTGATTTTAGCTTCTTTATCAGCTAAGTAAGCATCTAAGGCTTTTAATTGTTTTTGTAAATCTTCATCAGTTAATTTGCCAGTTTTTTTGATAGTATCTTGCACACCAGCCAAAATTTTATCTTGGTTATAACTAAAAATTTCTTTTTGGGATTCCACTACGCCTTCAATGTTTTTTCCCATTAATACACCAACCGCATAAGATGATTCATCTACGAATTTTTGGTCAGCTTTTTGTTCAGCCATTGCGTGAGTTGCTAAAAAAGCACTCGCAATCATAGCAATAGTCGATAATTTAGTTTTCAGCATAATTTTCCCTTATAAAAATAACTGTTAAGAATAATTCGGATAGGGTAAAGTGTAATTCTGTTTCATACAACCTTTTTTTAGTAAAAAATGGATAATAATTATACATTAACGGCAAGAATCACTGAATTAGAGACAAAAGTTGCTTTTCAGGAACTTATTATTGAAGAATTAAACCAATCATTAGTTGATCAACAATTTGCGATAGATAAGTTACAAACTCAAATTCGTCATATTGCTGAAAAATTTAAGGGGATGCAAGTTAGCCAAGTGGCTTCACAAGCAGAGGAAACCCCACCACCTCATTATTAATGAGGGGTATAATATTAAATTCAAATAAACATAAGAGATAAGAAAAAATGAAAATTGGTATTATTGGTGCAATGGCACAAGAAGTTGAAATTTTACGTAATTTAATGGTTGAATCAAAAGTAACCGAATTTGCAAACTGTAAGATTTTTGAAGGTAAAATAAATAATACAAAAGTTGCATTATTACAATCAGGTATCGGTAAAGTCTCGGCGGCAATCGGCACGACATTATTACTACAATTAACACAACCGGATATTGTTATTAACACAGGTTCAGCAGGTGGATTAGATTCAAGTTTGAATGTGGGGGATATTTTGGTTTCTACCGAAGTTCGCCACCACGATGTTGATGTTACAGCTTTTGGCTATGAAATCGGGCAGTTGCCAGCCAACCCAGCCGCCTTTTTGCCAAATGAGCAATTAGTCGATTTAGCTAAAAAAGAAGCCAGTAAAGCAGGGTTTAATGTGGTATCTGGTTTAATCTGTAGCGGTGATCTATTTGTTAATGGCGAAGAAAAAATTGCTGAAATTCGTGAGAAATTCCCAGCAGTCATTGCGGTTGAAATGGAAGCGGCGGCTATTGCTCAAGTTTGTCACGCTTTTGATGTGCCGTTTGTGGTAGTCAGAGCAGTATCTGATGTCGCAGATAAAGAATCTCATCTCTCTTTTGATGAGTTTTTACCGCTGGCGGCAGAAAAATCATCGGCGATTGTAATCGCAATGCTGAACGATATCGGTTAAGTTTTAGTTTTGCGTGAGATAACAAGTTTGCAAAATTTTACGAAAAAATAACCGCTTGTTATCGCTATTTTAGGCAAGATTTTGTAAAATCTTGCCTACTTTTTTGCCTACAAGACAAAGTTGTAGGCTTTTTCTTTTTTTGATTATTGAGAGTTATATGAGTGCTTCCCCAAATATCGGGTTTATCAGCTTAGGTTGCCCGAAAAATTTAGTTGATTCGGAACGTATTTTGACAGAATTACGTGCCGATGGTTATAACATTATTCCAAGCTATGAAAATGCAGATTTAGTCATCGTAAATACCTGTGGTTTTATTGATAGTGCGGTGCAGGAATCCCTTGAAAGTATCGGTGAGGCATTAGAAGCCAACGGTAAAGTTATCGTAACCGGTTGTTTAGGGGCAAAAGAGAATCAAATTCGAGAAGTTCACCCGAAAGTGCTTGAAATTACCGGTCCGCATAGTTACGAGGCGGTAATGAACCACGTGCATAAATATGTACCGAAGCCGGAGTTTAATCCATACACCAGCCTTGTGCCTAAACAAGGGGTAAAATTAACACCGAAGCATTACGCTTATTTAAAAATTTCTGAAGGCTGTGATCATCGTTGCACCTTCTGTATTATCCCCTCAATGCGTGGCGATTTAGAAAGCCGTTCTATCGTGCAAGTTTTAGATGAGGCAAAACGTCTTGTTGATGCTGGTGTCAAAGAGCTTTTGGTGGTTTCGCAAGATACTTCTGCCTATTCATTAGATCGCAAAAAAGCAGAAGCGACCAAAACCGTATTCTGGAACGGTATGCCGATTAAAAGCAACTTAATTACTTTGTGTGAGCAATTAGGCTCAATGGGTGTTTGGGTGCGTTTGCATTATGTTTACCCGTATCCGCACGTTGATGATTTAATTCCTCTAATGGCAGCAGGCAAAATTTTACCGTATTTAGATATTCCGTTACAGCACGCTAGCCCGAAAATTCTCAAAGCGATGAAACGTCCTGGCTCGATTGAGCGTACTTTAGAGCGTATTAAAAAATGGCGTGAGATTTGCCCAGAATTAACCTTGCGTTCCACCTTTATTGTTGGCTTCCCGGGCGAAACAGAGGAAGATTTCCAACTTTTACTTAATTTCTTGCAAGAAGCACAATTAGATCGTGTCGGCTGTTTTAAATTCAGCCCGGTAGATGGTGCGGTGGCAACGGATATGCCGGATCAAGTGCCGGAAGAGGTAAAAGAAGAACGCTTCCATCGCTTTATGCAGTTACAACAAAAAATCTCTGCCGACCGTTTACAACAAAAAATCGGCAAAACCCTACCTGTCATTGTAGATGAAATTGATGAAGAAGGCATTATTGGACGCTCAATGGCAGACGCACCTGAAATTGACGGGGTAGTCTATGTTGATAATTTATCCGACCAGGAAGTAAAAGTCGGCGAAATTATTTCTGTTACCATCACTAATGCCGATGAGTATGATTTGTGGGGGAGTTGTTAAGCATTTCTAATTTATAGTTTAGAATAAGCAAGCGGTTAAATTCGGTAAAAATTTTACTAAATTTAACCGCTTGAATTTTTTTGAGTTTAAGCTAGTGCTGCACCACTTAAACCAATAAAGAAGCCAGCAATGGTTGCACTCATTAAGTTGGCTAATGTACCGCCAATAACGGCTTTTAAGCCAAGGCGAGCGATGTCTGAACGACGATTAGGTGCCATACTACCAATACCACCAATTAATACAGCAATCGCACTAAAGTTAGCAAAACCACATAAAGCGAAGGTAATAATTGCTTTCGTTTTATCACTTAGCTGAACCATTGAATCGGGTTGTAGGTATTTGGCAAATTCAAGATAGCCTACAAATTCGTTTACCGCTAATTTCATACCGATCATTTGACCTGCAATATCAGCATCTTGCCAAGGCACACCAATTAAGAACGCAAGTGGTTGGAATACATAACCTAGTAAAATTTGTAAGGTTAAACCTTCGTAACCAAACCAGCTACCAATACCACCAATAAAGCCGTTTAATAATGCGATAACCGCAATGAATGCAATTAACATTGCTCCAACGTTAATCGCTAAGGTTACACCTGAACTTGCACCATTAGCTAATGCTTCTACCACGTTGTTTGGTTTTTCGATTTCTACGCTATCGTCAGTTTCAGTTGCCATTTTTTCAGTTTGTGGGTACATAATTTTTGCAAAGAGTAACCCAGCAGGAGCAGCCATAAATGAGGCGGCGATAAGGTAAGTAAGCGGCACACCCATTCCTGCGTAACCGGCTAAAACAGAACCTGCGATAGAAGCTGTTCCACCTACCATTACCGTAAATAATTCAGAATCTGACATTTTACTAATATAAGGTTTTACAACTAATGGTGCTTCAGTTTGGCCTACAAAGATGTTAGCGGCTGCAGACATTGATTCTGCTTTTGAAGTACCTAGTGCTTTTTGTAACCCACCACCAATAATTTTAATGATCCATTGCATTACACCAATGTAATAGAGCATTGAGATAAGGGCAGAGAAGAAGATGATGATTGGCAATACTTTTACGGCAAAGATAAAGCCAATACTGCTATTGCTCGGGTCAGCTAGATTACCGAATACAAAGGAGATCCCTTCATTTCCATAGTTAATAATATTGCTGACACAATCTGCTGTTGCCATTAAGGCATTTCTGCCTGCAGGCACATACAAAATTAAGGCAGCAAATGCAATTTGAATAGCAAGTGCACCAAACACAGTGCGTAAATTAATAGCTCGGCGGTTATTTGATAACAATACTCCAAGTGCCAGTAGCACAAAAACACCGATAACGCTAATTAGTACATCCATAATGATCTCCGTTTAATAAATAGTAATAATTTTTTGAATTCCACACTGTTTGGCAAAGGCTGCCAACTGATCTGTTTGTTCTATTGTTGGCACATAAGGTTTTAAGCCTTCTTCGTCTCTTGCCCCTTTAGTATGCACTCGAATAATTTTTAGTATCACTTCAGGGTATGGCTTGAGAAGTTCTGCCACTTTTTGAATTAAATGTTGTGCGTTGTAAAACTCCGTTAGGTAAACTAAACGCACTTCTTCCACTTTACCAAGCGGTAATAATTTGGCTAAATTTTGCAAATTACGGGCAAGGTTTTCCGGCTTAATATGATTCACGGTTGGAATAACTTGCTCAGGCACTTTCCCTTGCTGATTTTTGCGGTCAAAGCAGAGGCTTTGTAAGCCTATGCCGTCTCCTTTTAAATCGAATAGAAATTTATCGGTAACATCAATTAGCGGCTGTGTTACTTCATATTCAAAAAAACCACTGCTATCAAGGTAACAAGTCAGTCCTTGCTCTTTTAATGCCTGAAATAAAGGAATTAACTTTTTATGATGGATAGTCGGTTCGCCACCTGAAACTGTTACGCCTCGAATAAAGGGAACGGCATCCATCACTTGATCGTATAAGTATTGCAAGCTGACCTGCTTTGCCTCTTCCGTATAACGAGGAATGGTTTCAGGGTTGTGGCAGTAAAGGCAGTTTAGCTTGCAACCTTGTAAAAAAATGCTGGTGCGATTACCTTGCCCTTCTACATTCGAGAAGGGAATAATGCGGTGCAGTGGCACAAAAATATCTGAAAGTGCGGTCATTGAAAATTATGCCGCATTCACATTTTCTTGGTCACGTAATTGACGGTCGAACACTTTGGCACAATCGTCTGTTCCTGCTCCGTACCACGTGGTATCACGTAAAACAGCTTCGCCTTTGCGGTAGCGTTCTACCTCGCTTTTCTTCACTAAATACCCTGTTACTCGGATTAAATCGGTATTTTTTAGGTAAGTGGTTATGTAGCGGTAGCCTTGGGCAAAGGATCCATCAATAATATCTACCACCGCATCTAAGTGATCGGTATAGGTTTGGTCGAATGCAAATAGATCGCCCGTACCTGATGGGAAATATTTATGGAATGGAGCAGACTGTTTTAAGTGTGCCAATAAAGTTGGTTCTTCGCCGACACGAATACGGTGAGCTGGGGTGTTCATTTTATCTTCAGCGTGATTGCTTGCTCCCACTTGTGCGTGGAGTAAATATTGGTTGTTGGTACGCTCTACATAGATACCTTTATGAGCGTCATTAACCGCTTGGAGTTTATCCATAATTAAAGTTGCAATTTCATCGCCTCGTTGGCTTTGCCCGAAGGTTTCGTTTAAGTCTTCTTGTTTTAGTAAATGATTTACCGCATCGGCAAGCCCGACAATCGCAATCATACTGGTAAAGTTAGTACGTTTGATAAAGCCTTCTTCTACCAAGAAACTGCTTTCAAAGAAGTTGCTCTCTTCGACTAAGAATTTATGGCGTTTATCCATTGTAGATAGAGCCAGTTTTGCCACTTTTGGTAAGAGTTCATTAACCATTTCATCAACGCTTGCACAGGCTCTACCGATAGTACCTAAACGTAAACGAGTTAAAGTATAAGCACCACCACACTCCGGTAAGGCGTTATAGCAACTTGCAATACCGTACTCTTCGCCTAAATCTTGGGTGTAGTAAGCATCGTTAGCGAAAGAGGGTTTTGAAACCAATAAGCACGCTTTTGCCGCAAGTTCGGCAAATTCACGAGAGGTTTTTTGTTTGTCATAACGAATTGACATATTAGGCGTGGTGTTTTCCAGCTCAATAACGGCTTTTAAAATTAAGCGGCCGGCTTTGGTGTCATAAGGGCCGACATTAGCGTGGCAGAATGAATCTGCAATGGTTTTATCAATATGGTTTAAGAAACGTTTGATTTTTATGTAATCTTGCTCTTCATCGGTAATAAATGGCTCAAGCAAGACATCTAAACGTCCGATATAAACAGGGAAAGTGGTAATAGACGGCACGTGAGAATAGATAATAAGTAAACCGTCTAATGCTTCATCTAAATTGGTCGGCGGTGGTAAATCTAAGAATTTACAGCCTTTTTGCATATAAACATTATAGTCAGGCAGAATATAGCGAGGGCGATAGATTGCATAGCCTTCATTTAGGTCACAAATCATCTGGTTTTCAATGTGTTCCCACTCTTCTTCAGTATAGCCAAGCAATTCAACAGGGTTAAATAAACGTTCGGCTATATTGCCTAAGCTCATTAATTTTTGTTGATAAGTTAAATTTTTTGCTTTTACGACATCGAGAATATCTTGTAATGATGCTTGCATAATCTTACTCCTTCTTCACTTTATTTTGAGACACGCATTCTAACGAAGCTGAATAGAAATTACTGTGACATAGATCACACTTTAGATTTTATATATCAAAAAAGAATAAGGGAAACGATTGCGTTTAAAAAAAGATTTAAACCTATTCTATTCGGGGTAAAATAAAGCCAAAAATTTGCAAAATATTTACTTTTTATAACCGCTTGTTTTCCCAATTTTGATTAAAGTGTAAAATAGGTAAAAAATTTATTTAAGAAGGAAGATTATTACAATGGCACACAAATATCTTGAACATTACTACCTGGAAATGCAGGAACATTTTTTATATGTGCCATATTTGCATCAACACCGTCGTATTCGAGTGTTATTACCAAAAGATTATCGTGCAGATAACTGGGAGCATTACCCCGTATTATATATGCACGATGGGCAGAATGTGTTTTATAGCAAAGAATCCTATTCCGGGCATTCGTGGAAAATTATTCCGACTATTAAACATCATAAAGAGCTACCTAAGTTAATTATTGTCGGCATTGATAATGCTGGTACAGAACGTTTAAATGAATATGGTCCGTGGAAAACCACAACAGGTTCCACGCCAGAAACGAAAAATGCTGGTGGTTTAGGGGTTGATTATGCTAAGTGGGTGGTTGAAACGGTAAAACCTTTTATTGATGTGCATTATCGTACCAAGCCACAGCGTGAACATACCTTATTGGCTGGCAGCTCAATGGGCGGAATTATCACTGCTTATATGGGCAATGCTTACCCAACAGTTTTTGGTCATTTAGGCGTGTTTTCGCTTGCCTCTTGGTTTAGTGAACCTGATTTTTTACGCTTTACCCACCAACATCCACTTAATCCAAACACCAAAGTATTTATTCAAGTGGGAACGAATGAAGGCGATGAAATTGACTCGCACTTTATTTCCAATATGAACCAAGCTTATATTGACTGTACGCTAAATTACTACCAAGCTTTAATTCGCACAGGCGTGCCACTAGATAACATTCGTCTCCGCATTATGGCAAACGAAATTCACCACGAAATGCATTGGGCCGATCATTTTGTCGAGTTTCTGCGTTTTTCGTTGATGAATCACTAAGTTTTTGGTTTTATTCATTAATATAGATATAGGGTAGTGAAACAATACTACCCATTCTTGCTTTTTTGCAAAAAATCGGTATAATTCGACCGCTTGTTCTAACGATTTTAGAACAATTCACCGCCCTCACCTCGAACGAGGGTTTTATTTTTACTATCAATACATTAGAGGAAAGGTTATGGTAACCATTCGTTTAACTCGTGGCGGAGCTAAAAAACGCCCATTTTACCAAATCGTGGTAGCGGACAGCCGTTCACCTCGTGACGGTCGCTTTATCGAGCGTATCGGTTTCTTCAACCCATTAGCAACAGGTCAAGCTGAACGTTTACGTTTAGATGTGGCTAAAGTTGATGCTTGGGTTACAAAAGGTGCTGATTTATCAGACCGTGTTGCTTCTTTAGTAAAAGAAGCTCGCAAAGCAGCTTAATTTTTATTTAAGCCAAAACAAAATTAAATAAGTAGGTGGGTATGAGCGAACAAAAAATCGAAGTTGTCGGCAAACTAGGTTCAACCTATGGTATCCGTGGCTGGTTACGCCTCTATTCATCAACTGAACAATCTGAAAGCATTTTCGATTATCAGCCGTGGTTCTTAAAAATTAAGGGGCAATGGCAACCAATCGAATTAGAAAGCTGGCGTTATCATAGCAATGATTTGATTGTGAAATTAGTCGGTACCGATGACCGTGAGACTGCACAGTTATTAACCAATGCCGAAATCGGTGTGGATTTATCTGTGTTTCCTGAATTGGAAGATGGCGATTATTACTGGCACGATTTAATCGGCTGCCAAGTGGTAAACCTAGAAGGCTACACAATGGGCACAGTCACCGAGATGATGGAAACAGGTTCAAACGATGTGCTAGTGGTGCGAGCAAATAGCAAAGATGCTTTTGGAAAACAAGAACGATTGATCCCGTTCTTATATGAACAAGTAGTTAAAAGAGTAGATCTCGCCACCAAAACAATTACGGTGGAGTGGGACGCTGGTTTCTAACCTCAGGTATGCGGTTAGCTTTGGAAAACATTTGAGGCGTTATATATGTGGATTGGTATCATTTCACTGTTCCCTGAAATGTTTAAAGCAATCACCGATTTTGGGGTAACAGGACGTGCAGTTAAACAGAATCTACTGCAGATTGAATGTTGGAATCCGAGAGATTTCACTTTTGATAAACATAAAACGGTTGATGATCGCCCTTATGGCGGTGGTCCGGGAATGTTAATGATGGTTCAGCCTTTGCGTGATGCAATTATTGCCGCAAAAGAGGCTGCCAGAGCAGTAGAGGGTGGAGAAGCTAAAGTGATTTATCTTTCTCCACAAGGACGTAAACTCGATCAAACAGGTGTGCAAACACTAGCTTCAAATCAGAAATTGATTTTAATTTGTGGACGATATGAAGGGGTTGATGAGCGATTGATTCAAGCTGAAGTTGATGAAGAATGGTCAATCGGAGATTACGTTTTAACAGGGGGGGAACTTCCTGCAATGACATTGATTGATGCCGTTGCAAGATTTGTTCCGGGGGTATTAGGCAAACAAGCCTCAGCACTAGAAGATTCTTTTGCAGAAGGTTTATTAGATTGCCCGCATTATACCCGTCCTGAAGTGTTAGACGGTATGCCTGTCCCAGAAGTACTGATGTCGGGACACCACGAAAATATTCGCAAATGGCGGTTGGAACAATCGCTTGAACGAACGTGGTTACGACGCCCTGAGCTATTGGATAGCCTAGCTCTGACTGACGAACAACGCGTGTTGTTGGCAAAGATTAAGAAACAACACAAAATCAGTTAATTCTAGGATTTAGAAGGTTAAAAAAATGAGTAACATCATCAAACAACTTGAACAAGAACAGTTAAAACAAAACGTACCTAGCTTCCGTCCGGGTGACACATTAGAAGTTAAGGTATGGGTAGTAGAAGGTAGTAAAAAACGTTTGCAAGCGTTCGAAGGCGTGGTTATTGCAATTCGTAACCGTGGCTTGCATTCTGCATTCACACTACGTAAAGTTTCAAACGGCGTAGGTGTTGAACGTGTATTCCAAACTCACTCACCGGTAATCGACACTATTACAGTTAAACGTAAAGGTGCGGTACGTAAAGCGAAACTTTACTACTTACGTGAGCGTTCAGGTAAATCTGCACGTATTAAAGAGCGTCTTGGCAAATAATTTTGGCAAGCAAGCATTTAAAATGCAAAAGCCTTGGGGAAACCCAAGGCTTTATTTTTGGCTTTTACTTAGATATCTTAAAGAAAAAATTAAAATAACACCCTAAGGCATTAGGGTGTTACAGATAAGAACTAAATTACTTTAAGCTTCCAACCATATCTTCAGGGCGAACCCAAGCATCAAAATCTTCAGCTGAAACTAGGCCAAGATTGATTGCCTCTTCTTTTAATGTTGTACCATTTTTGTGAGCCGTTTTTGCAATTTTAGCTGCATTTTCATAACCAATATGTGTATTTAATGCAGTAACTAACATTAATGAGTTATCAAGTTGTTGTTTAATACGAGGATAGTTTGGTTCAATTCCCACAGCACAATGTTCATCGAAAGAGACGCAAACATCACCTAATAATTGGGCAGATTGTAAGAAGTTTGCTGCCATAACAGGTTTGAAGACATTTAATTGGAAGTGTCCTTGTGTTCCTGCAAACGAAATTGTAGTGTCGTTACCTAAGACTTGTGCTGCCACCATTGTCATCGCTTCGCACTGCGTTGGATTTACTTTACCCGGCATAATAGAAGAACCAGGCTCATTTTCAGGAATGAGGATTTCTCCAATACCAGAACGAGGACCAGAGGCTAGTAAACGGATATCGTTCGCAATTTTATATAAAGAAACCGCAATTTGTTTTAATGCCCCGTGGGTTTCAACAATCGCATCGTGAGTGGCTAGTGCTTCAAATTTATTTTGTGCAGTAACAAACGGTAAGCCTGTAAATTTAGCAATATAGTCTGCGACTTTTACATCATATCCTTTAGGGGTATTTAAGCCAGTTCCCACTGCGGTACCGCCTAAAGCTAATTCGGATAAGTGCGGTAGAGTGTTTTCTAATGCCTTAATACCAAATGCTAATTGGGCCGCATAAGCGGAGAATTCTTGACCTAATGTTAATGGAGTGGCGTCCATTAAATGAGTACGTCCAATTTTTACAACATTTTTAAAAGCTTCCGCTTTTTCTGCAAAAGTTTTTTGTAGGCGTTTAACACAAGGGATAGTATGTTCAACTACTTTTTTGTAAGCTGCGATGTGCATTGCTGTTGGATAGGTATCGTTTGAAGATTGAGATTTATTTACATCATCGTTAGGGTGAATAATTGATTTTTCGCCTAATTTACCGCCGTTAATAACGTGAGCACGGTTCGCAATCACTTCATTCAGGTTCATATTTGATTGTGTCCCAGAGCCTGTCTGCCAAATTACAAGTGGGAATTCGCCATCTAGTTTATTAGCAAGAATTTCATCACAAGCAGTTGCAATTAAATCACGTTTTTCAGCAGGTAAAACACCCAGCTCTGTGTTAGCAAACGCAGCTGCTTTTTTTAAGTAAGCAAATGCTTCGATGATCTCTACTGGCATTGAAGCCTCTGGGCCAATTTTGAAATTATTACGTGAGCGTTCAGTTTGGGCCGCCCAATAACGGTTGGAAGGCACTTTTACTTCGCCCATTGTATCTTTTTCAATACGATATTCCATTTTGTACTCCTAATTTTTAGAATTGAAAATCTGACGATCTCTAGTAATTTAGAGGTATGTAATGAAGAAATACTAACATAAAAGAAAAAGAAAAGAACTGCGAAAGCAGTTCCTTAGTAGAGTTTTTAGTGATTTTATGATTTGGATCACATTATTATTTTTCAATAAAAAAACGTTTTCGTAAACCATTAGCATAGAGAGCTTGATTGGCTTCTTGCATAAGCTCTCGTTTTTGTATTTCAGTAAAAGTATAAATATATTGGTGATTTAGTGCACCATTTAACTTAAATAGTAAATCTTCGCTAGCATCAACCCCAAGTTTTACAAGCTTGATATATGCAGAGATATAACCGATATCATTAAAATTTTGAATAGAATCGATACCAACTTTCTTAAGCATTCTTTCTAATTTGATGTTCATATTAGGTAGATTTCGAATTTGAGTAGCCTTCTTTCTATTAGATTCGTACTGTTTTTGCCTAAGTTCATTAAGAATAGAAAAAGTTAGATCGTTAAAGAGTTTTGTATTCGTCAGTATAGAATTTGGAATATAAAAGAATTTTTTGCTTTGCAAACCAATTTTATCATCAGATAGTGTATAGGTCTCAGGATTTTTTTGCATTATTTCTAAATAATGCTCGGCAATACGCAAATATGTCATTTTATTTTGATAGAGTGCTATCATTAAATCATCTTTAAAAACAGCATAATAAGAGAAGTAAGTTTTTAGGCGGATTTCTCCAATAATTGGTGTGAATATTGGCGTGATTTCTTGTTTGATTTCATTAATTGTTTGCATAGAGTCCTCCTGGAATAGTGTTATACAAATAGTTAATTCAGTAGTAATAAATACTGTTATGAAATAAATTTCAACTCTGATTTGTTAGAAGTGTGAAGTTGCTCGAAAAGTTTTAATAAAAAAACAGAAAATTATCTTTTATTTGAGTTACTTCAAATGAAGCGACAGGGAAGTTGTGTATCGTAATAAATTTTTTCTCTGTTTTACAAAAAGAAATATAAAAAAAGAGTTGCACTAAAAGTATTCTTTTAGTAGAATAGCTCCGCTCTAAAATACACCATAAGTTATGGTTTATAGAGACGTTTGATGTAATCATTTATCAAATGGCATTGCAGATATTGTAATGTAAAAATGTTCCTAATTTTGGAACTATATAGGTTTAACTGAGCTCCCTTAATCTATTTTATAATTGTTAAGTGGTAGTTTGGTTTTTTTATTAGCTAAATTTTTTAATTGGAGCTCTGGTCTAATGCAGAACCAAAGAATCCGTATCCGCTTAAAAGCATTTGATCATCGCTTGATCGATCAATCTACTGCGGAGATCGTAGAAACAGCTAAACGTACTGGTGCACAAGTTCGTGGTCCAATTCCTTTACCAACTCGTAAAGAACGTTTCACTGTATTGATTTCTCCACACGTGAACAAAGATGCACGTGACCAATATGAAATCCGTACTCACAAACGTTTAGTTGATATTGTTGAACCAACAGAAAAAACTGTTGATGCATTAATGCGTTTAGATCTAGCTGCTGGCGTTGACGTTCAGATTAGTCTAGGTTAATTGGGAATTTTAAGAGGTTATTACAATGATTGGTTTAATCGGTCGTAAAGTTGGTATGACTCGTGTCTTCACTGAAGACGGCGTGTCTGTTCCAGTTACCGTTATCGAAATCGAAGCCAACCGTGTTACTCAAGTTAAAACCCTTGAAAACGACGGCTATTCTGCAATTCAAGTTACTACTGGCTCTAAAAAAGCAAGTCGTGTAACTAAGCCAGAAGCAGGCCATTTCGTTAAAGCAGGTGTTGAAGCTGGACGCGGTTTATGGGAATTTCGTACTGAAGGTGAAACTCAAGAGTTCACTTTAGGTCAAGAAATCAATGTTGACATCTTTACAGATGTTAAAAAAGTAGATGTTACTGGTACATCAAAAGGTAAAGGTTTCCAAGGTGGTGTTAAACGTTGGAACTTCCGTACTCAAGATGCTACACATGGTAACTCTTTATCACATCGTGTACTTGGTTCTATTGGTCAAAACCAAACTCCAGGTCGTGTGTTTAAAGGTAAAAAAATGGCTGGACACTTAGGTGCTGAGCGTGTAACTGTTCAATCACTTGAAGTTGTTCGTGTAGATGCTGAGCGTAAATTATTATTAGTTAAAGGTGCTGTTCCAGGTGCTACTAATAGTGATGTTATCGTAAAACCAGCAGTTAAAGCATAAGTCTAGGAGATAGAGATGGAATTACAAGTTGTAGGTGCAAACGCACTAACTGTTTCTGAAACTACCTTCGGACGTGAGTTTAATGAAGCATTAATCCACCAAGTAGTTGTTGCTTATGCAGCAGGTGCTCGTCAAGGAAGTCGTGCTCAAAAAACTCGTGCTGAAGTGTCTGGTTCAGGTAAAAAACCTTGGCGTCAAAAAGGTACAGGCCGTGCTCGTTCTGGTGATGTTAAATCACCAATCTGGCGTTCAGGTGGTATCACTTTTGCTGCGAAACCACAAGATCACAGCCAAAAAGTGAACAAAAAAATGTACCGTGGTGCAATCAAAAGCATTCTTTCTGAATTAGTTCGTCAAGACCGTTTAGTGGTTGTTGAGAAATTCGAAATTGACGCACCAAAAACTAAAGTATTAGCACAAAAATTAAAAGATATGGCGTTAACTGACGCTCTTATCATTACTGCAAATTTAGATGAGAATTTATTCTTAGCAGCACGTAACTTATACAAAGTAGATGTACGTGATGTTCAAGGTATTGACCCAGTTAGCTTAATTGCTTTCGATAAAGTGGTTGTTACTGTAGATGCAGTGAAACAAATTGAGGAGATGTTAGCATGATTCAACAAGAACGTTTGCTAAATGTGTTAAAAGCACCACATATCTCTGAAAAAGCGACAAATAATGCCGAGAAAGGCAACACTATCGTTTTCAAAGTAGCATTAGATGCTAATAAAGTTGAGATTGCAAATGCAGTTGAACAACTATTTGAAGTGAAAGTGGACTCTGTACGTACTGTGGTTGTTAAAGGTAAAACTAAACGTCGTGGTGCTAAAGTGGGTCGTCGTAGTGACTGGAAAAAAGCTTATGTAACTCTTCAAGAAGGTCAATCACTTGACTTCGTTGAAGGTGCAGCAGAGTAATAACGGAGGAATAAAATAAAATGGCTATCGTTAAATGTAAGCCGACCTCCGCTGGTCGTCGTCACGTAGTTAAAGTTGTTAACGCAGAATTACATAAGGGTAAACCTTATGCACCATTATTAGATAGTAAATCAAAATCTGGTGGTCGTAACAATTTAGGTCGTATTACTACTCGTCACATTGGTGGCGGTCATAAACAACACTATCGTCTAGTTGATTTTAAACGTAATAAATTAGATGTTCCAGCTGTTGTTGAGCGTTTAGAATACGATCCAAATCGTTCTGCAAACATTGCATTAGTTCTTTATAAAGATGGTGAACGCCGTTATATCTTAGCACCAAAAGGTTTATCTGCTGGTGATACGATTCAAGCAGGTGCTTCAGCTCCAATTAAAGTAGGTAATGCATTACCAATGCGTAATATCCCTGTTGGTTCTACAGTTCATAATGTTGAATTAAAACCAGGTAAAGGTGGTCAAATTGCACGTTCTGCTGGTAGCTATGTGCAGATCATCGCTCGTGAAGGTAATTATGTTACTTTACGTCTTCGTTCAGGCGAAATGCGTAAAGTTTTAGCTGAGTGTACTGCAACCATCGGTGAAGTTGGTAACTCAGAGCATATGCTTCGCGTTCTTGGCAAAGCAGGTGCAAACCGTTGGAGAGGTATTCGTCCAACAGTTCGTGGTACTGCAATGAACCCAGTTGATCACCCACACGGTGGTGGTGAAGGCCGTAACTTCGGTAAACACCCTGTTACACCTTGGGGCGTTCAAACTAAAGGTAAGAAAACTCGTCACAACAAACGTACAGATAAATACATCGTACGTCGTCGTGGCAAATAAATTTTTAATTAACTAAAAGGTAAACACCAATGCCACGTTCCCTCAAGAAAGGTCCTTTCCTTGACCTACACTTGTTGAAGAAGGTAGAGAAGGCGGTGGAAAGCGGGGATAAAAAACCAATTAAAACTTGGTCCCGTCGTTCAATGATCATTCCATCAATGATTGGTTTGACCATCGCAGTCCATAATGGTCGTCAGCATGTTCCTGTTTATGTTTCTGATGAAATGATCGGTCATAAATTAGGCGAATTTGCCCCGACTCGTACATACCGCGGTCATGCCGCAGATAAGAAAGCTAAGAAATAAGAGGTAAAAGATGGAAACTATTGCTAAACATCGTTACGCTCGTACTTCTGCCCAAAAAGCTCGCTTAGTTGCTGATTTAATCCGTGGTAAAAAAGTTGCGCAAGCATTAGAAATTTTAACTTTCACTAATAAAAAAGCAGCAACGCTTGTTAAGAAAGTATTAGAATCAGCTATTGCAAACGCTGAGCACAATGACGGTGCAGATGTCGATGATCTTAAAGTTGCTAAAATCTTCGTTGATGAAGGTCCAAGCATGAAACGTGTAATGCCACGTGCAAAAGGTCGTGCAGATCGTATTTTAAAACGTACAAGCCACATTACTGTGGTTGTGTCAGATCGTTAATTAAGTAGGAGAATAACAAATGGGTCAGAAAGTACATCCTAATGGTATTCGCCTAGGTATTGTTAAGCCTTGGAACTCTACTTGGTTCGCGAATACACAAGATTTCGCTGATAACTTAGAAAGCGATTTCAACGTACGTAAATTCTTAAATAAAGAGTTAGCGAACGCTTCAGTATCACGTATTACTATTGAACGTCCTGCAAAAAGCATTCGTGTAACTATTCACACAGCTCGTCCTGGTATCGTTATCGGTAAAAAAGGTGAAGATGTTGAAAAATTACGCAACGCTGTTGCTAAAATTGCTGGTGTTCCAGCACAAATCAACATCGCTGAAGTGAAAAAACCAGAGCTAGATGCGAAATTAGTAGCAGATAGCATCGCTTCTCAACTAGAACGTCGTGTTATGTTCCGCCGTGCAATGAAAAAAGCGGTTCAAAACGCAATGAAATTAGGTGCTAAAGGTATCAAAGTTGAAGTTAGCGGTCGTTTAGGTGGTGCAGAAATTGCTCGCTCAGAATGGTATCGTGAAGGTCGTGTACCTCTACATACACTTCGTGCAGACATCGATTATAACATCGCTGAAGCTCATACTACTTACGGTGTAATTGGCGTAAAAGTATGGATTTTCAAAGGTGAAATTCTAGGTGGAATGGCTGCAGTGATTGAATCTGAAAAAGAACCAGCGGCACAGCCTAAAAAGCCTGCTCGCAAAGGTCGTAAATAAGGAGAATCACTGAATGTTACAACCAAAACGCACAAAATTCCGTAAAGTTCACAAAGGCCGTAACCGTGGTATCGCTGGCGGTACAGAAGTAAGCTTCGGTACATTTGGTTTAAAAGCTGTTGGTCGTGGTCGTTTAACTGCTCGCCAAATTGAGGCGGCTCGTCGTGCGATGACTCGTGCGGTAAAACGTCAAGGTAAAATCTGGATTCGTGTATTCCCAGACAAACCAATCACAGAAAAACCATTAGAAGTCCGTATGGGTAAAGGTAAAGGTAACGTTGAGTACTGGGTAGCCTTGATCCAACCGGGTAAAGTATTATATGAAATGGATGGTGTATCAGAAGAAATCGCTCGTCACGCATTTGCATTAGCTGCGGCGAAACTTCCGTTCAAAACCACATTTGTAACTAAGACGGTGATGTAATGAAAGCTCAAGAACTACGTAACAAAAATGTTGAAGAGCTGAACGCTGAATTAGTAAACCTACTAGGTGAACAATTCAAATTGCGTATGCAAGCAGCCACCGGTCAGCTTCAACAAACCCACCAGTTAAAACAAGTGCGTCGTAGTATTGCACAAGTTAAAACTGTATTAACCGAAAAGGCGGGTGAATAATGACTGATAAAATTCGTACAGTACAAGGTAAAGTGGTTAGCGACAAAATGGATAAATCATTTGTAGTTGCTATCGAACGTACAGTTAAACATCCTTTATATGGTAAGTTTATCCGTCGTACTACTAAACTTCACGTACACGATGAAAACAACGAAGCTAAATTAGGTGATGTTGTTGAAATTAAGGAATGTCGTCCTGTTTCAAAAACTAAATCTTGGACTTTAGTTCGTGTAGTTGAAAAAGCAGTTATTGCTTAATTAACTCATTAAAACATAGACCTCAGCTATTGCTGGGGTCTATCTCTTTTAAAGAGAAATTCAGCAAAATAAACCTCAAAAATAACTTGCTTAATGGTTATGTTTTGTAGTATATTTTGCACCCTGCTTATGTTCTAATTATATAAGCAGTTTCGTCCCGAAAGGGTGTTTTTTTATTTTAACGGAGCACTAATATGATCCAAGAACAGACTATGCTGGATGTTGCTGATAACTCAGGGGCTCGTAGCGTAATGTGTATCAAGGTTCTAGGTGGATCGCACCGTCGTTACGCTGCTATTGGCGATATCATTAAAGTTACTGTAAAAGAAGCAATTCCACGCGGTAAAGTTAAAAAAGGTGATGTGTTAAAAGCAGTTGTTGTGCGCACCAAGAAGGGTGTTCGTCGCCCAGATGGCGCAGTTATTCGTTTCGATGGCAACGCTTGTGTAATTTTAAACAATAACACAGAGCAACCAATCGGTACTCGTATTTTTGGACCGGTGACTCGTGAACTTCGTTCTGAGAAGTTTATGAAAATCATCTCTTTAGCTCCAGAAGTACTGTAAGGAGAGAATGTAATGGCTGCTAAAATCCGTCAAAACGATGAAGTAATTGTTCTTGTTGGTAAAGACAAGGGCAAACGTGGTAAGGTAACTTCTGTGTTACCAAATGGTAAAGTGGTTGTTGAAGGGATCAACATCGTTACTAAACATGAAAAACCAGTTCCTGCATTAGGAAAAGCTGGTGGTTTAGTAAAAAAAGAAGCTGCAATTGATGCTTCAAATGTTGCGATTTTTAACCCAACAACAAATAAAGCTGACCGTGTAGGTTTTAGAATTGAAGATGGTAAAAAAGTACGTTTCTTCAAATCTAATAATGAAATTATTTAATTAACTGGAGTAATGCGATGGCGAAACTGCATGATTACTACAGAGATACAGTAGTTAATGAATTAAAAGATAAATTCAACTACTCATCTGTCATGCAAGTCCCACGAATCGAAAAGATAACCCTGAATATGGGTGTGGGTGAAGCATTGACCGATAAAAAATTGTTAGATAACGCAGTAGCGGATTTAACAGCAATTAGCGGTCAAAAACCTTTAATTACAAAAGCACGCAAATCTGTTGCAGGCTTTAAAATCCGTCAGGGATATCCAATCGGATGCAAAGTGACCCTACGTGGTGAACGTATGTGGGAATTCTTTGAAAGATTGATTACTATCGCTGTTCCACGTATTCGTGACTTCCGCGGTTTAAGTGCTAAGTCATTTGATGGTCGTGGTAATTACAGTATGGGTGTTCGTGAACAAATCATTTTCCCTGAAATCGACTATGATAAAGTAGATCGTGTACGTGGTTTAGATATTACTATTACTACGACAGCGAAAAATGATGAAGAAGGTCAAGCTCTATTAGCGGCTTTCAATTTCCCATTCCGTAAATAAGGTAGGTTATCGTGGCAAAACAATCAATGATCGCACGTGATGTAAAACGTGTTAAGTTAGCTGATAAGTTCTACGCAAAGCGTCAAGAATTAAAAGCAATTATTGCTAATGTTAATTCTTCTGATGAAGAACGTTGGGATGCAGTGTTAAAGTTACAAACTTTACCACGTGATTCAAGCCCAAGTCGTCAGCGTAATCGTTGCCGCCAAACTGGACGTCCACACAGTGTTCTTCGTAAGTTTGGTTTAAGCCGTATTAAAGTCCGTGAAGCTGCAATGCGTGGTGAAATCCCGGGCCTTAAAAAAGCAAGCTGGTAATAACCTCTTTTAATTTGGAATCATGGGAGTAAATACATGAGCATGCAAGATCCAATCGCAGATATGCTGACCCGTATTCGTAACGGTCAAGCTGCGAATAAAGTTGCAATCAGTATGCCTTCATCTAAGTTAAAAGTTGCTATTGCAAATGTTTTAGCTGAAGAAGGTTATATCGAAAGCGTTAAAGTTGTTGAGGGTGCAAAACCTGAACTGGAAATTACTTTAAAATATTTCCAAAACAAACCAGTTGTAGAAAGTATTCAACGTGTGAGCCGTCCAGGTCTTCGCATTTATAAAGGCAAAGATGAATTACCAAAAGTAATGGGTGGTTTAGGTATTGCTGTTGTTTCTACATCTAAAGGTGTAATGACCGACCGTGCTGCTCGTCAAGCAGGATTGGGCGGTGAAATTATCTGTTACGTAGCATAATAGAGAGGTAGGAAAAATGTCTCGTGTCGCAAAAGCACCTGTTAATATTCCTGCCGGTGTTGAGGTAAAACTTGACGGTCAGCTATTAACAGTTAAAGGTAAAAACGGCGAGTTATCTCGTGAAATTCATAATGCAGTTGAAGTAAAACAAGAAGCTAACGCATTAACTTTTGCACCTCGTGAAGGTGTTGCTAATGCAGATGCACAAGCGGGTACTGCTCGTGCACTTGTTAATGCTATGGTTATCGGTGTTACTGAAGGCTTTACTAAGAAATTGCAATTAGTGGGTGTTGGTTACAGAGCTCAAATGAAAGGTAACGTTGTTGCTTTAAGTTTAGGTTTCTCTCACCCAGTAGAACATGCGCTGCCAGCTGGCGTAACTGGTGAATGTCCATCACAAACAGAAATCGTTCTGAAAAGTGCTGACAAACAGTTAATCGGCCAAGTTGCAGCAGATATTCGTGCATATCGCCGTCCAGAGCCTTATAAAGGCAAAGGTGTACGTTACGCTGATGAAGTAGTACGTACAAAAGAAGCGAAGAAAAAGTAAAGTAAGGTAACACTATGGATAAGAAAGTAGCTCGTATCCGTCGTGCAACCCGTGCACGTCATTTAATGAGAGAGCAAGGTGCAACACGTTTAGTTGTGCATCGCACACCTCGCCATATTTATGCGCAGGTAATTGCACCTAATGGCTCAGAAGTACTAGCAGCAGCTTCAACTGTTGAAAAAGTAATTAAAGAGCAAGTTAAATATACTGGTAATAAAGAAGCGGCAGCAGTAGTTGGTAAACTAGTAGCTGAACGTGCAATTGCCAAAGGTATTCAAGCGGTTGCTTTTGATCGTTCTGGTTTCAAATACCACGGTCGTGTGCAATCATTAGCAGATGCTGCTCGTGAAGCTGGTCTACAGTTCTAATAGAGGAATTTGAGATGTCAAACATCGAAAAACAAGCTGGTGAACTGCAGGAAAAGCTAATCGCGGTTAACCGTGTTTCAAAAACCGTAAAAGGTGGTCGTATTATGAGTTTCACTGCTTTAACAGTAGTGGGCGATGGTAACGGTCGAGTAGGTTTTGGCTACGGTAAAGCACGTGAAGTTCCAGCAGCAATCCAAAAAGCGATGGAAAAAGCTCGTCGCAATATGATTAATGTAGCTTTAAATGAAGGTACATTACAACACCCTGTTAAAGGTTCACACACTGGTTCACGTGTATTTATGCAACCAGCTAGCGAAGGTACTGGTATCATCGCAGGTGGTGCTATGCGTGCAGTATTAGAAGTTGCAGGTGTTCGTAACGTTCTTTCTAAAGCATATGGTTCAACTAACCCAATTAACGTTGTTCGTGCAACAATTGATGCACTTGAGAACATGAAGTCACCTGAAATGGTTGCTGCAAAACGTGGCAAAACAGTTGAAGAAATTTTGGGGTAATTGGATATGGCAAAAATTAAAGTAACTCAAACTCGTAGCTCTATCGCTCGTTTACCGAAGCATAAAGCAACGTTAAAGGGCTTAGGTCTTCGTCATATTCGTCATACTGTAGAACTTGAAGATACACCAGCTGTACGTGGTATGATCAATCAAGTATCTTATATGGTTAAAGTGGAGGAATAATCGAATGCGTTTAAATTCTCTTTCTCCAGCTGAAGGCGCTAAGCACAGTGCAAAACGTTTAGGTCGCGGTATTGGTTCAGGTTTAGGCAAAACTGGTGGTCGTGGTCATAAAGGTCAAAAATCTCGTTCAGGCGGACGTGTTCGTCGTGGTTTCGAGGGTGGTCAAATGCCTTTATACCGTCGTTTACCAAAATTTGGTTTTACTTCACTACAATCATTCCGTGTAGCTGAAATTCGTTTAAACGACTTAGCTAAAGTAGATGGCAACGAAGTAACTTTAGAAGCATTAAAAGCAGCTAATATTATTACTAAAGATATTTTATCAGCTAAAGTAATTCTAGCAGGTAAAATTGAGAAAGCAGTAGTAGTTAAAGGATTGCGTGTTACTAAAGGTGCTAAAGCTGCTATTGAAGCTGCTGGCGGTTCTATCGAGGAATAATAGATGGCAAAGCAACCAGGGTACCAAGGTAGTACACAAAAAGGGACTGGCGAGCTTAAATCAAGATTATTATTTGTTTTAGGTGCGTTAATCGTTTTCCGTATCGGTTCTTTTATACCTGTTCCTGGCATTGATGCTTCTGTATTATCCGAATTAATTCGACAACAGCAGGGCACCATCATTGATATGTTTAATATGTTCTCTGGTGGTGCTTTAAGCCGTGCTTCAATATTTGCATTGGGTATTATGCCTTATATTTCTGCGTCAATTATTATTCAATTATTGACAGCAATTCATCCGCCTTTAGCTGAATTAAAGAAAGAAGGTGAGGCTGGGCGTAGAAAAATTAGCAAATATACACGCTATGGCACATTGTTATTAGCATTTATTCAATCAATTGGTATTTCATTAGCCCTACCGAATATGGTACAAGGATTAGTTCCTAATCCAAGTTTATTATTCTATGTAACTTCTGTAATTAGCTTAGTAACTGGAACTATGTTCTTAATGTGGCTAGGTGAGCAAATCACTGAGCGTGGTATCGGAAACGGTATCTCATTGATTATTTTTGCAGGTATTGTTGCAGATCTTCCTGCAACTATAGGGCAAACAATTGAACAAGCTCGCCAAGGTGAGTTATCTTTTATTGTATTATTACTAGTAGCAATAATTGCATTTGCAGTAACTTATTTTGTTGTTTTTGTTGAACGTGGACAAAGAAGAATAGTTGTGAACTATGCAAGTCGCCAACAAGGTAGAATGATGGCACCTGCAAGATCTTCTCATTTACCACTTAAAGTTAATATGGCAGGTGTAATACCAGCAATTTTTGCTTCAAGTATTATTTTATTTCCTGCGAGTATTACTCAGTGGTTTGGTCAAAGTGAGGGGTTTGAATGGTTGTTTAGCCTTTCGCAATTATTACAGCCAGGGCAACCATTGTATATTGTATTATTTACAATGGCCGTGATTTTCTTCGCATTCTTTTATACCGGAATGCAGTATAATCCTCGTGATACAGCGGATAATCTTAAGAAATCAGGTGCGTTTGTACCAGGTTATCGACCAGGCGAACAAACATCGCGTTATATTGATAAAGTAATGACACGTTTAACCTTAATTGGTGCGTTATATATTGCTTTTGTTTGTTTGGTTCCTTTTATCATTACATCATTATGGAAAGTACCTTTCCAATTAGGTGGAACTTCTTTACTGATTGTAGTGGTTGTAATTATGGATTTCATCGCACAGGTTCAGAGCCATTTAATGTCTCAACAATATGATTCTGTGTTGAAGAAAGCTAACTTAAAAGGCTTAGGTCAATAAGCCCTAACAAAGGATAAGCAATGAAAGTTCGTGCTTCAGTAAAAAGAATGTGCCGTAATTGTAAAGTAATCAAGCGTGAAGGTGTGGTTCGTGTAATTTGTAGCGACCCTAAACACAAACAACGTCAAGGTTAATTTTACGCATATTTCTTGCAAAGAACCCGCTGAGCAGTTATACTGCTCAGCTCATTCATCCTGATATACTGTTTGAGTATCCTGAAACGGGCTTTTCAAGATCAGTATATCAATAAACTTAAATAATAGGAGTGCATAGTGGCCCGTATTGCAGGCATTAACATTCCTGATCAAAAACACACTGTAATCGCATTAACTGCAATTTACGGTATCGGTAAAACTCGTGCTAAAGCTATTTGTGCAGCAACGGGTATTGCTGAAGATGTAAAGATCAGAGAATTGTCTGAAGAGCAGATTGAAAAACTGCGTGAAGAAGTTGGTAAATTTACTGTCGAAGGTGATTTACGTCGTGAAGTAACTTTAAGCATCAAACGTCTTTTAGACTTAGGTTGCTACCGTGGTTTACGTCATCGTCGTAGTTTACCTGTACGTGGTCAACGTACTAAGACTAATGCGCGTACCCGTAAAGGTCCACGCAAACCGATCAAAAAATAGTCGGAGTAGATAAATAATGGCTAAAACACCAGTTCGCGCACGTAAGCGCGTTAAAAAACAGATTGCAGATGGCGTAGCTCATATCCACGCATCTTTCAATAACACAATCGTTACTATTACTGACCGTCAAGGTAATGCTCTAGCTTGGGCTACTGCTGGTGGTTCAGGTTTCCGTGGTTCTCGTAAATCAACTCCATTCGCTGCTCAAGTTGCTGCAGAGCGTTGTGCAGAAATGGTTAAAGAATTTGGTTTAAAGAATTTGGAAGTTATGGTTAAAGGTCCGGGTCCTGGTCGTGAATCAACAATCCGTGCATTAAATGCAGCGGGTTTCCGTATCACGAATATTACAGATGTGACTCCGATTCCTCATAACGGTTGTCGTCCACCGAAAAAACGTCGTGTATAATTGACGTTAGAATAATTGGAGAAAGAAAATGGCAAGATATTTGGGTCCTAAGCTCAAGCTAAGCCGTCGTGAAGCTACTGATTTATTTTTAAAATCAGGCGTTCGTGCGATTGAATCAAAATGTAGAAATAGACTTGATGTAGCTCCTGGCCAACACGGTGCTCGCAAGCCTCGTTTATCTGACTACGGTAGTCAGTTACGTGAAAAACAAAAAGTTCGCCGTATTTATGGTATCTTAGAGCGTCAATTCCGTAATTATTATACAGAAGCAAACCGCTTGAAAGGTAATACAGGTGAAAACTTATTAGTATTATTAGAAGGTCGTTTAGATAACGTAGTTTATCGTATGGGTTTTGCTGCAACTCGTGCAGAAGCACGCCAGCTTGTTAGCCATAAATCAATCGTAGTAAACGGTCGTGTAGTAAACATTCCTTCATTCCAAGTTTCTGTTGATGATGTGGTTGCTGTTCGTGAGAAATCTAAAAAACAAGCACGTATTAAAGCATCATTAGAATTAGCAACTCAACGTGAAAAACCAACTTGGTTAGAAGTTGATGCAACTAAAATGGAAGGCGTATTTAAACGCACTCCAGAACGTTCTGATCTATCAGCAGATATTAATGAACATCTGATCGTTGAGCTTTACTCTAAATAATAGTTAGCTTAACCGCAAAGAGAGGAAAAAATGCAGGGTTCTGTGACAGAATTTTTAAAGCCGCACTTAGTGAATATTGAACAAGTTAGTTCAACTCACGCTAAAGTGACATTAGAGCCGTTAGAACGTGGTTTTGGCCATACATTAGGTAACGCACTTCGTCGCATTTTACTTTCATCTATGCCGGGTTGTGCAGTTACTGAAGTTGAAATTGATGGTGTATTACACGAATACAGCAGCAAGGAAGGCGTTCAGGAAGATATTCTTGAGGTTTTATTAAACCTTAAAGGTCTAGCGGTAAAAGTGCAAAATAAAGATGATATTATTTTGACACTAAATAAATCTGGAATTGGCCCTGTAACTGCAGCCGACATCACGCACGATGGCGATGTGGAAATTGTAAATCCAGAGCACGTAATTTGTAATTTAACAGACAAGAATGCCTCAATTAATATGCGCATTCGTGTTCAACGTGGTCGTGGTTATGTACCTGCATCAGCACGTATTCATACTCAAAATGACGATCGTCCAATCGGTCGTTTATTAGTGGATGCACGCTTCAGCCCAGTAGATCGCATTGCTTATAATGTAGAAGCTGCTCGTGTTGAACAACGTACTGATTTAGATAAACTCGTTATTGAGATGGAAACTAATGGTACATTAGATCCAGAAGAAGCTATCCGTCGTGCTGCAACGATTTTAGCAGAGCAACTTGCTGCATTCGTTGATTTGCGTGATGTTCGTCAGCCTGAAGTGAAAGAAGAAAAACCGGAGTTTGATCCTATTCTTCTTCGCCCAGTAGATGACTTAGAGCTGACAGTTCGTTCTGCTAACTGTTTGAAAGCAGAGACAATTCACTATATCGGTGATTTAGTACAACGTACAGAAGTTGAACTTCTTAAAACACCTAACTTAGGTAAGAAATCTCTTACAGAGATTAAAGATGTTCTTGCTTCACGTGGCTTATCACTTGGTATGCGCCTTGAAAACTGGCCACCTGCAAGTATTGCAGAAGACTAGTTTCGGTATAGATTTTCTAAGAAGGAATAGGTTATGCGCCATCGTAAGAGTGGACGTCAATTAAACCGTAACAGCAGCCATCGCCAAGCGATGTTCCGTAATATGGCAAGTTCTCTAGTTGAACACGAAATCATCAAGACAACTTTACCAAAAGCAAAAGAGTTACGTCGTGTAGTTGAGCCGTTAATTACTTTAGCTAAAGCAGACAGCGTTGCAAACCGCCGTTTAGCTTTTGCACGTACACGCAACGTTGATACAGTTGCTAAATTATTCAATGAATTAGGTCCACGTTTTGCACAGCGTGCTGGTGGTTACACCCGTATTTTAAAATGTGGTTTCCGTGCAGGTGATAATGCACCAATGGCATACATTGAGTTAGTAGATCGCCCAGAAGTTGCAACAGAAGCAGCAGCGGAATAATCATCTAATTAAATTTTGAATATAAACCCCGATATTATGTTATCGGGGTTTTATTTTTTATTAAGAATAGGATAAATATGTCATCTTTATTTAAATTTTCATCTGTGGGGATAAAAAAACAGTGGTTTTCGAATGTTCGAGGAGATGTACTATCAAGCTTAGTTGTTGCATTAGCTTTAATTCCAGAAGCAATTGCATTTTCTATTATTGCTGGAGTAGATCCTAAGATCGGTTTATATGCTTCATTTTGTATTGCGGTCGTGATCAGTTTTGTAGGTGGCAGACCTGCGATGATTTCAGCGGCGACGGGAGCGATGGCATTAGTGCTAGCAAGCTTAGTTCGAGATCACGGTTTACAATATATGCTTGCAGCTACTTTGCTGACCGGAGTTATTCAAATTATTGCAGGTTGGTTAAAATTAGGTTCATTAATGAGATTTGTTGCAAGAGCAGTTGTTATTGGCTTTGTAAATGCATTAGCAATTCTGATCTTTATGGCTCAGCTTCCTGAATTACAAAATACAACTTGGCATACTTATGCTCTTGTAGGTGTTGGATTAGCTATTATCTATTTATTTCCCTATGTGCCGGTACTTGGTAAAATCATTCCATCTCCATTAGTGACTATTATTACTTTAACACTCTTTACTGTTTGGCAAGGTGTTGATGTGCGCACAGTTAGTGATATGGGGCAGCTTCCTGATACTTTACCTGTCTTCTTGTTACCTGATATTCCTTTAAATTTAGAAACTTTACTAATTATTCTGCCATATTCATTAAGTCTTGCCGCAGTAGGTTTATTGGAATCATTGATGACTGCTACTATTGTAGATGAGATGACTGAAACAGAGAGCGATAAAAACCGTGAATGTAAAGGGCAGGGTATTGCGAATATCGTAAGTGGTTGTTTTGGAGGAATGGCTGGTTGTGCAATGATTGGCCAATCAGTTATTAATGTAAAATCTGGTGGACGTACGAGGCTATCGACTTTCTTAGCTGGTATATTTTTACTGATTATGGTTGTTTTCTTAAGTGATTTACTAAAAGTAATCCCAATGGCTGCATTAGTTGCAGTTATGATTATGGTCTCTATTGGTACATTTAATTGGCAATCTGTTAAAGAACTTAAAACTCACCCTATTGGTTTTAATGTTGTGATGTTAGTTACTGTAGGGATAGTTGTTTATACTCATAACTTAGCACTTGGTGTATTTGCTGGAGTATTACTTTCGGCATTATTTTTTGCGAATAAGATTGGTCGTTATATGGTCGTTAGAGTATTGCCGACAGGAAGTGAACAAAGTTTAGGTTATGGTGTTGTAGGTCAAGTTTTCTTTGCTTCTGCAGATGATTTTATTGATCAATTTGAGTTTAATAATCCTAAAATTAAATATGTGAGTATCGATCTTACACATACGCATTTTTGGGATGTCACAGCAGTTTCAGCCTTAGATAAAGTCGTATTGAAATATCGTAAAAATGGTGTGAACGTAGATGTTATTGGTCTTAATGAGGCGAGTAAAACGCTAGTCGATCGTTTTGGTATTCACGATAAATCAGAAGATATTGATATTATTAAACATTAATTGTTTAGCTTAAAAAGCGGGCTAATTTTTGTAAAATCTTACTAAAATTAGACCGCTTGATTCTTTATAGTTAAATGATACCTTGCTCTTCTAGCTTACCTAAGAAATAAGGCATCTGTTTTCGCCAAGTTGGCCAATCGTGGTCAATATCAAAACCCCAATAGTCGAACCAAGCACGAATGCCTTTTGCGTTGAAGGCATCTTCTAGGCGATGAGTATCTTCCACGTGTTGTTCTTCCCAAGCTCCTTGCCCTACTGCAACAATATAATGATTTTGGCGATAACGGCCTAAGAACCAGTCATCGTTTTGCCCCCATATATAATCAATAGGTGAGTTGAAATAAACAGCTTTATCTCCATAGAATTCACCAGTAAAGAAGCGTGCGTCATATACACCGCTTAATGCAATAGCAATATCAAATAAGTCTGGATGACGTAATGCAAAGTTCATTGTATGGAATGCCCCCATACTGCAACCAGTGGCAATCATTGTACCGTTCCATTGAGACTCGTGGCGAATGAGAGGCACTAATTCGTGAATGATATAGCGGTCATAAGCATTGTGTGCTAATGCCATATCGTGGCCTGATTTATGTTTTGATAACCAAGATTCAGCATCATAAGAGTCTGGTGTATAGAATTTAATTAAGCCTCGTTCAATAAAGGAGCGACAAGTTTCTATCATTCCGAAGTTACCATATTCATTTTCATTCCCACCCGATGAAGGAAATACAATCACAGGCTTGCCTGCGTGGCCGTAAACATTAAATGACATTTCACGTCCTAATTCTCCACTCCAGTGGCTTCTTTTTTCAAAATGCATTGGATTTACCTCTTATTGTTTTGCGTGTGCGAATTGTACAATTTCACGCATTTGTTCCATTGTTTCTGTGCGAGCCAAAATACCCTGTTCGCCCATTACTTTGGCAAACACGCCTGGTACGGTTTGCACGCTGATAATATTGCCTGCAAATTTTTCGCAAACGGATTCGATAGAATTGACATAGTTTTGGTTTGCTTTACGAGAAATATAGACTACATTCCAAGGATGCTGGATATCAGTATAGAACTTATTTTCTTTCACGATATTTGCATATTCTTTGAATACGTCAAAATCATTAGCATAGTTCCACATATCAATGGTTAAACCACCTGGTGGGCGGCAGTTAATTTCTAATGGTAAAATTTCTTCTTTCTTACCCTTGCCACCTTTTACACGGAAGAATTCAAAGTGGAAGAAACGTTCTTTCACATTAAAAGCTTTCACACATTTTTTGCCTAATTCCACTAATTTTTCAGAAATTTCACGTGGCACATAGTAGAACATATCACCGTCTTTAGAAACGGTATCAAGCACCGCTTCAGAATATTCTAAGCTAGAATAGAAAACGATATTACCCTCGTGGTCGGTTAAACCGTCAAAGGTTACAATATCGCCATCAATAAACTCTTCCATAATATATTCTACAGTTGGGTTTTTATAGCCAAAGAAAGCTTCTAATTCTTCTGCAGTTTTAATTTTATAAGTATCACTTGCTCCAACCCCTGAATTTGGTTTGATGATAACAGGGAATTTCAACTGTTTTGCGAGCTTACGGGCATCTACATCATCTTTAAAAACACGTCCTTGGGCAACTTTTAACCCAGTTTTACGGAACACTTCTTTCATTTGAGCTTTGGTTTTAATCGATAACATATCATCATTTTTGTAACCAAAAATATTAAAGTCAGTACGTAATTTCGCATCTAGTTCAAGCCAATATTCATTGTGGGATTCCACACGATCAATGCGACCATATTTATGAGCAAAATAAGCAACGGCACGATAAACTTGATCATAATCCTCCATATTATCAACACGATAATATTCAGTTAAATTGTTGCGTAATGTTTCACTGAGCTGCTCATATGGTGTATCGGCAATACCTAACGTATTAAACCCAGTTTCACGTAAGCGAACGGCAAAAGTTTCAAAGTTGGTGGGAAAATGAGGGGAGATCATCACGAAATTGAGAGGTTTGGACATAGTGCTTCCTTTAAGTTGTTTGCATAATATTAAAAATAATTACTTGATTGTAGGCTAAATTCATTAAATTTCAAACTATATTCAAAAATATGATGCGACTTATTTTCTTTTTATGCGGCCTATAATCTATAGTCAAAATTAATTAAATGTTGTGATATAGTAATTTTTAATAATCCGACTAATTTAGTTGGATTATTTTTGAGAATTGTTGTTATTTAGGATTTACATTAGGATCTCTATCTATTATTCTAGAGATGTTTTCAGTACTAATTCTGATAAACAAAATAACCTCAATCTATATAATGGAGATTTAATATGGCTGAACAAATCGTTCCTTCAAATGAAGCACTATTAAAAGCAGTACAAGATACATTAGTTATTTCTACTACAGATTTACAAGGCGTTATTACTTATGCCAATGATCTTTTCTGTAAATTAACAGGTTTTTCTCGTGAAGAATTAATTGGCCAACCACACAATATCGTACGTCACCCATCTGTACCAAAAGCCGTATATAAAGATATGTGGGATACAATTCAAGCAGGTAAAATTTGGACTGGTATTGTGCCTAACTGTGGTAAAGGCGGTGTAGTTTATGTTGTTGATACAACAGTGCAACCAATGTTTGATGAAGCTGGCAATATCACTGGCTATATTAGTGTTCGCCGTGTTATCAATGATCTAATGGCTAATTTTGATGCGGTGGAAGCTGCAAAAGAAGTATTCGATGACTTCCACGGCTAATTCATAATATTTCATATTGCGTGTAAATGAATGATTTACACGCATTTTTTTCTACCTTTCTCTTTCGCTTTTTTGAGGGAAACTATGTCTTCAATTAAACATCTTCATATTGCTTATGGTTCAGAATCGGGTAATGCTGAAAAAATCGCTCAACAACTCGCTCAACAAGATTTCCTAACCTCTTATTCCCCAACGCTCTCAACATTAAATGAAACTGATTTAGCAACCTTAAAACAAGATACTTTATTGTTAATTGTAACTAGCTCTTTTGGCGATGGTGAACCACCGGAAAATGCCGACACATTTGCAGAAAAATTAGAAAATTTGACCGCTTGTAACGTGAAATATGCCATTTTTGGACTAGGCGATATTACCTACGATAAATTTTGTGGCTATAGCAAACAATTAGATGCGTTATTACAAGCAAAATCGGTTCAGCCATTAATTGAAAGAGTGGATGCTGACTTAAACTACCAAGAAATCTTTAAACAATGGCTACCCCTCGTTCAGCAGGCATTAACTCATACAAGTGAGCAACCTATTTCGCATCAGCTTTCTGTACAGGTTTATGGCGAAGCATCAGCCTATCAAGCAAAAGTATTAGATATCCAACATTTAGCAAATTCAGAACCGGCGGTTTACCATATTCGCTTATCACTTCAAGATAGTGGTATTTTTTACCAAGCAGGTGATTTAATTTATGTGAAAGTTCAGCAGCCTGACACACTATTAGCAGAGTATGCAAAATGGTTTGATAACCAAGCGGCTATTGAGGTACTTCGCCATAAAGAATTACGCTTATTAAGTAAAAATGTACTACGTGATATTCAAAAAATCTGTGGCAGCAGTGAGTTGAAAGATCTAACAAAAATCTCAAATAAAAAAGCGTTAGAGCAATATCTCTACGGACACGATTTATTAGATGTTTTACGTGATTTTGACCCACAAAAAACCGTAACTCTTGCTGATTTAGAAGGGATTTTATCTAACCTCTCTGCCCGAGCTTACTCTATTAGCTCTTGTGGAAAAACACACCCTGATTATGTCGATTTATGTGTTCGCCGTGTTCATTACGATTTAGACGGGCGAGCGTATCAAGGCACGGCAAGCGATTATTTAGCCAAATTACAAGCGGGCGAATTTGTTTCGATTTTTGCACAAGCAAACCCTAATTTCCGTTTACCAGAAAATTTAAATAAACCCGTAGTAATGATTGGATCTGGCACAGGAATTGCTCCACATATTGCATTTTTGCAAGCGTTAGCTAGCCAATATCAAAGTGTAGAAAGCTACCTATTCTTTGGGGAACGTTATCGTGCTAAAGATTTCTTATATCAAACAGAATTAGAGAATTATTTGGCTAACGGCACATTAACCCAACTATTTACCGCTTTCTCTCGAGATCAGGCAGAAAAGTTTTATGTGCAAGATGCCTTAGCTCAACAAGCAGAACTTGTCTGGAATTTAATTCAACAAGGAGCTTATTTCTACATTTGCGGTAGCAAAGCAATGAGTAAAGAAATTGATGCAACACTTATTAAAATTGCCGATGAAATTGGCGGACAACCTTACGTGGATGATTTTAATAATATTATCGCACAGCTGGTTGCAGAAGGGCGATTAATGCGAGATGTGTATTAATCCTTGATCTTAGAGAAATAAAAGGCACAACTGATTTGTGCCTTTCTTTTGTTTGCAAAATAACATAGAAATTAGACCGCTTACAAATATTTAGCGTTTACCAAAGATTCCGCCTAAGCCGCCAAGACCGCCTAAGCCTCCGCCCATCATTCCTTTCATTCCACGCATCATTTTTGCCATTCCGCCTTTACGCATTTTTTTCATCATACGTTGCATATCATCAAACTGTTTTAGGATTTTGTTTACATCTTGCACTTGTGTGCCAGATCCTAATGCAATACGGCGACGGCGAGAGCCTTTGATAATATCAGGGCGAGCACGCTCTTTTAAAGTCATAGAGTTGATGATCGCTTCCATTTTTACGAACATTTTGTCATCTATTTGGTTTTTAACGTGATCTGGCAGGTTTTTCGCCCCAGGAAGTTTGTCTAGCATCGACATCATTCCGCCCATTTTTTTCATTTCGATCAACTGTTCACGGAAATCCTCAAGGGTAAAATCATCGCCTTTTTTGAATTTTGCCGCCATTTTTTCCGCTTTTTCTTGATCGACTGAGCGTTGTAAGTCTTCAATTAACGACATTACATCGCCCATACCTAAAATACGGGAAGCAACACGGTCTGGGTGGAACGGTTCTAACGCATCGGTTTTCTCGCCCACACCAAGGAATTTAATCGGTTTGCCTGTAATTTGGCGGATAGAGAGTGCCGCACCACCACGGGCATCGCCATCTACTTTTGTTAAAATTACCCCTGTTAGCGGTAATGCTTCGTTGAAAGCTTTAGCTGTATTCGCCGCATCTTGACCTGTCATTGCATCCACAGTGAAAAGCGTTTCAATCGGGTCTAACGTTGCGTGGATTTGCTGAATTTCTTCCATCATCTCGCCATCAACGTGCAAGCGACCTGCGGTATCCACAATCAACACATCAAAGAAATTTAATTTTGCGTGTTTTAAAGCAAGTTCTGCAATTTCTACTGGTTTTTGTGTAGTTTCAGTTGGGAAGAAATCAACTTTTAGGGCTTCCGCTAAAGTCTGAAGCTGTTTAATCGCAGCCGGGCGATAAACGTCGGCAGAAACAACTAATACCTTTTTCTTATGACGTTCTTTTAAGAATTTCGCTAATTTACCCACCGAGGTTGTTTTACCCGCCCCTTGTAAACCTGCCATTAAAATTACTGCTGGCGGTTGGGCTGCAAGGTTAAGTTCTTCATTCGCTTCGCCCATTGCGTTTTCTAATTCGCTTTGAACGATTTTTAAGAACTCTTGCCCAGGGGTTAAACTTTTATTGACCTCAACACCTAAAGCACGCTCTTTTACCTTGTTGATAAATTCACGTACAACAGGCAAAGCAACATCGGCTTCTAAGAGTGCCATACGCACTTCACGCAGGGTATCTTTAATATTATCTTCTGTTAAACGGCCTTTACCTGTGATGTTACGCAGAGTTTTGGAAAGTCTATCGGATAGGTTTTCAAACATATTAGCTTCTCAATTTGCAAAATTTTTTAAAAAAGTAACCGCTTGTTGGCGGAGAATTGGAGGTATTATACAAAAAATCCGCCTTCATTCCTATTGTAGAATCAAGGCGGATAGCTGAATAAAAGTAATGATTACTCTAGTTCTTTCCCTTTAAGTTCAGGAATAAGGAATATGGTTGCTAAAATATCTAATAGATAAATTGCGGCCAACATTGCAATCGCCACTTGGAAGGAATAAATAGCAACGATACTACCGATAACTACAGGGCCAAAGCCACCAACACCACGTCCTAAATTAAAAAGTACGTTTTGAGCAGTTGCTCGAGCTTGGGTAGGGTAGGCTTCAGACATTAATGCACCATAGCCACCCATCATTCCATTTACAAACATACCTAAAATCGCGCCAACCCATAACATTGTTGTTGGATCAGTAAGTTGCGAATAAGTGAAAATACTCACGACTGCCCCAATTTGGAATAAGATGAAACTTGGTTTTCGTCCAATACGGTCTGCTAATTGCCCGAATACCCAGATACCAATCATCATTCCGCAAATAGTCACTGCAGTCCACACACCTGATTTTGTTAAACTAAATCCAAGTTGGTTAGAGAGGAAATTTGGCATCCAGATCATAATGCCGTAATAACCAAAGTTTTGTACAGAGGTTAGCACCACAATACCAAGGCTGACTTTTGTTGTTTTCCAATCTTTTACCAATAATTTAAATGATTGTAGTTTATCATTAGAGGGTTGTTTGGTTTTTTCCACAAATACATCTGGCTCGTGTAGTTTTGCTCGTAGATACCAAGCAACAAAAGCAGGGAAAATACCAACAATAAACATTCCTCGCCAGCCAATAATAGGTAAGAGCAGTGGAGTTAATAAGGCTGCACCTAATACACCAACTTGCCAGCCTAACGCAACATAAGAAGACGCTTTTGCACGATGGCGAGCAGGCCAAGCTTCAGCAGCTAGAGCCATACCGATACCAAACTCACCACCTAAGCCGATTCCTGCGATAGTGCGGTAAATTAAAAGATCCCAGTAGCCTTGAGCAAAGGCACATAATCCAGTGAAGACTGCAAATAATACGATAGTCCAAGTAAGCACTCGCACACGACCATATTTATCGCTAAGTGATCCAAAAATAATACCGCCTGCAACAGCTCCGATTAATGTCCAAGTTACAAGGGAGCCACCTTGAGTTGGCGTTAATCCTAAATCTGCTGAAATAGCAGGAAGCATAAAGCCAAGAATTAAGAGATCGAAGCCGTCCATTGCATAGCCGACAGCAGAGCCGATAAGTGCTTTCCAGCCATAGCTGGTCACTACAGAATTTTTCATTTTGAGTTCCTTTCGCTACTCACGGGTAGCAATTAAAGATAAGAGAAGGGTGCTAATGAATTTAGCGGCTGAAGTTTAGACCTAATAGTAAATGTTTTCAAGCCTTAAAAATAAAAAAACGACATAGGGATTAAACTATGCCGCAAAATTTGACGATATTCGAGGAATCATTATTATTTAATTATTATGTGCGACAATAATACTCCGAATTGTGTATAAAAGTGAAGAAATATTTTAGACTTTATCTAAGAAATTAGAGATAAATCACAAAAAATTTTTTTGAAAGTATGTACTGCCTCGTAGAAAAGTAAAAACCCTGATAATTTCTTATCAGGGTTTCTGAATATGGCTCCTCCTGCGGGACTCGAACCTGCGACATATGGATTAACAGTCCACCGTTCTACCGACTGAACTAAGGAGGAATTGATGGTGCCTCGAGGCGGAATCGAACCACCGACACGGGGATTTTCAATCCCCTGCTCTACCGACTGAGCTATCGAGGCAACTCGTCGTTTGTGTTGTGCATTATGCTGATTTTTTTATGCTTCGTCAAATACAATTATGAGAAATTTAGCATTTTCAATCACATAATACTAAAATTTGAGCAATATTAACTTTAATATACAAAAGCAAAACCCTGATGATTTCTCATCAGGGCTTCTAAATATGGCTCCTCCTGCGGGACTCGAACCTGCGACATATGGATTAACAGTCCACCGTTCTACCGACTGAACTAAGGAGGAATTGATGGTGCCTCGAGGCGGAATCGAACCACCGACACGGGGATTTTCAATCCCCTGCTCTACCGACTGAGCTATCGAGGCAACGTCGTTGCGGGGTGCATTATGCTGATTTCACCACACAACGTCAAACACTTTTTTACAAAATTGAAAAAACAATGATTTGAGTGAGTTTTTTTTATACGTTTCGTCTAAAAACAACTCAAATTTATGCTTAACGAATATTGCGATATTTTTCTCTAGCAACCGTTACTTTTCTTAAATAGTTACGAGCCTGAGATGATGGGTGAGCAGTCGTTAAAATGCGATATACTGCATCTGCCGATAATGTATTTATTCTATGAATAGCGGAATATCTATCAGAATCAAACACTCGTAATACTGCACCAGCACCACTATTGTAAGCAGAGATCATTGCATAACGTTTTGCCAACGGATCGGTAATTCCATCTAAATACTCATCACGCAAAATAGTTAAGTAAAGCGTACCTGCATCAATATTATTTGATGGATTATAGAGATATTCACGGCTTGGCTGACCACTCATTCCTTTACGTACAAAAATATCCCGTCCTGCAGTACGAGGCACAACCTGCATTAGACCAATCGCATTGGCATAACTGACTGCATAAGGGTTAAAGGATGATTCAACTTCCATAATCCCAAGAATTAAACTTGGTTCGATGCCATAACGTTTTGACATTTGACGAACAAGCGGTAAATATTGTCTTGCACGAACTTCAATATGTCCTGCCACCATTTTAATAGAAACATAGGTAACAGTTTGACCATTTTTTAAACGGCGTGTTTGTACTTTGTTTTGGAGCAGATAAGTTGCAAAATCATTTGCAATAGCAATATTGGTAATATCTCGCCCATATTGATCTTGTACCTGACCTCTTAAGAATGGATTTGCACTAATAGGTACATCGCCAGAAGCAAATAAATCGATTCCTCTTGGGTCTGCCCCCATTAATAATGTATGAATAATAGAGTTACGCAGGTGGTTTTGGTTACCAAGTGTTTCAATGGTAATTTCCCCATCTTCAAAAGAGATATGGCTACGGGTATAGAATCTATCGGTATATTTTACGTAGTCTTTTTTACTGGCAACTAAAAGCTCGTTGCTTCCCCAAATATCATCAATATTATTTGAGAACTGCCCAGTCAAAATATCCATTGCATTGGTATCTTTTGAATAATCTACTCGGGTCGATTTTGGCTTTTTGCTACTAGAGGATTTATTACTACCACAAGATGCAAGAAAAGGAATAATTGCCAGTAATGGCAAATACTTAGCATATTTTTTCATTCGATTTTTACCTTTCCTTACTCGACAGGTTTGTAGCCTTCAATTACAACATCTTTACCTTCGAATAAGAAATTTACCATCTCTTGTTCAAGTAATTTACGATGTTCAGGATTCATCATATTAAGCTTTTTCTCATTAACTAACATAGTTTGTTTTTTAATCCATTCTGACCAAGCTTGTTTGCTAATTGAATCAAAAATACGTTTGCCTAATTCGCCTGGATAAAGCTGAAAATCTAAACCTTCGGCATCTTGTTTTAAATGTTCGCAAAATACAGTACGTGCCATAATTTTAATCCTTAAATTGTATTTTTTACGGTAAATGCCAGTTCATCTAAAATGCGTTTAACTGGCGTTGCTAAACCTATCTCATTGTGTTGATGTAAATCATACCAATAATCTGCTTTTGAAGATACAGATGAGAGGTAATTTCCTACATTTTCTGCCGCAACAAGCGGTTGTTTTTCAGCATTTTTTTGCAAATCAGCCTCAACTAAAACTGGTGTAATATCAAGATGAAAATGACTGAATGTGTGCCTAAATGTGATTAACTGCTGCGAAATTTGCAAATTTTTCACTAAATCTGACCGCTTGAGATCATCTAATGTTTTAAATTCTGGAAACGAAAATAAACCACCCCAAATCCCTTTTGCCTCACGCTTTTCTAACAAAACTTTTGAGCCTTGTTTTAACACTAGAAAATAAGTTTGGCGTTCAGGTAATGTTTTTTTCGGTTTCTTAAAGGGGAACTTATCCCAAGCTTGCATCTCATTAGTTTTACACTGTTTTTCTAGCGGGCAAATTGCACATTTCGGCTTAGAGCGGGTACACACCATCGCCCCTAAATCCATCATTGCTTGATTAAAATCCGCCACTTGTGAGCGAGGTGTAACCTGCTCGGTAAGTTGCCATAACTGATTTTCCACCGCTTTCTCGCCAGCCCAACCTTCTAGTGCAAAATAACGGCTTAACACCCGTTTTACATTGCCATCTAAAATCGGGTGTGGGGCATCTAAAACTGAAGATAAAATCGCTCCAGCAGTACTTCGACCGACACCTGATAAACTTAATACATCATCAAAATGGATAGGAAATTCGCCATTAAATTTATCTCGAATCTGTTGAGCTGCTTTATGCAAATTGCGAGCACGAGCGTAATAACCCAATCCCGTCCACAAATGTAGCACTTCATCAACTGACGCATTAGCTAAGTCAGCAACTGTTGGAAATCGTTCCACAAAACGTTCAAAATAAGGAATAACGGTGGCAACTTGCGTTTGTTGTAACATTACTTCCGAGAGCCAAACCTTGTATAAGCTCTTTTGTTGTTGCCAAGGCAGGTGTTTACGTCCGTATTGCTCAAACCATTTAAGCACAGATTTTGCAAAAGGATCGGTAACTAAAGCCTGTGCAAGAGGATATTTAGATAAATTTGCCTGCATAAAAAATCTTGAAATTGAAAAAATAAATCATCATACTGCAAGCGGTTGTTTTTACCAAAAATTTTGCAAAACTAAAGAGTAAAAAAATAATGAAATCTCCAATTCTTGGCTTCCACCATATCGCCCTTATTGTATCTGATTATGAAAAATCAAAATATTTCTATACCCAAATTTTAGGGGCGAAAATTATTGAAGAAACCTATCGAGAGACTCGTGATAGCTATAAGTTAGACCTTCGCTTTGCTGATGGCTCGCAAATTGAATTATTCAGCTTTCCGGTAACACCGCCTCGTTTTACTACACCTGAAACTTGTGGTTTACGCCATTTGGCTTTTAAAGTGGAAAATATTGAACAAGCAATCGCTTTTTTAGAACAAAATAATCTTGCCCACGAAGGAATTAGAATTGATGAAATAACAGGTAAACGCTTTACCTTCTTTCGTGATCCTGATGATCTGCCTCTAGAATTTTATGAGAGCGTCTAACTATGCTTTATTTATTATTAGCGGTTTTAATTTGGGCAAGCTCATTTGTTGTCGGTAAATTAGCTGTAGCAGAATTTGATCCTATCCATATTATGCAAATTCGCCTTACACTTGCCGCAATTATCGCATTGCCATTTGCCAGCCGTATTTATCATAAAATCCCTTCTAATCAACGAATTCAAGTATGGCTTGTGAGTTTCCTTACCATGCCTCTTTGTGTGGTACTGCAGTTTGCAGGCTTAAAATTAACCTCTGCCGCCAGTGCAGTGGCATTATTAGGCTTAAATCCACTTTCAACGGTATTAGTTGGCTACTTCTGCTTTAAAAAACAGGCAACAAAATTAGACTTTGCCCTAAGCCTTCTTGCTTGTGTAGGGATTTTGATTATGGTTTCAGGCAGTGATGATACTGGTGTAGTAAATGTACTCGGATTATTGCTAGTAACCTTAGGGAGTTTAAGCTTTATTGTTGGTATGTATTTAAGCAAAGATATTATGCAGTCTGTCAAAGTGGCTGATTTAACCTATGTAATGCTGGTAAAAGGAGCAGTTTCAGCACTTCCAATCAGTTTATTGTTTTCGTCAACATGGGACTTATCCGCAAATTTATCGGCTTGGTTAAGTGTGATTTACCTTGGCGTTATCTGCACCTTTTTAGCCATGATACTTTGGAATAGGGGTATCAACCAATCATCACCGATTCTTGCCGGTATTCTGCTTGCCCTTGAACCCGTTTTCGGGATTTTAATGGCGGTAATATTTTTATCGGAATCACTCAATTTCATTACTTGGTTAGGTATTATCATTGTGCTTTCTGCCGCACTACTTTCAGTTTTCTTACCCATAGTCAAAAGACACAAGCGGTCAAAATAAGTGGATTTTTTACAATGCTTTTTCCTCATCTTTCACACGGCATTTTAATTCGCCGTTATAAACGATTTCTTGCCGATATTAAATTACCAACTGGCGAACAAATTACCATTCACTGCCCAAATACAGGTGCAATGACAGGTTGTGCGACAGCTGGCGACACCGTTTGGTTTTCGACTTCCGATAACCCGAAACGCAAATATGCTCACACTTGGGAGCTTACCCAAACTCAGGCTGGGGATTTTATCTGCGTAAATACTCAACGAGCCAATCAACTTGTGCAAGAAGCGTTAGAAAATCAGTGGATTCACGAGCTTGCTTGCTATCCCCAAATCTTACCAGAACAGAAATATGGCTCAGAAAATAGCCGTATTGATTTCTTACTAAAAGCAAATGGCTTACCCGACTGTTTTGTGGAAGTAAAATCCACCACACTTTTAACTGAAAACGGGGTTGGAATGTTCCCCGATGCCAAAACTGAACGAGGGCAAAAGCACTTACGAGAGTTGACAACAATCGCTCAACAAGACTTACAAGCGGTCATTTTTTTCGCAATTTTGCATACAGGCATTGAGCAGTTTAAAGTTGCTGAACAAATTGACCCTAAATATGCCGAATTATTTGAAATAGCAATGGTAAATAATGTGCAAACGCTTATTTATAAAATGGATATAATCATAAAAGATGGAAAGCCAATAAGTATGCGGCTAAATAAAAATATAAATTGTAATAATAGCTATAATTAAATTGTTTATTAAAAAATAAAAACTACACTATGCCTAATATTTTTTAGGAGAAATATATGCGTTCAGATAACGGACAAACTTATGGCACAATCAGCCGTATCTTACATTGGTCTATGGCACTTTGTTTTGGTTTTATGCTTTATACAGGACTATTAGATGAAGAATCATTCCGCTCACTATTACCTTATCATAAATCGGTAGGTACCATTTTAATGGTGCTTATTATCCTTCGTGTAATATGGGCAAAAATCAATCGAAAAAACCGCCCTCAGCCAAGCAATATATTTGTTGTTTTGGGGCATTCAGTACTTTATTTACTAATGGTTCTAGTACCACTTACCGCACTTATTCGTCAATACGGTGGTGCAAGAGGCCCTCTAGAAGTTTTTGGTGTTAAAGTGATGGATGATGCAGCACAAAAAATTGAATGGATGACTTCAATAGGTAATTCATTGCACGGCACATTAGCTTGGGCATTATTTGTTTTAGCGGCAGGCCATATCATAATGGCAATTTATCATCAGATTAAAGGTGAAAAGATTTTAAATCGAATGATGCACTGAATTTAAGATAATGGCTTGAAGAAATTCAAGCCATTTTTTGTAAAAGATAAAATAAAAATGACCGCTTGTGCTTGAAAAATCAAGAAGCATTCCCCACATAGTCGAGAGTTTTCTTAAAAAGAAGGATTTAAAATGACAACGATTGTATGCGTACGTAAAGATGGCAAAGTCGCTATCGGTGGTGACGGGCAAGCAACGCTTGGAAATTGCGTTGAAAAAGGCACGGTAAGAAAAGTTCGCCGTTTATACAAAGATAAAGTAATTACAGGCTTTGCCGGTTCAACGGCAGATGCCTTCATTTTACGTGATTTATTTGAGAAAAAATTGGAATTACACCAAGGGCATTTAGTGAAATCGGCGGTGGAGTTAGCCAAAGAGTGGCGTACAGAACGTGCTTTACGTCGCCTAGAAGCAATGATGATTGTCGCCAATGAAAGCGAATTCTTATTAGTTTCAGGTTCTGGTGATGTGATTGAGCCCGAACAAGATGTGCTAGCTATTGGCTCAGGCGGAAATTATGCCAAATCAGCAGCCCTTGCACTGTTAAGAACGGAAAATAATTTATCAGCAAAAGAGATTGTTGCAGAAGCATTAAAAATTGCAGGCGATATCGATATTTACACCAACCACAACCACGTGATTGAAGAAGTTTAAAAATGTTCCCCTTTTTAGAAAAGGGGAGTTAGTTAGAAAGAAATCGTGGCATAAGCCTAAAAATTGCAGGCGATATTTATACTAATCACAACCACGTAATTGAAGAAGTTAAAAAAGTCCCCCTCTTTAGAAAAGAGGGGTTAGGGGAGATTTGATGACAGGATCAAATTTTCGTATGAGCGTAATGTAATTCTGCCAAATCTCCCTCAGCCCTATTTGCTAAAGAGGGGAATGATTTAGAAGGAACAGAATATATGTCAATGACCCCTCGTGAAATTGTATCGGAATTAGATGCACACATTATCGGACAAAATGAAGCTAAACGTGCAGTAGCGATTGCTTTACGTAACCGCTGGAGAAGAATGCAGCTTCCTGAAGATCTCCGCCAAGAAGTTACCCCTAAAAATATTTTAATGATTGGCCCAACAGGTGTGGGTAAAACGGAAATTGCTCGCCGTTTAGCAAAACTAGCGAATGCCCCTTTTATTAAAGTTGAGGCAACAAAATTCACTGAAGTGGGTTATGTTGGTAAAGAAGTTGAGTCTATTATCAAAGACTTAACCGATGTTGCGGCAAAATTAGTAAAATCTCAAGCGGTCGAAAAAAATAAAATGCGTGCACAAGACGCAGCAGAAGATCGCATTTTAGATGTGTTATTGCCACCTGCAAAAGATCAATGGGGCAATGTGCAAGAGTCAGATAACAGCTCAACCCGCCAAGTGTTCCGTAAAAAATTACGTGAAGGTCAGTTAGACGATAAAGAGATCGAAATTGATGTTGCGGCACAAGTAAGCGTTGAAATTATGACTCCACCGGGTATGGAAGAGATGACATCTCAACTTCAATCGCTATTTGAAGGAATGTCGCCAAATAAAACCAAAAAACGCAAAATGAAAATTAAAGATGCGTTAAAAATAATGTTAGATGAAGAGGCGGCAAAATTAGTCAATCCTGAAGAGCTAAAACAGCAAGCGATTGAGGCGGTTGAACAGCACGGTATCGTCTTTATTGATGAGATCGATAAGATCTGTAAAAAGAGCGAACATTCTGGTGGCGATGTTTCTCGTGAAGGGGTTCAGCGTGATTTACTACCTATTATCGAAGGTTCAACCGTAAATACCAAACACGGTATGGTAAAAACCGACCACATTCTATTTATCTGTTCGGGTGCGTTCCAAGTTGCTCGCCCGTCAGATTTACTGCCTGAATTGCAAGGCCGTTTACCGATTCGTGTGGAGTTAAAATCTCTCACTAAAGAAGATTTTGAGCGTATTTTAACCGAGCCTAATGCCTCATTAACTTTACAATATCGTGAGTTAATGAAAACAGAAGGTGTTGATGTTGAATTCACGCAAGACGGTATCAGCAAAATTGCCGAATCAGCCTTCCGTGTAAATGAGAAAACGGAAAATATCGGGGCTCGTCGTTTACACACCGTACTTGAACGTTTAATGGATGGTATTTCTTTTGACGCAAGTGAACGAGCAGGCGAGAAAATCGTTATTGATGAGAAATATGTCTCAGAAGCGTTAAATGACGTGGTAGAGAATGAAGATTTAAGTCGATTTATTTTATAGTTTAGGTTACACAAGCGGTTGTTTTTACGTATAATTTTGCAAAATAACCGCTTTCTATATAATTTTAAAAATGAAGAATCAATATCAATGGCCTACTGCTGAGGCTCTCTACCCAAATCAAGGAAAAAAATCCTACGCAAAAAAGCGTTTACGTTATAACCTCCGCTCTTTATTACATAAAGCTAGAATTAAGAAGTTTACTCAATTTGTCGAGGCTAATCCACTATTAATTCCACTATTAACATCTCGCCCTAATTATAGCTATCCTGTTGCTCATCGTTTTTTAGATAAGCGCTTTTCAGCAAAGCAACGCTTACAAAAGATCTGCGACAATTTATTATTTTTACCACAAAAACTTAATCATCTTCCTCCACTATGGGAAAATGTAATTAGTTTTGGCGAAATAATTCCTGACTTTGAGTTATGGCTAAATATTAATGAACACCAGCCTATGGAGGGTTTCTGGGCATTAGAACTACGTTATAAACCAACACAGCAACTAATTTATTTGCTTACTTTTGGAAAATTAGAAGAAAGCCTCTTAATTGCCGTAATTCAAGGCCCGAACTTTGAAGGGGCAAAAGAATTAGTAAAACAGCTAACCAAAAATTGCCACGGTTTACGTCCTGCTTATTTAATGGTCGAAGCAATGAAAGCATTAACTACGGTTTTAGGTTATCAAAGTTTATTAGGCATTCCACAAAAGTATCAAAATAAATCTCGTTTTGTACAAAGCAAGCGCTATGTTGTAGATTATGATGCAATCTTTGCTGAATCAAATGGCGAACTTGGGAAATATTGGAAATTGCCACTAGAACTTGAAAGTAAGAAATTAGAAGATATCCCAAGCAAAAAACGCTCAATGTATCGTAAACGTTATGAAATGCTAGGGAATTTGAAAGCTGCTATGGAAATGAAGCTATCTAAGTAGAATACGTCTAATAAAAATAAGCGGTCAAAATTTGTAAAATTTTTGCAAATTTTGACCGCTTGTATTTTAGTTAGCACTCATCCATTTATCATAGATTTTTTGGTATTCGCCGTTTTCTTTAATAACTTTTAAAGCGTGATTAAATTGATCAACCAACGCTTGATTTTGGAAGTTAGTTGCAATGCCTAAACCATTACCAAAATAAGTTGGATTCTCAATTTGTTCGCCAACAAAATCTAAACCTTCATTTTTCTTAGCCATTTCTGCAAGCACGGGAACATCGCCAAAAATTGCATCAATACGGCCATTTTGAATATCTAAAATCGCATTCTGATAAGAGGCGTAAGATTTAACTTGGTACTCCTTTTTCTCTTTAGCTAAGTAGTTTTGATAAGTTGTACCATTTTGTACACCAATGGTTTTTACTGTTGAAAAATCTACCCCTTTTTTCTTATCACATTTTCATAACAAATAGTTCTATTTCCTAATTTCTAATTCTTTTCTTTTATAAATAAATTCCTCTATTTTCACTACATTCACAAACAATGAAAAAAGGGAATCTATGAGTCTGAGTATTACGAATTTATCTCTCGGTTATGAAAAAAACAAACAGAAAACGACAATTTTGCAAGAGGTAAGTTTTGAAGTTGATAACGGAACGCTGACCTCGATTTTAGGCTCTAGTGGCGTTGGAAAATCATCTTTATTGCGTGTCGTGGCAGGGCTAGATAAGGCATTAAGTGGAAAGGTGTCATTATTTGGGGAAGATATTCAAAAGCCACATCCAGATGTTGGTTTCGTCTTTCAATCGGCTACCTTATTGCCCTGGCTAACTGTTCGGCAGAATGTCGCATTTGGGCTTGATTTTCAATGTCGAGTACCACTTACCAAAGTAGAAATTCAGCAGAGGGTAGAATCAGCCTTGGAGGAGGTTGGGCTAAGTCACGCTATTGATGCAATGCCCCACGAATTATCAGGAGGGATGGCACAACGAGTGAATTTAGCTAGAGCTTTAGCCCGAAAGCCTAAAGTTATTTTATTGGACGAACCCTTTTCTGCGTTAGACGCGGTTATTCGCACGCAAATGCAAACACTATTACACGATATCGTTCGCCACCATAATGCAGCTGCGGTGATGGTTACGCACGATATTGATGAAGCGTTATTAGTATCTGATGACGTGCTGTTGTTAGGTAGCTCACCTGCTCATATTGTCGGGAAATGGCACCTTAGTGAACCTTTTCCGAGAACAGATTTATTGTGCTTAAATCATATACGGGTAGATATTTTGCAAGCATTACGACAAGCCCAACAGAGAAATCTGCAAGAGCAAACGGTCGATTTTATTATTTAGCAAGGAGAATATATGGATCAACAACGTCGTGATTTTATGAAACTGCTGAGCTTATTTTCTTTAGCTGGTAGTCTGCCATTGCTACAAGCCTGTGAGCAAGTGCAAAAAACAGCTGAAAATCGACCGCTTGTGATTGGTTATTTACCTATTACAGATGCTACACCACTGCTAGTTGCTCACTCTAAAGGCTTATTTGAAAAGCACGGTGTGCAGGTGGAAAAACCAGTAATGTTTCGTAGTTGGGCACAATTAGTGGAAGCTTTTTTAAGTGGCAATGTGAATGTAGTGCATTTGCTCTCCCCAATGAGCTTATGGGCAAAATATGGAGCCAATGCACCTGTTAAAGCTGTGATGTGGAATCATTTGGCAGGTTCGGCTTTAACTGTTCATCCAGAAATTAATAGTATTGCCGAATTATCAGGTAAAACAGTGGCGATTCCTTTTTGGTATTCCATTCATAATATCGTTTTACAACGATTATTACGGGAAAACGGACTAAAAATTACTGAGAAATCGCCAAACAAAGGGGAAGTCCGTTTAAGCGTAATGGCTCCTTCCGATATGGTGGCGGCCTTAGCCAGCCAAGCCATTTCCGGCTTTATTGTGGCGGAACCTTTTAATGCATTAGCCGAAGAAAAAGGTGTGGGAAAAGTGTTACGTTTTAGTGGCGATGTATGGAAAGATCACGCTTGTTGTTTAACTTTAATGCACGAATATGATATTCAAAATCGCCCAGAATGGGTACAAAAAGTGGTAAATGCTTTAACAGAAGCTCAAGCGTTTACTCTTGCTAATCGAGCTGAAACGGCCAAATTATTAGCTCGTAGCAGCGGCTATACACCACACGATCAGAAAGTTCTAGAAAACGTTCTTGCCCCAAGCCAATCTCAATGGGATAAATATGTTGAAACGGGGGCTATTTTAAACCCTCAGTGGCATCAAGATCGCATTGGTTTCCAACCCTATCCTTTTGATTCTTATATGGAAGAGCTGGTTAAAATGTTAAAAGAAACACATATTGCAGGCAATAACGCTTTTTTACAATCACTTGATCCAACACAGGCGGCACAAGCAATTAATGAGCCTAAGTTTGTGCGTAAGGCTATTGAAGAAGGCGGGTGGATTGAAACATTCAATCTTCAAGCAGGTTGGACTCGAACAGAACAAATTAGTGCATAAGGATAATTATGAAACAAAAATATATTTATGGATTAGCAGGTTTATTATTGTTGTTGCTTAGTTGGCAATTAGGTGTTGCAGTGTTAAGTCAAAAATTACCAATGGCATCAATGTTAGCACCTGATAAAACGTGGCAAAGCTTGTTATGGCTGGTTTCTTCGGGAGAAATCTTCCCTCACTTATTAGCTAGTTTGCAACGCATTGCAGTAGGCTTGATAACAGCCTTGTTAATTGGCGTACCACTTGGTTTGCTACTTGGTTTCTCTCGCCATTTAGAAATGCTTTGTACTCCATCATTTCAGTTATTGCGAATGATCTCCCCACTTTCGTGGATGCCTATTGTTGTAATGTTACTTGGTGTAGGCGATTTACCGATCTATTTTCTCTTAGCTTTTGCAACGGTCTGGTCGCTTATTATTTCAACCACTGCAGGTGTAAAAAATATTGATCCTCAATGGTTACAATTAGGCAAGGTAATGTCAGCTTCTCGCCAAGAATTACTTTGCAAAATAGCGGTACCGGCTATTACAGGGCATATTCTCACAGGCTTACGAGTAGCCGTTGGGATTGCGTGGGTGGTGCTAGTGCCTTGTGAAATGTTAGGAGTGAATAGCGGTTTAGGTTATTTTATTTTAGATACACGAGATAGACTTGCTTATTCAGAATTAATGGCTGTTGTCGTTATTATCGGTTTGATTGGCTGGGCATTAGATAGCTTAATTCGTCTCGCTATGGCAAAAGGCGGTAAGTAATAGTGTATTGCAAGCGGTTAAATTTGAAGAAGATTTTGCAAAATTCTTCAGAAATTTAACCGCTTGTTTTTATTCCAAAAAAGCATATTACCTTAATTTATTTTATTTCTTAGATATAACAAAGATGATTAAGATAAACCCAGAACAAACAATTATTAAGAGGTAAACACAATGTCAGTACTTTCAACATCTTTTATCGAATGGCTGCAAGCAAACGCAGAAAGCTTAGATCAATCAAATGAGCGAGCAGATCTACTTATTAGTAAAATTGCAGCAGAAAATCTGTTTAAAGTGGGGGTACCTACAGCACTTGGTGGAAATGGCGGTAATTTAGTTGATGCAATTAAAGCCATTGCAGAGCTAGGCAATCTCTCGCTTTCGGCTGCTTTTGTCTCTTGGGGGCATCGCACTTTCATTGAGCATATTATCGCTTCTAAAAATCCGGTTCCTCGAGACACATATTTAGCGGATTTATTGCAAGGTACTTTAACAGCAGGTACCGGTTTATCTAATGCAATGAAATTTTTATCTGGTATTGAAGAACTAAATGTGTCTATTCGTGAAGAAAATGGCAAACGTTATTTAAATGGCCGCTTACCTTGGGTAACTAATTTACGAGCAGAGCGTTTTGTTGCTAGTTTTGTCGCAGGTTTTGAAGATGAGCGAAACCCTATTGTAATTGCTATTCCTTCTACGGCTGAAGGTCTTACTCGCACCAAAGAACTGGAATTTATTGCTCTGCAGGGAACAAATACGACGGCATTAGTTTTTGAAGATGTCGAGCTAAAAGATGAGTGGATTTTATCTGATAATGCCCCTGAATTTTTGGCAGAAACTCGCCCAGCCTTTTTAGGATTGCAATTTGGTTTACCTTTTGGTTTGGTTGAAAAAAGTTTATCAGAAATTGAAAAAACATTATCGTTCCGTTCTATTCTGGCACCAGAATGGCAAGCTCAAGTTGATGCATTAAATGATATTAAAACCCGTTTATTTAATGGACTAAATGAAGAGGGTTATTTTGTAAAGCATCCGAAAGAATTATTTAAGGTGCGTATTGAGATTGTTGATGTTGTTGCACAAACTATTTTACTTGAATTACAAGCTAGTGGCGGACGTGGATATTTAAAATATGACACTTCAGGTTTTAGCCGCCGTTGGAAAGAAGCTGCATTCTTACCTGTTGTTACACCAAGTGCAGTACAATTAAGATTAGTGCTGGCAAATAGCTAGGATATGATTTTATCGAACTATATAGTTTGGAATTCTACATAAAAGCATTAAACATAAAATAGCCCATTAGTTTTTACCAATGGGCTATTTGTTATCTGATTATTTCTTACGAGAATGTAACCCTTTTTTCTCAAGGTTACGATAGATTAACCATTGTTGTACGATAGTGATTAAGTTTGAAGTTAGCCAGTAAAGTACTAAGCCTGAAGGGAACCATAAGAAGAATACGGTAAAGATAACAGGCATAAACGTCATCACTTTTTGTTGTACTGGATCAGCTACTGGTGTTGGCGACATTTTTTGTAATAAGAACATCGAGCCACCCATTAATAGTGGAAGAATGTAGTATGGGTCTTGTGCTGATAAGTCTTGAATCCACCCAAAGAATGGTGTGTGACGTAATTCTACAGCTTCCATAAAGGTCCAATATAATGCGATGAAAATTGGCATTTGGATAAGAATCGGTAAGCAACCGCCCATTGGGTTTACTTTCTCTTCTTTGTAAAGTTTCATCATCTCTTGGCTCATACGTTGGCGGTCATCACCGAAACGCTCACGCATTTCTGTAATTTTTGGTTGCAACATACGCATTTTAGCCATTGAGGTATATTGTGCTTTAGTTAATGGATAAAGGATTGTTTTTACCACAATCGTTACACCAATAATTGCTAAACCCCAGTTAGTAACTAATGATTGGATAGCTGTTAGTAACCAGAATAATGGTTTAGCGATAAACCACGCCCAACCATAATCTACGGTTAAGTCTAGGTTGTTAGCAGCTTCTGCCATTTCATTTTGGTCTTTAGAACCTGTCCAAAGTTGGCTTTTTAGGTTCGCTTCTGAATTCGGTGCGATAGTGGTTAATGCACCACGGTAACCGATAGTCGCAACACCATTACTGGTGCGAGAGTAAAGATTATTTTCTGCATCTTGATCTGGCACCCAAGCAGAAACGAAGTAGTGTTGTAATACCGCAACCCAGCCTGCTTTAGTATCGACATTTAGGTTGTTTTTTGCCATATCTTCAAAACTATATTTTTTATAGTTTGTTTCAGAAGATGAATAAGCACCACCTGTGTAAGTCGGCATTGTTAAGCTACCAGAGCTTTCTACTAAAGTATGTTTTAATTGACCATATGGTTGAACTTCAATCGTTTCTGATGTGTTATTTTTTACGTTGAAGTTTACACCTACATCGTAGCTACCACGTTTTAAGGTAAAGGTTTTTGTGTAAACTACGCCGTCTTTTTCAAATGTTAAAGGAACAGAAAGTTCATCTTGACCTTCTGCTAATTTGAAACTCTCTGCAGTTACAGCATATTGTGGACGGCCAGCGTTAGTATCAATACCGTTACGACCTACTAAACCACTTTGAGCAACATAGATTGTTTGACCATCTTGTTGTAATAATTTAAATGGTGTGTTTGAGTTTAACTCGGCATTATGTTTAAGTAAGTCTGAACCTACTACGTCACCACCTAAGGTATCAATGGTTAAACGTAACACATCGCTTTCAACGACAATCGTTTTACCTTGTGTCGTTGCATCTGCAATTTGGTTGTTCGCATTTGATGCAGCTGGAACATCACCTGCTTGTTGAGATTGAGCTGCTAATTGAGCCTGCTGAGCTTGCTTTTGAGCTTGAATTTCAGGATCAAAGTCTTGTTTCCATTGAGTAAACATAAGCATTGATACAAGAAGTAAACCCATTAGCAATAAGCCACGATTATTCATTTTGAAGTTCTCTTGTTAGTAACGATAAAAAGAAGGGTATTCTATAATAGGTTAGCTTGTTTTCCAAACGCCTTTTATGAACAAGCGGTCGGATTTTGTCAGAATTTTGCAAAACTTTGATCAAAATAGACCGCTTGTCTTATTATCTTTTTTCTAAAATGCGATTAGTTAAGCGTGAAACGGCACATAAATTGCCTTCTTCATCAAAAATTTCAATTTGCCATACTTGACTACTACTCCCTAAATGCAAAGGTTTTGTTACCCCTGTAACCACACCTTGTTTAATGCTTTTAAGATGAGAAATATTGAGTTCTGTGCCAACGGCAAGATGGTTTTCATCGCAGCTCAAACTAGCACCAGCAGAGCCTAAGGTTTCAGCTAAAGCAGCAGAAATACCACCGTGTAATAGCCCCCAAGGTTGTTGAGTGCGGTGGTCTAAAGTTAAGGTGGCTTCAAGGCTGTCATCAGTAATTTTACTGAATGTAATACCTAAGTGAGCAACTGCTGACTGACTACAAAACGCATTTAGTTGTTCAAGAATTTGCTCAGCAGGTAAGCCTTGGGTCGTTTGTTCATTCCAAATTGTGGTCATTGTGTTTTCCTATGTAGTTAAATAATTTCAAGCAGTGCTTGAACAGGGTGTTTTATGCCTTGTTGTTCAAAGCGTTTAACTTGAGAACGGCAGGAGTAGCCAGTGGCTAAACAGCGTTCAAGCGGTTTTCCATTCATTTTTTGTTGCCAAGATTGAGCATAAATCGCTTTTGACATTTCAAAATGTTTGGTTTCGTGCCCGAATGTACCTGCCATTCCACAGCAACCGACATTTTCATTTACCAAGGTTTCGCCAAAGTGAGCGAAAATAGTTTGCCACTCTTTAGTGGAACTAGGCAGAGCGGTCGATTCGGTACAATGGGCGAATAAATGCCACGGCAAGCGGTCGGGATTTGCTGATTTTTTGCAATTTTCCAGTTTGCCGTTTTTAATCTCATCTCTAAGCCATTCGTGAGCCAGTAATACTTTGAAATCGCCTCGTTTTTCCTTTAACACTTCCTGATATTCTTCACGATAAATCAAGGTTAATGCAGGGTCAATCGCCACCATTGGCAAGCCCAATTTTGCCACGCGGTTTAAAAACTCCGCTTGGTTTTTAGCGGTTTTGGCAAATTTATGCAAAAAGCCTTTCACGTGTTGAGCTTTTCCGCTTGGGTTAAAAGGCAGTACGATTGGCTTAAAGCCTAATTTTTGAATAAGGGCAATAAAATCGGCAACGACTTTTGCATCGTAATAAGAGGTAAAAGGGTCTTGCACAATCAAGAGCGTTTTGCAATTTTCTACAGAAAATTGACCGCTTGCAGATTGTTGTTCAAGGCTTTCTAAGGTTTCGCCTTGATAGCCAATTTCAACCAGTTGATGTTGTAAATTCGGCACCGACAAGGCAGGCAAATACGTCATTCCAATCGTTTTATTCGCCACTTTTTCTGCTAAATTTGAGGTGCTGAAAAAGTTAAAAAACTTCGGCTGTTTTGCCATTATCGGGGCGATAAATTCTAAATTAGAAACCACATAATCTTTTAACGGACGCAAATAGCGACTGTGATAGAGCTCGTTAAATTGCGATCTAAAAGTCGGCACATCAATTTTAATCGGGCATTGGCTGGCACAGGCTTTACAGGCAAGACAAGTGTCCATTGCTGCTTTGACCTCGTGTGAGAAATCGTATTCTTTCTTTTTATAGAAGGAATTTCGCAATTTTGCGACAAAATCGGTCAGTTTTGCTGTTTTCTTTTCTTGATTGAAAATTAAATCATCAGGTTTTACATTTTGCTCGGCTAATAAACGTAGCCATTCACGCACCAATGTGGCTCGCCCTTTTGGCGAATAAAGGCGGTTGCCCGACACTTTCATTGAAGGGCACATTGTGCTATGGACATCAAAATTAAAGCAAAGCCCGTTACCGTTGCAGTTCATCGCTCCTTTAAATTCTTCTCGCACTTGAATCGGAATTTGGCGGTCAAAATCGGCACGCATTTGTGAATCGATGGGGTAAAGTGTTGCCTCACTGTCTAGGGGCGTGCAGATTTTGCCGGGGTTTAAGCGGTTATGTGGGTCGAATAGCTTTTTAATATAGCGTAATTCTTGCCATAGGGTTTCGCCGAAGAAACGTTCGCCATAATAAGAACGCATTCCTTTGCCGTGTTCACCCCAAATTAAGCCACCGTATTTGGCGGTGAGTTCCACCACTTGGTCGGAAATCTGTTTAAAGGTTTCAACCTGTGCTTTGTCGCATAAATCTAAAGCTGGGCGAACGTGCAACACACCGGCATCCACGTGCCCAAACATACCGTAAGGCAAGTTGTGGCTATCTAATAAAGCACGGAATTCGGCAATATAATCGGCTAAATTTTCCGGCGGCACTGCGGTATCTTCCACAAAGGCGATAGGTTTTGCCCAGCCTTTGGCATTCCCCAGCAAGCCAACCGCTTTTTTCCGCATTGCATAGATTTTCTCGATAGAATCTAAATCGGAGCAAGTTTGGTAGCCAATAATCCCTGCCTCATTATTAGCAATTTTTTGATCTAAGCTTTCGCATAATGCTTTAACTTGTGCCTCAATTTGTGCTTTATCGCTCGAGGCATACTCAACAATGTTAATGCCTAGAATCGGGTTATTCGGATCTTCGGTTAATAGATCCGATACGGAATGCCACACTATATCTTGTTTAGCCAGATTTAATACTTTGGAATCCACCGTTTCAACGGATAACGCTTTTGCCGCTAACATAAAAGGGGCTGAGCGTAAGGCGGAATCGAAAGAGTTGTATTTAATATTGATTAAAGTACGATATTTGGGAATCGGCAATAAATTAAGTTTAGCCTCGCAAATAAAAGCAAGCGAGCCTTCAGAGCCTGTTAAAATGCGAGTGAGGTTAAATTCGCTTTCATCATTATTAAATACATTTTTAAGATCGTAACCTGTAATAAAGCGGTTAAGTTGCGGCAGTTCGTTTAATACGGTTGGGCGTAAGCTTTTGCAACGGCTGAAAATTTCACGATGTAAGTTTTTGCCTAAGGTTGAAAGATTTAAATTTTCAATATTTGCAAAAAAATCATCAGATTTAACCGCTTGCGTTTCTAAAATATCGCCGTTAATTAAGACGGATTTAATCGTAAGGATATGATCGGAGGTTTTACCGTATTGGAGGGAACCTTGCCCAGAGGCATCGGTGTTAATCATTCCGCCTAAAGTTGCACGGTTGCTGGTTGAAAGCTCGGGCGAGAAAAACAGCCCGTGCGGTTTTAAAAATTGGTTGAGTTGATCTTTTACTACTCCGACTTGTACTCTTACCCAACGCTCTTCTACATTTAGTTCCAAAATTTGGTTCATATGGCGAGAGAGATCAACAATAATATTATTATTTAGCGATTGCCCGTTTGTTCCCGTTCCGCCGCCACGAGGGGTAAAGGTTAAATGTTGATATTCCGCTTTTTGAGCAAGTTTGGTAAGAATAACAACATCAGAAACGGATTTAGGAAAGAGAATTGCCTGCGGAATTTGCTGGTAAACGCTGTTGTCAGTTGCAAGCGATAAGCGGTCTGCATAGCTTGAAGCAATATCGCCACTAAAATGTTGGCTTATCAGTTCATCTAAATAAGCTTGAGTCGCATTATCTAATTTCGGTACTTTAGAAAGTCTAGGAATCATAATTGTTGGTTTGCAGGTGAATTATATGGGATAATAAGATAAATTTTTCCTATCTTAGCAAGATTTTATATAATTGGGAATGAGTGTTGAATTGTCTAAATTATAATCTATTTTGGTCTATTTGGGTGAAAAATATACTAAAATATACATTTCTATACACTTTGTTCGGAAAAAACGATTGATTTTTACAAAATGAAGCTTGATAATTAAAATATTCTTGCTCGCTATAATTTAAGAACAAGAATGTTACTATAGAGTTCATATTTATATAAAAGTTCTATAGATATAAAATTTAGAATAATTTTTTATATAATGACTCTGACATTAACTCTCTTGCTTCTTAATTGTTGAAGCATAAAGTTAAAGTTTTAATACTGTGTATTAGTATTAAGAATTTATTTTAATCGATGACAATATTTAAGAGGATCATCAAAATGAAAAAAACATTAGTTGCATTAGCAGTATTATCAACTGCAGCTGTAGCACAAGCAGCACCACAAGCAAACACATTCTATGCTGGTGCTAAAGCAGGTTGGGCATCATTCCACGATGGTTTAACTCAGTTTGACCACAAAGATAATGGTCATAATGGTCAGTTTGGTATCAACCGTAACTCTGTAACTTACGGTGTATTTGGTGGTTATCAAATCTTAAACCAAAACAATGTTGGTTTAGCAGTAGAATTAGGTTATGACTACTTTGGTCGTGTTCGTGGTAATGAAGGTGACGATAAAGCAGTTAAACACGTTGCTCACGGTACTCACTTAAGCTTAAAACCAAGCTATGAAGTTGCTCCTAACTTAGATGTTTATGGTAAAGTAGGTGCTGCATTGGTTCGTAACGATTATAAAGGTTACAACAATGGTACTAACGATTATACAGAAAATCGTGCTCACAACTTAAAAACTTCATTATTATTAGGTGCTGGTCTTGAGTATGCAATTACTCCTGAATTAGCTGCACGTGTTGAATATCAATACTTAAACCGTGTTGGTAACTTAGATAAAGCTCGTGGTAAAAAAGATTTACCTTGGTTAAATACTCAATATAGCCCAGATATTCACTCAGTATCTGCTGGTTTATCTTACCGTTTTGGTCAAGGTCCAGCTCCAGTTGAAGCACCAGAAGTTGTTACTAAAAACTTCGCATTCAGCTCAGATGTTTTATTTGATTTTGGTAAATCAAGCTTAAAACCAGCTGCGGCAACATCTTTAGATGCAGCACAAGCAGAAATCAATAACTTAGGTTTAGCAAGCCCTGCAATCCAAGTTAATGGTTACACAGACCGTATCGGTAAAGAAGCTTATAACTTACAACTTTCACAACGTCGTGCAGAAACAGTAGCTAACTACATCGTTTCTAAAGGTGCAAACCCTGCAAACGTAACAGCTGTAGGTTACGGTAAAGCAAACCCTGTAACAGGCAACACTTGTGATGCAGTTAAAGGTCGTAAAGCTTTAATCGCTTGCTTAGCACCAGATCGTCGTGTTGAGATCCAAGTTCAAGGTTCAAAAGAAGTAACTATGTAATATAGTCTCACTTTTTGAGCGAAGAAAATACCCACCTTGAGTGGGTATTTTTATATGGAAAATATAGAGTTTAGAAAGATTACAGATAAGGAATGTTAGGATCTTTTAGATAGATTTATTGTATTTTTTTACTCTATTTGATAGAATAAAAAATGTATAGGCCCTATTTAAATTTTAAACAAATAAGATTTTGTTACCATAAATATGGGAATATGTATTTAAATTAGATAATGCAAAATCATAAGGATTACCAAAATGAAAAAAACATTAATTACATTAGCAGTATTATCAACCGCTGCCGTAGTTCAAGCAGCTCCTCAAGCTAATACATTTTATGTTGGTGCTAAAGCAGGTTGGGCATCGTTCCACGATGGTTTAACTCAGTTTGACCACAAAGATAATGGTCATAATGGTCAGTTTGGTATCAACCGTAACTCTGTAACTTACGGTGTATTTGGTGGTTATCAAATCTTAAACCAAAACAATGTTGGTTTAGCAGTAGAATTAGGTTATGACTACTTCGGTCGTGTTCGTGGTAATGAAGGTGACGATAAAGCAGTTAAACACGTTGCTCACGGTACTCACTTAAGCTTAAAACCAAGCTATGAAGTTGCTCCTAACTTAGACCTTTACGGTAAAGTAGGTGCTGCATTAGTTCGTAGCGATTACAAAGGCTACAATAACGGTTCTAATGTTAACTACGAACGTCACCGTGCTCACAACTTAAAAACTTCATTATTATTAGGTGCTGGTCTTGAGTATGCAATTACTCCTGAATTAGCTGCACGTGTTGAATATCAATACTTAAACCGTGTTGGTAACTTAGATAAAGCTCGTAGCAAAAAAGAATACTTAGGTTGGATCAACTCTCAATATAGCCCTGATATTCACTCAGTATCTGCAGGTTTATCATACCGCTTCGGTCAAGGTCCAGCCCCAGTTGAAGCACCTGAAGTTGTAACTAAAAACTTCGCATTCAGCTCAGATGTTTTATTTGACTTCGGTAAATCAAACTTAAAATCAGCAGCGGCAGCGACATTAGATGCGGCTCAAGCAGAAATCAATAACTTAGGTTTAGCAGATCCTGCAATCCAAGTTAGTGGCTATACAGACCGTATCGGTAAAGAAGCTTATAACTTACAACTTTCACAACGTCGTGCAGAAACAGTAGCTAACTACATCGTTTCTAAAGGTGCAAACCCTGCAAACGTAACAGCTGTAGGTTATGGTAAAGCAAATCCTGTAACAGGCAACACTTGTGATGCAGTTAAAGGTCGTAAAGCTTTAATTGCTTGTTTAGCACCGGATCGTCGTGTTGAAGTTCAAGTTCAAGGTTCAAAACAAGTAACTATGTAATGAGCTAATCTATTTAATAGATTCTAAAGTGGTTTTATAAGGTCCCTAGATTTTATCTAGGGGCTTTTTAGTTGCTATAATAAGATTATGATGTGCTTATGTGATGAAGATAGAGAAAAATAACCCCACTATATTTTGAAAATATAGTGGGGTTATTGGCTATAGCAATCTTATTTATAACAAGATATTAGCTAGTAATAAACCGAAGCCAATGCTAAAAATCATACTGAGTAAGCCTGGTAACATAAAGCTGTGGTTGAAAATAAACTTACCAATGCGAGTTGTACCAGTAGTATCGAAATCGATTGAGGCAATAATTGGGCCGTAATTTGGAATAAAGAAATATCCATTTACCGCTACAAATACCCCAATTAATACTGGTGCAGGGATGCCGATAGCAATAGCAAGTGGGAATAAAGTTGCAACGGTTGCCCCTTGGCTGTTTACTAAAATGGATAGTAAGAATAATGCAAACGCAAATGCCCAAGGTGCGGTTTCAACTAAGCCTGAAACCATAGATTTTACTTCGTCTATATGACCTTGCATTAAAGTATCACCTAACCAAGCAATACCAAAAATTGCAATTACTGCACGCATACCAGCGTGGAAAACAGAACCTTTTGTGATTTCATTGCCATCTGGTTTACAGAAGAAAATAATAAGAGCACCCATTGTTAGCATTACGATTTCAATAGTATGAGCCATACCCATTGGTTTACCGTCAAATGCTGGACGAAGAGATGGCATCGCACCCATTAATACAACTAATAATGCACCAAATAAGAATAAGCCAACAGATAATTTTGCTGTTGGTTTTAGCGGTAATTCAGTTGGGTTTGAAGTAACATTATTTGCTTTAACATATTCGGGATCTTGTAGTAATTTTTGATAATGTGGGTCATCTTTCAACTCTTTACCCATTTTATTGACAAATACGCAAGCAAGACCTAAACCTAATAATGTTGATGGAATAGTTACACTTAATACGTTACCTAGGTTGATGCCTTGTGGCTCAAGGAATGCAACAACAGCTACTACTGCAGCAGCGATTGGGCTTGCTACAATAGCAAATTGTGAAGCAATAACTGCCATTGATAATGGACGTTCTGGTCGAATACCATTATGGCGACTTACTTCAGCAATAACTGGTAAAACAGAATACGCTACGTGACCTGTTCCTGCTAATACAGTAAATGTCCAGGTCACCAATGGTGCGATAAATGTAATATATTTTGGGTTTTTACGTAAGATACGAGTAGCGATTTTGATCATATAGTCTAAACCACCTGCAGCTTGCATTGCTGCAGCAGCTGAAACAACAGCCATAATCATAAACATTACATCAATGGGTAAGCCTGCTGGTTTTAAGCCAAAACCAAAAGACAATATTGCCAAGCCTAAACCACCAAATACCCCTAAACCGATGCCACCAACACGAGCACCGACCAAAATGCATAGTAGCACTATAGCAAATTGGATAAAAAACATAGCAGACATAATTTGCTCCATTCTAATTGTTAAATAACACACTATATTTTGAGAAAATTTATAATTTCTCCCCAAATAATCGGAGGTACTATATCAATAAATAAAACTAATCTCTATAATCTAAATCAAGAAAAACTTTAGTTAGTGAAGGAAAAAATATGCAGTTTTCAAAAATGCACGGACTTGGCAATGATTTTATGGTAGTTGATGGGGTGACGCAGAATGTTTATCTTACAGATGAGCTTATTCGCACTTTATCAGATCGCCATCGGGGAGTGGGGTTCGACCAACTTTTATTAGTTGAACCACCTTATGATCCAGAATTAGATTTTCATTATCGTATATTTAATGCAGATGGAAGTGAGGTTTCGCAATGTGGTAATGGGGCGAGATGTTTTGCCCGTTTTGTTACTCTTAAAGGATTAACGAATAAAAAAGATATTCACGTAAGTACGGCTAAAGGCAAAATGGTATTGAGCCTACAAGATGATGGCAAAGTACGAGTGAATATGGGTGAACCTATCTGGGAGCCGGCTCAAATTCCATTTACTGCCAATAAATTTGAGAAAAATTATATTTTAAGAACAGATTTGCAAACGGTATTGTGTGGCGTTGTCTCAATGGGCAACCCACATTGTGTATTGCAAGTAGATGATGTGGTAACTGCCCCAGTTAATGAGCTTGGGCCTTTGCTAGAGAACCACGAGCGTTTTCCAGAAAGAGCAAATATCAGTTTTATGCAAGTTGTTAATCGTAATCACGTGAAATTACGGGTTTATGAGCGTGGAGCTGGTGAAACTCAAGCTTGTGGCAGCGGTGCTTGTGGTACAGTTGCGGTTGGTATTATGCAAGATGTATTAGATAATAAGGTGCAAGTCGATTTACCAGGCGGTTCGCTTATTATCGAATGGCAAGGAATTGGGCATCCGCTTTATATGACAGGTGATGCAACTCATATTTATGATGGGTTTATTAAACTTTAGACTCTAAAATAGGGGGGAAATTACTATTTGCCCCCCTATTTCGAATACTAATTTATCTCACTCTTTCTATATTCATATCCTGCTTCATTAGTTTCTCCTTTTGGTACAAATTCAAACAAATGCGTAATGCAGTTTGGTGCATCGCTATCTTGATGCGAAACAAAGAGTAACTGGGTTTGGCTATTATTAACAAGCTGTTCGATAAAATGTTTCACTAATTTACGGTTAATACCATCTAATCCTTGTAGTGGTTCATCTAAAATCAGAATAGGCGGGTGTTTAACCATTGCACGGGTAATGAGCAATAAACGTTGTTGCCCCACGAAAGAGAGCGAAAAGGCTTTTTAGCATAGTCTGCTAAATTTAAGCGTTGTAACCACTCCATTGCTTTGAGTTGTAAAGCATTTGGCACTTGCTGATAAACTCCAATGCTGTCAAAAAAGCCTGATAAGATCACATCAATAGCGGCACAATTTACACGGTAATCCATATGTAATTGACTGCTTACATAGCCGATATTTTTCTTAATATCCCAAATTGTTTCCCCTGTACCACGTTGTCTCCCAAATAATCTTACTTTATTGGCATAAGATTGCGGGTGATCGCCGGTGATAATTGAAAGTAGAGTAGATTTACCCGCTCCATTAGGGCCTTTTATCCACCAATTTTGTTTAGAGGCAACTTTCCAAGTAAGATTATCAATAATCTTTTTGTCGCCATATTGAATAGTGACTTCTTCTAGCTCAAAGGGATTGATTGCACTATCAAGTGGAATAAGCGGAGCTGCACTTTCAGGTAAAGGTACATCAATATTCTGTTCTGCAAATTTTAGCTGAGAATAGACCGCTTGTTGCTCAATGTCAGATCGTTTCCCTTGCAAAATAAGCTGTAAATGATCGAGTACGGCAATATGATTGGCTGCATCTGGAATATCATTAAAACGATTAACAATCAGCACTAATGCCATCTTTGATTGTAATTCGTTTACTAACTGCATCCAATATTGCACTGATTGTTGATCTAATCCTTCAAATGGTTCATCTAAAATTAGCAAATCAGGCTCGCTTACAAGCATTTGGCAAAATAGCTCTTTGCGACTTTCGCCTGTTGAAAGTTGGATAAAAGGGCGTTCTAACAAATGGTTAATATTTAACTTTTTAGCATATTCATTACATAAAGCGATTTTATTGCTACCATCTAAAATAACTTGGTGAGCGGTTAAGCCGAAATCATCGGGCGACACACTGTCGTTATTACGATCGTTAAAAATTTGCTCGATAATTTTTTGTTGCTGTTCAAAAGAGAGTAGCTGAATATTCTGGAACCCATTTTTGTATTGTCCAGATTGATGTGTAATTCCTCCTTTCAAAGCGAGAGAAAAAGCAGTTTTGCCACTGCCATTTCCACCCACAACAACCCAAAAATCGTGCTGGCGAATAGTGAGATTATCAACGATTAGTTTGTTACGTTTAGCTAATGGAAAAGTAGCATTTTCGATTGTAAGAGATAAGTGTTGTGTTTGCATCGTTTTATTTTTTCCTTATTCTCTAATTTTATAATTGTTTTCCAATACTAAACCAATCAGCACGCCCGTTCAGGAAATCTTGCACAGACATCGGTTTTTTGCCTGCTGGTTGAAGTTGAGTAATGTTTAATACACCTTCTTGGGTGGCAATTTGGATGCCTGTTTTATCCACATTGACCACTGTACCCGCAGCTTTATCTTGGTGTGGTAATACCGTTGCTTGATGAATTTTAATGCTTTGCTCAACACCTTCTACCTCAAGTGTTAAAAAGCTCATCGGCCATGGGTTGAATGCACGAATATTACGCTCAAGTTGTGCCGCAGATAAGTTCCAGTCTAATTTTGCCTCTTCTTTTGAGAGTTTTTCCGCATAGTTTGAAAGGCTTTCATCTTGTTTTTCTGCTTTAAAGGCTTGGCTTTCTAAACCGTTTAATACTTCTAATAATGCCGGTGGAGCCAGTTCTGCCAATTTCGTATAAAGTGAGGCTGAGGTTTCATCTGGTAAAATTGGGGTAGTAACTTTATGCAACATATCGCCCGTATCTAAGCCAATATCCATTTGCATAATGGTAACACCTGTTTCAGCGTCTCCTGCCCAGATAGCACGTTGAATCGGTGCCGCACCTCGCCAACGAGGAAGTAAAGAACCGTGTACATTTAAGCAACCATATTTCGGTGCATCAAGTACTACTTTTGGCAGAATGAGCCCATAAGCCACTACCACCATTACATCGGCATTTAAGGCTTTTAATTCGGCTTGAGCCTCTTCGTTACGTAAGGATTTCGGTTGGAAAACAGGAATTTGATTTGCTTCAGCAAGTTGTTTAACCGGGCTTGCTTGTAATTTTTTGCCTCGCCCAGCGGGTTTGTCCGGTTGAGTATAAACAGCGATTACATTATGTTCGGAATTTAATAAAGCTTGTAAGTGTTGGGCGGCAAAATCCGGCGTGCCGGCAAAAATAATATTTAGTTTTGACATAGTTTTATTCTTGATATGATGAAGTTAAAAATAAAATTAGCAACAAAACTATTCCTTTACTCATAGGAAATATTGAAATCGTATCAAATCTCCCCAGCCCCTCTTTTCTAAAGAGGGGAGTATGGTTTGGTAATGTGCCATTGCTTTTGGGGTATTAAACCACTAAACCGTAGAAATAAAAAGTCTCTTTAATGTGTTATCATTGTACGGTTTAAATTACGAGAAGAAACAGATGGAATTTTTTATCCCCAAAGCAGAAACAATTTTTGAAGAAGAGATTAAAAAAAGCCGATTTATTACCTATATTCGCCATACCGAAGGAATGGAGCAAGCCAAAGCTTTTTGGCAAGAGATGAAAATGCAACATCCGCACGCACGGCATTGGTGCTGGGCGACGGTAGCCGGTACGCCAAATGATTCCCAACAGTATGGATTTTCGGATGATGGCGAGCCTTCTGGCACCGCTGGAAAACCAATGTTAAATTATCTCCTTGGTTCTGGATTAGGCGAAATTACCGCCGTTGTGGTGCGATATTATGGCGGTATTCAACTTGGTACGGGCGGTTTAGTTAAGGCTTATGGCAATGGTGTTCAGCAGGCATTATTGCAACTTGAGAAAAGTCGCAAAGTTTTACGCAAAAACTACCGCTTGCAGTGTGAATATGAGCAGTTTAATACGATTCAACATCTGATTAGCGAGCGAGATATTGTGATTTTAGATCAGGCTTTTGGCGAGAAAATCGAACTATTGTTAGCCTTTAATCCAATAGAATTTCAGCCCTTTTCCGATGAGCTAACTCAGCGTTTTTCGGGCAAACTTACATTAATTAAAGAAGAAATATAATCTATGCAATTTTTTTCGATTATTCGTATCGTTGGCATTTTGGTAATGTGTTTTTCCTTCACAATGCTTGTGCCGGCGACAGTTGCCTTAATTTACGGCGATGGTGGCGGACGAGCCTTTTTAGAGGCTTTCTTACTGAATTTTGTAGTTGGCACTTTATTGTGGTGGTTTTGCCGAGATAATAAAAATGAACTTCGTTCCCGAGAGGGATTTTTGATTGTAGTGCTTTTCTGGGTGGTACTTGGATTACTCGGGGCGGTGCCTTTTATTATTTTGGAAAATCCAGATCTAAATGTGGCGGAGTCCATTTTTGAATCTTTTTCCGGTTTAACTACAACAGGGGCAACGGTTATTACCGGGCTTGATAAACTCCCCAAAGCAATTTTATTCTATCGCCAATTTTTGCAATGGCTAGGGGGAATGGGGATCATCGTATTAGCGGTGGCTATTATCCCGCTTTTAGGCATTGGTGGAATGCAACTTTACCGTGCAGAAATGCCTGGTCCGCTCAAAGAACAGAAAATGCGTCCTCGTATTGCAGAAACTGCTAAAACGTTATGGATGATCTATTTAAGCCTAACGATATTATGTGCTTTCGCCTTTTGGTTAGCAGGTATGACGCCATTTGATGCGATTTCGCATAGTTTCTCGACTATTTCGATTGGTGGGTTCTCAACCCACGATGCAAGTATCGGCTATTTTAACAGCCCTGCAATTAGCTATATTACTGTGTTTTTCCTCCTGCTTTCCGCTTGTAATTTTGCCTTGCATTTTGCGGTTATCGATAGATTACGGGATCCGCAGCTTAGAAAAAGGGGCAATATTTTTAGTCGCTTATATTGGGGAGATTACGAATTCCGCTTTTTCTTTATGATTCAGTTTGGATTGTTTGCAACTTGTGCTTTGGTATTGATGGGGTATAGTTATTTTGATGATACTGCAATGACAATTGAGCAAGCCTTGTTTCAATCGGTATCTATTTCAACCACAGCAGGTTTTACCACCAATGATTTTAGCCAATGGTCTTCATTCTTGCCGACTTTATTGGTGCTTGCCTCTTTTATTGGTGGTTGTGCCGGCTCAACGGGTGGAGGTTTAAAAGTTATTCGAGTTCTCCTGCTTTATTTGCAAAGTAAACGTGAAATCCACCGCTACATTCACCCGAATGTGATTCAGCCGATTAAATTAGGTAAACACGTATTATCAGAAAGAGTGGTAGATGGCATTTGGGCATTTTTCTCTGCCTATTTCTTTGTGTTTGTGGTGTGCTGGCTCGCCTCTATTGCCTGTGGAATGGAAACCTTTGATGCGTTAAATGCCGTCATTGCAACACTTAACAATTTAGGGCCCGCATTAGGCAGTGTGAGCAGTAACTTTACTCAAGTGCCGGATAGTGCCAAATTAGTGCTGACTTTTGCGATGGTATGCGGACGTTTAGAAGTCTTCACTTTATTGGTTATTTTAAGCCCTGTATTTTGGAAAGATTAAATTAAATGAAAACCTTGATTTTGTATTTTACAACCGACGGTCAAACCAAAAAAATTGCTGAAAAATTAGCAGAAACTATTACCCACGAAGTTGAACTGATTTCCCTTAAAGAACAAGCGGTCGATTTTGCTCAGAAAATTGCAAATGCCGATCAAATTGTTATTGGAGCATCCATTCGCTACGGGCATTTTCATCCGCTGGTTTATCAGTTTATTGAACAACACTATGCCACGCTAAATCAGAAAAAAACGGCATTTTATGGTGTTAATTTAACTGCTCGTAAAGAGAATCGCAAAACACCCGAAACCAACACTTATGTGCGTAAATTTTTAGCTAAAATTAAATGGCAACCAACATATGTGGAAGTGATTGCTGGGGCATTGCTTTATCCACGCTATACATTTTTTGATCGCATTATGATTCAATTAATTATGAAATTAACAAAAGGGGAAACCGATGCTACCCAAGAATATGAATATACCGATTGGCAACAAGTAGAGCGTTTCGGACGCTTATTAAGTGACATTAAAAACTAATAGAATTATTGTCTAAATAGAAAAGTAAATTTTGTTAAATTTTATATCAAATTAAAATATTTAGATTATAATCGCCCCCTATTCTCTGATAAGTATCAGATTAAAAACTCCAACTAATTAAAAGGAAAGCCCTATGAGTATTTTAAAAGAGTTCCGTGAATTTGCGGTAAAAGGTAATGTTGTTGATATGGCTGTCGGTGTGATCATCGGTGGTGCATTTGGTAAAATTGTTTCTTCATTAGTAAGCGATATTGTAATGCCACCAATCGGCTGGCTAATTGGCGGTGTAGATTTCAAAGATCTTGCTATTGAAATTGAACCCGCAAAAGAAGGTGTAGAAGCAGTAATGATCAAATACGGTGCATTTATCCAAAACGTATTTGATTTCTTAATTATTGCGTTAGCGGTATTTGGTATGGTGAAAATGATTAACTCAATGAAAAAAGCACCAGTAGAAGAGCCCGCAGCACCTGCAGAGCCAAGTGCAGAAGAAAAATTATTAACAGAAATTCGTGACTTATTGAAAAAATAATTTTTGAATAGAAATATTAAGAAAAGGGTTGTTTTAAACAACCCTTTTCTTTTGTCCGCTATGCCTTATCTATGCTAGAGATATGAAAAAACCGACTATTGCTAGTCGGCTTTTCATATATCTATTCGATATTACGCTAATTTTTTGATTTGAGCTGCTAATTTAGATTTGTGGTTAGCGGCTTTGTTAGCGTGGATTAAGTTTTTAGACGCCATACGGTCTACAACTTTTTGCATTTCAACGAAAGCTGCTTGAGCTGCTGCTTTATCGCCTGCTGCTACTGCTGCGTATACTTTTTTGATGAATGTACGCATCATTGAGCGTTGGCTTGCGTTGTGTTGGCGGCGTTTTTCAGATTGAACCGCACGTTTTTTTGCTGACTTGATATTAGCCAAGGTCAAACTCCTAAAATATCTGTGTAAAAATTAGATATAAACTTATTTTTAGTTTATATAGCCTATCGATAGTTTTTTAATTCATTTTCAACGAGACACGTGCTTGAAAATAACACCGTTTTACTAAAAGAAAACGATAGGGCGAGATTTTAACAGTTTTTTTCTGATTTTCCTATAACAAACTGCTAAAATTATGATCGATTTTTAGGAACACATTACAAGCGGTTGAATTTTCCATTTATTTTGCAAATTTTTTAGCATATATCACCGCTTGCTTTCCTTATTTGATTAATAAACGAATGTTAATAGAGATATTATGAGCAAAAAACTTTTAAGATCGGGGATCTTGGTGAGCGGTATGACCCTCATTTCACGGGTGTTAGGTTTAATTCGTGATATTGTAGTTGCCACTATTTTAGGCACAGGCGTGAGTGCTGATGTTTTCTTATTTGCGAACCGTATTCCTAATTTCTTACGTCGCTTATTTGCCGAAGGAGCATTCTCTAAAGCCTTTGTGCCGGTACTCGCAGAGTATAATGCTGATAATGATCCAGATAAAACCCGAGAGTTTATTGCTAAAGTGTCTGGTACGTTAGGTGGATTAGTTACGATCGTTACCTTAGTTGCTATGATTGCTTCCCCTGTGGTCGCAGCATTATTCGGTACAGGCTGGTTTTTAGATTGGGTAAATGATGGGCCGAATGCTGAAAAATTCACTCAAGCCTCTTTCTTGCTTAAAATTACGTTCCCTTATTTATGGTTTATCACTTTTGTAGCGTTATCAGGGGCGGTATTAAATACCATCGGTAAATTTGGTGTGATGGCATTTTCGCCAGTATTGCTTAATGTTGCGATTATTGCAGTTGCTTTGTTGGGAATGGACTATTTTGAATCCCCTGATATTGCTCTCGCTTGGGGTGTATTTTTAGGTGGATTGTTACAGTTTTTATTCCAAATTCCTTTTATGAAAAAAGAGGGGTTACTGGTTAAACCTAAATGGGCTTGGAAAGATGAAGGGGTAACAAAGGTTCGTAAATTAATGATTCCTGCCTTATTCGGTGTATCTGTTACTCAACTGAATTTATTATTAAACCAAGTTATCGCTTCGTTTTTAATTACGGGCTCAATTAGTTGGATGTATTATGCCGACCGTTTAATTGAATTTCCATTAGGCTTGTTTGGTATTGCCATTTCAACCGTTGTATTACCAAGCCTTGCTCGCATCGCAAAAAATAAAGAGCTTACCGAATTACAACGAGGAACAGAATTCCAAAACACGATGGATTGGGGGGTAAGAATGGTGTTACTGCTCGGTATTCCTGCAATGATTGGAATGATGATATTGGCTCAGCCCATTATTATGACAATGTTTATGCGTGGTAAATTTGGTTTTGATGATGTACTTGCTACCTCTTACCCATTGTTTGTGATGTGTCTGGGGCTAAATAGCTATATGCTTATTAATGTATTAGCAAATGGTTTCTATGCCAATCAAAACACTAAAACACCAGTAAAAGTTGGAATTATTGCTGCTATTAGTAATATCTGTTTTGGGCTGCTTTTCGCCCCATTCTTTGGTTATATTGGCTTAGCGTTAGCTTCGGCTTGTTCTGCTTTAGTGAATGTAAGCTTACTCTATTTTCATTTATCTAAAAGTGGTTACTACCAAGTTAGCCGTACCACCGTTGTTTTTGTTTTAAAATTATTAATTGCCGCTTGTATTATGGGGGCATTAGTTGCTTATTTCACACCAGAGATAGAAGCGTGGGTAATGATGACATTGTGGCATAAGATCTATTGGTTAGTTTGGCTAATTATATTGGCTGCCGGAAGTTATTTTGCCTCTGTGATTGCATTAGGTATTCGCAAAAAAGATTTTAGATCAGCATAGGAGGTAATATGCAAAAATTAAAGCTGAAAGTACCACCACCGGTGTGGTTTGTTTTCTGTGCTATGCAGATGTGGTTACTTTCACAAGCTTTACCTAACCATTTACCAGATTATCAAAATAAGGGAGTGTGGGTATTAAGTGGAATAGTAGGGGGAGTAGGGCTGGTAATTGCTCTACTTGCACTTATTACAATACATAAGGCGAAAACTACACACAGCCCTTTCCAGCCGGAAAACACTAACCAAATTGTGAATTGGGGCATTTACAGTAAAAGTCGAAACCCAATGTACCTTTCGCTATTACTTGGTTTAATGGCTTGGGCATTGCTATTAGGTTCAATTTTTGCATGGCTAGTTGTACCGTTATTTATGTGGTTAATCACTTACTTTCAAATTAAACCAGAAGAACAAATCCTTTCCAAAAAATTTGGACAATCTTATTTGGATTATTTATCTGAAGTTAGACGTTGGCTGTAATGCAAGCGGTCGAATTTTTAGGAAAATTTGCAATCCAGTCTGCTAAATGAATCAGTTTAATCTTTAGCTTGAATTAATTTCATTTTTTACCTCCTTGTGAGTAGTAATAACTATTGCTATAGTTAAATAAAACTAACTAAAAGAGGTATTACTCTATGAAACCAGAAACTATTGCTCTACATAAAGGCTTTCATGCCGATCCTACAACCAATGCCGTTGCTGTCCCTATTTATCAAACCACAAGCTATGCATTCAATGATACCCAACATGGTGCGGATTTATTTAGCTTAAAAGTGGCAGGGAATATTTATACTCGCTTAATGAACCCAACTACGAATGTATTGGAAGAACGAATGGCTGCATTAGAAGGGGGTATTGGAGCCGTTGCCACAGCAAGTGGTATGGCTGCAATCGCTTATGCAGTGGAGACACTTACTGAAGCTGGCGACAATATTATTTCCTCAAACCGTATTTATGGTGGTTCAGTGACTTACTTTACACAAACATTAAAACGCAGAGGTGTGGAGGTGCGTTTTATTGAACACGCAAACCCAGAGGAAATTTTAAAAGTTGCCGATAGCAAAACAAAATTAGTTTTTTGTGAAAGTATTTGTAACCCGACTATTGATATTGCTGATTTACCAGCATATGCCAACTATGCCCACCAAGTCGGTGTGCCGTTAGTGGTAGATAATACAGTTGCGACACCTTTGATTTGTCGTCCAATTGAATTAGGAGCTGATATTGTTGTTCACTCTTTAACCAAATATGTGGGTGGTCACGGCACAACCATTGGTGGTTGTGTGATTGATGGTGGGAAATTTGATTGGAAAGCACAAGCAGATAAATACCCAATTTTAACTCAGCCAGATCCTTCTTATCACGGTGTTGTTTATGCCGACGCTTTAGGCAGTGCCGCATTTATCGGCTGCGTGCGAGTAGTTGGCTTAAGAAATACTGGGGCTGCGATGACTCCTATTGCGGCATTTATGTTCCAACAAGGGTTAGAAAGCTTATCCGTTCGCTTAGAACGCCACTGCCAAAATGCATTAAAAGTAGCAGAGTTCTTACAAAAACATCCGCAAGTAAGTTGGGTAAATTACCCAGGTTTGGCAGATGCTCCACAACATTCTTTAATTGAGCGTGATTTTGGTGGTAGAGCATCGGGCTTACTCAGTTTCGGGATTAAAGGCGGACGTGAAGCCGGTGCAAAATTTATTGATGCATTAAAATTAGTATTGCGTTTAGTGAATATTGGTGATTCTAAATCACTTGCTTGCCACCCTGCGACTACAACACATAGCCAGATGACAGATGAGGAATTAGAAGCAGCTGGTGTAACAAGCGACTTAATCCGTTTAAGTGTTGGGTTAGAGCATATTGATGATATTCTTGATGATTTAAGCCAAGCGTTTGAAGCTGCAAAATAATAGCTAAAATAAGGCGACAGCAGAGTGTATTGATGTTGTCGCTTTTTTACAAAAACAGTTGCAAATTATCTTTCAAATTTAACCGCTTACTTGCACATCTGTGATTTGTGAGTAGAATGTTTTTCACTATTTACTTAAGAAAAATAACAATGCAAACACAGACTAACGCACCTAAAATGGTTTTACCCATTTTAATTCTAATCTCTTTTTCTCATTTATTGAACGATCTGATTCAAGCGGTAATGGTTTCAATTTATCCAATGTTGAAGCAAAATTATCAGCTAACTTTTGCTCAAATTGGCACAATTTCCTTAATTTATCAGATAACAGCCTCTATTATTCAACCAGGTATTGGGCTTTATACCGATAAATATCCTAAACCTTATTTATTGCCGATAGGAATGTTGGTGACACTCTTTTCGATTTTACTTTTAGCCTTTGCTCCTAATTTTACCTTACTATTAGTGGCGGCTACATTAATGGGAATAGGTTCTGCGACTTTTCACCCTGAAGCATCAAGAGTGGCTCGAATGGCATCGGGCGGAAAATTTGGTACGGCACAATCCCTATTCCAAGTTGGCGGAAATAGCGGTTCGGCATTAGGGCCTTTGGTGGTTGCATTATGTATTGTGCCGTTAGGGCAAAATGCAGTGGTTGGGTTAGTCGCTATTGCCTTAGTTGCCCTGTTTGTTTTATATAAAATCAGCCTTTGGGTAAAGTTTGAAGCAAAGCCGTTAATTGCAATGTCAGGCCATATTCAACAACGATTGCACGGTAAATTATTGGCAAGAGCCTTAATTATTATTGCTGTATTAATGCTGGCAAAATTTATTTATATTGCGAATTTAAGTAACTACTTCACCTTCTATTTAATGGAAAAGTTTCAGGTAGATATTGCTCAAGCCCAACTTTATCTATTTGCTTTTTTAGGTGCTGTTGCAGCAGGGACTTTTGCTGGCGGCCCAATTGGCGATCGTATTGGGCGAAATGCGGTAATTTGGTTCTCTTTTCTCGGTATGGCTCCTTTTGCTTTATATATTCCTTATGCGGATCTATTTTGGACAATCATCTGTGCGATTTTTGCGGGTTTTATTATGTCTTCGGCATTTTCAGCAATGGTGGTGTATGCTCAAGAGGCAGTACCTGGCAGGGTTGGGCTTATTTCAGGCACAATGTTTGGCTTAATGTTTGGTATTGGCGGATTAAGTGCGGCCGCACTTGGATTTTTTGCAGACAAATATGGTTTAGAAACCATTTTTAATCTGTGTGCCTATTTGCCGTTATTAGGGGTTGCCGCACTGTGGTTACCAAAACGAAAAGCTTAAGGCTTAGCGTATTTTGCTTTCGCTCGCATTCCAAGTAAGAAAATAGCGACCCCTACCCACACTAAAGCGTAGCCAACCATTCGTTCTGCGGAGAGTTTTTCATTAAAAATCAGTACTCCGCACAAAAATTGTAAGGTTGGTGAAATATACTGCAACATACCTAAAAGCGACATTGAAATTCGTCTAGCACCCATTGCAAACCACAGTAATGGAATGGTAGTTGCAGCCCCTGAACCGAGTAATACCGTCATTTGCAAGGTGTTTAGCTCGCCAAATACAAGGGTGTGTTGTGTATAGCAAAAAAAGAGATAAGCCAACGCAAAAGGCGACATCAGCAACGTTTCTAAAGCTAAACCTGATAAAGGCTCCATTGGGGCAAGTTTACGGATAAGCCCATAAATGCCAAAGCTACCAGCCAAAATTAATGCAACCCACGGAATTTGCCCTGCAGGAATGGCAAGCCATAAAATACCTGCAATGGCAAACATTAAGGCTAATAATTGAGCTTTATTTAATTTTTCTTTAAGCACAAGCCAGCCAAGAAAGACATTAAAAATGGGGTTGATAAAATAGCCAAGGCTTGCATCTAAAATATGTTCATTGACTATCGCCCATAAATAAACCAACCAATTTAGCCCAATCATAAAAGAGGATAGGAAAAAAATCCCTAACACTTTGGGCTGTTTGAAAGCATTAACCACTGCTCGCCCTTGTTGGAAGAGTAGTAGCAGAAAGATGGCAAACAGAGCAGACCAAACGACTCGTTGAGCGAGAATTTGCTCGGCAGGCATTGCCGATTGATTAATCGGATACCAATAGATGGGAAAGGTTCCCCAGGTCATATAGCACAAGAGGGCATAGTGCCACCCTTGTAATTTGTTTGAAAACTTCATTTTGTTTTCCTAAAAATGAATACAAGCGGTCAAAAAAGAGAACTTTTTGCAAAATTAAGCGTGTTCTATACCAAATGAAATAACTTCTTCAATTTTATCCACACCCATTGCAATCATCAGTAAGCGATCAACCCCTAATGCCACGCCGGAACAGTTTGGGATACCTGCTTTTAATGCGGCTAGAAATCTCACATCTAATTCTTGTGTCGGAAGCCCCATTTTTTCTCGTTGGATATTATCTTGCTCAAAACGGCGGATCTGCTCATCGGCATCGTCTAGCTCGTGGAAACCGTTACAGAGTTCTAATCCTTTGTAATAAAACTCAAAACGTTCAGCTACACGGTGATCTTCCGAACTGATCTGTGCCAGTGCTGCCTGTGCCGAAGGGAAGTGATAAATTGCAGTTGGGCGATCTTTACCAATATTAGCTTCCACAATTTCACTAAATAAGAATTGTAGTAAAGTTTCACGATTTTCATCATCTTCACATTGTAAGCCGTGTTTGCGAGCTTTCTCGACTAATTGTGCTTTGGTCGCAGAGAGCGGATCGAATCCAACATAAGTTTGGAAAACAAACTGATAGCTAAAAGATTCTGCTGGTTCACAATCTAAAATTTGTTGAAGCAAATCGTCCACTTCGTTGATTAAACGGTACATATCAAAATGTGGGCGATACCATTCAAGCATTGTAAATTCAGGGTTATGGTGCTTCCCTCTTTCTTCATTACGGAACACTTTACCAATTTGGAAAATTGGCCCGCTACCCGCTGCTAACAAACGCTTCATATGATATTCAGGGCTTGTCATTAAATGCAGGGTTTTGGCTTCGCTAGAAAAGGGCGAAAGAAACTGTGTGCTAAAGGTAGAAAGATGCACATCGGTTACTGAGAATTCACTTAGAATGGGGGTTTCAACCTCTAGAAGTCCACGATCTGTAAAAAATTTACGGATCTCTACCATCATTTTTGAACGTTGAATAAGATGGGAAATAGATGTGCTTGGTTTCCAGTCGATGTTATCAAGTTGTAAAGTATTCATAAAATTTGACCGCTTGAGAAAATTGAGTGTGTATTTTAACGCAAAACAGGACTTAACCCTAGCAACTAAACTAAATAAAATTAGAATGAATTTTTCATTAACATTTTTGAAACAATGTGAATGTTGTCGCTATTAAGTATGGAAAATATGGTTTTAATTAAGAGCGATTCTCAATACTTTAATATACACAATTACCTTTTTTGAGGTAGATCACAAAATCATACTTTTTATGTTAAAAAATTGTAAAAACGGGTTATTTCATTGCTTAAATAATGGCACAATACAATGACTTTTAATGAATAGGTTTATTTAACTTTCGGAGTGCATTATGCAAAGTGTTAATTTTGATGTGGCAATTATTGGTGCTGGCGGTGGTGGTTTACGTGCCGCTATTGCAGCAGCTGAAGCAAATCCAAATTTGAAAATTGCGTTAATTTCAAAAGTATATCCTATGCGTAGCCATACAGTGGCGGCAGAGGGTGGATCGGCGGCAGTAATTAAAGATACCGATTCTTATGATAATCACTTTAATGATACGGTAGGCGGTGGCGACTGGCTATGTGAACAAGATATCGTAGAGTATTTTGTGGAACATTCACCACTTGAAATGACCCAATTAGAGCGTTGGGGATGTCCTTGGAGCCGTCGTGAAGATGGCGAAGTAAATGTACGTCGTTTCGGTGGAATGAAAATCGAGCGTACTTGGTTTGCGGCGGATAAAACCGGTTTCCACATCTTACATACTTTGTTCCAAACTTCGATTAAATATCCAAATATCGTACGTTTTGATGAGCATTTTGTATTAGATATTTTAACCGACAATGGCGAAGCTCGTGGTTGTGTGGCGATGAATATGATGGAAGGCTCATTAGTCCAAATCAATGCCAATGCTGTTGTGATTGCAACAGGTGGCGGTTGCCGTACTTATCGCTTTAATACCAATGGCGGTATTGTAACAGGTGATGGCTTATCAATGGCATATCGTCACGGTGTTGCTCTACGTGATATGGAATTTGTGCAATATCATCCGACCGGCTTACCAAATACAGGGATCTTGATGACTGAAGGTTGTCGTGGCGAAGGTGGTATCTTAGTAAATAAAGATGGCTACCGTTATCTGCAAGATTATGGTTTAGGGCCAGAAACACCAGTGGGTAAACCTGAAAATAAATATATGGAGTTAGGTCCTCGTGATAAAGTTTCTCAAGCATTCTGGCAAGAGTGGCGTAAAGGCAACACATTAAAAACCGCAAAAGGCGTTGATGTGGTTCACCTTGATTTACGTCATTTAGGGGAAAAACATTTACTTGAGCGTTTACCATTTATTTGTGAATTAGCTCGTGCTTATGAAGGTGTTGATCCTGTTACTGCTCCTATCCCAGTTCGCCCAGTAGTTCACTATACAATGGGTGGTATTGAAGTAGATATGAATGCAGAAACTTCAATCAAAGGCTTATTTGCTGTAGGCGAATGTGCTTCTTCGGGTTTACACGGAGCAAACCGCTTAGGTTCTAACTCTTTAGCAGAATTAGTGGTATTCGGTAAAGTTGCTGGTGAGAATGCAGCTCGTCGTGCATTAGAGGTAACTTCTCGTAACCAAGCTCAAATTGATGCTCAGGCTCAAGATATTGTTGCTCGTTTACACACATTAGCAAATCAAGAAGGTAATGAATCTTGGTCTGATATTCGTAACCAAATGGGCGATGCAATGGAAGAAGGTTGTGGTATTTACCGTACACAAGAAAGTATGGAAGGTACTGTAAACAAAATTCAAGAGCTAAAAGAGCGTTATAAAAATATCAGCATTAAAGATAAATCAAGTGTGTTTAACACCGATCTACTCTACAAAATTGAATTAGGCTTTATCTTAGATGTGGCACAATCTATTGCGTGTTCAGCGGTTGAACGTAAAGAGTCTCGTGGTGCACACCAACGTTTAGACTATGTTGAGCGTGATGATGTGAACTACTTAAAACACACTCAAGCATACTACAATGCTGATGGCACACCAACAATCAAGTATAGCGATGTGAAAATTACAAAATCACAACCAGCTAAACGTGTATATGGTGCAGAAGCAGAAGCCCAAGAAAAAGCAAAAAAAGCAGCTGAAGCTCAAGCAAACCAATAGAGAAGGAGCAATAAAATGGCAAATTTAAAAAAAATGACCATCGAAGTGCTACGCTACAACCCTGAATCAGATAGCGAGCCACATTTAGATAAATATGAAGTGCCTTATGATAGCCAAACTTCCCTATTGGATGCATTAGGCTTCATTAAAGACGAATTAGAGCCTGAGCTTTCATACCGCTGGTCTTGCCGTATGGCAATCTGTGGTTCTTGTGGGATGATGGTAAACGGTAAACCAAAGCTAGCTTGTAAAACATTCTTACGTGATTACAGTGGTTTTATGCGTATCGAGCCTCTTGCTAACTTCCCGATTGAGCGAGATTTAGTGGTAGATCTAAGCCACTTTATTGATAGCATTGAAGCAATTAAACCATATGTTATCGACAATAAAGCACCAGAAGGTGAGCGTACGAAACAAACACCGGCACAATTAGAAAAATATCGTCAATTCTCAATGTGTATTAACTGTGGCTTATGTTATGCAGCATGTCCACAATTTGGCTTAAACCCAGAATTCATTGGACCGGCAGCCATTACGCTTGCACATCGCTATAATCTTGATAACCGTGATAATGGCCGTGAAGAGAGAATGAAATTGCTCAGTAGCAAAAATGGGGTATGGAGCTGTACATTCGTTGGCTATTGTTCAGAAGTTTGTCCGAAACACGTTGGTCCTGCAACCGCAGTGAATCAAGGCAAACTTGAAAGTGCAAAAGATTATGTTATCTCAATGATTAAACCGAGATAGGAGGAAGAAATGTCTGCAACAAAACGTAAACCTTATGTACGTGAAATGAAAGCCACTTGGTGGAAAAAACTCGATTTCTATAAAATGTATATGGTGCGTGAAGCAACCTGTCTTCTTACAGTTTGGTTTTGCATTGTATTGTTTTATGGGGCAATTGCATTAAGCAAAGGAACATTTGCCTCTGACTTTGTAAGCTTTTTACAAAATCCATTAGTGGTGGTTTTAAATATAATTTCTCTTGCAGCAATGCTTTATCACGCAGCTACTTTATTTGTGATGACACCACATGTAATGTCAGTAATGGTAAAAGATAAATATTTACCAGCGACAATCGGTAGAAATATACTTTGGGCTGCAACTGGTATCATCAGCTTAATTGCCTTAGTTTTAGTTTATATTTAATAAGGGGAATAAAATGAGTATTGATCAAAACCCAAAACGTTCTAATGAACCACCTGTATGGCTAATGTTTAGTGCTGGTGGAATGGTAAGTGCATTACTTTTCCCTGTTGTTATTTTCATTATTGGATTATTGCTACCATTTGGTTTAGTTTCACCAGATAATATTATTGCATTTGCCCAAACTTGGATTGGTAAATTAGCTATTTTAGTGTTAGCTATTTTCCCAATGTGGACAGGTATGCATCGATTACATCTTGTATTACACGATTTAAAAATTCACGTACCAGCAAGTGCTTTAATTTTCTATGGCTTATCAGTCTTATATTCAATATTAGTTATTTTTGCAGTAGTACAAATTTAACGGAGATTAAGGGCTATTTTTAATATTGGAATAGCCCTTTTTGTTTTATTTTAGCAAGCGGTTTAATTTAAGAATTCTTTTGCAATTAAAAAACAAGCTTGTTTTGCTTGTAAAATATTCTGTTTGTATTAAATATCTTCAAAAGAAAGATTTTTTACAAATTTTTACAAAAAATACTTGCACGTATTTAAAAAATCTCTATAATGCACCACACACAACGACGCACTGTTGTGAAGCAATTGAAAATACAGTGCGTCGTTCTTTTTTGTTCTTTAACAATTTATCAGACAATCTGTGTGGGCACTTGTTGATTGACTTTGTTTAAAATATTTTTAAAACTTGAAGTCTTAATAGGTGCTTAAACTAGAAATTCATTTTTACTTTTGAAGTAATATGTAAACTTTAGCTAGGCAGTTTATTGAGCGATTA
>NZ_JAQSJE010000005.1 GCF_028649535.1 Mannheimia cairinae | reverse complement strand
GATAAATTGTTAAAGAACAAAAAATAACGACGCACTGTATTTAAACTTATTCACAACAGTGCGTCGTTGTGTGTGGTGCATTATAGGGAAAAATAAAATCCGTGCAAGTGTTTTTTATGAAAAAAGTGTAAAAATTTTGGAAAAATTTACCGCTTGCATAATTTTAAGACAGGATGATTTATTATTACTCACAATCTAGCTATTTATTAGCTTTATAAAAAATGATGCCCCTTAATATCCTAGGATACTAAGGGGCAGAGCATTACGGTAATTCTTTACGAATTCCTTATTGTAGCAACGTTTCTCATTTCGCAGTACTACGATTTGTATTCTAACTATTGTATAATTTTTGTCAAATCATTTTTTTCATATAGGAGAATAGCTAAATGGAACAGTTAAATTACATTATTGGATTAGATTTAGGTATTGCGTCCGTGGGGTGGAGTGTTGTTGAAATAGATGAAAAAGAAAATCCTATTCGGCTAGTTGATTTAGGAGTACGTACTTTTGAGCGAGCCGAAGTGCCTAAGACTGGGGAATCGCTAGCCCTCTCTCGCCGTCTTGCACGTTCCACTCGCCGTTTAATCCGTCGTAGAGCCTTTCGTTTATTAAAAGCTAAACGTTTACTGACTAATAACGATGTTATTACCAAAGATGATTTAACTAAACTGCCTAATCATTGTTGGGAGCTACGTGTAGAAGGATTAAGCCGACAATTAAACAATCGGGAATGGTCAGCTGTTTTGTTACATATGCTAAAACATCGTGGCTATCTTTCTCAACGTAAGAATGAAAATCAAAGTGGTAATAAAGAGCTTGGTGCACTACTTTCCGGAGTAACAGGTAATACTCAATTACTTACCTCAGATGAATATCGAACCCCCGCAGAACTCGCTATTAAGAAATTTGCACAAGAAGAGGGGCATATTCGTAACCAACGCGGAGCTTACACTCATACATTTAATCGCTTAGATTTACTTTCTGAAATGAGGTTACTTTTCCAAACCCAGCGGGAATTAGGGAATTTATATACAAGCGGTCAATTAGAAGCAGAATTTTGCGAATTACTAATGTGGCAGAAACCTGCATTATCAGGAGAAGCTATTTTAAAAATGCTCGGCAAATGCACTTTTGAGCCAGATGAGTACAAAGCTGCTAAATCTAGTTATTCTGCTGAACGTTTTATTTGGCTTACGAAGTTAAATAACTTACGCATTTTAGAGAATGGGACAGAACGAGGGCTTAATCAAGAAGAGCGAGCATTATTGCTATCTCAACCCTATGAAAAAGCCAAACTTACTTATACACAAGTCCGCAAGCTACTAAATTTATCTGATGAATGTCATTTCAATAGTGTTCGCTATGGTAAAGATAAAGCTGAAGATACCACATTAATGGAAATGAAAGCTTACCATGCAATTCGTAAAGCCATTGAAAAAGAAGACAAATCAGTATGGGAAACCGTAAAAAATAACACTATTCTTTTAGATGATATTGGTACTGCTTTCTCCCTTTATAAAACAGATGAAGATATTTGCCAATATTTAGCGGATAAACTGCCAAAACATATCCTAAATAGCTTATTAGAAAATTTGAATTTCGATCAATTTATTCAGCTTTCTCTAAAAAGCTTATCTAAAATTCTGCCGTTAATGGAAAAAGGATTACGCTATGACCAAGCTTGCCAAACAATTTATGGTGATCATTATGGTAAAAAGTCCATAAAAGCCGACCGCTTGCTGCCACCTATTCCTGCAAACGAAATCCGCAATCCTGTTGTTTTACGTTCACTCTCTCAAGCTCGCAAAGTCATTAATGGCATTATTCGCCTTTATGGCTCACCAGCTCGTGTCCATATTGAAACAGCAAGAGAACTCGGCAAATCTTTTAAAGATCGTAAAGCAATCGAAAAACAACAAGAACAAAATAGAGCCGAACGAGAAAAATCAATAAAACAATTTAAAGAAACCTTTCCAGATTTTGTAGGTGAGCCTAAAGCTAAAGATATTTTAGTAATGCGACTTTATAATCACCAAAATGGGCAATGCATATATAGTGGCAAGCCGCTCGATTTACATAGATTATTAGAAAAAGGTTACGCCGAAATTGACCACGCATTACCATTTTCTCGGACTTGGGACGATAGCTTTAATAATAAAGTACTAGTGCTTTCTGGTGAAAATCAAAACAAAGGAAACCAAACACCTTACGAATGGTTAGGTAAAGACGAAAAACAATGGGCACACTTCACTGCTAGAGTGAATGCAAGCCATTTTACTTATCCGAAAAAGCAACGTATTCTGACAAAAAAATTAGATTCCGAAGGCTTTATCCAACGTAATTTAAATGACACTCGCTATATTGCTCGTTTCTTAGTTAATTTTGTCGCTGATAATCTCTACTTAACCGGTAAAGGTAAGCGTCGTGTATTTGCCTCTAATGGGCAAATTACCGCTTTCTTACGTGGACGTTGGGGTTTGAAGAAAGTACGTGAAGAAAGTGATCGCCATCACGCTATTGATGCCGTAGTCGTCGCCTGTTCTACTGTAGCTATGCAACAAAAAATTACTCGTTTTATAAAATATCAAGAGGGTAATTTAAAGACTGCAGAACGAATTGATCGAGAAACTGGGGAAATTATCCCTCTACACTTCCCTGCTCCTTGGCAATTTTTCAATAAAGAAGTAGAGATCCGTGTATTTAGTGAGAATCCAAAAGAAGATTTAATTATTCAACTACCAGATCGCCCACAAGCTAACCACGAATTTGTACAGCCTCTATTTGTCTCTCGTGCACCGAGTCGTAAAATGAGTGGACAAGGGCATATGGAAACGATTAAGTCTGCAAAACGTTTAGATGAGGGTATCAGTATCTCCAAAGTTGCTCTCACCCAACTCAAACTAAAAGATCTAGAAAATATGGTAAATAAAGATCGAGAAATCCATCTTTACGAAGCACTAAAAGCACGCCTTGTTGCCTTTAATGATGATCCTGCCAAAGCCTTTGCTGAACCTTTTTATAAAAAAGGAGGAGCACAAGTAAAATCCGTCCGTATAGAACAAGTACAAAAATCTGGTGTGTTAGTAAGAAATGGTAATGGTGTGGCAGATAATGCTTCAATGGTTCGAGTTGATGTATTTATTAAAGGAGGTAAATACTTCCTTGTTCCTATTTATACTTGGCAGGTAGCAAAAGGGATTTTGCCAAACAAAGCTATTATTGCTTATACACCAGAAAATGAATGGGAAGAGATGGACGAAACAGCACAATTTCAATTTTCAATATTTCCAAATGATTTAATCAAGGTAAAAACAAGAAAAGAAACGTTTTTTGGCTATTACAATGGACTTGATCGTGCCACAGGGGCAATTAATATTAAAGAACCCGATAATAACATACATAAAGGGAAATCAGGATTACATCGTAGTATTGGTATAAAAACTGCTCTTTCTCTTGAAAAATACCAAGTTGATGAACTTGGAAAAAATATTCGTCCTTGTCGCTCTAACAAACGACAAACTGTTCGTTAATCCCGATCCCCATACTCTCTGAGTATGGGGATTTTTATCAGGAGGCATTATGAGTTGGCGGAGTATTTTAATCAGTAAAGGGGGTAAATTATCTCTACGAAAAAACCAAATGGTGATTTGGCAAGAAGAACAAGAATTTACTGTGCCATTAGAAGATATTGCCATTATTGTTATTGAAAACCGAGAAGTCGTGATAACAACCCCACTACTTTCAGCCCTTGCATTAAATGGGATAACACTACTTACCTGTGATGAACAATTTATCCCCTGTGGACAATGGTTGCCTTTCTCACAATATCACCGCCAATTAAAAACATTGAAATTACAGCTTGAAATGAGCCTACCTTTAAAAAAACAGCTTTGGCAAGCAATCATACAACAGAAAATTCGTAATCAAGCCTTTGTTTTGACCCAAACCAAGCGGTTAGATATAGCCGAAAAGTTACAAAATATGGCAAAACGAGTGAAGTCTGGCGATAGCGATAATATTGAGGCTCAGTCTGCGATTCTTTACTTTCAAACAGCATTCGGTAAAGATTTTCGACGCTGGCAAGAAAATCAAATTAATGCTCATCTAAATTATGCTTATACAGTACTACGCTCTGCAATTGCACGTACATTAGTGCTTTACGGCTGGCTACCGGCCTTAGGGCTATTTCACCATAGTGAACTTAACCCTTTTAACCTTGCTGATGATTTTATTGAACCATTCCGACCACTTGTAGATCTAATGGTTTGGCAATTATGGCAAGAAGGTAAATTAGATAACGGGCTAACACCCCATACAAAACAAAAGCTTATTGGTTTATTGCATTACCAAATGCGATTTCAAAATCAAACATTCAGCACACTTGCCGCTATTGATAGAACTATCGGTTCCCTACAAAATGCAATCAGCCAAAAAGATCCTAAATTACTCAAATTACCCGAACTACTCCCTTTAAAGGAACACTGCTATGAGTGAGGCGATTTTTATGCGTATCATTGTCTTTTTCGATCTGCCTGTTACCACAAAAGCAAAACGCAAAGCGGCTAGCCAATTTCGCCAATTTTTATTGAAAGATGGCTATCAAATGTTACAACTATCTGTTTATACACGTATTGTGCGAGGTAGGGATTCGTTGGAGAAACATAATAAACGGCTTTGTGAACATTTGCCCGAAGAAGGCTCAATACGCTGCTTAGAAGTAACTGAAAAGCAATTTACCAATATGAGTCTATTGGTTGGTGAATTAAAACCACAAGAAAAAAAAGTAAACAGCAACCAATTGCTACTTTTTTAAAGATAAAACAACTTGAATAATTATATATGCTACAGATCCAACCAGTTTTTAAGTGATGTTTTTTTAACTAGAAATGTTTAACTCAATCTCAATTAAATGCCTTCCGACTAAAAAGCAAGCGGTTATTTTTAGCATTTTTTCTGCAACTTCTTGCAAAAATTTCTCTAAAAATAACCGCTTATAGAAGATACCTATCTTATTTTTTTCAAGTATAAAAATAGGATAATCTCTTGATTTATCAAGCTCTAAGCCGTTCCTATTGTAGCACTGCGAAATGAGAAAGGGAGCTACAACATTGCTTGGCGAAGAAAATACAGTGCTGAAATTGTAGCACTGCGAAATGAGAAAGGGAGCTACAACTGTTATTAACGTAAAAACATTAAAATTTTAATTGTAGCACTGCGAAATGAGAAAGGGAGCTACAACAAGAATTGGTAATATGTGCTACATTGGTTTATTGTAGCACTGCGAAATGAGAAAGGGAGCTACAACGAGCCAACTCCACAATAGTTTTCCCTACCTATTGTAGCACTGCGAAATGAGAAAGGGAGCTACAACTAAAGGTTTACTTGCTGAAAAGGAACGTATATTGTAGCACTGCGAAATGAGAAAGGGAGCTACAACGTTGGGGATCAAAAAATCAACCTTGCATAAATTGTAGCACTGCGAAATGAGAAAGGGAGCTACAACCAGCAGAACAAAATAGGGGTATTCATAAATATTGTAGCACTGCGAAATGAGAAAGGGAGCTACAACACTATTGAGCTTGTTGAAAACTCAAGTGGAATTGTAGCACTGCGAAATGAGAAAGGGAGCTACAACTCTATAACTTTTTTTGAAATGTTGCTACTGATTGTAGCACTGCGAAATGAGAAAGGGAGCTACAACGGAAGTTTCCACCGACACAATCAGCCCCGAATTGTAGCACTGCGAAATGAGAAAGGGAGCTACAACTGTCGGTGATGTTGCTGCTGGTGATGTATTATTGTAGCACTGCGAAATGAGAAAGGGAGCTACAACCAACCATAAACGCCTACACAATCAGATAATATTGTAGCACTGCGAAATGAGAAAGGGAGCTACAACCGACTTGAGCTTGTTGAGCTTACAGAAAGCATTGTAGCACTGCGAAATGAGAAAGGGAGCTACAACTAAGTGGGATAATGAATTGACAGAAGAAGAATTGTAGCACTGCGAAATGAGAAAGGGAGCTACAACCGATCTACAGATTATTGCGTTATTTTTCAAATTGTAGCACTGCGAAATGAGAAAGGGAGCTACAACTAAACCATTTTTTTTTCATTTTTGCATATCATTGTAGCACTGCGAAATGAGAAAGGGAGCTACAACTAAACCATTTTTTTTATATTTTTACATATCATTGTAGCACTGCGAAATGAGAAAGGGAGCTACAACTGTGTTCTTTGCAGACACTCGTACTAAAACATTGTAGCACTGCGAAATGAGAAAGGGAGCTACAACCCATTCTTCAATATTCATATCGCCACCTTAATTGTAGCACTGCGAAATGAGAAAGGGAGCTACAACGCTGATTTCGTTGTATTGTTGGATTATCAAATTGTAGCACTGCGAAATGAGAAAGAGCCTACAACCTAAAAAAATATAGCAACAGAAAATCTATATATAACAAACACTCGCTATTTTTTCATACAAGCGGTAGAATTTTCTTAACTTTTTGCAAAAATAAGGAGTTATTATGCGTTCAGAACAGTTTATCGGTTTAGGGGTTGCTGGCAATTTTACGGGGCATTTGGAACAAGCTGGGGAGGCGGCGGATTTTGCCAAAGTGAAAACTGCAGAAGCGATTCAGCCTAAGGCAATTTTTCCGTTTTATGTACCTGCGGAAAATCTAGGAGACTATCACTTTTTATCCACTTATCCCCTCTCTCACGATGCGATTCAATTCCCACAAGATGCGGATAATTTACAAATTGAGCCGGAAATTGCTCTTATTTGCGATATTCAATATCAAGAAAATAAAGTCGTTGCTTTAACGCCTACGCATTTTGCCGCTTATAACGACTGCTCTATCCGCCGTCCGAATGCTCGTAAAATTTGTGAGAAGAAAAATTGGGGAGCCTCTTCCAAAGGAATTTCAACAACTCAGTTGCCTTTAGATAGTTTCACGCAAGGGGGCAATTTAGATAATTATAATATCGCTTGTTTCCATAAGTGTAATGGCGAATTAAATGCTTATGGGGTAGATAGTCCAGCGGTAGAATATAGCTATTTTCACCAAAAATTATTAGATTGGATTATTGACCGAATGAATAATCAGCCCGATGAAGGCCCGATGAATCATATTGCGGAAATGCTCAAACAAGCAAATTATCCAACGAAAGCGATTATCAGCATTGGGGCAACCCGCTACACGCCATTTGGGGAAAGCAATTTCTTACAGGTTGGCGATGTGAGTATGGTTGTGGTTTACAATGCCAAAAAATATACTTATGCCCAAATTGAGGAAATGGCAAAATTAGAAACCTTTAGCGAAGATATTTCCGCTCTTATCCAAACCGTTCGTTAATACTTTGCAAGCGGTGATATTTTTAGAAAATTTTGCGATCTGCATCGAAAAATTTATCTTAAATTCTGACCGATTTCCTACTTTATTTTATAGTGCCTTCAACCATTGGAGGCATTATGAAAAAATCGTTATTTCTATTCCTTTTCTGTTTTTGTAGCTCACTTTTTGCTAAATCTCCTCATTTAATGTTGCTTGGGCAATATAAAGATCAAGATTTGACCGGCTGGGTAATGAGTGAAAAGCTTGACGGCGTGCGAGGCTTTTGGGATGGCTCGCAACTAATTAGCCGACAAGGCTACCCATTTAATCCGCCCGATTATTTTATTCAGCATTTCCCACCTTTTGCCATTGACGGCGAATTATTTAGCGAATGTGGAAAATTTGAGGAAATCTCTGCAACCGTACGAGCCACCGAACCAAAAGGTTGGTATAAACTCAAATTGAACGTGTTTGATGTACCAAATGCTGAGGGCAATTTATTTGAGAGATTAAATGTTCTACAACAATATCTTGCTCAAAACCCTAATCCACATATTGAAATTATTGAGCAAATTCCTATTCAAAATAAAGATCATCTTCAACAATTTTATCAATCTATTTTAGAAAAAGGTGGAGAGGGTGTAGTGGTAAGAAATCCGAATACACATTATATTCAGGGCCGTTCAGCCCAAATTCTGAAAATAAAACCTGTATTAGATGAAGAATGCACGGTGGTTGCCCATCATAAAGGCAAGGGAAAATATGCCGATAAAATGGGGGCGATTAGTTGTGAGAACCATCGAGGACGTTTTCGTATTGGCTCAGGCTTTAAAGATAAAGAAAGAGAAAATCCACCACCGATTGGCTCTACTGTTACTTATCAATATCGAGGGCTAACCGAATCTGGCAAACCAAGATTTGCAACATTTTTACGTAAAAGAGAAGAATAGCTATTTGACCAAATTCTGACTGTTATCAAGCGGTTAAATCGAGTGAAAATTTTGTAAATTTTAACCGCTTGTCAAAATAATTTGTGATCCAATCATCATTTATTAATGAAATTATTTGAAATTAAGCTAGAATTTTCCTACATTTCACATATAACTTTAATAATTTAAGGATGTTCCTATGACAAACGCAGAACTCTTTGGTGAAGGGATAAACCTAATGCTTTCAGGAATGGGTTTCGTACTCATTTTTTTACTTCTACTGATTTACGCAATTAGTTTTATTTCAACCATCATCAATCGATATTTTCCCGAACCTATCTCTACTCCAGCCCCTAAAGCGGTATCACAATCGCCTTCTGATGATTTAGAACATTTACGCCCTGTAATTGTTGCTGCTATCGCTCATCATCGTAGAGTACAAGGGCAACATTAAAAAAGAATTTAAAATAAATAATTAGAAGGAAGTTATTATGACAACTCAACCAAAAAAAATTGCAATTACTGATGTGGTCTTGCGTGATGCCCATCAATCTTTATTTGCCACTCGTTTACGCTTGGATGATATGTTACCTATTGCCTCAGAACTCGACAAAATTGGCTATTGGTCGCTAGAGGCTTGGGGTGGTGCAACTTTTGATAGCTGTATCCGCTTTTTAGGGGAAGACCCTTGGGTACGTTTACGTGAATTGAAAAAAGCTATTCCAAATACACCATTGCAAATGTTATTACGTGGACAAAATCTATTAGGCTACCGCCACTATGCTGATGATGTTGTTGATAAATTTGTAGAGCGTTGCGTGAAAAACGGAATGGATGTTTTCCGAGTATTCGATGCATTAAACGACCCTCGTAATATGCAAGCAGCATTACAAGCGGTTAAAAAACACGGCGGGCACGCACAAGGTACGCTAAGTTACACAACCAGCCCTGTTCATACCTTAGAAACTTGGCTAGAAGTTACCGAACAACTATTAGAAATTGGTGTAGATTCACTCGTTATCAAAGATATGTCAGGTATTTTAACACCAATGGCAGCTTATGAATTAGTTAGCGAAATTAAAAAACGCTACGATGTTGAACTACACTTGCACTGCCACTCTACAACCGGTATGGCAGAAATGGCTCTACTTAAAGCGATTGAAGCAGGTGTTGATGGTGTTGATACCTCTATCTCTTCAATGTCTGGCACTTACGGGCACCCTGCAACAGAATCTATTGTGGCAACATTACAAGGCACGCCTTATGAAACCGGTTTAAGTATTCCTGAATTAGAAAAAATTTCAGCCTATTTCCGCAATGTTCGTAAAAAATACGCTAAATTTGAAGGGCAATTACGCGGTGTCGATAGCCGTATTTTAGTGGCACAAGTACCTGGTGGAATGCTAACTAACCTCGAAAGCCAATTAAAACAACAAAACGCTTCTGATAAATTAGATTTAGTGCTACAAGAAATTCCTCGAGTGCGTGAAGATTTAGGGAATATCCCACTTGTTACACCAACCTCTCAAATTGTAGGCACACAATCAGTAATGAACGTATTAATGGGTGAACGTTATAAAACGATTGCCAAAGAAACTGCGGGCATTTTAAAAGGCGAATATGGTCGTACTCCTGCACCGGTTAATAAAGCGTTACAAGACCGAGTATTAGAAGGTGCCGCCCCAATGACTGATCGCCCAGCTGATCATATTCCGCCAGAAATGGATAAATTAGTAGCTGAAGTAACTGCTCAAGCGAAAGAAAAAGGTATTAGCCTATCTGAAAATAGTATTGATGATGTGTTAATTGTTGCCTTATTCCAACAAGTTGGTTGGAAATATTTAGAAAATCGCAATAATCCATCAGCGTTTGAGCCTGTACCAAGTGCAGATGATGCTAAACCAGCTGCTGCACCTAAAGCGGCACCAACACAACCATCTGGTTCTGCTGTTTATACCGTTGAGCTTGAAGGCAAAGCCTTTGTAGTTAAAGTGAGTGAAGGTGGCGAAATCACTAATATTGCCCCAACAACTCCAACAGCGGCTCCACAAGCGGTCAATTCTGCACCAAAATCTGCAAATGCAGAACCAGTAACGGCACCAATGGCAGGAAATATCCTCAAAGTTGAGGTAAAAGAAGGGCAACAAGTTGCTGAAGGTGATGTATTGCTCATTCTTGAAGCTATGAAAATGGAAACACAAATTTGTGCACCAAAAGCAGGTACTGTTCAAGGTATTAATACCAAACAAGGCGATGTCGTTGCCGTTGGCGATACATTATTAAGCCTTGCATAAGGAGCAATTTATGGAAAGTATTATTGCTCTATTTAAAGGTATGGGGATAATGCATCTAGAGTTTGGGCAAGCGGTTATGATTATCGTAAGCCTTGTACTACTCTGGCTTGCTATCGCCCGTAAATTTGAACCTTTGCTTTTATTGCCTATCGGTTTTGGTGGCTTGTTATCTAACATTCCTGAAGCAGGACTAGCAATGACTGCTTTAGATAACTTATTGCATAGCGGAACAACCGAACAACTCGCCATTATTGCAGCTAAAGTAAATAGTGCAAACTTCGATGTTCATAGCATTAAAGAAGCGATTACCTTAGCGGCACCATCAGTGCAAAATGAGCTTGAGGTAATAGCTGGCGATATGGGCTATACAGCTGGTGTACTTGCTCTATTCTACAAAGTAGCGATTGGCTATGGCGTTGCCCCATTAATTATCTTTATGGGGGTTGGTGCGATGACAGACTTTGGCCCGTTACTTGCAAACCCAAGAATGTTAATGCTTGGTGCAGCAGCACAATTTGGGATCTTTGCCACCGTATTAGGAGCTTTAGGACTGAATTGGATGGGTATTATTGACTTTACCCTACCGCAAGCGGCAGCCATTGGGATTATTGGTGGAGCCGATGGCCCAACCGCCATTTACCTTTCAAGTAAATTAGCACCAGAATTACTTGGGGCAATCGCCGTTGCCGCTTATTCTTATATGGCATTGGTGCCACTTATCCAACCGCCAATTATGAAAGCATTAACTACGGAACAAGAGCGTAAAATCCGTATGACACAGTTACGTAACGTAAGCAACCGTGAAAAAATTATTTTCCCGATTGTATTACTCTTGCTCGTTGCATTTTTATTACCTGATGCTGCACCGTTATTAGGCATGTTCTGTTTCGGTAATCTAATGCGAACAAGCGGTGTCGTAGAACGTTTAAATGATACGGCACAAAATGCACTGGTCAATATTGTTACTATTTTCTTAGGTTTATCTGTTGGTTCTAAATTAGTTGCTGATAAATTTTTACAACCACAAACCTTAGGGATTCTACTTTTAGGTGTAGTAGCATTTTGTATTGGTACGGCAAGCGGTGTCATTATGGCAAAAATTATGAATCGCTTTAGTAAAACCAAAATCAATCCGCTAATTGGATCAGCCGGTGTTTCCGCCGTGCCAATGGCAGCACGTGTATCAAATAAAGTTGGTCAAGAATATGACAAGCAAAACTTCTTATTAATGCACGCAATGGGACCGAATGTAGCTGGGGTTATTGGCTCCGCTATCGCAGCAGGTGTAATGCTAAAATATATATCCACAATGATGTAATTACCCTTAAATAGTCAAAACCTCCAATTTTTTGGAGGTTTTCTTTTTACAAAATACCCAACTGGCTATACCAGAAAGATCAAAATTACACTGTACATTAATGTTCAATTATCGTACTATTCAATCTGCATCTTTAATGATAATAATTTTTATTTAAAAAATCACAAAAAAGCATTGACTTTGTAGATGATAATCATTATCATTAACTCACTTCAAAAATAATAGGTAATCACTCCAACTCTTTACGCCGTATTCCCCCACAAAATACGGCGTTTTTTTTAACCTTCACCCCAAAAAATCTATCAATTTCAATTCATACCGCTATAATAGAAACATTTTTTATATTTATAGACTTAGTAAAGGAAGATAAATGACTCAATCTATTGAATCTATCATCGCCGAACTTAAACGTGGTGTAGAAAATATTTACTCAGAAGAAGACCTAATTTCAAAATTAAAAGAAAACCGCCCGTTACGTATTAAATTAGGAGCGGATCCTACGGCACCTGATATTCACTTAGGGCATACCGTTGTATTAAATAAACTACGTCAATTCCAGCAATTTGGACACGAAGTTTATTTTTTAATTGGTGATTTTACTGGTATGGTTGGCGATCCGTCAGGCAAAAATTCAACCCGCCCTCCACTAAGCCGTGAAGATGTATTACGTAATGCAGAAACCTACAAAGAGCAGATCTTTAAAATTTTAGATCCGCAAAAAACTAAGATCGTATTCAACTCTGAATGGTTAGGGAAATTAGGCACGGAAGGAATGATTCGTTTAGCCTCTAACTATACCGTTGCTCGTATGTTAGAGCGTGAAGATTTTAAAAACCGCTTTAGTAATCAACAACCTATTGCAATTCACGAATTTATCTACCCATTACTACAAGGGCACGATTCAGTAGAACTAAAAGCAGATGTTGAGCTAGGTGGCACAGACCAAACTTTCAACCTATTAGTTGGACGTGAATTACAAAAATCAGCAGGGCAAAAACCACAAGCTGCAATGACATTACCACTGTTAGTGGGATTAGACGGCGAGAAAAAAATGTCTAAGTCATTAGGTAACTACATTGGCGTAACCGAAGCTCCTGGTGAGATGTTTGGTAAAATTATGTCGATTTCTGATGATCTAATGTGGGATTGGTACAACCTACTTTCATTCCGCCCATTAGATGAAATTGCTCAATTAAAAGCTGATGTTGAAGCAGGAAAAAACCCTCGTGATGTGAAAATTTTACTAGCGAAAGAAATTATCGCTCGTTTCCACGATGAAGATGCGGCAAATGCAGCAGAACAAGAGTTTATCAATCGCTTCCAAAAAGGTGCAATTCCGGATGAAATGCCAGAATTTACGTTTGAAGGCGAGATCGGCTTGGCAACGCTATTAAAAGAAGCAGGGCTTGTTCCTTCAACGTCGGAAGCGATTCGCTCTGCACAACAGGGCGGTGTGAAAATTGATGGCGAAAAAGTCGAAGATGTTAAACAAACCGCTCAAAAAGGTACTTTTGTTTACCAAGTAGGTAAGCGTAAATTTGCTCGTATCACAGTAAAATAATCACTTTAAATTAGTAAGCGGTTAAAATTTGCAATCTTTTTGCAAAATTCAACCGCTTATTTTTTATACTGGTTATTACAGCCACTCTATTTTTTGATAGGCTGTAAAATAAGTCCTAAATTCTCATCAACTACTTTTAGTAGCAAATCAATATTTGGATGTTTTCCAATATTATGCTTTGCATCTTCAACGTGTTCTGCAAACCACACAATGCCTTGTGTGGCACTCTCTGCATTTAGCTGGTTCGTAAATTGCTCTGCTAATGCATTATACAATTTTAATGAACCAAGTTTCCCTTCAACTGCCGGAATATTGTGAATCACTTCCCCTTGTTCATTCACTACATTTAAGCCAGCTAAATGGTCAATCGCTGGAAAGGTAGCTAAATAATCTTTAAATTGCATTTCATTCTCCTCAATAAAAAATACGTACCCATTCTTGGATTATATGATTTTGCTAATAAAATTTATAGAAAAATCAGTAAGGAGTCCTAGTTTGAGGATATATTAATTTAATTATTTTTAATAAATAACTAACATTAGGTATTTATTATCATATATAATAGTTAAAATTATAGAGATTAATTGTTATCAAAAGGTAAATTCTATGGGGAAGGCGGTTTATCGCTCTGATGTTGCCTTAATCGGTGCTGGCATTATGAGTGCTACACTAGGCACATTTTTAACAGAACTTGCACCTTATAAAAGTATCACTATTTTTGAAAAACAACCTGATATTGGGTTAGAAAACACAAATGGCTGGAATAATTCTGGAACAGGTCATTCAGCATTTTGTGAACTAAACTACACACCAGAAAACATTGATGGCTCTATTGATGTCGGCACAGCTTTAAACATTAACAAAAAATTTCAACTCTCATTAGAAATGTGGGCCTATCTAATAGAACAAGGGCGAATTTCATCGCCTGAAGATTTTATTCACAGGCTTCCTCATATAAGTTTTGTAAAAGGCGAGAAAAATGTTCATTTTCTAAAACAACGTTTTTCTACTCTGCTAAAAGAGCCTGCATTCACAAATATGCTCTATTCAGAAGACCCAACAACATTGGCAGAATGGATGCCATTAATAATGTCTAAACAAGACACTTCTGAGCCTATTGCTGCAACCTACGTGCCAAATGGAACTGACGTAAATTTTGGTGCTTTATCTCGCAAATTATTTGACTATCTTCAACAAGAAGGTGTTGAATTAAAACTCAACCACAAGGTAAAAGATATTCAAAAAATAGTGGGAGGCTGGCGAATTTCTATTACGAATGCAAAAGGTCAAGATATTACGCATTTTTGCAAATTTCTTTTTATTGGCTGTGGAGGCGGTTCTTTACCATTACTTCAAAAAACAGGTATTCCTGAAAGTAAACATTTAGCAAGCTTTCCAATGAGTAGTCTTTTTATGGTATGCCATAATCCAGAAATCATTGCTCAGCACCACGCAAAAGTATATGGGAGATCCAACACAAATACCTCGCAAATATCTGTACCACATTTAGATACTCGTTTTATTGATGGCAAGAAATATTTATTCTTTGGGCCATTCTCTGGCTTTACGATGAAATTTCTGAAGTCTGGTTCTATTTTTGACTTAGCGAAATCGCTAAATCCTCATAATTTTGTGGAAGTACATTGGGCTGGAATCAAAAATCTTCCATTGGCTCATTACTTAATTAAACAAACATTTCTTACCAAAGAGCAAAGAATGAATGAGTTGCGTCATTTTATTCCACAAGCAAAAAGTGAAGATTGGGATATTGTTACTGCAGGTAACCAAGTTCAAATTATTAAAAACACCCCAAATGAAAAAGCAAAACGGTGCTTTGGTGCCGAGCCAATTATCTCAGAAGACGGCTCTATTGCCACCTTATTAGGTTCTTCATTTGGGGCTTCTGCTTCGGTTGCAGAAGTACTAAATATTCTGTCCAAATGCTTTTCTGATGAGTTTTCTCAATGGCAAGAAAAGTTGAATGAAATGTTGCCATCACAAGCAAATCTATTCACTAATAGAGCAGAACTTGAGAACTATTATATTAAAATTAATAACATACTAAAATTATAAAAAGGCTACGCAATGTAGCCTTATAATGAAATTTTATAATATATTAATTCCAATGCAGTACACCATTTACAGCCGTGCCTTTTACATTGAATTGGTTATCAAAAATCGCAAGGTTTGCAATTTTACCCACTTCAAGTGAGCCTAGTTTGTCTTCAACATTGATTGCTTTTGCAGGGTAAAGCGTACTCATTCTAATTGCTTCATTAAGACTAATATCGGCAAATTGCACTACATTGCGGATAGATTCAATCATTGTTACCGCAGCCCCACCTAAAGCACCAAACTCATCGTAGCATTTGCCGTCTTTTACTGTCACTTTTTTGCCGACGAAAATGAAAGATTCAATATCTGCTCCTGCAGCGGCAACTGCATCGGTTACAATAATCAGCTTATCGCCTTTGGCTTTTTTCGCAATGCGGACATTTCCCCATTCCACGTGTAAGCCATCGCAAATAATACCAGCATAGATATTACTATCTAACACAGCTCCAACAACACCACCTTCTCGCCCAGAACTGACCGGCGACATCGCATTATGCAAGTGAGTAGCAAAACTAATGCCCTCTGCAATACGTTGCTTCGCTTGTGCATAGGTGGCGTTTGAGTGCCCAATAGAAACGATAATGCCAGCATCATTAAAACGCTTAATATAATTTGCCGTTGGGTTTTCTGCCGCAAGGGTTAATTTGGTAATAACATCGCCGTTTTCACATAAGAAATCTAGCATTTCCGGGCTAATTTCTCGGATATATTCTGGTCGATGTACCCCCTTTTTCTCGACACTTAAATAAGGCCCTTCCAAATGCAAACCTAAGGCTTGGTTTTTATGCTTGGCTAAATATTCACGCATTACTGAAACCGCCTGCTTCATTCCCTCATCAGGCGAAGTAATAAAGGTTGGCAAGTAACTGGTTGTGCCAGAACGCAAATTAGTTTCTTGCATAATTTCCAAAGTGCGAACCGTGATTTCTTCATTAAACATCACACCGCCACAACCATTAAGTTGCAGATCGATAAAACCAGCTGAAAGATTTGCACCATTTAAGTCGATTTTTTCTAATGTTTGTGGAAGATTTTCTTCCAAAAGAATAGATTCAATTTTATCGTCTTTTACCACCAATGCGTGTTGATACAAGACTTTTTCGCCTGTATAAATCACACAATTTGTTAATGCATAATGGTTCATTTTTTGTTCCTTAAATTAATGCAAGCGGTTATTTTTTCTGGAAAATTTGCAAAAATACCGCTTGCTTAAAAGTAGCCTAACGAGCTACATTTTTTTCTAACTCTTTGAAATATTTCACTGTTTTGACTTTTAACTCTTGGGTTGCCGGCTCATCACATACCACAATACCACGACGATGTAATTGTAAACAGCTAATCGTCCAAAGATGATTAACAGAACCCTCCACACAAGCTTGTAATGCTAGAGCTTTGTTATGCCCTGTAACTAAAATCATCACTTCCTCTGCGTCTAACAATGTTCCGACACCAACGGTTAAAGCAAATTTTGGCACTTGGTTCACATCGTTATCAAAGAAACGAGAGTTTGCAATGCGTGTGTCTTCCGTTAAAGTTTTAATACGAGTACGAGATGAAAGTGATGAGGCTGGCTCGTTAAAAGCGATATGTCCATCAACACCAACGCCCCCCATAAACAGATGGATTTTACCATAAGAGCGAATTTTAGCTTCATAACGTTCGCACTCAGCATCCACATCTTCCGCCATTCCATTTAAGATATTAATATTTTCGAGCGGTACATCAACGTGGTCAAAAAAATGCTTGAACATAAAACTATGATAGCTTTCAGGGTGTTCCTTAGGTAAGCCTACATATTCGTCCATATTAAAGGTAACGACATTCTTAAAGCTCACTTCACCCGCTTTATAGAGTTTAATTAATTCTTTATAAGTTTTTTCTGGTGTGCCACCTGTTGGCAAGCCAAGCACAAATGGTTTTTCTTTAGTTGGTTTAAACGCATTAATACGTTCAACAATATGACGAGCAGCCCAAACACTTACATCGTGATCTGTTTCTAATGGAATCAAACGCATAATATCTCCTTAAATTTGAATTTTTTGAGAATCTCACTTCATTTTTTTTATTTTAATGAAATATAACTTCAATTTCTATTATTTATGCTGTTTTTGTGATCCAGATCACAGAAAATTTAAGCGGTCTGATTTTTGCAAAATTTTACCAAAATCAAACCGCTTGAATAATACTAGATAGACTGGGCTGCCACCGCATTCTGATAGCCAAATTGCCGCCACGCTTCATAAACCACAACCGCTACCGAGTTAGATAAATTCATACTGCGGCTGTCTTTACACATCGGAATCCGGATTTTTTGCGACATCGGCATTTCCGCCAATAATGGCTTTGGAATACCTCGGCTTTCTGGGCCAAACATCAAGAAATCGCCCAACTCATATTTAACATCACTGTGATTTTGCTCGCCCCTAGTGGTTAAAGCAAATAGACGTTTCGGCTTGGCACGCTCTAAGAAATCTTCAAAATTTTTGTATTTTTGGATATCGACAAATTCGTGATAATCCAACCCTGAACGGCGGAGTTTTTTATCATCCCAACCAAAGCCAAATGGCTCAATCATATGTAAACGAAAACCGCAATTCGCACAAAGGCGGATAATATTACCGCTGTTTTGTGGAATTTCTGGTTCGTATAAAACAATATCTAACATTTTTTATTTCTCTAATACCTCTACCTCGCTTTTAGCGTAATACATTTTTCGTCCCCTTTGGGGGAAGTATCGCCGTAGGCGGGGTAGGGGGAAAATTTAACTATGTTTCACAATCCAACAATTATGAATATGCGGGTTACGTTCAAAATCAAGCGGTAAGGTTTTTTTAGAAATATTTTCTGCCTGCAAGCCTAACTCAGCCAAACCTTCAAAATCCATTTTAAAACCACGTTTATTATTGGAGAACACTATAGTACCGTCTGCGGTTAAAATACGTTTAAGCTGTTTCATCAGCTCAATATGATCTCGTTGCACATCCCAGCTATTTTCCATTCGTTTTGAATTAGAGAAGGTTGGCGGATCCACAAAAATCAACTCAAATCGTTCACGGCATTCAGCCAACCATTGCAAACAATCTGCTTGGAATAAGCGATTATGGCGAAGTGATAAATTATTCAGCTCTAAATTCTGCTCTGCCCAGTTCAGATAAGTGTTCGACATATCCACCGTAGTGGTCGATTTTGCACCGTTAAGTGCAGCGTGAATCGTGGCTGAGCCCGTGTAAGCAAACAAGTTAAGGAAGGTTTTGCCCTTCGCCATTTCGCCTACCATTTTGCGAGTTAAGCGGTGGTCTAAGAACAAGCCGGTATCCAAATAATCGGTTAAGTTTACCCACAACTTCGCCCCATATTCATTGACGTAGAAATAATCGCCTTTATTGGCTAATTTTTCATACTGATTGGTGCCTTTTTGTTTTTGGCGAACTTTCAGCACTAATTTATTGGTTTCTACCCCTGTTACATAAAGCGTTGCCGAAACCGCATCTAATAAGCGTTGGCGAGCTTTTTGTTCATCAATATTTTTCGGAGCTTGGTACTCTTGCACCACGATATGATCGCCATATCTGTCCACCGCTAAATTATATTCCGGCAAGTCAGCATCGTATAAACGGTAAGCATCTATACCCTGCTGTTTCGCCCATTTTTCAATTTTTTTGATGTTTTTCGCTAAACGGTTGGCAAAATCTGGAGCTACTTGAGAATTTTGTTCAAATTGCAAATTTTCGGCTAAATCCGACCGCTTGTTGGCATTTTCACTAATATGATAGTTTTTCTGCACACAATCTAACGGACCATTTTTTGCCTTAAATTGACGGTCTGAACGCAAACGTAAGCAATTTAGTAGCTCTGGTTCGCCACTAAAAATCGAGGCATTCCAGCCTGCAAACTGTTGTTTTAGGCGTTGCCCAAATACTGAATAAAGAGCAATGAGTGCCGGTGTTGTGCCTAAACGCTCACCATAAGGTGGGTTACACACCACTGTGCCAATTTGCTCTGGAATTGGGTTTTTAAGGGCTGCAACATCGCTCTGTTGCCATTGGATTAAGTGATCCACACCGGCATTTTTCGCATTTTGTTTTGCTTTAGTAAGCACTCGATGATCTAAGTCGAAGCCGAAGAATAATGGCTCATTATCCGTTTCAACTTTACGGAAAGCTTCTTCTAACACATTATTCCACAGTTCCACATTATGCCCTTTCCACGCATTAAAACCCCAATATTTACGATGAAGTTGCGGGGCAATATTCGCCTGCATTTGTGCCGCCTCAATTAAAAGCGTGCCCGAACCACACATTGGATCAACCAAAGGTGTGTCCTTTTTCCAGCCGGAACGTAAAATAATGGCTGCAGCTAAAGTTTCACGCAATGGGGCTTTACCAGTTTCTTCACGGTAGCCTCGAATATGCAAAGCGTCGCCACTTAAATCAAGGGAAATAACCACGTCATCTCTATCTAAATAGACGTGAATACGCACATCTGGCTTGATTTTATCCACCGTTGGGCGGGCAAAACCTTTACGCTCAAAATAGTCCACAATGCCATCTTTGACACGCATCGCCCCAAACTGAGTGTTGCGAATTTCACGGTTAGTGCCGTTAAAATCAATGTAGAAAGTATCACGAGGGTCAAATAAATCTGCCCAATTAAAGGCAATAATTGAAGCGTATAAATCGCTGTCGCTGAAAATTTTGGTACTAATCAACGGCAATAAAATACGAGATGCCAAACGGCTGTGTAATAATGCCTGATAAGCCCCTTTTTGATCTGTAGTAAAATGCACGCCACCTTGTGCAACTTTACAGGTTGCACCGCAGATTTGCTCTAGTTCGGTTTTTAACATTTCTTCAAAACCACGAGCAGCAGTTGCGAAATAAGTTGTTTGATTTGTCATTATCTTTTACTCAAAATAAAATTTGCCTAATTATAGCCGAACAAGCGGTCTTTTTCTTACAAAGTTTTGCAATTTCTTTTTTAATTTAAAAATTGGCTCAGATCAAAAAAGCCACATTTATTAAAAGCACCAACTTGCTATTTTTACTCAATAATAGCAAAATTAATCTCTTAAAAAGAGTAATAAAAAGGAGAAATTAATGACTGCTCCAACTAGTATTTTATTAATTGATGACCACCCACTTATGCGTCAAGGGATGCGTCAATTATTAGAGTTAGACGACACATTTACCGTAGTCGGCGAAGCCAGCAATGGTACAGATGGCATTAAGCTTGCCTTACAGCTTGAACCTGATGTGATTATTTTAGACTTAAATATGAAAGGGATTTCAGGCTTAGATACTCTACGTTCATTACGGGCACAAGGGGTTGATGCTCGCATTATTGTGCTAACCGTTTCAGATGAACAATCCGATATTTTTGCCCTGATGGATGCAGGAGTTGATGGTTATTTATTAAAAGATACTGACACCCCTGAACTGCTTGATAATATCCGCCGTGCGGCAAGTGGCGAAATGGTGTTAAGCGAGACGGTTCGCCAACATTTACTTAACCGCCAACCCGAAAATGATCCCTTAAGCAGTTTAACCGACCGTGAATTAGATGTTCTACAATGGATTGCCACAGGTATGTCTAATAAGCAAATTGCTGCACAACTTTTTATTTCGGAAGAAACGGTTAAAGTGCATATCCGCAATTTACTGCGTAAACTCAACGTTCATTCCCGAGTTGCAGCAACTGTGCTTTATTTAGAACAACAAAAGGGATAATACCCCAAATATCAAACGCTAAAATGCTGAATAATCAAACGTTATTCAGCATTTTTGTTTATGTGACGAATAGAGTTGCGTAGTACCAATTCAGGTTCTAGCATTATGGTTTGAAATTCTATAGATTCTGAACGAATGCGTTTTAGCAAAGTCTCTACTGCAAGTTTCCCTAATTCGCTCTTAGGTTGGCTAATGGTTGAAAGCGGTGGGGAAAGGTATTTTGCCAGCTCAATATCATCATAACCGATAATCGAAATATCCTTTGGTATGTTAAGCCCGTGTTGCCAAACAGCTTGATATGCACCAACAGCAATCGTATCGCTACAAGCAAATACAGCGGTAGGTTTATCCTTTTGGGCTAGTAAGGCATTCATACCTGAAATTCCGCCGGCAAAATCAAAATGGCTTTCAATAATCCAATTTAGGTTGATAGGGATATTAGCCTCTGTTAAAGCTTGTTTGTAGCCTTTTAAACGGTTTTGAGCGAGCGATTTTTTAAGATTTCCGGTAATAATACCTATTTTAGAATGCCCTGCCTCAATTAAGGTTTTTGTGGCAAGATAGCCTCCAGATATGGAATTTTCAAAGATTTTATCGGCATTTAATTCGGTAAACCACCAGTCTACAACCACCAAAGGCAACGGAATATTTAAACTTTCTGCAGAGTTCAGCCTTGCATCACCACACATTAATAATAAGCCATCAACTTTACGTTGAATTAGCATTTGTAAATGGTGCTGCAAACGTTCACTATCGCCATTGGTCGTTGCAATGATTAAATTATATTGATGTTGCTGACAATATTGCTCAACCCCTGCCATCACTTCCGCAAAAAATGGGTTACTGGTTGCCGTTACTAACATTCCGATTGTTTTAGTTTCATTAATCTTCAGGCTACGAGCCAACGCTGAGGGGGTGTAATTGAGTTCTTTTACTACACGTTGTACTTTTTCCCGAATTTCCTCACTCACAAAACGGCTGTTATTGATTACGTGCGAAACGGTAGAGGTTGAAACCTGAGCTAAACGGGCAATATCTTTCATTGTTGCCATTTGCAAAATCCTTATCAAAAATAACCGCTTGTTAGCCCTGTTGCTTTAAGAATTCTAAAGTTTCTTGTCGAGTTGGAATAGAAGGCTGAGCCCCTTTGCGAGTAACACTAATCGCAGCCGATGCGTGAGCAAATACAATTGCCTCGTTTAATGGCTTATCTTCCAACATTGCGGTAACTAAAGCCCCATTAAAGGTATCGCCGGCTGCCGTAGTATCAACAGCTTTTACACGAAAACCCGCTACAATTTGCCCAACTTCGTTTTCACTCACAAATACACCTTTAGAGCCTAGCGTAATCAGCACTGTTTCAATACCTTTTTGGTGGAAAACTTGGGCTGCTTGCTGTGCCGAGCTTTCATCAATAACTTTCACCCCTGTTAAAATTTCAGCCTCGGTTTCATTTGGGGTGATCATATCAAGCAAGCTTAATAACTCATCAGGAAGTGCCTGAGCAGGTGCAGGATTTAATATGACTTTTGTACCGCTTTCTTTTGCAATTTTGGCAGCTTGAATAATAGCTGGTAAAGGTGTTTCTAACTGCATTAACAGGCAATCAGCTTGTACAATTTCTGTTTGATATTCCGCAACAACTGCCTCATCTAAATGCCCATTTGCCCCTGCGGAAATCACAATACTGTTTTCGCCCGATTCTGCAACCTGAATCATCGCAATACCCGTCATTTCATTTTCAATTGTTTTAATCGGGTGAGTGTTGATGCCATCTTGGGCAAATGCCGATTTCATTGCTCGCCCAATATCATCATTACCAATACAACCAATAAAGGAAACTTTCGCCCCTAAACGAGCCGCAGCAACAGCTTGATTCGCCCCTTTACCGCCATAGGCAATATGGTAGCTATGCCCTGTTAAAGTTTCCCCAGGCTTAGCAAAATAGGGAACTGAAATAACGTGATCTGCGTTAATACTGCCGAGAACGGTAAGGTTTTTCATAGTTTGTCCCTATTTTAATTTTATAAATTTACATTTCTGATTTTTTCACGATAAAGATCTGAGCCTTTCACTATATGATCTAATAAAACATCTACTGCCCAATATTTCACAAGAATATCATCTTTAATTACTCGACAATTATATGTTTTAAATATCCCCATCTGTTTGTGCATTAGCTTAGCAAATGCCGGATAACCGAAACTTTCCGCAGCTCCGCTCACAGCTAAGAAATGGGCAACTTCTTGTACCAACGAATGATTCGAATCTTTATTTTTATAAATCCAGGCATATAGATCAGGATGAATATTATTAAATACACCAGAGAATCCTTCAGAACCAGCTTTCATTGCTTCAAATGCAATTGCTGCGTTTGCATTAACAATTTTAAGATTACTATCTTTTGTTAATTGAACACGACGTTTGACTGTTTCTAAATCACAAGATACATCTTTTAATACAACCATATTATCAAAGCTTGCAAAATAGCTAATTTCTTCATCCGTAAGCAAACGGCGATAAGGAGCTGGGCATTCATACAAACCTAGCGTAATATCCTTTGGTAAATGATCTAATAAGGTTTCGAAATGAGCTTTTAATGTTGCGGTACCTTCATTATTAATATCCAAACGATTAGTAATTAAAATAACTGCATCAGCTCCCGTTGCATAAATTGCGTTTAATTCTTCAATTTGTTTTTCGAGAGAATCACTAATATGCCCTGAAGCCACAACAGGCACTCTACCATTAGCCTGGTCAATTACTGTTTCTGTAATTTTAACTCTCTCTTCTAAACTTAAGAATTGAATTTCACTTGATTGACAAGCTGCGAATAACGTATCAGCACCATTTTCAATATACCAATCAGTTAATTTACGTAAACTTTCATAATCAACCTCATTGTTATCATTAAATGGGGTTAGCATAACAGGAATAATACCTTGGATATTCATTTTAAAATTCTCCATAAAATTAATTTTTTTCTTTAAAATTCTTAATAATTCCCCACACCTGCAAAATAACGATTACAGTGAAGAAAGATGCTAATACTGCTGAAACCGGTCGTTCAACAAAAGCCACTAAATCTCCATCAGATTTAGTCAAAGATGCCAATAAATTACGCTCTAACATTGGTCCTAAGATCATACCTAAAATAATAGGTGAAATTGGGTAGCTATTTTTTTGTAAGAAGTACCCAACGATTCCCATAATTAGCATTACAACTATGGCTTCCATTGAGTTATTGATCGCATAGGCTCCAACTAAACTAAAAATAATAACGATTGGATATAAAATATCTTTATTAATCGAAACTATCCTTTTTAAGAAATTTACTACAATTAATGCTAGTGGAATAAGAGCTAAGTTAGCAATTAAAAATAGAATAAAAACAGCATATAGTTTATCTGGTTGGAATAAGAAAAGTGATGGGCCAGGTTGCATATCTTTCATATATAGCACACCAATAATAATAGCTGCGGCAGAGTCACCCGGAATTCCAAAAACCAGAGAAGGAATCCAACTACCTGCTAAACTTGCATTATTACTACTTGATGCATCAATAATGGCATCTTCAGAACCTTTACCGTATTCTTCAGGTTTCTTAGAGAACTTCTTAGATACAGCATAAGAAATCCAAGCTGCAATATCTGCTCCAGCCCCTGGCAATGCACCAATTAGGGTTCCCATTGTGCTACTACGTAAAATACTACCTTTACGGCTATTTAACGGCTTAGCTAACCCTTTAAAAACATTTAATGATTTTGGTTGTTTTATTTCATTAGTATCAATAGCTAAGCTATTAGCTTTATTACGATTTACATAATAATCAATAGCTCCTGAAATAGCGAATAAACCAATCATTGCAGGAATAAAACTTACTCCTTCATAAAGTGAAACAAATCCGAATGTAAAACGAGGCTGACCTGTAAATTCATCAAATCCTATTGTTGAAATAATAATACCAAATAATAATGTTAATAGGCTCTTAGCAATAAACTTCCCTGAAATCAAAGTTGCACAACTAAGACCAATAAGAGACAGCCACATATATTCAAAAGAACTAAATTTTAAGGCAAATTGAGCTAATAATGGGGCAGCCAGAGCAAGAATAATAGTACCAATTACGCCACCAATTACCGAACTACTAAGACCTAATCCTAAAACACGATTTACTTTCCCTTGTTTAACTAATGAATGGGAATCATCGACATAAGCTGCCGAAGCTGGTGTACCAGGTATTCTTAATAATGCGCCAGGAATATCTCCCGCATAAATTGATGAAGCACCAACTGAAATCATTAGTGCCAATGCAGGAATAGGATCCATAAAGAACGTAAATGGAACCATTAATGCAACAGCCATTGTAGCTGTTAAACCAGGAATAGAACCAACAAATAACCCAAATAATCCAGCACCTAGAATGGCAATAATGGCGTTTAAATCAATATAAGCGAATGCTTTTAATAAAATATCCATAAATTACCTCTATGAAAATAAAGTACCATCTGGTAATGGAACTAATAAAACTTTAGCAAAAAGTAAATAGATTAAAATAGATAATATAATTAAGAATATAGTCAATATTAGCCTATTTTTATTTACAAAAGGCAGGGTAAGCCCTAACAATATTAATGATGTTGTAGCAACAAATCCTATAAAGTCCGAAGCAAAAATATAAAATAAAACAGAAAATGAAATAGCTAAAATAACTTTAACATCCTGCTTGATATTAAAATTTTGGAAAACATATTTATTTCTTATACTTATTTCGATGATTAAATCTAATAATGAAAAAACAACTACACATACACCAATAATTGTGGGAAAAAACGCTGCTCCATATGAATCAAAATCACCATAAGTTGTATAGCTATAAATAGCGATTATTGATCCAAAAATACAAAGTAATACTGGGGTTATAAATCTGATCATATTAATATTTATAGCCTCTAGTTCCCCTAGAGGCTATAACTCCGATACTTATTTTATTTAGTTAATAGTTTTTCAAATTTTTGATCTTCACCTAGCATAAATTGTTCTAGCTCAGTTCCATATAACTCGCCAACGTCAAACCCTTGTTTATGAGAGAATTGCTGTAATTCACCACTAGCATAAACTTTCTTCATAGCTTTTTCTAATGTCTCTTTTACATCATTTGGTAAATCTTTTGGCGCTGACAACACATTCCAACCACCTACAACCCAATCTGTTTTTGTTGCCTCTTTATAAACTGGAATATCTGGATATAAAGAATCTTTCTGTTCTGAGGTAATTGCAAGATGTTTTACCATCCCAGCATCTGTCATACTTTTAGCTTCACCTGGTGATGAAGTTACCAAATCTACTCCGCCAGAAACAAGCTCTTGTAATGCCGCACTTGCTCCTTGTGATGGTACAAATTTAATTGTATCTTCAGATAAGCCTGAAGCTTTTAACATACCTAATAAATTTAAATGCCAAATAGAGTTTAAGCCACTACCAGATGCTTTTAATTTACCTGGATTTGCTTTAGCATCAGCCAATAATTCATTGATATCTTTATAAGGTGAATCTTTACCCACTTGTACACCACCAGGAACTACGGCTAGACGAACAATCGGGGTATAGTCTTTATAACTTAAATCTGTCATTTTTTGGTGACGCATAATTGCAATTTCAGCAGTAGCCACACCTAATGTATAGCCATCTGGTTTAGCTGTTTTTATTGCAGTATGCCCAACAACGCCACTTCCACCTGTTCTATTGACGACATTTACATTAACTTTTAACTCTTCTTGTAAACCTTTAGCAACAAGACGAGCAATAGTATCCGTATTTCCACCAGCTCCCCAAGGAACAATAATTGTAATAGGTTTTTCTGGATAAGCAGCTAAAGCTGTTGATGCAATAAAGACTGAACTTGCAAGCAATGTTTTAACAAATGTCATTTTCATAATGTTCCTCACTGAGTATGGTTTGAGAGAGAAGAATTCGACAAAAGATATCGAAACGTTTCGATGAAATAATAAATAATTCCCACAAAACAATAAATCTTCAAATTGCAAAAATGTGAAGTAGTTCACACTATTTTGTTTTATAATAGGTAATGTTGCTTACAAGCGGTCAGATTTGTAAACTTTTTTGCAAAATCTACCGCTTGTTTAATTTATATTTTCAGATAATAACGTTATGGCTTTATTGATTACTCACAAATGTACCAACTGCGATATGTGCTTGCCTGAATGCCCAAATGAGGCGATTTCGGTGGGGGATGATATCTATGTGATAGATCCTATCCTTTGCACAGAATGTGTTGGGCATTATGAAAAACCGACTTGTCAGAAAGTTTGCCCAATCACAAACTGCATTGTGAAAGACCCTGATAATGAGGAAACCGAAGAACAGCTTTGGGAAAGGTTTGTGATGATTCATCACCCGGATAAAATATAAAAATCAATTATATCAAACTGAAATATTTCCTACCTACAAATCACTGGAAACCTTGAAATTCAATAGTTCAAGGCTTTTTCTTGCTCTTCATCCGTTATATAGAGTCAATCCAATACCCTTTCACGCGATTTTGTTTCGCGCTCAGCCCACGCTCGTTGCGTAGATAGAGTCTTACTGCTTTGGCTGTATGGTGTTCGAATGCACCCCAAACGTTGTCGATGTGTGGCAGACTTTTCAAAATATTGATGATTTTCTCAGCACTTTGCTGACCTACCAAGCGATGAATTTGGCTACTTTGCGGTAACATTTCATCAAGCAAATAAGCTTGTTCATGCTGATCAGCCGTTAAGCAAATGACTACCGGTGGTACGGAATTTTTCCACTGTTCCAGTAAATCAGCCACGGTGGGTAGGCTGATTTCATCGGCAATCAGTACGGCTTGCCCACTGTGTAGGTGGTCGGTATTTTCGTGGTATTCGGCACAGGCGTAGATTAAATCGCCTTTTTGTAGATTTTTCGCCCACGTGCCACCGTGGGTTTCGCCGTGTAGGAAAATATCGACCCAAGCCAAATCTGAGAACGGTTTGTCGCCGCTTTTGAAGGCTTTGCGTAAGGTGTAGTAGCGGCGATCTTTATGGAAGGAGTGCAAAATTCGCTCACGCTTTTCACTTGGCAGAAATTTCAATCCCCACCAGTACAGGCGTTGCCAGAGCTGTCCGCAAGCGGTCAGTTTTGTGGCATTTTTTGCAACATTATTCGGGGCTTGGGCGAGGGTTTTGAGGGCAAAATCCCACGCAAATCCCGGCTCATTTTCTGGTAGTGCTACTTCGCTTTTTAGCGTTAAACGGCACATATTCGGTGTAATTCGCTCATTTTCCAGCACTTCAAAATAGTGGTTGGCTTTGGCGTGTAACGGTTTGCCGAGTTTGACTTTGGCGGAGTAAGCGAGATATTCCACTTTTTCGTGCAGATCGTCGCCGCCTAAATTGAATGGGACGAAGTATTCTGTGCCGTCAGCTTCCACCAACGCCCCTTCTGCAAAAAGATCACGCAAAGTGACCACTTGTACTGTTGAGTGGCAGAAGGCTTGGGCTATTTCCAACAACTCAGCGGCGTGATCTTCGTTTAGGTGTTCTAAAATATCAATTTTGTAGGCTTGATTAGCGATTTCAGTGCGGGTCATTCAACATTCTCTCTATGATTTTCGGTATAAACAGGCTCGCCACCGTTGCCGCAGCAAGGGATAAAAAGATGACGGAGGCATAGCCAAACGCATTTGCCAACTGTAAACAGAGCATATTGGCAAGAATGGAAAACAGCATTGCCACGGCAATTTGTACGGTGTAGGCGGTGGTAGGCGTTGCTTCTCGGGAAGCAATGTCCATCATCGTGGCACTGTTGGTGGCAAACATTGGGGCGAAGCTCAGATAGCAAGCCGTAACCGCCATATACACCCAGATTGGGCTGTGGTGACCCAAGGCGAGCGGGAGCAGTGCCAGTAGGCTGAACATTTGTATCAGGGTAAATAGGCGGCTGCCGGTGGCTCTTGGCAGTTTGCGGTTGATCGGCATAATTACAATGACGGCGACCAGCCCGATAATCACGCCGTAATTCATCAATACGCCGATCTCCGCCATTGTCCAGCCACCATCCACGAGTGCCGGATAAAGTATCGCAAAGCCGCCGGAAAAACTGATAGCATACAGGGCGAGCATTGCCAGCCACGCCGCTTTGCCTTTCCAAAACAGAAAGAGCGATTGCCAGCTTTGGGCGAGGGTGGCAGGTTGTGTTGTGCGTGGCGTCGGTTCTTGATAGCGGAGAATCCAGAAAATCGGCAGGGCAGACAATGCGGCTAAAATCAGCAGCGAATTCTGCCAACCCAAGTGGGGATAAAGAATCACTAAACCACCACCAATTAAGTTGCCGATCATTCCTCTGGCGATCTGAATGGTGTTGATTGTGAGCCGTTCTTGGCTGGAAAAGGCGGTGCACGCCAAGCCGTCTAAGGCGAGATCTTGCGTGCCAATCATCAAGGCAAACAGCAGCAACACGGCAAACAGAAACGGAAAGTGAGAAAGCGGCTGAATTTGGCTTAATGCCAACCAGCAGAGCATAATGCCGTACTGCACCGGTAGCAGCCAGTTGCGAAAATGTCCTTTATGCGTAAAGCCAAACCGATCAACCAGTGGCGACCAAAGAAAACGCAGAGAGTATGGCAGGATAATCAGTTGTAGCCAGCCAAGTTCCGCCAGGCTTGCTCCTTGCTCACGCAATAAGACCACCAGCGTAATCGCAATAAAGCCTGAGCCGATATGTTGGCTCATATAGGCAAAGATGAAAAGGAAGTAAGTAAAGGCTCTGTTCATTTTGTATGATTTTGCAAAAAATCGGCGAAATTCGACCGCTTGTTACTTCACGCTGCTCGGTTTGATCCCAAATTCGGACTGAAACTGGCAGCTAAAACATTCCACCTTGCGATAACCTGCGAGCTGTGCCGCTTCGCTGAACTCATTCCGCCCTGCAAGGCTTGTTTTGCCCGTTGCATTTTGAGTTTTCGCAGGTAGTGGATAATCGTGAAATCGTACTGCTGCTGAAATTCCCGCTGTAACGTGGTTGGGTTGCTGCAACAGGCTTTGGCAATTTTGGCAAGTGTCCAGTTATCTGCTTCACCGCTGTGGAGCAGGTCAAACAGTTTGTCTAACCGCTTGTGGCTCGGGCTTTTTTCATTATCCAACGGTTTTGCCGGGAACAGGCTTTGCATCACTTCCAGCAGCAGGCTGAACGATAAATTGCACTGTATCGGTAATTGCCATTGGGTCGGGTTTTGCTCGCTGTGTAGCAGTTGAGCCAGCAGTAGCTGCATTGAGCTGTTAATCTGAAACTGACGTGGCTGTAAACCGTCTTCCAACTGTTGGAGCAAGCGGAGATCAATGCCACTCATTGCCACCCACTGAGGCTCGAAAAATAGAACCAGTTCTTTTTGCATTTTGCCGGCATAAAACCTTTTTTGACCTTGTTGCTCCATACCTAAATTCGGTAGTACTGCCCCTTCGCCCGCATTCAACAAAATACTTTTCTTGCCAAAGGTTAAATGGGTTGTCCCTTTAAGCGTAAACACCAGTCGTAAACTCGGATGGAAATAGGTAGGCGTGTGAAATTCCTTTTGCTGACAGTGCAACTGAGCAATTTTCCAAGCAAAACCGTTGTTAAATTCACGATAATTCATTATACCCAATAATTCCGGGGTTGGATCGATTTGGCGGTAGTTTTTCGAAGTGAGCATTGAAGTATTGTGTCCTTAGGGGGTTAAAATTGTTTATTTAGTGTGTTTTATAAAAAAATCTTCGCATAAAATGATATGAAAATTATTCTTATTTACATAATATCATAGGAAAAACAATGAAACGTAGCAAATTTCTATTAACCACACTAAATATTGCACTACTTTCTGCTTATTCCTCTGCAGAAAATACGACTCTTTCAACCATAGAGGTAATTAGCTCTTCCCCCACAAACAGCTATAACCAAGGGTATGGAGCTTATGGAACGAGTACCGCAACCGGCTTACCATTAACATTAAGAGATACTCCTCAAAATGTGAGTATTATTTCCGAACAGCAAATTAAAGATCAGAATTTGGATAGTCTAGGCAAAGCTTTAAATCAAGCGGTTGGGCTTTATACGGATGTGAAAGGCTCGACGACATCAGGCTATTCCGTGCTTTATGCCCGTGGTAATCGTGTGGAGAATTTCCAGTTGGATGGGATGCCGACCAGTAATGTGGGCTTGGGTGGAAAAGGGCCAGGTGATGAGCCGAATGCGTGGAGTGTGCTGAATACTGCGCAATATGATCGTATTGAAGTGTTGCGCGGTGCAACCGCGTTAATGGATGGTTCAGGCGAGCCGAGTGCAACGGTCAGTCTACACCGTAAACGCCCGACAAAAGAATTTCAAGGTTCAATTGGTGCCAAAGTTGGTAGCTTTAATCTGCATAGCACGGAGCTTGATCTTTCCAGTGGTTTAAATAGTGATAATTCCGTACGCGGGCGGATTGTCGCCAGTTACAGCGGCACAGATACCTTCCGTGATCGTGCCGATAACCGCAATGGTATGGTTTATGCTGTTACCGAATGGGATATTACGCCAAATACCACACTGACCTTAGGCGGTACGCACCAATATATGCGCGATTTAAACAGCTCTATGTTTGGCTTGGTGCTGTACGATACCGATGGTAATGCAATCCCTGCTACACGCAAAAGCAATGCGACAATCAACGGCTCTTATACCCGTTTTAGCAATTTAAACCTGTTTACCGAATTGAAACACCGCTTTGCGAATAACTGGGAACTGAAAACAGAATACGGCTACACCAAAGGACACCGTGATCAAGTTGCTGGTATTGCCGGCTCAGCGTTTGCAATTCCGAATGTGCCAATGGTTGCTGGTGCGATTGTGAAAAGTGATGAACGCCCAAGCCAACACAATTTTACTTTGGCATTGAACGGGCAGTACGGTCTATGGGGACGTGAACACGATGCTATGTTTGGTATCAGTGGCTATCATCTGAAAAGTGACCAACCACGCTACGCACGCCAAATTGCCCGAATTTTCCGCGATCCTGCGGTAATGGGCGGATTTGACGGCAACTATACTTTGCCTGATTGGATAGCAAGCGGTCAAGATTACAACAGAATTCGCCAAATCGGTGCGTATGCTGCCACCCGTTTACGTCCAACGGATAAACTCGCCGTGATTTTAGGTGGACGTTATACACGCTTTAACGTGACCGAAGACACACAGTACATCACCAACGGGCAGAACAGCCAAGGCAGTTTTACGCCTTACACCGGCATTGTTTATGATGTGAGCAATAATCTCTCAGTCTATACCAGCTATGCGCAGATTTTTAAACCACAGACCAAACGTGATCAAGCCAATCGCTATCTTAATGCAGAAAAAGGCAGTAATTTAGAAGCTGGTTTAAAAGGGGAATTTTTTGAAGGCAAACTGAACGGTGCAGTTGCACTGTTTGAAACCCGTAAACAGAACGTCGGCTTTTGTGCAGCTTATACCGCAGGTGGTTTGACATGCGACTACTATGACTTTGACCCAAGCACTAAAACCCGCGGTTTTGAGGTAGAAATCAACGGCTTAGTAACAGAGAATTGGCTCATTTCTGCCGGTTTCAGCCAAGCTATCGGCAAAAACAGTAACGGCAGTCCATTTAAACCGGAAGTGCCGCGTCGCCAATTTAAACTGTTCAGCAGTTATACCGCAGGTGATCTGACGGTCGGTGGTGGTGTTCGTTGGCAAAGCAAAATCTACGAAGGCACGCCTTGGGGCTTAAATTATGGTGCAAGTGAAGAGCTAGCTGCTAAAGCCCGTGCCGTCTCCACACAAAAATCTTATGCGGTCGTCGATTTAATGGCACGTTACCGTTTCAGCAAACACACTGAACTGGGGTTGAATGTCGATAATCTATTTGATAAAACTTACCGCACGAGCCCAAATTCGCACTCTTACGGCACTCCACGAAATATTGTAGGAACATTCAGTTATAAGTTTTAGTTAAGATAATTTTACGGACAGATAAAGTAAAACGGTCATATAAAAAATATGACCGTTTATTTTCTTATCCTTCTTCCAAACTATAAGGCAAATCGACCATTTTCAAATTTACCCCATTCACTCGGAACGGAGTTTCGGTTTCCACTTCTTTATTTAACACTACTTGCACCCAAAGTGTTTGGTTGTGAGCAACGCTGGTAAGAACTGTGCCTGTTGCTCGCCAGTTTTCGCCCAGTTGCATTTCAACCGCTGAGGCGGGTTCTGGCAGGGTTATTTCACCTTCAAATTCGCCAACTAGGGTAAATAACGCTCGTTTATTTGCCCCACGGTATTTGGCACGAGCTACGGTTTCTTGTCCGATATAGCAACCTTTGGTAAAAGAAATCGCATTTTCGACCGCTTGTAGGTTTGTCGCTTGCGGAATCAGCTCAAATTGATTTTCTTTAAGTAGCACAGGAATGCCGTGTTGGATATCAAGCAGTGTCCATAGGCTTTCATCTGCATTAGGTGTTAAGGTTTCGCCCCACACAAAAGCTCGTTTTTGCCCTTGAGTTAAAGTTAAAGCAGTCGAATTTTCGGTTAATTTTGCAAAAACCTCATCGCCCATAATGCCGTAAATTAGCGTGTCTAATTCCGTGAAAGTTACTTTTGAAAAGACCGCATATTTTTTTAATTGGGTTAAGGCCTCTGGCAGTAAGCTTGTGTGAATAACCACAATGAATTTTTCAGTTTCTGCACGGAATAGGCGGAATAAGGCACTCATTTTGCCTTTCGGATCACAATGAGAGGTTAAAGTATGCTCGCCAACCGCCAGTTTTACCACATCGCAGGTTAATTGCCCTTGTAGGTATTTCTCAGCATCTGCACCTGCTACTTCAATTAAACGATACTGAGCAAGTTGCACGCAGAGATTTGATGGATATTGGTTCTCATATTTCATATTCTGCTCCTATTCTAAATTCTGAATTTGTTCACGCATTTGCTCGATAAGCACTTTAAGCTCAACCGCAGAATTAGTTACTTCGGCATTGATCGATTTTGAAGCAAGTGTGTTAGATTCACGGTTAAGCTCTTGCATCATAAAATCCAACTTACGCCCAACGGCTCCGCCTTTTTTCAAAATATTGCTGGTTTCTTTCACGTGAAGTTGTAAACGATCTAACTCCTCCGCCACGTCCACACGTTGTGCTAATAGCACCATTTCTTGTTCTAAGCGTTGCGGATCGAGCTGTAAATTGAGCTCATCAAAACGTTGTTGTAAGCGATCTTTCTGCCATTGCAGAATTTCAGGCATTAAGGCTTGAACCTTGCTTGCTTCGACAGAAATCGCATCTAAACGTTGTTGAATCAAGTTCTGTACGTTTTCCCCTTCTCTGGCACGCATTGCGATAAAGTCTGCCAGAATTTGCTCAAAGCCTGCCAATAAATCTTGGGCGATTTGGTCTAAGTCTTGGCTTTCGTTATCCACAACCCCCGGGAAACGTAATACATCAACCAAATTGATTTCCCCTTCATTTGCAATTTCTTTCAGCCATTTTAATGAGTGGATAACCTGTGTCGCATACTCTTGGTTTAAGGCGATTTCGCTATTTTGCGTTTTGCTTAAATCAATCCGCAAGCTACATTCCACTTTACCACGGGTTAAAGAGGCTCTTAGACGTTCACGCAAGGTCATTTCAAGGTTACGGAATTGTTCAGGCAAGCGGAAATAGGTTTCTAAAAAACGTTGATTGACCGAGCGGATTTCCCACACGGCATTACCCCACTCTTTTTTTAATTCTAAATGGGCGAAGGCGGTCATACTATAAATCATTGTTATTCCTTGTTTTATATTGTTCCCTTCTCTCTCAAGGGGAAATGGTAGAAATATTCTTTTATGAATAAACATCACATTCTACTGTTTTCTTTGTTAAAATGGTAAAAATTTTAGAAAAAAGGAAAAGAAAATGCGTCCAAATAATCGTGAAGTTAATCAAGTTAGAGACATCAAAATCACCCGTAATTACACCCTTTATGCCGAAGGTTCTGTGCTGATTGAGTTTGGCAATACTAAAGTGTTATGTAACGCTACCGTTGAAGAAACCGTTCCACGCTTTTTAAAAGGTCAGCAACAAGGTTGGGTAACAGCAGAATACGGAATGTTGCCACGTGCCACACACTCTCGCACCCAGCGTGAAGCAGCAAAAGGCAAACAAGGCGGTCGCACAATGGAAATTCAACGCTTAATTGCCCGCTCATTACGTGCAGTAGTTGATTTAAAAGCCCTAGGCGAACGCACTATTACCGTAGATTGCGATGTTATTCAAGCAGACGGTGGTACTCGTACTGCCTCTATCACAGGGGCTTGTGTCGCACTACACGATGCGATGAATAAATTAGTAAAAGACGGCGTTTTAAAAACCAACCCGATGAAAGGCTTAGTGGCAGCAATTTCGGTGGGCATTGTAGAAGGGCAAGCCGTTTGTGATTTGGAATATATTGAAGATTCTAACGCAGAAACCGATATGAACGTGGTAATGGTGGAAGACGGACGTTTAGTCGAAGTACAAGGCACCGCTGAAGGCGAACCATTCTCACACGAGGAATTACTTACCTTATTAGATTTAGCAAAACAAGGCATTGCTCAACTTGTAGATGCACAACGTAAAGCATTAAGTGAATAGTTTGTAAATTTTTGATAAAAAAAGACCGCTTGTTAATGTAACACAAGCGGTCTTTTTTGTTAGAAATTTTGCAAATTAGTATTAATTAATCGCATATTGAATAGTTACAACTAAACGCACTTTTTTGTCAATGGTAGAAGTGTCGTAACTACCGCCATAGCTGTCATCGCTATCTTCTGTATTTGGGCGGGTCGATTTAATATCAAATGATCCTTGCGAAGCTGAGCGAAGTAAGCCAACTTTTACATTACTGGTTTTGGCAAATTCTTCTGCTCTTACATAAGCATCTTGCGTTGCCTTGGCAATAAGATCACGTTTAATTTCTTCTAGATTTTCTAAATAATAATCTGGGTTGCTAAAATCAATTGCTTCATTTTCAGCTCGTAAAAACTGAATTTGTGCAAGAGCCTTTTGCAACTTAGGTAAATCTTTGGTTGAAAGCACAATCGAACGAGTTGCATTATAACCATTTTTACGAGAACGATCTTTACCAAACTCATCGACATAATATTCTGTACGCTCATTAACAGAAATATCAGTAATTTCTCTATCTGTATCAGTAAAACCTTGTTCTTTTAAGAATTTTACTGCTTGATTTAAGTTCAATTGATTAGCTTTCATTGCCTCGTTATAGGTTGGTCCCCAACCAAACACCGATACTCTCCATGCTCCTAATGTTGCTTTGTGCTCTGCCTCAGCAAGTCCTTTAACGGTAATAACACCAGTTTGTTGCAAATTTTTAAATTGATTCCCTAGAATAAAAGCTGCCGCCATTAAGCCCACAGCTAAAATACCACCTAAGACTGCTAAATAACGATACTTGGTTACTGAAGACATATTGATTCCTTAAAAATAAATAAATGTTTAAAAATAATACTCTATTTTCTAACTTATGGAATATTTTTTGATATAAAAAAAGCGCTAAGTATTTAATACAAGCGGTCTTTTTTCTCATGAATTTTGCAAATTACACATTAAAACGGAAATGCATTACATCGCCGTCTTGAACGATATATTCTTTTCCTTCTAATCGCCATTTACCTGCTTCTTTTGCTCCTGCTTCGCCTTTATTATCGATAAAATCTTGATAAGAAATAACTTCGGCACGGATAAAGCCTTTTTCAAAATCGGTGTGGATAACCGCTGCTGCTTTTGGTGCTGTTGCTCCAATAGCAACAGTCCAAGCACGTACTTCTTTTACCCCAGCAGTAAAGTAAGTTTGTAAGTTTAACAAGCGGTAGCCCGCACGAATTACACGGTTTAAGCCCGGCTCTTCAATACCTAAATCTTGCAAGAATTCGACTTTTTCTTCATCTTCTAACTCGGCAATTTCCGATTCAATCGCTGCACATACCGGCACAACCACCGCACCTTCTTTTTCGGCAATTTCACGCACACGGTCAAGATACGGATTGTTTTCAAAACCGTCTTCGTTCACATTAGCAATATACATTGTCGGTTTTAGGGTTAAGAAGTTATAACCTTTGATTGCGTGCAATTCGTCTTTATCTAAATCGATTGAGCGAATCATTCCTGCATTTTCAAGTACAGGCAGGATTTTTTCCATAATCGAAAGTTCGAATTTTGCGTCTTTATCACCGCCTTTTGCACGTTTTTGTAAACGCTGAATAGCACGCTCGCAACTGTCTAAATCAGCTAATGCTAATTCGGTGTTAATGATTTCGATATCATCCGCAGGGTCAATTTTTCCAGCCACGTGTACAATATCATCGTTTTCAAAACAACGCACAACGTGCCCGATTGCATCAGTTTCACGGATATTAGCTAAGAATTTATTGCCTAAACCTTCGCCCTTACTTGCACCTGCCACTAAACCTGCAATATCCACAAATTCCATTGTGGTTGGTAGTACACGTTCAGGTTTTACGATTTCCGCTAATGCATCTAAGCGAGGATCTGGCATTGGTACTACACCAGTGTTTGGTTCAATAGTACAAAACGGATAGTTTGCCGCCTCAATACCTGCTTTTGTAAGTGCGTTGAAAAGTGTTGATTTACCCACGTTTGGTAAACCGACGATACCACATTTAAATCCCATTTTTTGTTTCCTATTTTAAATAATTCTTTATGCCTTAAACCCATTTAAGCGGTTCATTGCTTTGGTTACATCATCTTTAAGCCAAATTTCAACACAACGGCTGGCTTCATCTACCGTTGCATTGATTAACTCTTTTTCTTGTGGAGCCGGTTTGCCTAAGACATAAGCGGCAACCATATCTTTATGCCCCGGGTGTCCAATGCCAATTCGCACACGGTAGAATTCTTTATTATTCCCTAAAGCTGCAATAATATCTTTTAAGCCGTTATGCCCACCGTGTCCGCCACCTTTTTTAATTTTGGCAGAACCTGGGGGTAAATCTAACTCATCGTGGGCGACTAAAATTTCTTCTGGCTTAATTCGGTAAAAATTCGCTAATGCTCCAACTGCCTTACCGCTTAAATTCATAAATGTAGTTGGCACTAACAAACGAACTTCGCCTCGAGCCGTATTGATTTTTGCCACTTTACCGAAATATTTAGCCTCTTCTTTTAGGCTAACATTATACATACGAGCAAGTTCATTAATAAGCCACTCCCCTGCATTATGGCGAGTATCTTCATATTTTGCCCCAGGGTTGGCAAGCCCAACGATTAATTTAATGTCTGACACGATATTGTCTCAATTTACGCTAATTAAAGGGCGATATTGTAGAGAAAAAACGCAATTTCCTCAAGGTTAAAAGAAAATTGCGTTTTTAGAAATCACTGATTAAGAATTATATTGTCTTCTACATTGATATTTCGCCAGCATCGCTTCGGTAAAATCAACTCGGGAAGCTGCACTTTCATTATTTAAGCTGACCACACCAATGCGTTTACCATTACAATTTTGCTGAGCAATAAAGGCTAAATTATACCCAGCTTCACGGGTGTAGCCTGTTTTACTTACCATTGCAGGATAACTTTGTGAACGTACAATGCTATTGGTGTTACGCATTGAAAAATGTTTACCGCCTGCATTCACCCCTATTAATGGAGCATTAGAAAGCTGTTGGATTTCTGCTTTGCCTGCTGCATAGCCTGCCAATTTGGCTAAATCAACCACGGTTGAAACATTATTTGGCGATAAACCAGAGCTATCGGCAAAATAGGTTTGTGTCATGCCAATTTCACGAGCTTTGCTATTCATACGAGCCATAAACTGTGCTTTATTTAAATGAGTAGCGTGAGCTAGTGCGTGGGCAGCGTAGTTATCTGAACGAACTAGCATCGCTTTTAATAATTCATTACAAGGAATATTCACATTTTTCGGCAGTGGGCTGGTTGTGCCTTTAATAAAATCTGCGTCTGAAGGCAAAATAGCCGTTTGACAGGCATTGCCATATCTGTTTTCTTCTAAAAAAACAATCGCTGTCATTAATTTAGTTACCGAAGCAATCGGGCGAACCAAATTAAAATTTTTACCTTCTAAAAACTTTTTCTGGTTTAAATCAAATACAACATAAGCTGAATTTTCAGTTGGAATATAAGCGGCCGTCGCTTTAATGCGAGGAGGGGCTTTTACGTTAGTCGCAGGCTTTGAAGAACAAGCACTTAGCACCATTGCAGCAACTATTAAAGGAAGTAGTTTTTTCATTTATGTTTTCAATTTAAGAGTTAAAGTAGGCTATTCTACCTTTTTTCTAACCTTGTGCCAAAGTGCAAGCGGCTAAATTTTTCTATATTTTTGTAAATTTTTTGAAAAATTTAACCGCTTGCCCTATGAGCTTAAATCAGCGAAAATAACGGCAATTTTTTGGCGGCTTTCCGCCCTTTTTTATTTAAATTTGTCGAGAAAAGAATGTCATATCCACAAGAAGTTAATAAACGTCGCACCTTTGCGATTATTTCTCACCCCGATGCGGGTAAAACCACCATTACTGAAAAAGTCCTTTTATACGGAAATGCCATCCAAACAGCTGGTTCGGTAAAAGGTAAAGGCTCCGCTGCCCACGCAAAATCCGACTGGATGGAAATGGAAAAGCAACGTGGGATCTCTATTACTACCTCCGTTATGCAATTTCCTTACAACGATTGTTTGGTAAATCTACTCGATACCCCGGGGCATGAAGACTTCTCGGAAGATACTTATCGAACCTTAACCGCTGTCGATAGTTGCTTAATGGTAATTGATTCCGCCAAAGGGGTTGAGGAACGTACAATCAAATTGATGGAAGTTACTCGCCTGCGTGATACACCAATTCTTACCTTTATGAATAAGCTTGACCGTGATATTCGTGACCCAATGGAATTATTAGACGAAGTGGAAAGCGTACTAAAAATCCGTTGTGCTCCAATCACTTGGCCGATTGGCTGCGGTAAATTATTCAAAGGGGTTTACCATATTGCTAAAGATGAAACTTATCTTTACCAAACAGGGCAAGGACATACTATTCAAGAATTGCGTGTAATCAAAGGGTTAAACAATCCTGAATTAGATCAAGAAGTTGGCGATGATTTAGCCCAGCAATTACGTGATGAATTGGAATTAGTGCAAGGGGCGTCTAACGAATTTGAACATAATGCTTTCATCAAAGGCGAATTAACACCGGTATTCTTCGGTACTGCACTTGGTAACTTTGGGGTAAATCATTTCTTAGATGGCTTAACCGAATGGGCTCCTGCTCCGCAACCTCGTGAGTCAGACAGCCGTACCGTTGAAGCAAGTGAAGAGAAATTCAGCGGATTCGTATTTAAAATCCAAGCGAATATGGATCCAAAACACCGAGATCGTGTTGCCTTTATGCGTGTGGTTTCAGGGAAATATGAAAAAGGAATGAAGCTCAAACACGTGCGTATCGGCAAAGATGTCGTGATTTCTGACGCTCTAACCTTTATGGCTGGCGACCGTTCTCACGCTGAAGAAGCGTACGCAGGCGATATTATCGGTTTGCACAATCACGGTACTATTCAAATCGGCGATACCTTTACCCAAGGCGAAACGCTGAAATTTACCGGTATTCCGAATTTCGCACCAGAGCTTTTCCGCCGTATTCGTTTAAAAGATCCGCTTAAACAGAAACAGCTGTTAAAAGGCTTGGTGCAACTTTCCGAAGAAGGTGCAGTGCAAGTTTTCCGCCCGCTTATCAACAATGATCTAATCGTAGGTGCGGTGGGTGTACTTCAGTTTGACGTGGTCGTTTCTCGTTTAAAAACCGAATACAACGTTGAAGCGATTTATGAATCGGTAAACGTTGCTACTGCTCGCTGGGTTGAATGTTCGGATGTGAAAAAATTCGAAGAATTTAAACGCAAAAATGAAACCAATTTAGCCTTAGACGGTGGCGATAACTTAACCTATATTGCCCCAACAATGGTAAACCTTAATCTTGCACAAGAACGTTATCCTGATGTTCAATTCTTCCAAACAAGAGAACATTAAATCATTTTTGCTCTCTCCCATTATGGGAGAGAGTTTTTTATCCCCCATTTGTTTATCCATTTATAAGTTAAAACAAAAGTTCTCTCCCTTTTCTTACCGAATTTTCTTTACACTTAGCTGTCATATTCCTACTATTGTTTTTAATTAATGAATTAAAAGGAGATGTATGAAGTTATCCATTTTAACTAAATTTATTGCGGCTACATTTGCAATAAATATGATGATTCATCCTGTATTTGCCGAAGTTGCAAAAAAGAGTGAAAAAACAACCGCTTCCCAAATACAAACAGAGAATAATCTTGGCTTTGAGTTAATTAAAGAAAGCATTAATAAAAGCCCGAATGACAAGGCAATTTATCAAGGTATTAAGCTTGATAATGGTATGACAGTTCTCTTGATTTCAGATGAAAATGCGAATAAATCGCTGATGTCTGCCATTATCCCGATTGGCTCAATGGACGACCCTGTTTCACAGCAAGGTTTGGCTCATTATCTAGAGCATATGATTTTAATGGGGTCGAAAAACTACCCAGAAACCAATAGCTTAGATGCGTTCTTAAATAAAAATGGCGGAATGAATAATGCTTCAACCGCACCGCATAGAACAGCTTATTATTTGCAAGTGAATAACGAAGCCTTTAGCGAAGCAGTAACTCGTTTGGCAGATACGCTTGCTTTCCCTTTATTACTCGAAAGCAATGCGAAAAAAGAAGTAAATGCCGTTAATGCCGAAATGGTGCGAGCAAAATCAAGCGACGGGCATTTATTACGTAGCGTTAATTTAGCCACTTCTAACCCTGCTCACCCTTCAACTAAATTTGCAGTAGGGAATAATGAGACCCTTTCAGATAAAGCAGATAGTAAGCTACAAGACGAATTAGAAAAGTTCTATCAAGAGCGTTATTCAGCCAATTTGTTTAAAGTGGTGCTTTATTCCAATCAATCTATTGAACAGCTTGCGAAATTAGCGGCAAATACGTTAGGCAAAATGGAAAATAAAAACCTCACTGTGCCACAAACCAGCGAGCCACTTTATCGTGCGGAAGATAAATCGGTCTTTATTCAGTACAAGCCAGTTAAATCAACTAAAATGCTAATTATTGATTTTGATTTCCCAAACGATGAATTGCAATTTAAGCATAAAACCGGCGAATATATTGCCTATGTGCTAAATAATAATACGGACGGTACATTATCGGATTATTTAATCAAACAAGGCTTATCTGATAGCGGTATTGAAGCGGTAAATACACCAAATATCGGGCGAGATCGTGGCTCATTCCAAATCTATATTTTATTGACTGATAAAGGATTGGAAGAACAAGATAAAGTGATCTCTTTGGTATTCCAACAAATTGAGCAAATTAAACAAAAAGGCATTCAAGAAAATTATTTCAATGAAGTAAGAGAGAGCTTAAAGCAAGATTTCCAACACTTACAAGTTGAAAAAAATATGAATTTTGTTGAGTTTATTTCCGATCAGATGCTCTATTTCCCATTAGAGAATGTAATTGATGAAGGCTACCTTGCAGAGACAATGGATGCGAATGCTATCAATGAAAAACTGGCAGGAATGAATATTGAAAATGCCCGTATTTTATTGATTAGCGATAATGCCAAAACGGACAAAAAAAGCCCTCATTTTGAGGCTGGATACTCAATAGCAAAAATTAGCGAGGCACAAAAACAGAAGTGGTTAGATTTTAGCAAAAATCCAACGCTGAACTTGCCTGAGTTAAACCCTTATTTTACAACGGATTTTTCGTTAAATCAGACTGATAAAGGTATTTCTAAACCTAAGTTGATTACAGAACAACAAGGTAACTTAATCTATACAATGCCAAGCGTACATTTTGGCAATGATCCTAAAGCACAAATTAGTATGGCATTTAATATTCAGCCTCGTGCTGATGATTTAAAATCATTAATGTCAGCTTCTGTATTGGGCTATATGAATAATTTGGCTCAGACTAAGTTAAATTTTCAATCTTCCGTGGCAGGAATGAATTTAGATATTGCACCAAGTGCCAATGGGTTAGCGATTGGAGCAGATGGCTATACGCAAAACTTGGGTAAATTGATGATAGACAGTTTAACTCAATTCACTCAATTTGAATTAACTGAAAATATGTTGGCTCAAGCAAAACAACGTTTGCATCAAGCCCTTGACCGTAGCGAAAAAGAAAATAGTTTAACCCAAGCCAACACTGCGTTAAGCCGTTTCTCAAACTACCCTTATTTTGAATTGGATAAACAGCGTGAAGTGATTGATCAAATTACTCTTGAAGATATTCAACAGTTACGAGAACGTCTTCTCTCCCAAGCAACAGGGTTTAAATTATTATCTGTTGGTAATTTATCGAATGAGCAGGTTTCTTCCCTGGCAGAACAGGCACAAGCGGTCATAAAAAATCAAAAATCTGCAAATTCAACAGGGCAATATGTAGATGTAAATGAAAGCCAGCGTAAACTCAATTTCATTAAAAATGTTCCTAATGAAGATAATGCCCTTATTATGGCATTTATGCCAAATGGTTATGCAGAGTTAGAAGGTGTTGTGAGAGCGAGATTACTGAGAGATATTATTTCTCGTTGGTATTTCAATGATTTACGAACAGATAAACAGCTTGGTTATGTAGTTTATGCAACCAATAACTTGATTGGTAAAACTTCCGGTATTCAATTTATGGTACAAAGCCCGAATACAACACCTGCGGGCATTTTGGAACATAATAAACGTTTCTTTAGTGAAAGTATGGAGCGTTTGCAAAATTTATCGGAAGACGAATTTGCTAAATATCGTGCTAGCCTAGTGGAAAGATTGCAATATAAGCCAGAGTCGTTATCAGAAGAGTTTGCTGAATTTGGATCAGACTTTAGTAGAAATAATGCAAAATTTGACCGCTTGCAACAAGTGATTGATTTAACCAAAGGTTTAACGAAAGCAGATATTGTTGAGTTTTACCGAAAAGCCGTGATTGAGCAAAGTGGCTTTGTTTTTGTCAGCCAAGCAGTTGGTACGAAAACAAAAGCAGAAGATGTTGCAAAATTTGATGGTTTTGAACAGATTGAAAGTATCGAAAAACTACAACGAGAGTTTGAAATTAAAGATTACTAAGTATCAAAAAGCCACCGTAAAGGTGGCTTTTTTAATGTTGAAGGGATTAATCAACTAATTTTGTACCATAAAGGTAAGTGTAACCAAACGGGCTTTGTTTGTAGCCTTGAACACGTTTGCTTGTTGGTGCAAAGTTAATTGAGTGAGCAACATTAATCCACGGAGCTTGTTCTCTTAAAATAACTTGTGCTTGCTCATATAATTTCGTACGTTCTGCTTTATCTGAAGAAGATAACGCTTTTTCTAATAACGCATCTAATTCCGGGTTGCTAAAACGTGCATAGTTACTGTTACCAACGTTTGCTGTGCCGAATAATGGTGATAAGAAGTTATCTGGGTCACCGTTATCACCAGACCAGCCGTAAGTTCCAGCCGTTAATTCACCCGCTTTAGTACGCTTAATGTAATCGCCCCATTCATAGGTCACTAATTTTGCTTTTACGCCGATTTTTTCCCAGTCTGCTTGAATAATTTCAGACATACGACGTGGGTTCGGGTTAGAAGCACGCACTACAGGTTGCACCCATAATTCCGTTTCAAAACCATCTGGATAGCCTGCTTCAGCTAATAATTGTTTTGCTTTTTCAATGTTAAATTCTGAATCAGCTAAGCTATCATTATAGCCCCAAATTGTTGGTGGAAGTGGGTTTTTCGCTGCAAAACCATTGCCTTGGTAAACAACATCAATGATTGCTTTTTTATCAACAGCTAAGTTTAACGCTTGACGCACTTTCACGTTATCAAATGGTGCTTTTTCCGTATTAAATGCCACATAAGCAATGTTTAAGCCTGGTTGAGATAATAAATTGATTTTCGGATCATTTTTCATTTTCTCAATATCAGTCGCATTTGGGAAATCCATTAAATCACACTGACCAGCTTGTAATTTTGCATAACGAGTCGTTGCATCTGGCACAATTTCAAAAATTAAACGATCGATATCCGACTTACCTTTCCAGTAGTCTTTATTCGCAACATAACGACTAGCTTGATCTAACACATAGCCATTAAACACAAATGGGCCTGTGCCGATTGGTGTTGTATCAATCACTTCCGGTGTGCCTGCTGCCATCATTTTGTCAGCATATTCCGCAGAATAAATAGACGTGAAATCCATACCTAAACTTGATAAGAATGACGCATCACGCTTTGTTAAAGTAATGCGAACGGTGTTATCGCCCACTTTCTCAACTGATTTTAATAAAGTTGGGAATTTCATCGCATTAAAATATGGATAAGTTCCTTTTGAAACCGTGTGGTATGGGTGGTTTTTATCTAATTGGCGGTTAAATGAGAATACCACATCATCTGCGTTGAATTCACGGGTTGGAGTGAAATCTTTATTTGAATGGAATTTTACCCCTTGACGTAATTTAAAGGTGTAAGTTAAGCCATCTTCACTGATTTCCCAGCTTTCTGCTAGTGCAGGCTCGATCTCTGTTGTACCAGGAATAAATTCAACTAAGCGGTTATAAATTTGTTGTGAGCTTGCGTTATAAGAAAGCCCGTCCATCATTAAAATAGGGCTAAAGCCTGTTGGTGAACGGCTTACGCAGTTTACGAAAGTTTTTTCAGCCTGTGGTTTTGCCGCAGCTGTCGCTTTATTTTCGGTATTTTTATCATCGCAAGCAGCTAATGCTAAAACAGCTAAAACACTTGCACTTACTTTAGTTAAAGTTGAACGTTTCATATCTTCTCCGATTGATATAGAGGCAATTCGATAAAGATTAACGTTTCTAGTGATTGGAGTAAAGAACAAAAAGCGTTTTGTTATAACTAAAAGATATAAAAAATCTTGAAATATATAACTGATTGAACAAAGCTTAGTCAGCTCTTAAGGAAATTTCCCCTATGCCGAAATACTGAATATTTTCCCCTTTCTTTAATATCAATTCGCCTTTCTCGTTAATTCCTTGGGAAATACCGTGAATTTCATTTGCTTCAGTAATTAATTTAACCGGTTTATTGCGGAAAATATCAAAGGCTTGCCAGCGTTCCGCATAATGAGAAAAACCAACAAGCGGGTAAATTTTTAGATTTTTTTGCAACTCAAAAGCTAAACGGCAAACCAATTTATTACGATCAAACTGATATTGGGATAAATCTGACCACGCTTGCGTAACGACAGTTTCGTCCACTTTTGCCATACCTAAATTTAAGCCGATACCAATGACTAAGTCTAAGCCTGAACGTGTTGCTTGTGTTTCAATTAAAATACCGCCCATTTTTTTACCGTGATAGTAAATATCGTTCGGCCATTTAATTTGAATATCTTCCACTTTTTCAGCGGTTAAACTTTCAGCAATTATAAGTGAAATAACCAAACTTAAAGGTGGCAGATTGGCAGCATCGCTTGTAGGGTAATGCCATAAAATAGAAAAATAGAGATTTTTACTTTCAGGCGAATACCAAGTTCGGCCACGTCGTCCTCTGCCGGCAGTCTGCATTTCAGCTAAGCAAACACTGCCGTTTTCTAACTCTTGATGATGTTTGAGTAAATATTCGTTAGTCGAATCAATTTCATCAAACACCAACGCTTGCCCGCAAATTAAGGCGGATTGAATTTGGGCTTGGTTAAGTTTCACGTGAGTCTCCGCATTTAACGAGTAATTTCATCACTATTGACTTCGCCTGTTCTTCCCATAAAGCGAACTTCAGGCTGAATTTCAACCCCAAATTTTTCTCGCACTCGGCGACGGACTTCTTTTGCCAGTTGGGCAACATCAGCTCCTGTGGCATTCTCTTTATTGATTAACACTAAAGCTTGTTGAGTATGCACCGCAGCCCCACCAATTTGGAAACCTTTCAAGCCAGTTTGATCGATTAACCAACCAGCAGCCAATTTCACAGAACCATCAGGCTGTGGATAATTTGGAATTGTCGGGAATTTTGCCTGTACTTGGGCAAATAATTCAGCAGAAATCACCGGGTTTTTAAAGAAACTACCCGCATTCCCAAATTCATCCGGATTCGGTAACTTAGAGGAACGCACTGCACAGACTTCATCAAAAACTTGTTTTGGGGTAACAGTTTGTGGGTCGAATTGAGTTAAAGAACCATAACTTAGCACCGGTTGCCACGCTTTTGGCAACTTAATACCAACAGAAATAATCGCAAATTCATCACGATATTGATGTTTAAATACACTTTCCCGATAGCCAAAGCCACACTCTGCTTTGCTTAATTTAAAACGTTCTCCGGTACGTAAATTGAGCACGTCTACAAAATCGCAGACACGTTCAAATTCCACACCGTAAGCCCCGATATTTTGAATTGGAGCAGAGCCTGCCACACCCGGAATTAAGGCTAAGTTTTCTAAGCCTGCCATATTATGCTCAAGCGTCCATTTCACTAACTCGTGCCAATTTTCGCCACCTTGCACGTGCAAATAATGGAACTGTTCATCTTCTCGATGAGCAATGCCCTTAAGCTTATTGACTAACACTACACCGTCAAAATCCTCTAAAAACAACACGTTTGAACCTTGCCCAAGGATCAAAACAGGTTGCTGTGAAGATACTGCTTTTTGCCATTCGCAAAGTAGCTGTTCCACTGTTGTAAATTCAATAATTTGAGAGGCTTTTGCAGGTAAATGAAAGGTGTGAAAAGGGGTTAAACTATCGTTCATATTAAAACTCGGCTTATTTAAACGTTGTAAGAGTGTACCATAAAATAGGCCTAACTTCTTATAATTAATGTAATGGCTAAGCCTTATTTTTAATAGTTAGTCGTTCTGCGTGTGAAATACAAAAAAGCATAGAAAAATAACCGCTTGTTCTCACTTTTACCAAGGCTGAGTAGCAAAACGCTCGGCTAAAAAATCCACTAATGCTCGTACCGTTAAAGGCAAGCGGTGGCGAGTTGGATACAATGCATAGAGCGGATAAAGCGGTAGCTCCCAATCGGTCAGCAATGGTTGCACGCTACCTTGTTGTAAGTGTTCGTTCAACATATATTTTGGCAACATCGCAATACCGCCATCTGCCAGCACCGCATTGAGTAAAGCGTTGGTATCATTTACGCACAAGGGGCTAACCAATTCCAATGCGGTTTCCTGCCCGTTTTGGTAAAACTTCCATACTTTTCGATTAACATTTGCGTGTGCTAAATAGCGGTGCTGAGCCAAATCTTGTGGTGTTTCTGGTGTGCCGTATTTCTCTAAATAATTTGGGGTTGCCACCAATAAGGAATGCACTGTAGTTAAACGGCGAGCGACCAAGCCCTGATCGGGGTTATCGGTAAAACGCAACGCCAAATCAATTCGCTCATCAAAAAGATCAACCCTTTGGTCAGAAAGTTGTAATTGCACCACTACTTTTGGGTGCAATGCCATAAATTCTTGCAATGCCTTAATCAGATGTAAACCGCCAAATGAAATAGACCCCGAAATACGCAATGTACCACTTAATTCTCCCGAACGAGCTAGAAAATCTTGCTCAATATTCTCGGTTAATTCTGTTATTTTTCTGCAATATTCAACCGCTTGTTCGCCTGCTTCGGTAAGCGAAACTTTTCTTGTAGTGCGTTGCAATAAACGAGCATTAAACCACTCTTCTAGTAATGCAATGGCACGGCTAACCATTGGCTTTGAAAGATCTAACTTATCTGCTGTTGCGGTAAAAGAGCCTGTTTCAGACACCGCAAGAAAGACTTTAATCGCTAAAATTCTATCCATTTCTCACCCAGATTGTTTCAATAATTGAAATAATTATATTCAATAATCGCTATTTTTCCTATTTTTTATTTCACTATAATGCACTGCATAAAACGTGATTAACAAAACAAACAAGGAAAGCAAAAATGAAAAAATTACTTTTAACTGCAACTGCACTTTTAACATCATTCTCTGCAATCGCAGGTACAACGCCAGAGCAAAATAAAAAACTGGCATTAGAATTTTATGAAATGGCATTCAACCAGCATAAAGTAAAAGAAGCTACTGAAAAATATGTTGGCAAAGAATATTTACAGCACAACCCAAGTGTTGCCGATGGTGGGCAAGCTTTTATTGATGCATTTGAGCCATTTTTAAAAGAGCATCCAAAATCTAAAGCAGAAATCAAACGTGTAATGGCAGATGGTGATTTAGTAATGTTACACGTTCATAGCACAATGGATGAAAACGATCGTGGTGAAGCCGTTGTTGATATTTTCCGCTTTGATGAAAACGGAAAAATCGTTGAGCATTGGGATGTTATCCAAGCTGTGCCGGAAAAAACAGAAAGTGGTCGTTCAATGTTTTAATAATCAGTGATTGATTAAGAGGAATTAAAAATGAAAAAAATCGCAGTAATAGGTGCAACAGGTTATGTTGGTTCAGCAGTAGTGAAAGAACTTGCTGAGCGTGGCCATCAAGTAGTCGGTTTTGCACGTAATGTAGATAAAGTACTAAAAGCAGATAATGTGCAAGCGGTCGCTTTTGATGTGGAAAATGCAAAATTTGCCGAGCAATTAGTTGGGTTTGATGCGGTAATCAGTGCCTTCAATCCAGGGTGGACAAATCCAAATATCGGAGCAGATTTTACACGTGGTGCAAATGCTATTTTAGAAGCAGCAAAATCAGCGTCAGTACCTTATTTATTAGTGGTTGGCGGTGCAGGTAGCTTATATGTAGCGCCTGATTTACAAGTTATAGATACCCCTGATTTTCCAAAAGAAATCTATGATGGAGCTAATGCCGCTCGCCATTTATTAAACGACTTACGTGATCGCCGTGATGTAAACTGGGCGTTTATTTCTCCTCCAGCTAATTTAGGAGAAGATAGTGGTTTTAGCGAAGAACGTTTAGGTGCTTACCGCTTAGGTGGCGAAGAATTATTAATGAACGGCGATGAGCCTGCGGGAATTTCTGTGGCAGATTTAGCAATCGCTATTGCTGATGATGTTGAGCAAAAAGCTCACTTGTTCCAACGTTTTACAGTTGCGGCAAAATAATCTATCACACAGCTTACAAGCGGTTGGAATTTTGTAATATTTTACAAATTTCCGACCGCTTGTTTTTTCAGCTATACTATTGCCTTTTATTTTTAAGTTTTTAAGAACGACGATTATGACCAAAGCAAACTCTAAATTTTTCTTAGTATTACTGCTCGGTGTGCTTTCTGCATTCGGGCCTTTTGTGGTGGATCTTTATCTGCCGGCTCTTCCTCAACTTGCCGAGTTTTTTAACACTTCTGCCTCAATGACTCAGCTTACCCTAACTACCGCTATGTTTGGCTTGGCGGCTGGGCAGCTATTGTTAGGACCGATTAGCGATAAATTCGGGCGCAAAAAACCTTTGTTGATTTCTTTGTTGGTCTATATTGCCAGCACTATTGCTATCGTATTTTCACCAAATATTGAAACGATGATTGCCTTAAGAATCGTGCAAGGTTTATCTTCAGCAGGTAGCGTGGTGATTTCCCGTGCAGTGGCGGCAGATCTCTATCAAGGCCGTGAAATGACCCGCTTTTTTGGACTATTGATGACAATTAACGGCTTAGCCCCAATTCTCTCGCCTGTGTTGGGAAGCCTGTTATTAGAATATATGGGCTGGCAAGAAATTTTTATCTTTTTAGCGTTAATTGGTGTGGCAGTTTTTGCATTTAGCTTACGCTTAAAAGAGAGCTTAGTAGAAGAAAAACGTTTGCAAGGTTCAACCTTTGCTAGCTTTGGTTCTTTCGGTAGTATTCTTAAAAATCGCCGCTTTATGAACTTTGTCTGGATTGAAAGTTTCCTGTTTGGTGCGATGTTTGCTTATATTGCCGCTTCGCCATTTATTTTACAAAGCTTCTACGGATTATCCGCCTTTGCCTTTAGTTTATGCTTTGCGGCAAACGGTGCAGCCTTAGTTATTGGCTCAAATAGAGGCAGTCGCCTTGATGACTACACTGCCTTACGTATCGGCGTAATTGGCTTTGTTGTGATGGTTGCTTATACCGTTGCGGTATTGTTATTACAAGCTCACTGGCTATTAGTCGAAATTGGATTCTTTGCTACCTTGCTAATGGTTGGTATTCCACTACCAGCTCTTTCCTCACTGGCAATGGACAGCGAGCGTCGTTACTCTGGAGCAGCTTCCGCCATTCTTGGCTGTTTACCATTTTTACTAGGCGGAGTCATTTCACCACTGGTTGGCATCGGTAATATTTTCATTGCGACGTCACTCGCAATGGCGGCTTGTGCTGTGTTGGCAATAGTTGTTTATCGTAGTATAAAAACATCCTAATCTGTAAGTAAAATTTAGCAAAAAAATAACCGCTTGAAATCAAATTCAAGCGGTTAAAAATTTAATTTTATCAGCTAGATAATTGCTTTAAATTTTACTTAAATCAACTAAAGCATCACGGGTAATATCGCTGATTTTTTGGTTGCTGGTAAGTGTCATTGCCACTTTCATCTCTTTGAGGAAAATATCTAATAAGTTTTCCACACCGGCTTGCCCTGCCGCACTGAGAGCATACACAAAAGATCGACCAATCATTGTGCAATCGGCACCTAATGCCAACATACGAACTACATCTAAACCATTGCGAATGCCTGAGTCAGCAAGGATTTTGATATCCCCTTTTACCGCATCAGCAATACTTGGTAAGGCTTTCGCAGAAGACAGTACACCGTCGAGTTGGCGACCGCCGTGATTAGAAACAATAATGCCATCAGCCCCAAAGCGAACCGCATCTTTGGCATCTTCGGGGTCAAGAATTCCTTTAATAACCATTGGGCCGTCCCAAAATTCTCGGATCCACTCTAAATCTTTCCACGAAATTGATGGATCGAAATTTTCCGTGAGCCAGCCGATATAGTTATTCAGATCAATAGGTTTTCCCATATATTTGGAGACATTACCTAATGTATGTGGTTTGCCTTGAATGCCGACATCCCAAGCCCAGAAAGGGTGAACCATTGCTTGTAGCACACGGCGAATATCTTTATATGGTCCACTCATACCTGAATGATTATCACGATAACGAGCTCCAGGTGTCGGCATATCAACAGTAAAAACAAGTGTTGAGCAACCTGCTGCTTTAGCACGCTCTAGTGCATTTTTCATAAAGCCACGATCTTTTAACACATAAAGTTGGAACCACATCGGGCGGTTAATCGCAGGTGTTACTTCTTCAATAGAACAAATAGAAACCGTAGAGAGTGTGAATGGGATCCCTTTGTTATCAGCCGCTTTTGCTGCTTGTACTTCGCCACGGCGAGCGTACATTCCCAAAGCACCGACTGGGGCAAGCGTAACCGGCATAGAAAGTTTTTCTCCGAATAGCTCAATACCTGTGTCTAACTGCGACATATCTTTTAATACACGCTGGCGTAAAGCTATATCTTCTAAATCGCTTACATTACGACGAAGTGTTTGTTCAGCATAGGAGCCACCGTCTGCATAGTGGAACATAAATGGCGGAACACGTCGTTTTGCCGCACGGCGATAATCATTAGCAGATGAAATAATCATTTAATACCTCGTAAATGATGAGAAAAAAGTGCGGTTATTCTACTTAAAATAAAAATAAGAATTACTATTATTTGCGAAAATTGAGAAATAGATCACATTTTTGTTAATAAAATGTAGAAAATTTAGACGCAAAATGTAATTACCCTGCTTTGCTAACCGCTACTTTAAGACTATTTCTATTGCAATTTCGCTAAGCTCAGCTATGCTTGTAGTTTTAATCCTCTCTAAAGTAATAACTATGAACAGCCATCAACCGATCAAAGGAGCAATAGCCATTATTACTGCTGGTGTGCTATTTGCCTGTATTAACACCCTTATTCCTAAATTAACTTCAATTTCGCCTATTGATTCTAGTGTGATTGCTTTAGTGCAATATTTAGCTGCTTTTATATTTCTTCTGCCAAGTATGAACAATATTGGGTTTCGCTCTTCGTTGAAAACCGCACATTTTGGGCAACACTGTTTTCGTATTTTTTTATCAGCGATAGGAATTCAATGTTGGACAATGGCATTAGCAAATCAACTCCCGATTTGGCAAGGTATTGCCCTACTGATGACTTCACCGCTTTTTGTAACAATCGGCTCAGGAATCTTTTTAAAAGAGAAGGTCGGGAAAAAACGTTGGATCGCCACCGCCATGGGCTTTATTGGAGCGATGATTATTTTAGAACCTTGGAGTGATAATTTTAATCTGATTGCGTTATTACCAATTGCAGCCGCTTTTTTCTGGGCTGGTTACTCACTTATGGTGAAAAAGCTTTCACAGCACGATAGCCCAACTACAATGGTGGCTTATCTCTTTATCTTGATTACACCGTTTAACCTATTAATTGCCTTAACAAATCTAAGCCCAAGCGGTTTTAGCCTGCCTTCGTGGAGTGATTTTGGTTTTCTGATTCTACTCGGTTTTTTTACCGCCCTTGCTCAGCTAGCGGTCGCAAAAGCCTATAATTTAGCCGATGCCTCTTATATCCAGCCGTTTGATTTTATTAAGTTACCGCTTAATGTATTGGCTGGCTGGTTAGTGTTTAACTGGGTGCCGCCAGGTAAATTATGGTTAGGGGCAGCTATTATTATTGCTGCAACTATCTACATTACTCATGCAGAAGCTAAACAAGAAAAATAAATTAAAAAAGCAGGGATAACCTGCTTTTTGACTATCATGACTCAAGCTCAACACCACCTGTATTTGCTACGATATTTTGAGCAAAATTCACTAGCTGTTTTGCTTCACTAGTGCGTAGATAAGCAGGATTGAAGTATTGTTCACCTAAACGAAAACGATCTAACCCATCTGCATCTTTAAAAATTTTATATAACCTAATCGCTTCAGCATCATTTGGTAAATGTTTAGTAATATATTGAATGCCAAAATCATCAACACGATCATGACACTTCATTAAGCATATCGCAATTTCATTAACTGCTAACTGATGTTGCTGGCAATATTGGCGGTAATAGGTACTTGCACGCTCACCGTGTCCAATATCTGCACCATCATCATAACGATAACTATCATGAAATGTAGCAGACCAACATAGCGTATCTAGTTCTTGTTCATTTAGATTCAAACGATAACCTAGAATAACAGCATATAGTAATACTCGAGAACTATGCACAACACCGTGAAGTTTACTTTCGATATTAAACTCCACTTGATGATATAAGAAGTTATACCAGTATCGATAACGAACTAAGGCTAATTCAGCTTGCTCTGCAGGAATCTGAGACAATAATGCCTTTTCTAATTTACGCTTCATTTAATGCTTCCAATACCTCATTTAAACCACCATCAACGCCCAGAGAACGACTAGCAATCTCTTTCGGTATATAAAGCTCTCCTTTATTTACGGTGATATAAAAGGCTTTAGGATGTTGATAGACCCATTGCATAAATGGCATTTTTATTAGCTGATTTCTTGCTCCGACACCTAATTCTAAAAATAATACGTTTTTATCTGCCCCATCTTGCAGAAAGGCTTGGTAAGCATCACGCTTGGTACGCCATATTTTGTCTTGCTGGAAATTACTATCTAATTCAATATGAATCTGCATTTCCCCGCCGCAATTTGGGCAATATGGCACCAGATGTTCCGGCACATAACCATTCTCACATTCCGCCATTTCTTGTAACTGTTTTTCACCGTTATATACTTGATCTGTACATTGGGTTTTACATTGGAAATCAATACCATTACCTTCAATTTCAAATAAACGCTCTTCAGGAAAGCCAGCTTGGCGAAAATGATTTTCAAAATTGCTGGTTACAACAAAAAAATCTTTCTTTTTTACCAAAGCAAATAAATTTTGCATTACTATTCCAGCAGGCTTTTGACGTGTCATATAATCGTGTAATCGTGCAAAATATGCCCAATAAACTTGACTATCTTGGAAAGGGTAGAAACAGCCCTGAATTAAACTATGAAATCCATATTTTTGTTCAAAATCGCTAAATTTCGTCCGAAAATCGTGGTTATTAGCAAAAATATGTATTCCTTCAGAAATAGATAAACCATTGCTCGCACCAATCACTATTTTATCGGCTTGGCGAATTTTTTCTGCTACTTGCTGAATTAAATCAACCATTGTTTACCTCTTGATCTTGTTGTTTTAATTGAACTAAATCGTACAGTGTGGTTGCAATATCATGTTCGAAAATAGTTGCTTTACCCTCTTTCATTTCAGGGAAAAAATCTTCATTTTGGTTAATACGAATAAGTGAAGCATTCGGCCATAAATTTACCATCTTAGAAAATGGGTATTTAATGATATTCGGAGTCATCCTGCCGCCCCCCATCTCGATAAACAAAATTTTACGATTATGATTTTTCACAACGAAATTTTCATATTCACCTAATTTATCTGCCCAATAAGCCCCTCTAAAAACTCATAAGAACGAATCCAAGGTTCTAAATCCGCTCCACATTTTGGGCAAGTTGGGATAGTTTCTGGATCAACTTGGCAGTCGTGAATAGAGGCTGCCATTTTACGTACAGCTTCTTCTGCTGGATACACTTCATCATGACAAGGTCGGCTACATTGCAACCAATGAGCATCACCTTGTGGATAAGCAATTTTGCTTTCATCGAATACTTTTGAAAATTGCATATCTTGGTTAGTGGTGATGACAAAATATTCTTTATCTCCAATCAGTTTAAATAAGCTCTGATATGTCTGGCCTGCTGGCTCATCAAACATTGCTGTTGCATGGCGAGATAAATATGCCCAACGGCTTTCACGGTTTGGGTATTTGTAGTAAAGAGACTGAAAACACCCCGTTACGCCGAACTTATGATGAAAATCCATAAAATGTTTTTTGAAATAATCACTAAAATTATAAAAATCGTGTCCATTTGCAGTAGAAAGTCCACTTGCTCCACCAATAATTACTACTTCAGCTTCTTTAATACGTTGATATGCCTCTTTTAATTGTGCTTCATAACTTTGTGTCATTTGTTTTTCCCTAGTTATTTATCTTTATTGTGTGTATTATATTTAGGGTATAAACATCAAAACAAGTATGCACAATTATGATATATACTATCTTAAATGATAGTTAAATTAATATTTTACTAATAAAATCAAAGAGAAAAGATGAAAAAATAAGGATAAAAAATGAAAGAATATAAAGTGACAATGATTGATAATGAAGAAACATTCTTTAATTACACACTATCTATTATTAGTGGCAAGTGGAAATTATTGATTATTTACGTATTATTTCATCACCAAATAGTTCGCTACAATGAATTACGTCGCCTACTCGGTGGTGAAATCACATTTAGAATGCTAAGTAATACGCTAAAAGAGATGGAAGCAGATGGTTTGGTTCACCGAAAAGAATATCCGCAAATTCCGCCTAAAGTGGAATATAGCCTAACTGAAAAAGGAAAATCATTATGGCCAATGATTAGAGGAATGTATGACTGGGGAAGAGATAATAGTTAGTGAATAAAAAACAATCAATAAAATAATCTACTTTCCACAGATTTAGATAAAATCATTAACATGTTGATTTTATTATCTATTTTTATCTGTTTTTAGTATTAATTTAAGTTATTCACGCCTATTTTGAAAAACTATCACATCTTTATCCACAAATGGTGGGGATAACTAGCAAGTTTGATTGAGCTACCATTTTTCACATTTTCGCCTTTCAAAAATTCATCTTATTTTGTTGAGAAAAACAACGAGATCTTGATATTTATCCAGATCATTGATTAAGAAAAAGATCCCTAATTTTAATTCTAAGATCTTCTCTATTTTTCTAGCTTTAAATAGGTTATCCTCAATTTATACCAATAAAACTTATCACTTATCCACAGTGTTATCCACAAGCGGTTAAAAATATCAAATTTTTTGCAAATATCCTGATTTTTACTTTTGCTTAAGGTTGTTCAATCTGCCAAAGTATGAAACAATCTCTTTCATTCTAAAATCTTATATAAATTAGGTGGTCTAGTGATCGATTTCGATGGCTACCGCCCAAATGTTGGTATCGTTATCTGTAATAAGCACGGACAGGTTCTGTGGGCGAAACGGTTTGGTCAGAACTCTTGGCAATTTCCGCAAGGTGGAATTAACGAGGGGGAAAACATTGAAACAGCAATGTACCGTGAGCTTTATGAAGAAGTCGGCTTACAAAAAAAAGATGTGCGATTACTTTGGGCGTCTAAATATTGGCTAAAGTATAAACTGCCAAAACGCTTAGTGCGTGCTGAAGGCTCTGGTCCTGTCTGCATTGGACAAAAACAACGTTGGTTTTTATTGCAATTAATCAGTGATGAAAGTCAGATAAACCTCAAAATCACCAAAAATCCTGAATTTGATGGCTGGAGATGGGTCAGTTTTTGGTATCCTGTCCGCCAAGTAGTGGCCTTTAAACGTGATGTTTACCGTAAGGCGATGAAAGAATTTGCTTCGGTCTTACAAAGTGGCATACAAAAAAAATCCGATGATAAACAAAGCGATAAAACACGCTTAGAGCGTACTGAAAAACAAGGATTCAAGCCTAAAAGAGGGCAAGATTCCAAAGAAAATAAATCGGAATATCGCAAATCGTATCATCGTCCTTGGTATCAAAATAATCAAAGAGGAAAATAACAATGACTGTGTTAGTAAGTTGCCTTTTTTTAGGGGTATTTGTTGGTTTTCTAGCGGGTTTATTCGGTATTGGTGGTGGGCTAATTATTGTACCAAGCCTTGTATTCTTATTACCGATGGCAGGTGTTCCCCCTGAATACTTAATGTCCACAGCATTAGGTACTTCGTTTGCAACTATTATTATTACGGCTTTTTCATCAGCACAACGCCATCACAAATTAGGCAATGTAGATGTACAAACTAGTAAATATTTTATTCCAGCCTTGATGATTTCTGTCTTTTTAGCTGGTTTAGTCGTGAGTAATTTAGATGCAAAAGTAATGTCTAAAATCTTTGCGGTAATGGTGCTTTACCTTGCAGCTAGAATGTTATTCTCATTGAAAAGATTACCGAAAAACAAACCGCTTACCGTAAAAGCAACGCTTATTGGAGGGGGAATTATCGGTACATTATCAAGTATGGCAGGCATTGCTGGCGGTGCATTTATCGTGCCATTTTTAAGTGATAGAGGGCTAGATATGAAACGTGCGATTGGCACTTCTTCATTTTGTGGTGCATTCCTTGGCTTATCTGGCACCATTAGCTTTATTGTCAGCGGTTGGGATGTTCCAATGCCAGATTATTCATTAGGTTATATCTATTTACCTGCACTATTTGGTATTACCGCTACTTCATATTTTACCTCCAAATTAGGTGCTAATGCAGCAAATGTATTACCTGTGCCTATCCTAAAAAAAGCATTTGCAGTATTACTGGTCTGCATTGCAATTAATATGTTCTTAAAATAAAGGAAGCTATGAACGAACAATTTATTCAATTTCCACAAATTAGTCCTATTATCTTTGAAATTGGCCCGATTGCCCTTCGCTGGTACGGCTTAATGTATTTAGCCGGTTTTGCGTTTGCTTATTGGCTCGGAATGAAAAGAGCGAAAAACTCAAACGGTGTTTGGACAACCGAGCAAGTCGATACTTTAATTTATTCAGGCTTTTGGGGAGTAGTATTAGGTGGTCGAATCGGCGACGTCTTTTTCTATAGTTTTGACCGCTTTTTGCAAGATCCTCTCTACCTACTGCGAATTTGGGAAGGGGGAATGTCATTCCACGGTGGCTTAATTGGGGTTATTGTGGCAATGCTTTGGGTCTCTTACCGCCAAAAACGAAGCTTTTGGAATACGGCTGATTTTATCGCACCGCTTATCCCATTTGGCTTAGGAATGGGACGAATTGGCAACTTTATCAACGATGAACTTTGGGGACGAGTAACGGATGTACCGTGGGCAGTATTATTCCCTAATGGCGGCTACCTACCCCGCCACCCCTCACAGCTTTACGAAGCTTTTTTAGAAGGGGTTGTTTTACTGCTTATTCTTAATTGGTTTATCAAAAAACCACGTCCGGCAGGTTCTGTTGCAGGCTTATTTTTAATTGGCTACGGCACATTCCGCTTTATTGTTGAGTATTTCCGAGAAATTGATCACAATGTAAATACTACAGCCGATCTTATCACCCGAGGGCAATTACTCTCTTTACCTATGATTATTGGCGGTATTTTGATTATGGCTTGGGCATACAAATTTAATAAAGCAAAATAATTACAAGCGGTCTGATTTTTCTATTTTTTTACAAATCGGATCGCTCATTTTTTAAAAGGATTCAATATGACTTCAAAATATAAAGTAATCGGTTTTGATTTAGACGGAACCTTAATCAACACCCTACCAGATTTAACCCTTACCGCTAACTCAATGTTTTTAGAGGCAGGGCTCCCAACGGTTACACAACAAAAAGTGCTAACTTGGATCGGCAAAGGGGCAGATATTTTCTTTCAAAATGCCATTGCTCACACAGGCAAAGTTTTTGATGCCGAACAGTTAGTTAAAATGCGAGCAAGCTTCGATAAATACTACGCTACTTATGTCTGTGAAGAAAGCGAACTCTACCCAAATGTGAAAGAAACCTTAGAAACCTTAAAAGCCAAAGGTTACCCGCTTGTTGTTATTACTAATAAACCCACAAAATTAGTAGAACCTGTACTTTCCGCCTTTGGTATTTATCACTTATTTGATGAAACGCTTGGTGGGCAATCTCTGCCGAAAATCAAACCTCACCCAGACCCAATGTTCTTTATTTGCGAAAAATTTGGCATTACACCGCAAGAATTGCTATTTGTCGGTGATTCAGAAAATGATGTTATTGCCGCCAAAGCCGCAGGCTGTGATGTAGTTGGTTTGACTTACGGCTACAACTACAATGTACCGATTGAACAAGCTAATCCGACTTTTGTAACTTCTGAGTTTAAAGATGTGTTGGGAATTGTGGGTTAATGCTCTGACAAGCGATTAAATTTCTTTAAAATTTTGCAAATCTCCAAAGAAATCTGACCGCTTGTACTTTTATCCCTTCTCAATAACCGTTAAGATAACCGCATATTTTTAAGCATAGAAAGAGATTATAAAATGAGCAAACCTATTGTATTTAGTGGCGTACAGCCGTCGGGCGAATTAACTATTGGTAACTATCTGGGTGCATTACGTAACTGGGTGACAATGCAAGATGATTACGATTGTGTATATTGCATTGTAGATCAACACGCTATTACCGTGCGTCAAGATCCGGAAAGCCTACGTAAAGCGACTTTAGATGTATTAGCCTTATACTTAGCTTGTGGAATTGATCCTAATAAAAGCACAATTTTTATTCAATCGCACGTGCCTGAGCACGCTCAATTAGCGTGGGTGCTAAACTGTTACACCTATTTCGGCGAAATGGGGCGTATGACGCAGTTTAAAGATAAATCTGCTCGCTATGAAGAAAATGTAAACGTGGGCTTATTTACTTACCCAGTATTAATGGCAGCGGATATTTTGCTTTACCAAGCAAATCAAGTGCCGGTAGGCGATGATCAAAAACAGCATTTAGAAATTACCCGTGATATTGCCAACCGTTTCAATGCGTTATATGGTAAAAAAGATGCGGAAGGCAATGTGATTGAGCCAGTATTTGCAGTGCCTGAAGTTTTCATTGCTAAAGCGGGGGCAAGAGTAATGTCGTTGCTTGAGCCGACGAAAAAGATGTCAAAATCGGACGATAATCGCAATAATGTGATTGGGTTGTTAGAAGATCCAAAAGCGGTCGCAAAAAAAATCAAACGTGCAATGACCGATGGCGATGAACCGCCTGTAGTGCGTTACGATGTGCAAAATAAAGCTGGTGTTTCTAACCTGTTAGATATTCTTTCTGCGGTAACAGGCAAAACGATTGCCGAATTAGAAGCGGAATTTGAAGGCAAAATGTACGGCCATTTAAAAACGGAAGTGGCTGATAAAGTCTCTGAATTATTAACTAATCTGCAAGAACGTTACCATCACTATCGCCAAGATGAAGCATTACTAGAAAAAATCTATCGTGAAGGAGCTGAAAAAGCACGAATTCGCGCCAAAGCGACTTTAGATAAGGTTTATGAATTAGTGGGCTTTGTGCGTGGCTAATAGATAAAAATGAGAGGTGCTTAAATTATTTTTAAGCACCTCTTTTATGTGTTGTACTAGAACGAAATAATTGCTTATTTACGTGCTTGGTAAATTTTCATTGCTTCAGGCACTAAACGAGCAAGATTTCTTTGACGCTCTTCATTTGAAGGGTGAGTTGAGAAAATAGATAACCCCGAACTACCATTAGCTTGGCTCATTTTTACCCAAACATTTGGTGCGGCAGAAGGATTATAACCTGCTTTCGCCATTAACATTATACCAATTTCATCTGCTTCGGTTTCTTGGCTACGAGAGAATGGCTTAGTCGCAATCAAATCAACACCTGTACTCAACAAGCCTTCCGTACTAACACCTGTTGTTTGGCTTACTGCAATATCTGCAATTACACCAACTAAACCGGTAATAGTGCTTACTGTACGATCTGATTTTCCGTGCTCTTTTAATGCGTGAGCCATTTCGTGCCCCATTACCACAGCAATTTCATCATTAGAGAGTTTTAGTCTATCAACTAACCCCGTATAAAATGCCATTTTCCCGCCCGGCATTGCCCAAGCATTTAATTCATCTGACTTTAATACTGTTATTTCCCACTGAAAAGGCACACCTGTTTTGTTCTCTTTTTCTGCATAAGGCTTCATTTTATTAAAAACGGTATGAATACGCTTTGCGGTTGGAGATGAGGTATCAATCGCATTTTGCTGACGTGCCTGTGTTTTTACTTGAGCATAACTTAATGCAGCTTCTTGATTAATACTTTCTGTTGTTGCACAAGCGGTAATCATTGTGGCTAAAAAAAGAGAATAGCCTAATTTTTTGATAAATTTCATTTTTATATCCTATAAAAATGCCAAACAGAAGTGTTTGGCATTTCGATGAAAATTATTTTTTCGCACGCTCAAATGAGTCTAAAATTTCTTTACGAGCTTCATTTACATCGCCCCAACCTTCAACTTTCACCCATTTTCCAGCTTCTAACGCTTTATAGCTTTCAAAGAAATGTTGAATTTGTGCTTTTAACAAAGCTGGTAAATCGTTCACATCTTTAATGTGATCGTATTCTTTGCTTAATTTAGTGTGCGGAACCGCAACCACTTTTGCATCGCCACCCGCTTCATCAGTCATTTTTAACACACCAACTGGGCGGCAACGAATCACTGAACCTGGTTGTAATGGGTATGGAGTTGGAACTAATACATCAACTGGGTCGCCATCTGATGATAATGTATTGTTTACATAACCATAGTTTGCTGGATAGAACATTGCTGTCGCCATAAAACGATCAACAAATAATGAACCCGTTTCTTTATCCACTTCATATTTAATTGGATCTGAGTTTGCTGGAATTTCGATAATCACATAAATATCGTCTGGTAATTCTTTACCTGCTGGTACTAATTCTAAGCCCATTTTAATTTCCTTCTATTAGTAGATGAATAAAACCGTTTGATTATAGCTGATTTTACTAAAAATGGTAGGCGAAAATAAAAGCCAAGTTATATTTTCAGTTTTATCGTTCTAAACCGTCTAAAATTCGGCTAAATTGTTTACAAACCACACATTCAATATTTTTTAGATAAAAAAAACTTGCCAAAATTTTAAAAATCCGTAAGATATGCCCTCGTTACGCAAGATTATGGGTCATTAGCTCAGTCGGTAGAGCAGCGGACTTTTAATCCGTTGGTCGAAGGTTCGAATCCTTCATGACCCACCATTTAATCTTCAAAACACCTTTTAGGGTCATTAGCTCAGTCGGTAGAGCAGCGGACTTTTAATCCGTTGGTCGAAGGTTCGAATCCTTCATGACCCACCATTAATTTTCAAAACACCTCTTTGGGTCATTAGCTCAGTCGGTAGAGCAGCGGACTTTTAATCCGTTGGTCGAAGGTTCGAATCCTTCATGACCCACCATTATTTATCCCATTTATTTGCAAATTTTTCTGAAAAAAAGACCGCTTTATAGTAGAATTCAGACTATTTCTATCGTATTTACCTTACTATTTTATGTTAAAAAAATTACTTATTTCTTTAGGCTTGTTAGCTGTTATTGTTGCAGGTGGTTTATTTTTTGGCTACAAAAAACTGACTGATTTAGCTAAGCACCCAATTACCCATCAACCTGAACAATTATTTATATTAGAAAAAGGCACATCTAGCCAAAAACTTGCCATTTTATTGGAAGAACAAGGTATTATTACCCACGATGATGTCAAACTCCTCCCCTATTTAATGCGTTTATATCCTGAACTGGGTAAATTTAAAGCCGGAGCCTATTCTCTTACTGGTTTAAACACAGTTAAAGATTTGCTTCAACATTTAAGCTCAGGTAAAGAAGTACAACTTAATGTGCAACTTATCGAAGGTAGAACCTTTAAAATTTGGCGAGAACAATTAAGCCAAGCAAACTATTTAGCCCAAACCTTAAAAGATAAATCTGAAAAAGAAATTGCGGAATTACTCGGTTCTCCATATGAAAAATTAGAAGGCTGGATTGCACCGGATACTTACAGTTATACACCAAATTCAACCGATCTTGCCTTACTAAAACGAGCTTATGAAAAGCAAAAAAATATTTTAGAACAAGCTTGGCAAAATCGAGCGGAAAATCTACCGCTTGCAAATCCGTATGAAATGCTTATTCTTGCCTCTATTGTGGAAAAAGAAACTGGCATTACGAGCGAACGCCCACAAGTGGCTTCGGTTTTTATTAACCGCTTGCGAATTAAAATGCGTTTGCAAACCGATCCGACCGTTATTTACGGTATGGGCGACCGTTACGATGGCAATATTCGCCGTAAGGACTTAAACGAAGTTACCCCTTACAATACTTATCAAATTGACGGACTGCCGCCAACACCGATTGCAATGCCGAGTAAAGCTTCTATTGAAGCGGTTGCTCACCCCGATAATACGCCTTATTTCTATTTCGTTGCCGACGGCACGGGCGGACATAAATTTAGCAGAACGCTAAGTGAGCATAACCAAGCAGTGCGTGAATGGATCCAGATTGAACGTAAACGTAAAAACGAACAAAAATAGTGAGAATAATATGCGTGGAAAATTTATTGTCATTGAAGGCTTGGAAGGAGCCGGTAAAACAACAGCTCATAAAGTTATTTTACAAGAGTTAGAACAAGCCGGTATTAAGGAAGTTGTGCTTACCCGTGAACCAGGTGGCACACCGCTTGCGGAAAAACTACGTCATCTGATTAAGCACGAAACGGAAGAACCCGTAAGCGATAAAGCTGAACTTTTAATGCTTTATGCTGCTCGGGTGCAATTAGTCGAAAATGTGATTAAGCCGGCTTTAGCTGAAGGAAAATGGGTATTGGGCGACCGCCACGATATGTCTTCTCAGGCCTATCAAGGCGGGGGGCGTAAATTAGATCGCAACTTGCTTAATACTCTAAAAGAATCGGTACTCGGCACTTTTGAGCCGGATCTCACGCTTTATCTTGATATTGATCCTGTAATTGGATTAGAACGAGCAAGAGGTAGAGGCGAACTAGACCGCATTGAACAGCAGAGTTTGGACTTTTTCTATCGCACTCGTGAACGTTATTTAGAGCTGACTCAAAATAACGATAAAGCGATTATTATCAACGCTGAACAATCGATTGAACAAGTAACCGCAGATATTCAACAAGCAATTCGTAATTGGTTAAAATAATGTACCCTTGGCAGCAAAGCATTTACCAACAACTGACAGACGCTTTTTTAAATGGGCGTGGGCATCACGCTTTACTATTTAGAACAGATGTCGGGCTTGGCACGGAAAATCTAATTCATCATTTTGCTCATTGGCTACTCTGCCAACAGCCAAATGGCGAACAACCGTGCCAGCAATGCAAAAGTTGTTTATTGATGCAAAGTGGTAATCACCCCGATTTTCACCTTATACAGCCGATTGAAGGCAAAGATATCGGCATAGATCAAATTCGAGAAATGACCACCAAATTACAAAACTTTTCACAACAAGGCGGTAGCGTGGTGGTATATATTAAAGGGGTAGATCGTTTAACGGAAGCCAGTAGTAATGCTCTGCTCAAAACCTTAGAAGAACCGCCACAAGGTGTTTATTTCTTACTGGAAGCTCCATTGCAATCAACAATGCTTGCAACTATTCAAAGCCGCTGCCAAACGTGGGTACTTTATGCTCCTAAACCAGAATATGTTTTAGAATGGCTACAAGCAGAATGTCCGAATGCGACGAATAACGACCTTGAAATCGCATTACGCATTTGCCACTCTCGCCCGTTAATTTGCAAAACGTTTATCAAAAACGACCGCTTGTTACAACGAAAAACATTTTTACAAACTTTCTGGCGATTCTACAAAAGCCGAGATGTAATGCTCCTTTTTACCGCTTTTAATAAAGAAAAAGAGGAAGTTTTACAACAATTAGAATGGCTGGAAAGTTTCTTTAGCGATGCCCTAAAAGCCAAAATGGGAATTAGCACGGGCTGGTTAAACCCTGACTTACAAAACGGCATTATCCCCTTTAGCCAACAGCTTACCCCTCACGGCTTACTCCAGGGGCATCAAATACTTCAACAAACCCAACGGGATTTAGTCGAAGTAAATGCGGTAAATCAAGAATTGATGTTGTTGGATTGTTTAACTAAACTGGTAATGGTATTCGAGTAATTCCTCAACCCTTTTAATTTAGTACAACTTCAACATTTTCTATATCATAAAATTATTAAAACAGGAATTTATGGATAATTTATTTATTATCGATTCACATTGTCATTTAGACTCTTTAGATTATGAAACCCGCCATAAAAATGTGGATGAGGTTATTGAAAATGCCAAAGCTCGTGGTGTGCATCATTTTATTTCCGTTTGCACTACCGTCGGGCGTTTTGAGGCAATGAAAAACTTAACCGCCCACCGTAGCGATGTTTCACTTTCTTGCGGGGTTCACCCTTTAAATGTGGAAGATGAGCCTTTTGATTACGACAAGCTTTTTGAATTCGCTCAAGACCCGAAAGTCGTAGCCATTGGCGAAACAGGGCTAGATTATCACTACACCCCCGAAACTAAAGCATTACAGCAATCTCTTTTTGTACAACAAATCGAAATTGCCAATAAACTCAGTAAACCGTTGATTATTCACTCTCGCTCAGCTCGCCAAGATACAATGGATATGCTGGAGCAAAACGGTGCAGAAAAATGTGGCGGTGTATTACACTGCTTTACTGAAAATTGGACAATGGCAAAACGAGCCTTAGATTTAGGTTTTTATATCTCTATTTCCGGCATTATTACCTTTCGTAATGCTGAAGAATTACGTGATGTCGTGCGTAAAGTACCACTAGATCGCTTATTGGTGGAAACTGACTCGCCTTACCTTGCCCCAATTCCTTATCGAGGTAAGCCGAATCAGCCAGCTTATGTGCGTGAAACTTGCGAGTATGTTGCGACATTAAAAGGGGTATCTACCGAAGAATTAGCTCGCATTACTACAGAAAATGTGCAACACTTATTCAACATTCAATTATAAGGAACAAAATATGAGAGCCATATTTAAATATTTCTTAATTTTAGTATCACTATCATTATTTATCGTATTAGGTGGAGCAGTAAACTATGCGATGCCAAGCTATGAAGAGACTTTTGTTACTGGAATGGAAGTTCGCCGAATGGATAAAGATGGTATTATCAGCAAATCAAATCCTGCCGATGGCCAAGTACGTGATGTCTATTTCTTATTTACCGAAGAACCAGAAACTAAAAAGGTAATGGTTTATCGTAATGAAGATACAGGTTGGGGCTTACCACCTTATTTCAAATTTGGTTCTGCTGACATTCAAGCCAAAGCTCAAGCCTATGCAAATGATAAGCAACGTGTGCAAATTAAATATTACGGCTGGCGAATTAATTGGCTGAATGAGTTTAGAAATATCATCTCAATTAAGCCAATGGCAGAAGGAGAAACCGTTAGCAAGCCAATTTTTAGCTATGTGCTTTATGCTATCCTTGCTTTCTTATTTTTCTTATCGGTACAATTTATCCGTGGTATTTTTAAAGATTAATTACCACATTAAATCTTTGACAAACGGTTCGATTTTGTAAAAAATTGAACCGTTTTCTTTTTACAATGAATAATACAATGACTTACTACTTTATCGCTGATCTGCACTTAAACGAAAATCAACCAGAAATAACCAATCTTTTTTTGCAATTTATGCAAGAAAAAGCACCGCTTGCACAAGCGGTTTATATATTAGGAGATCTTTTCGATTTTTGGATTGGCGATGATGAAGAGTCCGAACTCATTAGTAGTGTAAAAACGGCGATCAAAAACCTCACTGCAAGCGGTGTAAAATGCTACTTTATTTGCGGAAATCGAGACTTTTTGCTCGGGCAAAAATTTAGCCGAGAAACGGGAATGGAAATACTGCCTGATTACCAAGTAATTGGTTTATTTGGCACACAAACCTTGCTTTGCCACGGCGATACCCTCTGTATTGATGATGTGAAATATCAGCAATTTCGCCGCAAAGTACATCAAAAATGGCGGCAATGGCTGTTTTTATGTTTACCTCTTGCTTGGCGAATTCATATTGCGGAAAAAATCCGAGTAAAAAGTAAGCTAGATAAAAAAAGTAAACCTGCCGATATTATGGACGTAAACCCTGAATTTACGGCTCAAACAGTAGCACAATTTAACACAACGCATCTTATTCACGGCCATACTCATCGCCAAGCGGTTCATAATGAAAATGGTTTTGTTCGCATTGTATTAGGCGACTGGAAAACGGATTATGCTTCAATTTTAGAAGTGACTCAACAAGGCTTTAAGTTTGTATGATTGATGTGATTATCCCCTGCTACAATGCAGAACAAACCCTAGTAAGAGCGGTACAAAGTGTATTAAATCAACCTGAATTAGGGACATTATGGCTCGTTGATGATGGCTCTACGGATAATACTCTAGCTTTAGCCTTACATTTACAAACGCAGCTCCCAACCAAAATTCAAGTTGAAGCAATGCCAAAGAATGGTGGTGTAGCCAAAGCCCGTAACTGGGGAGCATTACAAAGTGAAGCTCAATTTATTGCCTTTTTAGATGCTGATGATGCCTATGAAAATGGGGCTTTACAAGTGGCAAGCAAAATATTTGAATTTAAGCCCGAAACAAGTCTTGTCCGCTTAAATCTTAAACCTATTGACTTAGCAGAATGCTATAGTTCACACCCAAACTTTGATTTTGCTTGGCAACATATGCAGATGACTTGCGGTGGCAATGTCGTATTTCGCCGTACCTTTTTCTTAGCTTGCGGAGGCTTCCCACAGCATCAATTATTCAGAGAACTAGGTGGTGAAGATGGGGCATTAGGTATTGCAACAACAAAAATCGGTGCTGTTGCAACCGCTTTTAATGATATAGGCGTTTTGCATTATTGCCGAGACGGAATGCACGCAGAAAGATTGCTTAATGCTATTTTATTTAATGAACACGTCCCAAATATTAGTGAACAACATATCGCTCAAGCAAACCAGATCACCGAAAACATTTGCCAAAATATTGCAACGCTTAAGTTATGTTTAAATAGTGATAATATCGGTATTCGACCTTATCACTTAGAGTGGGAATAAAAATAGTTTTATAGCGATATAAATAAAAATGCGGTAAATCTTCTTTACCGCATTTGCAATATTTTCTTAGAAAAGAACCGCTTGTCTATCTAAGTTATACTATGATGCTTGTTCTTCTACATAATTTTTATTAGTTGATGCTTTCAATAAAATATAACCTAAAATAGCTGAAATTAGCGAGCCAAGTAAAATACCTAAACGAGCTAATGAAGTCACTTCTTCACCTGCACCATTTGCATCAAATGCGAGGCTTGCTAAGAACATCGACATTGTAAAACCGATACCACATAAAATTGCAATCGCAAAGATTTGTTTAAAGTTTACACCTTTCGGCAAACTTGCAATTTTAAATAATACCGCTAAATAACTAAAGCCAAATACACCAACCGCTTTACCGAGAATTAAGCCTAATGCGATACCTAAAGGTAATGGCGATGTTAATTGCTCAATACCTACACCAGCTAAAGAGACCCCTGCATTTGAGAATGCGAATACCGGTAAGATCATAAATGAACACCAAGGTGCTAAAGTATGCTCTAAATCATCTGCCGGACGCTCGCCATTTTTACCTTTTAATGGCACACAGAAACCGATAATAACCCCAGCTAAGGTTGCGTGTACACCTGATTTTAACACTGCTGTCCATAACACTAAACCTACTACTAAATAAGCACAAATTGAAGTGACTTTGAAACGATTTAAAACCACTAAGGCAACAACTGCTACTGCCGCAATCACTAATGCTTGCATACTAATATCTTGCGAATAAAATACCGCAATAACTATAATTGCCCCTAAATCATCAATAATTGCTAATGCTAATAAGAAGATTTTTAACGCAAGTGGTACTCGAGCACCTAATAATGCAACGATCCCAACTGCAAAGGCAATATCTGTTGCCATTGGAATTGCCCAACCCGCATAAAATTCTGGGTGGTCTCGGTTAATAAACCAATATACTAACGCTGGCACAACCATTCCACCAATCGCCGCAAATGCAGGGAAAATAGCATTTTTATAGCTTGATAGAGAGCCTTCAAACAGCTCTTTTTTTACTTCAAGACCAATTAAAGTAAAGAAAATCGCCATAAAACCATCATTTACCCACAATATTAATGGTTTATTTAATGCAAAGTCACCAAATTGTAAGCTAATAGGTGTTTGTAAGAAATTGAAGTAGAAATTACTCAACGCTGTATTAGCACATATAATAGCTGCAAATGCAAAAATCAGCAGAAGAATTCCGCCTGATGCTTCCGATTTAAAAAACTCTTTTAGTTTTATCATTTATCCCTCCAATATAAAAACTAACTTACCTAAATTTTAGTATAGATAAAATACAATCCATCTTTTACCAAAGATTTTAATAAGATTAAACAAAAAATTTGATAAACTAAACTCAATTCACTTTTTCTTATTCTGTTTGGTTACTAATTACACAAAAACATTATGGAGTTGTTATGGCAAATGAATGGATCTATTGGGCATTAGCATCTGCCCTTTTTGCTGCCCTTACCGCTATTTTTGCAAAAGTTGGATTGCAAGGCATAGACTCTGACTTTGCTACCTTTATTCGCACTATCGTGATTATTATTGCTCTTATTGCTTTCCTCACCTATAGCGGAAAATGGCAACCTTTGGGCCGTTTAACAGGTAAAAATTGGACTTTTCTTATTCTGTCAGGACTAGCAACGGGTGCCTCTTGGCTCGCCTATTTCAAGGCATTACAAATGGGCAATGCATCACAGGTTGCTCCTATTGATAAATTGAGCTTAGTTTTGGTAACTATATTTGCCGTTATATTTTTAGGAGAGCGACCAAGCGGGCAAGATTGGTTAGGAATAGGTTTAGTGGCAGCAGGGGTTTTACTGCTTGCGTTTAAGCGTTAAGATCTAATCTGCAAGCGGTCATTTTTATGAAAAATTTTACACCTAAAATTGAAATTGCCTTTATTCATCAAGATGAAATATTACCTAGCGATTTTAATTATCCCGCAATGCCTGCCGTGTTAAATACCAAACAAATTTCAAAATGGAAAAGTCGGCGGGCAGCTCATTTCCTGCTAACAAGGCTATTTCAAAAAAATCAGCTAGATTTGGGTCTATTAGAAAATATCCAACGTACCGAAAGTGGTCGCCCTTTTGTAAACTCGCCACAGATTGATTTCAACATTAGCCATTCTGGGGAATGGATAGCGGTTATTTTTAGCCAAAATTTTACCAAATTAGCTGTTGGCATTGATATTGAACACCCCCAGAAAATAAGACGTTATGTGGATTTAATTCGTTATTATGCTAATACGGAGGAACAAGAAGTTTTACTCGATGATGATTGCCCTTTGCTAGAAAACCTTACCCAACGCTTCTATTTAAGTTGGTGCTTACGTGAAGCGATATTAAAATCACAAGGTGTTGGTATTGTAAAGCTCTCCGAGGTAAAGCATTTCCCTCTGCAAAAGCATATTTTTTCAGCCCATTGCCCTAGTGGCAAATTACATTTTATAACTGAGTTACCCTTCTATTTAAGCTACTTCTATCAGCAAACAGAAAATATGATATTATCGCAACCAGAACTATACCAATGGCAAGCTGGCAGCTTTCAAGCTATTGATTGCCACTCCATAATTTATGACGTTAATTTGAGGACAAACTATGCCTAGAACATCTTTAGAAGAACGCCACTCTACATTTGGAAAAATAGCAGCAGAAATCTTTCAGTGGGTTTTAAATATCTCATTACTTACAGCTGGTGCATTGCTCTCTTATTCACTCTTTGCGGAAGCCTATTCGCTTTATCAACTTTCTATTGGAGATAGTGAAAAATTCCAAATTGTAGAGAAAATTGTGATTTTCTTCCTCTATTTTGAGTTTCTAGCTTTAATCGTAAAATATTTTAAATCTAACTACCATTTCCCATTACGTTACTTTCTTTATATCGGCATTACGGCAATGGTTCGTTTGATTATTGTTGATCACTCCAATGCAATGCATACGTTATTATTTGCACTTTCGATTTTAGTAATGATTATTGCACTTTATATTGTGCACACCGACCGTTTACATAAAAGTTAGGAATAAAAATGAGCCAATATCCAACTCAATATCACTATGATGATTTACACATTATCAACAAAGAAACCGTTTATAAAGGACATTTCGAGCTACAAAAAATCACTTTCCGCCATAAGCTTTTTTCAGGCGAAATGAGCGGTAATGTAGTTCGAGAACTTCTAATCAAGGGTGAAGCCGCTGCACTGATTGCCTACGACCATGTGCTAGATAACGTGATTTTAATCGAACAGGTTCGCATTGGTGCTTATGACGATAAGCATAAAAAATCCCCTTGGTTACTTGAACTCGTAGCTGGAATGGTTGATAAAGGCAATGAAGACCCAGCTGAAGTTGCAATACGAGAAGCCCAAGAAGAAGCCGGCTTAGAATTAGAAGAAGTGCAACACGCATTAAGCGTTTGGGACAGCCCTGGCGGGCAATTAGAACGCCTACATCTATTTCTTGGCTTAATTGATAGTTCAAAAGTAAAATCTGGCGATATTCACGGTTTATTAGCAGAAGAAAACGAAGATATTTTAGTTCACGTCGTCAGCCGAGAACAAGCTTATCAATGGGTTGAAAATGGTACTATTGATAATGTTATTGCCGTAATTGGATTACAGTGGTTGCAGTTGAATTACCAGAAATTTAAACGCTAATTTAATATTCATAATGCTCTTTGATTTAAATCAACCTCGAAAATCTCCCTTTCGTGTTAGTCTGTAAAGGCTTTTTTTTAAATTATAAGAGAACACAACATTATGACTACTTCCGTTACTGTAAAAGCAGGCTTTCAATGGCAAGGCTTGCTCATTTCTATTATTGTTGGGCTTGGAATATATCTATGCCCAATTCCTGAAGGACTAAGCCCTAAAGCTTGGGGAATGCTAGCTTTATTTGTGGCAACCATCACCGCAATTATTACCAAAGCAATGCCAATGGGTGCTGCAACGTTAGTTGCCCTTGTCATTAGTGGGGTAACAGGCCTTACGCCTATTAGAGCCGGAAAAGAAGATGTCGCTATGCTTTCTGGCTTTTCTAACGGCACTATTTGGTTAATTGGTATCGCAATGTTTTTGTCTAGAGCTGTCATTAAGACAGGATTGGGGCATAGAATAGCACTTTACTTCATCTCAAAATTTGGTAACCGTATGATGGGGGTGGCTTATGGTATTGCCCTTGCTGATACAATTATTGCACCTGGTATTCCTTCTGCCTCTGCTCGTGGCGGTGGTATTATGTACCCAATTATGCAATCGATTGCGGATACTTATGACTCTAAACCTGGGCCGACTGCCAGAAGAGCTGGGGCATTCCTTGCCATAGTAGTTTCACAAATTGATACTATTGTATGTACGATGTTCTTAACGGCAATGGCAGGTAACCCTTTAATTGCTGAACTTGCAGGTAGCCAAGGTATTGAGATTTCTTGGATGACTTGGTTCTTAGGTGCTATTGTACCAGGGATCGTCAGCTTAATTGTCTTACCTTACTTAGTCTATTTAGTGTACCCACCAGAGTTGAAAAAAACACCTAAAATGGCTCAAATGGCAAAAGATGAGCTACAAAAAATGGGTAAAATGACAACAGCTGAATGGATTCTTGCACTCGATTTTATCTTATTATTAATATTATGGACTGTCGGGGATTTATTCTTCGGTATTTCAGCAACCGTTTCTGCCTTTATCGGATTAGTTATTTTACTACTTTCTAACATTATGACGTGGAAAAATATTGTAGAAGAAACAACCGCTTGGGATACGATGTTTTGGTTCGCCGTATTAGTAATGATGGCAACAGCACTTAACAAATACGGTGTAATTAGCTGGGTTTCTACTCATATTTCTTCATCGATTAGCGTATTTAGCTGGCCAATCGCATTTACTATTTTGGTGTTGGTTTATTTCTATACCCGCTATTTCTTCGCCTCAGCAATGGCACATATTTCAGCAATGTATTTAGCTTTCTTAGCAGCGGCTATTGCTGTTGGTACACCACCATTATTAGCAGCTATTGGACTAGGATATACCTCAACACTCTCAATGAGCTTAACCCAATATGCAGGGGGCCCAGGGCCAGCACTATTCGGCTCAGGTTATAACAGTGCCGGACAATGGTGGGGTGTAAGCTTTATTATTTCTATCGCATCACTTCTCATCTGGTTCGGTGTTGGTGGATTATGGATGAAACTATTAGGTTGGTGGTAAGGTTTAATTAGTTTAGTAAAGAACAGAAATTTCTGTTCTTTACTAATTTATAATTATTACTTAAGGTTATCTACATATAAGAAAAATATCCTTGATAAAACATCTTTTAGATCATAATAATTTTGGGGCTGTCCTAGATAACGACTAAAAGCTCTATTTTAGGTTAAAATGACCAAATGAGAAAAAGCCGTCTAAGTCAGCATAAACAAAATAAACTCATTGAGCTGTTCGTAGCAGGTGTAACTGCTAGAACTGCCGCTGAGTTAGTAAAGGTAAACAGAACGGCCGCAGCTTATTATTTTCATCGTTTACGGCTACTCATCTATCAAAACAGTTCACATTTAGAAATATTTGATGGTGAGATAGAAGCCGATGAAAGCTATTTTGGTGGCTCTCGCAAGGGTAAACGAGGTCGTGGAGCAGCCGGTAAAACCCCAGTGTTCGGGCTCTTAAAGCGTAATGGCAAGGTTTATACCGTTGCAGTACCAAATACCCAATCAACCACTTTACTGCCGATTATTCGGGAAAAAGTGAAGCCGGATAGTATTGTTTACACGGATTTCTACCGAAGTTATGATGTGCTTGATGTGAGTGAATTTAACCATTTTCGCATCAATCACAGCACGCAATTCGCAGAAAAACATAATCATATTAACGGAATTGAGAATTTTTGGAGTCAAGCCAAACGCCATTTACGCAAGTTTAACGGTATTCCGAAAGCCCATTTTGAGCTGTATTTAAAGGAATGTGAATGGCGTTTTAACAACAGTGACTTAAAATATCAAATTTCCATTTTAAAACAATTAGTTAAGGGGAGTTTAGCCTAGTTATCTAGGACAGCCCCTAATATTTATCAGTTAATGACAGGATTAAATATTCACTTTGACCGAGCTAGAACCTTTATTTTTAAACATAAACCTTCGATGAAAACAGTGGAAGAGCATAAAGAAATTTTAACAGCGATCCGCAAAAAAAATAAAAATAAAGCAAAGGAATGTATCGAACGTCATTTACACCAATATATTTTGGATAAAGAGCAGTTTGAGAAAGAATATAGCTACTATTTTAATAAAAGTGAGGATTAAATGAAAAAACTCGCAATTATCGGCGAATGTATGATTGAGCTAAATGGCGAACCTTTTGGCAATATGCACCAAACCTATGGTGGCGATTCATTAAATACCGCCACCTATTTAGCTCGTATCAGCTCACAAAAGGAAATTGAGGTTTGCTATCTATCTGCCCTCGGTGCCGATAAATTAAGCCAGGGTATGCTGGAAGCGTGGCAAGCGGATAATATCAATACCGATTTTGTTTTGCGTGATGAACATCGCCAACCAGGGCTTTACCTTATTCAGCTTGATAAGCAAGGGGAGCGAACATTCCTCTATTGGCGTAATCAATCTGCTGCTCGCTACTTGTTACAACACCCTGATTATCTAAAAGCATTATCCGCCTTACAAGAGGTTGATATGGTTTATTTAAGCGGGATTTCTTTAGCTATTCTGCCATCAGAAGACCGTTTAACATTGATTAACCAGCTTGCAGAACTTAAAAAGCAAGGGGTAAAAATTGCGTTTGATAGCAACTACCGCCCTAAACTGTGGGAAAGTGAACAATCTGCCCAGCAGAATTATGCTAGCTTGCTTAAATTAGTCGATTTAGCCCTGGTTACTTTTGATGATGAACATCTTTTATGGGGGGATGCCGATGAACAAGCCACCCTTTCACGCCTAGCACAATATGGTATTGAAACTATTGTGGTTAAACAAGGCTCACAAGGTGCAACTGTGCAAGTAAATGGTGAACAAACCTTTGTACCTACTACCCCTGTTGAAAACGTAGTAGATACCACATCCGCTGGCGATTCCTTTAATGCAGGTTTCTTAAATGGTTACTTACTGGGTAAAGATTTAACCAGTTGCTGCCAGCAAGGCAATCAAGTAGCCGGTATTGTGATTCAGCATAAAGGGGCGATTATTGAAAAATCCGCCACTGCTCATTTAAAACAACAATTTGCAACTTAGTTTCGCTTTTACAAGCGGTCATTTTTAATCAGAATTTTGCAAATTTTATTGATACTAAGAGGTAAAAAATGCGTTATACAACCGAACAAATCGTAGAAAAATTAAGAGAACTTAAAGTCGTTCCTGTGATTGCATTAGACAATGCAGAAGATATTTTACCATTAGCAAAAACACTTTCAGAAAATGGTTTACCTGTAGTAGAAATCACATTCCGTTCAGCCGCTGCGGAAGAAGCGATTAAATTAGTGAAAGCAAACAACCCAGAGGTGTTGATTGCAGCAGGTACCGTACTCACAAAAGAACAAGTGCTGACCGCTAAAAATGCTGGGGCAGATTGTATTGTTACCCCAGGTTTTAACCCAAATATCGTGAAATATTGCCAAGAATTAGATATTCCTGTTACGCCTGGTGTGAATAATCCAATGGCAATTGAAGCTGCATTAGAATTAGGCATACAAGCGGTCAAATTCTTCCCAGCAGAAGCAAGTGGTGGCGTGAAGATGATTAAAGCCTTACTTGGCCCTTACGGTAACTTACAAATTATGCCGACTGGTGGTGTTAGCCCAAGCAACATTAAAGACTACCTTGCTATTCCAAATGTAGTTGCCTGCGGTGGTTCTTGGTTTGTTGAAAAATCACTGATTAATGGTAAAAGATGGGATGAGATTGGCAGATTAACTAAAGAGGCAGTAAAGTTAGTAACGTGCTAATATTAGTTACATCTATAGAAACTCACTTTTTACAAAAATCTAAAAACTTTTTTTCAAAAATGTGGCATAGTCCACATTTTTCATTTTAAGTTATTGATAAAATTCAACAAGTTAAAATTATAAGAATTTTGAATGGATGCAGGAAAATGAAAGAATATTTTAGATTAGATAAAAAAGGGGCTGTTCGGCTATTACAAATTACCGATCCCCATCTCTTTTCTAATCCAGCAGAAACACTACTAAAAGTAAAAACTATCGACAGTTTTTCCTCTGTTATTAAGCAAATCAATACTCAAATAGCAAAAACAAATAATAGCTTTGATCTTATTCTCTCTACTGGTGACTTAATTCAAGATCATAATGTCGCTGGTTATCATTATTTTGCACAGATAATTGAATCTTTAAAAACACCTGTTGTGTGGCTAGAAGGAAATCACGATGTGCAACCTGCTATGTCTGATATTCTGTCTGAATACCCACATATTCTACCTAACAAGCAAATTCTTATCGGCGAGAAGTGGCAAATTTTAATGCTAAATACGCAAGTTGTTGGAATGCCTTACGGCGAATTACCCTATAAACAATTAAAATGGTTAGATGAAAAATTAGCGGAATTTCCTGAAAAATTCACTTTAATTGCCTTACATCATAATATTTTACCCACTAATTCAGCTTGGTTGGATCAACATAGTTTAAAAAATGCAGATAAATTATCACATATTCTAATAAAATTTAAGAATGTGAGAGGCATTGTACACGGTCATATTCATCAGCAGGTAGATGCTATATGGAACAATATCCCTATTTTTGCTACACCTTCAACTTGTATTCAGTTTAAGCCTAATTGTGATCAATTTACATTAGATGAATTGCCTCAAGGTTGGCGAGAAATCTACTTGCACGAAAATGGGGAAATTGAAACCGTCGTCAAGCGGTTAAATTTTAATGATTTTTTACCAAATTTCGATGCTCAAGGTTATTAGGTGATGGTATTAGTTCAAAGTAAATAGCCCTCAATTTTCATTGAGGGCTATTTATTCTCTAAGAATTATTCTTTATTTCTCTTCTGATTTTTTTAATAAATCATCAGGAATAAAGTTTTTCTGAACTTCTGCCATATGAGGAAGGTTATGAGCAATACCTTTGTGGCAGTCGATACAAGTTTTGTTATGTTCTTGTGCTAAAGCGTGCATTTGTTGTGCAACATCTTTTTGTTGAGTAAAGTCCATATCGTCAAAGTTGTGACAGTTACGGCATTCTTGTGAATCGTTCGCTTTTAAACGAGCCCATTCACGCTCTGCCATCTCGCCACGGTGAGCTTCAAATTTCTCGATAGTATCTACTTTACCTGTGTAATGTGCATATACTTCTTTTGCCGCAATAATTTTACGTTTCCATTTTGGGAAAAACTCGTGTGGCACGTGACAATCTGAACAGATCGCTTTTACACCGCTACGGTTTGAATAGTGAGCTGATGCACGGTATTCAGGCACAACATCATTCATATGACAATCTGAACAGAACTCTTCTGTATTTGTCATTGCAAGGCCTGCATTAAAACCATTCCACGCAAAGATCCCACCTAATGCAGAAATAAGGATTACTGCACCAATGGCCATTTTACTTGGACTACGGAACCAATTCCAAAATCTTCTTAACATTTCCTTACTCCTTATTTACCTTGCGTTTGGCGTACACTTTCAAATTTATTTTGAACAATCGGGTTTACATTTGTTTGTTGCACGTGGCACTGTAAACAGAAGTAACGACTCGGAGATTCATTTTCGTGCACGTTACCATTACGATCTGTAAAGTGGCTTGGTGGTAAACGGGTTGCACCTGTTGTTTTTGATGGTTCAATCGCGTGACAACCTAAGCAATGGTTTACATTCTTACTTACCTGTAAACCACGAATACTATGTGGTACTAAAGGCGGTTGGAACGGGAAGGTTGTTGGGATATTACCAACATCTTTTTGAGGATTATGAAATCCTGGGGTAACACTTTCTGTTGTATGATCAATACCACCAGACAGGTTTGGTGCTTCTGCCACTGCAAAGCCTGTCATTGCGGCTAAAATTAGGGCAAGATATTTTCTCATTTGAGGTTCACTCCATTAAAATTCTTGTTTTTTAAAGTTAAAAAATAAAGCTAAAAATTTAAATATTCTTTACATCAATACTGCCTTGGAAACGTGTTCCAAACGCAAATACATTTTCGGCACATACATCAATGCAACGCCCGCAAGTAATACAATCTTTCGATAAAATAACTGTACTCTCTTCTGGCTTACCGTGTAATGGTACTCTTAGTACTTGAGGCTCTGGACAAACGTTGTAACAATCCATACAGTTATCACAACGGTTTCTATCAACCACTTTTACCTTAATTAAGCTTTTTGCACCAATTAAGGCATAAGTTGCACCTATCGGGCAAAGATGTCCACACCAACCGTGCTCTGCGACTAATAGGTCGAATAAGAACACTACTAAAACCAACCAAAGTGTTGCACCTAATCCATAAACAAACACTCGGCCTAATGCAGCAACAGGGTTAATCCATTCCCACAATAAGGTACCGGAAACCGCACTTCCCACCAAAATCACAGCTAAAATCACATAACGTAAATTGCGTGAAATTTTTGCGGTTTGGCGAATACCCAATTTCCGTCTTAACCAAGCCGCAGCATCCGTAACTATATTCATTGGGCAGACCCAACTACAAAATAATTTGCTGCCGACAATGGCATAAAATAAAACGACAATTAAAGCACCGATCAACATTGTCCATTCAGGTTTATAGCCTGTCGCTAATACTTCTGCCGCCATTAATGGATCCGTCATTGGTACAGTTTCTAGTAACAAACTACCACTGTAATTCCCTTTTAGAATCCAAGTATTCCAAAGTGGCCCACTGATAAACATTAAAATAATGCTTAATTGACTTAAACGGCGAAGAATTAAAAAGCGGTATGCGTGCCACCAACCAAGCTTTTGACGAGCCTCTAAACCTGCGTGTTTAGGAGAATTTGCAGCCATTATTTTACCCCCTTCAGATTCAAGTCTAAATCAGGGAAGTGCTGTGGAGCCTCCACTGTTGTAGAACTTGGCACATAATCTTGAGTTGCACGACTTGGCGTTGCCACCCTTGCACCTGGTCTAACTTCCATATGTTGATAAACTGGCTCGTGCTGCCCTTCTGGCATACGTGCATCATAAGCTGGGCGTAAACCATCTGGGTGAACATCTTCAATCAACGATTTTCCTGCATTTTGCTTCTCTTGCCAGCCTAAACGATAATGGCGACCTAACAAGCCTTTCGCTAAATCCATTGGCAATACTTTGATTGCAGCCTCTTCTAATACGCAAGCCTGCTCGCATTTACCACAACCAGTACAAGCATCACTGTGTACGGTCGGAATTAATTTTGCGTGAATTTCTGTTCTATCATTGTGAATACGTTCAAGCGTAATTGCTTTATCAATCAAAGGACAAACACGGTAACAAACATCACAACGTAAACCTTGCCAGTTCAAGCAAGTTTCGTGGTCTAATAAAACAGCTAATCCCATTCGGGCATCATCAATATCTTTAAGCTCTTCACTTAAAGCCCCTGTCGGGCAAGCATTCATACACGGAATATCCACGCACATTTCACAAGGCTTATCTCGTGCAATGAAATAAGGTGTCCCCGCTTCAACAGGTGAAATTAATGAAGCTAAATGCAACATATCATAAGGACAAGCCTGAACACATTGCCCACAACGTGTGCAAGCACTCAAGAACTCTTCTTCAGGTAATGCACCTGGTGGACGTAATGCTACACCTTGACGTGCAAAACTTTGTTGCTGTTGCAGCCCTAAAATTACCCCCACACCACAAACACCAGCGGCAGTGCGAGTTACATTTTTTAAAAACTGACGACGATTTGGATCCATTTTCATAGTGGTTTCCCCTTATACAAGCGGTCATATTTGTAAAGTTTTTTGCAAATTTAACCGCTTGTTAATATTAAATAGTATGGTTTAGGTGGACGTATAACGCACGTCCAAACTATTTAATTAGGCTTTTACCACTTTAACCGCACATTTTTTGAAGTCGGTTTCAAATGAAATAGGGTCTGTTGCATCAAGCGTGACTTTATTGATTAACTGACCGGCATCAAAGAAGGTTGAATAAATTAAACCTTCTGGGCATTTGTTACGACCACGTGTATCTAAGTTAGACACATATTCCCCACGACGAGAAATTACTTTTACTTTATCACCGTGACGTAAACCACGTTTTTTCGCATCTGTCGGGTGCATCCAAACTAAGTTAGTCGGGAATGCTTTATGTAATTCTGGTACACGACGAGTCATAGTACCTGTATGCCAATGCTCAAGTACACGGCCTGTACAGAACCATAAATCGTACTCTTCATCTGGTGCTTCTGCAGGTGCTTCATAAGGTACACCTAAGATAATCGCTTTCTTATCTGCATTACCATAGAATGAGAAACCTTCGCCTTCTTTAACATATGGGTCGTATCCTTCACGGTAACGCCATAATGTTTCTTTGTACTCGCCTGTTTTCTCATCTTTCACTACTGGCCAACGTAAACCACGTAATTTATGATAAGTATCGAAATCCGCTAAATCGTGACCGTGACCACGACCAAACTCAGCATACTCTTCAAATAAACCTTTTTGAATGTAGTAACCAAAGTGATCCGCTTCATCATTCATATAACCAGGGATATTTGTTGGTACTTCATAGCTATCTACAACACCATTACGGTAAAGGATTTCATATAATGTTTTACCACGCAATTCCGGTGCTTTCGCTAATAATTCTTCAGGCCATACTTCTTCTACTTTGAAGTATTTAGAGAATTCAACTAACTGCCACGTATCTGAACGAGCATTAGCAGGCCCTTTTACTTGCTGACGCCAGAATTGGGTACGACGCTCTGCATTACCATAAGCACCTTCTTTTTCTACCCACATACAAGTAGGAAGAATTAAGTCAGCTGCAACCGCAGATACTGATGGATATGGATCTGATACCACAATAAAGTTTTCAGGATTACGCCAACCTGGGAAAATTTCCTCATTGATATTTGGACCACCCTGCATATTGTTGGTACACATCTGCCATAAGAAATTAAGTTTGCCATCTTTTAAGGCACGGCTTTGTGCTACAGCGTGGAATCCTGGTACATCAGGAATTGTACCTGCTGGTAATTTCCAAGATTTCTCAACGATTTCACGGTGTTTAGGGTTAGTTACCACCATATCTGCTGGTAAACGGTGAATGAAGGTACCAACTTCACGAGCCGTACCACAAGCAGATGGCTGACCAGTTAATGAGAATGGACCACATCCTTCAGTAGAAATCTTACCTGTTAATAAATGCACGTTGTACATCATATGGTTTACCCACACACCACGAGTATGTTGGTTAAAGCCCATTGTCCAGAAAGAAACTAATTTTTGGTTAGGATCTGCATACATTTTCGCTAATGTTTCAAGCTGATCTTTCGGCACACCAGAAATACGGTGAGCTTCTTCTAATGTATAAGGTGCAACGATTTTCTTAAATTCTTCGAAATCGCTGTCATACATTTTGCCTGCAGTTTTGGCATTCGTGTTTTGTTGTAATTTGTGCTCTGGACGTAAACCGTAACCAATGTTGGTTTCACCACGTTTAAATTTAGTGTGTTTGTTTACGAAATCCCAGTTTACTTTATCGTTTTGGATAATGTAGTTTGCAATATAGTTAAGGATTGCTAAATCTGAATGCGGTTTGAAGATAATTGGAGTATCTGCTAATTCAAACGAACGGTGTTCATAAGTGGACATCACCACAACACGCACATTGTTGTTTGATAAACGGCGATCAGAAATACGAGACCATAAAATTGGGTGCATTTCTGCCATATTTGAACCCCAAAGCACAAACGCATCGGTCTTTTCGATATCGTTATAGCACCCCATCGGCTCGTCCATACCAAAGGTACGCATAAAGGCAACCGCTGCTGATGCCATACAGTGACGAGCGTTCGGATCGATAGTATTAGAACGTAAACCACCTTTCCAAAGTTTTACTTTCGCATAACCTTCAAAAATGGTTGTTTGACCTGACGAGAACATCCCCACAGCATTTGGGCCTTTCTCTTTAATGATGGCTTTGATTTTGTCAGACATAATGGTAAATGCTTGATCCCAAGAAATTGGTGTAAAATCACCATTCTTGTCAAATTTACCGTCTTTCATACGAAGCATTGGCTCTTGCATACGGTCTGCACCGTACATCATTTTAGAAAGGAAATAACCTTTAATACAGTTTAAACCACGGTTTACTTCTGCATCTGGATCCCCTTGGGTTGCGACTACACGTCCGTCTTTTGTACCAACCAGTACGCTACAACCCGTACCACAATAACGACACGGTGCTTTATCCCAACGAATGCCCGTATCATCTGCTTGAACGTTTTTTACAGGAATCATAATGCCTGCTGCCGCTGCTGCTGCAACGGCTGCGTTCGCTTTCATAAAATCTCTACGATTGAGTTCCATAATATAGTCCCACGTTTGACTTCAAAAATAATAAATAATCAACTATTGTTCATCGATATAGTTAGAAATTAAAGAGACAACAATAACACCTTTAATATCTTTAACCTCATCAATACGATCGGAAAGTGCTAAATGCACATCACTTTCTAGCGTTACTACTAGCTTGCCTTCATCTGCTTTCTCACCGTGAATTTCTGCGTGAGGAATTTTCAGAATATCAGCTTTTACCTCTTCCAATTTTTCTGGTTTAGCTTGCACAACTAAGCTACATACATACCAGTTTTCGTTTTCAGATAATTTTTCACTCATCTTTAATTTGCTTGTTGAATTTTAATTGCACTTGTCGGGCAAACGCTCAAACAAGCCCCACAGCCATTACAGCTTTCTAAATTTAATGTCATTTCGACAATACCACCCAAACTTGGGCGAAAACGTATCACTCTCATCTCGCAGCTATCGCCACAACTTCGACATTCCGTGCCTTGTTGGAGTAAGCAAGTTGCTTGAACCTCAATTTTGTGTTCCCACGCATTTTCAGTTACATCACGAAAAACATCGGCTTCACAGGATTGCACACACTTTTCACAAAATATGCACTCGCCACAGCTAAAATCAACTTCAGGATAACCGCCAGCCCCTTTAATGAGAATATTTGTCTCACAAGCATTAATACAGTTATCGCAAGCGGTGCATTTTTCTAAAAAATTTGCTAAATTAGCCCATGGCGGACGAATTGCTTCATATCCTTGTTGGCTAACTTTTTTACTTTTTAGCGAGTCTAAAAATTGTCCTTTCAAAAAGCTACGCCGAGGAAGTGATTGCTCAGGTAAATTGCTCAAGAAAACACCGTTTTTAATACAATAATCATTATATCCATTATCTAATGTTCACTTAGTATCGTTCATTACTCAAACGGGGTATTTCAGCATTAATCTGCCAAAACATTGATTTTCATCAAAGAAAGTTTTGTTAAAATCTTCTATTAGTTATATACAACAATATATAAAGGTGTTAAATAAATGAACCACCTCATTATCTATGCTCATCCCAATCCAAACAGTTTTAATCACGCTATTTTAGAAAAAACCAGCTCGACTTCTGCAGGCCATAATGTAATTATCCGAGATCTCTACAAACTTCATTTCAACCCCACATTACATTGGCAAGAATTTCAACAAAGCCTTTCGCAACAATATGCGGAAGATGTAAAAATAGAACATCAATATTGGCAAAATGCTGACGTGATCACGCTTATTTATCCACTCTGGTGGATGGGGTTTCCTGCTATTTTAAAAGGCTACTTAGACCGAGTATTAAGCTATGATTTTGCTTACACCAATGGCGAAATAGAAAGTATCGGATTGCTAAAGGGTAAAAAAATGCAACAATTTGTTACCTTAGGCAATGCTAATGAAAAATATGAAGAGAAAGGCTTTTTGAGTGCTTTTGAGCACACTTTAGGAAAGGAGTTATTTGAATTTTGTGGCATCAAAGATGTAAAAATGCACTATTTCGGTAATGTAGGGTTAAAAGAGACCGATTACGCTGCTATTTTGCAAGAAGTTGAAGAATCTTGCCAAGAACTGTTGCAATAAAATGTAAAAAATTAACCGCTTGCAATCTTATTTCTGAGGTTACAAGCGGTTAAAATTAAGCAATTTTTTGCAAAGAAAAAAATTAGTCAATCGGTGGAACGTAAGTACCGTTTGCGATCGAATCTTTAATACGCTCTGCCTCAGCTAACACTTTCCCTAGTAAAGCTTTTACATTTTCAAGGGTAGCAATTGGGCTTAACGTTGTCATTTTAAGTGATTGGTTTTCACCTACTTTCGTCACGCCGATATTTGCCTCACCTCGTGCAAATAACTCATCTGCCACATTTTGGTTTAACGTATCAACTAATTCAGCTGGGTAGCCTTTTGGCACAACACGGAATAACACTGATGCAAACTGAGCAGGCACTAACATTTCTAAACCCTCTGTTTCCGTAATGTAAGCTTCCACTTCTTTAGATAAATACACACCGTGGTCGATCATTGACGCATATAGTTCTTCGCCTAATGCCTCAACAGTAAACCATAATTTTAAGGCATCAAAACGGCGAGTTGTTTGTAGCGATTTAGACACTAAATTCGGCACACCGTGTTCTTCATCATATTCAGAATTGAGGTAATCTGCTTTGTAATCAATAAAGCGGTAATTTGCTTCATCTTTTAACAAGAATGCCCCGCACGAAATAGATTGGAAGAAATGTTTGTGGAAATCAAGCGTGATCGAATCCGTTAATTCAATGCCATCTAAGAAATAACGGAAATCTTTTGAAAGCAATAACGCTCCGCCCCAAGCTGCATCTACGTGTAACCACGCTTGATGTTGATCTGCTAATTGGCGAATAGCTTTTAAATCATCAATCGCACCGGCATCTGTTGTGCCTGCAGTTGCAACGATACAAGCGACAATTTTACCTTCTGCTTTTAACTGCTCTAAGGTTTTTGCTAGGGCATCAATATCCATTTGTGCATTCGCATTTGAAGGCACAGTAACTACTGATTGGAATCCCATTCCCATCATTGCCATATTTTTCTGCACAGAGAAGTGAGCATTTTCCGAACAAACCACTTTCACTTTCTTCATTGCATCGGCGGGAATACCGTCAGCTTGTACCGACCACTCTGAACCGTCTTCATTTTTCCAGTTATTGGCAATCGCCCAATCACGAGCTAACAGCACACCCATTAAGTTAGACTGCGTACCGCCAGAAGTGAAAACACCTGAGGTGCCTGTTCCATAGCCCACTTTTTGACGTAACCAGTCAATTAAATGCTCTTCCATAATAGACCCTGCCGGGCTTTGATCCCAAGAGTCCATAGATTGGTTAGTCGCATTAATTAACACTTCTGCAATTTGGCTCGTTACCATTGTTGGGCAATGTAAGTGTGCTAATGAATGTGGATGATGCACTTTTAAGCTAGGATTTAAGAAAATATCCACCAAATGCTCAAGGGATTTTTTTACCCCTACACCTTCTTGAGTTGGGTTGAAACCGTTGATTTTGGCACTTAATTCTTTAATCGAACCGCCCGTGTACATTTTCTCATTTTTTAACCAGCTAGACACCGCTTTTACAGCATCATTCATTGCTGATTCATAATCTGCAATAGAAGCAGGATCGCTACAAAATAGAGATTGTCTATGTTTTGAAATATCTGTCATCTTTATGTTCCATTTACAAGCGGTCAAATTTTGCAAAAAATTTACCAAATTTACCCGCTTGTTTAATTAACCACGAACGGCTTTTACTGCTTCTGCTACAGATTGTTTGAAACGTTTAATAAACTCTTCACATTCTGCTTGGGTAATATTTACGGCACAAAGCACACGCACTACATTACCGCCACGCCCGCCACGTTCTAACAATAATTTATTTTTAAAGCAGTATTTTTGAATAGCAACCGCTAATTCGCCATCACCTGGGTAAGCTCCTGTTGAATCTTGTGCTTTACGCTCATCGACAATATCAATCCCCATCATCAAGCCTTTACCACGCACATTACCAATGCAAGGGAATTCTTGGCTTAACTCACGTAATGCTTGTGTTAAATATTCCCCACGAGCTTGTGCATTTTGTGCCAGATTCTCTTCACGCATAATTTTCAGTGAAACATAACCTGTTGCCATTGCTAACTGATTTCCACGGAATGTTCCCGTATGCCCTGCCGGTTGCCACGCATCAAATTCTTTTTTGATAGCAAGAACAGCTAATGGAAGACTACCGCCGATAGCTTTAGACATTACCACGATATCCGGTTGGATATCTGCGTGTTCAAAAGCAAACATCTTACCTGAACGGCAGAAACCAGCTTGCACTTCATCTACAATCATTAAAATGCCGTGTTTTTGTGTAACTTCACGCACTTTTTTCAAGAAACTAATTGGTGCTGGCACTACACCGCCTTCACCTTGAATTGCTTCAAGAATCACGGCAGCAGGTTTTACGACACCACTTTCTACATCTTCAATAAAGTTTTCAAAATAATTTTCGACTGCTTTTGCACCCGCTTCGCCACCAATGCCAAATGGGCAACGATATTCGTGTGGGTAAGGCATAAATTGCACACCCGGCATTAAGCCTTGCACGGCATTTTTAGCACTTAAATTACCTGTTAATGATAATGCACCGTGCGTCATTCCGTGGAAACCACCTGAAAACGCAATCACATTACCTCTACCAGTATAAGTTTTGGCTAGTTTGATAGCGGCTTCATTTGCATCTGCGCCTGAAGGGCCCGTGAATTGTAGAACATATTGATCTTTCGGGAAGAAAGAAAGTAATTCTTCAGTGAAAGCATCTTTTAATGGAGTGGTAATATCTAAAGAGTGTAATGGTAAACCACTCTCTAATACATCTTTAATAGCTTGCATTAATTGAGGATGGTTATGACCTAATGCAAGGGTTCCTGCGCCCGCTAAAAAGTCTAGGTATTCATTACCTTCAACATCCGTTACCCAAACGCCTTGTGCTTTTTGGTAAGCAATTGGTAGTTTACGAGGATAACTACGCACATTGGATTCCATTGCATCTTGGCGATCTAAAAAGTATTGGTTTGAAGCGAGAACTGCTTGAACAGGAGTTTTGATTGTCATGTTAAATAAACCTTCTAAAAGAGGTGAAAAAAATAAGTCGGGTGCCTTGCGGGAAGCCTGAGCTTTCTGTCCCTAAAAGAACAGATGCCATGGGGCATTTGACTCGCTACTTATTAAAAAAAGCGTTTCAGCTTTTTTGTTTTTACCCTATATGTCCCGAAGAAATGAAGTTGGGATAGGTTGGAAACAGCTTACTTAAATGTAGGGTTACATTTAAGGGGCTGTATCATACTCTTTTCTGCTGAAAAGGGAAGTTTTTTTGGATAAAAATAAAAAAACCCGACCATAAAGTCGGGTTCTTCAAATTTTAAAGCAAAATTATTTGATTTTTGCTTCTTTGTAGATAACGTGTTTACGCACAACTGGATCAAATTTTTTGATTTCCATTTTTTCTGGCATATTACGTTTGTTTTTGTCTGTTGTGTAGAAATGACCTGTTTCTGCAGTAGAAACTAAACGGATTTTCTCACGAGCACCTTTAGCTGCCATCTTTTAGCTCCTTAGATTAGATTTTTTCGCCACGAGCACGGATTTCAGCTAATACTGCATCAATGCCTTTTTTATCAATAATACGCATACCTTTCGCTGTTAAGCGTAAAGTAACGAAACGGTTTTCACTCTCAACCCAGAAACGGTGAGTGTGTAAGTTAGGTAAAAAACGACGACGAGTCGCATTTAATGCGTGTGAGCGGTTGTTACCAACTGCTGGACGCTTGCCTGTTACTTGGCAAACTCTTGACATTTTAATTCTCCAATATGACTTAAGCTTAAGCTTGATGGTTTGGGTTTATCAGGGTTTTCACCTTCTGACTACCTCGTCAGGTAACACCCATCCCACGATTATGTTTTAAAGACTGCCGATTATACTGATTTTGTTCGCCCCATTCAAGTTATTATTTGTTAATTATTTATCTCTAGTTTTTCTTCTTCAAAGGAGAAATAATCGCCTTTACCTACAATAATATGATCAACAAAGCGGATATCAACCAATTCACACGCCATTTCAATCTTTTTTGTTAAACTTCTATCCGATTCGCTCGGTAAACAAGAACCAGATGGGTGATTATGGGCAACAATAATCGCCGCAGCATTATATTTCAATGCTTGTTTAATTATTTCTCTCGGGTGAACAGCCGTTTGATTTATCGTGCCGAAAAACATTTTTTCCTTATAAATTAAGCGATTTTGATTATCTAAAAACAGCACCATAAAAACTTCTCGCTCTTCTTCCTCTAACTCCGTTTGAAAATACATAATTGCCATATAAGGGGCTTGAATCATCTCACTAAATGCCATTTGTTGCGATAAATAGCGTTTTGTCATCTCTTTTGATGCTTGTAATTGAATATATTTGGTTCTCCCTAAACCGTAAATTTTGCAAAATTCATCAATATTGGCATTGAGTAATTGGCGTAATGACCCAAAAACCATTAATACACTTTCTGCAAGCGTTAAAACAGGCACATCTTTTGTTCCTGTACGTAAAAAAATGGCTAATAGTTCGGCATCAGTTAATGCAGCGGCTCCGTGAGTTAATAATTTTTCTCTCGGCATTAAAACTGGTTTATCTAAATCTTCATTCAATTCGTTCATTTTTTCCTCCGTTGGCTAAATCAGCATAGAAGAGCTAAACGTCGAATACAAAAGGTTTTATTTTGTTTTTCGAGAGAGATCGCAAAAATAGTAAGGTTGTGAGCAACCGCTTATTCAGATAAAATAAAAGACAATTACCTAGCCTTACAAGGAAATTAGGATGCTACAAAATAAAAAAATCTTAGTCGGAATCACAGGCGGTATTGCTGCTTATAAAACGATTGAGTTTATCCGCCATCTTAAAAAAGCCAATGCAGAAGTGCGTGTTGTATTAACACCCGCTGCGGAAGCCTTTGTTACCCCTTTAACATTGCAAGCCATTTCTGGCAATGCCGTTTCTCACTCACTATTAGATCCACAAGCTGAACTGGCTATGGGGCATATTGAATTAGCGAAATGGGCTGATTTGGTGGTTATTGCTCCGGCCTCTGCGGACTTTATCGCACGCTTGCGAGTGGGAATGGGTAATGATTTACTTTCAACACTCTGTTTAGCAACAGCTAGCCCAATAATGCTTGCCCCTGCAATGAATCAACAAATGTATAAACAAGCAGTAGTGCAAGAAAATTTAGCTGTTTTAACCGATCGTCGAATAAAACTTGTTGGCCCGAATGCAGGTTTTCAAGCTTGCGGCGATGTGGGCGAAGGCAGAATGTCTGAGCCTGCTGAAATCTATCAAGCCGTACTTGAGCATTTCACCCAACAACAAGATTTACAAGCTTTAACTGTTACCATTACCGCAGGCCCAACCCGTGAGGCGATTGACCCAGTGCGTTATATCAGCAACCATAGTTCTGGCAAAATGGGATTTTCTATCGCAAAGGCCTTTGCAGAACGAGGTGCAAAGGTAACGCTTATCAGCGGCCCTGTAAATTTACCTACGCCCAATAATGTAGAAAGAGTCAATGTGGAATCAGCAGTTGAAATGGAACAACAAGCGGTCAAATTTGCACAACATTCTGCAATTTTTATCGGCTGTGCGGCAGTGGCAGATTACCGAATGGCAGAAGTTTCTGATCAAAAAATCAAGAAAACCGCTGACAATGATGAATTGACACTCAAATTAGTCAAAAACCCCGATATTATTGCCAATGTCGCTAATCTTTCTCAAAACCGCCCCTTTGTTGTGGGATTTGCTGCAGAAACGCAAAATGTGGCGGAATATGCCAAATCGAAACTACAATGCAAAAATTTGGATATGATTTGTGCCAATGATGTATCCGGCGGACAGGTATTCGGTCAGGATCAAAATGCATTACATCTCTTTTGGCAAAATGGCGAGAAAAAACTACCGCTTGCAGATAAAAACAAACTAGCAGAAAGTTTGGTTCAAGAAATCGTGGCTCGTTTTCAAGCAAAGTAAGATGAACCTTAATTGCAAAAAATGAAATAAAAACAACCGCTTGCAAGCGGTTGAAAAATGTAAAAATTTTACAAAAGGAAAAATAATGAAACAAATTGATTTAAAAATTTTAGATAGTCGTATCGGTAGTGAATTCCCTTTGCCAGCTTATGCAACCGAAGGTTCAGCAGGTTTAGATTTGCGTGCGTTGATTAACGAACCTTTAACAGTAAAAGCAGGACAAACTGTTTTGATTCCAACCGGAATTTCCATTTATATTGCCGATCCAAATTTAGCTGCCGTGATTTTACCACGTTCAGGCTTAGGACATAAAAATGGAATAGTATTAGGCAACTTAGTGGGCTTAATTGATAGCGACTACCAAGGACCATTAATGGTTTCACTTTGGAACCGTAGCAATGAGGACTTCACCGTAAACATTGGCGACCGCATTGCCCAACTTGTCTTTGTGCCAGTGGTACAAGCGAGCTTTAATATCGTGCGGGATTTTGAGCAAACCGAACGTGGTGAAGGCGGTTTCGGACATTCAGGTAAGCAATAATTTAAGCTATTATCAGGAAAATCAATGACAGAACCTAAAATAAAAATGCCGAAAAAATCCGTTATGGAACGCCAACAACAAGTATTAGAGGTGTTAATCGGATTACTTAATTCAGAAAACGGTATGCAACGTATTACCACTGAACGTCTAGCGGCTGCAGTTGGTGTTTCGGAGGGGGCTTTATATCGCTACTTTCCTAGCAAAACCAAAATGTTTGAGGCATTAATTGAGAAAATTGAGCAAACGCTTACTAGCTATATTCACGCAAATAAACGGCAAGATAGTAGTGCAAACTCAGTACGAGCGATTCTTTATACTATTTTAGAATTTTCTCGAAAAAACCCAGGAGTAACAAGAATCTTAACAGGGCACGCTTTAATGTTTGAAGACGATCTGCTTAAAGTCCGTGTAGCAAAATTCTTTGATAATTTAGAATTACAATTTGCTAATATTTTGCAATTAAGTAAGTTGCGAGAGCGAAAAACCTTTGAAGATGAACGTGCTTTGGCCGGTTATTTAGTGAACTTCTGCGAAGGGCAATTCTTACGCTTAGTTCGTTCAAACTTTAGCTACAATCAACATCAACATTTTGAAAAGCAATGGGCTTTTATTAAACCTCTATTTGAATAATTATGATAATACCTTGGCAAGAATTGGAAGAATCCACTTTAAATAATATTTTGGATTCTTTTATTTTACGAGAAGGCACCGACTACGGCGAAAAAGAGCTTTCTCTTGAAGAAAAAAGAGAACGCTTGCTAGCACAGCTAAAGGCTGATAAAGTGGTAATCGTTTGGTCTGAATTACACGAAAGTCTTGATATTAAAAAGAAAAAATCTTTCTTAGGTTAAAGATTAATTTCGTGCTAGAATTTTGGGAACTTAATTTAACCTAACCATAAATGATTATAGGATATATTATGCAAGATATGACTCTTTCAACTGCTCCGCTTGAGAATGTGACACCGCCTCCTTCAATTCACGATCCTGCGGTTGAGTGGTTTTTGACACATTGCCATATCCATCGCTATCCAGCAAAATATACTTTAATTCACGCTGGTGAAGATGCTCAATCACTTTTTTACATTGTTAACGGTTCAGTTTCAGTCTATATCAAAGATGATGAAACCAAAGAAATGCTACTCACAAATCTAGGTACCGGTGAGTTTGTTGGTGAACTCAGTTTATTTGAAGAAAAATTGCAACAACGTACAGCTTTTGTTCGTACAAAAGGCCCTTGTGAAATTGCTGAAATTTCCTATAAAAAATTTAAACAGTTGGTGCATTTAAATCCTGATATTTTGATGTATTTATCTGCTCAAATGGCTCGTCGCCTACGTCAGACTTCTCGCCAAGTTGGTAATCTTGCATTCTTAGATGTTGCAGGTCGCATTGCCCAAACATTACTTAATTTAGCCAAAATGCCTGATGCAATGACACATCCACAAGGAATGCAGATCAAAATCACTCGTCAAGAAATTGGGCAAATGGTTGGCTGCTCTCGTGAAACTGTGGGTAGAATTTTGAAGATGTTGGAAGATGAAGGGCTAATTTCTGCACACGGCAAAACTATTGTTGTTTTTGGTGCTAGGTAATTTCTATCCTATAGAATCTATTTTAAAAACAGATGATAGAATTACTTATCAATTCTGCTTACTATGCTAAAAATATAAAAAGCCGTTTATCCTTTATTGATAAACGGTTTGTTTTTTCTAGCATAATAGACGAAATAATTAGCTGAATTTACAATTTAAGAAAAAATTAATACTGCAGGAATACAACGTTTAATTACTGAATTAGCTTAATCTAACTTTGGGGTTAGATTACTATTCATCTTTTTTAACAGATAATAATTAAAAATGAAAAAACCACTCGCCATTTTTTTAATGGGCCCGACAGCGTCGGGGAAAACAGATTTAGCAATTGCATTACGCCAGCAACTTCCTGTGGAAGTGATAAGTGTCGATTCTGCCTTGATTTATAAGGGAATGGACATCGGTACTGCAAAGCCGAGCAAGGAAGAACTTGCTTTAGCCCCTCATCGTTTAATTGATATTTTAGATCCTTCAGAAAGCTATTCAGCAATGAACTTCCACGCAGATGCTTTGCGTGAAATGGCGGATATTACTGCACAAGGCAAAATTCCGCTATTAGTTGGTGGAACTATGCTTTATTACAAAGCCTTATTGGAAGGGCTTTCACCATTGCCTTCTGCGGATCCTGAAATTCGCTCGAAGATTGAAATGAAAGCCGAGCAAATGGGTTGGGCGGAACTGCATAAAGAATTAGTTCAGATTGATCCTATTGCAGGGGCTAGAATCAACCCAAATGATAGTCAGAGGATTAACCGTGCCTTGGAAGTGTTTTATATTACGGGTAAAACAATGACAGAATTAACTGCACAGCAAGGAGAGGCTTTACCTTATGATATTCTCCAATTTGCCATTGCACCACAAGACCGTGCAGTGTTACACCAACGCATTGAACAACGTTTTCACAAAATGATTGATTTAGGCTTTGAAGATGAGGTCAAGCGGTTATTTTTACGTGGCGATTTGCATATCAATCTACCCTCAATTCGTTGCGTAGGCTATCGCCAAATGTGGGAATATCTACAAGGCGATATTTCAGTGGACGAGGCAATTTTTAAAGGCATTTGTGCAACCAGACAGTTAGCGAAACGACAAATTACTTGGCTTCGTAGCTGGCAAGGTAAGCTAACTTGGTTGGATAGTTTAGATCCGACCAGCTCAAAAACAAAAATGATTGAAAAGATCGATCATTATTTGAATAATTATGATAATATCTAAATGCCTTTGGCACTTATAGAATAATTTACTGTCCTATTAAACAGTACACAACAATAAAAAGGAAAACAAAATGGCAAAAGGTCAATCTCTACAAGATCCATATTTGAATGCACTTCGTCGTGAGCGTATTCCTGTTTCAATTTATTTAGTTAACGGCATTAAATTACAAGGTCAAATTGAGTCTTTTGATCAATTTGTAATTTTATTAAAAAACACTGTGAGCCAAATGGTGTATAAACACGCTATTTCAACGGTTGTCCCTGCTCGTGCACTGTCGCATAACAATAATAACAACCAACAAGCTCAGCAGCCCCAGCCTGCCACTGAAACACCTGCTGAACAAGCAGAATAATTGAATTATTAACAATATGTTAAATAAATCATTGCCAAACTCAGAAGAACATTCTGCGTTTGGCTTTGCTTTATCTGAAGAAAGCGAAATTTTAGCCGAGAGACCTTCAGAAATAGCAAATCCAATCGCAGCGGATAAAGACAAAGCTATTCTTGTCCACCTTTATCTTGCCCAACGTAAAGATGTTGAGAATCTACTCGAATTTAAAGCTCTTGCTGAATCTGCAGGTGTAGAAGTGCTTGCAACGCTGACTACTTCTCGTCAAAGCCCGCATATTAAATATTATGTCGGGCAAGGCAAAGCTGAAGAAATTGCTGAAGCCGTTGAAAATCTTGGTGCGACTGTTGTGCTGGTTAATCATCAACTTAGCCCTGCTCAAGCCCGTAATTTGCAATCATTATGCGGTTGCCGAGTGGTGGATAGAACAGGACTAATTTTGGATATTTTTGCACAACGGGCACGTTCTCACGAAGGAAAACTGCAAGTAGAACTGGCACAGCTTCGCCATCTCTCAACCCGTCTTGTTCGCCGAGTAGCAAATCAAGATCAACAAAAAGGTGGTGCTGTCGGCTTACGAGGCCCAGGCGAAACACAATTAGAAACGGATCGCCGTTTAATCAAAGTACGAATTCAACAGTTGTTAAATCGCTTAGAAAAAGTGAATAAACAACGCAATCAAAATCGTAAAACACGACAAAAGGCGGATATTCCAACCATTTCCTTAGTTGGATATACCAATGCCGGTAAATCTACACTATTTAATTCAATTACCCAAGCCGATGTTTATGCAGCTGATCAACTCTTTGCTACCCTTGACCCGACGCTTCGACGTATTCAAATACGAGATGTTGGCACGGCTATTTTAGCCGATACGGTTGGTTTTATACGATTTTTACCTCACGATTTAGTCTCAGCATTTAAATCAACTTTACAAGAAACTACGGAAGCAACATTGTTACTACACGTCATCGATGCCGCAGATGAGCGTAAAAATGAAAATATTGATGCAGTAAATCAAGTACTTGATGAAATCGATGCGTTAGATATTCCAACATTACTTGTGTTTAATAAAACAGATAAACTTGAGGGGGTTGAACCCCATATTGAACGTAATGAGGACGGCACACCGATTGCAGTCTATTTATCTGCCCAAAAAAACCTTGGTATTGAGCTTTTGTTCCAAGCAATTCAGGAAAGATTGCGAAGCAACTTAGTGTGCAAAACCATACTACTTCCTGTGACTGCAGGAGCAATTTATACTCAATTCAAATCCGAAGATTGTATTAAAACAGAACATTTTAACGAATTTGGTGAAAGGATTGTACAAATTGAAGTGAATGAAGTCCAATGGCAAAAATGGTTAAAACAATATCCAGAGCTTACTGAATATATTGAATTCGCTAAATGGGATGTTTAATTCTAAAAAATCAATAAATCTCTTCTGATATAGCAGTAAATGCTAATAAATCTGTTAGGTGGGTTAAAAATTTATTAACCCACTTTTGCTAATCATCATCTACCTACTATATTCTTTTTCCTGTATGAACTTATGCCACAAAAGGCATATGAAATGCAAAAAAACCAACTATTTTGTCCTATATGCCTTTTTCTATTCCTCTTACGCTACAAAAAACAAAACCCCAAGCATCTCTACTCAGGGTCCATTATTCAATCTGGCGATGTCCTACTCTCACATAGCGAAACACTACACTACCATCGGCGTTACTGCGTTTTACTTCTGAGTTCGGTATGGAGTCAGGTAGCACCA